>NZ_BAAGIG010000001.1:0-1792396 GCF_054658215.1 Roseibium sp. ROS1
CGCGGGATGGAGCAGCCCGGTAGCTCGTCAGGCTCATAACCTGAAGGTCGCAGGTTCAAATCCTGCTCCCGCAACCAAATAAACAAAAGGCCGGCCAATAGGGCGGCCTTTTTTGTTGGATCACGCGCGGCAGGGATCTTGACATGACCCGGCCCCATCAAAAAGCGCTATGCCCGACGCACTGGCACAAAAAATCTAAAAGCCAAATACCAAAACAATATCAAACCCCGGCAGATATCCTGACCGGGGTTTTTTTGTGCCATTATGACAGGGGCTGGGCGAATGACCCACGCAGCGGGGCAGAAAACTCTCAAAGCCGGCGACAGGCCCAAATAAAAAGCTTGTTCACACCGACACCAACCTGACAGACCACTGAAACAAGAGCCACGACCGGTTAACCCAAAGACCTTCTAGAGACTTTGGGCTGTTTCCTCCATCGCCAGAAGGATGGTGGCCGGTTGGTTTGTCCTGTTTTCGAGAGCTCTTGGTTCATTTGAAGATAGAACGCAGGAATCCAGTGGTCCAAGGGTCACCACTTCATTTCCATTGGTGATGGTGACCTGGCCGGAAATGACCACATAGATCTTCTCTTGTGGGGACGCCTTGAGAGATGTGTGGCCTCCAGGAAGAAGATGGGACAGGCCTACCCACATTGAGTGCGTTGACGTTGCCTCCTTTCCCTGAAGACGAACGCACGCCATCGCGTAGTGTTCCGGCGCCTCATATTGCTGCGCGCTGTCAATGCGGGTTACCTGCATGTGCGTTTCCTTCTAAGGCTTGAGGATAACCCGCTCAGGCGTTGCACGCAGAACTGAAGCGTAGGCCTTGGCGGCGTCGTCAAATCCGTAGACGGTTTCCGGATTGATCGGGAAGGGCTTCAGAACACCGGCCTCGAACTTCGGCTTGAGCACGTCGAAGATCTTCGCGCCGTACACACTGTCGAGCGCCAATGTATCGATACCGATGAACTTGTGACGCCCGCGGAAAAACGTGAAGATGTCGAAGTCTACCGCCCTGTCGAACGTGGAGATGAAGACCTGACGCCCCTGTTTTGCAAGCGCCTTGTTGGCCATTTCGAAATAGGGGCTTCCGACGGTGTTGAAGACGATATCAGCGCCCCGCCCCCCGGTCTTTTCGCGAACCAGTTGAGCGACGTCCTGAGAAGAGCTGTCGAACATTTCGATGGGTTGCGCACTATGGCCGAGAAATTCCATGGGCTTGTATTCGACACCGAACACTGTTGCGCCTGCCATCGTCGCAAGCTGGATTGCAGCCTGTCCTACCTTGCCGTTGGCCCCGCAAACCAGGACATTGTCCCATGGCTGAACGCCGCCAGCTTCCCGCAGACCTTCAAAGGCGGTTATGAAGGGAACGCCGATCGAACCGGCTTCTTCCATGGTAAAATTGACCGGTTTTTCGCGGACTGCGGCCTGTGGCAAGGCCATATACTTGGCGTGAGAACCGTTTTGTGTGATGCCGAGTTCTCCGCCTCCTCCCCAGATTTCCTTGCCGATCAGATGTGCTGGTCCATCAACAACAACGCCTGCAAAATCGCGACCGGGAACTCTTGGCCAAACCGCATGCGGCATATGGCCGAGAGACGCCTTCACGTCTGAAGGATTTACACCAGCTGCCCTGATTTCAACCAGGACCTGACCCGGCCCGTGCTGAGGTATTGCCGGTTCGATCACGTCGATCAGAAGATTGTCCAGATCCGGCGACTTTTCCGTCACCCAAAGGGCCTTGCCGGTGACTGTCTTGCTTTGAACGTTCATGGCTCTTGTCCCCGTCCTTTTCACTTTGTTGCGGCGCGCTTACTGCTGGAGTCCAAGCATTTGCCTGGCTTCGCCTGCAGTGGCGATTTCGCCTCCCAGTTTCTCAATGAAGTCACGGGCTCTGGCGGTCAGTTCGCCATTGCCCTTTGTCCGTTTGCCCTTGCCGATATAGACGGTGTCCTCCATGCCAATGCGCACGTGGCCACCCAGCAGCCAGGCTTGCACCAGCATCGGAAAAGCCCATCGGCCGACACCAAAGCCGGTCCACACCGTGCCTGGCTGCAACATTCGGGAAGCCATGGACATGGCATCCGGAGTTGAAGGCAGGCCGTATCTCACGCCCGTTACAAGCGAACACATGGCGGGACCTTCGATACGTCCGGCCTTCAGAAAATCATTGGCCATCACGATGTCGCCGGTGTCGAACAATTCCAGTTCCGGTTTCACACCGCTGTCGCGGATGACTTCAGCCATCACGCGTACATTCCGGGGTGTGTTGATCACCACCTGTGCACCCGAGTTCATGGTGTTGAAATCCAGTGTGCAGATGTCCGGACGGATCCTTGCGATATGTTCCACCCGTTTTTCAGGGGGCAGGATCGTCGTTCCCGGGCCGGCGACCGAAGGATCGTCATCGGAGGGGACGAAACGGCCGCCTGGACCGGTCGTCAGGTTGAGGATCAGATCAGTGTTCTTCTGCCGGATCAGCCTGACAACGTCTTCATAAAGGCCGATCTCCATCGATGGCTTGGCCGTCTCCGGATTCCGCACGTGAATGTGGGCAATTGCGGCGCCGGCTTCGGCTGCCTCAAGGCATGCATCGGCAATCTCCTGAGGGGTTGCCGGCAGGTCAGGGTGCTGGTCTCGGGTGGTCAGGTTTCCTGTCACAGCGCAGGTGATGATGGTTTTATGCACCATGGTTCAAAGCCCCCGCCCGGCATCGACAACGATGCGCGTGCCCGTGGAGTGGGTGAGGTAGGCAACGGACGCAAAGATCGCCTTGCCGATATCCTCGGCTTCGACAACCTTTTGCAATGGGGTCGCTGCACCTGCCTTTTCGACCTGTTCCCGTGTTCTGCCTGGAACAAAATCCGTCGCAACCATTCCTGGAGACACTGAGAGGATCCGGACTTCCGGTCCAAGTGCCAGGCCAAGCGTATGGGTCATCGAATCGAGTGCTGCCTTTGCGCCGCAGTAGGCGATGGAAGAACCGAACCCCTTGAAGGCCGCGATCGAGGACACGTTGATGACGGCACCATCGCCGCTCGCCTTGAGCAGGGAGGCAAAGGCGCGAATGGACGCGAACACCCCCCGGAAATTGGAGGCGAAAACCTCATCGATGATGGTGTCCGTCAGTCCATCCAGATCCTTGTGAGCGACCGGCGTCGTGGTACCCGCCGAATTCACGAGAATGTCGACCCGCCCAACTCTGCTCGCGATTTCCTCCTTGAAGGCCTCAATGCTTGGCGTGTCGATGACATCGACTTTCAGCGCAAGATGGCCGTCGCCTTCGAGTGCCGTGACGACTGCCTGCGCCTTGTCTTCGCTGGAACGATATCCGACGACGACACGCGCGCCCGCCTCTGCGAACAGTTTGGCAGATGCTGCGCCTATTCCGCCGGAGCCGCCGATGACAACGGCGACTTTCCCTTTCAATGACTGGCTCAAGACACTTTCCCCTTGATCGGCGGTTCGGGGAAACGGGGTTCGCCTGGCTTCAGGATGAAGTCGTAGGTGCAGGTGTAGAAGGGGGCGGCAACGTCGGGATATTCGGCTGAAGGTGTTTCCCGGAGTTCCAGATCACCCGCGATCTGTTCCTTCGCACCGAACACAACGTCGTTCACCATCGCTTCGTCCGTATCGGCGAAAATCTGGGTGATGAGTGTCTTGTGTTCAGGGGCGGACACTATGAAATGGACATGCGCCGGACGCATGGGTGTCCGTTTCTGTGCCCTCAACAGATCTCCCGTAGTGGTGTGAACGGGGACCGGGTAACCGGCCGGTTTCACCGTGCGGATGAGGTAGTTGCCGTTTTCGTCCGAAACAAATTTGCCACGCAGATTGAAGTCAGCCTGGTCCTTGTCCTGGTTCTCGTAGAGTCCATCCGGGGATGCCTGCCAAACATCAAGCGTTGCCCCGGCAATGGGTTCACCATTCACGTCCAGTACACGGCCCTTCAGAACCAGCGGGTCTCCCGACGTGGTGGACCGTGCGATGGTGTCGCCAAACTCGCAGTCAGGTGCAGATCCCCGATAGAAGGGGCCAAGCAAGGCTGACATCGTCTCGCCCTGCATGCCGTCATTGTTGATGAGATCGATGAGTGTCGAGGCGCCGAGAACGTCGCAGATGAGCACCGCCTCGTTGTGGGCGTTGTCGGTCTGCTGGCCTATGGCATTGAGGATCTGCAGGCCTTTTTCGTATTCGGCTTCGGTCGGGCGAACCTCCCGCAGAAAGGCATGCAGGTGCCGGACGAGAGAGGTGATGATTTCCTTGAAACGCGGATCCGATGTCGCCTCCATGGCCGCCAGAACGGCAGGGGTGACATCCTCTTCCTTGCTGATCAGTCTTGTGGTCGTAACGTAGCTGTCCATGACGTTCCCTCAGGCGGACGCCGCTGTCGCATGTAAGGCCTGGTCGGCCCTGGCTGCTTTCAGGTGCGGGTATTTTTCGGTGAGCAAGGAGCCGTGGTAATAGGTGGCCCTGAAGGCGGGCTCCTTGCGAATGTTATCCAGCCATGCCGCGACCATGGGCTTGTCTGCCCAGGCATCACTCAGGTTGATGTCGTCCATGCGCACAATGACCGGCATGATGGCGATATCGGCATAGGTGAGGGTCTGTCCCATGATCCAGGGGCCACCTCCTTCCAGGAGCCACTGGTTCATTCGGTCCACGCCCCTGTCCAGGCGTCCCTGCGCCTCGTCCATGTCAGCCTTCGGAAAACCGGTGCGGCCCATTTTCATGAGAAACTCGCGGCGCAACGGCTTGCTGTCGCAAAGCGCCTGAAATTCTTCTGCGCTCATGGCCTGAAAATGCGGCAGGAAGGCAAGATTATAGGATGGTACGCGGATCGCCGGTGTCGGCACTTCATCGATGAAGCGCAACATCGCCCGCATCCTTGCACGCTCATGAGGAGCAGACGGTCGCATCGGGGATGTGTCCGGCAGTATGTCTTCCAGATACTCCATGATGACGGCGCTATCGGTCACGGGGACCCCGTCATGCACGAGGGTCGGAACCACGCCATTGGGATTGATCGCCAGATAATCCGGCTTGAGCTGGTCGCCACTGAAGAGGTCTAGCTTTCTTTCTTCAAATGCCTGTCCCTTTGCGTGAAGGGAGAAGCGCACACGCTGCGAGCAGGTGGATTGAGGCGCGTTGTAAAGTACGAAACCCATCGGTTGAGCCCTTTCTCTCAGTCCCAGTTCAGGAAGCGGGGCAGGCGGTGTTTCGCTGCCAGGGTCCCAACGATGCCGAGGGGAAAGAACATCAGCGCCAGCGCCATGATCAGGCCGGTTGCCAGGATGTTGAATTCCGAAGAGCCAAGAGTTGCGACGAAGATCTCGTTGAAGGCGACAATCAGGACTGCACCGATGACCGGGCCCGCGATCGTGCCCTTGCCGCCGAGAATGCACATCAGAACCATGTTCACGCTGACAAGAATGATCAGGAAGATGTTCGGACGGATGTAGGTGAGATATTCACCCCAGATAGCGCCTGCCATGCCGACAAAGGCTGCCGAGATGGCGAAGGCGAGCGTCTTGTAGGTGCGGGTATCGATCCCTGCGCTCTCGGCCTTGATCTCGTCCTTCGAAATGGCGCGCAGCCCGAGCCCGAATTTCGAGTGCTTGATCTTGTAGCTGATGAAGACGGTCAGCGCCGCCAGAATGACGAAGGCGTAGTAATACGGCAGCTTGGCCCATTCCACACTGAGGTCGTTGGCAGGTAGGGCGACACCATTGGCCCCACCGACAAAGTGCCAGTTGTCAAACAGGATGCGGGCAATCATCACCAGCGCCAGCGAGGAAATGATGAAGCTCGGGCCGCGCGTTTTGAGCGTGATACGACCGATCAGATAGCCGACAGCAGCGCAAACGAGGCCTGCCAGAGGTGCCGTCAAAAGCGTCGAAATGCCGAAGCGTGCCAGCAGCATTCCGGCAAAGTAGCCGCCAATGCAGAAGAAGACGTTGTGTCCCAGCGAGATGTAACCGGTGAAACCGCCAAGAATGTTCCAGCCCGATGCCATGACCGCATAGCAGGCCGTGAACAGGATGAGGTGGATCACATAGTTGAAGTTGCCGACAAATTGCAGTGCCGGAACCGCCAGCAAGAGGGCCAGAAGGACGATCGGAAACCAGGTGGCCCGTGTCCTGTCGGCGCGCCGTGCAAGCTTTTCGTTGTGCTCGGCCCGGGCCTGCAGAACGTTGGAAGTCTCGTTGAAAGCAAGGGACATTATGCAAGCTCCGGTTTTTCACCGAACAGCCCCTGGGGCCGAACGAGAAGGATGAGAAACAGGGCGAGAAAGAAGGTCATGGTCGACCATGTCGCTCCGACATAGGTGCCGACGAAGGCGGCAATCACGCTCAACAGGAAGGATGCGACGACCGTGCCGAGCAGTGAGCCCATGCCGCCGAGAACCACCAGGGACATGAGGACCGCGATCCACTCCCAGTGTTTTGCCGGAAAGAACGAGAAGACGAAGGAGACAAGGCAGCCAGCAGCCCCGGCGAGACCAATGCCGATTGCGAAGCTGACCAGGGCAACGCGGTTGACATTCACCCCCAGCAGTTCAGCCGCTTCGCGGTTCTGGGTGGTTGCGCGGATGGCGTAGCCGAAACTGGAATACTTCAGGAAAAGCGCCAGCACGGAAATGATGATCAGCGACAGAATGCCTGCATAAAGCTGGCCGGTCGGAATGAAGACATCACCGATAAAGATCGCATCGGTCGCGTAGTCCGGAGACGTCACACGCTGGGTGTTCGAGAAGAACCCTCCCAGTGCCCCTTCGACAACCATCGCGATTGCGAAGGTGAGCAGGACCGTCATTTCCGAATATTTGGCCGAGCGTGCTTCCCGTTCGAAAACCAACTTGTAAAGCAGCACACCTATGGCGGCCAGAATGACGATCGCCACGGGCAGCATCATCAAGGGGTCGATGCCATACAGCCGAAAACCCCAGTAGGCGACGTAAGCGCCGGCGATGATCAGCACCGGATGCGCCAGGTTTACGATGCGCATGACACCGAATACGAGACTGAGCCCGGATCCCATGAGGGCGAACACACCACCAAGAGCAAGGCCCAGAATGAGAGTTTGAATAATATCAGCCATGGTTGCCCTCCTCAGGCTGCCTTCTTGCCGCCGAGATAAAGGTCCTGTATCCGCGGGTCGCGCAGGACGTCGTCCGCAGGACCGGAAAACAGGGTGCGTCCCAGATCCAGAACGACGCCCTGGTCGGAATTCTTCAATCCCATCAAGGTGTTCTGCTCAACAAGAAGGATCGTGATGCCTTCTGCGGCCATCATCTTCATGATTGAAAACATTTCCTGGACGATCTTTGGCGCCAGTCCGAGCGACGGTTCATCCAGCATGACAATGTCCGGCTTCAGGATCATCGTGCGGGCCATGGCCAGGGTCTGTTGTTGACCTCCCGACATCGTGCCTGCGTGCTGGTCGCGGCGTTCCTTCAGGATCGGGAAGAGCTCCTCGATCTCGTCGATGCGTTTTTCCAGACCGGATTTGTCGCTCATGGAAAATCCGCCCATGCGCATGTTTTCCCGTACGGTCATTTTCGGGAACAGCGCGCGCTCCTGGGGAACGAAACAAATTCCCTTTCGAAGTACCTGGTCCGGGCGAAGGCCCTTCAGGCTTTCGCCCTTGTAGAGAACGTCGCCGTTGCGCACCTTGAGCATGCCGCAGATGGCCTTCAGCAAGGTGGACTTGCCGGCGCCGTTCGGACCGATGATGCAGTGGACCTTGCCGGGTTCGACACGAAGCTCGGCTCCGTCCAGAATTGCCGGGCCGTCGCCGTAACCGGCAGTCACATTGGAAACGTGGAGAAGTTCGCTCATCACGCAGCCTCCTCCAGGACGCCACCAAGATAGGCGTCGAGAACAGCAGGATTTTCGCGGACTTCTTCGGGCTTGCCATCAGCAATGACCTTGCCCTGTGCCATCACCACGATCTTGTGGGACAGGCGCATGATGAGGTCCATGTTGTGCTCCACGATGAGCACCGTCAGGCCCTGTTCGTTCAGCTTTTGTATGTGGCCGATGATTTCCTCAAGCAGCGTCGGATTGACCCCGCCAGCAGGTTCATCGAGCAGAATGATCTTGGGGTCGCTCATCAGGAGCGCTGCCAGATCCATCAGTTTCTTCTGGCCGTAGGACAGGTTGGAGCCGTCCTCGTAGGCGATCCGCGTAATGCCGAGGAAGTCGAGGATTTCCATCGCCTTTTCGACTTCTTCCGCACCAAGGGCGGGTTTGAAAAGATCCCGCCAGCCGCCGATCCTGGATTGGCAGATGACGTTTTCCAGAACCGTCATGTCCGCCAGGTTTCGGCTGATCTGGAACGTGCGGCTCAGGCCCATGCGGGTGATCTTGTGCGGCCGCAGATGTTCGATGCGTTGGCCCTCAAGAAGAACCTTGCCGGCCGAGGGTTCGGTTGTCCGGCTTATGCAGTTGAAGGCGGTGGTCTTGCCCGCGCCATTCGGGCCGATCAGGGCCGTGATGCTGCCTTTGGGAACGGTGAACGAACAGCCGTCGACTGCGCGGATCCCGCCAAAATGCTTGGACAGGTTATCTATTTCGAGCATGGGAACTCGCTTTGCGCTTGGAATGTCAGGAGAGCTTCCCGGGCGCCACGCGCCCGGGACCGGTTCGATCCGTCAGAACGAACCCTTCGGGTAGGTGAGGGCGCTGACGCCTTCAAACTCGTCCGTCGGATAGACAAACTGCAGTTCACCATCGTTCCACTGGGTCATCAGGAACGGCTTGTCTGCAGGCAGCCCCAGTTCATCCCAGTTGAACCGCCCGAGGATCGTGCGAACCGGCTCGTCCCTGGTGCGTTCCGACAACCATTTGCCCATGGCTTCATTGTCGGTTGAACCGGCACCGAGAATTGCCTGCTCGATGCCCTGGCAGACAGCGAAGGGAATGGCAGCGTCTTCATCGGGAACCGCTCCGAATTTTTCCTGATAGGAGGCGACGAAGTCGCTGTTGGAAAACGGTTCGCCGGCCAGTGTCGACTGAAACGGCGCATCCTTGTGCCAGGAGGTATGAACCAGGACGCCTTCTGCACTTGAGCCGGTGCCTTCCAGGTATTCAGCCTGTGTTCCCTGGCTGAAATAGACGAGTTTCGGCTCCGCCCGGACTGTCTTGAGTGCGCGTGTCAGCTGGACCGCCTCTTCCGCGGAAGCTGTCAGTCCGATGATCAGTTCCGCTCCGGAGCGTTTCACCTGATTGGCAAGGTTGAGCCAGTCGCTGAAACCTTCTTCCGGCCAACGCTCGGAAAAGACGACTTCGATGTTGTTTTCAGCAAGGTATCCCGGTGCGAGGTCGCGCACGAGTGAGCCGTCCGCCGGGTCCATGACCTTCTCGCCCATAAGGCCCGACCAGACACCGTTTGCGAAGAAGTCGTCCGCGGATATCACCGCCGCAGTCTTGGGTGTTTCACCCTCGGGGATCAGGTCCTTGATGATGCCTGCGAGGGAAGCGCCGACATATTCGGCGGCATTCGGCTGGAAATAGAAGATGTTCTTGTGACCCTGCGTATAGATGCGCAGGGCGCCACCGGCCGGCAACGGGTGAACCATGTTGTTCTTTGCCAGAATGCTGGCGACAGGGAAGGACAGACGCGAGGAAAAGGTTCCGTATACCGCCTCCACGCCGTCGACATTGATGAAGCGTTCGTACTGGTTGATGGCAGTTGCCGGGTCGGATCTGTTATCGGAAACAAGCAGCTCGACCTGGCGACCCATGATGCCGCCGCGCTCGTTAATGAGATCGACACACAGTTCATAGCCTTGCTGGTGTTTTTGTCCGGCAATCGAAAAACCACCGGTCAAGGGCAGGCTGGCGCCGATCTTGAGCGGATCAGCCGCCTGAGCCATTCCGGTATAGCCAGATGCAAGCATGCTGGCAGACACAAGAGCTGCCACCGTCCAATTAATGCGTTTCATCTTTTTCCTCCCTGAAGATGAGATCAGATCCTTTTCGGTAGATCTGCGGTGGAGCCCTCCCAAGCCCTTGCACCATACCGTAGCCATTCGTCGTGCCCCTTGCTCACGTTCGAGATCGGGGCGGCATTCACATCACCTCATGCATTTCAGCAATCGAACTTAATCGTGCAATCGATTGCACAGATATTCGCAATAATATGCGCGACGAAAATCGTCACGCTCTGATCCGGATGTGCCGGACAGGAAAAGTCTGACTCCCTCCCAAATCATCGATAGCGCCCGAAACACGTGTCGTGTTTCAGAGCGTTGGGCCGACGCCTCTCCCAAGGCTGACAGTCCCAAATCGAAGCACAGATCTTTCGCGCGTCCAACCCGTTTCGGGTTTGCCCTCGCCACAACGAACGAACCGCACGTACCGGTGCGGCGCCCATTTCAGGCAAGTCGCAGAACGCGAAATCCAAATCTCTGCAATCGATTGCATAATCGGTAACACGATCACAAACGAGGTGTCAACAGTTTTATGCAATCGATTGCGAAGAGGGTTCCATCCAGCTATATGGAGGGTGGGAGGACGCAAAGATGAGCCGACGGCCGACACTGAAGGATATTGCCCGGGAAACAGGTGTTCATGTTTCCACGGTTTCCCGTGCGCTTGATCCGCAAAAGCGCAGCTCGCTGACCGAAGAAATTGTCGTGAAGATCCGTCAAGCGGCCGACAGGCTGGGGTATCGGCCCAACCGGATTGCCTTCAGTTTGCGCAAGCAGAAGTCGATGACGGTCGGGGTGATGATCCCGGATATCACCAACATGATTTTCCCGCCGATCGTTCGCGGCATCGAAAGTGTGATGGAGCCGCTGGGTTATGCTTCCATCATCGTCAACACCGATGGTGACAGTGACCGGGAGCGCCGATTGACCGAGACGCTTCAGGAGCGCGGCGTGGACGGCATCATCCATACGGCTGTGTTGCGCAGCGATCCCAATATCGTGGAAGCGGCGCGCCAGGGTCTTCCGGTTGTCACGCTGAACCGAAAGGTCGAGGAAGCCGAGATCCCATATGTGATCAACGACGAGGAAGCCGGGATCCGCATGATTTTTGATCATCTTCATGATCATGGTCACCGGCGAATTGCGCATCTTGCCGGACCTCGGGACTTGTCGACCGGACTGCTGCGCCGTGAAGCGTTCTGCTCGGTTGCCCGGGACTACGGACTTTCAGCCGATGCACTTGTCATTGAGGAAGCCTGCCGTTTCGAGGAGGAGGAAGGCCGCCGTTGTGCGAAAGAGATATTGAGCCGGTCACCGGAAACAACCGCAATTCTGTGCGCCAATGACAGGCTGGCCCTCGGGGCCATGGATTATTGCGCCAGAAACGGGCATCCGTGTCCCGACAAGATTTCCATCACCGGCTTCAACGACATGCCGTTCCTGGATCTCATTCCGCCTGGCCTCACAACAGTGCGCATAGAACAGTTTGATGCAGGGGCCACCGCTGCCCGGCTGCTGGTTCAGATGATTGACGGCTGTGACGGCAAGGTTCCAAGGGAAACAGTTCTTCCGGTCAGCCTGAAATGCCGAAACAGCGTCCTTCGGATAGAAACCGACCATTAGAGAGCGCCTGACTTCTGCTGGCCGGGCGATTTTTGCGCAGCAACCTCAAGTGCGCCGTCATCCGGCCCTGGGGTGAAGAACAGTCACCCCAAAAGACTACCAACCAGGCACACCATTCCCTTGGGACGACACTCGTGACAGCGCCTGTCAGCTTCATTTTGGACGATCGGGGTGCTCTGATCGCGAGCCTGGTTTGCTTGAGCCCGCATTTCACTATTGGCTCCTTGCATTTAGTGTGCCCGATCGACGGGTTCAGAATGTGGTCGCTGAGCCGGATCGTTGATGTTCTTTCGGTTCTTTCGCATTCGTTGCCGGACCGTACAGCCGCGTAAACGTTCAGTGCCCGGCTAGTGGCACTCATTCATTCGTCTTTTCAGATACTTACGAAAGTGACCGATCCGGCAACCCGATGGTTGCTGGATCGTCCTGCTTCTTTCAAACGTCGGTTCGAGCCGTGGTTGGGCAGCCGCAGCTTCTGCTCTCGGCGACAGGGCCTCCCAAAAACACTGTAGTCAAGCGTCCCTTGAACAAATAAGTTCATAATGTGATTGTGATTATAATATTTGTTGAATATATATCCACAATATGAACTTTTTGAATTGAGTGTCCGGGCAGGGGGAGATGCATCAGTGTTAAAAGACAGGAGCCTTCTCTGCGAAAGCGTCCGTATTGGTGAAGGCAACTACGAAGCGGGTGTTGAGGGCCTTACCGTCACGAACCCGGCGACCAGCGCTTGCCTCGGTAATGTTCCCAACCTTGGGGGCACTGAAACAGAGTTGGCCATCAGACATGCCAAGGAGGCACAGGCCGATTGGGCCGCACAGCCTGCGAAGGCACGGGCCGAGGTGCTTCAGCGCTGGTTTGCGTTGATTGTCGAGAACGCTGACGATCTGGCGCGCATCATCACCCTGGAACAGGGCAAGCCTTTGAAAGAGGCGAAAGGGGAAGTCCTCTACGGTGCCTCCTATGTCGAATGGTATGCCGAGGAAGCGCGCCGCATATACGGCGAGACGATACCTGCGACGTCCCGGGACAAGCGCCTCCTGGTGGTCAGGCAGCCTGTTGGTGTGGTTGCGGCGATCACCCCCTGGAACTTTCCGAATGCGATGATCACAAGAAAGGTTGCACCGGCATTGGCTGCCGGGTGCGCAATCATCGTCAAACCCGCCGAGCAAACGCCTTTTTCAGCCCTTGCGCTGGCGACGCTCGCCGAGCGTGCAGGTGTTCCGCCTGGTCTCTTCACGGTTATCACGGGGGACGCGCGCAGGATTGGCGCAGCGATGACCTCCAGTCCCTTCGTGCGCAAGCTGTCCTTTACCGGCTCAACGGACGTCGGCAAGTTGCTGATGCGGCAGTGCGCCGACACCGTCAAGAAGATCTCGCTGGAACTCGGCGGCAATGCGCCTTTCATCGTCTTCGATGATGCCGATGTGGAAGCCGCCGTCGAAGGGGCTGTGGTGGCCAAATTCCGCAACAGCGGCCAGACCTGCGTTTGCGCCAATCGCATCTATGTGCAGTCCGGTGTTCACGACGCATTCGTTGCCGCTCTGGTGAAGCGGATGCGGACCATGAAGGTCGGCGATGGGCAGGCTGATGATACGGACCTTGGTCCGCTGATTGACGTTTCAGCCATAGACAAGGTCCAGGCGCATATCTCGGATGCCATTGCCAATGGTGCCAGGATTGAACTGGGCGGAACGCATCATTCCCTTGGTGGCACCTTCTTTCAGCCGACCGTTCTGACCGGTGTGCACCATGAGATGCGCATCGCACGTGAAGAGACCTTCGGGCCTGTGGCGCCAGTCTTCCGTTTCGACACGGAAGAAGAAGTGATCGCGCTTGCCAACGACAGCGAGTACGGGCTCGCAGCCTACTTCTTTACCCGCGACCTCGCGCGCAGTTGGCGGGTCGGCGAGCGTCTCGAGTACGGCATGGTCGGCATAAACACGGGCCTGATCTCCACTGCCGAAGCACCGTTCGGCGGCATCAAGCAATCCGGCCTGGGACGGGAGGGATCCCGCCTTGGCCTGGATGAATACCTGGAAGCCAAATACCTGTGTGTTGGCGGAATCGATGAAGGAAATTGACATGACGGCATATGAGCCAGCCATTGCAGCGTTTCGGGCAGAAGGTGCCCTGCGTTATGGTGTCCTGACAGGCGATGATCTGGTGGACGTGACCGACAATCTGGAAGCCCGGTTCAGCAATCTTCTGGACGTTGTTGCCGCCGGCGCCCTTCCGGATCTGGTCAAGGCCGGCGAGAGGCGTCCGGTGAGCTATCGGGCGTCAGATGTCGCCTTCCAGATTCCGATCGCCGCTCCCCAGAAGATCATCTGCGTCGGGGTGAACTACCCGGACAGGAACGCAGAGTACAAGGACGGCCAGGCACAACAGATGCGGCCCTCCCTTTTTCCGCGGTTTGCGAGCGGGTTCACCGGTCATGGCCAGCCACTGATCCGGCCACCGGAAAGCGATCAGCTGGACTATGAAGGCGAGATTGCGATCGTCATCGGAAAAGCCGGCCGTCGCATTCCGCGCGAGACGGCATTCGACCATATTGCCGCGATTACCCTTTGCAACGAGGGAACGATCCGCGATTGGACGCGCCATGCGAAATTCAACGTGACGCAGGGCAAGAACTGGGAAAGGACCGGCAGCATCGGCCCGGCTCTCGTCCCGCTGCATTCCCCGGCCCAATTGCAGGATGTTGCTCTTGTAACCCGCGTCAACGGTGAGGTTCGCCAGCAGGACCGGACGTCGAGAATGATTTTCGACTTCCCCTATATCGTCAATTACGTTTCGACATTTGCGCAGCTGATGCCTGGCGACATTCTGGTCTGTGGCACTCCGACAGGTGCCGGCGCAAGGATGGAGCCCCCTTGCTGGTTGAAGCCGGGTGATATTGTGGAAGTCGAAGCCGAAGGCATCGGCATCCTGCGCAACGGCATTGAGGACGAAAAATGCTGAGTGCCGCGCAGGTGCAGGACGTGGCGGCCGAACTTCTGGAAGCGGAAGCGACCCGGCAACAGACTGGCCTTCTCAGCGTGCGTTACCCGGACATCTCGCTGGATGATGCCTATGCCATACAGGGGGCGCAACTTGCGACCAAACTGGCAGCCGGGCGGCGCATCCTGGGGTGGAAAATCGGCCTGACATCCAAGGTCATGCAGAACGCACTCGGTATCGATACGCCGGATTCGGGCGTGCTTTATGACGACATGCTGTTCCCGGATGGCGGTCAGGTGCCACGCGGCCGATTTATCGAACCGCGCGTGGAAGCCGAGATAGCGTTTGTGATGAAGGCGCCAATCGATGGCAACGTGTCCCGTGAAGATGTGATCGCGGCGACGGATTATGTCAGCCCTGCGCTTGAAATCCTGGACACCCGCATCTTGCGTGCTGATCCGGAGACGGGAACGCGCCGGCGCATCTTCGACACCGTGGCGGACAATGCCGCCAATGCGGGCGTGGTTCTGGGAGCTCAACGGCATGACCCCGGCGAAGTGGATCTTCGCTGGGTTGGGGCTATCGTCGAACAGGATGGTGAGGTCACAGCCACCGGTCTTGGTGCGGCTGTCTTGAACGACCCCGTGATGGGGCTCGTCTGGCTTGCCCGGCGGATGGCCAGCTACGGCCACCGCATCGAACCCGGCCAGATCGTCCTGACGGGATCGTTTATCGGCCCCATCGAATGTCCACCCGGCACGGCGATCCGGGCCGACTTCGGACCGTTTGGCGCCGTCTCCACCAGATTTGCGTGAGCGTGATGACCTTAGCGAAAAACCTCTTCAAGGCGCGGCTTGCAAAGCCGGAGACCCAGATTGGCCTTTGGATGGCGCTGGCACATCCCGGCGCCGCGGAAA
This sequence comes from Roseibium sp. ROS1, assembly GCF_054658215.1. NCBI lineage: Bacteria > Pseudomonadati > Pseudomonadota > Alphaproteobacteria > Hyphomicrobiales > Stappiaceae > Roseibium > Roseibium sp. ROS1. The sequence goes on from NZ_BAAGIG010000001.1 coordinate 15,426, forward strand.
TTTGCGCAGGAGCCGGGTTCGACTGGCTCGTCATCGATGCCGAACACGGGCCGAACGGGCTTGCCGAAATCATGGCGCAGCTGCGGGTTCTCTCCGGCAGCAGCCATCCGGTGGTTCGCGTCCGTGAGAATGACCGTGCCCTGATCAAGCAGATGCTGGATATCGGGGCGCAGACAATTCTGGTGCCGATGATCGAAACGGCAGCGGAGGCGCAGGAAGCCGTGGGCTCGGTCCGTTATCCGCCGGAGGGGGCGCGCGGTGTCGGCGCGGCCCTGGCAAGGGCATCGGACTATGGTCGCATAACCGACTATCTGCACACGGCAAACAAGCAGGTGTGTCTGCTTGTCCAGGTCGAAAGCTGCAAGGGCATCGATGCGCTGGACGAGATACTTGCCGTTGAAGGTGTCGATGGCGTCTTTGTCGGGCCAGCGGATCTGGCCGCGGACATGGGCTATGTCGGCAAGCCCGAAGCGGCTCCTGTGCAAGCGGTCGTGGTTGAGGCCCTTTCGCGGATCAGGGCCGCGGGAAAGCCTGCCGGTATCCTGACGTCCAACCGTGAACTTGCGCAACGTTATGCGCTCATGGGTGTCGAGTTTCTGGCCGTTGGGGCTGATATTGGTGTCTTTGCCCGCGGTCTTGCGGAGTTGAGGCAGGCGTTTCCCTGATCATTTCCCGGTTACGGCCGGGCGTGTCCATATTATGAACAGGCGGGCCCGTTGCGCGAAAGCGCGGCGGGCCTTTGTTTTTGGCTGTTTTCTGCGGCTGGGGCGGCTCGAAATCATCGGGAAATAACTTATTGACTTTGAAAAAAGCCATAATATGATCTTTATCAAATAAAGAGTTCAAAAAATGATCATATTATGATCAGTCAAAAATGAGAGGTTTATAATGACGACACTTTCGGCAGGCGCACGGTTCCGGCAGGCCTTGAAGGAAGAAAATCCGCTTCAGGTCATGGGGTCGATCAACGCCTACACGGCGATGATGGCAGAGCGCGTGGGCTACAAGGCTCTTTATCTTGCCGGTGCAGGCGTCGCGAACGCATCTTATGGGCTTCCCGATCTCGGCATCACGAACCTGAGTGACGTGCTGACGGATCTCCGCCGCGTTACGGATGCAAGCAGTCTGCCGGTCCTGGTTGATGTCGATACCGGCTTCGGCGGTGCCTTCACCATCGCGCGCCTTGTGCGCGGCCTGATCAAGGACGGCGCCGGTGCCATGCACATGGAAGATCAGGTCCAGCTCAAGCGGTGCGGTCACCGTCCGGGCAAGGAGATCGTTTCCAAGCAGGAGATGGTTGACCGCGTCAAGGCGGCCGTGGATGCAAAGACCGACGATCAGTTCTTCATTGTTGCCCGCACGGATGCGCTGGCCATCGAGGGCCTGAACGGTGCGATCGACCGGGCCTGTGCCTACGTCGAGGCTGGCGCCGACATGATCTTCGCAGAAGCCTGCACGGAGTTGTCCCAGTACAAGGCTTTCGTCGATGCGCTCGACACGCCGTATCCGGTTCTTGCCAACATTACCGAGTTTTCCAAGACGCCGAACTTCACTCTGGACGAGCTGCGCGGCGTCGGTGTTTCAGCGGCGCTCTACCCCTTGTCTGCGAATCGCGCAATGAACGCGGCAGCCCTGAAGGTTTACAAGCATATTCGTGAGGTCGGATCGGCGACCGGTGTGCTGGATATCATGCAGAAGCGCGAGGAACTCTACGACTTCCTGAACTACCACGACTACGAAAGGAAGATCGACGAGTTGTTCCAAAGTCGGAAGTAATTGAGCAAAGGGAGGAAAGAATGCTCACCAAGAGAACTTTGTTGTCAATCGCAGCGGGCGCCTTGGCGCTCACAGTGGCGGCTCCGGTTATCGCGCAGGACGCGTTTCCGGAGAAGCCGGTCCGCCTGATTGTGCCGTATTCGCCTGGAGGGGGGACAGACACTACGGCCCGGATTGTTGCCGACAACATGAAGGAGTATCTGGGGCAGCCTGTTGTCGTCGAAAACCGCCCGGGTGCGTCCGGAACGGTCGGCACGCTTCTGGCGAAACAGGCAGAGGCTGACGGGTATACCATTCTGTTCGGTATCCAGGCGACGCTTGCGCTCAACCCGTCGCTTTTCAAGTCGGCGACCTACAACTCGAAAGAAGACTTCTCGGGGATCGCGGTGATCTCCGAGTCGCCCTATGTGGTCACGGTGCCGGGGGATTCCGAAATCTCCGACTATGAAGGCTTTGCCGCGGCCGCCACGGAAAACCTGACCATGGCAAACGGAGGCAGCGCGGCGCTTCTGGCGGCGCGTTTGCTGGCCCGGCAGGCGGATCTCAGCTTCACCAATATTCCCTATTCAGGTTCCGGAGATGCAATTTCCGATATCCTGGCCGGCCGTGTGAATGCGATGATCAGCAGTCCTGTTTCGGTCCTGCCACATGTTGAGAGCGGTGCCCTGAAGCCGATCCTCGTCACGAGCACGGACCGTTACGCCGCGCTGCCCGACACGCCAACGGCAGACGAACTCGGCTTCGACGGTTTCAACGTGGTTGGGTGGTACAGTGTCGTTGCTCCGGCTGGTGTCCCCCAGGAGCGTCTGGACGTTCTGAGCGATGCCTTCAACAAGACCATTGCCAATCCGGACGTGCAGGCGAAACTCGAAAGCATCGGTGTAACGCCGTCCCGGCGTGGCCTGGATTCTGCGGCGACGACAGAATTCATCGCCTCCGAGGTCGACCTGTGGGGCCAGGAAATCAAGGACGCCGGCATCGAGCCGAAGTGACCTTTCCCTGAACTTCCATTTCGCAACAATTGAACCTACCGGGCGAGCTTCGGCTCGCCCTTTCAAGGATGGAACCATGCCGCACGCCTGGATCGAATATTCCGGTAATATTGCAGATCAGACCGAGGTCGAAACTTTCGGTCGCTGTGTCCACGCCGCCATGACGGAAGCCGGTATCTTCCCGATCGCGGGTATCCGCATCCGCATCACCCGCATTGACGATTGCCTGGTCGGTGACATGAACCCGGACAACGGGTTCGTCCACTTGTCCCTTCGCATCGGTGAAGGCAGGGATGCGCAGACCAAACAGGAGGCGGCAGACTTGATCTTTGATCGGACTTCGTCGCATCTGAAGCCTCTCGCTGACCGTGCCCGGCTTGCATACGCAATGGAAATGCAAGAGATCCCGAGTGCTTACAGTTACAAGATGAACAATTTGCACAAACACTTGAAAGCCAGCTGACGGTTTTCTGGAGGATGGGATGAAGGCTCTCTTCAAGGCACAGGACGGGCTGCTGGTCGCGCTCGCAGGTGCAGTTTTCCTCTACGCTTCCCGCGATCTCGACATGGGCGTGCCGCGCAACATGGGGCCGGGAATGTTCCCGGTCGTCTTGAGTGCCTTGACGATTGTCTTCGGATTGCTGATCGCGGTCGTCAACGTCGTTCGTGACGTCACCCTTCCAAGGCAATTCCCCTGGCTCGGCCTCTGCGGGGTCGTTGCTTCCATCGCACTCTACGCTTTGCTGATCGAACGGCTCGGCATCGCACTCACCACCTTGTGTGCGATTTCGGTTCTGGCGCTCGTCATTCCGCGCATGAAATGGCTGGAAACGGTGCTGCTCTCCATCGGCGTTTCTGCCTTCCTGTGGCTCACATTCGTTTTGGGCCTCGGCATGCCTCTCAGGCTTTTCCCCGGGTTCTGATCATGATGGATTTCCTCTCAGGGTTTACGGTCGCACTGCATCCGGTAAATCTCTTTTATTGTTTCGCAGGTGTTCTGCTGGGCAATATCGTCGGTGTTCTTCCAGGTATCGGCGCGATCGCGGCGATCTCGATCCTGCTGCCGGTCACCTTCTATCTGGAGCCGACGACCGCGGTCATCATGCTGGCCGGTGTCTATTACGGAGCCGAATATGGTGGCTCCATCGCATCGATCCTTCTCAATCTGCCGGGCACGGCTTCCAATGCGATCACAACGCTGGACGGTTACCCGATGGCGAAAAGGGGCGAGGCTGGTCTTGCCCTGCTGACAGCGCAGATCTCCTCGCTGAGTGGCGGCACTTTCGGCATTCTGGCCATGGTTTTCCTGTCGCCGTTGATCGTGAAGTTCTCGCTCTCCTTCGGACCGGCTGAGTATTTCGCGACCTTGCTGCTGGGGCTCGTTGCCGGATCGGTTGCAGTGGGCGGCTCGGCGCTCAAGGGCGTTGCGATGGTCTTCATCGGCATGCTGCTGGGCAGCATCGGCCTTGATCTCAACAGCGGCGTTGCCCGGTTCGACATGGGCTATGCAAACCTTCTCGACGGGCTGTCGATCGTCGCCGTTGCCATGGGGCTGTTCGGCATCCCGGAGGTCATCAACAAGCTGAGGGATGATCAGGGCGACAGGAAACCGATCGCCATTTCCGCCCGCTCCATGTTTCTCGCTTTCGGCAAACTCAAGAGCATCAAGTTCTCGATCCTTCGCGGAGCCTCCGTTGGTGGCATCCTGGGGCCCTTGCCCGGTGCAGGACCCACGATTTCCTCTTTCCTGGCCTATTCGCTGGAACGGTCCGTGGGTGGCAAGAAGGAAGAATTCGGCACTGGACGGATCAACGGGATCGCCGCACCTGAGGCAGCCAACAACGCTGCCGCCCAGACGGCCTTCATTCCGACCATGACGCTCGGTATTCCCGGAACGCCGACAATGGCGATCATCCTGGGTGCCTTAATGATCCATGGCATCGCACCCGGACCACAACTGGTGGTCGATCACCCGGATCTGTTCTGGGGCCTGGTCGCCAGCTTCTGGATTGGCAACGTGTTGCTGCTGGTGTTGAACGTACCGCTGATCGGGGTCTGGGCACGACTGGTTGCCGTGCCGAGACGGTTCCTGTTTCCCGTGATCATTGCACTGATCTGCACTGGCGTCTTCGGCGTGGCAAATTCCACCTTCGACGTCTGGGCTGTGTTGTTGATGGGGGTTATCGGGGCGATCCTGCGATTTTACGACTATTCCCCCGCACCGCTGCTCATCGGGTTCGTTCTGGGGCCGATGCTCGAGGAGCACCTGCGCCGCGCCTTGATGATTTCAGGAGGAGACTTCGGTTATCTTCTCGGATCCAGCACGGCCATCGCGATCCACTGCATCACGATCCTGATCATCGTGCTGCCGCTGCTCAACCTGCTCTGGTCGCGGATCAAGCGTAATAACGAAAATCCCGTTGCCGATTAACAGCCTCGGTCAATCGGAAGGCGCGGCCGGATCAGGCTCTACCTATCGGCCGCATCTTCGACAGCTTGGCGCTGATCTTCGCGACTTCCTCCCCCATGATGGCGAGTACCGATTGCAGGTGCTCGCCGGTCATGCGCGCCATGATGCTGGAAACGCTGATTGACGCAAAAGGTGTGCCGGCACTGTCGCGGATTGCCATGGCGACGGTCCTGACGCCAACGTCCGACACCCTGTCGATGTAGCCGGTCTCTCTTGCCAGGTCGACCATTTCACGGATTTTCGTGACGCCACCGGAGAACTCCTTGAGGTCGCCGGTGTTTCTGTCAAGGATCGCTTCGGCTTTTGCAGGCGGAAGGGCGGCAAGGACAGCCATGCCACCGGCGCCCAGCCCGATCGGGCGATGAACCCCGACGTCCAGAACAAACGCCTTCACGGGAAACGCGCCGCTTTCCCGGGCAATGCAGGTCATCTTGTCACCGACGACACGATTGAGGAAAACGGTGTCGCCCGTTACCTCGACCAGACGTTCGAGTTCCGGTTTGCAAACATCTTGCAGGTCATAGGCTGGGAAGACCAGCAGACCCAGTTCGTAAATTCTGGAGCCGAGGAAAAAGCGGCGGTTTTCCGCATCCTGGTCGACGAAGCCATGTTCGATAAGCGCCTGCAGCACTCGTCGGGCAGTCGGCCGGGTCAGGCCGGACTTTGCGAGTATGTCCGCGAAGGGAACACCGTCGGGATGCCCACCCGCGACAAGATCGAGCAGCATCGCTGCGCGGTCGATGCTTTGTGTTCCTGCAGTCATCCTCGTAAGTCTCTATAATCGTATGTGTTTAATATCTAATTCGACCGAATGTCCTAGTAGAGTGGTATTGCATGAGGGCACACGGGTCCATTGAAATGAAGGGCATTCGGGAATTTATTGGCATGGCTAAAGGCCTCGTTTCCGGATCCGATGTTGCCACTGTGTCTCCAAGTCGGAATGGGGTGACCTGGAAGCCTGTTGAACGGCTGGAGATGTGGGCTGAAGTCCGATCCGGACGCGGGTTGGCGGAGTGCTTCTCAGGTCAGTTGACCTGCAATCCGGTCCAGAAGGTCTTGCGCACGTTTTTCGTAAGTCACGGCGTTTTGGGTTCGTGCAATCCTGATTGCACGGCGAAGTGCAGATGAAGCGTTTCGGGTTCGTCCGGTCTGAACCGAGAGCAAGGCCCAAAGGCGATGGAGCTCCGCTTCGTGCCAGCGTTCGCCGGTACGTCTGATGATCTTGAACGCCGACGCAAGTGCCTTCAGCCCTTCGACCGGGTTACCGCAGCGGCTGGTCGCTTCTGCGTAGAGTGCCAATCCGTAAGGACGGGTCAGCGTCACGTTCATTGCCGCCTGTGCGTTCAGACCTTCGTGAATTTGCTGAAGGCCGGAAGCGTTCCCAAGCACGACCTGCGCCCACCCGGCCAGCAGGTCGCCATAGGGGCGCCAGAATGGAATTGCGGCTGCTTCGCAGGTTTCGATCAGGCCCGTCGCCCGTTCCAGCACACGCACCGGGTCTTCACGTTCACGAGCGATCAGAGCTCCTGCCCAAAGCATCTGCGCTCGACCGAAAGGCTGCTCCAATGTGTCCGTCAACGTCATGCCTTCGGCATAAAGGCGTTCGGCACGTTCGCCTTGGCCGAGCAACTGATGAACGCAAGCGGCATACTGGCGGCAGACGATGCCGGGGTCCTCGCCGAACAGAACCGATGCCTCTGCGCCGTGGTTCGTGTCGTAGGCGCTGCAAACAGCGTTGATATGAGGCAGACAGGCGGCAAGATCACCACGGAAGAACCGTGTTTGCCCGACAGCATTGTGGGCCACCATTGCATAGAGCGCTGGTGCATCCTCTGCCAGGTCATCGAGACCCTTGGCAAGTTCGTCGGCGGCTGCAAGGTCTGCCTTGGTCAGGTGGTGGTTCCAGAGCCCCGCAAGTGCGGGCACAATTGTCGTCGGGTCATTGGTTCGGCCTGCAAGTGTCGCGGCGCGTTCGTAAACGTCCCGAAGTTCGTCTGTGGTGAAGTGATCCCCGACGATAAGTGCTGCTCCCAAGCCCAGTAGCGTGCGGCATTCCGCCGTGTGCGTTTCGGGGTCAGGCTCGCAGGCGGCAAAGGAGACAAGCGCCTGCCGGAACTGGGCGGCTGCATCGGTGATTGCGCCGCGTTCCAGCGCGGTCAGGCCCGCAAGCCCTCGATGGACGGCAGCACGTTTCCAATCGGCGGCACGCTCGAAATGATCGGCTAGTGTGGACGCGATTTCGCCAGTGCGGGATTTGAACGCGGTTTCAAGCCGGCTGCCGATGCGTTCGTGAAGTCCTTGCCGATTTGCGGCCGGAATAGCGTCGTAAAGGGCCTCCTGATAAAGCGCGTGCCGGAAGACGTAGCGTGTTGCCTGCGTCCCGTCCGGCCAGGCCATGACACCGGCCCGTTGAATAAAGCGCCTGACGCTTGCAAGGCGGTCGAGAACCGCTTCGCCTTTTTCCACCTCGAGCCGTTCATCGCTCAACATGGCTGCGGAAAATCGAATTCCGGCAACGCTGGCAATGTCGAGTAACTGCCGCTCATATGGGTCCAGCCGGCCGATTTCGCCCGCGATGAATTTTCCGGCTCCGCGTGAGATTGCCGAAACGATTTCAGTGATGTCCTGCTCGGGTGCTTGCCGATTTTCGGAACTCTCCAGGACCCCGTCCCGATGCCACTGGTCGATGATCGCATCGACCAGGATGGCATGCCCTTCCGTTCTTCGCCTCAACTGGCCGGCAAGGGAGGCAGGCAGTCTGTGGTCCGGAAAGCGTCGCTTGAGAAGGTCCGCCACGGCTGTTTCGTCGAGGCCGTCCAGCGTGATCGGGCTAAAGTCCTGAACACGTTGAAGGTAATGCAATGTCGTTTGAAGATCTCCGGACTTGTCCAGTTCATCAAACCTGTAGGTTCCAACCACAAGGGTTCTGGCAGGAGCGCGGCGTTGAGCCCAGGAAAGAAGCCATGCCAGCGTGCTCTGATCGGCCCAGTGCAGGTCTTCCAGAATGATGACACCGGGCTGCTGCTGAGAGAGACGCTCCATGAGTGCGGTCAGCTCCCGCAACATTGAGTCCGGGTGCGTGTCCGTCAATCTTGTGGGCAGGGGAGCGGGCTCCCGGCCAGAACGAAGCTGAGGCAGCAGGTCTCGCCACGACGGTGCGACATCCTCAAGGAGTCGTAGGACCCGTTTTCGTGAGGCACCTTCGGCAAGCTGTGTCACGATCTCGATCAGTGGGCCATAGGGTTCCCGGGCACCTGGATGGGGAATGCACTGCCCCCGGGCAGACCAGAAGTCTGCCGTGCGTGGCAGCGTGGCGGCGAACGTCTCCACCAGCCTTGATTTGCCCGATCCGGCTTCCCCTGCGACAAGGCTCACAATGCGCTTGCCAGCGCGCACTGCCGCTGCGCAGTCCGCAAGGGACTGCAGTTCCGTGGTTCGGCCCACGCAAAGAGGGGCTGTTCCGGTGGTCTCCGTTCCGGAGTTCAGAACCGTGATCTCGCCTACAAGGCGGTAGCCCTGCCTGCCGACCGTTTCGATGAACCCGGGTGTTTCGGCGCTGTCCCCCAGCAAGCGTCTAAGCTCGCGGATACACTGCTTTGGACCGGTCTCGCGTCCATGCTGCTGTCCCCAGATCAGATGTCTCAGTTCTTGCTGGCTGACGACCTCTCCCTCGCGGGCGTGCAGCTCGACCAGCACGGCGAGAGTCTTGGGGCGCAAACGAACGACTTCCCCGTCACGCAGCAGTTCACCGCGAGAAACATCAAGTTCGACTTTTTGCACTGGGACGCAGATTCCGATGTTCAGGTGAGGCACGAGGACCGTGCCCCGATGAAGAATTACACTGATTGACGAACTACTTATACCATTTTTGCACCGTTGCCGACTTTGTTTGCCATCCTGATTTCCCTACCACCAGTCCTCATGGAGACGCGCCCCTGCGGCATGCCCCGCCGCAAGCGCGATCTCCCGTCTGCAACCGGAAAAGAGGACAGCCCAGTTTGACAAGATCGGTCACAACAGGCCCGGTGACAGCACGGGCCGTGCAATTGCTTGCGGTCCTGCTGGTGTCGGTATGCAGCGTTAACCCCGTCGCAGCGACAGTAACATGTGTTGAAGATTTTGACCGGGGTGTGACTTCCGAGGCAGCGGGTGTCAGGCCCGGCACGCCGCTCTCCGCAGCACTCTCGCAAAAGCTGGATGATGCGGTGCTGGCCGCGCTTCCGCTTGCCGAAACGCCGGGCGTCATTGTTGGTGTCCAAACACCAGACGGCACATGGAAAAAAGGGTACGGCGTTGCCGACCCGGCAACGGGAGCTCCGATGGAGCCGGGCATGCACACGCGCATCGGGTCCGTGACCAAGACCTTTACCGGAACAATGCTGTTGCAGCTTGCAGAGGCCGGACGGCTTTCTCTCGATGACACGATCGATGCCTATGTCGAGGGAATTCCCAACGGAGACAGAACCACGCTGCGCCAGCTTGCGGACATGACCAGCGGTGTGGCGAGCTACACCGCTTCCGAACGGTTTGTGGAGTTGTTTCTCGATCAACCCGGTGTCGCGTTTTCGCCCGAGGACCTTTTGACCTTTGCCGTCGAAAATTCGCCGCTCTTCGAGCCGGGAACGCGATACGATTATTCCAACACGAACACGATCCTCCTTGGCATGGTCATTGAAAAGACCACCGCGCAGCCTTTCGAGACGTCTTTGCGGAAGATGATCCTGGAGCCTCTCGGACTGGAAAAAACAGTCTGGCCGGGAAGCAGGACGGAACTACCGGAGCCCTACGCGCAGGGTGTTACCCTTCAGGGGTACGATGCGACGCCTGAGACACCTCTTGTTGCCACACACTGGAACCCGGCTTCACTCTGGACGGCGGGGGAGCTGATTTCCAACCTCGACGATCTGCTCGTCTATGGCCGAGCCCTTGGGTCCGGCCAAGGGCTTCTCGGCACCGAGATGCAGCAAGCGCGGCTGCGATCCTTCCGTCCGCCTGATGGGTACGGCCTGGCGCTTCGGTGCAACGGAGAGTGGGTCGGCCACACGGGCGAAGTGCCCGGATACACAACGGTCGTTTTCCATAGCCCGCGGACCGACACGACCCTTGTTGTCCAGGCGAACAGCGACATGCCTTCCGGTGACTGCGAGGAGGCAAAGGAGGCTCAGGACGCCGACGAAGCTTCGGGTCTGTCCTGCTCGCTGCCTGCCATGCGCATTTTTAACGCCGTCGCTCCGTTACTCGGCGAAACGGCTCCCCAGAACACCGCTGAATAAGAACGGAGCCGTCCGTGACAAGACAGGTGCTGCCTCCCCCGGCAACAAAAACCCTGCGCGGTGCTGCCGCTGCTAATTCCAAATCTGCCTTTCGGCTTCGGGCTGCTTCGGTTCTGGCCGTCTCTTTCGTGGCCGCGGTGTTTTCTCATTCTGCACCGGCTCAAACGCTTGATCAGGCCGTCGCCGGGCAAACCGTCATTATCGAACGGTTCACGCCGCCTACAAGGCCGGGCACGGTCGACATCACTGTGCAGGATCAGCGCAAGCGTGTTTCAGAACAAGATGCCGAGAGGGTACGCTTCACCCTCCGCTCGGTATCGATTGCCGGCGCTCATTCGGTTTCGAACACCGATCTGTCGGCCATCTGGCAGGGCAAGATCGGCAAGGACATGTCTCTTGCGGATCTCTACCGGATCGCCGAGGCGGTTGATGCCGCCTATCTGAGAGCCGGCTATTTTTCGATGACCGTCGTTCCGGTGCAGGACTTTGCGTCCGGTGCGGTCACGCTCCGGGTCTACGAAGGCTATGTTGAAACCGTCGAGATCACCAGTTCCATCCCGCGCATCAGGGAGCGACTGGCGCCCTATATCAACCGCCTGACCTCCATGCGGCCCATTCGGATCAAGGAAGCGGAACGTGTCCTGCTGCTGATGAGCGATCTTGCCGGTCTGCAGATAGAAGGAACAATTGTGCGCCCGGAAACGCCCACAGGTGGCGGTACGCTGAAGCTCGCGGTTGATTTCAGCCGATACAGCGCCGGCGTCGGTCTCGATAACCTTGGAACAGATACGGTCGGTCCGCTGGAACTTTCCGGAAATGCCACGGTCAACGACATCTTCGGGTTGTTCGAAACGACAAGCCTGGTTGGGGTGACCGTTCCGGACGCGCCCGAGGAAATGGTGCTGCTGCAGGCTTCGCAGTCGGTTCCAATCGGGTTCAACGGGCTCTCCGCGGGCTATGACCTAACCTATGTGACACAGAAGCCCGGCGCAGACCTGAAAGAGCAGGACATCCACATCGAAACCGTTATCGGTTCGGCTCATCTCCAGTATCCGCTCATTCGCACCATCGACCAGAGCCTTTACGGCAAGGTGGAAATCAATCTTCGGAACGACCGGATCGACGTGATGGGCGCGCGGGCTGCCCGTGAACAGGCGCGTTGGGCGACGGTGTCCCTCCGGTACGACCTTGATGCAGGCCCTGCCTCATTTTCCGCTGGAGCCGAACTGGGTCAGAGCCTGAACCACAAAGGTGAAATGGAAATTGACCCGGACGACTATCGCTTTGGCCGGTTCAACTTCGGCGTCTCATACGATCTGGCGTCCATCGCTCGGCTTCAGCTGCGCACGGCCAGCCAGTATTCGCCGACACCGCTGCCCGGTGCGGTCCGGTTCGCTCTCGGCGGCGACCCCTACGGCTGGGCGTTCGATGGCGGCAGCCTCTCCGGTGACAGTGGCTTTGCGTCCGCGTTTGAAGTCAGTCACGACATCGAAACCGGATGGTCTGCGCTTCCCGGTCTCACCCTGACGGCCTTTGCCGATTATGGCGTCGTCTGGAACGTGGATGAAGCCGCCGACTTTGCCCGCGACGAACTCGGTTCAGCCGGTGTCGGTGTCAGTGGCATGGTTGCCGACCGGGTGAATTTTCAGGTTCTCACCGCCACACCCTGGCATCGGCCGGAAAACGCCGAAGATCCGGGGACCCGGGTTTTCTTCAGGCTGGGGCTGGCGCTTTGACAACACCGGAAAGTATCGCCCCGGCCGGATCGGCCGAAACCCATCTGCAATGACCTGCAGGCGCGAATAGCAAGACTGATTGAGAGGTTACACATGTCGTTCTTCCAGCTCACACGGCGCCGGTTCCTGGCGTCCGCGTCTCTCGCGGTTCTGGCAGCACCAGCCCTTGCCGAGGACCTGCCGCCATCCAGAACGGCGGGAACCGATGTTCCGCCTGGCCAGATCGACAAGGCGATCGCCGGGCTTGACGGGATCGTTGAAGACATCAAGGCACGCAGCAAGGTGCCGGGCCTAGCGGTTGCCGTCGTACACAAGGGAGAGACTGTCTACGCGAAAGGCTTCGGAAAGCGGGGCGTCGAGGGCGATCAACCGATTGACGCCGACACCGTTTTCCAGATGGCTTCCGTGTCCAAGTCGATCGGGGCAACAGTCGTTGCCCGGCAGGTCACGCGCGGCGTTGTTTCGTGGGACAGCAGGATGCGCGACCTGCTGCCATGGTTCAGCCTTGCCGATCCCGATATTACCGAACGTTTGACAGTGGGGGATCTCTACAGCCACCGTTCCGGCCTGCCGGACCATGCTGGTGACGATCTGGAAGACATCGGCTTTGACAGGCAGACGATCCTCGAACGTTTGCGTCTGCAGCCCCTGCGCGCCTTCCGCACGAGCTACGCCTACACGAATTTCGGCCTGACCGCCGGCGCCGAGGCGGTTGCCGAAGCATCCGGGGCCGAATGGGCCGACCTTTCTGACGAGGCCCTGTTTCAGCCGCTTGGCATGACCAGGACCAGTGCGCGGTTCGATGATTTCATGGCACGGGAAAACCGCGCGGTGCCGCATGCCAGAAGCGGCGACGGTTTCAAGGCGCTGTACCAGCGGCAGCCGGACGCCCAGTCGCCCGCCGGCGGGGTGAGTTCTTCCATCAACGACATGGCCAGATGGATGAAGATGGTTCTGGCCGATGGTGGGGAGCTTATTTCTCCCGAAGCCTTGCAGCCTGCAATCAGTCCGCAGAGCTTTTCCAGCCGTCCCCATACGCCTGACGAACGCGCCGGGTTCTACGGCTATGGTTTCAATGTCGGCACTGACCCGTCCGGCCGGGTAATCCTCAGCCATTCAGGTGCTTTCATCCTTGGTGCGTCGACCTATTTCCTGATGATCCCCTCGCTCGACATAGGGATCGTGGTCCTGTCGAATGCGGCTCCTGTCGGTGCCGTTGAATCCATCGGCGCATCCTTCTCCGACATGGTTCAGTTCGGGCGTGTGACCCGAGACTGGTTCTCCGGATACGAAGGCCTGTTCGCTTCCTTCTATACGCCTGCCGGTTTCACCGCCGGTGAACCTGCGCCTGCGGCTGCCGCACCTGCTCCTGCGGCTGGCTATTGCACGGGCCGTTACGGCCATCCCTACTTCGGCACGGTCGAGGTGCGAGAGGAGGACGGCGGGCTCGTCCTGCTTGCCGGTCCCCAGCCAATAAAGCTGCCGCTGCATGCCTGGGACGGGTCGATGATGGTGTTTGACATTGCGAACGAAAATGCCGTGGCGGGTTCGCGCTCGACGGTGACTTTCTCAGGCGATGGCAAGGAAGCAAGCACCCTGGAAATCGAGCTCTTCGTGCTGAACGGACCTGCGCGGTTCGAAAGGCTTGCGCAATAGAGTGAGCTGATTCTGCGACGCACATTCAAACCCCGCAGGGACATCCTGCGGGGTTTTTGCTTTCGCACACCCTCAGCACCTGATCCGCAGAGAGAACAAGCAGAAGACGTCGGGATACTTGAGAACTCCGGTGCTGAGGCTGCTTCCCGTCCGGGCAATTGGTCGCGCGATTTCAGATAGTTGCAATTGCACGTGCGTCTCCGGAAGACATTGCATACTGGAATATGCAATGCTCCGGGCCGGAGGATGGACCATGACAAAAGAACGGATGAAACTGCCGGGGAGGGGCTATGAAGAGCGGTGTTTCCAAACGTCCTGAAGAGGCAGATTCACAGCCGGAATTCGGTCCCTGGCTGCCGCAGGCGTCGATCCTGATCGTCGACGACGAGCCTGGCATGCGCAATTTTCTGGTCCGCACGCTTGAGCCTTATTGCAAACGCATCGAGCAGGCCGCCGACACGGTCGAGGCCTCGGCTCTTCTCGATACCCACCATTATGACGTGGTGATCCTCGACAATATCATGCCAGGCAAATCCGGCGTGGAATGGCTTGGCGAACAGCGGCGGATCGGGTTTTTCGCCGATGCGATCCTGATGACGGCCTATGCGGATCTGGAAACCGCGATCCAGGCCTTGCGGGCAGGTGCCGTGGATTTCATCCTCAAGCCCTTTCGGTCCAACCAGCTGCTGAACGCGGTTGCCAGATGTCTCGACCGGGTCACGCTGCTGCGGGAAAACCAGCTGTTGCGCCACCAGTTGCAGGCAACATCCGACCATCTTCTTCTGCGTGACAAGCTGATCGGACATTCGCGCCAGATCGGCGAGATCCGCGAAACGATCTCCCGCGTCGCGCCACTGCCGACATCCGTTCTGATCACGGGGGAATCCGGGACCGGAAAGGAAGTTGCTGCCAGGTCGCTTCACGATCTTTCCGATCGGGCGGACAAGCCCTTCGTTCCGGTCAATTGCGCCGCTATTCCCGGAGACATGATCGAAGCTGAATTGTTCGGGCATCTCAAAGGCGCTTTCACCGGCGCCGGGTCCAGCCGCGACGGCCTGTTCATGCATGCGCATGGCGGCACGCTGTTTCTGGACGAGATCGGCGAATTGCCCATGGCACTACAGAGCAAGTTGCTGCGGGCAATCGAAGACCGGAAAATTCGGCCGGTCGGGTCCGAGCGTGAAGTGCCTGTCGATCTGCGGTTCGTGTTTGCGACCAACGCAAATCTGGAGCAGGCCGTGGAGGAGGGCCGGTTCCGGGCGGATCTCTACTACCGGGTCAACGTGCTTCAGCTCGAAATGCCGCCGCTGCGCGAGCGTGGCGACGACATCCGTGAACTTGCCTCGCTGTTCATGCAGAAGCTGTCCGTTCAGCTTGGAATGCCGCCGGTACCGTTTACCGATGAAGTGGTCTCCGGACTGCTGGCTTATGAATGGCCGGGCAATGTTCGCGAACTGCGCAACACGATCGAACGAACCTTGATTCTTGGCCGCTTTCCGGCGGAGTTCCACAGTACGCAGAGCCTGTTGCTGCCCGGCGGAGAAACGCTGCAGGACATGGAGAAGCGTCATATCCTGATGGTGCTCGAGGAAGCCGGTGGAAACCGTGCCGAAGCGGCGCGGCGGCTCGGCATTTCGCGCAAGACCATCGACAGGAAGCTGATGGACTGGAATGGCTGAGGAGAGACGACGCCGGAAATCGGGAAGCCGCCTGTCCGTCAGAGTCAGGCTTCTGGCCATCGCCCTGTTGCCGACACTTGTGGTTCTGCCACTCTTTCTCGGCTGGGCGATGGTGCGCTGGAACGCGAAGTTCGATTCCCTGTTGATCACCAAGGTCAATGGCGACCTGACCATTGCCCATCAGTACTTTTCGAGGATCCTGGAAAATTCGGGTGAAAAGATCGATGCGCTGGGCCAGTCGGCCTCCTTTCGCGACGTTGCAGACAGTGGTGATGCTGCACTTCTGGCAGGGCTGCTGGAGCGGCGGCGTGAGGAGCTGGGTCTCGATTTTCTATATGTCGTGCGCAAGGACAGGACAGTTGAGGCGGCCTCTCCGCCAAGTGCCGTTCCGCCGGTCTCCAAGGACTGGCCGGTCATCGAACAGGCCTTTGCGGGATCTGCCGCCACAAGCGTGGATATCTTCGAAGCCGATGATCTGACGGCGATTTCTCCGGCACTAGCAGATCGGGCCCGGCTGGATCTCGTCCCGACACCCAATGCGGTGCCGACCGAAAGGGCCGCGGAAACACGTGGCATGGTGGTTCACTCCGCAAGCCCGGTCACCGTGCCGGGTGCGCCCGTGGCAGCTCTGGTCGGTGGCATCCTGCTCAACCAGAACCTCGTTTTTATCGACACGATAAACGATCTCGTCTACCGCGAGGCGAGCCTTCCCGAAGGCAGCCAGGGCACCGCGACGCTGTTTCTGGAAGATGTCCGCGTCAGCACCAATGTCCGTCTGTTCGAAGACAAGCGCGCGCTTGGGACGAGGGTGTCCGCCGCCGTTCGCCAGAAGGTGCTGGGCGAGGGGCAGGTCTGGCTGGACAGCGCCTTCGTCGTCAACGACTGGTACATCTCGGCCTATGAACCGATCGCCGACAGTTTCGGCGAGCGGGTGGGCATGCTTTATGTCGGCTTTCTGGAGACGCCGTTCCGGGAAGCCAAGCTGGCGACACTGGTCGCGCTGCTGCTGGGCTTTCTTGTCGTGACCGCTGGCAGCGTGCCGCTGTTCCTGAGGTGGGCTCGCGGTGTCTTCAAGCCACTGGAAAAGATGACGGACACCATTGCCAGCGTCGAAAAGGGAGACCTTGGCGCCCGCACGCGGTCCGAAGGCAGCGGTGACGAAATAGCGCGTGTCGCCCAGCATCTCGATCATCTGCTCGACCTGGTTCAGGAAAGCGACCGGCAGCTCAGGTCCTGGAACGAGGAGCTGAACACCCGCGTCGAGGAACGCACGCGCGACCTCAAGATGGCGAACAGGCAGCTGGAAGACACCACCAAGCAACTGATCATGTCGGAGAAGCTCGCCGCCATCGGCGAGATCACCGCCGGTGTTGCCCACGAGATCAACAATCCGATTGCGGTGATCCAGGGCAATCTGGAAGTGCTGCGCATGCTGCTCGGCGATCATGCAAAGGTTGCCAGTACGGAAATCCGCCTGATCGACGAGCAGGTGGACCGGATCAACCAGATCGTCATGAAGCTGCTGCAGTTCGCCAAGCCGGACGAATATGCAGGCTACGCCGATCGGCACGCGCCGGACGAGGTGATTTCGGACTGTCTTCCGCTGGTTCGCCATCTCTTGCGCAAGACCGATATCGAGGTTGTCCGCGAGGCCACTGCCTCCCGTCTGGTGCTGATGAACCGGACGGAACTGCAGCAGGTGCTGATCAACCTCATCGTCAATGCCATCCATGCCATGCCCGGCGGCGGCACGCTGACGATGAAAACCTGGGATATGAACAAGGAAGATGTCGCCGGAGTGTCGATCGAGATTTCGGACACCGGTGTCGGCATGAGCGCGGATGTTATCGCGCGAATATTCGACCCCTTCTACACGACGAAAAGCCGGCAGGGCACCGGATTGGGGCTTTCGATTACCCAGACGCTGGTCAGCCGTCAGGGCGGCGATATCAAGGTGGAAAGCATCGAAGGGACCGGGACCGTTTTCACAATCTGGTTGCCTGAAAGCGCTTGACGTTGCGGGTGGGCTGCCCCTGAGTTGCGCCCGGCATCTAGGCCGTTTGGGCGATCAAGGGCTTCTGGACAGATTGTCCCAAACGGCCGGAAAACAACTTTTGAATGTGGACAAAATGTCCACTCATCGTTCTTCCTGAAAATCTAACTGTCTGAAATTCAACAGAAAAGAAACTGGCCCCGAACTTGCCCTCAGCAAGGAGCTGCCGGAAGGCGCGGGACGGTGCAACCGTTCCTGCGTTGCGGACCTGAAGCGGGAGGCTTCGACAGGTGCGCGTCTGCTGGGAGCGGGGCATCCGGCTTTGTCTTGCCGGACCGGGGGAGACATGACAGGCCGGCCGCAAAGGGACCGGCACCTTCCCGGAGGAATGCCCGACAACCGTGCATGGGAGGAAAATAAGTGCATGTTTGATCGGTTGAAAAAGGAACATATCGTCGCAGAGGACGGTTTTAACCGCTGGAAGGTTCCGCCAGCATCCATCGCCATCCATCTTTGTATCGGCTCCGTCTACGCCTGGAGCATCTTCAACCCGCCTCTGATCAAACAGTTCGGGGTGGTTGCCGCAGCGCCGGAAGACTGGAGCCTGTCTTCGGTCGTCTGGATCTTTTCCGTTGCCATCGTGTTTCTCGGGCTTGCGGCCGCCTTTGGTGGCAAGTGGCTTGAGGAAGTCGGCCCTCGCATGGTCGGTGTCGTTGCCGCCATCTGCTGGGGCGGCGGATTCATCATCGGCGGCTTCGGTATCATGACGCACCAGCTCTGGCTGCTTTACCTCGGTTACGGCGTGATCGGCGGCTGCGGTCTGGGACTTGGGTACGTATCACCCGTTTCCACCTTGATCCGGTGGTTCCCGGATCGGCGCGGCATGGCCACCGGCATGGCCATCATGGGCTTTGGCGGTGGAGCGATGATCGCAACGCCGATCAAGGAATATCTGCTCGGTCTATTCTACAAGGCGCCGGAGTACCTGGGCCCTGAAGGGTCTGTTACCCTGATCACCGAAGGCGGCAAGCGCCTTGCGGAAGTCAACGGCCAGATGGTGGAAGTGGTTATCGCAGGCGCCAAGCAGGTGGCAGCAGCGCCCGTTGCCCTTCAGGAGGGGATCTATGTGGTCGGTACCGGTAACACCGGGGCTGCAGGGACCTTCTTCACGCTCGGCATCGTCTATCTGGTCGTGATGATCATCGCGGCCTTCTCCTACCGGGTTCCGCGCGAAGGCTGGCGTCCGGCCGGCTGGACACCACCAACTGCCGATGCTGCGTCCCGCAAGATGATCACCCACAACAACGTTCACATCGATCAGGCGCTCAAGACACCGCAGTTCTATCTGCTGTGGATCGTGCTCTGCTTCAACGTGACGGCGGGTATCGGCGTGATCGGCGTTGCCAAGACCATGATGACGGAAATCTTCGGCACCACGTTGCCGTTGATCGTGAATTCGGCCTTTGCGGCAACCTACGTGTTCATGATCTCGGTCTTCAACATGGTCGGACGGTTCTTCTGGGCTTCCACATCTGACTTCATAGGCCGCAAGAACACCTACCACTGCTTCTTCGTGCTCGGGATCATCCTTTACCTGTCGATCCCCTTTGCAGCAGAACAGGTGAGCGTCAATCCGGCCGTTACCTGGCTCGTGATGTTCTATGCAGCCACCATGATCATCTTCACGATGTATGGCGGCGGCTTTGCGACCATCCCGGCGTATCTCGCCGATATCTTCGGCACGAAATATGTCGGTGGTATCCATGGGCGTCTGCTGACGGCGTGGAGTACGGCAGGCGTTCTGGGGCCGCTGGCGATCACCCAGCTGCGGAACATGTCCCTGAACAATGCGATCACGGATCTTGCCGCCAAGGTGGACCCGAGTGCCTTTGCCGAGAAATTCGGTGCAGGTGTCGATCAGCTCGACCAGCTGGTGGCCGCAAAGACGGTGACTGTTGCCCGGCTTATGGAAATCGCTCCGGCCGGCACGGTGGATCCCACACCGAGCCTCTACAACACCACCATGTATGCCATGGCAGGCTTGCTCGTGATCGCTTTGATCGCGAACTCGCTGGTGAAGCCGGTGCACGACAAGCATCACATGGAAGCCGGTGCCGACGGGACCAGCCCGGTTCCGGAAGGTGCGGAGCCGGCGAAGGCCTGATCAAGGCTTCTGCCATCACGATCAACCGGCCCGGAAGCATCCGCTTCCGGGCCTTTTTTGTGTTCATATGCATCGCAAAGCTGAGGGACTGGGGGTCGGATTTCGGCCCCGTCAGGGGCGTTCCGTCAGTTTTTCGGCACGTTCATGGTGAGCGTTTTCGAGTGACCAGATGCAATGCCTGCCACGAAAAGATGTTTTCTCTCAATGGCTTGTGTTCTCTCTTGGGTTTTTATTCGGCAATGTCTTATTTGAAGTGTTGATTGAAATAAATTTCAGAAAAAGAAATAAATACCAAAACAGTTTGACGGCTTTCGGGGGCTGCCCTTATCCATGGTCTCGCTGGGATAAAAACCAGTGTTTGAAATTTCTTGCAGTGAGCTGGCCTGTTTGACAGGCTGACCTGCAAGACCGGGAGGAGCAGCGTCAGGCTCCCTGCGTTGAGAGGAACGCAGACTGGATGTCCTGACAATCTGAAATCGATCACCCATCGGGCATTCGACCGTTCGCGGTTGGCAGCCCGTTGGTCCAGGGAGGAAACCATGGGCACTTCTATCTTCAAGGGAATTCTCGCGTCGACCATGCTGTCGGCTGCAGTTCTGACCGCAGCTCCGGCCGCGGCAGACGGTTTGAAATGCGAGCCGGGCGAAACCTACATCATGAACGTGATGGTTTCCGGCCATCCCTACTGGGTGCCGGTCTATCAGGGCTTCAAGCAGGCTGCGTCCGCATTCGGCTGCGAGACGATCTTCTCCGGCACGCCGGACTATGACATCACCAAGCAGATTGCTTCCTTCGAGCAGGACATGGTCAAGCAGCCGGCTGGCGTCTTGCTGCACCCGATGCAGTCCGATCCGTTTATCGAGCCGATCGACCGGGCCGTCGACAACGGCACGCAGGTCGTGACCTTCGCGGCGGATTCTCCGAAGTCCAAGCGCAGTGCCTATATCACCTCCGACAACCTTGCCGAAGCCAAGTTTGCTGCCGAAGAAATCGTCAAGCAGGTTGGCGACAGCGCGGAATATGCGGTTCTTGAAAACCCGGGTCAGTCGAACCACGATCTGCGCGTGACCGCGCTGCTCGACTACATGGGAGAGCACTACCCGAACATGAAACTGGTCGGCCGCCAGGCGACCAACCAGGACAGCAATGCCGCCTACCGGGCAACGGCCTCTATCCTTCAGGCCAACCCGAACCTTGCCGCTCTCTGGATCCCGGAAGCAGGCTCTGCTGAAGGAGCTGTCGCAGCGGTGCTGGAAGCGGAAGCGAAGGTGCTGATCATGCATGCCGATGTGACGCCGACCACTCTTGAGCACATCAAGGCGGGCAACATCCACATGGCGCTTAATCCGAACCAGGGCATGCAGGGGTTCATGGGCTTCATGGCCGTGTTCCTCGCCGCGCACTCCGACGTGTTCGATCCGTTCAACGACTACAAGGTTTCCGGCTACAACCCGGTTCAGATCCCTTACGTCGACAACGGCTTTGCCGTGATCACCAAGGAAAACGCCGACAGCTTCGACCTCAACGCCTACATGGAAGGCCGCGACCCGAGCTGATGAACAGACCGGGGCTCCTTTGGAGCCCCGTGTGATACGGCGGGCTGCCTGCAATCAATGCAGCAGATCAGGCAGCCCGTTCTTTCTCCGGAATTGCGAGCAAATCGGCCCTGTCATGACTGACGATGTGATCCTCAAGATCTCCAACCTCTCGAAATCCTTCGGGCCGGTTCAGGCGCTCAAGGGGGTAAGTTTCGAATTGCGCAAGGGCGAGATCCATGCGCTTGCCGGGGAAAACGGTGCCGGCAAATCGACGCTGATGAATATCATCGACGGCATTCTGCAGCCGGACAGCGGAGAAATCCGCTTCGATGGCGAACCGGTGGTCATTTCATCTCCGGCGATGGCGCAGAAGCTCGGCATCGGCTTCGTTCACCAGGAGATTGCCCTGTGTCCCGATGTGACGGTTGCCGAAAACATCTTCATGGCGACGACCAACGTCAGCAGTTCATTCCTGATGAACTATCGTGCACTTGAAAGGAAGGCCGCTGAAGTACTGGGCCAGCTTGGCGACATCGATCCGACGACACTCGTGCGGGATCTGTCGATTTCCCACCAGCAGCTTGTCGAGATCGCCAAGGCCCTGACACTCGATTGCCGGGTGCTGATCCTGGATGAGCCGACCGCGGCGCTGACAGAGAAAGAAGCGCAGATCCTCTTCAAGATCATGCGCCGTCTTGCCGACAAGGGCATCTCGATCATCTACATCTCCCATCGCATGGTCGAGATCTTCGACAACTGCGACCGGGTCTCCGTTTTCCGGGACGGCACCTACATCACTACCCGCAATGTTGCGGAGATCCAGCCCGATGACGTGGTCAATGCCATGGTCGGCCGGGTTATCGACGAGCTTTACCCGCGCAAGCAGTCCGAAAGCGAAAAGACGGACGATATCATTCTGGACGTTCAGAACCTGAGTGAAAGGACGCGTTTCAAGGATGTCTCGTTCCAGCTCCGCAAGGGCGAGATCCTCGGGATTGCCGGGCTGATCGGTGCCGGGCGCAGCGAGATCGTGAAGGGCATCTGCCGGCTTGAAGGCGACGTGACCGGGGAGGTTTCGCTCAATGGCCGCAAGCTGTCGCTGAAGACCTATCGCGACAGCATCTCCGAGGGCATCGTCTATCTGTCCGAAGACCGCAAGGGTGACGGCATCTTTCTGGATATGTCCATTGCCGCCAATGTCTCCGCCCTGAAGCCGGAACAGGTCGCGAATTCCTTTGGTCTGATTGCCGGAAGCCGGGAGGAGGCGCAGGCAGACTCGCTTGGCAAGCGTCTCAATCTCAAATGTGGCTCGCTGTCTGACCCGGTGTCATCGCTTTCCGGAGGCAACCAGCAGAAGGTTGCGGTCGCGAAAATGCTGTCGGTCAATCCGAAGCTGATCTTCCTGGATGAGCCGACGCGTGGTGTCGATGTCGGCGCAAAGGCCGAGATCCATCGCATCCTGCGCAATCTCGCCAGCAGCGGGGTCGGAATTCTGGTGATCTCGTCGGAGTTGCCGGAACTGATTGGCGTTTGTGACCGTGTGCTGGTCGTCCGGGAGGGACAGATCAGCGGCGAAGTCACGGGCGATCAGATGACCGAAGAAAACATAATGCACCTGGCGTCCGTGGGCGCCCAGGCAACCATAAACTAATCGTGGGGGAAACCATGGAAGACGCCGTCTCCCTGACAGACGCGCCGAACGGCAAACCGGCAGACGTATCGATGATCCGCAAACTGTTGCGCATGCGTGAAACGGGACTGATCGCGATCATCCTTGTGCTGTTCATCGTGATGTCCTTCGCCTCGCCCTACTTCCTGACCTGGGTGAACATGCGCGCCATGGTCATGGCCTTTGCCGTGGAAGGCATCGTGGTGGTCGGCATGACCATCCTGCTGATTTCCGGCGGGATCGATCTTTCGGTTGGCTCGGTGACAGCGCTCGCCATGGTGATTGCCGGCTGGCTGTTTCTGAACGGGGTCGACCCCTGGGCCGCGTCGGCGATTTCGATTGCCGCCTGCACGGCCATCGGGGCGTTCATGGGGTTCTTTGTCACCCGCGTCGGCCTTCATCATTTCATCGTGTCGCTGGCGATCATGGTGATCGCCCGGGGGGCGTGCCTTCTGGGCACGGGCGGGCGTCCGCTCGGTCTGTTCACGCTGCCGCCCGAGTTCAAGTTCATCGGCCAGGGGTCCATTGGACCGATCCCGGTCGTGATCCTGATCTTCCTTGTGGTGGTGATCGGCTTCGACTTCCTGCTGCGCCGCACGACCATGTTCCGCAAGGTGTTCTATACCGGCAGCAACGAGAAGGCCGCCGCCTATTCCGGCATCCGTACCAAGCGCGTGGTGTTCTTCACGACCACCCTTTGCTCGGCTCTGTGTGGTGTGGCCGGCATCATCTACATGGCCCGCTTCGGTTCTGCCCAGCCGACCTTCGGCATCGGCATGGAACTGAACGTGATTGCGGCGGCCGTTATCGGCGGGGCGAGCCTCAAGGGTGGTTCGGGAACCATTTTCGGAGCGATCCTGGGGGCGGTGCTGCTGTCGGTGGTCTCCAGCTCGCTCGCGCTTCTGGATGTATCGGTCTATTGGCAGGACATCATCCGCGGCTCGATCCTGCTGGCGGCGGTCTCCATAGACCACTATCTCGTCAAGAAACGCGCCTGACCCGGCTCCAGCGAAGAGGCAACCAGATGGCGGACAAGAAAAACGATATCGAGCTGATGCGCCAGATGCACACGGTTCTCGTGCTGCATTTCCTGGAAGGCAAGAAACAGTCGGAAATCGCCGAACTGCTCAACCTGTCGACGTCCAAGGTGAACCGACTGATCACCCAGGGCCGCAAGATGGGCATGATCAAGATCGATATCGAAAACCCGTTCCAGCGGTTGACGGATCTGGAAAACCTGCTGGAACAATCGACGCCGCTTTCAAAAGCACTGGTTACATCGTCCGTCGAAGGCAGCCCGAACACGACGCTGAAGCAGGTCGGGCTTGCCGCTGCCAACCATCTGGTGGAGACCATCCGCGATGGCGACATCATCGCCATCACGGGCGGCAAGGCCGTCGGGGCGGTCGTGCAGAACATCGAGACCGAACGGAAGTTCGACGTCACCGTGGTGCCGCTCACCGGAGGGGTGCAGGGTAAGTACCACACGGATGTCAATCATCAGGCCAGCCTGATGGCCGAGAAGCTGGGCGGCAAGGCACTGCAGCTTCATGCGCCGCTCTTTGCCGAAAGCCGGGAGCAACGCGACATGCTGATGGAAGTCGGCTCCATTCGCGAGGTCCTGGACCTGGCACGGCAGGCAACGATCGCTCTGGTCGGCATCGGATCCATCGCGACGCCCGGATCGAGCTACTACGACCTGCATCCGATGCCTGAATCGGACCGCAAGATGCTGGTTGGCAGCGGTGTCAGCGCCGAATTCCTGGCCTACCTGATGCGCCAGGACGGCACGGTTGCCGACTACGCCCTCAATTCGCGGCTGGTTGCACTGGCGCCTGAAGAGCTGCGGCGCTTCAAGCGCGTCATCGGGGTGACCTCGGGCGACGAAAAGATCTGGCCGATCCGGGCCGTCCTCAACGGAAACTATCTGAATTCACTCATCTTGGACGAGGACACCGCGGGAGCGGTCCTTGCAACCATGGAAGGCAAACAGAATGTTGCATGAAATGCTGACACGCGAGATCGGACGTTCAGGCATCGAGGCGTCGGCTATCGGGCTCGGCACCTGGGCCATTGGCGGCTGGATGTGGGGCGGCACGGATGAAGCCAAGTCGATTTCCGCAATTCAGGCTTCCATCGATGAAGGCATCAGCCTGATCGACACCGCTCCAGCGTATGGCCAGGGGCTGTCGGAGGAGATTGTCGGCAAGGCGATTGCGGGCCGCCGCGAAAAGGTGGTGCTGGCAACCAAATGCGGTCTCGTCTGGCACACCCAGAAAGGCAATCACTTCTTTGATTACGACGGCAAGCCGGTGCACCGGTATCTCGGCAAGGATGCGATCGTCCATGAGGTAGAGCAGAGCCTGAAGCGGCTTGGGACCGATTACATCGACCACTACATCACCCATTGGCAGGATCCGACCACGCCGATTGCGGAAACCATGGAGGCGCTGGAAACCCTGAAGACCCAGGGCAAGATCCGCTCCATCGGTGCCAGCAACACGACTGCCGACGATGTGAAGGCCTATGTGGCTGCAGGGCAGCTGGATGCGATCCAGGAAGAATATTCGATGATCAAGCGCGACATCGAGGAGACCCTGGTGCCGCTCTGCCTCAAGGAAAAGGTTTCGGTGCTGAGCTATTCATCGCTGGCGCTGGGTCTTCTGACGGGCAAGATCGGTCCTGACAGAACCTTCGAAGGTGATGATCAGCGCAAGGACAATCCGCGGTTCTCGGTCGAGAACCGCCGCAAGGTTGCCAGATTGATGGATGCCATTGCTCCGATAGCGGAGGCCCATGGAGCCACCAAGGCCCAGGTGGTGATCGCCTGGACGCTGCAGCAGCCGGGCATCACCTTCTCCTTGTGCGGAGCCCGCGATCCGGAGCAGGCGCGGGAGAATGCCAAGGCGGGGCGCCTCAGGTTGACCAGTGAAGAAATCGGGCTCATCGGCGATGCCGCCGCGACCCATCTGACCGAACTCGCCGCTTAAGAGACTTCGAAATTGAGATTGGAAAGGGCACCGGGCATCCGTCCGGTGAACGGGGAAGGCATGTCCGAACAACGGCAAGGAAAATGGGACCGTATCGCGCGTGACGGCGCGTTCGACGCCGTTGTCGTCGGCGGCGGTATCAACGGGATCGGGGTCTACCGGGATCTGGCGCTGCAGGGTGTCAGGGTGCTGCTGGTGGAACGGAACGACTTTTGTTCGGGGTGCAGTTCTGCCTTGTCGCGCATGATCCATGGAGGATTGCGCTATCTGGAAAACGGCGAGTTCGACCTGGTGCGCGAATCCCTGCGCGAACGCGACGCACTGCTGGTCAATGCGCCCCATCTGGTCCATCCGCTGCCGACCGTCATTCCCATCGGCTCGCTCTTTTCCGGGCTCTTGAACAGCGCGGCAAGTTTCTTCGGCTTTTCAGGTCAGCCTTCCAGCCGGGGAGCGGTCCCGATCAAGCTCGGGCTGACGCTTTATGACTGGGTGACACGCAAACGCCGACTGTTGCCGAAACACCGTTTCCGCGGAGCGAAGGCGACCCGGGATACCTGGCCTGGACTGACCGGTGCCATCCGGTGTTCGGCCACTTATCACGATGCCTGGATCAGCCACCCGGAGCGGCTTGGTCTGGAATTGGTCAGGGAAGCGGAAGAGGTGGCTCCGGACTGTGTCGCCCTCAACTATGCCTGTCTTGAGCCGTCCGGGAGCGGTTTTGTTGTGCGAGATCAGGTGAGCGGCCGAACGGAAGAGATCTCGGCGAAGATCCTCGTCAATGCCACTGGCGCCTGGCTGGATGATGCCATTGATGAGCTTGCCGGCAATTCCAGCCACGAACGCCTGGTGTCGGGTACAAAAGGATCGCATCTCATTCTCGACAATCCGGCGCTGGAGAAGGCGCTTGGTGGCCATATGGTCTATTTCGAGAATTCGGATGGCCGGGTCTGCATTGTCTTTCCGTTCTTTGGCAAGGTGCTGGCCGGGTCGACGGATATCCGCGTCAAGACAGCCGAACGTGTGCGCTGTGAGCCGGAAGAAGAAGCCTACATTCTGGGCTCGCTCCGGCTGGTTTTTCCGGAGATCGACTTCAATGCGGATGATGTCGTTTTCAGTTACAGCGGCATTCGGCCGTTGCCGAAGAGCGATCATGATTTTACCGGCCGGATTTCCAGGGGCCATTTTACCAAGCGTATCGAAGGACCTGTTCCGCAGATCTGCATGATCGGCGGCAAGTGGACAACGTTCCGTGCCTTTGCCGAACAGGCAACGGACGAAGTGCTCAGCGAACTTGGCCGGACCAGGCAGGTCGGCACCCTGTCGCGCCCGATCGGCGGCGGAAAGGATTTTCCTGATGCTGCCGTGATCCTGGAGCGCGACCTGATCTCGAACCATGGCATTGGTCCCGCGCGCGCCGCGCACCTGGTGGCGACCTATGGCACCACAGCGACGGAGCTGCTGGCCTTTTGTCAGGGCAGGCCGGCCGACGAGGCACTTTCGACGCAGACAGAAATCACAGCGGCGGAGATCGCGTTCCTCGCCTCCCGCGAAAGCGTCGTGACCCTTGCCGACATCGTGTTGCGGCGGACGACACTCGCCATCCAAGGACTGATCAGTGAAGAGCTGCTCGACAAGCTGGCGGCTGTCGCCGGTGAAGAGCTCGGCTGGTCCGACGCAGAGCGCGGGTTTCAGCGCGACCGGCTGATCGAAGACCTTTCCACCTATCACGGCGTTTCGTTTGAAGATCGCCGGAACCAAGACACAAGCAGGAGCAGAATATGCGTTTGAGCCCCAAAGCCCGGATGAACCGGATGTTCACCCACGGCGGCTGCCTGGATGTTGCCGTTGATCATGGCGTGTGCAACGAACCGAGCTTCATGGTTGGTCTGGAAGACATGGCCGGGGTTGTCGACACCCTGGTCAAGGCCGGACCGGATGCGATCCAGATGGCCTATGGCCAGGCGGATCTGTTGCAGTCGCGTCCGGAGAAGGACAAGCCGGCGCTGGTGATGCGCATCGACATGGGCAACCCCTACAATGACCAGCGCCACCGGGTGATGTGGTCGCTGCTGCAGAATGCCGACGAGCCGATCATCGGGGCTCTGGAAATGGATGCGGCTTGTGTCGTGGTGAACCTGTTCATGTTGCCGGACGAGCCGGAGCTGTTTCGCCAATGCGTGGAGAATATCTCCAGGGTGCGCGCTGCCTGCCACAAGTACGGCATGCCGTTGATGATCGAGCCGCTGGTGATGCTGCCGAACGACATCCGGGGTGGCTATCAGGTTGATGGCGACGCAGACAAGATCGTGACACTGGTTCGGCTGGCAAGCGAGATGGGAGCTGACATCATCAAGGCGGACCCGACCGATAACGCGGAAGATTTCCACCGGGTGGTCGAAGCGGCGCGCGTTCCGGTTCTGGTGCGTGGTGGTGGCAAGGAAGACCTGAAGACCGTTCTCAGGAAATCCGCTGCACTGATGCGCCAGGGTGCCAAGGGCATGGTCTATGGACGCAACATCTATCAGCACGACAACCCGAAAGCGGTGGTTGCGGCACTCATGGCGATGATCCACAACGGTGCCGACGGTGACGAAGCATGGGACATCTATAATCGTGGCTGACGACAGGACTTATCTGCTGGGGCTTGATGCCGGCAACACGGTGATCAAGGCTGTCCTGTTCGATCTGGCGGGCCGCCAGGTGGCGATGAGCGCACTGGACGGCCAATCGTTTTCACCTGCTCCCGGACATGTTGAACGCGATCTCGGAGAGTTGTGGCGCAATGCGCAAACGGTTATCCGCGAGTGCCTTGACAAAGCCGGTGTCGAGCCTTCGCAGATCGCGGCAGTTGGTTGTGCCGGGCACGGCAATGGTCTTTACCTGCTGGACAAGGACCATGAGCCACTGCTGGGCATCCAGTCGCTGGATACGCGCGCCGCGGATCATGCAGGCAAGCTGCGTGAGGCGCATGGCGACAGGCTGCACGCCCTGAGCCTGCAGGAGCCCTGGCCATCCCAGACCCCGACGCTGCTTGCCTGGATCAAGGATAACCGGCCGGATCTTTATGCCCGGACCGGAACCGTGCTCCTGTGCAAGGACTTCATCACCTTCAAGTTGACCGGAGAACGCGTCAGCGAGATCTCCGACATGTCGGGGTGCGGTCTGCTGAGGTTGCCGGACAATCTCTACGACAGGGAGCTGCTGGAACTTTATGGTCTCGGCGAGGCGGAGCCGATGCTGCCGCATCTGGTCGAACCGGCGGATGTGGCCGGGCATGTCACGGCAGAAGCCGCGGCTGCGACCGGACTGAAGGAAGGGACGCCGGTTGTCGGCGGCTATTTTGACGTGATCGCCAGCGCGCTCGGGTCGGGCGTTGTCCATCCCGGCGAAGCCTCGATCATTGCAGGCACCTGGAGCATCAATCAGGTCTTTTCGGAGGCCCCGATCGTCGACAAGGCAATGTTCATGGCCTCGGGTTTTGCCCCCGGCCGGTTCGTCAATATCGAATCGAGCGCAACATCGGCTGCCAACCTGGAATGGTATGTGCGGGAGCTGGTGGAGCGCGGGAAACATCACGACGATCCGTTCGGCTATTGCAACGCGAGGATCGCGGAGGTCGCGCCCGCGGCGGACGACCCGTTCTTTCATCCGTTCCTTTACGGCTCGCGGCTTGGGGCGGACTTCCGCGCCGGGTTCTATGGTCTCGCCGGCTGGCATTCGGAAGGGCACCTGCTGCGGGCCTTGTTCGAAGGGGTTCTCTTTGAACATCGCCGCCATATCGAGGTGCTCGGGAGAACCGGTGTCACGTTCGACCGGGCAGTGCTCTCCGGAGGCGGGTCACGCAGCCCGGTCTGGCCGCAGATGTTCGCCGATTGCCTGGGCGTTCCGATCACCGTTGCGGAAGCCCGTGAGACGGGTGCGCTGGGCGCGGCCATTGGAGGCGGTGTTGGTGTCGGTCTCTTCCCTGATTACGAGACGGCTGTTGCAGCCATGACGAGGGCGCAGAAGGAATACCTGCCGGTGGCTGCGATGAAATCGCACTACGACCGGCGCTACCGGACCTACTGCAAGCTGACAGATGCTCTTCGGTCCTTCTGGGCCGATATGCATGTCATGGACGAATAGTCCTCTTGGAGGAATTGCCGAAACGTCAGGATCTTCTAGTGTGAGGGAAACAGCCGGGCGAATTCGCATCGGCGAGCGCCCACATATGTCTTTTTTCGAGTTTGCGAAGAAACAGAAAACCTGATCAGGATGAGGGTGTTAAAGGGTCTCATCAGTGCCGGCGGAAGATTGCCTGGTCCGGCATGATGCAGATCATCGAAGTTTGGACCGCAGCAGGAAAGACTGCGGACAGGAAATGGGCAGGAAACGGGAAACGACATGAGCGGTCCGACTTCACTCGATGGAACCTACGATTATGTGATCGTTGGGGCCGGAACGGCCGGCTGTGTTCTGGCAAACCGGCTGACCGAGGATCCTTCGGTCAAGGTGCTGCTTTTGGAAGCAGGCGGTTCGGACAATTATCACTGGGTGCATATCCCGGTCGGATATCTCTTTTGCATTGGCAATCCGCGCACCGACTGGATGATGAAGACAGCCAGCGAGCCGGGCCTCAACGGACGCAGCCTAGTCTATCCGCGTGGCAAGGTTCTGGGCGGCTGCACGTCCGTCAACGGCATGATCTACATGCGCGGCCAGGCGGCGGATTACGACCATTGGCGTCAGCTTGGCAACGTCGGCTGGTCCTGGGATGATGTGCTGCCCTATTTCCTGAAGTCGGAAGACCATCATGCCGGAAAGTCAGGTTTGCATGGCGGTGGCGGTGAGTGGAAAGTCTCCAAGCAGCGCCTGAAATGGGAAATCCTCGAAGCCGTTCAGAAAGGCGCACGGGAGTTCGGTGTCGAACCGCGCGCGGATTTCAATGACGGCAGCAACGAAGGCAGCGGTTTCTTCGAGGTCAACCAGAATGGCGGCGTTCGCTGGAACACGGCGAAAGGTTTCCTTCGCCCGGCACTGAAACGGCCGAACCTGCGCTTGATCACCCATGCCGAAACCAGGTCGATCCTGCTGGAAGGCAAGCGCGCAGCCGGTGTTACCTTCACCGTGAAGGGGCAGGAAAGGACCGCGCGGGCGGAGCGCGAAGTTCTGCTGGCTGCCGGTGCGATCAATTCACCCAAGATCCTGGAGCTTTCCGGCATCGGCAATGGCGCGGTGCTGTCGCAGCACGGCATCGAGGTGAAGCATGAACGTGCTGGCGTTGGCGAGAACCTGCAGGATCACCTTCAGATCCGAACGGTCTACAAGGTCAAGAACGCCAAGACCCTGAACACCATGGCCAACAGTCTTTTCGGAAAAGCCTCGATTGCGCTTCAATACGGGTTGATGCGATCCGGGCCCATGTCAATGGCACCCAGCCAGTTCGGCATGTTCACCAAGTCAGATCCGTCACTTGAAACGCCGGATCTCGAATATCACGTCCAGCCGCTCTCGACCGACAAGCTCGGCGACCCGCTGCATCCGTTCCCGGCAATCACGGTTTCGGTGTGCAACCTTCGTCCGGAAAGCGTTGGTGCGTCACATATTCAGAGCGGTGATAGTGGGCAGCAACCCGACATCAAGCTGAATTACCTGTCGGCGGAAAAAGACAAGCTCATTGCCCTCAAGTCCGTACGTCAGGCACGGGAGATCATGACGGCCAAGGCCTTGCAGGCCTACCAGCCGGAGGAAATCCTGCCGGGGCCTCAGGTCGACAGCGACGAGGACCTTCTGAAAAAGGTCGGCGATATCGCCACCACGATCTTCCACCCGGTCGGAACCTGCCGGATGGGTCCGGACGAACAGTCGGTCGTCGATCCTCAGCTGAAAGTTCGCGGTCTCGATGGCCTTCGGGTTATCGATGCCTCGATCATGCCGAAGATCGTTTCCGGCAACACGGCTTCGCCCGTGGTGATGATCGCCGAAAAGGCGGCGGACATGATCCAGGCTGAACGGCGTGCCTGAGAGGAGCTCTGGTCGGAGAAATTGGGTGTGGTTGGTCCATTCTGCTGAAATCTGCCCACCCACTGCCTCATCCTGAGGAAGCGCCTTGGCGGTGTCTCGAAGGATGGGCGGCATATTCTGGGCAAGCGGCCCATCCTTCGAGACGGACCTGACGGTCCTCCTCAGGATGAGGGGGAAGTTGGTTGGGCTGAACTGAGTCGAGCTAACTTAAGCTGAGCAAACCTGTATTGAGCTGCTTGGGGCGTGTCCGGCAAATCTCTGAAATTTCACACCTAATCAGCCGCCTTCACCCGATATGGCACAATACCGCGCTGGCCTGAATCGATGAAGGGTTCCTTGTCGACGGCCGGGAAGGCGCGCTGGTCGCAATTGTCCCTCGGGCAGATGCGGCAGTTGACGCCAATGGGCTCGGGCGAGGAGATCTCGTCGACTGCAAGCCCGTCGGCATAGACGACCGCATCGGCATATTGCACCTCGCAGCCGATACCAAGCGCGTAGCGACGCTCACCGCTGCGGTAGTCCGGCTGGTGCTTGGTGATGCTGGTCGCCACGCAAAGATAGCGTACTCCGTCAGGCATCTGGGCGACCTGTGAGGTGAACTTGTTGGAGTTCTGTTCAAAGGCCTGATGGACGTTCCAGCGCGGGCAGGAGCCGCCGAAGCGGGCGAACTGGAACCGGGTTGCGCTGTGGCGTTTGACGACGTTGCCGGCTCGGTCGATCTTCACGAAGTAGAACGGCAGACCTTTGGCACCGGGGCGCTGCAGGGTCGACAGACGGTGGCAGACGGTCTCGATACTGGCGTCCAGCCGGTTGGACAGAAGCTGGATGTCGTGCCGGGTTTCCGCAGCGGTTTTCAGGAAGTCGTCATAGGCCAGGATCAAGGCGCCCGCGAAATAGTTCCGCAAGGCCAGCCGCGCGATGCTTTCCGCCGACTTGGTCTTGAACCTTGCCTTGGTGACCTCTTCTGAAATGAGGTCCCGGACACACAGTTCGGCGACGACTGACCCAAGCAGGAAGCTCTTGGTCGATTGCGGAATGGCACTGTAGAGCGCGATGGTGCGGGCGAAATCGTCCTGACGGATCAACGTGCCTCGATAGTCCGGAAATTCCGTGACTGATATACCGAAGCGTTCCTGAAGCCAGGTGGTCAGGGCGGTGAACTTCGAAGGGGCTTTCGAAAGTCCGATCTCCAGCGAGAGCTTCTCCGCGGCCCGGTCGATGCTGTCGACGTAATTGTCCATGTAGTGGAAATAGTCGCGGACCTCTTCATAAGCGGATTTCCGAGGTCCGGGACCGCTTTCCGGACTGCCGCCGAGCTGGACCAGATCGTCCTCGTTTGCTTCCCGGTCGTGATAGGTCCGCAGCGCGCCGTAAAGATCCATGATCGCCTTGGTGACGCCTGGTGCCCGAGTGACCAGCTCATGCACTTCCTGCCGGCCGACGGAGGCTGTCAGAAACTGGGTGTCGGCGAAAATTTCCTGAAGATCCTGCACCACCCGGTCGAGGTCGTTCTGTTCGAAGGCCGACAGATCGACGCCAAAGATCCTGTTAATCGTTAGCAACACCGAGGCGGTGACCGGGCGGTTGTTGTTTTCGATCTGGTTCACATAGGCGGTGGACAGGCCGATTTTCTTTGCAAACTCCACCTGGGAAAGGCCGAAATCCGAGCGGATTTGCCTCAACGTGTGGCCGGAATAGAGTTTTTTGCTCACGCTTGGCACCCTTCAGGATCAAATTGCAAAACTTTAACATTATGCAGTATGCATTTTAACATTTTACAATAGCCGGATAATCATGAAAAGTCCTGCCACCACGGAGGAATACAAACCCAAGGAACATAGTGATGACCGCTCATTTCGCCTTGCCGACAAGTTCCGCAGTCAATGGTAGCGCCGGCCCGTTCGCCGCAGGCATCCGTTGGCCGATCAACCTCACCGACCTGGTGACGCCGCGCCAGCTGGAAATCATGGTGAAGCTGTGCGAAGGCAAGGTGAACAAGCAGATTGCCTATGAGCTGGACGTGTCGATTGCGACCGTCAAGGCGCATATCCGCAATGCGATCACTCGTCTCGGGGCGAAAAATCGCACCAATGCGGTTGCCATCGTCGCTGCCAACAGCGCGATTTTCCAGAACGCAGCCGCCTGATCTGGTGACAGACCAGCCTTCCGGACATCCAGCCAGAAACCTGTGGGTGTCCGGAGGTGGGTCAAACTGAAATACCGGTGCAGCCAGCTCGACTTTGTTTGATCAGGCGTGCGTCTGACAGATTGTGCAAGCCCCATCGACCGCGGCATAACGCGAGAAAATAACCGCGAACCGCAGCCAGTCTGACGGCGAGACCGCCGTCAGTCGCTTGCAT
The DNA here is from genome assembly GCF_054658215.1 of Roseibium sp. ROS1. NCBI lineage: Bacteria > Pseudomonadati > Pseudomonadota > Alphaproteobacteria > Hyphomicrobiales > Stappiaceae > Roseibium > Roseibium sp. ROS1. The sequence goes on from NZ_BAAGIG010000001.1 coordinate 49,725, forward strand.
TTTGTCGAAAACCTGCTTCCCGACCCCACTGAACATACGAGCCGGACGTTTCCGGCAAAGGATCAGGCTGTCCGCTTGATCATGGATGTGCGGATGCTTTCCACCTCCGCGGCGAGGAAGTCGCAAAAGTCCTTGGCGACAATGGAAATCGGCCGGTGGGTCGGTGTGAGGATCGACAGGCTGTTCTGAATGCGCGGCCGGAACGGACGAAAGACGATCATGGGCGGGCCCATGCCGAGCCGACCTTTTTCCTGCGCGTTGTAGGCCGTGATCATGTCGCACATCAGGGCGCAGAGGCCTGCTTCGACGAAGCGGAGCCCAAGCCAGGCCGTCTGAAGTTCGAAGCGCTGGTTGAAACGAACTCCGGCATCGCGAAAACGGGCGAGTGTCTGCCGGTGGCTGCGATGTTCTGAATGAAGCAGCGCCAGCGGATATCCATCCAGTTCAGTCGGGGTAATGACTTCCTTCGAGGCCAGGGGATCGGTCGCGGGGATCGCGCACATGCATTCCAGGTCGAAGTCGATCTGGTCGAAGGAATTTCGGGCTCTCGGTGTTTCTGCAAATCCGATATCGAATTGCTGCGCGGCGATCAGTTCCTCGATTTCGGCTGACGTTCTGCTGGCCAGGGCAACCTTGACGCTTGGCTTGTCGGCAATGAACTTCGACAGGCTGTTGGGCAGGAAATCGGCCGTCGCTTCCGGTATGCCTGCGACCCGCAGTTGGCCGTGTTCCCGGTTGGCGAGACCGCGCAGGGTGCGCTTGGAAATTTCCAGCCGCTTGAGAATGGCTTCCGCTTCTTCCAGGAAGAATTCCGCTTCCGGTGTCGGAACCAGACGGCCTTGCTCGCGAACGAACAGTTTCAATTCCAGTTCGGTTTCAAGACCCGCGATTGTGGAGCTGACTGCAGGTTGCGTCCGGCCAAGCGTACGCGCGGCTTCAGAAATCGAGCCACTTCGCATGACCTCTCGAAAGGTCGCCAGTTGCCGAATAGAAAGATTCATGGTTCTGCGAGAACCGCCCTCTCAAATCTCCACATTTATTAATGTGTCGCCTAAACAGGTGCAGGTCAACACATGCAGAGAATTGTTGTGTATTCTTGTGGGTTTAGCTGAATAAACGCGAATAATACCTGCTTCGATTCCGTAATATTGCTATATTACGGAATCGAATGCTTCCCTCCGCGTAAGCTCAAGCCGTCCCGACAAGCTCGGGACGATTTCCGGCTGGTCTCAAGGTGCCGGTGACCAGAGCCTTGCAAGATCGAAGTTGTTGACGTCCTCAAGCAGCTCGACAAAGCCGCGTGCTGCGTGATCGAGCGATTGCCGACCCTTTTCAGCCGTGGCCAGCGAGGCGTTGCCGAGCGCGCCAGTTATGTTCAGGTCCTGCGCCTTCCATCCGTATTGGGCTTTGCCGTGGCCACGCAGATGCTTGAATTCCTGCAGGTAGGTTTGCTGTTCCGACGGAAAATCGGTGGCAAGCTCCATGCGGACAAGATCAGGACGCAGATGTAACATCAGTGATGTTTCGATGTCGCCGCCATGTATGCCGTATGTGAATTCCGCGTCGGCATACAGCCCGTCAGGCTGACCGAACCGCAGCCAGTTGGTGGCGGTGACGAACATGTCGTGTTTCACGCGTAGCTCCCGCGCCACGATATCCAGAACAGGAACGTTGCCGCCGTGGGAGTTGATCAGCACAAGTTTGCGAATTCCGGCACGAGCGACGCTTTCACCCAGCTCTAGCCAGGCGCGTGTGACCGTGTCCCAGGCCAGGGTCAATGTGCCGGGTGAAGAGATGTGTTCGTCCGATTTGCCGACGGCCTGTACGGGTAGGAAAGTGACGGGCAGACCAGTGGGCAGAAGCTCGAGTACCCGCTTGACCTGACCTTCTGCGATCGTCGTGTCCGTGGACAGTGGCAAATGCGGGCCGTGCTGTTCGATGGCCGCAACGGGAAGAACCGCGATCCAGTCTTCAACTCCTTGCGACTGAAAGTCGAGGGTTGTCATGTCTTGCCAATACGGCTTGGGCAGCATGGATCCGTTCCGCTTTGAAGATACGTCACTTTCTCCTTTGCATAGCGTGTCCGGGCAGGCAAGAGGCGGCAGAAGAACGGCCATTGAGCGAGTGGGTCTTCACGAACTTATGATGCCGGATTCTTAACCGGTGTTTAGAATTTGCTGACGCCTTTTTGGGACAATCCGCGCCATGATCGGCGCAATCCTGTCAAATACGCCGGCAACGATCCTGAGAGGAAGCGGTGTCGCGGCTGAACGCGATCCTGGTTCTGGGGAAAATACCCAGGGCCGGGACCAGGCTTCTGCGCGTGCAAGCCAGGCAAGTGCCCAGGCAATTTCTGCCCGTGCCGGCAATTCGCCGACCTTGACCGCACAAGCCGTGATCGCCCTGCAGGAAGCCGACGGTTCTGCCGATGCGCCAGGTCGATCCCGCCAGGCAACTGCACCCGGAAATCCCGAAAGCGAAGAAACCGAGACCGGAACGCCCGCAAATTCGGCGCCTGCTGGCGATAGTGCTGATGCGGAGGCCGAAGCCGCCAACGGTGGAGCTGGCCAGGCGCAGGATGATGCTGCAAAGGACGAAGACCCAGATGGCGACGGCCTTGACCAGGCCGAGGAAAAGCAGGTCGACAAATTGAAACAGCGGGACCAGGAAGTCCGTGCCCATGAGCAGGCACATGCCCGTGTTGGCGGTGCTTATGCCGGGGCGCCCAGCTACACCTTTCAGCAGGGACCGGACGGCAAGCGGTATGCCATAGGGGGCGAGGTCCAGATCGATACCTCCAGGGAACGCACCCCGGAAGCCACGATTCGCAAGATGCAGGTTGTCATTCGCGCTGCGACCGCACCTGCCGATCCGTCTTCTCAGGATCTGAAGGTGGCGCAGCAGGCAAGGGCCCAGATTTCCGAAGCGCAGGCAGAAGTCCGGCAGAAGAAGTCGGAAGAACTGTCCGGGGATGATGACGACGGGAATGTCAATTCCGCCTCCGGTTCCGATCCTGAAGCTGCTGGTACCGGCAGCACGACTGGCCGGAACAATTCTGGCGGCTCGGATAGTGCCGAGAATGCTGGCGGAACGAGCGGGGACAGGGCCCGGGCGGAAACCGCTGCAGCCATTTCCGCCTATCAGTCCGCAGTGGAGCGGACCAATGAAATCCAGTCCCGTCTGTCCGGGCTGGCCACTTGAGCCAGCAATCCTGGTCCTGCACAGAATCGAGACCTGGCTGCAGGCATTTTTTCCTATCGCGGAAGCTGGTTTAAGGCGCTGCTTATTTCACCCGGAATGATGCTTGTCAGGCTGGCACTTGCGTGACAGAAAGACGGCTCCCTTTCGGGCGCTCGCCCTCCCAGAAAATGTTAGCTCCATGTCAGTTTCAATTCAGCGCCAAGCCATTGCCGCGCGTCGTGTCGTTTCGGCGATCTTCTTCATGTGCGGAACCAGTATCGGTACGTGGGCATCGCGAATTCCCAATATCAAGTCTGCAACCGGGCTCGATGAAAGCGGCTTCGGCATTCTTCTGCTTGTCATGGCTTGCGGTGCGTTTGTCGCCTTTCCCATTACCGGAATGCTGATCGACCGCCTGGGCGCGGCCCCCATGACAAAGTTGCTGGCGGTCGCCAACATCATCAGTTTCGTTCTGATCGGTCTTTCGCCCAACGTGGCCTTGCTGACAGCGGCATTGTTCCTGGCAGGGCTGAGCATTGGTGCGCTGGATATTTCCATGAACGGCTGGGGTGCTGAAGTGGAAAAGGCGCTGGAGCGTCCGATCATGTCCTCCTATCACGGGCTGTACAGCCTGGGTGCGGGTGTTGCTGCCCTGGCCGGCGGGCTTGCGATCATGGCGGATCTCAGCGTGCTGTCGCATTTTGTCCTGTGGGGCATCGTGGCGGCGCCATTCCTTGTCTGGTATTGGCGCCAATCCTGGCCGCAGACCAAGGCGGAAAACGAAGATGGCAGCAAGGCGCCGCTTTTCGCGCTGCCCAAGGGGGCTCTGGTGCTGGTCGGGCTGATGGCGCTGGTGGCAGCGCTGGGCGAAGGCGCAGTTACGGACTGGGCCGCGCTCTATCAGATCGAGGATCTTGGCATTGCCGAGTCGATCGCACCCGCCGCTTTCACGATTTTCTCTATCGCCATGGTGATCATGCGCCTGTCCGGTGACAAGGTGATCGCCCGCTTCGGGCCGGTGCCGACCGCGCGGGTCAGTGGTATCGTCGCGCTGCTCGGGTGCATCCTGCTGGTCTCCGGCGCAGGTCTGTGGTCTGTTTGGGCCGGCTGTTTCGTGATGGGCCTTGGGTATGCGGTGCTGTTTCCGCTGGCCATGTCGCGGGCAGCCAGTGATCCGCACATGTCGAAAGGGGCTGCCCTTGCGGCCGTTGCGACACTTGGCTATGGAGCTTTTCTGTTCGGTCCGCCGCTGCTGGGCTTTGTTGGCGACTATCTCTCGCTGAGAGCGTCGTTCATCACCGTTGCGGTGCTGACGGTTGCCATTCCACTGCTTGCAGGGGCGCTCAAGGTCAAGGACTGACGGGCACTGTGGAGACGGTTCACATAACGGGAACGCTGGAAGCGATCACATGACGTCACACAAGAAGGCCCCCGTCGTTGTATCCCTGAACGGTATCGGCAAGGTTTTCGAAAACGGCACAACCGCGCTCGACGATTTCTCGCTGGATGTGCGCGAGGGCGAATTCGTGTCCCTGCTTGGGCCATCCGGGTGCGGCAAGTCGAGTGCGCTCAGGATCATCGCCGGATTGTCCGATCCCAGCACGGGCACCGTTTCCTGGCCGGCGGAGCGAAGCGGGCAGGAGGAACATGAGCTCGGGTTCGTGTTCCAGGAACCGACCCTGATGCCGTGGGCAACGGTTTTTGCCAATGTCTGGTTGCCACTGCGGTTAAAGGGCGTATCTCGCCAGGCTGCCCGGGACAGGGTGATGGAAGCACTTGCGACCGTCGGACTGGCCGACTTTGCAGAAGACTTTCCCCGTCAGTTGTCCGGCGGCATGAAGATGCGGGTCTCGATTGCCCGGGCGCTTGTCACCCGGCCAAAAGTTCTTCTGATGGATGAACCCTTTGCCGCGCTTGACGAAATCACCCGGTTCAAGCTTAACAACGACCTGCTGCACCTGCAGAAGACCTTCGGCTGGACCGTGCTTTTCGTGACGCATTCGGTATTCGAATCCGTCTATCTCTCCAGTCGCATCGTGGTGATGGCCGCCCGGCCAGGCCGGGTGATACGCGAGATGGAAATCGACGCGCCTTACCCGCGAGAAGACAGTTTCCGGACTTCCGCCGAATACAGTCAATATTGCCGCGAGGTTTCCGATGCGCTGCATGGTGCACTTGAGCCGGCTGACGCGCTTTAAAAAGGTGCCGGATGTCCATGGTAATGGTCTGTATCACCGTTCGACAGAGGCACGTCAGCGGTCGGTACATCAAAAGTTAGCTGGATAACAGGCGCCAAGTCTGCGCAGTCTCAGTAAAATCGACTTTTCCCGGGCGAGTGTCATTTGACGGTTAAATACTCCCGCTAGGGTTCCGCCGCATCATTGATGAACGTGATTCGAGTTGATTGGAAGACGGGGTTGCTGCGATGGCTTTTAATTACAAGAAAAGCATAACGTTTCGGCTGGTTCAGGCGGCGAAGGCGCAGCGGGCCCGGTCCGGGGCGCATCTCATGCGAATCGGGCTGCACCCCGGCCAGGAACTGGTGCTGAAGGTTCTGGCAGATACGGACGGGCGCACAATGAGCCAGCTGGCTCTCGCGCTTGGTGTGCAGCCGCCCACCGTCACCAAGATGGTGACCCGGCTTTCCAGTCAGGGATATGTTCGCCGCCAGGTTTCCGACACGGACGGCCGTCTTGCCCGCGTTTATCTGACCGATGTCGGCCGTGAACTGGTGCTGTCGGTGGACAAGGCCTGGAAGCGTCTGGAACGGGAAGCCATGTCCGGTCTGGAGGACAAGGACCGCAAGAAACTGCGGAAGCTGCTGCGGCAGGTCGAGAAGAACCTGTCGATTTCCGTCGACGACGACCCGGAACACGAGGCCGATTTCGACACAGACGGCGATGAAGTCGCGGAAGCCGAAGCCAAGGAAAAAGACAAGGCCAAGGAGAAGGAACTTTCAGTGGCCTGATCCACATCTGGCTCCCGAAACTCCCGTCAGCCGCCAGGTGGCACCATGTGCAGGGCGGCCGGGAAAGATTACAAATCCGTCATTTGAAAAGGGGCTTTGTGCTTCTTACCTCCGTCGCAGCCAGACTGGCACATACGGAGGATGCACACATGCAACTGAGGTATCGGACGATAAACGAGGACCGCGGTGCCCGCCGGGCAGCAGAGCTGCGAGACCGGTTCCGGCACGTGTCGGATGCTTCCATCAACCACCCGCAATTCGGTTTGAGACACGGTGCGCAAGCCCGCACATGGAGCGAGGTCAAATCCCGTCAGTCTCAATTTCAGGAGCTCATGGCCTGGAGTGTGCTGGCGGTGGTGATGGTCTTCATCGGATTGATGATACTCTAGACATCGCTGCCATCCTGGCTGAAACCGACCGGTGACGCTTCGGACAAAGGGGCACCGGCACGAGATGAACACGCGGCGAACGGCTGGACCGTTCGCCGCTTTTTTGTGTCTACCGGCCATGGCCCATCTGGGGGATGCAGGGCTATGGTCTCCGGCGCTAGAGCATTCGCGTTTCACAAACGGTTGATCCGGCTTATGAAGATTGTCGAGGACGTCGCAAGCAACCGCTGTCGTCAACAGCAACTGGGGGAATGCCATGAGTGCCACGATGACTGGGGGGAGAAAGAATTGGTTCGGGCAATCCACAGCCGTCAGGCGCGGCAAAGCTGCCCGGCTCTCTGCGACGCTGGATCACGGCAAAACCCTACGGCCTTTCCTGGCATTCATTGTTCTCCTTGCCGGAACAAGTTCAGCGGCAACCGCGCAGACGCCTGATCCCGAACCGAAATTGCCGGCGGGTCTTGAAGCCGAGATTGAGTCTTGCAAGGCGGATCCAGCGAACCGGATCGGCGGCGCCGCGATTGGCGAGTGCCTGGAGGACCGGGCAGCGGAACGGCGGGCGGAACTGGACCGCAGACGCGAAAAACTCGCTGAACGGCTCTGCAATCCCGCGCATACGAAACAGCTGTTTGAAGGTGGAAAAACCTGGGAGGCGCTGCGCCAGAGCGAATGCGGATTGCTTGGCAAGCTCCCGGGAAATACCGCGTCCTATATCAACATGGCGTCCTGCGAGATGACGCTGGCACTTCAGCAAAGCGAGGCGCTGGCTTTACTGGAGGATTTTGCCAATCCGTGGTGCCCTTCCTACGAACTGGTCGAAGACGCAAGCCGGAAGGGCGAGCCGGTGCCGGGCGAAGCGGTCGAGATTGTGGGCAGCTCCCTGTCGTGGACATTCGAGCCCACGCCAGACGCCCGGATCGTCGTGTCGGACAGTGTGTCCGGAGAGGTCGTTCCACTCGATATCTCTGGTTGCTCGTTTTGTTCGGGTGATGCGGACAATTGCGAGCAGGACGGTATCTACACCATGCGCGAAGACCCGGAACGTCCGCTTTTTGTCGCGGTTTGCCACAAGGGCGCACATTCCCAGCGTCTGACCCTGTTCGACCCGGTTGTCCGGGGCGCTGAACCCGTCGTCGAGAGTACGGGCGAATATTTCATCGAATGGCAGATTCAAAAGGGACGGCTGGAGTACCGGCCGGACGGGGCAGGGGACGCAGTCTGGCCCGAATACGACTGACCAATCGCTGTCGGCTGGACTGCCTTCATTTGAATGCAGGTTCCAGTTCCTCCAGCAAGGCCTTGATCCGCCGCACCCCCGACCGGCCTTTTGGATAAACAGCCTGTAGCCCGGCGGGGGGCAGCTCGAATTCCCGCAGCAATGGCACGAGTTTGCCCGCTGCCAGGTCTTCAGCAACATCCCACTGGGACTTGCGGGCAATCCCGAACCCGGCGAGACACCAGTCGCGCACCAGCCCGCCGTCATTTGCCGTGCGCCGTCCACTGACCGGGCAGCGCACTATCTTGCCGTCGATCAGGAACTGCCAGGAATTGTCGGGCTCGGAGCCAAAACGCATCAGCAGGCAATCGTGCCGGGCAAGGTCCCGGGGATGGTGCGGACGGCCATGGCGTTCCACGTAGGACGGAGCGGCACAGACAATCCGGGCGTTGGCCGCAAGCTTGCGGACGATAAGTGTTGAATCCTTCAACTCGCCATACCGGATCGCAACGTCGTACCCCTGCGAGGCAACGTCCACGAAACCGTCACTCAGGTGAAGATCGATCGTCACGTCCGGATGAGTTTCCAGAAACCGATCCAGCACAGCCCGAAGGCGTGTTCTGCCGAGGTCAAGCGGTGCCGACAGGCGAATGGGTCCGGCCAGTCTTTCCGCGCCTAACCGGATACGGACATCCAGCTCTTCCGCCTCGGCAAGCAGGCGGCGGGCGCCGTCCAGCAGCAAACGTCCTTCCTCGGTCAGACTGAGGGCGCGCGTGCTCCGTGTCAGTAACCTGACGCCATAGTGAGCCTCAAGTGCTGCCAGCCGCTCGGACGTCGTAGCGGGGGAATAGCCCATCTCCCTGCCCGCGGAGGCAATGCCTCCCGTTTCCGCAATGCGCACGAACAGTGCGAGATTGTCCATCATTATTCGAAAATTCCGAATTTTAGTTTCGGAATTGTCTCAATTATCTGGCTCTGTCGCAAGCATTAGGTTCGTGGGCAACAACGGTAGTCCGATGATTGCTGCCGGAAAGGAAACGGGATGCTGCTCGATCATATCACCATTAGAACCCACGATCTGGTGACAACACGTGCCTTCTTCCTTCGGGTCTTCGACGATCTGGAAGAGCGTCCGCGTCCACGCCCCATCCGCCAAATTCCGGGGCACTGGCTCTACTTCGGAAATGAACCGCTCATTCATCTGATCGGAATTCCTCCACACGCAGAAGAGGATCGGCAGGCGGACGGCTGGGACCATATCGGTTTCCGCCTCGAAGGTTACGGGGCTTTCCGGGCAAAGCTGGAACGGCTTGGCATTGCCTATTCTCCCATGGAGCTGCCGGAACTGGGCGAGCGTCGTCTGTTCTTCCGCACGCCCACCGGTCAGCTGATTGAAACCGTCTTTCGGGAAACCGACCAAAGGAGTGCGTGAGATGGCATTTACCCAGGAAACAAGAACCGTCGTCATTGGCGGCACATCCGGCATCGGAAGTGCTGTGGCCGATGCGCTGGAAAGCCGGCCGGGAGAGGTCTTGCGCGCAGGGCGCTCCAATGGACTGGACGTTGAAGACCCGAAAGAGGTTGCTGTCTATTTCACCGCGATCGGTCCGGTTGATCATGTGGTTTTCACGGCCGGCAGCCAGGCGCCGGGTGGACCCGTGTCCGGTCTTGATCTCGAGGCAGCCAAAACCGCTTTCGACACGAAATTCTGGGGTGCGGTCGCGGTGGCGCAAGCTGCGGCCAAGCATGTTCGACCGGGCGGTACCATAACATTCACCAGTGGTTTTCTGGCGCGGCGAACGGTTCCCGGTACCTTTGTGAAAACCACAATGAATGCGGCGCTGGAGGCAGGTGCCAAGGTGCTGGCGAAGGAGCTTGCTCCCGTCCGGGTCAACGTCGTCAGCCCGGGCCTTACCGATACATCCGCTTACGCCGCAATGGATCCAGCCGCCCGGACAGCCATGCTGAACAAGGCTGCAGAGACCCTTCCCGCCGGGCGTTTCGCAAGACCTGCGGATGTGGCGGCAGCCTATCTCCTACTGATCGACAACCCTTCCATGACCGGTGCCGTGATCGATGTCGACGGCGGCGCCCTGATCAACTGACGTTTGTGAAAGGACTTTCCATGGCCAGCCTGTTCGACCGATATGACCTCGGTCCCCTTGCCCTGCCGTCGCGCATCGTGATGGCTCCCATGACGCGCTCGCGCAGTACGCAGCCGGGCAATGTGCCCAATGACATGATGGCGGACTATTACGCCCAACGGGCAAGCGCCGGGATGATTGTCAGCGAGGCCACGCAGATCTCACCTCAGGGCCAGGGTTACAGTTTCACACCCGGCATCCATTCGGCGGAACAGGTCGATGGCTGGCGCAAGGTGACGGACGCCGTTCACCAAAAAGGCGGACGCATGGTGTTGCAGCTCTGGCATGTCGGCCGCATGAGCCATGCCCAGTTCCAGGGTGGAGGCCAGCCGGTTGCCCCTTCGGCCATCGTCCCGGGTGCGTCCATCTGGGCAGTTGATCCGGAGACCGGGCAGGGTGGCATGATCGAATGTCCCGTTCCGCGAGCACTCACGGCTGAAGAGATTTCTGCCATCGTCGAGGACTACCGGACAGCTGCAGCCAACGCCAGGGCAGCCGGGTTTGACGGTGTCGAGATCCATGCCGCCAATGGGTATCTGATCGACGAATTCCTGCGATCGACCTCCAATCGGCGGACGGATGCTTTTGGCGGCAGTCAGGAAAACCGCATCCGGTTTGCGCGGGAAGTGGCCGAAGCCGTTTCAAAAGTCATGGGGGCGGAGCGGACCGGCATTCGCTTTTCACCCTTCATCACCCAGCGCGGCATGGACGATCCGGCCGCACCGCAGACGATCCTGAAGCTCGCCGGGGAACTGGACAAGATCGGTCTTGCCTATGTTCATCTTGCCGAGGCCGATTGGGACGACGCGCCTGAAACGCCCGAAAGCTTCCGGGCTGCCTTGCGAGAGGTCTACTCCGGTACCGTCATTGTTGCCGGTGGCTATACCAAGGTGAAGGCAGACCGGATCCTTGCAGATGGATATGCGGACCTCGTTGCCTTCGGTCGTCCTTTCATCGCGAACCCGGACTTTCCGCGCCGCCTGGCGGACGGAGTGCCGCTTTCCGATTTCGATGGGTCGACTCTCTTCGGTGGTGATGCCGCAGGTTACACAAGCTATCCGGTGGCAGCATGACCACACCAATAAGCAAGGCAGAGATTGCAATGGCGACCGGCAGGGTCGGGACGCATCTGGTGTCGGAAGAAAACGGCGTGAAAATCTGGCATCTCCGACTGGCGCCGGGGGAGACACTGCCTGCCCACCGGCACGAGCGGCCTTATTTCTGGACCGTCCTGACCGATGGCAAGGCCGTTTCACGTCAGGCGGATGGCCGCATTCTGGACGTGACCTACAGGGCGGGTGATACCCGGCATATGTCGGATCTGTCGCCGGATACGGCCTTCGTGCACGACCTCACCAACACGGGCGAAGCAGAACTTGTTTTCGTGACCGTCGAATTCGTTCGGTAAACGGGTTTCGGCAGACAGGACAAACGGAATGGACGATACCTGTTGCTTTGCTTGCGAGCACAGGATCGTCCTTTTCGGCGTCTGCAGCCGCATCAGGCGGCGTATACTTGTGCGTTTATTTTCAGCTTGAATGACGCTATAATTGTGCCCTTGGGTTCCGAAGCCTGGGAGAACGTGCGGTTGGCCGTATTTTGACCGACAAGACGCATATTCTCATCCGACCGTCGGCGGTTGACTGACGTGTCGGCTCGAAGAGACAGGCTCGATTGATTTAACGATTCTCGATACGGTGTTGGTCATGCCGGTAACCAGTGCAGAGCTGAAGCAGCATCTGGAGCAGAACGAAGCGGCTGTCGACAGGGTGTTGCGCCGGGTTCAGGGGTTCACGGATTCCCTGATGACGCTCGACGCCTTGCGCAGTACGGCGGGCATCACCGGGCAGCCTCTTGAAGAACTGCTGGCTGATTATCTGAACGAGGAAAATCTTGGCTGGGAGTTCATGTTCCACCTCACCCAACCAATCGAGCCGATCAACGCGGCCAATTTCGACCTCGAGGATCTCGGTGATTTCGCGCACAAGATGCTGGGCTTCAAGCTGTATGTTTTCGATGAAATAGGGTTTTGCGGTATCGCGACACTCGTGTCTCACCGGCTCGCGCTGACCGCCTGGCATGTAACAGTCAAGGACAAGCGGAAGGAGCGCCGGTCCGGCCTCACGGTTCGCACGCAAGAAGGGAGCAAGTCGCTGCGCGTGCTTGGTGTGCGTTTCGAGATGCCTTGCCATGACGATCAATGGGATGTCGGTCTGCAGGACGGGGATATCCTGCGTGCCAACCCGGATGTCGCCTTGCTCGCCATCGAGCAACCGATGACAACGTATTACGAATTGCCGGCGAAACCTCCGGCGTGGATCACCGGGCGGAGAAAGCTTTGCCTGAGCCACAGACAGGACGACAACGGCAGGGGCGTCACCTTCGTTACCGGTCGTGCGACGATCGATGATCCGCCTCGTATCCAACTGGAATGGGAGGACGGTGTCACCAGACCCGGGTCGTCAGGCGGGTCGGTTTTCGACACGGATCTTGCATTCGCCGGCTTCCATCAGGGACAGCTGAACGGCGTTTCCGAGATCGTTCCTTACGCCACCTTCGCCGGCATAGAGGAATTTACCCAGGCAATTGCGGAGGACCGGGCACCGCCTTACATCTATTCGCTGACAGGGCGTGTCGATGGTCATCTGATTATCGGACGGCAGCGCTATTGTCATGCCATCCATGACGTGGTGCGGGGAGCCGCCCGTCACTTGCGCGGGATCTGGATCAAGCGGATGGAGATCGACCAGACGACGGGACTGGAATTTTCCTACGATCTTTTGTGTCAGGTTCTGGCGCAGAACGGTCAAGCGGCGCAGGTGTTCAGGGTTGAACTGTCTCTGGGAATGGAAGACCTGCTGGAAACGCTGAACGAGAGATTGCACGGCGGAACGCCGCTGCTGGCACGGCCGGGGGCTGCGGACGACGAAACCAGTGAAGGGGCAAGCGACAAGGACCGCGCCAGGCAACTGGTGGACCTCCTGGCCAAGACGACCGGCGCAACCGCGGACAAGCCGAGCTGGATCTATTTCGACAATCCGCGCGGAGGCTTGCGCAAGGCGGCACAACAGCAACTGGAACTGCTTCTGGCAATGATCCTGAGCGATACGCGCCTTCGATTTGTCATGGCCGGTGGAGAGACCTACAGCGTTCCGGGGCCAAAGGCGGAAAATGCCAGTGCGCTGACGGGGCCGGGGGTGATGGTGGATTACATCGGCCAGTTCGACCGCGAGGATGTGCGTCATACGCTTGAGGCGATCAACCGATCGCTGGGGCTTGGCCTGCCGACGCATGTGGTCGATTTCGTTCTGATGCAGGCCCTTCACGGCGTGCAAGCCCAGGGAACGGTCTATCGCAGTGCGGAAGTGAAAACCGTTTCGGAGAATCTGCAAAGGTCTCTCGCACCGTTGCTTCCGGCCGAAGGAGCATCATCGCCATGAGCAAGGACGGTGACCAGCTCGCGGAAGGCCTGAAGGCGGCCATGCGGTTTGCCGCAACGCGCAAAACCTTCACGCCGCGTGATGCGGTGGAGGCGGCGTCCAAGGTCTTGCAGGAGAAGCTGACGCCATTGACGATTGCCCGGCTGCTGACGGAGCTCAACAAGGTCGTCCTGGAAATTTCCTCCGAGCCGGTCTGGTCTCTTCGCAACGGGCCTCGCCATGGTGTGCTCAAGACCATCGAAACACCGGAGGAAGACACACCTGTTGCCAGAGCCCTGCGTGGTGACGAACCGTTCTCGCAGGAGACCATCGAACGACTGATTGCGGAAACACCGGATCTGCCCGAGCAGGATCAGCTCAAACGGATCGAAGAGATATCCGATGACCTCGACAGGGCCGGACCGAGTGCGCCTGCCTATCCGTTGCTGGTGCGCCTGCGCGGTGTCATGAACCGCGTGGATGCCGCAAGGCGGGCCAATGCCATGCTGAGCCGGGAGTTTTTTGGCCGGGAGAAGGAACTGGCCCGCTTGCTCGACTGGTGCGCGCGGCCCCAGGAAAAAACACCTGTCAGCGCCTTGTTCATCACCGGTCTGCCGGGCATCGGCAAATCCTTTCTGATTGACCGGGCAATGGCGGAACACAGGTCTGTTCAAAAGGCGCCAATCGTTCTGCGCCTGGACTTCGACCGGCGCGGGCTGAACCTGGAAGATCCCGACAAGCTGGTGCATGAGCTCTCCCGCCAGCTGGGCGATATCCTGACGGACGAAGCCCCCAGACTGCGCGACCTGAGGCTCAAGTATTCCGGCAATGCGGAAACGACCGGCACGACGGTGAGCAGTACCCTTTTGCCGACCGAGCTGGTCGATGCCATGGGCGCTGCGGTGCGGTCGCATGGCGGGCAGGTGGTCCTGGTGCTGGATACGCTTGAAGTGTTGCGCGGTCATGGCGAAACCCGGCCCATTCTGCTGTTCGAGGTTCTGGACAATCTGGTGCGGGCCGGGCTGTCGCCGATCTCGATCATTGCGGCCGGACGGGGAGATGCGCTCGATTCCGTCCGCAAACGCATCGAGGGACCGCCTCTGGAGCTGGAAGGCCTGAGCGAGACGGAATCCCGCAATCTTCTGGACAAGTTGGGGGCTCCCCCGGATTTGCATGACAGGATCTTCGAACTTTCGCGTGGCAACCCGCTGATGCTGCGGCTTTCAGCCAAGGTAACCCAGGCGGAGGACTTCGATCCGGGTGAACTGGAATACGGCGAAGCAGGCAGCATCACGGAAGCCTATCTTTACCGGGCTATCCTTTCGCGCATTGACGACTCGCTGCTGGCGAAGCTGGCACATCCTGGTCTTGTCCTGCGCCGGATCAGCGCCGAGGCAATCCAGTTCGTTCTGGCGCCGGCGCTCGGGCTCGGTGAGGATATCGATGAAGCTGCGTCCAGGCGACTTTGGCAGGAACTGAGCAGCCACCATTGGCTGGTGGCCGTTGACGGTCAGGACTGGCTGAAACACCGCGGCGACCTGCGGCGGGAAATCCTGCCCATGCTCTACGTCGAAAAGCCGGAGCTGGCCGCAAGAATAGACCGGGCGGCAGCAAACTGGTTCGCCGGGTTCGACCGTGAGACCGCGCTCTATCATGCCTTCCAGGCGACGCGGGCCGGAGACCCGATGCCCGAATTCACCGCAGCCGACGTTGCGGGCCTCAGCGAAGATGAACTGGACGAACTTCCTCTTCCGGCGACGAATGCCATTCTGCAGGAGCGCGGCGAGCGCTCGCGCCGGGCGCGCTACACCAGCAGCGAGCAGGGAACATCCGAACCGGTTCCGACTTCGAAAGCGGAGGAGGTCGAGCCGGAGCTGATCCGCGAACTCGAACTGACCCTTCGGCGGGGCGATGTGTTCGAGGCCGATCATATCTTCACCCTCAACAACGCCTTTCCGCGAAATCCGTCACCTTCCCGTCCCGAAGCTGCTGCCACGCTTGCCTATTTCTGGCTCTCCGGCCAGTGGGCGCGGGCCATGTCCCTTTGGCGGAAGCTGCCGAAATCCTTGCTGGAACGATTGAGCCGGGAAGACCCGGGCCTCTACGGGCTGGTCCTGCTGGAAATCGAAGCGGAAGCGGATTTCGACGGACTTGTCGCCCGGTTGCGTGGTGATGAAAAACTGGCGGCAACAGCCTGGCAGGCGCGTTCCGAGGGTTCCAGGATTGCCCTGAAAGGGGCGCTGGAATTCGCTCTCATGGCCAGCCAGGAAGGGCGCCCGGAGTATGTGGAGATCCTGGATCCGGTTGCCATGTCCGTCTTCAGGTTCGGCGAGAGGGTTTCGGAGTACCCGGCAGATGCAATCCGGCAGGGTGCCAACCGCGCCGAGCGGTTTGCGATCATGACCGGACAGCAGCATCCCGACACGGATCAGCACACCATTGCCCGAATGAACCCTGCGATCGCGCCCTTGAGCGTTCTTGCCCGCATTCAGCACAGTCCGCGCATGGCGCAATATCTGCGCGGCTTTTACGAGGGGTTGCATGAAACGCTGGAGATGCTGGGAACACCTGATCTCTTCGACAGTTTCGAACGCTATTCCAGCGACATCGAGATCGAAGGACCGGAAATTCTGGGAGCACTGGGCCTTACCTGCGACTGGGTAGGGGCATTTGCAGTGTTCAATGCTGTTCCGGATGCGCCGACGGTTGCGCGGGCGGCCGAACGCTGGCGTCGCTTCAGTGGCGGTATCTGGTCCTACCCGGGTACGCCGCCGTCTTACTGGGGCAACGGCGAGAGCGATGTCTTGCTGATGGCGCGGGTCAACAGTCTGATTTCCCGGAAGGATCCGCCGGCAACCGCCCGAGCGCTGTTGCGGCGATTGGCCTATGCGGCCGACTATCCCGACACGGAAGAAGGGGCCCGGCGTGCCCGGAGTGTTTTCGAGCGACGGCTGATGCGGCCTCTGGCAATGGCGATGACCGCGGGCTCTGCCCAGGACATTGCAGCTGCCCTTGCACCCAGGCTCATGGGGCCAGCCCTGACAGCGGCGTTGGCCGTGATCGGGGCTGATGCTGCGAAAAGAAACGAACCGGTCGACGCGTCGACATTGTTCTAGTCGCGTGCGTTTGCAGGTTCGTCAAACACGAAAGAAAGGAGAGAACCGGGCACTGTTCAGGTTCCGTGTTTCCGGCAAGGCCGCAAGCCTCGTCGATGCCCGAACCTATGGGGAATACCGGACAATAATACAGACATTGATATTGGAGGAATTTCCATGAACACGCGAGCATCATTGGAAAGTCAGGGACGGCTCGAAGCATTGAAATCGGGCGGACGGCTTGAGGCTGCGAAACGCGCCATCGAGGCAGGACACCCCTTTGTCGAGCAACTTGGACTGGACATACCGGATACGCTTGATGCGCTGGATATGTCCCTCGGCCAGCTTGAAGCCGCCGGCACGCCGTTGACGCAACTGGAAGCCATCGTGCGACTGGTTACCCGGCCGCCGATGGTTGTTGAAAACGGCGCGGCCTCGCTGATCCCGCTGCCGGATGAATTCGGTGCCGACATAGACATCAAGATCAAGCGGAACGAACACTGGATCGGCTCGGTCGGGCGGGTTGAATTCATCAACCACTCGATGACCTGGGGCGGAACCGCCTGGGTGGTTGGAGAAGAAGCCGATGGCCGGCATCTTCTTGTCGTGACCAACCGGCACGTGGCCAAGATTGTCGCACGCCGAAACGCCAGGGGAGAGGGCGTCTTCATGCGCTCGCCCTTCACGATGGTCCGTTACGGTGCGCGCGTGGATTTCAACGAAGAGGTTGGCGCGTTGCCGTCAGACGAGCGCCCGGCCGAGATCCTTCGCTTCACCTATCTTGCAGATGATGCCAGCGCCGACGTCGCGATCGGGCGGATCGAAAAACCTGCCGGCTTCGCCGTGGCGCCCTTGCCTCTGGTGGATACGGACGCGGAAACGGACGAGATCGTCGCGGTGATCGGCTATCCGGCCTTCGACAGCCGAAACGACCGCACCGAAATGGAGAAGTATTTCAAGGGCCTATACGATGTGAAGCGGTTTGCTCCGGGCAAGATGATGCCGGTTGCGCCGGGAACCGTGCTCAGCCACGACTGCACCACGCTCGGTGGAAACTCCGGCTCGCCGATCCTGAGCCTTGATCGCAACAAGGTGGTGGGGTTGCACTTCGCCGGAGCCTATGGAATTGCCAACAGCGCTGTCAGGGCGAGCACGCTGCGGGACCTTCTGTCAGGCAATCGGCCCACACAGGTCCTGGTCGAGGCTAGCCTTGAACAGGAGGTGGCCGACGGATTCCACGACCCGAACCATTTTATCGGCCGGAACGGCTACGATCCCAACTTCCTGTCGAAAAAGGTCGACTTTCCGAAGTTGCCGGACGGCATGTTCAATCTGGCCAGCCCGACGGATGCGCTCGCCGGCCGTCCGCATGAGCTGCGCTATACCCACTTCGGGCTTCTCTATGATGTCGATCGCAGAAGCCCCGTGGTCACTGTCGTCAACATCGACGGCGAAAAGGCAATCAAGATCAAACGCAAGAAACCGGACAAGTGGTTTTTCGATCGGCGCATTCCGGTGGAAGCGCAGCTCGGCAAGGGCGACTTCCCGGGAGATCTGGACCGGGGACACATGGTTCGGCGCGAGGACCCGAACTGGGGCGATGACCGCCCGGTGGCGCAACTGGCAAACGACGATACGTTCCACTACACGAACGCCTCGCCGCAGCATTCCTCCCTCAACCAGAACCGGTCCACCTGGCAAGGTCTGGAAAACCATATCCTCGACAGCACAAAGACCCATGCCTTCCGGGCAACGGTCTTTACCGGCCCCCTTTTCGACGACGACGAGGATCCGTTCCTCGATGGGGTCGGCATCAATCTGCCCCTGCAGTACTGGAAAGTGGTGGTGATGGATGCCTTGCAGGACGACGGCAGTCTTCGCCTGCACGCGACCGCCTATCTGTTAAGTCAGGGACAGGCCATTCAGAAATACCTGCAGGACCGCCGCGAGACGGAAGCTGTCGAAGGGTTCGCCTTTGGTGAGTACAAGACGTTCCAGGTGTCCGTTGCCTTTCTGGAAGACCTGTCGGGCTTCGATTTCGGACCGTTGAGGGATGCAGACCCGCTGGCGGCGCTTGCAGACGAGCTTGAGCTGCCCGACAGCCGACCGCAGTTTGTCGAGATCACGGGAGCAGATTCTCTGGTCCTGTGAGGAAATGTGAGCCTGCCGTGCGCGTGATATGACCAATCGGTCAGAGCATGCGTCTCGGCGGGTCCCTGCCGTTGCTCAGGTCTTTGCCTTTATCGACAGGGCCGGAGTGGCAGGTGTTTGACATCGACGACTTGAGTTGCGCTAGACCAGGAACGGGTAGCCACCCTCCAGTTTCAGAAGGGCGATCTTTGTTTCCGTACCGCCCGAGCCGGAATATCCGCCAAGGCCGTTCGCCGACAGGATCCGGTGGCAGGGGATGATGATCGGTATCGGGTTGGCTCCGCAGGCCTGGCCGATCGGCTGCCCGTATGTGTCCAGTTCCCTGGCAAGGTCGCCATAGGTGCGGGTTCCGCCATAGGGGATTGCGAGCATTGCCTTGAACACCGCCTGGTGCAGCTCGCCGCCTTTCGGGGCGAGCGGCAGGTCGAAGGTTTTCAGATCACCCGCGAGATAGGCCTGTACCTGGCGTGCCGCTTCCTTGAGCAACGGTGTTTCTTCTTTGCCAGAGGGCCCGTTCCAGTGTAATTGGGTGATTGCGCCGTCAACTTCCGTAATGGAAAGGCGTCCCAGCCATGTTTCAATTTCTGCAACCGGCATAACCGCCCCCGCTTGTCTTTTAAGGTTAGGTAGTGGGTTGGTGCAATTATCTCAACCGGACCGTTCCTGCCGGGACATGTCCGCTACTCTCTTTTTCATCTGCGGATGATCGTTTGAAAAGGGCCGCCGCCGATGGCGCATGACAGTCAGCACCGTTCGACCGGCAATGCCGCCGCTGCCACGGCGCCGCTCGCCGGGATCGGTCTCATCGTGCTGGCTTGCCTCAGTTTTTCCGTTCTGGATGCAACGGCCAAATACATGTCGGCCAGCCTGCCGACGCTGCAGATCGTCTGGATGCGGTTCGTCAGTCATGTGATCCTGTCGCTGGTCCTGTTCCAGGTCTGGAAGAAACCTTCGCTCCTGAAGACGAACCGGCCGGTCCTGCAGATCGTGCGGTCGTTCTGTCTGCTCGGCACCACCATTTTCAACTTCCTGGCGGTTCGTTACCTGCAGCTGGCCGAAACAATGTCGATCATGTTCGCCGCGCCATTCGTCATCACCGCCCTTGCCGGGCCGCTGCTGGGTGAATGGGCCGGATTACGCCGCTGGATTGCGATCATTGTCGGCTTCATCGGGGTTCTGGTGGTCACCCGGCCAGGACTTGGCGGTATGCACTGGGCGGCGATCTATTCGGTTGCGGCCATGTCCTTTTACGCGGTCTATGCGCTGCTGACACGCCAGCTCACGGCAACAGATAGCTCTGCCGGAATGCTGATCATTTCAGGTATTGTCGCAGCCATTGCCATGGCGCCGGCTGGTATCTCGGTCTGGGTCACGCCTCCGGACCTGTGGACATGGGTTCTGCTGTTCGCGACCGGCGCTTTTGGTGCGGGTGGGCATTTCCTGTTCATCATGGCGCACAGGATCGCGCCTGCACCGGTGCTGGCGCCCTTCATCTATACGCAGATTGTCTGGATGATCGCGCTTGGCTTCCTGATCTTCGACGACGTGCCCACGTATACGACCATTCTCGGAGCAGCCATCGTCGTCGCGTCAGGCCTCTACATCCTCTACCGGGAACGCGTGAAGGGGATCTGATCAAGGCTGCATCTGCCCGCACGCTGGCCTTAGGCGGTTGACGGGATTGGTTAGTTCCCGTCTTAATACCCGCCGGGGTTAAAACAACCGCCGGTCAGGAAGGATCGCCAGCCTTTAAGGGAGGTGTGGGATGGAGCTGAACCGCCGCAGGTTCTTGACAGGGGCAGCAGCCACGGCAGGCACATTGGCCTTGCCGCAGATGGCGCACGCCAATGCAGCTGCAAACGCTTATTTCAGTGGCTATCAGGAAGATAGCGGATTTCAATACAGAAGAACCAACTTCAAGAAGATCGATCCCGTCTGGCATCGGCAGATGGTGAAGTATTTCAGTGACGAGCCACCCGGCACCGTGGTGGTCGATACCAACAATCACTTCCTGTACTGGGTATGGGAAAACAACACCGCGCTTCGTTATGGCGTTGGCGTCGGGCGTGAAGGCTTCCAGTGGTTCGGCCGCGCCCGGATTGACCGCAAGGCCCTTTGGCCGAGGTGGGTGCCGCCACCGGAGATGCTGAAGCGGCAGCCGGATCTTCCAAGAATGGTCGAAGGCGGAGCTGCCAACAATCCACTCGGGCCACGGGCCTTGTATCTCTATCGGGATGGAAGCGATCTCGGGTACCGGCTGCACGGCACGCTGGAGCCCTGGAGCATCGGCCATGATGTGTCGAGTGGCTGCGTGCGCATGTTCCCGGAAGACATTGTCGACCTTTACCAGCGCTGCCCCAAGGGGACCGGCGTTCTGGTGCTGGAGCATCTTGGAGAGAAAGCGGGCTGAGCCCGTTCATCCGGAGCAATTTGCAATCGACCGGCGGAGCTGCAGTCGAAGGGGCTGAGGGCTGCCGGGCGAGGGGGAAACTGAAAGAGGATTTGGGGGCTTTCCTTGGAAAATACATTTGGCCGGATCGGCCGGGGCGCAGTCTTTGCGCTCATGATCGGATTTGGAGTCGCCGGCTGCAACAGCGCCGGTGGATTGTCGTCACCCGACGTGACCAACGCACCGGCCGCCGGTTTCGGAAATATTTCGTCGGGTTCGGAAGAAGAATTCATCATCAATGTCGGTCGCCGGGTCTATTTCGACCAGGGCTCGGCTGTGGTCACCGATGAGGCTCGCATCACAATCGAAAATCAGGCCAAGTGGCTGAAGTCGAACAAGAAGTGGCTGGTCAAGATCCAGGGCCACGCCGACGATCCGGGCAGCGAGGCTGCGCAGAAGACATTGTCGACCCAACGGGCGAACGCGGTCATGGCCGAACTGGTCAAACTGGGGGTCAATCCCAAGCGCATGTGGGTGAAGGGGTATGGCGTGGAGCGTCCGGTGACGGATTGCGACAAGGTCACCTGTCAGTCGCAGAACCGCAGGGTTGTCGTCAATCTACGTGAGGAATTCGACGATTCCGCTCCCGCTGGACGGCGCTGATCCTTGTGAGGGGCTTCGATCCCAAACTTCGGAAAAACAGAAAAACCTGTTTACCCAGAGGGGAGAGGGCTATAACGGTCTCTCCCAACGCCGCTGCGGTTATTGAGAAATAGGAATGTCTGAAGACAACGGTTCCCCTCCCTCCCAGCCGGAATTTCCGCAAAAGCCTGGTAAAAGGCTCACTCTCGGGCACATTGCCGACCAGCTCGGTATTTCCACGGCAACCGTGTCGCTGGCGCTTCGGGACAGTCCGCTTGTTGCCGAGGAAACCAGGGCGAAGGTCAAGCAGACCGCGGAGGAGATCGGATATATTTACAACCGGTCGGCGGCTTCTCTCAGAACCGCCCGCAGCCAGATTGTGGGCGTTGCCGTTCATGACATCCTGAACCCTTACTTCGCCGAAGTCTTTTCTGCGCTCGAGGACGTTCTGGAAGAGCAGGGGCAGATGATCTTCATCTGCAACCACCGCGACGACGTCAAACGCCAGCGTGCGTTCGTCAACACGCTGCTGCAGCACCGCGCGGACGGATTGATCCTGTGTCCTTCGGTCGGAACCTCGGCCGAAGAGATCAACAGGCTGGTGGACCAGGGGATACCCGTGACGCTGGTGGCGCGCGAGGTTCCGGGGGTCTGGGCACCGTGCGTACGCGGTGACGATCTTGCCGGCACCTATCAGATCACCAAGCACCTGATCAAACAGGGACACAAGGACATCGCCATGGTTGGCGGACGCCGTGGCAGCTCGACCGGCCGCTACCGCAATGCCGGCTGGCGCAAGGCGCTGGAAGAAGCGGGGATCGATCCCGCAAGCCAGCTTGACCTGCCGGAGCTGATGACCCAGGCCGATGGCCGGGCCGCAGTGCCGAAGATCCTGGAAGCCGAACATCGCCCCACAGCCATCGTCGGCTTCAACGATCTCGTCGCCCTTGGAATGATGACCACGTTCCGGCGAGCGGGGATCGAGCCGGGGCCGGACATGGCGATTACCGGTTACGACGATATCGACGGCGCTGATGCGCGTACGCCGGCGCTGACGACGGTGTCAGCCCAGCCGGACAAGATCGGACGGTTGGCAGCACTGACCCTGCTGCGCCAGATCGCGGGTGACCGCGTGCCCAATACGCCCATCGTGATCGAACCCGATGTGCGGATCCGTGAAAGCTCGCCGCCTCCCGGCGTGCGACTGGCCCCCAAGCTGGCCGACTAGACAAGTCGGCTGGCGATTGCCGCCTGCTTTTTAAAGGCCGTCAGATCATCCGGTCGCCCTTCGCCTGTCCGCGATGACTGCAACGTGGCTCGTCATGTTCGGATGCAAAAACGGGCGGCCAGAGCCGCCCGTTCCAGGTGTTCCTGCTGTCTCAGGTCAACGCGGCTCGTCCGCCAGTCCCTTGAAGATGGCGTAGCAGGCCAGCAACAGCACGATCGTGAAGGGGAACCCGGTCGAGACCGCCATTGCCTGCAGGGCACCCAGGCCCCCGCCAAGCAGAAGCGCGATGGCGACCAGACCTTCGAAGGTACACCAGAACACGCGCTGCGGCACCGGCGCATCGACCTTGCCGCCTGCCGTGATCGTGTCGATCACCAGAGAGCCGGAGTCCGAGGAGGTGACGAAGAACACGATGACCAGAATGATGGCGATGAACGAGGTGATCGATGCCATCGGCAGATCGGCGAGCATGCCGAACAGCGACAGTTCGGGGCTGTAGCTCGCGATCACGTATTCATGCACCTGGCTGTCGTTGCTGGCCAGGACCTGTTCGATGGCGGTGCCGCCGAACGCTGTCATCCAGATTACGGACACGATGGTCGGAATGATCAGGACGCAGACGATGAACTCCCGAACAGTGCGGCCACGGCTGACGCGTGCAATGAACATGCCGACAAACGGCGACCAGGAAATCCACCAGGCCCAGTAGAACGATGTCCAACCCTGGCGGAAGCTGTCGTCCTCGCGGCCGAACGGCATCGACAGCGGTACGATTTCCCTGCCGTAGGCAATAATGTTGGAGAAGAAGTCGGAGACCAGCGTTGCGGTCGGACCAGCGGCAATCACGAACACCAGCAGCAGAGCCGCAATCAGCATGTTGATTTCCGACAGAACCTTCACGCCGCCGTCGAGACCACGCAGAACCGAGACCAGCGCAACGCCGGTGATGCCGATGATCAACACGACCTGTGCCGTGGTGCTGACAGGTATGCCGAAAACGAAATCGAGACCTGCATTTGCCTGCTGGGCGCCAAAGCCAAGTGAGGTCGCAAGACCGAAAAGGGTCGCGAACACGGCCAGGATATCGATGACATGGCCCGGCCAGCCCCAGGTGCGCTCACCGAAAATCGGATAGAACACCGAGCGCATGGTCAGCGGCAGACCCTTGTTGAAGGAGAAGATCGCAAGAGCAAGTGCAACCACGGCGTAGATCGCCCAGGGGTGCAGGCCCCAGTGGAAGATGGTTGCGGCCATGCCCATGGCCTTCGCGGCCGCGACATTTTCCGGAATGATATTGCCGTCGGCGTCGAAGGGTTTTGGCACACCGATCGGCTCGGAAAAGGCCATGTGATAGACCGGTTCCAGAACGCCGAAGAACATCAGGCCAATGCCCATGCCGGCGGCGAACAGCATGGCGAACCAGCCGAAGTAGGTATAGTCAGGCTCGGCGTCCTTGCCACCGATGCGGACGTTGCCGAGGGGGGTGACGATCAGCGCCAGGCAGACGAGGACGAAGACGTTGCCGGAGATGATGAAGAACCAGTCGAGGTTAGATGTCAGCCACTTGCGCAGATGATCGAACATCGGGCCGACTTCGGTCTGAAAGGCAAGGGTCAGAAAGACGAAGGCAACGATGGTCAGGCCAGAGACCAGGAAAACCGGATTGTGGATGTCGAGGCTGAAAGGGCCGACAGAAGTTTCGATGTTGTCCTGGCCAATCTCGTATTCGGTGTCGATGAGATTGGCGGCGCCTTCCGGATCCGGAATGCCTTGATTGTCGCTCATGGGAGCGCTCCTTTTGTTCGGGAAACGGGTTATCTCACGAGGAAGACGGAAACATCTGCATGGCTCGCGACGCGTCCACCGTTCGACGGCCAGAAGTGATCCGGCACGTGCGGGATGTGCGTCGCCATGACCACGAGATCCGCGCCGGTATCGTGAACAGCCTTCAGAATCGCGTTTTCCAGGTCGACAGCCGGATCGTGAGAGAAAACGGCATGACCGGTAGCGGTGATCCCGTGTTTCTGCCCTTCTGCGGCAGCGTAGGCAGCCAGCTTTTCCCGAAACTCGTCCGGAGTGTGGGCAAGGGCGCTTGGGGTGTTTGAAGTTACCGCCGCAAATACCACGGGAATACTATTGGTTTTTGCTATATAAGCACCCGTTGCGATGGCTTTTTCAAGTTTATCCGCATGACTGAGGTCAATCGGAACTAGTATTTTTGTGAACAAATGTCCCTCCAAGATCTGTTCAGGCAAGAATATACAAGATTCAAGCCGTAGAGGTCCTTGCGCGGAGGGTCCGCTTCAGTATTGCATTCTAGTGTAATGTCGTCTTGTCCCGCTCCGCTACGATTACACTACTGTTGCATATACGGAGGGCGGCGTCAAAAGAACGGCAAGAATACGTCCCGATGCGACATATTGGCGCGTTGGGTTCGAATTAGCGCGCAGTTTTGCGCGGGAAGCCGGGAAAACGCTACGGCATCGCGTGTCGAACGTGGCCGCGAGCAGGCCAGACGGTCTGGGCCGGTCAGAGGGCCGGAGCGTGTTCCGGATACGAACTCTTGTGGGCAACGCATTTGTTGCGGCCCGTCGCCTTTGCCTCATAAAGCGCCGTGTCGGCCTTTTGCATGAGGGTCGAAAATTCCAGATCTTCGCGGGCGACGGTGGCAAGGCCCATGCTGCAGGTGACCGTCTGTTTGACGATGTCGAGCTGGCATTCCTCGATAATCTTCACCCGCAGGCGTTCACACACCAGCATGGCATCTTCGATTTCGGCGTTGTGCAGGATCATGCAGAACTCTTCGCCGCCGACCCGGCCGAAGATGTCGACAGCACGCAGGGCGCTGCTGACGGTATCGGAAAATTTTTTCAAAACCTCGTCGCCGGTGGCATGGCCGTACAGATCGTTGATCTGCTTGAACTTGTCGATGTCCATCATCACAGCCGTGAAGGGGCGTTTGGTGCGGCGGAAGCGTTGCACTTCAGTATTGGCCCGTTCCAGGAAAGCGCGTCGGTTCAGGATCTGGGTCAGGTCGTCGATGCTGGCGACCCGCTCCAGGTTGATCTTGGCGTTCATCAGGGCCTGGTGATCGCGCTGGCGGGCGATCTCATGTCCGACCCAGTCCGCGAACTGACGCACGATCTGAAGATCCGACGGGGAAAATGCCCTTTTGCGCACGTCCGGGGCGGTGAAGTTGATTGTCCCATGAACTTCACCATCCACGAGAATCGGGGCGCCGATGTACGTCTCCAACTTGAAGATCTCGTGGCAGGGATGCCTGGCGAACTCCGAGCTCGCGGCGTTTGCGGTCGCGATCGGCTCTTCGGACTTCAGCGTCAACAGACAATAGGTGTCCTGCAACGGGAACGAAGTGCCTGGAACGAGTTCTCCTTCCGGGCTCTGGGCGTGCGTGATCGTGTAGTGGTCGTCAATCACGTGACTGATAATGCCGAAGGGAACCTCGAAATGTTCGGTCCCCAGACGCAGGATTTCGGCAATCTTGTCTTCGTGGCCGAGCTCGCGGGTCGAGGTGATGGCGTAAAGCTCGGCCAGCGTACGTTCCGTTTTCTTCCGGTCGGTTATATCGGAAATCAGAACCACGATAGCTTCAACGGCACCATCATCGCCGAAGCGCGGGTTACAGCTCATCAGGCATTCGCGCAAAATGCCGTCGGGAAAATGGAAGCTGACTTCCGATGAAACCTTCTCACCGCTCATCGCTTCCTCGAAGATCGTGCGAACGGCTTCGCGTTCCTTCCAGGGCAAGCGGTCACGAAGCCGGGTGCCGATGAGAGTTTCCGGTTTTTCGTTGAACCAGTCACACGCGGTCTTGTTGATGAAGACGCATCTGCCCTCCAGATCGACCTCGGTGACGCTGGCCACAATGTTGTCGGCCATAAGCGAAAGGTTCTTGTAGGCGTTTTCTGCCTTGGCCTGAGCGTGTTTGAGTTCCGTGATGTCGAACCGGATGCCGGCGATGCCGCCGGCGCGGGTGCGGGTTTCCGAAATGCGCAGCCAGCGGCCGTCACTGAGGTTTTGCTCCAGGATCGAGCCATCGCCGGCCTGATGCCGATCGAGGCGCTCCGCCAACCATTCGTCGTCCGTCTTGCCGCCCGTCTCGTATTGCTTGCGGTTCAGGCCGAACCGCAGGATGTCCTCGAAACGATTGCCGGGGAACATGGCCGGTGCCGAATGGGCATAGATCTCGCGATAATTGTCGTTGCAGATAACCAGCCGGTCATCCTTGTCGTAGAGTGCGAAGCCTTCCGAAATCGCGTCCAGGGCATCTTCAAGTGTCAAGGCGATGTCGCTCAGTTTGCTTTCCAGCGCCTTTCGTTCCGCCTGATCCCGCGCGATAAACAGGATGCCGGTCAATGTGTGATCTGTATCGAACAGCGGTGCGCTGACAACCTCGACGGATACGGTCGACCCGTCTTCGAGCGCTAGATCTATTGAATAGGCCTTGCGGTTCCGGTGATCCGTTGGCGATTGGTAGAGTTCCGCCATCTGGGCAAACTGGTTCGGATCGGCGAAGAACCGTTTCGTTGTCGTGCCGACGACCTTTTCGCGATCCACCTTCAGCAGTTTGGACATAGCGTTGTTTACGAAAACGATGGTGCGTTCGGGGTTGGTCACGAGGACACATTCGTTCAAATCGCCGAACGTCTGTTCAAGATCCAAAGTGATGTTCTTGGTCATTTCCGTCCCCATTGTCCGACCTTTGTGCGGGTCGCGGTGTCATTCAAGACAATAAAAGTTTAATAAAAGGGATACGTAACGGAAGACTCCTTGAAGAAAATACGCATGTTAACCTTGGTCAGGTCTAGCGATCAGTATTTATGCCAAGTGTTCAGTTCTTGCGGTTTTCGTTCAGGAATTTTTCTATCCGTCCCAGCGCATCACGTATGTTGTCCGTGGAATTCGCGTAAGACAATCTGATGTAGCCTTCGCCCAATACACCAAAATCAGGGCCTCCGATGGTCGCAACGCCTGTCTCTTCCAAAAGGGCGGATGCAAGTGCCTTTGCCTTCCAGCCGGTCTGCTTGATATTCGGAAAGGCATAAAAGGCACCAAGCGGAACGCGGCAGGAAATGCCCTCGATGGCGTTCAGGCCGTCAACGGTCACCTTTCGCCGGCCGTCGAATTCCCGAACCATGTCCGCCACTGCGGTTTGCGGTCCGGTAAGGGCTGCAAGAGCGCCGAACTGGGCGGGGGCGTTGACACAGGACCACGCGTTGACCGCGAGCTTGCGCGCCTTGTCGATCAGGCCCTCAGGCCAGAGGGAAAAGCCCATCCGCCAGCCGGTCATGGCATAGGTCTTCGACCAGCCGTCGAGCAGGATGAGCCTGTCGCGCAGTGACGGGAACCCCAGCAGGGAGACGTGCTCCATGCCGTCATAGGTCATCTGCGAATAGATTTCGTCGGACATGACGGCTACATCAGGACAGCGTTCCAGCCCGGCGACGAGCTTTTCTATTTCAGCACGCGGGGTGACGCCGCCGGTGGGGTTGGCCGGCGAATTCAGGATGAGCAGACGGGTCTTGTCGGTGATCAGCGACAGCGTCTCTTCGGCAGAAAAGGCAAAGTCGTTTTCCTCGCGGATCGGAACCGGCACGGGCCGGGCGCCGGTGAACTCGATCATCGAGCGGTAGATCGGGAAGCCCGGATCGGGATAGAGAATTTCACTTCCCGGTTCGCCGAACATCAAGATGGCCATGAACATGGTGACCTTGCCACCGGGAACGATCAGAATGTTGCCCGGGTCAGTCTCCACTCCGTGACGTTTCAGAAGGTCGGCGGAGACTGCTTCGCGCAACGGGGCAATGCCGGTTGCGGGCGTGTAACCGTGCTGACCGTCGCGCAGGGCCTTGATGGCCGCTTCAACGATGTGATCCGGCGTTTTGAAGTCCGGCTGACCGATGCCCAGGTTGATGATATCGCGGCCTTGTGCGGCAAGTTCCGTTGCCCGTGCTAGCACGGCGAATGCGTTTTCCTCGCCAATCCGGTCAAATCCGCCAATCGTGTGCAGCATTTTGGTCTCCATGCCTTTGCGCGCTTCCTCGAGCCGACGTTAATGCGGTGGACAAGGATTTGAAAAGGCTGAAGAACGGTCAAAGCGTTCGGGCGAGTGTCCACAGGTATGGCGGGAAAAGGGAAATTTCCGTACCGCCCTCCCAATACGGCGGTGAAATGCTTATATTCGCGCCCAAGCGGCCCGCCGATCGGCGGGCGACCCTTTATCTTCTGCCAGGAAAGCGCGCAATGACTGCGACCCAGGACAGCCAGGCACAGATCCCCGTTACCGTTTTGACGGGGTATCTGGGTGCCGGCAAGACCACACTTCTCAACCGGATCCTGACCGAAAACCACGGTCAGCGTTATGCGGTCATCGTCAACGAGTTCGGCGAAGTCGGTATCGATAACGATTTGCTCGTGGAATCCGACGAAGAAATCTTCGAAATGAACAACGGCTGCATCTGCTGCACCGTGCGCGGTGACCTGATCCGCACTGTGCAGAACCTGATGAAGCGCAAGAATGCCTTTGACGCGATCATCGTCGAAACCACCGGCGTTGCCGATCCGGCTCCGGTCGCACAGACCTTCTTCATGGACGACGATGTGCGTGCCGCCGCGAAACTCGACGCGGTTGTGGCCGTTGTCGATGCCCGCCACGTGCTGCAGCGTCTGGAAGACACCGAAGAGGCCGAAGACCAGATCGCCTTTGCCGACGTCATCCTGATCAACAAGACCGATCTCGTCTCGGGCGAAGAGCTTGCCACCGTCGAGGCGCGTATCCGTTCGATCAATCCGTATGCCGTGCTCCACCGTAGCGAGCGTTGCGGCATCGAGATCGCCAAGGTGCTGGATCGGGGTGCGTTCGATCTCGACAGGATCCTGTCGCTCGATCCGCATTTCCTCGAGCATGGTCATCATGCCGACGAATGCGGTCCGGACTGCGACCATGACCACCATCATCACGGCCACGACCATCATCATGACCATGGACACGATCATGGACATGGGCATCACCATCATCACCACGATGAGGATCCCCATTCGGTCAAGAGCATTTCCCTGAAGGCAGGCGACCTTGATCCCAACATGTTCTTTCCCTGGATCAACCAGGTCACGCAGGTTCAAGGCCCAAACATTCTGCGCCTGAAGGGCATCATTGCCTTCAAGGGGGATCCGCAGCGCTATGTCATCCAGGGGGTGCACATGATCGTTGAAGGCGATCATCAGCGCGACTGGAAAGAGGATGAGCCGCGAGAAAGCCGCCTGGTCTTCATCGGACGCGATCTCAACTGGGATGTCCTGAGAGACAGTTTCCAGGCCTGCGCCGCGCAATAAGGAAGAAGAGACTTGCCGACAGTTGCTCCCGTGGAGGTGGACGGCTTCGTCGTCCGCGCCGGCTACTTGAAAGACACGGCCTTTTTTGCGTCCGGAGAAGGCGACATCGTCCTGTCCGGACAGGGTGAAACGAAACTGAAGCCGCACAAGGCCGGGCTTCTGGCTGCCGAGCCGACAATCGACGGCAAGGGGCTGATCACATCGGGTGACGACGGCTGCATCTTCCTGAGTGCGGCGGACGGATCGAGCGAATGCGTTGCCGAACGGCCGCGCAAGTGGATCGACCTGATCGCTGCCGGACCGTCCGGTGCGCTTGCCTTTGCCAGCGGCCGCACCGCCTGGGTGCGGTTCGCGGACGGGCGCGAAAAGGAATTCGCGCATGAACGGGCCGTCGGCGGTCTTGCCTTCGCGCCCAAGGGCATGCGGCTGGCAGTCGGGCGCTACGACGGAGCGACGCTTTGGTGGGCCGGCACGGACGGCGCACCGGTCGAGCTCAGCTGGAATGGCGCACATCTGGGCGTGAGCTTTTCGCCCGACGGCAAGTATGTTGTTACCGCCATGCAGGAAAACGCGTTGCACGGCTGGCGTCTGTCGGACAGCCAGGACATGCGCATGACCGGCTACCCGGCCAAGGTCAAATCGTTCAGCTGGTCGGTCAAGGGGCGATATCTGGCGACCTCCGGTGCCAATGCTGCGATCCTCTGGCCGTTCTTCGGCAAAACCGGGCCGATGGGGCAGACACCGCTGCAGTTGGGCACAAGGGGTGACAACCTGGTCAGCGCCGTTGCCTGCCACCCGAAGGAGGATGTCGTTGCTGTCGGCTATCAGGACGGCATGATCCTGATGTGCCGGTTCGAGGACAATGCCGAGGTACTGCTGCGGCGCCCGGGCCTGGGGCCGGTGTCTACAATGGCCTGGGATGCCGATGGAGTTCGGCTGGTCTTCGGAACGGAAACCGCGGAAGCCGGGATCATCAGTCTGCAGGACTGACGGGCCGTAACCTGGAAAGGGAGATCCTGACACGCGATGGCACGTATCATGATGCTGATTGTCATGTTGCTGAGTGGAACCGCGACGTCCCAGTTGCCGGAGTTCACACAGCAATATCGCCAGCGACTTGGTGGGGCCATCGACGCTCTGGAGGAAATTCTGGCCGATTTCAATCGTGACGCCGCTCGTTACGGGCTGACGTCGGCAGAAGCCATAGCGCGTCAGAAATCTTCGGAAGATCCCTTTATCAGAGCACGGGGCGACAGCATGCTGAACGCCGAAATCCGCTTGAGCAGGCTGAAACTGCAGCGGGAAGAGCTTGAAACGGCCGGGCCGCTGGATCGCATGATCATCTTTGCGCGCGGCTTCGACCCAACCCTGGCGCAGGCAACGGCCGAAGACTACGAGCCAGCCGTTCCGGTAACGCCGGCCGGCTTTGCCAGTGCAGGTGTTGGTGCGCTTGGCGGGCTCCTTGTCATGCGCCTGCTGATCGGCGCAGCGCGCCTTGGGCGCCGCACCAGACCTGCCCGGCACTAAACGCCCCGCCAGGCCGGCCTTTGGCGAAGCCTTTGACCGGCCGCCGGAAAATACGCTAAGCAGGGTTTCTGGAATGGCCCCAACGGGAAGGATGCCGGATGGACGCAATCACGCGGATGCGCTGCTTCATTCAAGTTGTCGATTCAAACGGATTTTCCGCAGCGGCCCGTGAAATGGGGCGTTCCAAGGCGCTGGTCTCGAAATATGTCGGCGAGCTGGAAGATGAACTGGGTGTGCGTCTGTTGAACAGGACCACCCGTCAGGTGTCGCTCACCGAAGTCGGCGAAGCCTATTACAAGGAAGCTGCCGAAATCCTGCAGCGGATCGATGATCTGCAAGCCTCGGTTCAGTCCTCGCACCAGGAAGTCCGTGGGCGTTTGCGTGTTTCGGCTCCCCGTTCGATGGGCGACGACCTGCTGAACCAGGCCATGATGCATTTTCTGGTGAAGTATCCGGAAATCAATCTGGACCTCAGGCTGGAAGACCGCTTCGTCGATCTCGTGGAAGAAGGTTTCGATCTTGCGGTCCGGGTCACCCAACTGGAAGATTCCAGCCTGATCGCCCGCAAGATTGCTCCATTTCGCACCGTGGTGTGCGCCACGCCTGAGGCGATCGAGACCTATGGGGCGCCGAATGTGCCCGCCGATCTTTCCACACGGCCTTGCATCATCGATACGAACTACCGCTTCAAGCAGAACTGGGCCTTCTACACGAATGGAGAGCGTTCGTCGGTGGCAGTGAAAGGCCCGCTGGAAGTCAACAGTGCTGCCGCGGCGCGCGAAGCGGCGTTATGTAACCTCGGTTTCCTTCGTACGCCGCTGTTTTTTGTGTCCAAAGATATCCGCGACGGCAAACTGGTTACGCTACTGGAGGCCTATGAGGAGCCGATGCGCGGTATTCATGCAGTTTATCCGCACCGCCGGCACTTGAGCGCAAAGGTGCGCGCCTTTGTTGATTTTCTGGTCGAATGGTATTCGTCAGGTCAAAACGACTGCTGATTTTTTTTAGCTGGTTCAGCTATTTCCCATTCCTTTGAGAATACGTTTTCGAATTTTATTTTCCGTTTCGTTTTTCTTGGTTAAATGAATGTATTCTGTAAATTTCTATCTATGGTTATTTAAGGGAAATTACTTACAATAAGTTTCGGTGAAGGTTTTCCTTGAAAAGCCGATGTATAAATCCCAAGGTTTACTCATGGAAAACGCGCAGGAACATATTGCCGCTCGCCTGGAAGAGGTTTTCTGGAGCCGGGGTTTCGCCGAGCCGAGCGTTCCCGAACTCAGGGCCGGCGCGGGTGTCAGCATGCGCACGCTTTACCGTCATTTTCCCTCGCGCGAGGCGATGGTGCTGGGCGCCCTTGAATACCGGCATCGACGCTATCTCTTCTATGTTCGCGAAGGTGTGACGTCGCCCGGGCTTGAGGCCGCCGTTCAGCTTTTTGACAAGCTGGGTGGCTGGATGCGCATGACGGCGGGCAAGGAGTGTCTGTTCCGCCAGGCGCTTGCGGCCAATCCCGGCAGCACCGAAATAGCGGCGATGGTCAAGCGCCACAAAGGCGAGCTTCTGCGTTTCTTCGGCGAATTGAGCGGGCAGGAAAGCTTCGCCTCGCGTCTTTACCTCCTGCATGAAGGTGTCACCGCCTGTTATGCGGAAATGGGGGAAAGAGCCGTTGAGGACGCGAAGAACCTTGTGAGGCAGATGTTCAAGGCAGCCAACGAAAGCCAGCTTTCCTGACCTGAGCATTAAATCAGGCGCACTGTTGCAGTGCTTTCTTCTGCCGACCGTATGCAGGCTCGACAACCGGAAACAGGCAAAGCAAAAAACGGCGGCTCAAGGCCGCCGTTTCCGTCTTTCGTGAAAGTTTTAATCAGGCCGACTTCGCTTTTGCCAGACGCTCTTCCGCCATTGTGTCGGCCACGCGTTCTGGGGTGCTGCCTTCGCGGGCGGCCCGCTCGAAAATCGTTGCCAGCGTTTCGCCGATGGCGATCGTCTTTTCACGCACCAGCTTGTCGCCGCTGTCCGCTGTTGCCAGGGCAATGGAGATCACGCCGCCGGCATTGATCGCGTAGTCGGGAGCGTAGAGGATGCCGCGTTTCTTCAGGGCCTCGCCGTCCGCCGGCGTCTGCAGCTGGTTGTTGGCGGCCCCTGCAACGATCTTCGCCTGGATTTGCGGAACGGTGCGAGCATTGAGGCCTGCCCCGAGAGCGCAGGGAACGAAGATATCCGCCTCCACCATATGAGCTTCGGCCGGATCAACCGCTGTGGCTCCGAACGCATCGATGGCACGCAGCACAGCCGGTGCATGAATGTCGGAAACAATGAGCCTTGCACCGGCTTCGTGAAGCTGGCGGGCAACGTCATGTCCCACGTGGCCCAGTCCCTGCACGGAGACAGTCTTTCCGGAAAGGTCGCTGCTGCCGTAGACAAATTTTGCGGACGCCTTGATACCTTCGAAGACACCGAGAGCCGTATAGGGCGACGGGTCGCCGAGGCCGGTTGCCTTGGTGCCGCGCACATGGGCGGTCTGGCGGGCAACGGCTTCCATGTCGTCTGGCGACACGCCGACGTCTTCTGCGGTGATGTAGGTGCCGGACAGGCGCTCCACATGGCGGCCGAATGCCTCCATCAGGGCTTCGGACTTGTCCTTGCGGGGGTCGGCAATGATGACGGCCTTGCCGCCGCCGAGATCAAGGCCTGCCAGAGAGTTCTTGTACGTCATGCCACGGGACAGGCGCAGGGCATCCGTTAGCGCATCCGCCGGGTTCTCGTAGGGCCAGACGCGGCAGCCGCCAAGTGCCGGGCCGAGCGTGGTGTCGTGGACGGCAATGATTGCCTTCAGGCCGGTGGCCTTGTCCTGGACGAAAACGATGTCTTCGTGATCGCCCATCTCCGGATGATCGAAAACGGCACTGTGGTGAACTGATTTATGCAAGGCGTTCATGGCTGGCTCGGTGCAGTGGTTATTGTTGTGAATATTTTAGACTTCACCCCGGGAATATTGTCTTTTTTCTCCTAATTTTGGTTGTTGGATGAGTTGAAAAATTCCTTATTTGATTACCAAGTGCGAAAATTGTTCCTTGGGTGTTTTGCGCCGCGAAATTGTCGCGGTCATCTTCCTGCCGTCTTCTCTGGTCAAACAACGCACTGCGTGTCATGTAAACATATTACATCTGATCAGTGGGTGATCCCGTTGCGCTTGCTTTCCACCTTTCGAGCCAAGGTTCTTCCTGCGGCCTCTCGCCGTTTCCTGTTGGGTCTGGGTCTTCTGTTGGCTGCTCTTGCCGGAGCCAGTGCGCACCCGCATGTCTTTGTCGAGGCACGAAGCAAGCTGGTTTTCGACGATGCTGGACAGGCGATTGCGCTTCAGCACGTGTTTCGTTTCGATGATGCGTTTTCCGCTTTCGCCATCCAGGGCTTCGACAAGGATGGCGACGGTCACTATTCCCGTGAAGAGCTGAGTGAACTGGCGAAGGTCAACGTGGAGAGCATGGCCGATTACGGCTATTTCACGTTCGGTGACAATAGCCGGGTCGAATTCGATTTCGATGACCCGACGGATTACTGGCTGGAAGTGGTCAAGGTTCCCCTCAAGGACTACTGGGTGATGAAGCCCGAGGACTTCGAGGCCATGGAGGAAGATGTCCGCATGAATGGCGGCTCCATGCCGGAGGATGTGAACCTGCTGGAACTGCATTTCACGTTGCCGTTCAAACAGCCCAGCGATACCGAGAGCCTGATCACGCTCGACGTTTACGACCCGACCTATTACGTCGATTTCCGCTTTGGTGCGGGGGACGATGCGCTGGGGACGGAAAACGCACCGGGCACTTGCCGTGTGAGCCGCAAGGAACCGCCGCCGCTGGATGATGCCGAAGCCTATGCGCTTGCACAGATCGGCGCAGACCAGCGTGACCTGCCGCCTGAGCTTCAGTCCGCTGCCGCCTCGCAGGTCAATCAGATGCTGGTTGCCTGCGGTGATGCAATGGCCGCCGCGAGTTCATCGTCCGGAACTTCGGAAGCCGCAACGCCCGAAACCACGTCTGCTTCCACGTCCACGGACAGTGCTGCCAGCTCGCCCGCCGATGCTGCCGCCGCAATTACGGCTGCACTCGATACGGCGAAGGCTTCAGAAGAAGCGGTTGCCGCGCCGAAGGCGGGTTTCCTTGATACGGTTTTCGGGACAATTGCAGTCAAGCAGAAGGAATTCTACCAGGCGCTGGTCGCCAGTCTCAGGGCCTTCCGCAACAATCCGCATGCGGCCTGGCTGCTGATGGGGCTTTCCTTCGCGTATGGCATCTTCCATGCCGCAGGGCCTGGGCATGGCAAGGCCATCATCACGTCCTATGTGGTTGCCAACAACGAGACCCTTCGCAAGGGTATTTATCTCTCCTTTGCCTCGGCATTCGCACAGGCGGTGACCGCGATCCTTCTGGTTGGAGGTCTGGCCGTCGTTTTCAATCTCACCAGCATCGCGATACAGGATACGGCGCGGTGGTTCGAGATCGGATCCTATGTGCTGATCACCGGTCTGGGCGGCTGGCTGTTGTGGCAGAAAGCCCTTCGTCCGCTGGCCATGAATGTGGCGTCCCGTCTGTCAGGCTCGCAACTCGCGCTCGCGGGCGCTTCGGCGGCCGGCCATCACGGTCATGGCCACAGTCACGATGGCCACCATCATCATGGTCACGATCATCACCACCATGACCATCACCATCACGAGATCGGTGCAGATGGCGTGTGCACCACATGCGGTCATGCCCATGCCCCGACGCCGGACATGCTTCAGGGCAAGATCACCCTTGCCCGGGCCGTGTCGATCATTTTTGCAGTTGGTCTTCGACCCTGTACCGGTGCGCTGGTGGTGCTGGTCTTTGCTCTTTCGCAAGGTATGATCGCAGCCGGCATCGCTTCCACCCTGGCGATGGCGGTTGGCACCGGCATAACCGTCTCGCTGCTTGCAGGCATGGCAGTCGGGGCCAAGGAACTTGCCGTGCGGCTTTTCGGCGAAGGCAGTCCGATGGCGGTAAAGGTTCACCGGACGATCGAAATCGTCGGGGCAGCCATCGTCTTCCTGCTGGGTCTCACGTTGCTGATCGCAACGCTCGGCTGGGGTTGATTACAAACCCAGGCGTTTGACGCGATAGGCCCGGACGGCATCACCGAAAGCGGCAAACAGCTTCTTCGACGGGCCGTCCGTCGACACCCAGTATTCGGGGTGCCACTGTGTCGCGAGGACGTAGCCGGCACTATCCTTGACGGAGGCCGCTTCGATGGTCCCGTCTTCGGCTTCCGCTTCCATGATCATGCCATTGCCCAGCCTGCCGACAGCCTGACGGTGGAGTGAATTCACCTCGAAAGGCTCGCTGCCGACAACGGTGGCCAGACAGCTGCCTTCGGCGACTTCCACCGGATGGGCAATCCGGAAACGTTCGTCCTGCCGTTCCGATGTTGGCGCGCGGTGATCGGCGCGACCTTCAAGGGACTGGATTTCGGTCAGCAGCGTACCGCCAAGGGCAACATTCAATTCCTGCATGCCGCGGCAGATGGCAAAGACGGGAATGCCGCGTTCGACGGCGCGCTTGAGCAGCGGCAGTGTCGTGGAATCGCGGGATGGATCGTATGGACCGTTCTCTTCCGTCGGCATTTCGCCATAAAGTTCCGGATTGACGTTGGACCGGGAACCGGTCGCCAAAACGCCGTCGACCTGGTCCAGAGCCGCATCCAGATCCAGATCCGCCCCCAGGGACGGCAGGATCATCGGGATGGCATCGGAGCCTTTCAGCACGGCCTGCAGATAGGTTGAGGTCGCGGCGTGCCAGTTGTAGCCCTCGATGGTTTTCACATCGGCGGTTACCAGGACAAGTGGTTTGGTCATTTCATGCCTGTCAGATGGGAGACCCATGTCTCCGGAAGTGTTTGGCCAGGGTGTGGACCCAAACAGATTTAGCCGAGCCGGATCAGTCCAGCAATCCCAGATCCTGCGCGACCTTGTAGAGCTGAGCGGCATTCTTGTTGCCGACCTTTTCCCGCAGGTTCAGGCGGTGGGATTCGACAGTGCGTACGCTGATGCCCAGTTCCTTGGCGACTTCCTTGTTGGGCTGGCCTTTGGCAATGGCTGTCAGCACCTGGCGCTCCCGATCGGTCAACCCGTATGGGTCTTCCACCGGTGCGGATGTGCCGGCACCAACCAGCGTCGGGCCGACCGCGGAGGAGAAATAGTATCCCCCATTGGCAACACTGGTGATCGCAGTAATCATCTCGGCTGCGGAGATATCCTTCAGGATGTAGCCGCGGGCACCTGCCTGGACGACGCCGCGCACATACTCCGGGTTGTCGTAGACCGACAGGATCAGTACAGCGATTTCAGGCAGCGTCTTGCGCATCTGGGTCGCCGCTTCCAGCCCGTTCATGACCGGCATGGAGACATCCATCAGAAGAACGTCGGGGCGCAGGTCTCGGGCGAGTGTCAGAGCATCGCGGCCGTTTGTCGCTTCACCGACCACTTCCAGGTCGGCCACCTTTTGCAGCCGGGCCCGGATACCGTCCCGAACCAGCTCATGGTCGTCTGCCAGAAGAACGCGGATGGGCCTGGTAAATGACCGGGGTGAAGGTGAATGCACTGTCATCTTTGCATCATGCCGCTTTTGCCGCCGCATTGTCGAGCGGCATCTGGACTTTAAGACGGGTTCCGCCGGAAGCACGTCTGCTCAGGGTTAACCGGCCACCATAGGTTTCGATCCGCTCACGCATGTTGCGGAAGCCGAGGCCGCCGGATTTCGGCAGCGGGCGGGGGAGGCCGACACCGTTGTCTTCCACCGAGAGCACAAGCTGCTGCATGCCGACCTTGAGGGAAATTGCGACTTCGCTGGCGTGGGAATGGCGCGCTACATTGGTCATGCATTCCTGAACCACACGGTAGAGGGCGGTCTTGGCACCTTCCGACAAGCGGGCGTGGCATTGCTCCGCCTGTACGTTGACGGTGATGCCCGACTGGTTCTGGAACTCCTTGCCGAGACTGCCGAGCGCCGCCGCAAGGCCCATGTCATCGAGGACACTGGGTCTGAGATCTCGCGATATCCGCCGGACCTCGGCAATGGTTCCATCCAGTGTCTTGAGGCATTTGGCTGCCTGCACCTGAAGATCCGGATCCCGGTTGGCCTCGCTATGGATCATTTCAACGCCATAGCGCACGGACACAAGAAGTTGGGAGATACTGTCATGCAGTTCGGTGGAAACGCGTTTGCGCTCCTGTTCCTGCACCTGGAAGATCCTGTTGGTCAGTTCCTTC
Source organism: Roseibium sp. ROS1 (assembly GCF_054658215.1). Taxonomy (NCBI): domain Bacteria; kingdom Pseudomonadati; phylum Pseudomonadota; class Alphaproteobacteria; order Hyphomicrobiales; family Stappiaceae; genus Roseibium; species Roseibium sp. ROS1. The sequence continues at coordinate 88,711 of NZ_BAAGIG010000001.1, forward strand.
AGCTTGGTGTCCGCAAAGCGCTGTTCGGAGAAACGCACACCGGCGATGAGGAAACCCGCAATAACGATGGCCGCAAGCGTGATCATGAAGGTGACGAACAGTGTCTGGCGGATGGAGCGGGCAAAGTCGGTGCGGATCGCGGTGACCTCGCGGGCGATGTCATCGGTGTAAAGGCCGGTGCCAAGCATCCAGCCCCACTTGTCGAGCAGGATTGCGTAGCCGAGCTTTTCCTCGACCGTGCCTGTCGAGGGCTTGTGCCAGACATACTGGTGGAAGCCGCCGCCGTTCTGGGCCGCCTCGATCAGGTTGCGGATGACGTAGTCGCCGTTGTCATCCTGGAGCTGCCACCAGTTTCCCCCCACCAGGTGCGGCAGCTTGGGATGGACGAGGTTGGTGCCGTCGAGCGTGTAAACGAAGAAATAGCCGTCGTAGTCGAAGGTCAGATGCTGCAGGATCATCTTGACCTTTTCCTGCGCCGCTTCGCGACCTCCCGGTTCTTCCTTGTAGATCTGCTCGATCGAGGTGAGAGCAAGACTGACGTAGTTCCGGATTTCCTGGCGCTTGGAGGACAGGATGCGCTGTTCCACTGCCTGGGTCTGCGTGTTGATCAGTTCCCGAGACTGATAGTACGTGGCCGCACCGATGAGTACGGAGACGGCGATCAATGGCAGGATCGTGATGAGCAGCAATTTGGTCTTGAAGGTCACGAATTTTGCTCTCTTGTTGCGCGAACATGCGGCAAACGATTATCTCTCTTGCGTGGTTCTCGGTAGTATTACTGAGAAGCTGCGCAGAACCACGAATAGCGCTTCAGACACTCGGTCAACTAGACATACCTCGAGATCGGTGCAAGTGTGTACCCGGTCCGAAATCGGGTCCGATTAGGGAGGAAACTAATGGATCGTCGTTCGTTTATCAAAAAGGCTGGTATTGGTGCCGGCGGTGTTGCCGCTGGATCCTTGCTGGCTGCTCCGGCAATTGCGCAGGGCACCAAGGAAATGGTCATCGTGTCCACATGGCCGCGCGACTTTCCGGGTCTCGGTATTCCGGCACAGCGCCTCGCAGCCCGTATTGCAGAGCTGACCGCAGGCCGCCTCAACGTTCAGTATTTCGCCGCTGGCGAACGCGTTGGTGCCTTTGACTCCTTCGACGAAGTCGCTTCCGGTAACGCGCAGGCCTATATCGGCGCCGATTACTACTGGAAAGGCAAGCATCCGGGCTGGGCAGCATTCACTGCCGTGCCGTTCGGTCTGACCCAGGCTGAAATGGACGCCTGGATCAAGTACGGCGGCGGCCAGGAACTGTGGGATGAGCTGGCTGGTGAATTCGGCCTGAAGAACTTCGCCATGGGCAACACCGGTGTCCAGATGGGCGGCTGGTTCAACAAGGAAATCGAAACCGCTGACGACCTGAAGGGTCTGAAGATGCGTATTCCGGGTCAGGGCGGCGACGTCATGGCGAAACTCGGCGCGTCTCCGGTTTCCCTGCCGGGTGGCCAGATCTACGAAAACCTTGTTTCCGGCGCGATCGATGCGACCGAGTGGGTTGGTCCGTTCAACGACTACTTCATGAAGTTCTACGAAGCTGCCAAGTACTACTACTATCCGGGCATGCACGAGCCGGGCGCCATGCTTGCTCTGGGCATGAACAAGGCATTCTGGGATGGCCTCGACAAGGTCGATCAGCAGATCATCGTTGCAGCGTGTGCGGAAGAAAACTCCAACACGATGGCTGAAACCAACGCCAACAACGGTAAGTACCTGACCCGCCTGATCAACGAGCACGGCGTTGAGCTGCGTGAATTCTCCGACGAGATCTACGACAGCTTCGGTGAAGCCGCTCAGGAAGTTCTGGAAGAAGCGATGGATCATTCCCCGCTGTCCAAGAAGATCTTCGAGAGCGTCATCAACGCACGTCAGGAAATCGGCAGCTACATGGCGATCGCCGACATTGCCTACAGCAACAAGCGTAACCGTTACCTCGGCATTCCGAAGTAATCGGTTGAGCAAATAAAAGGGGCGGGAGAAATCCCGTCCCTTCTTCTTAGACAAAGATAAAAAGGCACAGCCACGATGACGGCCTTGGACAATGTTCAAGACGGCTCGCCTGTTATGAATTCCGGTGGTAAAGCCTCGCCGGAGAGCGCCCGCTTCTTCCGCCTGTGCGGCTGGATCGTATTGGCGATCATGACGGCGTTTCTGCTCAACAACTACCTGACCTATTGGCAAGACCTACCAGGCATTGCGCCCATTTTCGGCGGCGCGGCCAATGGATCCATGCCGATTCTCTGGTCCTGGTTGCAATTGGCGCTCTATGCGGCGTTTGTCCTGTTGGCCTTCGGCTATGTGCGGACGAACGGAAACACGCTGCGTGAAGACAGCGTCCGGATCACCAACATCAACGCCTATCTCATCAGGGCCTGCTTCTTCGCGGTGCTGATCGTCGGGCTGGTTGACAGCGCGATCTCGTTCCTGCGCATCGAGGGCTTTCTGCCCGATGTCGTCGGGCAGGCGCTTGCCGACGATCTCGGCAAATCGCAGTTCCGGGGCCCTTATGTGCACATGCCGCTGATCGCGCTTTCATTCGTGATCGCAGCCTTCACCCGCACGCTGGGTTTCACCTGGCTTGCGCTTCTGGTGGTTGCCGCCGAACTGATGATCGTGATCGGCCGTTTCGTCTTCTCCTACGAGCAGGCTTTCCTCGCTGATCTCGTGCGGTTCTGGTACGCGGCGCTGTTCCTGTTCGCCAGTGCCTACACGCTGCTTGAAGAAGGGCATGTTCGGGTCGACATCTTCTATGCGGGCCTGTCCTCGAGAGCCAAGGGCATCGTCAACGCGGTCGGTTCCGTTGTGCTCGGCATCAGCCTTTGTACCGTCATCCTGGTCATCGGCATGGGCGGCAAGCAGAACATCATCAACAGCCCGATCCTGACCTATGAGACCACGCAGGCAGGTTTCGGTCTTTACGTGAAATATCTCATGGCGGGTTTCCTGGGCGTGTTCGCCGTTTCCATGATGATCCAGTTCGTGGCCTATTTCCTGGACGCGGTTGCCGATATTCGCGGCGAACCGGGTGGCCGGGATCATGACAGCCACACTGTTCAATAGAGCCTGACGAGACCGCTTGATATGGAACTTTTCTTCCTTCTTCTCCTGGTCGTCCTGATGGCGATTGCGCTTGGGTCGGGTTTCCCCGTCGCCTTCGCGCTCCCCGGATCGGCCATCCTGACCATCGGCATCGCTGCCGGATCGGGCTATCTGTTTGCCGGCGACCCCGGCGCGTATTTCTCTCACGGTGGCCCAAGCCAGTGGCTCAGCGCGGGGGTGACGAACTTCCGTGGCATCTACTGGGAGGCCGAGCGAGATACGCTCATAGCCATTCCGCTGTTCGTCTTCATGGGCATCATGCTTCAACGATCCAAGATCGCTGAAGACCTGCTGGTGACGATGGCGCGGCTGTTCGGCCCGGTGCCGGGTGGTCTCGGTATCTCCGTGGTGTTCGTGGGGGCTCTTCTGGCAGCCACCACGGGCATCGTCGGCGCAACCGTTGTCGCCATGGGCCTGATCTCGCTGCCGGCCATGCTGCGCAACAAGTATTCGGTGCCGCTGGCAACGGGAACGATTGCCGCTTCCGGGACACTGGGACAGATCATTCCGCCGTCGATCGTTCTGATCATTCTGGCCGACCAGCTTGCCAGCGCGGTCGATCAGGCCGGTTCGCTACGCCAGACACTTTACAAGGCGAGCACCGGCGAGCTGTCGATGCCGTCGGATTACTCTGTCGTGTCGACCAGTGCCGGCGAAATGTTCCTGGGTGCCTTCCTGCCGGGTCTTGTCCTGGTTGGCCTCTACATGCTGTTCATTCTGGGTTTCGCGCTGTTGAATCCGAAGTCGGCACCGGCAGTCCATGAAGAAGGCACCTTCACGCGTGCGTTCGCAGGCAAGGTGGTCCTGACCCTGGTGCCGCCGCTGGCCCTGATCTTCCTGGTGCTTGGTTCGATCATCGCCGGTGTCGCTACCGTGAACCAGGCTGGCGCCATCGGTGCCGTCGGTGCGATGGTCATGGCCGGTTATCGCCTTCGCGACGGCAAGCGCGGAGCCTACAGCCCGGCGATCCTGGCTATTCTGGCCTTGTTGGGGCTGGCCGTGGTTGTCAGTTTCTTCGGCTCGGTCAACATCAAGCTGATCCAGACCAGCGACGATGTTCTCGCCCTGGTGCTGGCTATCATCGCTGTTTCGCTGCTGCTGATCGCTGTCCTTTGGTCCGGTTGGCGTACGCTTAAGTTCGAAGACACCATGCGCGGAGTGATGGTGGAAACCGCCAAGACCACTGCGCTTGTGTTCATCATTCTTCTCGGCGCTGCCATGCTGACCTCTGCTTTCCGTGCCTTCGGCGGGGAAGAGCTGGTCAAGAACTTCCTGCAAGGTCTGCCGGGCGGGTTCTGGGCTCAGTTCCTGATCGTGATGCTCGTGATCTTCATCCTCGGCTTCTTCCTCGATTTCATCGAGATCGCCGTCGTGGTGGTGCCGATCGTTGCACCGATCCTGCTTGCCGATCCTGAGGCAAACGTCACCGCCGTATGGCTTGGCGTGATGATCGGTCTCAACATCCAGACCTCGTTCCTGACACCGCCCTTCGGCTTCGCGCTGTTCTATCTGCGCGGCGTTGCACCGGCCGTGGTCAAGACGCTGGACATGTACAAGGGCGTGGTTGCGTTCATCTGCCTGCAGTTGCTGGCACTCGGCATCGTCGGGCTCTATCCGCAGCTTGTGAACTATCTGCCGAACCGCTCGTCGCTGCTGTCCGAGACAGCTCCTCCGCCAAAGAACCCGCGTCTGCAGTACTGCATGGAGACCCTCATCTACGAGGACTTCCAGCAGAACGGCGACAAGATCCTGTCGGCAATCCAGTCGGTCGAATCCATCGACATGAGCTATCTGCCGGAAGATCTGCGCGATGATGTCATGGACGGTCTGGAAAAGGCGAAGGAAGCCATGCCGCAGATGGAGGCGATCCATCAGGCTGAAGCTGAAGTAGCAGCAGCGGCAGGGGCCTACAAGCCGGTGCACACACAGGTTCGCGCCATCGAACGCGATGCCCGCCGTCTTAATGACCGGATTGCCGACCTTCAGGTCATCGTTGACCGGTCGGGAGAAACCGGCATCTACACGGCTGCACAAGGTGAACGTGCTCAGGCTCGCATCGACGAGCTGAAAGCCCGGCATGAAGCCCTGATGGCTCAGATCCCGTCCGATTGGCAGGATACCTATACAACCTTCGCCAAGATCCAGAAGGCAGAGGATGTGGCCCGGATGACCTATCGTCGGACTGTCGATCAGGCTTACGAGCCGATTGCGGAGCTGAAGGCGATCCTCAACGGTGCTGATCTTGTTGCAAGCTTCAAACCGGAACTCGAAGCCCTGAAGGCCGAAGTGCCGACGCTTGAGCCGGAAGCGGCCGAAGAAGCGATTTCGGCCATGCGTTCCCGGGTTGGAGATGCGGAAGGCACGAGCGATATCCGCGATGGCCTGAACGAAGCCCGCAAGATCATGCGCAGCCGTCAGCCGAACGCGGAAGAAGCTGTTGCTGAAATCGACAAGTCGATTGCCGCTCTGGATGCGGATCTTGCCTGGCGCCGCAAAGGGGCCGAGGAAATCCTGCCGCAGCTGGAAACCTTCGATGACACCGTGGCAGCCAATATCGGTGTGAGAGCCCAGAACCGTTTGCCGACGGATATGGCTCTGGATGTTGCCGGGTGTCTGTCCGGGCATCGGGATATTTCCCTGAGCTTCTGATCTTCAGGAGCTTTCCAAGATGCAAAAAGGGCTGCCCCGGTGGGCAGCCCTTTTTAATTGTCTGATTGGTCTTGCGGAAGTCAGGCGAAGCGCTGCCAGGCGGACGCGAAAATACCGGCGGCTTCGGGCGCTTCAACAATTCGGCCATGACACATGACGATCCGTTTCACGGGCCAGCTGCCAACGGCTTCCTGAAAGGGGGCGATGCCGGATTTGTCGCGGATCGCGTAGCGGTGATAGAAGGCTACTCCCGGCGCGCCGTAGCAACCGATTGCCCTGAAGAACAGTTTTTCGGTGAAATTGTGTTCCGGTTGGTAGTTATAGAGCAGGTCAGCCGTTACCAGCGTGCCCGAACGCCGGTGAAAGAGAACCGTTTCGTTCAAGTCGTGCCCGCTCAGTGTCGCATGCTCGATTTCTCCATCAGCCACGACTGGTTTGTCAGTGACAATTTCCGAGTTCGCGATCTTGCCGATCTTCCGTTCAAGCCCTTTGGGAACAAGTACACGGGCATTGGGAAAATGGTCCTGTGCAGCGCGCAAATACATGTGATGGAAAAGGTTCGGCGCAAAGAGCACCGCGATCTCGCCCAGGCTGCGGAGGGCGTTTCTGACATCCTTGTCCAGTGCCACCGGAGAGTGGAGCACCAGTCCGGCGGAGGTTTCCAGAACGGTCATGCGAAGGCTGCCCTTGCAGCCGAGCCTGGTAAAGGTGGTATCGAGCGTCCAGAGCCCTTCGTCGAGTTTTCGGAGTTCCTGTGCGGAGTTGCTCATGACCACTTCACATCACAGGCCAGCATGTAGCCGGAACCGTAGATGGTGCGAATGTGGGCGGGCTCGTTCTTGCGGTTGAGCTTCTTGCGGATGCGCGAAATGCGCACATCGATGGACCTGTCGAGGCTCTCGTCACGGCCGCCATGTTCAAGCAGGTAGTCTCGCGACAGCACGCGCTTGGGGGCTCTCAGCAAAGCTTCCAGCAACGTGGCCTCTCCGGTGGACAGAAAAGTTTCCTCGCCTTCCGGAGAGGTCAGGCAATGGGAGGCGGGCTGGTAGGTCCAGCCTTCGAACCGGGCGCAGTCGACGCTGGCCTTCACCGGTGCCTGATCGGACGAGCGACGCAGAATGGAGCGGATACGCGCAACCACTTCGCGCGGGTCAAACGGTTTGACCACGTAATCATCCGCGCCAAGTTCCAGCCCCATGACACGGTCGGTGGAATGTCCGCGCGCCGACAGAACGATGATCGGCACTGATGACCGGCGTCTGATCTCGTTGATGAGCGCCATACCCTCCATATCAGGCAGGCCGAGATCGACGATGCAGGCATCCGGTGTTTCCAGGCCGAGTGCGATCAGCATCTGTGAGGCCGTGGAAAACACCTTGCCTTCCATCTCGAACTGGAGAAGGGCATCCAGCAACAAGTTGCCGATTTCCGGTTCGTCGTCGACGATGAAAACCGTGCGTTTGGTTGCCTGGAGGGAGCGTGTCTGCAAGGCGCGTTCCTGTGTCCTAGATCAAGGGTTACTGATTTCGATCCGTCTGTCGGATCGTTTGAGCGGAAAAGCCTGGCAACTGAGACCGGCAAGTTGGAGAGGGGCTCGGGACCAGAACTGATGGGTCAATCGCAATACTCTTTGCATAACCTTCAGGCCGGATCTGGTGTGGGGCTGAGAATCTTTTGCAGGGTGTCTGCAAGTTGAGCATCTGCGAAGGGTTTCGCCAAGACCGGAAATTCACAGGCGCATTCCTGTCCTGCAAGGTCGGACCAGTCGGCGTAACCGGACATCAGTGCAATGCCCAGATCTTGACGCTTCTGCTGGATCTCGCGCGCGAGCGCCAGACCATTGATCTGCCCCGGCATGATGATGTCACTCAACACTCCCCGCAATTCGGGAAGGTCCAGCGCCAGGCTCCGGGCGTCTTCCGCGTTTTCGGCTCTCAGCACCGCGTATCCGAGGTTCTGCAACTGGTCCGTCACCGTGTTGGCAACATCCGGGTCATCCTCCACCAGAAGCAGAAGTTCACCCTGACCCGGTTTCAAGGGGAGCGTTTCGCCCTCGTCCGCGTCCCGGCCAGTGGTTGACGTGATACGCCGATAGGGCAGATAAAGGGTCAGATAGGTGCCGACGCCCAGGGCGCTGGAGATGTGGATCGCGCCGCCTGACTGGCGAATGAAGCCATAGACCATGGACAGGCCGAGCCCGCTGCCCGTGCCGAAGTTCTTGGTGGTGAAAAAGGGTTCGAAGACACGCAGTTGCGTGTCCGGATCCATGCCGCCGCCAGTGTCGCCTACGGTAATACGCGCAAACCTGCCGGACGGAATGCCCAGGTCTTCGGCTTCGCGGGTGTCCAACTCACATGCATCCAAAGTGATGGTCAGCGTGCCGCCTTCCGGCATCGCATCGCGTGCGTTGAAGGCCAGGTTGATCAGCGCTGTTTCCATCTGCGTCGGGTCGATGCAGGCGCCGATTTCCTTGTCCTGAGCTGTAATCGTCACGTCGACCGAAGGCGGCAGGGAGCCTTCCAGCAACCGGCCGGCACTGGCGATGACCTTGGCAAGCGACACATTCTGGGGATCGATCGCCTTGCCACGGCTGAAGGCAAGCAGGCGCTGGATCAGATCCGAGCCGCGCTTGGTGGCTTCGAGCATCGGTGACAGCTTGCTGTCGAGGGTTTCCCGGTCGAGCGGCGTTTCCATACGCCCGAGAGACAGAAGATTGCCCATCAGGATCGCAAGCAGGTTGTTGAAGTCGTGGGCGAGCCCACCGGTGAGTTTGCCGACGGCGTCCATGCGCTGGGACTGCACAAGCGCTGCTTCCGCCTGCTTCTGGTCCGTGGCATCGAGCGACAGCACAAAAATGCCCAGGGTCCTGCCGTCCTTGGTCATGTCCGGAATGAGGGTCGAGCGCATGTAGGCGGTACTGCCGTCCGAACGATTGCGCTGATATTCGTAGCTGACGGCATTGCCTTCAAAGGAGCGGTTGATATGAGGCTCCAGCTCCTTGAACAGCTCCTCGCCAACCACTTCCGGTGCCGGCCGTCCCGCGATCGAGGCAACCGAGTGGCCGAACCAGTCGGCGTAGCGGCGGTTGGCGAAGCGGAAGACGGGGCCGGGAGACAGATAGGCAATCAGGGCAGGGATGTTGTCCGTCACCAGACGGAGCCAGTCTTCCGACTGCTGCAGTGCCCGTGTGCGCTCTTCCACCGTTCGTTCCAGCTTTTCCTGCCGGCGGCGATCCTCGGTGACGTCCGAATAGGTTGTGACGAACCCGCCCTTCGGCAATGGCGTGCCTGAAACGGCGATCACCTGGCCATTTGGACGGATGCGTTCGAAATAATGCGGTTCGAACAGCTTGGCCCGTTCCAGCCGGCGCTGGATCTTGCCTTCGATATCGCCGGGCCCATATTCGCCGCGCTCGGCGTTGACACGCAGGAACGCTTCCAGATGTGTGCCACGACGAGCCAGTTCCTGAGGAAAATCAAGCATTTCCCAAAGGCCACGATTCCACGCGACAAGTCTGAGATCGGCGTCGAAGGCCGAAAAGCCCTGATTGATGTGGTCAAGCGCGGCCTGCATCAGATCGAGCTGCGTCTTGAGCTGTTGTGTCTCCTCCATGGGGTGAGAGTAAGCCCGAAAAGCAGGTTTGACCATTCATCCGAGAAGAGAATGGCAGTCCTTGCCGACAAGACCCGGCGGGGGGCACGTGCAGGCCGAAAAACTTCGCCTTTCATGATATGCTGGCCAAGTATTTTTGACTTTGTTTTTCCTGCGATGGAGGGATCCATGCAATTAAAGAAACTTGATCCGAGGCTGCGCCGGTATGCGGCCGAGGCAGAACTGAAATCATTTGACGACGAAACCGCCCTCGACACCTTTCCGTCCGCTCCCGCGTCCCTGGAGAGCACTTCTGCCGGGTCGCCGCCGCTTGGGGAGGTCCGGCGCGTTCTGGTCGAACTGCAGGCGGATCAACCGCCAGCGGCCTTTGCTGACTTTCATTGGGTACATGTGGCCGGGAAAATCTATTCCGTCTCACTTCCGATGAACAGGCTGGTGGAGCTGCATGCGCATCCGTCGGTGGAAACCGTCGAAGCCGGACGGCGCTGGTTTCCGATGCTCGAAACTTCCCTTGCCGAAACCAGGGCGAACACGGTCCATCAGGGCAGTACCGGCGTCCCGGGCCGAACAGGGGCCGGCGTTCTGGTGGGCATCATCGATTACGGAATGGATTTCACGCTCGACGATTTCCGCAAGGCGGACGGCACCACAAGGCTGGCCTTTCTCTGGGACCAGCGCCTCGACGCCCGTCCGGGCGAGAGCGCGCCGGATGATTTCGCCTATGGCGTGGAGTATGGGGCCGACCAGATTGACCAGGCGCTGAATGCGTCTGATCCGTTCAGTGTTGTCCGGCACAGGCCGGATGCGGCTTCGCACGGCACACATGTTGCGGGAATCGCGGCAGGCAATGGCAGATCGCACGATTCCGACTTCGCAGAAGGAGCGCATCTTGGAGCAGCGCCCGAAGCCACGCTGATTTTTGTTCAGCCGGATACGCGCGACGGGTCCGGGACATTTACCGATTCCAGCCACGTGGTCGATGCAGTTGCCTACATCATGAACAAGGCGGATGCGCTCGACATGCCCTGTGTCATCAACATGAGCCTCGGGCAGAATGGCGGTAGCCATGATGGGGAGAGCCTTGTCGAAAGGGCGATCGACCGTCTGCTGGAGCCTCTGGGGCGGGCGTTCGTGAGCGCGGCGGGAAATGAACATGTCTGGCATGGGCATGCCGCCGGGAACATCAAGACGGGCGAGAGCCGGGAACTGCGCTGGAAAACGGGTGGTGGCATGCCTTTGCCCGATGGCACCATCACCCAGACCGGAACGGACAGGACGTCGAGCGAGCTGGAGATCTGGTATTCGAGTGTCGACAGGTTTGCGGTGACACTGACAGCACCGGACGGAACACAGTACGGGCCGGTGACCCCTGGTAAATCCCTGCTTCAGGACGAGGTCTTTATCGATTCGGAGCGCTTTTCGAGCTTGAACGGACAAGCGCGGATCTACATGCAACTGGAAGCACCATTCGGGCTCGGGATGCTGAGGTCCGGTGTCTGGACCTTGAAACTGGAGGCACTGGAAGGAGAAAACGGCAGTTTCGACGCCTGGATCGAGCGTGATCTGCGTGACCGGGACAACAATTATGCCGATCAGTCTTTCTTCCAGGGCGGCGATTTCGACCCTGTCCGCACGCTCGGCACTCCGGCAACAACACGCAGGGCAATTGCGGTTGCCAATTACAGCCACTATTCACTTTCGCCGGCGGCTTCCTCCAGCCGCGGGCCCACACGCGACAATCGGAACAAGCCAGAGGTTGCCGCCCCTGGAACAAATATTGTTGCGTCCTGCGCGCAAGGCGGGCGGAACAACGGCAACGGCGGGGTCCACCCGATGCGTGTGCTGAAATCCGGCACCAGCATGGCTGCCCCGCATGTTGCCGGTATCGTTGCCCTGCTGTTTCAGGAAGCACGCTCCTTGTCGGCGCCCCAGATCGCAAACATCCTGATGGCGACGTCGGATAATCCGGACGGCATACCGGGGTTCGATGTTGCCTGGGGCTTTGGCCGGGTGAACGCGGCGCGTGCCCTGCGGCTGCTGCGCGATCCCGATCAGCCCGGACGCACCGATGCGGTGATTTGAGCTTTTTGATGTGAAAAACAGGATGCGGCGTCGTTAACGCCGCATCGCACCGCCGACCTGGATATAGGTGACAGCGGTATCCTCAGCGAGCGAGTTGAGGTTTTCTGCGGTGACGAGCAACGTCATCAGGTGGCTTTGAGGGCTCCAGGACAATAATTCAGGAGTGCCCGCGCTGGTGGTGCGCATAGCCAGGTCGTCCGGGGTCTTGCCCGGTGCAAGTTCGACCATCGCCTTCATTTGCGCGGAGGGATCGTTTCTCATGATCGCCTTGCGCGCCTGCGGGCTGAGTTTCATCTGCCTGAAGTCCATACCTGGAATATAGCACTGCGCTGTCGGTCTTCAAAACCGGGTTAGCGTTTCCGATGCCCCAGTTTTGCGGCCTTGGCCATCTCGGCCCGTTTTTGCGCGTAGTTGGGTGCAACCATCGGGTAATCCGCGCTCAGGCCCCATTTGCGCCGATACTCGGCGGGGGTCAGGTTGAACTTCGTCTTAAGGTGGCGTGTCAGAAACTTGAATTTCTTGCCGTCCTCGAGACAGACGATGAACTCCGGAGTAACCGAGTGCTTTATAGGCACAGCCGGCACGAGGGGAGCCCGGAATACGGTCGGGGTGTTGTTGGTCGCGGTTTCCAGGGCAACGTGGACATCCAGAATCAACTCGATCAGATCCTGCTGCGGGACCGGGTTGTTCGTCACGTAGTTGGAAACAATTCCCGCGGTGAGCGCCATCAGGTTCGGCGAATCGAAGCTCTCGCCTTCTTCTGGTTCAGCCATGGGAGTTCCTTTTCCGAAATTGGGGACTGGAGAGGGCCGTGGGCGGGGCGGTGCCGGGCGCGCAGGCAAACCGTGCCAAATAGATTTGTTTTACGACTTCGCTTTTCAAGTAGCGATCACGTTTTTATCAAATAAAAAAATGTATGAGGAAATTTCGCCGATTTCGGAAACCGGAGAGTTTTCCATTGGCGCAATCTCAACTGTAGTTCTCAAGAAATACTGGACTAAAAATTCTGGTTGTTCCAAAAACCGCTGAAAACTGCAGGAAAAATAGACAAAATCGAAAATGCGATTTCTTCTCTATAGGAAAACTTGCTTTTCAAATCTGTAAACTGAACAGTGTAGTCATGAAGTTCGCATCTGCAGCAAAAGCAAATGTAAGAAAAACAGCATAAATAAACACAAAGTATTTAAAGTAGTGCAAGGGCGGGGGATATGGGGATGCCGTTTCGGGAGTTCAAGGGCAAAAATGAAAAAGTGAAAAATTGTAAAAAATGATGGATTATCAATGTGTTGCAAAAATATGACTCCAAATGCCAATGTGCGCCAGAGAAAAATTCTGGCTTGAATTCCGGCGTCGGAACTGGCTTTTTGATGCGGAGACGGCCAACGGGGTGCAAGTAAACGCTTGTTGTTGGTAGTCTAAAGGTTAGTTTGAAGGGGTCGCGTTAAAGTATTCGAATCCGTTCCTTCAGCCTTCCGACTGAATTTGAAACTGGAGTAATGTAATGAAACTCAAGAGTTTGATGCTCGGCGCGGCCGCAGCTGCTGCTGCAACCACCGCCCAGGCGGCTGACCTTCCGGTCGCTCCGGAGCCGGTCGACTATGTTCGCGTTTGTGACGCTTACGGCGCGCGCTTCTACTACATCCCGGGCACCGAAACCTGCCTCCGCGTTGGCGGCCGTGTTCGTACCCAGGTTGTCGTCAACAACGTTCTGGAAGACGGTGCCTTCAGTGACCGTGACTCCGACGGCTACTCCTGGCTGTCTCGCGGCTACCTGTACCTTGACGCTCGCACGGCTACCGAATTCGGTACCCTGCGCACCTACGTCTCCATCTACTCCACCGTGACCAACGGCGAAAACAGCACCACGCTGGAAAACGCCTACATCCAGTGGGGCGGTCTGACAGCTGGTCGTCTGACCTCGAACTTCGACATCTTCACCGGTCAGGCCTTTGTCGGTGTCGTGGATCGTGACTGGTCCGACGTAACGTCCAACCAGATTGCCTACACCGCTGCTTTCGGCAACGGCTTCTCCGCGACCATCGCTCTGGAAGACCGTTCCGATCGTGAATATGGTGATTACGGCGGGACCCGTGCTCCGGACTTCGTTGCCGCTCTCGGCGTTTCCCAGGGCTGGGGTTCTGCACAGCTGTCCGGTGCTCTGCACCAGGTTTACCCGGATGCAGCTGCCAACCGCACCAACAATGGTGGTGAAGACTCCCTGGGTTGGGCAGTCGGTGGTGGTGCTGCCATCAACCTGCCGATGCTCAACTCCGGTTCGAACATCTTCTTCCAGGGCTTCTACGCTGATGGCGCACTGTCCTACATCACCACGTATGACGGCGTAGCCGACTACAACGGCGACGACACCTCCACCGGTTACTCGCTGTCTGCTGGTGCCTACATCCAGGCAACTTCCACGATCGGCCTCGCGCTTGACGGTTCCTATGCCGACATCGATGCCGCAACTGGCCTGAACGACGTAACCCGTTACGCAATCGACGGTTCGGTTCAGTGGGAGCCGGTCTCCGGCTTCGTCATGGGTGCAGACGTTGGTTATGCAAACACCGACATCGACACCCAGGGTGACCAGGACGAACTCCTCTTCGGTGTTCGTATGCAGCGCACCTTCTAATCTTACGGTTAGACTCTGACTGACTAAAAATGACCTCCAGTCAGTCAATCGGCCCGGCAGACTCCAAACTGCCGGGCCTCCCCCGTTTTAGGGCACCCGCAGTCGCCAAGGGGAAAAGCGCCGAGTCTGCTGTGCTGTGGTTTCCGCGGCAACACCGAGCCGGTGCGACTGAAAATTCTTTGCCTCTCCAATTGAAAAGACGTGCGACGCCAGAATGTTCTCGGCTAACATTCGCGGAATGCCAAAGTCTGAATACAAAAAGAAAAATCCGACGGTTCAGGACGTCGCCCGCGCTGCCAATGTGTCGACGGCAACTGTCAGCCGCGTTTTGACGACACCCGACAGGGTATCCGCGGAAACCCGGCGCCGCGTGTCGGAAGCGGTCGAAAAGACCGGCTACGTCCTCAATCATGCCGCGCGCAATCTCCGCCGCCGGGACACGGGAACAATCGTTGCGCTCGTTCCGGACATCGGCAATTCCCACTTTTCGAACATTCTCCAGGGCATTGAAACGGTCTGCGCGGAAAGACAGCTGAAAGTGCTGATTGCCGACACGCGCAAGCCGTCCATGTCGCATTCGAGCCTGAGTGACTATTTCAGCAAAAACAATTGCGACGGGATCGTTATCCTGGACGGGCATTTCTCGATTTCCCGAATCAGATCTTCCAATCCCAAGTCCCCGCCCATCGTGCTGGCCGGCGAATGGAGCGACGATCCGGCGGTGCCGATTGCCGTTGTCGACAATCTGATGGGGGCTGATCTGGCAGTGTCGCACCTCATCGAACTGAAGCACTCCAATATCGGCCACGTAACGGGCCTCCTGTCGCACAAGCCGGGACGGGACCGGCTCGACGGATTCCGGGCCACCTTGGGCGGTGCGGGTCTCGATCCGGCCAGTGCCTGGATCTTCGAGGGGGACTACACGCTGGAAGCCGGCGTCAGGGCCGCAAAGGCATGGCTGGACCTGCCGAACCGGCCGACCGCCGTCTTCTGTGCCAGCGACCGGTCCGCCTTCGGCTTCATTTCTTTCCTGAGCGAAGCCGGCATCCGTGTGCCGCAAGATGTTTCGGTTGTGGGGTTTGACGACATCGACATTGCCGGCCATTTCGTGCCGCCACTGACTACAATCCACCAGCCTCGCCGGGCAGTTGGCGAGCAGGCTGCGAAACTGTTGCTCAACCTGCTGGGTGGTGCAAAGCCGGACAACGGCAGCGTTCAACTGGAGCCCTGGCTGGTGGTTCGCAAGAGTGCAGTTGAGCTGGTCTAGGCATCAGCCATTCGCACATGCAGCGCAAATGAAACAATTCGACACGATTGAAACATATTGCTGAAAATCCGCCGTCCTAGCCTGATTTTCAACGGGTTGGGACAGCGTCCTTCTTCGCCTTTAACAATTTACCGGTTGAAGGTTCGGTCGGCACGGCGTTTCATAGCCCCACAGGAAACGACCCTGGAAAACCGGGGCGCCTTCTAAAGGGAAGAAACATCTATGGTAGGGTCGGCCAGCGCTACATCGCGCGGGGAGGACACCTTTCCGAAGATTCTCATGCGCAACGCGCAAGTCTTCGGAGACCGGACGGCGTTCCGGGAAAAGGATTTCGGGATCTGGCAAAGCTGGACCTGGTCCGAGGTGTGTGAAGAAATCCGCGCATTCTCCATCGGTTTGAAATCTCTGGGCCTGAAGGCTGGAGACAAGATCGCCATCGTCGGTGCGAACCGTCCAAGGCTCTATTGGGCGATGGTTGCCGCCCAGGCACTCGGGGCCGTTCCGGTGCCTGTCTATTCGGACAGTGTTGCCGAGGAAATGGCCTTCGTGCTCGGCCATGCCGAAGTCACCTTCGCGGTGGTCGAGGATCAGGAGCAGGTCGACAAGCTCCTGTCGATGGCGGACGAGGTAAAGTCGCTTACCGAGATCATCTATGATGAAGTGCGCGGCCTGCGCGACTACGATCATACCCACCTGCACGGCTATTCCTCGGTACAGGAAAAGGGACGCGAGCTGCTAGCGGCAACGCCGTCCCTGGCAGCCGAGTGGGAAGCCGGATTCCGCGACGCCAAGGGCTCAGACATTGCGGTGATGCTGTACACTTCCGGCACCACCGGGAGACCGAAGGGCGTGATGCTGTCCTTCGACAATCTGGTCATTTCGGCACGCAACGGCAACAAGTTCGATCATCTGGACGAGACCGAAGAAGTGCTCGCCTACCTGCCGATGGCCTGGATCGGCGACCACGTGTTCTCCCTGGCGCAGGCTTTCACGGCGGCCTATTGCGTCAACTGTCCGGAAAGCATGGACACGATCGACGTGGACCGGCTTGAAATCGCGCCGACCTATTTCTTCGCACCGCCGCGCGTTTTCGAGAACATGCTGACCCGCATCATGGTGCGCATGGAGGATGCAGGGAAAACCAAGCGTGCGATCTTCGACTACTTCATGGAGGTCGCCCGCAAGGTGGGCGAGAAGATCCTGAATGGCGAAACGGTCGGCCTGAAGGACCGGATGCTTTACGCCCTCGGCGAGTTCTGCGTCTACGGACCTCTCAAGAACCGCATGGGTCTTACCCGAATGAAAGTCGGCTACACGGCCGGTGAAGCCATCGGGCCAGAGATCTTCCGCTTCTTCCGCTCGCTGGGCCTCAACCTCAAGCAGCTCTACGGCCAGACCGAGGCCAGCGTCTACATAACGCTGCAGCCGGATGGCGAGATCTACGGCGATACGGTCGGCAAACCTGCTCCCGATGTCGAGCTCAAGATCGCCGACAGCGGTGAAGTGATGTACCGCTCGCCGGGTGTCTTCGTCGGCTATTTCAAGAATGACGAGGCTACCGCCAGCACCAAGACGCCGGACGGCTGGGTGCATACGGGTGATGCCGGCATCATTGCCGAGAACGGCCACCTGAAGATCATCGACCGCGCCAAGGATGTGGGCAAGCTCAATGACGGGGCACTGTTCGCGCCGAAATACATCGAGAACAAGCTGAAGTTCTTCCCGAACATCAAGGAGGCGGTCGCCTTCGGTCATGAGAAGGACATGGTGGGGGTTTTCATCAACATCGATCTGACCGCGGTCGGCTCCTGGGCGGAACGCAACAACGTCAACTATGCCTCCTACCAGGAACTTGCCGCGCATCCGGATGTCTACGGCATGATCGAAAGCCACGTCGATCAGGTGAACCGGGACCTTGCCCGTGAACCGATGATGGCGGGTGCGCAGATCAAGCGGTTCCTGATCCTGCACAAGGAACTGGACGCGGATGATGGTGAGCTCACCCGCACGCAGAAGGTTCGCCGGAGCTTCATCGCCGAACGCTATGGTCCACTGATCGACGCGCTTTACGACGGATCCACCTCCAAACATGTGCGTACGGAAGTAACCTTTGAAGACGGCCGCAAGGGCGCAATCGAAGCCACCGTCGAGATCCGCGACATGTCCACCCATGACGCCGGAGCGGGCGTACAGGAGGCCGCCGAATGAACGCGATCGTTTCCGACAAGACACTGTCGCCGAATGGTGCGCAGGAACCGGCAGAGCGCGAGGTGCTGCTGCGGGTCGATAACGTGTCGCTGTCCTTCGGCGGCGTGAAGGCGATCACCGACATTTCGTTCGACATCCAGAAGGGCGAGATCCGCGCGATCATCGGTCCGAACGGGGCCGGCAAGACGTCGATGCTCAATGTCATCAACGGATTTTATCATCCGCAGGAAGGCACGATCACCTGGCAGGGTCAGGTGCGCCGCAAGATGAAGCCTTACGAGGCTGCCAGCCAGGGGATTGCCCGGACCTTCCAGAACGTGGCGCTGTTCAAGGGCATGACCACGCTGGACAACATCATGTCCGGCAGAACCTTGAAGATGCACAAGAACTTCTTCTGGCAACTTCTGTGGCGGGGCCCGGCGGAGCGCGAGGAAATCGAACATCGGCGCAAGGTCGAGGACATCATCGATTTCCTTGAAATTCAGGCAATCCGCAAGACACCTGTCGGGCGCTTGCCTTACGGGCTGCAAAAGCGGGTCGAGCTTGGCCGCGCGCTGGCGATGGAGCCGGACCTGTTGCTGCTCGATGAGCCGATGGCCGGTATGAACCTTGAAGAAAAAGAAGACATGAGCCGGTTCATCATCGACGTGAATCAGGAATTCGGCACGACGATCGCCCTGATCGAACATGACATGGGCGTCGTCATGGATCTCTCCGACCGGGTGGTCGTGCTCGACTACGGCAAGAAGATCGCCGACGGGCCACCGGAGGAAGTGCAGGCCAGCCAGGCCGTTATCGACGCTTATCTCGGTGTGAGCCACTAGGAGGGACGAACCATGCTCTACGACATTTTTATCGATCCCTTCGTACAGATGTACCAGATGCCGGATTTCTTCCTGCAGGTCCTGTGGGAAGGTTTCGTCGCCGGAATTCTGTATGCGCTGATCGCGCTGGGTTTCGTGCTGATCTTCAAGGCCTCCGGCGTTTTCAACTTCGCCCAGGGCATCATGGTGGTGTTCGCCGGCCTGACGCTGGTGGGCCTCAACGAAAACGGTGTGCCTGCCTATCTGGCACTGATCCTGACCATCGGCGTGATGGGGGTTCTGGCATACGGAGTGGAACGGGTGGTCATGAGACCCCTGGTCAACCAGCCGGAAATCATCCTTTTGATGGCGACCATCGGCCTGACGTATTTCCTCGTCGGCTTCGGTGAATTCGTCTTCGGCGGCGAGCCCAAGCAGATGATTACCGAGCAACTGGGGCTGCCAACCGGCTCGACCGCGTTCGAGTTCGGTGACCGGGGTCTCGTGATCCTGCAGCATATCGATATTGCGGCAGCCGTGATCGCGGTGGTGATGGTGACGGCGCTCGGCATCTTCTTCAACAAGACGCGGATCGGCCGGGCCTTGCGGGCCGTTGCTGACGACCACCAGGCTGCCCTTTCCGTCGGTATCTCTCTCAACCAGATCTGGGCGATCGTCTGGTTCGCAGCAGGCCTCGTGGCCCTGGCGACCGGTATCATGTGGGGGGCGCGGTCCGACGTGTCCTTCGCGCTGGAAATCGTAGCGTTCAAGGCGTTGCCGGTGCTGATCCTCGGCGGCTTCACGTCGATCCCGGGTGCCATTGTCGGCGGCCTGATCATCGGCTTCGGCGAGAAGATCGGCGAACTGTACTGGGGTGGTCTTGTCGGGGGCGGGATTGAATCCTGGCTCGCCTATATCATCGCCCTGATCTTTCTTCTGTTCCGGCCACAAGGCCTCTTCGGCGAACGTATCATCGAGCGGATCTAGGGATATCTGACCCATGTTTTATCGCGAAGCTGGCCAATTCAAGACGAGCTACAAGGCGGATCAGGCGCTGTTCCCGATCCTCCAGGACCGCGTCGGCCTGGCCGTTATTCTGATCACGGCGTTTGCGGTCATTCCGGCCCTTGCAAACGACTTCTTCCTGACCTCCATCATGATCCCGTTCCTGGTGTTTTCGCTGGCGGCGATCGGGCTGAACATCCTGACCGGGTTCTGCGGACAGTTGTCCCTGGGAACCGGTGCGTTCATGGGGGTCGGTGCCTATGCCGCCTACAAGCTGACGTCGATCTTTCCCGATGCCAATGTCATCGTGATGGTTCTGGTGTCCGGCGTGTTCTCGGCTGCCATCGGTGCGGTCTTCGGACTGCCGAGCCTGCGCATCAAGGGGCTTTACCTGGCGGTGACGACGCTCGCTGCGCAGTTCTTCCTGGAATGGTGCTTCATCCGTATTCCGTGGCTCTACAACTACAACGCCTCCGGCGCGATCGAAGTGCCGCGCCGCGAAGTCTTCGGCATCATCGCCACGGGGGCGGAAGCAACGCCGCTGGCACGCTACTTCATCGTTCTCGGTATCACGGTGCTGATCGCCTTCCTGATGGCGAACGTCCTGCGCGGCCGAATCGGCAGATCCTGGATGATGATCCGCGACATGGACATTGCGGCTGAACTCATCGGCGTTCGCCCGCTGCAGACCAAGCTGATGGCCTTTGCCGTGTCGTCCTACATCTGCGGCGTGGCCGGTGCGATGATGGTCTTCTTCTGGCTGAATGCCGCCGAGCCGTCGTCCTACTCCATCCGGTTGTCCTTCCAGGTGCTGTTCATGGTGATCCTGGGCGGCCTGGGCAGCCTCGGCGGAGCCTTCATGGGGGCCGCCTTCATCTGGATCCTGCCTGTTGTTCTGAAATTCGTACCCGGCCTCCTCGGCATCGACCTGGCCGCGGAGACCGTGGAGCACGCGACCTTCATGATCGTTGGCGCTCTCATCATTTTCTTCCTGATCGTCGAACCGCACGGCTTTGCGCGGCTCTGGCAGATCGCGAAGCAGAAGCTCAGGGTCTGGCCGTTCCCTTACTAGGGGCTGCCAGCCTTTTCGCCCGCCATCCGGACATGGACCGATCCGGTGAGGAATGGCGCAACCGGTCCGGCGGTATTCATTTCGATGCCGCGTGGGAGGAGAATATGAAAAGCATTAAGCAATTTGCGCTGGGAACCGCTGTTGCGCTCGGGGTCGGTCTCTCCGGCGCCATGACGACCGCGGTCCAGGCACAAGATACCAACTATGTGCCGCTCCTGACTTACCGGACCGGGCCTTACGCCGGCTCCGGCATCCATATCGCCAACGGCATGCATGACTACCTGCAGATGCTGAACGAGCGCGATGGCGGCATCGGTGGCGTCGAGCTGGCGCTGGAAGAGTGTGAAACCGGCTACAACGCCCAGAAAGGCGTCGAGTGCTACGAAGCCACCAAGGGCAAGGGCGCGCTGGTCTACAATCCGTATTCCACCGGTATCACGCTTCAGCTGATCCCTAAGGCCGGTGTCGACAAGATCCCGGTTCTTTCGATGGGTTACGGCCTGTCGGCTGCCGCTGTCGGTTCCACGTTCCCGTGGATCTTCAACGTGCCGGACACCTATTGGGACGGCGCTTCCGTGGTCATCAAGTACATCGGTGAGCAGGAAGGCGGTCTTGAAAACCTCAAGGGCAAGAAGATCGGTTACATCTTCCTTGACGCCGGTTACGGCCGCGAGCCCCTGCCGCTTTTGGAACAGCTGGCCGAAAAATACGGCTTCGAGCTGCTGCAGTACCCGGTTCCGGGTGCGGAAATGCAGAACCAGTCCTCACAGTGGCTCAACGTACGCCGCGACCGTCCGGACTACATGATCATGTGGGGCTGGGGTGCGATGAACCCGACCGCCGTCAAGGAAGCCGTCAAGATCCGCTTCCCGATGGACAAGTTCATCGGTGTGTGGTGGTCCGCGGGTGACGACGATGCTGCTGCCGGTGGTGAAGGTGCCAAGGGCTACAAGGCACTGAACTTCTCCGGTGTCGGCGCCGACTTCCCGGCTCTCGATGACATCAAGAAACACGTCATCGATACAGGCAAGTCCTCCACCGATGCGGAGACGATCGGAAGCACGCTCTATAACCGCGGCGTCCTGAACTCGGTCATCATCGCGGAAGGCATCCGCAGCGCCCAGCAACTGACCGGCAAGACTGTCATCACGGGCGAAGACATGCGTCTTGGTCTCGAGGCTCTCAACCTGGACGAGGCTCGTCTGGCTGAGCTCGGCCTGAAGGGCTTTGCTCATCCGATGAAAGTGACCTGCGATGACCATGCCGGCAGCCATCCGGTGTTCATCCAGGAGTGGGACGGCAAGAAGTGGCGTCAGGCTTCTGACTGGATCGAGCCGATGACCGATGTGGTCCGTCCGCTGCTGGAAGCAGCCGCTGCTGAATACGCAGAAAAGAATGCGCCGTGGCCGGCGCGCACCGAACCCTGCCCGAACTGATAGGCAGTCCGCTCCGCCGCGCCGCATAAACGTGCGGCGGAGCAACCAGGGAGAAGAGGGAATGGCATTGCTGGATGTAGAACAGCCTGGTTCGCAGGGCGCTCGGGACGCTGCCGGGACAATCCTGTCGGTCAACAATATCGAGGTCATTTATGACCACGTGATCCTGGTGCTGAAGGGCGTGTCGCTGACGATTCCCAAAGGCGGGATCGTGGCGCTGCTCGGCGCGAATGGAGCGGGCAAGACGACTACGCTGAAAGCGATTTCGAACCTGCTTGGTGCCGAACGTGGCGAAGTGACAAAGGGCAAGATCCTTTTCGATGGCGAAGAAGTCCAGGCGCTGTCGCCAAACGATCTGGTTCGCCGGGGATGCATCCAGGTGATGGAGGGCCGGCATTGTTTCGGTCACCTGTCCATCGAGGAAAACCTGCTCACGGGTGCCTACACCCGCAAGGACGGGTACAGCGCCGTGAAGGCGGATCTGGAGATGGTCTACAATTATTTTCCGCGTCTGCGCGAGCGGCGTGGCAGTCAGGCGGGTTACACCTCCGGCGGCGAACAGCAGATGTGCGCTATCGGCCGTGCCCTGATGAGCCGGCCGAAGATGATCCTGCTGGATGAACCGAGCATGGGACTGGCGCCTCAGCTTGTGGAGGAAATCTTCGAGATCGTCCGCCAGCTCAACCAAAAGGAAGGCGTGTCCTTCCTGCTTGCCGAACAGAACACCAACGTGGCGCTGAAATACGCGACCTACGGCTACATTCTGGAATCCGGCCGCATTGTGCTCGACGGCGACGCCAAGGCGTTGCGCGAGAACGAGGACGTCAAGGAATTCTATCTGGGCGTTGGCGGCGAGGGCCGTCGGTCGTTCCGGAATGTCAAACATTATAAGCGAAGGAAGCGCTGGCTGGCCTGACGGGGTTTCAGACACAGGGCCGAAACAGGCGGAGACGACCATGAGCGACATTCAGTTTGACGCGCGCGAGCGGCAAGACGCCGCTCAGCGCGAACGGGATCTTTTTGCCCGATTGCCGGATCTTCTGGTCCATGCGACAGGCAAATCCTCTGGGTGGGCCGCGCATCTGGACGGATGCGATATTGCTGGCGTTACCAACCGGGCAGCGCTCGCGGGACTGCCGGTTCTGCGCAAGTCGGACCTTCTGGAAAAGCAGCGGGCACAGCCCCCCTTCGGCGGATTTCTGGCAGGTGAGCTTTCCGGTGCTGCAAGGGTTTTCATGTCGCCAGGACCTATCTGGGAACCGCAGGCACCCGGACTCGATCCCTGGAACGGTGCGCGAAGCCTGTTCGCAGCCGGTTTCCGCAAGGGCGATGTTGTTCTCAATGCGTTTTCCTATCACCTGACACCGGGCGGCTTCATTCTGGATCAAGGTGCCATTGCACTTGGATGCACGGTGTTTCCCGCCGGCGTTGGCAATACGGACAGTCAGGTCGAAGCGATCGAGGTGCTCAAACCGTCCGGTTTCGTCGGCACGCCGGACTATCTGAAGATCCTCCTCGATCGTGGCCGGGACCAGGGCCGGGATGTCTCCTCCATCAAGAAGGCCCTGGTCTCGGGCGGTGCACTGTTTCCATCCCTGCGCGAGGAATACGAGGCAGGCGGAATTCGTGTCGGACAGTGCTACGCGACAGCGGACCTCGGCGTCATCGCCTATGAAAGCGAGGCAAGGGAGGGCATGGTCGTCAACGAGGACTACATCGTGGAGATCGTGCGCCCGGGCACCGGCGAGCCGGTGGCAGATGGTGAGGTCGGCGAACTGGTGGTCACCAATTTCAACAGCCTCTATCCGCTGATCCGCTTCGCAACCGGCGATCTGTCCAAGATCATTCCCGGACAGTCGCCCTGCGGACGCACCAACATGCGGCTTGCCGGCTGGATGGGACGGGCAGATCAGCGCACCAAGGTCAAAGGCATGTTCGTCGACCCGGCGCAGATCGCGCAGATCGTTGCCGCCCATCCCGAAATCAGCAAGGCCCGCCTTGCCGTCAGCCGCATTGGCGAGGCCGATGCCATGACACTGACCGTGGAAACCGACGCCTCCGGCAACGGCTTGCCGGAACGGGTTGCGGAAACACTGCGTGAAGTGACCCATCTGAAAGGGGACGTCCTGACCGTTGCTCCGGGCGGTTTGCCGAATGACGGCAAGGTGATTGCGGATGAACGGGAGTACGGTTGAGGCTCGGAGCAACGCGCAGGCATGCCTCCGGAGTTAATGCAAGTTTCAGTCTCATCCTGAAGAAGCGCGCAAGCGCTGTTTCGAAAGATGGCTGCATACTCCGGAGCAAGTTTCCCATCCGACGGGACGAAGCTGGCGGCTCTCCTCAGGTTGAGGTCTTTTGTTGTTGCACTTCCGCCTGAAATTCGGTGATCTGCCTGCTCAAATCTGCGTATGACAAATGCCGCATTGGCCTCGGCATGTGCTTGGCCTATGTATGGCGTCAGACAGACAGATCGTTTTAGGACCAATCCCGCAGATGACCGTTCAACCGACCGCGCCGATCGCAGCCGACCAGGAAGCCGCATTCAGAAAACTCGACCTGCCGAAGGACCATCCTTCGGTCAAAAGCGGCAAGGTGGGCGTGCTTCTGGTCAATCTGGGCACACCGGACGGCACGGACTATTGGCCGATGCGTCGGTATCTGCGCGAATTCCTGTCCGACAAGCGCGTTATCGAGTGGCCCCGGGCAATCTGGTATCCGATCCTCTATGGCATTGTTTTGATGACCCGGCCGGGAAAGTCCGGCAAGGCTTACGAGGAGATCTGGAACAAGGAAAAGGACGAGTCGCCTCTGCGCACGATCACGCGCAGCCAGTCGGACAAACTGTCCGAGATGCTGGGCGATGCGGACGGCAAGCTGAAGATCGACTGGGCGATGCGCTATGGTCAGCCGTCGATCCCGGACAGGTTGAAGGCGCTCAAGGACGAGGGCTGCGACCGGATCCTGATCTTCCCGCTTTATCCGCAGTATTCGGCAACCACCACTGCGACCGTCAATGATGTGGTCTGCAAGACGCTGTTGAAGATGCGCTGGCAACCGGCGATCCGGACCGTGCCGCCCTATCACGACGACCCGGTCTATGTGACTGCCCTCGCAAAATCAGTTGAGCGGCATCTGGACAGTCTCGATTTCAAGCCGGACGTGGTGCTGACCTCCTACCACGGCATTCCGCAATCCTATTTCAAACGCGGCGACCCCTATCATTGCCACTGCATGAAGACGACCCGTCTCATGCGCGAGGTCCTGGGCTGGGGCGCAGAGAAACTGCGCGTGACCTTCCAGTCCCGGTTCGGTCCGGAAGAATGGTTGCAGCCCTACACGGACAAGACCGTTGAACAGCTGGCCAAGGACGGCGTGAAAAACGTTGCGGTGATGAACCCGGGTTTCGTTGCAGACTGTCTCGAGACGCTTGAGGAAATTGCCGGCGAGGCCGGGGAGATCTTCGAAGAGAGCGGCGGCGAGAATTTCAGCCATATTCCCTGTCTGAACGACAGCGATCTTGGCATGGACGTGCTGTCCCATATCGTGCGGCGGGAACTTGGCGGCTGGATCTGACCAGCCGCAAATCCACAGGCGTTTAACCTTGCTGGTGGAAAATACTCGTAAAATTTCGCGATACTGCCCATAAGTCACGGCACTGTTTCACGAGCGCCTTAAGTGTTTGTGCGAACAGGGCTAGCGGACGCGTGTCCGTATAGGCTCAACGCCGCAAATACGCTGGAAACGCTCTGGTATTCGGCGCATAGTGACGGTGCTATTTTAGAAAATTACGGGAGACGTATATGCCAATCGCGGGATTTGACATTTTCCTGATCGGCCTTGTCGTGCTGGTCATTCTGGTCTTTTTCGCCGGCGTAAAGACGGTGCCGCAAGGCTACAATTATACGGTCGAACGTTTTGGCAAGTACCGGAAGACGCTGACGCCGGGTCTGAACTTCATCATCCCGTTCATCGACAGGATCGGCCACAAGCTCAACATGATGGAGCAGGTGCTGGACGTTCCGACCCAGGAAGTGATCACCCGCGACAATGCGACGGTGAGCGCGGACGGCGTGACCTTCTACCAGGTGCTCGATGCTGCGCGTGCTGCCTACGAAGTGCTTGGTCTTCAAAACGCCATTTTGAACCTGACCATGACCAACATCCGCTCGGTGATGGGGTCGATGGATCTCGACAACCTTCTGTCCAACCGCGATGAAATCAATGCCCAGATCCTGCGCGTCGTCGATGCGGCTGCAGAGCCATGGGGCATCAAGATCACCCGTATAGAGATAAAGGACATCAATCCGCCGCGCGATCTGGTGGATGCCATGGCCCGCCAGATGAAGGCGGAACGCGAGAAGCGTGCCTATATCCTTGAGGCCGAAGGCAAGCGCCAATCGGAAATCCTGAAAGCGGAAGGTCAGAAACAGTCGCTTATCCTGGAAGCGGAAGGCCGCCGCGAATCCGCGTTCCGCGATGCGGAAGCCCGCGAACGCGAGGCGGAAGCGGAAGCCAAGGCAACGCAGCTCGTCAGTGCGGCTATCGCCTCCGGTGACGTCCAGGCCATCAACTATTTCGTTGCCAACAAATACGTTGAAGCGTTCAAGGAACTGGCAACCTCGCGCAATCAGAAGACGCTCATCCTCCCGATGGAAGCGACCTCGCTGCTGGGGGCCTTGAGTGGCATAGGCGCCATCGCCAAGGAAGCGTTCGGTGAAGACGGCTCTTCCAAGCGGTCGTCCGCGCGCATTCCCAATACAAGCAGTGATCAGGGAGACGAGAACCGGTGAGCCTGATTGAAAGCACGATCGCGGCCCTCGGGCCCTGGAGCTGGTTCGTTCTGGGGCTTCTGCTGCTGGGACTCGAGATCCTGGCGCCTGGCACGATTTTTCTCTGGTTTGGCCTGTCGGCGCTTGTCGTCGGTGTCGTGGCTCTGTTGTTCGATTTCGCCTGGCAGGTGGATGTTGGGCTGTTCCTCGTGCTGTCACTCGTCAGCCTGCTGATCGGACGTCGGCTGATGCAGAAGCTTGCGTCGGAAAAGGGCGATCCGGGGCTGAACCAGCGCGGCAGCCGTTACGTCGGCCGGGAATTCACCCTTGCTGCGCCCTTGAACGAGGGTGCCGGAAACCTGTCCATCGATGACACGATCTGGCGCATTACCGGACCGGACATGCCGGCTGGCACGAAAGTTCGTGTCGAGGCAATTGATGGGGCGCGGCTGGTGGTCTCGCGGGTCAGCTAAATCTCACCGGCATCGTACGCGTTTCCTTTGCAGGGAGCTGTTGCCGTACGGGACTAAAGTTTGTGGCCTGCCGGCAGCGGCGGTTCTTCAGCCTTGAGCAGAATGCCGATCCTGCGGTTTGCCGCCAGGTAGGGGTCGTTGGGGAACAACGGTTCGGTGTCGGCCTTGCCAACCACTGAGTAGAACTGATTGTCCGGCACGCCGTATTCGGACAGGATCTGCCGGGCAACATTGGCGCGTTCGCTGGACAGCTCCCAGCCGGTATAGCTTGGATCGATGGACTGGCGGCCAGCAGTCGTGTGACCTGTAATCTCGATGCGATTTGGCATCTGCGACAGCACAGGTGCCATCTTGGCGATCAGGCGGCGGGTGGTCTCGTAAGGATACTTCGAGCCTTCCCGGAACATTGAGCGCCCGTCCTGATCGACGAGCATGATGTTCAGTCCGTCCTCGGATTCTTCCAGAATGATGTTGCTGGAAATCTCGGTGATTTCCGGCATCTCCTGCCAGGCCTGGCGCAGCGAGGCGGCAGCCGTCGCAAATTGCCGCGGTTTTTCGATATCGGCTTCCAGCGTGTCGTGCGTGTTGGCTTCCGGGCCCTGTTTGCGCCGCTGTTCATGGCGCACCTGGGAGAAGTCGGAATCCATCTCCTGTTCGACCTGGCTGATATCCTTCATGTAGTCGCGGATCGGAATGCCCTCGACCTCGATGATACCGGTCTTGCGGGAGGTGTCCTTCACACCGAAGGCTTCGCGCATGGACCCGGCGACCACCTGAAGCTTTTCCTTGTCCTGAATGGAAAAGGAAATGATCAGAACGAAGAAGCAGACGAGCAGGGACATCAGATCGGCAAAGGTCACCAGCCAGTCCGGTGCGCCGCCGCCGCCTTGAGGTTTCTGTTTCTTTGCCATCGCGCTGTGGTCGCTCTTTTGTCAGTTCCGGATCAGACTTGGTACGATCGATTGCGATTGAGCCCTTACCAATCGCTTCCAGGGTTGGCGAACAATCTGCCCGGGTTCATCTGAACGCTTCCTGCTCTAGGCCGCGTCCGCCAGTTCGGCGCGCAATTTGTCCGGCAGGTATGCAATCAGCATTTCCTTGATCAAGGCCGGGCTCTTGGATTCGCGGATCTGGCAAACACCGTCGATGATCAGCGTCTGGTTGAGATCGTCGACGTCGAATTTCGCATCCAGCTTGTCCACCAGAGGCAGACAAAGGATGTTGGAGATCAACGCGCCGTAAAGGGTCGTCAGAAGGGCGACAGCCATGGAAGGGCCGATTGCCGCAGGGTCGTCCATGTTGGCAAGCATCTGCACCAGGCCGACCAGTGTCCCGATCATGCCGAAGGCGGGAGCGGAATCGCCAAGTGCCTTGAAAACGCGCTTGCCTTCCGCGAGCCGGGAAAGCTGCAGGTCGCGCTCGCGTTCCATCGATTCCTTGATGAATTCCAGCTCATAGCCGTCCGCAATATATTGCACACCCTTGGCAAGGACCGGATCGGAGACGTCCACGTTTTCCAGGCCAAGCGGGCCGGACTTGCGGACGATTTCACCCAGGTTGCTGATTTCCGTTATCAGGTCGCGAGGGCTTGCGTTCTTGCCCGCAAGCGCAACCTTGAAGCCTGTGACGAAAGCAGTGGCGATGTCGGTAAGCTGGAAGCGGATCAGTGTGGCGGCGAGACCGCCGCCGACCACGATGAGGACCGACGGCACGTCAATAAACTGACCGAAACTGCCACCAAGAAAAATAGCGGTCGTCACGATGCCAAAGGCACCCACAATGCCGATTAATGTCGCCAGATCCATTCTGTACACACACCAAGGTCTGCGGCGTCAAGCCGATGAAACTTCGGGGCAGTGTAAGAGGCTTATGGCTAATCAAATCCTAATGACGCGCCACTTGCGGGCCGGAAAAGAAACTTTTTCGACCCCGTGAGGCAATATTGCCTGCTTCGGTGAAAGATCAGGCTGCGCCGATGCGAAGAAGATCGTGCAGATGGACAATACCGACGGGGCGACCGTCCTCGATCACGAACACGGAGGTGATCGACAGGCTGTTGGCCAATTCAAGAATTGAAGCCGACAATGTGTCCGGAGAAACGGTCTTTGGAGCACGCGTCATGATTTCACCGGCAGATTTTGCCAGGAGATTTGACGATACATGGCGGCGCAAGTCACCGTCGGTGATGATGCCGATCAACTGTTTCAGTTCGTCGACGACACCCAGCACACCGAAGCCGCGCTGGGTCATCAGGACGATGCCTTCGCTCATCGAGGTGTTTGCGGACACCAGCGGCATGCGTTCGCCGGTGTGCATGATGTCCTTGGCCGTTTTCAGGCTGGCGCCCAGGCGGCCGCCCGGGTGGAACACACGGAAGTCCTGCGCGGTAAACCCACGTCCTTCCAGAAGAGCCACAGCGAGTGCATCACCGACGGCCAGCTGAATGAGGGCGGAGGTTGTCGGGGCGAGGCCATGCGGGCAGGCCTCGGTGACAGCAGGCAGGTTCATGACGATATCAGCTGCACGGCCGAGGGTGCTGTCCTTGCGCGAGGTGATCGCGATCAAGGGCACCTTGAAGCGACGGGTGTAGCTGACGATGCCTGCCAGTTCCTGAGTTTCACCCGACCAGGACAGGGCGATCACGACGTCGTCTTCGGTGATCATGCCCAGGTCGCCGTGACTGGCTTCACTGGCATGAACGAAGAAAGACGGCGTTCCCGTTGACGCAAGGCTTGCTGCGATCTTGGTGCCGATATGACCACTCTTGCCGATGCCGGTGATGACAACGCGTCCCTTGCTCTTTTGAATGAGATCGAAGGTCTTCTGGAACGGGATGGCAAGTCCGTTCTTCAGCGCTGCGCGAACGGCACTCAGGCCGGCAATTTCGGTTTCCAGGGTCCGCTCTGCGGAGACGAGGCACAGGGACGTCATGTCAGTATTTTCTTCGGAAACCGGGTCGCGCAGAACGGTGGTCATGAACATAATTCTTTTTTTATTTAGGATCGCCTAGCTCTATGCCAGTCGCCGACGGGGATCAAGAACCCGTGATCTATTAAATGCATTAGATCAGGTGACTTTATGTAACTTTGTGTAACCTTCCAAATTGCGAAAAAGAAACGAAGGATTAACCATCATTCGTCAGGTTGGACCGGACATTCCACGTCGACTGGTCCCGGAATTCATGCGCAGCTTTCTGCCTCTGATCACTTTTCTTGCCGTTTTGCAGGCCGTTTCCGCGGCTGCACAAACGACGCTTGACGATTTGCGTGGATCGGACGACCCAGGCGGGGCGCAAGAATCAGCAGACCCTTCCGATCAGGCAGCCCAGGCGGCAGACCGCAATCCTACGCAGGCAAATGTCTTTTCCCTTCGTTCGACACTGAATTCGGCAACAGCGGAAACCGGATCGAGCGGCCTTGGAACCAATGGCAGAGCCACTCCTGTCAGGCCATTTGCCGACAGAATTGCAGCTGTCGACAGGGCGGTTCCTCTATCGGACAGCGGTATCGACGACGGCGTTTTTGGCGGAGATACGACCTTCGATGCGGCACAGGGGATCCGGCTCGGGTCCTTCACGCTGACGCCCCAACTGACCGTATCGACAGGTTGGACCGATAACCGGTCACAGGCGGCAGACGGAACCTCTGGCAAGTTCTACCGGATTTCTCCCGATGTTTCGCTGACCTCGAACTGGTCACGCCATCAGCTGGACACGTCGCTGCGAGGTTCCTTCACCGGATATCCCGGTGATACCGACGACAACGAGGCGAATGTCTTTGCGGCGGCAAACCTGCGGCTCGACATCAGCGAAGCGACACAGGTCACGACCAGTATATCCTACACGCTCAGCCAGGAGGACGACGGCAGCGCAGAATCGGCTTCCGGGACCGACTACGATCACGAACTTTCGGGAAGCCTCAGTGGTACGCGCGCAGTCGGCATCGTTGCCGCAACAGCTTCGCTCGGCGTCGACCGGAATTTCTATACGTCGGAAAGCGGCTCGGAATCCGGACGTAACAACACGCTCTACTCCGCCAGCCTGCGGCTGGACGGCAATACCGGCAGCGTGTTTTCCCCGTTCGTCGAGGGGGCGCTGCTTCTGCGGCGCTATGACGATACCTGTAGCGACGCCTTGTGCGAAAAACGAAATGCCAATGGCTATCAGGTCATGGGTGGTGTCACCATCGCATCCGGCCCCAAACTGACCGGGGAACTCGGTGCGGGGTGGCGGATCGAGGATATTGAGGATGAGAGGCTTGAAAACCTGTCAGGCCTGATTGCCGACGCCTCCCTGGTCTGGTCGCCAAGCCGCCTGACGACGGTTACCGCTGGTCTCGGCACTTCCTTCGAGGCAACCGATATCGACGGTGCCAGCGGTTCGATCATCTACTCCGGCGACCTGCGCCTCGCTCATGCCTTCAGTGATCGTCTGGTGGGCGAGACCGGTGTCGGTTACAGTTACCGGACCTATGAAGGTGTTTCGATCGAAGAGCGTACCCTGACAGGGTTTGGTGGTCTGACCTTCGCTGTGACGAAGAACATTGCGGTGACGGCGGATTATACCCATCGTCGTTTCGACAGTTCCCAGCAGGGGAACGACTATTCCGAAAACGCTGTTGAAGCCGGGTTTAGATTGCGGCATTAACGTCACGGTAACCAAATCAACATCATTCATGGGGCGGGGGCAGAAACTTACGGACCTGGGCATCGAGGAGGCCCTGATGCGGAACCTTGCGCAGCTGACTGCGAACGTGAAAACCATATTGCCCTTTTCAGGAAGACTGAGAACCCTCGGGCGCCGGCTGCTTTTGACTGCCGCGGCGACGGGCACTTTGCTGGCCGTTTCTGTGCCGGCACAGGCCGATCAGGGGTTCAGCCAGTTCGTTTCCGGCTTCTGGCCGACGGCCAAGGCAGCCGGCATTTCTTCCCAGACCTACAACGCGGTCTTCACCGGCATGCAGCCGGACGATGACACCTTGCGCCTGATGAGCAAGCAATCCGAGTTCGTGAAACCGATCTGGGATTATCTCGATAGTGCCGTTTCAGACACGCGGGTCGAAAAAGGCCGCGAGATGCTGAAGGAGTACAGCCAGGTTCTTGCGGTCATCGAAAACCGCTACGGCGTCGATCGTGAAGCCGTCCTGGCGATCTGGGGCATGGAAACCAACTATGGCGGCTTCATGGGGCGTCATAACGTAATCCAGGCACTGGCGACGCTGGCCTATGCGGCGCCGCGCCGGAAGAGCTTCTGGGAAAAGGAACTTGTTACCGCGCTGGCGATCGTCCAGGCAGGTCATGTTCGTTTCCAGGACATGGAAGGTTCCTGGGCCGGCGCCATGGGGCACACCCAGTTCATGCCCTCCAGCTGGAAGGCCTATGCCGCCGACTATGACGGTGACGGTCGCCGGGATATCTGGACGTCCATACCCGATGCACTCGCCTCAACCGCTGCCTATCTGCAAAAGCACGGCTGGCAGACAGGCAAGACCTGGGGATACGAGGTAGCCTTGCCCAGCGGGTTCGACTATCACATGGCCGATGGCGAAAAGACGCTGACGCTAGGCGAATGGGGGCGATACGGAATTCGCCGGTCAAACGGCAAGGATTTTCCGCGGCCGTCCGACAACGCCATCCTGGTTCTGCCTGCCGGAGCAAGCGGACCGGCGTTTCTGATGCTGAAGAACTTTTACGTGATCAAGCGTTACAACAACGCGACTGCCTATGCGCTTGCCGTCGGCCATCTTGCCGACCGGATCATTGGCGGTGGACCGATCGAGGGCGACTGGTCGCGCGAGCACCTTCCGCTCAATCGCTCTGAAACCGCGGAATTGCAGGCGCTTTTGAACCAGCGTGGATTTTCTGTCGGTACGGCGGACGGCAGGATCGGACCTGCTACCCGAAAGGGTATCCGAGCCTACCAGCGCTCACGTGGCATGGTTCCCGACGGTTATGCATCCATTGTTTTGCTGGCACGCCTGAAGCTGGACGGCTAAACTGGGCGCAGTGCAGCTGCAGCAGGAGCACAGCGTGAGAGTTCAGACACGGCAACGGGAAGGGAAGGGGACACGCGCCGCCTCGCTTCGGGTTGTCGTATGCCTTGGCCTTGCGCTTGTTGCCTGCTCTGCCGGACTCTCTGCCGCACAGGACGCGCAGCGCGGTGAAATCGTGGTTGCGCAGAACGGGCCCTTCCGGGGGTTCAATCCGTTTGCTCCATTGCAGCGGCTGTTTGGCGGTGGGGGCGAGAAGCGCAGAAAGCAGCCGCAAAAGACACAGCAGAAGCCGCGGGTTTCCCGGCCCGCGGGTGCACCGCCCAAATTCGACGTTCTCGAAAAGGACCCCAATGCCGGCCTGATCCTGGTCGTTGGAGACCGCATGGCACGCGGTGTCGCCGACGGGTTGAAATACACACTTGCGCAAAAACCACAGATCCGTGTCGAAGCCATTACCGAGGACAAGGAAGGTTTTGTCGGGGAAGGTTCGCCGGACTGGGCGACGCAGGTGGTTTCCAGGATCCGGGGGGCGGACGTTCAGGCCGTTGTCGTGATGATCGGCCGGCAGGATCTGGGTAAATCCTTTTCCGGTGAACCGCCCGTTGAATTCATGACTGCAGAGTGGCTGGAGAGCTACCGCAGGAAGGTCGACGGGCTTGTGCGTGTGGTGCGACAGGAAAAGAAACCGCTTGTGTGGGCCGGCCTGCCGCCCACGGGCGACGAACTGGTGAACGCGGATTTCACGCAGCTCAACTCGATCTTCCAGGGAGCGTCGGAGGACAGGCGGGTCCGCTATGTCGACATATGGGATATCTTCCTGGCTGAAGACGGCAGCTTTTCCTCTTACGGACCCGATGTCGACGGCAAGAACACGCGTCTGCGCACGAACGACAAGATTGATTTCACATGGGCAGGCTATCGGAAAGTCGCGTTCTTCGTGGAACGCGAACTGTCCCGCCTGCTCGGAGGCTATGGCGGGCTAGCTTTCGAAGGTGTGGAGGATGATCCGAACTTCATCGTCCTGACCGGACGTACGACGTCGCCCGAAGCACTGCTTCTGGGTGGCGAGGATGAAGAAGAGATCAATTCGGCCAGCAGGACCTATCGTTTCTTTGTCAAAGGCGAGCCCTTGCCACCCATGCAGGGACGTGTGGACGATCCACGGATGCCTGCCGTTGCAGTGTCTGCACCGGCTGCCACTGTTGAGGAAGTGTTCGCCCCTACAAGTGCCGACTTGCGTGAGAGCTTAGGTTCAGCAGTCAGCCAGGATGCGCAAGGCCGTGTCTCTGTGACTGTGCGTCCGGGATCGCAATGACCCTTTGAAATAGGTTCGAAAAACACAAAACCCCGCAGGCGTTTGCCGGCGGGGTTTTTTCATTTCCGGATTTAGAGTTCAGCGCGGCAGGTCGGTAGAGCCGGTCAGGAACTCGTCAACAGCGCGCGCTGCCTGACGGCCTTCGCGGATTGCCCAGACAACCAGGGACTGACCCTTGCGCACGTCGCCGGCAGCATAGACCTTGTCCAGGCTGGTCTTGTAATCGTCGGTGTTGGCCTTGACGTTGGTGCGGCCATCCAGCTCAAGCTTGTCGCCGGCTTCGGCGATGTAGGTTTCCAGCAGCGGGCCGGAGAAGCCGATAGCCGCCAGAACGAGGTCTGCGCGCAGGATGAATTCGGTACCTTCGATCGGGCGGCGTTTTTCATCCACGCGGGCGCATTTGACGCCGGTAACCTTGCCGTCTTCGCCGACAAGGGCAAGCGTTGCGGCAGAAAACTCACGCTCAGCGCCTTCGGCCTGCGACGACGAGGTGCGGAACTTGGTCGGCCAGTACGGCCAGATCGCCAGCTTGTCTTCCTTCAGCGGCGGGATCGGGCGAATGTCGAGCTGCGTCACCGACAGGGCTCCCTGACGGAATGCGGTGCCGACGCAGTCGGACGCGGTGTCGCCGCCGCCGATGACGACGACATGCTTGCCACCGGCCCAGATCGGGGCCTCGTCGCCTTCCGGCTCACCGCCGACCCGGCGGTTCTGCTGGACCAGGTACGGCATCGCCCAATGGCAGCCTTCCAGTTCCATGCCGGAGACACCCGGATCACGCGGACGTTCGGCACCTGCGCACAGGATAACCGCGTCGTGACGCTCTGCCAGTTCTTCCAGGGCAACGGTTACACCGACATTGACGCCGTAATGGAACGTCACGCCTTCAGCTTCCATCTGCTTCACGCGGCGGTCGATGTAGTGCTTTTCCATCTTGAAGTCGGGAATGCCGTAGCGCAGCAGGCCACCGGCCTTCGGCTCACGCTCATAGACATGCACGGTGTGACCAGCGCGGGCGAGCTGCTGGGCGGCCGCCATGCCTGCGGGGCCGGAGCCGATGATCGCCACTGCCTTGCCGGTCTTGGTCGCGGACAGCTCCGGTACGATCCAGCCTTCTTCCCAACCCTTGTCGGCAATCGCCTGTTCCACGCTCTTGATGTTGACCGGAATGTCTTCCAGGTTCAGCGTGCAGGCTTCCTCGCAAGGAGCCGGGCAGATGCGCCCGGTGAACTCGGGAAAGTTGTTGGTGGAATGCAGGTTCTTGAGCGCGTAGTCCCAGTCGCCCTGGTAGACCAGATCGTTCCAGTCCGGGATCTGGTTGTTAACCGGACAGCCGGTCGGGCCGTGGCAGAACGGAATGCCGCAATCCATGCAGCGGGCCGCCTGATTGGTGACGTCCTGGTCGTTCAGCGGAATGGTGAACTCGCGGAAATGGCGAATACGGTCAGAGGCAGGCTGATACTTCTGTTCCTGCCGATCGATTTCCATAAAACCGGTTACCTTGCCCAAGGCGACCTCCTCAAAATTTCATGCGTCTGTCCAGGGTGGCTGCAATCGGCCGCGTCATGCGGCCGAGAGCCAGTTCGTGCGTTTGGCCGGATTATTCGGCGGCGACCATGCCGAGGCGCTGCTCTTCCATTTCGCGCAGGGCCCGGCGGTATTCGACCGGCATCACCTTGACGAACTTGGGCCGGTACTGGGTCCAGTTGTCGAGGATTGCCTCGGCCTTTGTCGAGCCGGTCAGTTCCAGATGTTTCGTCAGCATCTGGCGCAGGCGCTCATCGTCATGGCGGGTCATGTCGCAGGAAAGGTCCACGCGGCCCTTGTGCTCGATATCGCCACCATGGTGGTGCAGCTTCTCCAGAAGATCGTCTTCTTCGGTCACCGGTTCCAGTTCGA
This sequence comes from Roseibium sp. ROS1, assembly GCF_054658215.1. NCBI lineage: Bacteria > Pseudomonadati > Pseudomonadota > Alphaproteobacteria > Hyphomicrobiales > Stappiaceae > Roseibium > Roseibium sp. ROS1. The sequence continues at coordinate 125,069 of NZ_BAAGIG010000001.1, forward strand.
CCATGGCCAGGTTGCAGCGGGAGCCGAATGTGCCGTCTTCATCGAGCACATAGGCAATGCCGCCGGACATGCCGGCCGCGAAGTTGCGTCCGGTCTGGCCGATCACGACGACGACGCCGCCGGTCATGTATTCGCAGCCGTGGTCGCCCACGCCTTCGACAACGGCAACAGCGCCGGAGTTGCGAACTGCAAAGCGTTCCCCGGCAACACCGCGGAAGTAGCATTCACCTTCGGTTGCGCCGTAGAGCACCGTGTTGCCGACAATGATCGAGTTTTCCGGCACGATCCGGGTGTTCTCCGGCGGGCGGACGATCAGCTTGCCACCGGCAAGACCCTTGCCGACATAGTCGTTGGCATCGCCGACAAGATCAATGGTGACGCCGCGGGCGACGAAGGCGCCGAACGCCTGGCCTGCCGTGCCCTTCAGATTGATCTTCAGGGTGTCGGGGTGTTTCAGGCCCTTGTTGCCGTACCGCTTGGCGATTTCACCGGAGAGCATGGCACCAACCGACCGGTCAACGGAACAGATCGTCTCGTCGACAATTGTCGGTTCCTTGCTGTCCAGGGCCGGCTTGGAAGCGGCAATCAGGCGACGGTCCAGGATGTCGTGGATCGGGTGATCCTGACGCGTGGTCCAGCGGGTCTCTTCCGGTTTTGCTTCCGGCTGGAAGAAAATACGGGAGAAATCGAGACCCTTGGCCTTCCAGTGATCGATCGCGGCTTCCTTGTCGAGGAAGTCGGACCGGCCGATCATGTCTTCCATCGTTTTGAAGCCGAGGTTGGCCATCAGCTCGCGCACTTCTTCGGCGACGAAGAAGAAGTAGTTGATGACGTGTTCCGGGGTGCCCTTGAAGCGCTTGCGCAGGACCGGGTCCTGGGTGGCGATGCCGACCGGGCAGGTGTTGAGATGGCACTTGCGCATCATCAGGCAGCCTGCAGCAATCAACGGTGCGGTCGAGAAACCGAATTCGTCGGCACCAAGAAGCGCACCGATAATGACGTCCCGGCCTGTGCGGATGCCGCCGTCGACCTGAAGGGCGATGCGCGAGCGCAGTCCGTTCAGCACCAGGGTCTGCTGGGTTTCGGCAAGGCCGATTTCCCAGGGAGAGCCGGCGTGTTTGATCGAGGTCAGCGGTGATGCACCGGTGCCGCCGTCGTAACCGGAAATCGTGATGTGGTCGGCGCGTGCCTTGGCAACGCCGGCAGCAACCGTTCCGACACCCACTTCCGACACCAGCTTGACCGAGATATCGGCTTCCGGGTTGACGTTTTTCAGGTCGTAGATCAGCTGCGCCAGATCTTCGATGGAGTAGATGTCATGGTGTGGCGGGGGCGAAATCAGGCCGACGCCCGGGGTCGAGTGACGTACCTTGGCGATCACCGCATCCACCTTGTGACCCGGCAACTGGCCGCCTTCGCCGGGCTTGGCGCCCTGGGCAACCTTAATCTGGATCATGTCGGAGTTGACCAGATATTCCGTGGTCACGCCGAAGCGGCCGGAAGCAACCTGCTTGATGGCAGAGCGCTGCGGGTTGGACGAGCCGTCCGGCAGCGGATTGAAGCGCTCCGGCTCCTCGCCGCCTTCACCGGTGTTCGACTTGCCGCCGATCTGGTTCATGGCGATTGCCAGGGTCGTGTGAGCTTCACGCGAAATCGAGCCGAAGGACATGGCGCCGGTGACGAAGCGCTTGACGATGGCTTCAGCCGGTTCCACCTGGTCGAGCGCAATCGGCGAGCGGCCGATTTCGTCCGCGGACTTGATCCGGAACAGGCCGCGGATCGCGTAGCGTCCACTCTTTTCGTTCACTTCCTTGGCGAAGGCGCGATAGGTGTCCGGGAGCTTCGCGCGCACTGCATGCTGCAGCAGCGCGACGGAGTCCGGGGTCCACATGTGGCTTTCACCGCGGGTCCGGTAAGCGTATTCACCGCCAACTTCCAGCGAGCGGCGCAGGATGGCGACGTCGCCGAAGGCCTGCTCGTGGCGCAGTACGGTTTCATCGGCGACTTCGGCAAGGCCGATGCCTTCGATCATGGTTGCCGTGCCGAAGAAGTACTTCTTCACGAAGGACGAGCCGAGGCCGACAGCGTCGAAGATCTGCGCGCCGCAATAGGACTGGTAGGTCGAGATGCCCATCTTGGACATGACCTTGAGGATGCCCTTGTCGATGGACTTGATGTAGCGATAGACGACTTCGTCCTGATCGACTTCCTCCGGGAAGTCCATTTCCATGTGCATGGAAAGCAGCGTTTCAAACGCGAGATAAGGGTTGATCGCTTCCGCGCCATAGCCGGCCAGAACACAGAAATGGTGGACTTCGCGCGCTTCACCCGTTTCCACCACCAGGCCAACAGAGGTTCTCAGACCCTTGCGGATGAGGTGATGGTGCACGGCAGCGGTTGCCAACAGTGCCGGGATCGCGATGCGTGAGCGGCTGATCAGGCGATCGGACAGGATGATGATGTTGTATCCGTCCAGAACCGCTTTTTCGGCGCGCTCGCACAATTCGTCGAGAGCGCCTTCCATACCGACAGCGCCTTTTTCGGAATTGTAGGTGATGTCCAGCGTCTTGGCGGAGAACTGGTTGTCGGCGATGTCGCCGATGGCGCGGATCTTCTCCAGGTCCTCATTGGTGAGGATCGGCTGGCGCACTTCCAGGCGCTTGGAGGTCGACAGGCCTTCAAGGTCGAAGATGTTCGGACGCGGGCCGATGAAGGAGACAAGGCTCATCACCAGCTCCTCGCGGATCGGGTCGATCGGCGGGTTGGTGACCTGAGCGAAGTTCTGCTTGAAATAGGTGTAAAGCAGCTTGGACTTGTCGGAGAGCGCTGAAATCGGCGTGTCCGTGCCCATCGAGCCGATGGCTTCCTGGCCGACGGTTGCCATCGGGGTCATCAGAAGCTTGATGTCTTCTTCCGTGTAGCCGAAGGCCTGCTGGCGGTCGAGGAGGCTTTCACCGGCTACCGGCGCGCGCTGGCGCACGCCCGGAAGGTCTTCCAGTACGATCTGGGACCGGTGCAGCCAGTCCTTGTACGGGTTGGCCGTGGAAAGCTGCCGCTTGATTTCGTCGTCGGAAACGATCCGGCCTTCGTCCATGTCGATCAGCAGCATTTTGCCCGGCTGCAGGCGCCATTTCTGGACAATGCGCTCTTCTTCGACCGGCAAGACGCCAACCTCGGAAGACATGATGACGAAGTCGTCGTCGGTGACGATGTAGCGGGCAGGACGCAGGCCGTTCCGGTCCAGCGTTGCGCCGATCTGGCGGCCATCGGTGAAGGCAACGGCTGCCGGGCCGTCCCACGGCTCCATCAGGGCAGCGTGGTATTCGTAGAAGGCACGACGGTTGTCGTCCATCAGCGGGTTGCCGGCCCAGGCTTCCGGGATCAGCATCATGGCCGCATGGGCGAGCGAATAACCACCCATGACCAGGAATTCGAGGGCGTTGTCGAAGCAGGCGGTGTCCGACTGGCCTTCATAGGAAATCGGCCAGAGCTTGGAGATATCGTCGCCGAGCAGCGCCGACGATACGGACGCCTGACGCGCCGCCATCCAGTTGACGTTGCCGCGCAGCGTGTTGATCTCACCGTTGTGCGCAACCATCCGGTAGGGGTGCGACAGATCCCAGGACGGGAACGTGTTGGTGGAAAAACGCTGGTGGACAAGGGCCAGGGCCGACGAAAAGCGCTCGTCCTTCAGGTCGGCGTAATAGGCACCAAGCTGATAGGCAAGGAACATGCCTTTGTAGACGATGGTCCGGCTGGACATTGAAACGATATAAAAGCCTTTCGAAACCGCATCGGTTTCGGCACGCACACGGTTCGAAATGACCTTGCGCAGTACATAAAGGCGGCGTTCGAAGGCATCTGCCTCACCGCCGGTCTTGCGGATGAAGACCTGACGGGAAACCGGTTCGGTGGCAGCGATGTCCGTCGCCTTGGAAAGCGATGAATTGTCGACGGGCACGTCACGCCAGCCGATCAGTTCCTTGCCTTCGTCTTCAATGACACGCTCGATGATGGCTTCGCACTTGGCGCGCAGCTCATCGTCCTGCGGCATGAAGATGAAACCGACACCATATTCACCGGCATCGGGAAGCGTGGTGCCGGCGTTCGCGAGTTCTTCTGCAAAAAACGCGTGCGGGATCTGCACCAGCATGCCTGCGCCATCGCCCATCAACGGGTCGGCACCAACCGCGCCGCGGTGCGTGAGGTTTTCAAGAACCTGCAGACCGTCGGCAATAATCTTGTGGGACTTCTCGCCTTTCATGTGGGCGACAAAGCCGACACCGCAGGCGTCGTGTTCGCGCGACGGATTATAGAGCCCTTTGTCGGCGGCCGTGCTCAGTCGTTCCGCAAGTGTAGTGGTTGCGGTGGTCTTCATGTCCACGCTCCCAGCTTGCATGGCTGTGCTCGTCGTCAGCTCTATCTTCGTCATGTGCGCCCTCACTGTTGACCCCAGTGCCGCCGTGGCTGGGAGCGTCCGGTTCCGTTCGGGTCGCATTCCATCAAGAATGCGGTCCGGCGAACCCTGGCTTTCCTGCCCCGGCTCTGTTGTTGTATTAACCACGGCCGTTTATCAAAGCAAACCGCCGCATTGACGCAGCGGTCCTCCGCTGCCGAAACGTTCCGTCTCGCTTCCTTGCGGATCCTCCCCGGATCCGCCCAGTGGTCAGCCTGGCTATCACCGATGCCTTTTTGTCCTGCGCCCTGTCCGGGCCGTTTTGGGCATGGCGATAATTGGGACAGCATACCTGTCCTATTCCAAGCGGCGCGAACATGACAGATTTCGCCGTCGTGAGCAAGAGTGTTTCTGCGTCGCCGCATTATAATTGTTTCGCGCGAAAAGTGCCAATCGTCCGGAAAGGTCAAAACCGACGATAAATATGTAAGAATCTTGCGTTTGTTAAACTTTGTGCAGTTATGCTCGCAAAACAGTCACATGCGTTTGATTTCCTATTTATCTTCAATAGGGTCATCTACGGTGGGTGACTGGCGGCCCAGCAAAAACGCCGGTACGCAGTGATTTTTCAACGACGAGAGGAGATCGAGATGAAGCATAAGGCCATGTCTGCAGCAATTGTTGCCGGTGCGGTGGCAACCGCGGTTGCGGGTCTGTCGTCAACCGTTCCGGCTCACGCCCAGGCCAAGGAAAAATGCTATGGTGTGTCCCTGAAAGGTCAGAACGACTGCAAGGCGGGTGCAGGTACGACTTGCGCCGGTACGTCGACCGTCGACTATCAGGGCAACGCCTGGACGCTCGTCCCGAAGGGCACCTGCGTGACAATGGATGTTCCAGGTGGCCGTCACGGCTCTCTGACCGAACTTACGCGCGACCTGCCGGAAGCCTGATAGGCTTCAGACGGCCGCAACTGCGGCAATCTGGTCAGGCAGGCAGCTTCTTATCCCGCACTTGGTGCCGAGGCGGGCAGGGCGCCAGCCCTTTCAAAGTCAAGAGCCATGGTGCTTCAGTCAGTCCAGTCTGAAGATGTCCTCAGCCAGTGTGCCTGCCTGACAAAACTTATTCCACCCGGAGGACTCCATGGTTTCCGATACCCGATCAAACCCGGTACAGCGCTGCGAGGCGGCCGTTCCGGCTCGCGCCGGAGCCGGCCTGAAGCCGGAGCATGTTGCGGCTATTCTGGAAACGTCCGCGGATATCGGTTTTTTTGAAGTTCATGCCGAAAACTACATGGGGGCCGGCGGTCCGCCGCACCGGCAACTGGAGGCGATCCGCGAGCGGTATCCCCTGTCTCTTCATGGTGTCGGTCTTTCGATCGGCGGTGAACAGCCACTGGACAAGGATCACCTGCGGCGCTTGTCAGACCTGAACAAGCGATATGAACCGGGACTGTTTTCCGAACATCTGGCCTGGTCGACGCACGACACGACTTATTTCAACGACCTGCTGCCGGTACCCTATGACGAAGCTACGCTGAATCGTGTGTGCGATCACATAGATGAAGTGCAGGAGACCGTCGGACGGCAGATGCTTCTGGAAAATCCGTCGACGTACGTCGCCTTTGCACAGAGCACGATGAGCGAACTGGATTTTCTGAGCGAGATCGCGCGCCGGACCGGCTGCGGCCTGTTGCTCGACATCAACAACGTGCATGTGTCCTGCACGAACCACGAGAGATCCGCGAGAGATTATCTTGCCGCCTTCCCGATGGCCGCCGTCGGCGAAATACATCTTGGCGGTCATGCGCCTGACCGGGATGACGCCGGACGGCCACTGCTGATCGACGCGCACGACCGGGAGGTGGATCTTGCGGTCTGGCAGCTTTATGAAGATGTCATTCGTCTGCAGGGGCCGCTGCCGACCCTGATCGAGTGGGACAACAATGTTCCCGCCTGGCCGGTTCTGCTTGCCGAGGCACAAGCCGCGGATCGCATTCTGGCGCAGCCTGCAGAGGCTGGCAGAAAGCAAGCGGTCTGACATGCGTGGTCCGCTCGCCCTGCCGCAGGTCAATGCCGCCTCGTTTGGGCGTGCGCTGCTCGACCCGCAAATGGCAACGCCCGATGGACTGACTGGTCCGGACGGAGAAACAGCGCCGAAGCGATTCAATGTCTACCGCAACAACGTCATCGTCAGCCTGTGCGAAGCGCTCGGTGAAAGCTTTCCTGCTGTGAAGGCGCTGTTGGGGGAAGAGTATTTCAGGGCGCTTGCCCAGGCCTTCGTGACAGCTCATCCGCCGGTGTCGCCTGTGTTGATCTGGTACGGCGCCGGTTTCGCCGATTTTCTGGACGCGTTTCCGCCGCTCAAGGCATATCCTTATCTCAGCGATGTTGCCCGGCTGGAATGGTCTTGGCTCCAGGCCTATCATGCTGCGGATGCCGCGCCTCTCGATCCGGCAATCCTGGGCAGCATCGATCCGCAAAGACTCGGGGGCGTTCGCTTCGTACCGCATCCGGCGGCGCACGTCGTGACATCTGCCTGGCCGATCTGGGCGATTGCGCGAGCCAACAGGTTTGAACCCGATGAGGCTGAAGCTGTCGATCTTGACGAGCCGCAATCGGTAATGATTACCCGTCCGGACATGGAGGTGGATGTCTATCTGCTGCGTCCGGGCGGGGCTGTTTTCACGATGGATCTCCTGCAAGGGCAGACGCTTGCAGCAGCGGCAAGCCGGGCTCAGGAGGACGACGACGGTTTTTCCTTGTCCGATTGCCTTTCGGACTGTCTAGCAGCTGGTGCATTTTCCGCCCTGCAACTGGATGACTAACACGCACGCGGCAAATGGCTGCCGCTTGATCATGGGGGATTAGATGGGTGTGCTGATTGGGTTTTTTGTCAGGCTCTACACGATGGTGTTCGGAGCTCTGGAACGGCTGACAAATGGCTGGTTCATCGGGCTTGCTGCCCGGTTCATTTTTGCCGCGATCCTGCTGCAGTTCTTCCTGAACTCGGCGATGACGAAAATCGGCGGCAACATCATGAACATCTTCACGCCAACCGCAGGTGCCTATGCGCAGATGCTGCCCAAGATGATGGAGCAGGTCAGCTACGACACCAGCCAGATTGCGTTCTTCCCGTATGGTCTCATGGTGCTTCTGGGCACCTGGGGTGAATTTGTCCTGCCGGTGATGGTTGTTGTCGGTCTATTCACCCGCTTCGCCAGCCTTGGCATGATCGTCTTCATCTGCGTCATGACCTATGTCGACATCTATGGACATGGGGCTGACGCAAAGACGATCGGGGCACTGTTCGACGGTGAACCCTATGCGATCATTGCCGATGACCGGTTGCTCTGGATCTTCCTGTTGCTGGTGCCGGTGCTCAAGGGGCCGGGTGTCGTCTCGCTGGACTGGCTGCTCGGCCGGTCCTATCGCAAGCGCGAGATGTACTACTGAAAAATCGGTTGCCGGTTGTGATGCCAAGTGATTAAACCGGCACATGAATTTTGCCAGTGACAATTGGGCGGGTGCGGTTCCGGCGGTGATGTCGGCGCTGGCCCGCCATAATGACGGGTTCTCGCCGGCCTACGGCACCGACCCGTTGACCGATTCCGTCTCCGCCACGTTCAACGAGATCTTCAAACGCGAGGTTGCCGTCTTCTTCGTGGCGACCGGTTCAGCGGCGAATTCTTTGGCGCTGGCTTCCTGTGCCAAGCCGGGCGGGGCGATCTTCTGCCATTCCGGTGCGCATATTCAGGTTGATGAATGCAATTGCCCCGAGTTCATGACCGGCGGCAACAAGCTGTTGAGCGTGAAGGGACCAAACGGCCGGTTCTCCGCCGATGCCCTTCGCGAAAAGATGGCGCAGGTTCCTGACGGTGTTGTCCACCATGGTCAGGTCGCGGCCGTTTCCATCAGCCAGGCAACCGAATGCGGCACAGTCTATACGCTGGATGAAATAGGCGCGATCAAGGATGTCTGCCGGTCCCGTTCGGTGCCGCTTCACATGGACGGCGCACGATTTGCCAATGCGCTTGTGACGCTCGGCTGTTCGGCGGCCGACATGACATGGAAAGCGGGTGTGGACCTGCTTTCCTTCGGAGCCACCAAAAACGGCTGCTGGTGCGCGGAGGCCGTGGTTTTCTTCGATCTGGACGCCGCAAAATCCTTTGAGTATTTCCGCAAGCGCGGCGGTCATCTTTTCTCCAAGAGCCGCTTCGTGGCGGCCCAGTTCGAAGGCTATTTCCAGGATGACACCTGGCTGACGACCGCAAGCCACGCCAACGGCATGGCGACCCGTCTTGCTGAAGGGATCCGGCAGGCCGGAGGGCGTACTGCCTGGGCGGTGGAAGCCAACGAACTGTTCCCGATCCTGAAACGCAGCCAGATGGAAGCGCTTCAGGCGGCCGGTGCCAAGCTCTATGAATGGCCGGCAGAGGGCCTCGCCGAAGGCCACGCCCCGGCATCGGACGAAGTCTGTGTACGTCTCGTCACCAGTTTCGCAACGACGGATGAAGACGTCGATGCGTTTTTGAAAGTGCTGTCCGGGACGGTCTGAGGGCCGCCTCTCGCGCGGCGAGATATCTCGTGACGCGCAGGAACATCAAAAAAGGCGCCTGGTTTCCCAGGCGCCCCGATGATGCGATTGCCGCAGTTGAACCAGGCGGTTAGTGAGCCGTGGTTTCGATCTGCTTGGTTTCACCACTGGTGATTTCGATCTTGCGCGGCTTCATGGCTTCCGGGATTTCCCGGACAAGATCAACGTGCAGCAAGCCGTTTTCGAGGCTTGCCCCTTCCACGCGAACATGTTCGGCAATCTGGAAGCGGCGTTCAAAGGTGCGCGAGGCAATGCCGCGGTAGAGAATTTCCCGGCTGGCATCTTCTTCAGCTTTTTCACCCTTGATGGTGAGTGTGTGCTCCTTGGCTTCGACGCTCAGTTCGTCGTCGGAGAAGCCTGCCACGGCCATCGTGATGCGGTAGGCGTTTTCGCCCGTGCGCTCGATGTTATAGGGCGGATAGCTCGGCGCTTCGTTGCCGGCGGCATCGAGCATCGAGAAAAGCCGGTCGAAACCGACGGTGGAGCGGTAAAGCGGAGAAAAGTCCAAGTGACGCATGTGTCTGTCCTCTCTTGAGCAACTGATACTTCACTGATGTTGAGCAGTCCTTCGTCCCCCGGATTGGCGGGACAGGCTGCGGTGCAAACCCGGTTTGGCGCTTGCATGAAGAGATTTGGTTATTCGGATTTTCATTTCAAGAGGCAGGAAATATGGGGCGTCGTGGAAACATGAACGCCACATGAACAGTGCCTTCCGGTTGCGTTCAAGTGGCCCGGTGCATCTTCAATCCAACGTCAGCACGGCGCTGGCGGAACAAACTGGAGATTTGAAGATGTTTGCCAATGTTTCGAAATTGTCCGCCCCGATCGCCGGTGCCATTCTGCTGGTGTCCGCAGGTTTCATCACCACTGCATCCGCTGCCCCGCTGATCGGAAAAACCCAGATCGAACCGGCGAAAGCCGAGCTGGTGGTCAAGGTCGATCATCGCCGTGGTAACGGGCGTGGCGGCAACTGGAACGGCCGTCACGGAGGCCGCCATTTCGAAATGGGTCCGCGCCAGATCCGCCGCAGCCTGCGTCACCGCGGTTTCGACCATATCAAGATCCTCGACCGCCGTGGCCCGATGTACATCGTCCGGGCAAAAGGCTGGCGCGGCATGCCGGTTCGGCTGGTGGTCGATTCCCGCAATGCCAACATTGTCCGCAGCCATCCGATCGGTAACCGTGGTCACTGGCAGCGCCGCTGGTACTAAGCAGCAGCTACAAGCTGTCTGACACTTTCAGGGCCGGCTTCCCAGGGAGCCGGCCTGAAGCTTGTTGTGAGGGGCGCCTGGCACGAGTATCACTTGACGATGCAAGACAAAGCCGGACGGTGCCGGCAGGATCTGCAGGCGTGACGAGTTGTTGACGAAAAACCATTATCTGTTTGAAAAACAAACTCTCAACGAACCCGAGTGATTCGCAGCGCATGACCTTGATCGACCATCCCGACAATCCGGTGCCTGAAGGGGCGCGATCCGGGTTCGTCACGACGCCGGACGACAAGAAGATCCGGTATGCGCATTGGCCCGCCGCCGGTGCCCGGCGCAAGGGTACGGTAACACTGCTTCAGGGGCGGGCGGAGTTCATCGAGAAATACTTCGAAGTGATCGAGGATCTGCGTCAGCGGGGCTTTGCCGTCATCGCCTTCGACTGGCGCGGGCAGGGCGGGTCGCAACGCCTGACACGCAACCCCAGACGCGGGCACGTTTCAAACTTCAACAAGTACAAGCTGGATTTGCGCACCGTCCTGAAGGAAGTCTCACTGGCGACCTACCCCGGGCCTCACTTTGCGCTTGCCCACTCTACCGGAGCGCTCGTTGTCCTGTCCGATACGGACCGTCTGCGGACGATGCTGGACCGCGCAGTGCTGACAGCGCCGCTGCTGGGCCTGCCGACGGGAACATGGTTTCCCGGTCTGGTGTCCGGGTTCCGGTCGATCCTGCGCAAGCTCACTCTGGGGCTGTTTGGCCGCCCGGGCCTGAAGGCAACCTCTCCAAAGACGTCCTGGTTGATCGAAAAGGTTGCTATTCCGGTTGCCCGCCTGTTGTCGATGTTCGGACTTGGCAGGTTGTTTGTGCCCGGGGGCAACGCTGAAATTTCCGTCGCCTACGAAAACAACCGGCAAACGACGGACAAGGCGCGGTTCGAGCGGTTCAACAAGGTGCTGGAACAGGCGCCGGAGCTGGGTGTCGGGTCTCCCACTCTTGGTTGGCTGGGGGCGACCGGTCGCGCCATGCTGGCGCTGCGCCGGCGGGAGGCCGGGCCGAACATCAAATTACCCTGTCTGGTGTTGGCTGCGGGCAACGACCGGATCGTCTCCACACCCATGATCGAGGACTTCGTGGCGCGGGCGAAGGCGACTGCCTATGTGGAAATCGCAGGCGCCGAACATGAGCTGATGATGGAGCGCGATGCCTTCCGCGACCAGTTCTGGGCGGCGTTCGATGCCTTTGTGCCCGGTCTTGAAGCCGAACAGGCGCTGGAACGGGCTGGAAGCTGATCCCGCGCCCTGATGTGGCCGTGTGGCCGGTCAGGCTGCCTTTGCGAGGTCCCGCAGGAGGATTTCATGCAGACGCGGGTCGCCTGACGCAACGATCTGGCCGCCGTCGGCCGGAGAGCCGCCGGTCCACGTCGTGACAACACCACCTGCGCCTTCAATAATCGGCACAAGTGCAACGATATCATAGGCTTGCAGACCGGATTCGATTACCGCGTCGCCGTGGCCGGCTGCGACCATGCAGTAGGCATAGCAGTCTGTGCCATAGCGGGATAACTGAACGGCCGCTTCGATCTGGTCGAACGCCTGGCGTTCGCCATTCTTGAAAAGTGCCGGTGTGGTGGTGAAAATAGTGGCATCTTCCAGCTTCTGACAGGGCCGGGTCTTGAGCTGCCTGGCAACCAAAGGTCCATCGTACCAGGCCGTCTTGCCGTCGCCACCGAACCGTTCGCCGATATAGGGCTGAACCATCATGCCGAGGCTCGGGACGCCATTGGTCCGCAGGCCGATCAGCGTCCCCCAGGTGGGCAGGCCGGTGATGAAGGCACGAGTACCGTCAATCGGGTCAAGCACCCACACATGTTCCGCGTCGAGATTTTCCGGGCCGTGTTCTTCGCCAAGGATTCCGTGGTCCGGATAGGTCTCGTTGATCAGGGCGCGCATTGCCGTTTCACCGTTCTTGTCGGCGATGGTGACCGGGTCGAAGCCGGCTTCCCACTTGTTGTCGATTGCAAAGCCCTGGCGGAAATGCGGCATGATCGCACCGCTGGCTGCTTCCGCCAGCCTGTCCAGAAACGGGGCAAACAAATTGGAACTGGAAACAGGCCCTGCCGACATCATTACCTCCTGGCTGCGGAAACCGCTCAAAACCCAAATCAACGTGAATTGCCGCTTGTATAACCGGTTCTGCAAAAAAATGAATCTGCAAAACCTGAATGACTGCTCATACTTTGATCAGTTTGAAAGGGCTGTCGGGCTTGACCTTTGTGCGGTGCAATGCGATTTTATTGCGGTGCGATACGTTGTGTCGTACCGCCCTCCTTGGGCGTTTCCTCCCTAGACTCGGGCCGCCTCTTTTGAGAGCGGCCTTTTTTTTGGGTCCGGGGTTTTATTCCGCTGCGATGGGGTCCGCCGGCAAGGCTGCATCCGGCATGGAGGTCAGTTCGCGGGCAAACTGGCGCAGGTTGTGGAAGAGGTCGCCGAAGCCGGGGGTCGGTTGGTGGGTTGCCTCGTCCATATAGAGCCCGCGATTGATTTCGATCTGCAGGGCATGCAGGCCGCTTGTGGGGCGGCCGTAGTGTTCGGTGATGAAGCCGCCCGCATACGGCTTGTTGCGCGAGACGGTGTAGCCCATCTCCTTCAGCACCGAGCAGGCGAACTCCGTCAGGTCGCTGCTGCAGCTGGTGCCATAGCGGTCACCCAGGATGAAATCCGGCCGCGTGTCGGTGGTCTGGCATTTCACGCTTGAAGGCATGGAATGACAATCGATCAGAACCGCGTAACCGAAGGTGACATGGGTCTGGGCCAGAAGCCGGCGCAATGTGGTGTGGTAAGGCTTGTAGATCTCCTCCACCCGGCTGAGGGCTTCGGATACCGGCAGCTTGTGCCTGTAGATCTCGTGGTTCTCGCTGACGATGCGGGCCACGGTGCCAAGCCCACCGGCTACGCGGATCGAACGGCTGTTGGCATAGGTCGGCAGACGCCCGTCGAACATCTTCGGGTCGAGCTCATAGGGCTCGCGGTTCACATCCAGGTAGGCCCTGGGGAAATGCGCACGCAGCAGCGGCGCGCCGAGCGGCACGACATGAGCAAACAGATCGTCGACATAAGCATCCTCCGACCGCCGGATGGCTGTTTCGTCCAGGCGGGAAGACGCTAGAAAGCTTTTGGAATATTGCCTGCCGGAATGGGGTGAATTGAAAACGAACGGAACCCTTTGGTCCGCAGGACACAAAACTTCAAACGCTGGGAAGCCGTTAAAGTCCGCCTCGAAGGAGGCTTGTGGAGAAGGCTGCTTGTCGTCCGTCAATGGTGTGTCCTGGTTGCCGCCCGGTGCAGGCCATGGCCCATGGTGCCAAGGAATCGCGGCGCAGTCCACCTTGGTGGGATCAAAAGCCCCGCGGCTGTGGGGAAACATCTGGTGATCGAGGGCAGGAATGGCCAGATGCCACGAATGCCATAGCCGTACCAATGGCCCGGGAATGCATACGCCACGACGATTTTCCCCAACGTGAGAAGCCGACAGGTTCTCACGAGGCAAGTGACGGTTCGTTCTCAACAAGAGCCTATCCACACCGTGGGGACGTGATCCAATTCACCCTATCATTCTGTGGAATTCGAGCTATAACCGGCAGAAAGGGAACCGAACCCACACGAACAAAGGACCTGGTCAATTACGATGCCGCGTATCCTGCTTGCCGAAGATGATAATGACATGCGCCGCTTTCTGGCGAAGGCGCTGGAAAATGCCGGTCATGACGTCGTTTCGTTCGATAACGGCAGAAGCGCCTACGAGCGCCTGCGCGAGGAACCGTTTTCTCTGCTTCTGACGGATATCGTGATGCCGGAGATGGACGGGATCGAGCTGGCGCGCCGGGCTACGGAACTCGATCCGGACCTGAAGGTGATGTTCATTACCGGTTTTGCCGCCGTTGCCCTCAATCCGGAATCGGATGCTCCCAAGGACGCCAAGGTCCTCTCCAAGCCATTCCATCTTAAAGATCTTGTCCAGGAAGTGGAGCGCATGCTGGCCGCCTGACAAGGTGTTGACGCGGCGGAAAACAGGGGTTGCGAACCGGGCTGGGGAAATTTTGACAGTTCGGTGAAAAAGGGGGGTTGCACAGTTTGCGGATCCCCGTTATATCGCACTCCACCACGGCGCTGGGGCGTCGGACTACCGAGAAATTCGGGCGTGTAGCTCAGCGGGAGAGCACTTCGTTGACATCGAAGGGGTCACAGGTTCAATCCCTGTCACGCCCACCATTATTGCGCTGATTGAAGTTTCAAGAAGCGCGGATTGATCAGAAGACAGGCGCAGGACCTGCCGCAGCTTCTAGACCAATCCAGTCAAACGTGAGCGCCTTTGGCGCTCATTTGGTTTAAAGAAGCAGGGCCCTTGTGGGGACAGTGACATGAAGATCAAAAACTCGCTCAAAGCGCTCATGACCCGCCACCGCGACAACCGCATGGTTCGCCGTAAAGGCCGCGTCTACATCATCAACAAGAAAAACCCGCGTTTCAAAGCACGCCAGGGCTAATCTTGTTGCCGCGCATTGCGTGGCGGAAGAACTGAAAATCTCTTCCTGAACAAGGCTTTATCTTGTTGTTGGGAGAGGCGGCCAGGTCTCTGCCACCGTAGCGCACGAAGATGTGTCAAATTCCCGGATTGACCGCCGCATCCAACGATCCATAATCGTCGGATGCGGATTTTTGTGTTTGCCCTCCTGTTTCTCGCCGGCACCAGTCTAGCCAGCGCCCAGCCTGTTCCAGATCTCGGTCCGGAAGCAGAGCCACCTTCTGCCGAAGACTTCAATGCTCTTCCCGAAGATCTTCCGGAAGACGGCGGGCAGGTGGTCGTCGATGAGAGTGATCCGGAAGACGAGAAGTCGCGTCTGGACGAACTCTTTGCCAATCTCGCCAAATCGGACAATCCGAAGGAAGCCGAGCGTATCGGCCGGGAAATCCAGATGCTCTGGATGGATTCGGGCAGTGATACGGTGGATGTGCTGATGTCGCGGGCCGGCAAGGCAATCCAGGCTGACGATCACGCTTTGGCGCTGGACCTTCTGGACACAGTGGTCATCCTGAAGCCGACTTATGCGGAAGGCTGGAACCGGCGTGCGACAGTCCACTACATGACGGAAGATTTCGGCAAGTCCCTGGTTGATATCGAGCGCACACTGGCGTTGGAGCCCCGTCATTGGGGGGCCTTGTCGGGGCTCGCCATCATCCAGCGGCGTCTGGGGTTCGAAAGCGAAGCGCTGGCGACGTTCCGGCGGGCTCTTGAAGTCAACCCGAGCCTGGAAAATGCCACCAAGGCCGTGAACGATCTGGAAAAGGAAGCCGAGGGCGAACCCGCTTGAGGCAAGCCCGCCTGAGGTAAGTCCGCCTGAGGTAAGCCCACCTAAGGTAGGCCTAGCTGAGTAAGCTTGGTCAGTCTGTCTTTATGCCGCCGGGCTTGAATGCTGCGAGCGCGGTGCTATGTCCGGGCTATGATCCCGTTCCTGAATGCTCTTCTTGTCGCCGCCTGTCTGTTTGTCGCCTACTCGCTTTTCAGGGCAAGGCAGATTTCGCGCACCTACACACCTGACGGCAGTCTTGCCGAGGTGAACGGAGCGCAGATGCACTATCACTTCATTCCTGCGCCACAGGCGGCCAGCGAGCGGCCTGTGCTGGTGTTCCTGCATGGGGCCAGTGGCAACGCCTATGACATGAAGTTGGCTTTTGAAGGCGCATTCAAGGGGCGCTATTCGCTTCTTTTCATCGATCGTCCGGGGCTTGGGTTCTCGCAGCGCTCCAGAACGGGCCGGAACACGCCTGAAAGCCAGGCCGAGCTGATTGCCGGATTGCTCGCGAAACTCGGCATCGAGACATCAGTGGTGGTGGGGCATTCACTCGGAGGGGCCGTGACGGCAGCTGTGGGCCTAGCTGCACCGGAGCGGGTAAAGGGGCTGGTCTTCCTGGCTCCTGTCAGCCATGTGTGGCCGGGCGGCGTCAACTGGTACTACAAGGTTGCCGCGATGCCTGTCATCGGCTGGCTGTTTGCCTGGACGCTGACGATCCCTGTCGGCGAGCGGCTGGTGCCACAAATGCTGAAGCATGTTTTCCATCCGGATCCGCCACTTGCCGGCTATGCGGCGTCTGTCCGTCTGCCGCTGCTTTTCCGTCCCGAAAGCTTCCGCTCGAACGCGGCGGACATCTGCAGCCTGAAGGAAGCTGTCCGGCAACAGTCCCGGCAGTATGGAAAGCTGGGGCAGCCGTCGCTGATCATCACGGGTACGAAAGATACGGTGGTCTGGCCATCGATCCATTGTGAGGGCCTTTTGCAGGATCTGCCGGATGTGGAGCTGTTGATGCTGGGCGCGGCCGGTCATATGCCCCAGCATACACATGCAGATGAAATCGTGTCCGGTGTCGACAGACTGGTGGCGCGGATAGAGGCGTCAGAGGACAAGGCGGGAGTGGCTGAAGCCAGGGCCGGGACATTGCGCACGGCATGAAAAAGGCGGCCTTGAAGCCGCCTTTCGTCATCCGGTTTGTTTTAACCGATTAGATCGTCAAATGCCGCCCTGACCGTCGTTGCCGACGAAGGCAATCCGCAGCATGTTCGTGGAGCCCGGAGTGCCGAACGGCACACCTGCGGTCACGATAATGCGCTGACCCGGTTTCGCAAACCCTTCGGAGAAGGAGATGCGGCAGGCGCGGTCGATCATGTCTTCCTCGTTGGCGGCGTCTTCACTGACCACACAGTGCAAGCCCCAGCCGAGCGACAGGCGACGTGCAGTTGCAAGCACCGGCGACAGAACGATCACCGGGCTGGCCGGACGTTCACGAGAGGCGCGCAGGCCCGTTGCGCCAGACGTCGTGTAGCAGACGACAGCAGCAAGGTTCAGCGTTTCGGCAATCTGCCGGGCCGCTGCCGAAATCGCGTCGGCGCCGGTGGCTTCCGGCTCGGTCCGCTGCGCGTAGATGATCGTGCGGTAGTTGGGATCCTGTTCCACCTGCTGGGCGATCTTGTCCATGGTGGACACTGCCTCGATCGGGAATTCACCTGCAGCGGATTCGGCCGACAGCATGACGGCGTCTGCGCCTTCGAACACGGCGGTGGCAACGTCGGACACCTCGGCGCGGGTCGGCACCGGTGCGTTGATCATGGATTCCAGCATCTGCGTGGCGATCACAACCGGCTTGCCGGCACGGCGGCAGGCGCGGGTGATGCGCTTTTGAAGGCCGGGAACCTGTTCCAGAGGCAGTTCAACACCCAGGTCGCCACGGGCAACCATGATGGCGTCGGAGAGTTCGATGATCTCGTCCAGCCGGCCGATGGCCTGCGGCTTTTCGATCTTGGCCAGAACGCCGGCGCGACCACGGGTGATCTTGCGCACTTCGGCAATGTCGTCCGGGCGCTGCACGAAGGACAGGGCCACCCAGTCGACGTTCTGGTCGAGGGCGGCGATCAGGTCCTTGTGGTCCTTCTCGGTCATGGCGCTGGTCGCGATTTCCGAATCGGGAACGCTGACGCCCTTGCGGTCTGACAGCTTGCCGCCGACGACGACTTCCGTCACGGCCCGGGTGCGGTCGGCTTCCAGAACCTTGAGCTGGATCTTGCCGTCATCGAGCAGCAGGCGGTGGCCCGGCTCGAGAGCCTGAAGAATTTCGGGATGCGGCAGGTGCACCCTGTCGACACTGCCGCCGGACTTGTCGGCGTCCAGCGTGAACGTTGCGCCGTTTTCCAGCATGACCGGACCGTCGGCAAACGTTCCCACACGCAGCTTGGGTCCCTGCAGATCGGCCAGAATGCCGATTGGTCGTCCAACCTTCTCCTCAACAGAACGGATGCGTTCAACGAGCATCTTCAGACGATCATGATCGGTATGGCTCATGTTGATGCGGAACACGTCCGCACCGGAGCGATACAATTTTTCGATGATGTCTTGTTCTGAGGAGGAGGGTCCGAGAGTTGCAAGAATTTTGACTCGCCGGTTACGCCTCATCGCCCACCTGTCCCCTGTTGCACGGGTTCGGTCAGCTGGACCGTCCAGCTGCTCTGTTCGCCCGTGTCGATTTCAAAAAAGCCTGTCCGCTCGAATCCGCGAGCCACACAGTCCTCAATTCCGCGAATGGTGAATTCCTTTTCCCGGGTGCACATGAACGCCCGGCCACCCCATTCGCCGAATTGGTCATAATCAACTGCGTAGATGTAATAGTATCGTGACACCAGCGCCCCGGGTACCAGGGTCTCGCAGGAATTGGAAGCAAGGTTCCACCAGCCTTCGGTGACCCAGTCGGTCTTGTCCTTGTAGCCGATGGCTACACCAACCTGACTGTCGGTCTTGTTGCAAAGGCGCAGATCAGCTCTGGCTTCGTCACTGGATGCGGAGAAAAACAGCACGGTGAGGAATGCAGCAAAGGCAAATTTCACAGGCACGCTGATACATGCCCGAGACTCGCCCTGGTTCCGTTCCCCAACCTTAAACATATGCAGTCGTTCGCTTTGCTGCTTTACAGACATTCGCTTTTTGCGTCGACAAGGGGGCCTTGTCAACGTCGTTAACGGGATACGGAGCCTTTCGCCCAGACTTGTTTCCCGAACCGTCCGGATTTTTTGTCCAAATGAACAGTCCCACCCCCTATGCCGTCAGAAATGGGGCGGGAACATGGCCGCTCCGCCTCAGATCGGTGTTAGCTGTCAATAAAGCGTATACCGCGTTGTACACACCTTGGCAAAAACACAGGTGCCTTGATTGCAAGGAAGGGTGTGGAAGGTGTGGATGGCCTGCGGTGTTGCCGCCGGAAAGCGGTGTTTTCGGGCTTGGTTCCTTCGCCGGTTTGCCGTAAACCTGACCGCCTGCGCGATAGCGAGCCATAAAAGTTTCCACGAAGCGAGACATGATAGAACCAGCAGCCGAAACCGGCCGGGCCTTTCAGCCGACCGAATACGTAAAGGGCGATTTTACTTCCGGATTGCTGCTCTTGTGCGATCACGCCCGCAACACGGTCCCTGAGCCCTATGGCGATCTCGGCGTTCCGGCCGAACAGTTCGAACGCCATATCGGTTATGACATCGGTGCGCGCGCGGTCACGCTCGAACTTGCAAAGCGACTCAATGCGCCAGCTTGTCTGACCACCTATTCTCGGTTGCTGATCGATCCGAACCGGGGCGATGACGATCCTACACTGATCATGCGCCTGTCGGACGGTGCCGTCGTGCCGGGCAATGCAAAGGTCGACACGAAGGAGCGAGCGATCCGCATCGACCGGTTCCACAAACCCTATCACGACCTCATCGACCAGACGCTGGATGCCATGATGGAAGTGAGCGAGCCGCCGGTGATCGTCTCCATTCACAGTTTCACGCCGGTCTGGCGCGGCGTGCCGCGGCCCTGGCATGTCACCGTTCTGTGGGACAGCGACCCACGAGCCGTTCAGCCCATGCTTGAAGGCTTGAGAGCGCAGGAAGACATCGTCGTCGGTGACAATGAACCCTACGACGGAGCTCTCAAAAACGACACAATGTACCGGCACGCAACCCGCCGGGGAGTGGCACATGCGCTTCTGGAACTGCGGCAGGATCTGATTGCCGACGTGGCTGGAGCGGTTGAATGGGCGGACCGACTCGAGCCGGTTCTGAGAAAAATTGCCGGCATGTCCGACTGCCGGCGGATCCAGCATTTCAAGTCGCGTAGCGACGCTGCTTAAGGCCGGGCCACCGGTCCGGGACAGGGAGACCTTCGGGATGGACGATCAGACGAAACTCGAACTGGAAGCTGCGGTTTTCAGACGCCTTGTGGAACATCTGCGTGGACGGACGGACGTTCAGAACATCGACATGATGAATCTGGCCGGTTTCTGCCGTAACTGCCTGTCCAACTGGTATCAGGACGCGGCGCAGGACAAGGGCGTTTCCCTGGAAAAATCCGAGGCTCGCGAAATCGTCTACGGCATGCCTTACGACGATTGGAAGGCCAAATACCAGACCGAGGCGACTGCGGATCAGCAGGCCGCCTTTGAAAAGAACAAACCCCAACACTGAGCCGGGGGTGCTTCGGCTTGCTTGGCTGCTTGACGGCCAATGCGGAGTCTGGCAACGCACGGCCAGGTTATTGACGGCGGCTCATATCAGCCGCGGCCATTGAGACCGCGCACTGCGCGACAAGGAAGTACGAGAAGGAGAAACAGAAAACATGTCCGATCCCGGTGGAGTGGCAGGCGACCAGCTGCGCGCGTTTGTAGAGCGTATCGAGCGTCTTGAAGAAGAAAAGAAAGTCATCTCCGATGACATCAAGGACGTCTATGCCGAAGCCAAGGGCAACGGCTTTGACGTCAAGATCCTGCGGAAGGTCGTTTCCCTGCGCAAGAAGCAGCCGCATGAGCGTGAAGAGGAAGAGGCGGTTCTCGACCTTTACCTGCATGCACTTGGCATGGCTGGTGGTGCTGGCGGCGGCGAAGGCTGACAAGCTGCGGTAACCGCGGTTCACGACAAGAAAAAAGAGCGGCTGAAAAGCCGCTCTTTTTTTATGCTCAATTTTTCACTGGTGGACGCTTCAGCGCGCGAAGCGTACCGGAAGGATGACCACTGCCGGACCGTCGAACCGGTCTGTGCGCAGGTCGCCGTAAGGATTGTTTTCAAAGCTGGCGGAGACAAAGCGGTTGCCCGGCATCATCACATTCTTCAGCTGGCGCTGGTTGGGATGGCTGAGCCACGCGAAGGTCTGATGACGCGTGGTGCCTGCGCCGGACAGAAGCGTCGGAGCGGATTTGTCCGGCAGGCTTGCAAACCCGGCAAGCGGATCGACAATCTGATCACGCGGGATCCGGCCTGAAACGGACTGCTGGCGTGCAGGGGCTGTCTTGGCGGTGGCGCCGGCTGCCGGCCGATTGGCCTGTGCCCGTGCCGGTTCGCTTACCGACGGACGCAGCGAGCGGCTCAGGCTCGTCGGTGCTGCAGAGGCCGAAGCATAGGCAAGCGTCGTTTCCGAACGCGGTGCAGGCACCGGAGAAGGTACGGAAGTACCCGTTGCCGCGGCAATGGCTGCGACCGGATCATCGGTCGGAGCGGGGCCCGGAACGGGGACATCACCGGTCAGGCCGAGATTAGCCGCTGCAACCTTGGCAGCATCGCTAAGGCCCTTGCTGGGTTTCTGCTGCGGCGTGCGCGAGGCTACCTGGAACCGCGAGTCGATTGCCTTCTCGGGAACCGGGTTTGCACCTTGTGTCGGTGCGCTCGGTTGCCCGGTCTCGATTGCAAACCGCTGTGCATCAAGCGTGTTCGGTGCGGGCGGAGGCGTCTTGCTTGCCGCCACGGCGGGAATATCCGCAGGCGGTTTCACGATCGGCGCGTTGCTGGCCACGACAATCGGTGCTGCTGCCGGTGCTTCCGGTTCGCTTTCCAGGACCTTCCGGCTGGGAACAGGCGGATTTTCGATCACCACCGCCGGGGCTTCGGCAACCGGTGCCGGCGGCGTGTTGCCAACTGCGCCCGGACGCTTGGATGTGTTGTCACGGTTGTTGCCGCCGCCAAAGAGGCTGGCAAACAGGTTGCCGCCACCGGAGGACGCATTGTCATCCTGCGCGGTTACCGGAATCGGTTTGCCCGGGCGGGTCAGATTCTGGTCGCGTGTGCTCAGGCCATTGGAAGAGCTTGAGCGTGTGTTGGACGCGACGATCGTCGGTTTGGAACTTCTCGACCGGCCGGACTTGCTTTCGGCGAGCGCAATCTTGTAGCCGCTCATAGGTTTGCCGTCAGACGGAAAGTGAAGTGTCTTGCCGTCCGGGAACACGCGAGCCAGTTCGGAACGGCTCATACGCGGCCAGTGACGGACACTGCCGGTGTCCATGTGCACGAAGGGGGACCCGGATCTCGGATAATAGCCGACGCCGCCCACTTCCTTGCGCAGGCCGGTGGCACGCAGGGTGGCAAGTTTCACGCCGGGGATGAAAAAGTCCATCGCCTTGCCGAGCGTGTGCTGGCTGTTCTTGGCAACGCCAGAGGACCGCTTGCGCAGCATGTTGTTGGTTGCGGGAGACCGGTAGCTGGAGACGACGTGGATCGGCTGGCTTGCGCCCACCTTCTGGTATACTTCCCAGACCAGATCCAGCAGTTCCGGATCGATCTTGGTCATTTCGTTACGGCGCCAGTCGCGCAGGAAGCGGTTCGCTTCGCGCAGACCATCCGGCAGATAGCGGCCGTTTTTCTTGAAAGTAATCGACACACGCTCTTTGGTATGCGTGTTGTACAGCTTCAGGGTACGCGTCTCGGCCTGGGCAAAGGTGACCAGGCACACAGACACGACAGCAAACGCGCCGGCCGCTTTCGCGGCACGCTTCAGCCAACCGACGGCGTCGAAATCAACTAACCGTGTACGCAATCTCTATCTCGCCGTTTTCAGAGGGCTTTCACCCATCCCGTGCTCCCCAGCAGGATGCATAGCCTAGCTGCCGCAGGTTAAGAAGTTTTTACCCTATTTTCGCTTCGCTGATAATCGTTGCAGAACTGCAACGGCGCAAGCGCGTAGTGCAAAAACGCTCCGGTAGCGGTGGTTACCCGGAGAATGCGTCAAAATATCGTCGAAATCGACAGTTTGCGCTATGATTTGCCTCAATTCAGGCTGCCGCGTCCTTGCCGCTCTCGTCCAATCCGTATTCCTTGAGCTTGCGATAGAGCGTGGATCGGCCGATTCCCAACCGTTTGGCAACTTCTGTCATGCGTCCGGAATAATGATTGATCGCTGCGCGAATCAGTTCCTCCTCGATATCGGTCAACTTGCGGACATGACCGTCCTGATCGAGGTTGCGCATGAAACCGAAGGGCGCCGCTTGCTCAAAACCTGCCTGAGGGGCAGGAGCCGACGGGGTGTGGTGCGGTGGAACCGAGGGTTCGCTCGGGCGGACCGGCGCTGCGGCAAGATCGCCTCCGGACAATCGGTCCGGGTAGGCTATCTGTGCCTGCGGCTGGAGCGTTGCGCCCGGAGAGGCCGTCTGTTCCGTTGCCGCGGCAACCTGCGGGAAATCGTTGATCGTCAGTTGCGGGCCGTCGCACAAGACGACAGCGCGGAATACCGCGTTCTCAAGCTGCCTGATATTGCCCGGCCAGTGATACTCCTGGAGCATCGCGAGCGTGTCCGCGGTGACGCCGGCCACCTGAGGCTTGCCTTCCTCTGCCGCGAAACGGGCCAGGAAATGGCGGGTGAGCGCGGGAATGTCCTCTCGCCGGTCGCGCAACGGCGGGATCCAGATCGGGAAAACGTTGAGCCGGTAATAAAGGTCTTCCCGGAAGACACCTTCCTTCACCTGGTCGATCAGGCGGCGGTTGGTTGCCGAGATCAGACGGAAATCCACTTTCACCGGACGGCGAGCGCCGATCGGGTCGATCTCGCTTTCCTGCAGGGCGCGCAGCAGCTTGACCTGAACTTCCTGAGGCAGCTCGCCAACCTCGTCCAGGAACAGCGTTCCGCCATGAGCTTCCTGAAACTTGCCGACATGCTTGTCGACCGCGCCGGTGAACGCGCCCTTCTCGTGGCCGAAGAGAATCGATTCGACCAGATTGTCGGGAATCGCACCGCAGTTGACCGTGACCAGAGGTTTGGATTTGCGGTCGCTGGATCCCTGAATGGCGCTGGCGATCATTTCCTTGCCGACGCCGCTTTCCCCTTCGATCAGGATCGGAATGTTCGACGCGGCGGCCCTCTTGCCCAGATTGATCACCCGTTCCATGGCCGGCGAGTGGGTGATGATGTCGGCGAAGGTCAGTGTGCCGGAGGCCTGTTTGCGGATCCGGGTGATCTCGCCTTCCAGAGCGGATGTCTTCAAGAGATTGCGGATCGAGACATTGAGCCGTTCCGGCGCCACCGGTTTGACCACGAAATCCTGAGCGCCCGCATTCATGACGTTGACCACGGTATCAATGCCGCCGTGGGCGGTCTGAACGATGACCGGCGTTGCGTTCTTGTCGGAGCGCAGACGTTCCAGAACGCCCAGACCGTCAAGCTCGGGCATCACCATGTCGAGAATGATCAGGTCGATCTCGCTGGCTTCCGGGCTGGACATGATGCGCACCGCTTCGGCACCATTCTCGGCCGTTTTCGACCGGTAGCCGAATTTTTTCACGGCTTCCTGAAGCAACCTGCGCTGGATGGGATCGTCGTCAACAATGAGAATTTTGCCGCTGAGTGCTTGCATTGGCGGTTTCGCTCGTCCCGAATTGTCTCGTTTCGAACCATTCTGGTCGCAATTGGGTAAACAAATCGTCCAAGTGCAGGCAAAAAAGTTTTCACAGTCAGATTGCAGGCGGGCCTTTTCCCGGCCTACTAATTCTAACAACAGAAGATTGCCGGACCCGTTCGTCCGCAGACGCACCGGAGAAAAAAACTTGCCCATCCCACATCCCGTCCATGCCCCCCAGGCCGCCGCTTCAGGAGATCTCGGAGCGCTTCCAGAATGGGACCTCACGGATCTCTATCCCGCAGTCGATGCGCCGGAGGTTGCTGCCGACCTGAAGGAGATCCTGGAGCGGTCGAAAACCTTCGAGACGTCCTACAAGGGCAGGCTGGCCGACATGGCCCAGAGCAATGTTCCCGCGCTGGTCACCGCAATTCGCGCCTATGAGGAACTTGAAGACCTGATGGGCAGGCTGATTTCCTTCGCCGGCCTGGTCTATTCGGAAAACACGATCAAACCCGCATCGCAGAAATTCTACGGCGATGTGCAGGAGCAGATCACGACGGCAAGTTCGCATCTTCTGTTCTTCACGCTGGAGATGAACAAGATCGATGACGGCGTGATGGAAACTGCGCTTCAGGATAGTCAGTTTGCACATTACCTGCCGTGGATCGAGGATCTGCGCAAAGGCAAGCCCTATCAGCTGGAAGACCGGGTGGAGCAATTGTTCCACGAAAAGTCCGTCACGGGCGCGGGTGCCTGGAACAGGCTCTTCGACGAGACGATGGCCTCGCTGACCTTCGATGTCGACGGTCAGGAACTGTCGATTGAACCGACGCTCAACATGCTGGTGGATCCTTCGCCCGATACCCGCCGCAAGGCGTCGGAAGCTCTGACACAGACCTTCAAGGAAAACCTGCGCACCTTCACGCTGATCACCAACACGCTGGCCAAGGACAAGGAAATTTCCGACCGCTGGCGGAATTTCACGGACATTGCCGACAGCCGCCATCTTTCCAACCGGGTCGAGCGGGAAGTTGTCGATGCGCTGGTGGCAGCCGTGCGCGATGCCTATCCGCGCCTGTCGCATCGCTACTACAAGCTGAAGGCAAAGTGGCTGGGCATGGACCAGCTCAACACCTGGGACCGCAACGCACCTCTGCCGAATGCCGACACGCGAGTGATCCCCTGGGATGAAGCGAAGGACACGGTGCTGTCCGCCTACAGCGCCTTTTCACCCGACATGGCGGAAATCGCAGGCCGGTTCTTCGACCGGCGCTGGATCGATGCGCCGGCCCGCTCCGGCAAGGCGCCCGGTGCGTTTGCGCATCCGACAGTGCCAAGCGCGCACCCCTATGTGCTGGTCAACTACCAGGGCAAGATCCGTGACGTGATGACCCTTGCCCATGAACTGGGCCACGGCGTTCACCAGGTGCTGGCGGCACCCAACGGACCGCTGATGGCGCCGACACCGCTGACCCTGGCGGAAACGGCCAGTGTCTTCGGCGAGATGCTGACGTTCAAATCCCTGCTTGCCAAGGCGGACAACCCGCAGACCCGCAAGGTGATGCTGGCCTCCAAGGCGGAGGACATGATCAACACGGTGGTGCGCCAGATCGCCTTCTACACCTTTGAGCGCAAGGTTCACACGGAACGGCGCAATGGCGAGCTGACGTCGGACAAGATCGGTGAATTGTGGCTGTCCGTGCAGGGCGAAAGCCTTGGTCCGGCGATCAAGTTGAGCGAAGGCTATGAAACCTTCTGGACCTATATTCCGCACTTCATCCATTCGCCGTTCTATGTCTATGCGTATGCCTTTGGCGATTGCCTGGTGAACTCGCTTTATGCGGTTTACGAGGAAGCGGAGACCGGATTCCAGGAGAAGTATTTCGATCTGCTGAAGGCTGGTGGTACCAAACACCATTCCGAACTTCTGGCTCCGTTCGGACTGAGCGCGGTCGATCCGGATTTCTGGAAAAAGGGCCTGTCGGTGATCGAGCGGATCATCGATGAACTCGAAGCTCTGGAAGAGGCTTGACGCGGTTTCCGATGACACGGCCAGCGTTGCCACCCTTCCACCACACGCCCTATGACGGCACCAGCCAGCCTTTCACCGTCGGTCTGAAGCCGATCGGTGAGGAGGTCTGGCTGGAACCCGATCCCTTTCTGGCGAAACATCTGGGTGAGAAGAAACGGCTGTTTTCCGATCATCTGGAAACGGTTTTCCGTGCAGAGCCGGACACAGATGCCGCGCAGCAGGAGGTCCTGGACCTCCTCACGGAGAACCTCTCGCGGTTTCATGCAGATACCCACCGGGTCGGGGACGCCGAAGTCGAGATTGTCGCCAACGGCGCGCGTATCCCGCTTGCCGGGGCTCCCGCACTCGTAACGGCTGCAAGTCTTGTGCAGGAAGATCTTGTCTTGATGCGGCCCGGGCAGGACGGCTACAGGCTCGCGGCCGCCGCGCTCTGTTTTCCCTCGTCCTGGTCTCTGGCGGAGAAGTTCGGCCAGTCCATGACGGGCATTCATGACAATGTTCCCGGCTTCAACGGAAGCCGCATGGGAATGATGGTGGCCCGGATATTCGACAATCTGAAAGCCGGACAGTTTCTGGAGCGCTTCAACTGGTCGATCTATCCCGACGGCGATCTTCACCATCCCTTGCCGAAACAGATCCGCGTCAAGATTGACGACGGTGCACTGGCCCAGCTTTTCCTCCGGGTCGAGCGGCAAACCTTGCGGCGTCTACCCGGGTCCGGCGATATCCTGTTCACCATCAAGATCCATCACGATCCGTTGGCGGCACTGGAAGCGCAGGAAGGGCGTGCAGGGCTGGCGGATGGGCTCCGCAAGCAGCTGCTTGCGCTTGATCCGGATCAGCTTGCCTACAAGGGCCTTGTGGCAACACGGGACGATCTGGCCCGGGCGCTGGAAAAAATCAGTCTCGGCTAGCGGTAGATCGTGCTGTGTGCTGAGCGTCAATCAGTGCCCTGACCTTTTCCCGGTCTTCAGCGCTCGCCGGGTGGTAGACCATCATCGCAAGGTCCGCACGGCCGTCGACGGCAAAGGTCGAACATTCAAGGCTCATCCAGCCGGCCACAGGGTGCTTCAACCGTTTGGTAAGGTCGTCTGCGGCGAGGACGTCATGGTCCTTCCACAGGCGTTCGAAATCCGGGCTCAGCTGGCACAGTTCCTCCACCAGGGATGTGGTTTCATATGCGGCGCCGGCACGTACCACATCGGCCCGAAAAGCACCGACGACGAAACGGGCGACGCTTTCCCAATCCGCCTGGATATTGCGGACCCTCGGGTCGCTGAAGATCAGCCGCAAAATGTTGCGTTCGCCGGGGGGCAAGCTGGCGTAGTCGGTCAGGACGGCCGAAGAAGCGCGGTTCCAGGCAACGACGTCCCAGGTGTGGGTCCTGATCATGGCAGGGGTCTGTTCCAGGGCATCCAGAACGTTCTGAAGCCGGGGCGACACACCTTGCTGCGGTTGGTAGCGAACGTCAGGGGCACGGCCGAGCCCGATAATATAAAGATGCTCGCGTTCGACATCCGTCAGCATCAGGGCCTTTGAAACCCGGTCAAGGACTTCGGCCGAAGGCGCACCGCCACGTCCCTGTTCAAGCCATGTGTACCAGGTGACGCTTACATTCGCGCGTTGTGCGACTTCTTCGCGCCTCAGGCCCGGCGTTCGCCGGCGGGTGAGGGGAATGCCGAATGCGGCGGGATCCAGTTTTGCCCTGCGATCCTTCAGAAACCGGCCCAGTCTATTGTCTTCCTGGATATCCGCCATCTTATCCTGTCAGTCATTATACCTGTATAAAGTCACTACTTTAATTGGATAAATATTGCCGCAAGACTGCTCGCCGTTCAACCAACGGAGTGTTCTCATGCGAGTATTCGTTACCGGCGCAACAGGGTTTGTAGGCTCCGCCGTCGTTTCGGAGTTGTTGCAGGCAGGCCACCAGGTGCTTGGCCTCAGCCGATCGGAAAGAGGGGCTGCGCTCCTCCGGTCTCAAGGAGCGCAAGTGCAGATCGGGTCACTGGAGGACCTCGACAGCCTTCGTGATGGAGCAAGGGCAAGTGACGCTGTCGTGCACACGGCGTTCAATCATGATTTTTCGCGCTTTGCCGCAAGCTGTGAGGAAGACCGTGCCGCCATTCTGGCCCTCGGCGAGGGGCTATCCGGAACAGACCGGCCGCTGCTGGTTACCTCGGGTGTTGCCGTTGTCCGGTCCGGACCGGTGGCAACTGAAGCCGATCCGGCGGTTCCAACCTCACCGACCTATCCCAGAGCTACCGAGGCCGCGACGGCCGAATTGGTGCAGGCCGGGATCAACGCCAGGGTGGTCCGCCTGCCGTTCTCGGTTCATGGACCGGGTGATCATGGTTTTGTCCCGATGCTGATCGGCATCGCCCGGGAGAGGGGGTTTGCCGCCTATGTTGGCGATGGTGAAAACCGCTGGCCGGCAGTGCACCGTCTGGATGCGGCAAGGGCTTATCGTCTGGCACTTGAAACACCGGAGACAGATGGTCCTTTTCACGCAATCGGCGAAGAAGGCATTCCTTTCCGCGCAATCGCAGAGGCAATCGGCCAGGGGTTGAACCTTCCCGTGCGCTCGCTCACCCCGGACGACGCAGGACCCTATTTCGGCTTCCTGGGTATCTTTGCCGGAATGGATGGTCCTGCGTCCTGCGACAGGACCCGGGCTGCGCTCGGCTGGCAGCCGGCAGAATGCGGTCTGCTGGCGGACATCGGCAGAAGCGGCTATTTCTGAAAATAGCCGGGCGTTGCCAGGCAGTTGGACGCCTGCGTCGGAATAGCGGCTGGTGGAGCTGGATATTGTTGCGGTAGTTCATATGTAGTGCCAGGAGACCGTATCCAACGGTTCGATGCATCGGGCGTTCCCGGAACGCCAGTTGTTACAAGGGAGCCCGCCACCGCATGGCCGACAGCAAAGACCGTGAAAGCAACCGCCTCAGCGCCCGCATGGGGCGCTACGCCAAAGTCGGCACCAACATGGGTGGCATTGCCGCAAAGGTGGCCGGGGCACGGTTGTTCGGCATGGAACTCGACAATGCCAAGAACGCGGCCGAACTGGCCGCGGCCCTTGGCGGGCTGAAAGGCCCCTTGATGAAGGTGGCGCAGCTCTTGTCGACGATCCCGGATGCATTGCCGCCGGAATATACGACCGAACTTGCCAAGCTGCAGGCCAGTGCACCCCCCATGGGCTGGGCCTTCGTCAAACGCCGGATGCGGGCTGAGCTCGGTGCGGACTGGCAAGGCCGGTTTGCCGAATTCGGCAAGGAGCCGGCTGCAGCGGCTTCCCTTGGACAGGTGCACCGGGCCACCGGCCATGATGGGCGGGTTCTGGCCTGCAAGCTGCAATATCCGGACATGGCTTCTGCAGTCGAGGCGGATCTCAAGCAACTGCAGATGCTGTTTTCATTGCACCGGCGCATGAGCCCGGCCATCGATACGCGCGAGATCGCCAAGGAAATCAGCGCCCGGGTCCGTGAGGAGCTGGACTATGCCAGGGAGGCGGCACATATCGCCGTCTATCAGGGCATCCTGGGAGATTTCGACCGTATCCGCGTACCCGAAGTGATCCCGGAGCTGTCGACCAAACGCCTGCTCACAATGGGGTGGCTCACCGGAAAACCTCTGCTCGACTACAAGGAACACAGCCAGGACGAGCGCAATCTGCTCGCCAGAACCATGTTCCATGCCTGGTGGCATCCGTTCAGTCATTTCGGCGTCATCCACGGTGACCCACATCTGGGCAACTACACCGTGTTCGAGCAGGAAGGCGCTCCGGCGGGCATCAATCTGCTGGACTACGGCTGCATCCGCATCTTCCCCGAGGCGTTTGTCGAGGGCGTCGTCGAACTCTATCGTGGCCTTCTGGAAGAAAATGACGATCGGGTCGTCGCGGCCTATGAGCGTTGGGGCTTCAAGGACCTGAAGAAGGAAGTCATCGAGGTTCTGAACATCTGGGCAAGGTTCATCTACGGTCCTCTGCTCAGTGACCGCGTCCGATCGATCGCGGACGGCGTGTCGGCTGCCGAATACGGACGCAAGGAAGCCTTCCGCGTTCATTCCGCCCTGAAGCAACTGGGGCCGCTAACGGTGCCGCAGGAGTTCGTCTTCATGGACCGGGCGGCAATCGGGTTGGGCGGAGTGTTCCTGCACCTGCGGGCGGAACTCAATTTCTTTGAGCTGTTCAACGAGCAGATCGACGGTTTTGAAGCGGCAACCGTGCGCAAGCGCCAGAACGATGTACTGGCTACAGCCGGGCTTGCCGGAGCCTCACATGCTGCCTGATTGTGCGAAGGATTTCAGTGCGGAAAGGGATGCCAAAGCCAAAGCTGTCAAAAAGTCGCGACCTGTGTGACGAATTGTGCACTTCCCGTCATTGCCGAACCGGCAGGCTTTATTGTATGTAGGCTGCCGACTATCGAATTTTCCTGGGGGACTTCATGTCTGACGAAACTGCGCCCGCAATGGACTATGACGCTCACGAGCAGACTTACGAGGGGTTCATCAACTTCTCCAAGATCGGCACGATCGCAGTCCTGACCATTGTCGTCTGCCTGATCATGTTCGCCTTTGGCGGCACCGCTGCTACCGTTTTTGGCTGGCTGCTGCTGATCGCAACCCTCATTGCCACCGCTGTCGGCATGGCTCTGGGTGCATCCGGCTGGATCCCGCCTGCAGCTGTCTTCGTTCTGAGCGGCATCCTGGCGATCCTGACCGTCTGAGCGAAGCCTCCGGCCTTCATGGTCCGGCCAGCACAGACGAACAACGAACACATCTGTTTTTGGAAAGGCGCGGTCAGATCCGCGCCTTTTCCTTTTGTTATTGGACCCCAAGTGCGATGAGCCGCGCCGCGCCAGCATCCTTTGTCTATGACCCGCCGCTGGAGCCGTTTCTGACGGTGCTGCACGCTGATGACGATCTTCTGGTGATCGACAAGCCGAGCGGGATCTTGAGCGTGCCAGGCAAGGCTGCCGAACATGGCGACTGCGTCGAAAGCCGCGCGCAGGAGCGCTTCCCAGATGCGCGGATCGTTCACCGGCTCGACATGGATACGTCCGGTGTCATGGTTCTGGCAAGGAACCCCGCAGCACATCGGCATCTGGGGCTTCAGTTTGAACGGCGCAAGACGCTCAAGACCTACATTGCCGATATCTGGGGGAGCCCGTCAGAAGACGAGGGAGAAATTGATCTGCCGCTCGTTTGCGACTGGCCGAACAGGCCCAAGCAGATGGTCAGCTTCGAGTTTGGCAAACCTGCGCTCACCAGGTGGAAGGTACTTGAGCGGAAAGAACTGACGACGCGGGTCCGGCTGTTTCCCCATACGGGACGGTCGCATCAACTGCGTGTCCACATGCTTTCGCTCGGGCATCCAATCACCGGCGACAGGTTCTATTCGGAAGGTGAGGCGCTGACAGCCTCCAGCAGGCTTTCGCTCCACGCCGAAACGCTTGAACTGCACCATCCGGCGCATGGGGAGCGGATCTGTTTCCGGTCCGAAGTACCGTTCTGACGCTCATCGGTAATGGTGATTGGTTTGCCGGTCAGCTCAAGACGGCTGTCCCAGGTCGCGGTCAGGCGTTCGCCAGATATCTTTCCATTTGCAGGTCGGGATAGAGCTCCCGCATGCGGTGACCGCAGATCTTGTCGATGATTTCGCATTCCTGACGGGACAGGTTTTGAGGCGGCGTATAGGAAACTTCTGGCTCGAAGTTCGTTGCTGACGTCGGTTTCCAGGTGTTGATCTTCGTGTCGGCCACTTCGGGCTTGATGCCCGTCAGATTGGTGAAGGCCTCTATCCGGTCGATATTCTCCTGAAGGTTTTCCGTCAGGTCCTCATATTCGACGACGTGCAGCATTGCCGGCAGGTTCTCGAACTGATTGCGCTTCAGCGTGACGATCACTTCCGTGTTGGCGATCCACTCGGTGCAGCCTTCGACAAGCTTCGACAGGTCAGTGATCCAGCCCTTCGACTTCTGCGACCGCAGGACATCGTAGACATTCCGATAGATGTAGATGCATTTGAGGTCGCTGATCAGGTCCGACGTCTTGACGACGCTTTGAAAGGAAACATTGGGAACCTTTACCGCCCAGATATCCTTGTCGATTGCCTGCGTCGCATCGTCATAGCTCTGCCTGTAGACCTGCACAGCTCCGACCAGCGCATGGGTTGGAAATTCTGCCGGCAGATCCAGGCCAACCATCCAGTAGTCATAGTTCTCTTCGAAGATATTGTTCCATTCGAAGGCTTGCCGTTCCTGGTTGTTCTGGACGTTTACAATCTCCTTGTGCGCAAACTCGCACAAGTTGATGATGCGGCGCCCACAGGTTTCCCCGTAGCAAATTCCGTTTTCCGAACTCGTGATCAGCCGTTGCAGGAGCGTTGTTCCTGAACGCGTGGTCGGCGAAGTTACGAGAATGGGACTGGCTGTCATGGTGCGAAGCTGGCTTTTCTTCGTCTGGAACGGCGGTCTCGTGGCGAATCGCTTTGAAAACGCTAACACGAATGAACGCTGACGTCGAAAAGGGTGCACTTGCGCAACCTGCGCTCGCAGCGATGTGCGAGCGCGATACTAGATGAAAAGGCTTGCTGGGTGTCGTGGCCGGATCAGCCGTTGCCGACGCGGCCAAGACCTTCGCGGGCGATCTTGTTGGAGTTGTCCAGCGTGATCGCACGAGTATAGCTCCGGCGCGCATCCTTCGGATTGTTGAGCATTTCCTGGGCAAGGCCCCGGTTTGCCCAGGCAATAGCGGAATCCCGGTCGAGATTGACAGCCATCGACAGGTCCGAGAAGGCGGCGTTCGGGTCGTTTACAGCGATGTAGGAGATGCCGCGAGCGATATAGGGAGCGCTTGCCTTCGGGTTCAGGCCGATGGCGGTCGCGAAGTCCTCGATCGCGCGCTGATGCTGGTTCTGCGCCTGGTAGATCAGGCCGCGATTGTAGAACGCACGGGCATCGCTGCTGTCACGGGTGATGACGGAATTGAAGTCGGCAAGGGCAGCGTTGTAGTTGCCCTGTTGGCGATAGATGTTGCCACGCCCGACATAGGCCACGTCATAGTCCGGCTTGATGTTGATCGCGCGGGTGTAGTCGGAGACCGCCTGATCGTTCTGGCCCATGCGGCGATAGACAAGACCGCGGTTGGCATAGGTCTGGTAGGACTGCGGGTTGAGCTGCAGAGCCCGATTGAAGTCCTCGACCGCCTTGTCCAGCTTGCCGGCCTGGCCGTAGGCAATGCCGCGGGTGCTGTAGGCGCTTGCATCGTTCGGATTGGCATCGATCACCGCCGTCAGAGAGGCGATGTTGGTCGAAGATCCGGCCGAAGCATTGGTCGGCACATCGTCGTAGACGCCCGTGGTGCAGGCCGACAGCACGGCAGCAAGGCCAAGCAACGTTGCATGAGGCAGAAACTTGCGCATGCGGCACATACGATCTCTAAGGGTCAAGCGATTAGACATGCCGTTCATCTGCCTCCAATAGGGCGGGAGTATGGCTGCTTCACGCTCTTTGAACCAAGCTGGAAGCATTCCCCGCAAAACGCCAAAAGCCGACCGGAACTTCGGTCGGCCTTAGGGCAGTTTTGAGAAGATTGGCGGCCAAATCCGCCAGAAACGCTCAAGCCGAACTTAGCGGCGAGCGGACTTGCCCGGGAGCAGGCCTTCACGCTGTGCCCGCTTGCGAGCCAGCTTGCGTGCACGGCGAATTGCTTCAGCCTTTTCACGCGCCTTCTTTTCAGACGGTTTTTCAAAGTGACCGCGAAGTTTCATTTCACGGAAGATGCCTTCGCGCTGCATCTTTTTCTTGAGCGCCTTCAGCGCTTGATCGACATTGTTGTCGCGAACCAGAACCTGCACGCGTTTTTTCCCGTTTTCGATGCGCTGCAGAGGATCCGCAGCAAGAATAACCATGATGGAAGCGAGGCTTCGCCAACGAACCTTACGGTGGTTTCAAAAACACATGCGAATGCCCATCGGTTTACCGATCAACCAAGCATCCACTTGTGTACAGAGACCTTATCGCCGCTGACGCGTCGCTCACTTTGGCGCGCTTAATACCAGAGCAAACCCTATGTGTCCACAGGCATTCGCAAAGAAACCCGCCAAAATCGGATTCCGGCACCTGCGCCGGAGCGTGTCCCCAACCCGTAGAACAAGTGTGGACACCGGACAGTATCACGACTAGAGGTGGATGTCTCACCCCGGTCAGAAGAGCCTCGTGCAAGAAGGCATGACCTTGCCCACATTGTTGGAGGAAACAATGGCGCAGAACGCGTCAAGGGCTCCCGATTCGGACAAGAGCCAGTCCCTTTGGCGGAGCGACATACGGCCTACCCTTTCTCTGGGGTTGCCGCTTGCCGGGGCCCAGTTGGCCCAGATGGCCATCAATACCACGGACGTTCTGATGATCGGACGTCTCGGCGCGCAGGAGCTTGCTGCCTCCGTGCTGGCCTTCAATTTCTACATGCTGGTCTGGTTTTTCGGCATGGGTGTGCTGCAGGCGGTGATTCCGCTTGCCGCCCGTGCCCGCGGCCAGAAAAAGCTGCGCGACCTGCGCCGGGCCGTGCGCATGGGCTTCTGGATTTCCGTCCTGTTCTGCATTCCTGTCTGGGGCATCCTGATCTTCATCGAGCCTATTCTGCTGATGCTGGGGCAGGAGCCGGAACTGGCCAGGCTCGCGGGGGTCTACATGGTCTATCTGCAATGGACCATGTTGCCGGCTCTGCTGATCATGGCCGTGCGCGGCTTCCTGACCGTAATGGAGCGGACGCAGGTGGTGCTCTGGGCGACGATTGCCGGTGCCATCGCGAATGCGTTCCTGGATTATGTGCTGATTTTCGGCGAACTCGGTTTCCCGCGCCTGGAACTGGTTGGGGCGGGGATTGCCTCGGTCATCAGTGCGACAACGACATTCCTGTTCCTGCTGGCGTATGCCGTGCTGCACCCCAGGCTTCGGCGCTACAACATTCTTGGCCGTATCTGGCGGTCGGACTGGCCTGTCTTCTTCCAGATCGTCCGGCTGGGAACGCCGATTGCACTGACCATCATTGCAGAGGGCTCCCTGTTCACGGCATCGTCGGTGATGATCGGCTGGCTGGGCACGCTGCCGCTCGCCGGTCACGGCATCGCTCTGCAGATCGCATCCATCACCTTCATGGTGCCTGTCGGTCTGTCCGTGGCCGCCATGACCCGCGTCAGCCTTGCTTCCGGGCGGGACGACCACAAGGGGGTCGGCCGCGCCGGCTGGACCGCGCTGGTCGTGACCATGCTGTTCATGGGTCTTTTTGCCATTCTCTTCTGGACGATCCCGGAGCAGCTGGTGGGCGCATATCTCGACCTCAGCGACCCTGAAGCCAGGGAAGTGATGGCCTATGGTGTCTCGTTCCTGACGGTTGCGGCACTGTTCCAGCTTGCCGATGGCGGCCAGATTATCGGCGTCAATAACCTGCGCGGCCTGGGCGACACCACGATACCGCTTTTCTTTGCCCTGTTTGGATACTGGGTCGTCGGCATCAGCCTGTCGCTTGGACTTGGTTTCGTGGCCGAATGGGGCGGGGTCGGTGTCTGGTGCGGCCTGGCGGGCGGCCTTGCCTCCGTTGCGGTGCTGGCGAACCTGCGCTTTGCCCGGCGGGAGAAGCTGGGTCTCGTGCCCGGCTGAGTCAGCCCCGTTTTGGCAACGTATCGGCGTCAAAACCAGAAAGCCCCGGCTCGTGTCCGGGGCTTTTTCAATCCTTTTCAGATGGTCCTGTTCAGGACTTTTCCGAGATCCGGTTGACGTGGCCCATCTTGCGGCCTTCGCGGGTTTCGGCCTTGCCGTAAAGATGCAGACGGGCAGCGGGTTCCTTGAGAACCTCGTGCCAGCTGTCGGCGTCGAAACCGATGAGATTTTCCATGACAGCATCCGAATGCCGCTCGGCAGAGCCAAGAGGCCAGCCGGCGACAGCACGAATGTGCTGGTCGAACTGGGACGTCAGGCAGGCGTCCTGCGTCCAGTGGCCGGAATTGTGAACGCGCGGTGCAATCTCGTTGACCAGCAGCCTTTCGCCCGCTGCCTCGCGCACCAGGAACATTTCAACGCCCATGACACCAACATAATCCAGACCGGCAACAATCTTCCCGGCCATCGCACGGGCTGCGTCCAGCGTTGCCTGCGAGACGCCGGCCGGAACAGTCGAGGTCTTCAGGATGTGGTTTTCGTGGTGGTTCCGGGCAACGTCGTAGCAGGCAATGCCGCCGTCCAGGTCGCGTGAGACAATCACGGAGACTTCACACTCGAAGGGGATAAGCGCTTCGAGCACCATCGGTACCGCGCCGAGTTTTTCGAAGGCGCCGTCGGCATCCTCGGGCTTGCGGATCATCTGCTGCCCTTTGCCGTCATAGCCGAAGCGGCGGGTCTTCAGTACGCCCTTACCGCCAAAACGCGCAACGGCTTCTTCGAGATCCTGCTGCGAGGCAATGTCGGCGAAGTCGGCAATGGCAACACCGGCACCGGAGAGAAACTGCTTTTCGAACAGCCGATCCTGGGAAACCTCCAGCGCGCGTACACCGGGGCGCACCGGAACCTTGGCGTCGAGATGGGCAGCGGTCGGACCCGGCACGTTTTCGAATTCATAGGTGACGGCGTCGACGGAAGAGGCGAAGCGGTCGAGCGCGTCGATGTCCTCATAGGGCGCAACCGTGAAGGTGGCGCTGACGTCAAAAGCGGGACTGTTCGGATCCGGACAGAAGATATGTGTCTTCAGACCAAGGCTGGCGGCCGATTGTGCCAGCATCCGGCCGAGCTGGCCTCCACCAAGGATGCCGATGGTGTCGCCTGGGCTCAAACGGGTTTTGGCGTTCATGGTATGGATCCTGCCCGCTTCGGGCTATTTCAGTCGTTGGATGGCGTTTCGGCGACGGCGGCAGTGCGCTCGGCGCGGAAGGCGGTGAGGGCGGTGTCGATTGCCGGATCATGCAGGGCCAGGACGGCAGCGGCCAGCAGAGCGGCGTTGGTGGCACCCGCCTTGCCGATGGCAAGCGTGCCGACCGGAATGCCGGCGGGCATCTGCACGATGGACAGGAGACTGTCCTCGCCGGAAAGCGCCTTGCTTTCGACCGGAACACCGAAGACGGGCAGCGGCGTCAGGGCCGCAGTCATGCCTGGAAGATGGGCTGCACCGCCTGCGCCTGCGATGATGATCTTGAAGCCTTCGGCCTTTGCGCTCTTGGCGAAGTCGTACATCCGGTCCGGCGTGCGGTGGGCGGAGACGATGCGTGCCTCGTAGCTGACGCCGAGCTGCTCCAGCGTGTCGGCGGCGTGTTTCATTGTCGGCCAGTCCGACTGACTTCCCATGATGATGGCGACATCCGCTTTGGCCATAAAATGCTCCAGTTTCCGGCGGGCTCAGAAGAGCCGCGGAGTATAGGCAGCGCGCCGCGCATCGCAAGCGCGAATCGGCAGATTTCGTGTCGGAAATTCACATTCGGGGTGCATGGTGCCGATGCGGGAAACCCGGTGGCAGGCAAGCTCAGGCGATGATGTCCGGGAACAGCTGATCCTCAAGTGCCGTGATCCGGTCCTTGATCATCAGTTTCTTCTTCTTCAGCCGCTGCAGCTGCAAGGCATCTTGGTTCGAAGTTGAGGCGAGTGCCTCGACGGCCGCATCAAGATCTCTGTGTTCCTGGCGAAGCTGCGCCAGTTGCAAACGCAACGCATCACTATCCATCTGCGCCATCTATGTCCCCCAAACAGGAGATAAGTCCTAATCCATTTTGCCGATGACGGGCAAGATATCATCTTAGGCCAGCCGGTGGCCGGTTTTCAAAAGTCCCTTGCTTTCGTCACGCGAACCGGGGTGCAGGTCACGATTTCGTATGTTGAAAACTTGTGAACTGGCAAATCTTTCAAGGGTAATTTTCGTGAGTTTTAAGTGTCTTAATTGGGGCCGCTTCTTCAGGGTTTCCTAAGGATAGCAGCGAGAATGCATAATTTGACGGCGAAACGCTCAAGCTATGCGCAAAGAACAATCGACAACGCCGGAATTCCTGTGGCACGATGAAAATGTTGAGCCAACAGACAGGAGGTTATCCATGTCAATGCAGTCGCATCTCGCAGAACTTGAGCGCCGTCACGCGGAAATGGAACGCAAGATTGAAGACGCTCAGTTACATCCGAGTACAGACTCCCTGCAATTGGCTGACATGAAGCGTCAAAAGCTCAAGATCAAGGATGAGATTACGCGAATACGGGAAAAGGAAACGCTCCATTAGAGGGCAGTTCCACTGAGATTGAACGCCGCGCATTGCGCGGCGTTTTTGTTTTCAGCCCCTAGAGCGCCTTTGCCTGCTCGCGCAGGGCGAATTTCTGGATTTTGCCTGTCGAGGTCTTGGGCAATTCGCAGAAGACAATAGTCTTCGGGGCCTTGAAGCTGGCAAGGTGCTGCCTGCAGAAGGCAATCAGGTCGGCCTCGCTAACCGTTGAGCCGTCCTTCAGCTCGACAAAGGCACAAGGGGTTTCGCCCCATTTCTCGTCCGGCTTTGCCACCACTGCGGCGGCCTGCACGTCGGCGTGCTTGTAGAGTACTTCTTCCACTTCGATGGAGGAGATGTTCTCGCCGCCGGAGATGATGATGTCCTTGGACCGGTCCTTCAGCTGGACATAGCCGTCGGGGTGCAGGACGCCGAGGTCTCCGGAATGGAACCAGCCGCCCTTGAAGGCCTTCTCGGTCGCTTCCGGGTTTTTCAAATAGCCCTTCATCACGACATTGCCGCGGAACATGACCTCGCCAAGGGTCTCGCCATCGGCAGGCACCGGCTCCAGCGTTTCCGGGTCGAGCACCGTCAGACCTTCCAGCGCGACATAGCGTACGCCCTGGCGTGCCTTTTTCTGTGCCTGTTCGGCAAGCGGCAGGTCGTTCCATTCGACCTTCCAGTCGTTGACGACCGCCGGGCCGTAGACTTCCGTAAGGCCATAGAGATGGGTGACGTTGAAACCGGCGGTCTTCATGGCTGCGAGCACGCTTTCCGGCGGCGGGGCGGCGGCTGTGAAGAATTCCACTTCGCGGTCAAGATCGCGCTTGTGCTCGGGCGCTGCGTTGAGGAGCGTCGACATGATGATCGGCGCGCCGCACAGGTGGGTGACGCCTTCATCGGCAATCAGGTCCCACATGGTTTGCGGGCGGACCCAGCGCAGACAGACATGGGTTCCGGCGACAAGCGACAGAGACCAGGGAAAGCACCAGCCGTTGCAGTGGAACATCGGCAGGGTCCAGAGGTAGACCGGGTGCTTGGCCATGGAGGCGGTAATCACATTCGCCTGGGCCAGCAGATAGGCGCCGCGGTGGTGGTAGACCACGCCCTTCGGATTGCCCGTGGTGCCGGAGGTGTAGTTGAGCGCGATCGCATCCCATTCGTCATCCGGAAGCGACCAGACAAAGTCCGGCTCGCCCGATTGCACGAATTCCTCATAGTCGAGGCTGCCGAGACGTTCGCCTTCCTGCGGAAATTCGGTGTCGGAAAAGTCGATCACGGTAGGTGTCACTGTCGCAATCGACAGGGCTTCCTTGACGACCGGCGCATATTCACGATCGGTGATCAGCACCTTGCAATCGGCATGGTCGAGCTGGAAGGCAATGATAGCTGCATCAAGGCGTGTGTTCATGGAATGCAGAACCGCACCGGCCATCGGCACCCCGTAGTGGGCTTCCAGCATCGGCGGCACGTTGGACAGCATGACGCTGACCGTATCGTTCTTGCCGATTCCGAGCCGCGTCAATGCGGATCCAAGCTGGCGCGCCCGCCGGTAAAAGGTCCGGTAGTCGGTCCGCTGACGGCCATGGATGATCGCAACCGTGTCTGGAAACACATCCGCCGCCCTTGCCAGGAAGCTCAGCGGACTGAGCGGTGCATAATTGGCGGTGTTCTTGTCGAGACCCCGAGCGAAGGGGTTGACGCTGGCATCCATGACCATCCTCCCTGAAGCATCCCGCCAACAGATGGGAACGGGATGCCAAAAACGTCTTGAGACCACTCTGGTGCCCTCCGCCACATGGGAGGAAGGCACGGTGACCGGTTGATTTTGGCCGTATCAAAACCAGAAACGGTTTGCCGTGCAATTGGTCATTGGCGGGGGTATCCCCTTAGACGATCCACCCCGCGCGCCATGTCAGGCAAGAAGGCCGACAATTCCGTCATAAGTCAGCTTGGCGCCGATCACGCCCATGAAGATATAGATGATGGCGTAGAACATTTCCGCCTTGACGATGCGCACCAGCCAGACGCCGACAAGTGTTGCCACCAGCGCAACTGGAAACAGCGTGACGGAAGTCGACAGGTTGGTGGCGTCGAATTGTCCCAGCAGGAAATAGGGCACCAGCTTGATCGCGTTCACGGTGGCGAAAAAGATGACCGCCGTTCCGGCAAACAGCATGGGCGCCATGCGCAGCGGCAGCATGTACATCTGAAAGGGTGGGCCGCCGGTGTGGCTGATGAAGCTGGTGAAGCCTGCCATCATGCCCCAGAACGTGCCCTTCGGCAGATTGTGACCGCTTGCGGTGGTGATCTTGCGCTGCTTGAAGAGATAATCGGCGACGAACGCCAGGGACATTATGCCGATCAGGAAGATGACGAAGGAGTCGTTGACATAGGCGGCCGTGGCCCAGCCGATGCCAATGCCCATCACGGCCGCGGGCAGCAGAATGCTGAGGGTTTTCCAGTCAGCACGGCCGCGATAGGCAATCAGCGCGACAATGTCCATCACGATCAGGATCGGCAACATGATGCCGGCGGCCTGCAGCGGTGAAATGACGAGCGCCATGATCGGCACTCCAAGCATGGCGAAGGTACCGCCGAACCCGCCCTTGGACAGGCCGACCAGAAAGACCGACGGAATGGCGGCCGCATAGAACCAGGGATCAGTAATTGGGATCATGTGCTGAGAAACGCGAGGAGTAGAACGGACAGGCCCGGCAGACAATCATGCCAGAGTGCTTACGTAAAGTCCCGAAGGCCGAATTGCCTATAAGCGGAGGCTTGCAATTTCGGGTGCCCTTACAGCACTCTAGGCCGCAAAAGCCGGAGCTGTGTCTCCGGGCTTGTGTTTGGGAGGACATTGTCATGGCAAGCCGGTATCACGAGATCTACCAGGGCTGGAAACAGGATCCGCTCGGGTTCTGGAAAGAGGCCGCTGAGGAAATCGACTGGGTCTCGACGGGCGACAAGGTGTTCGATCCCGATCAGGGGCAATATGGCCGCTGGTATCCGGATTGGGAGTGCAACACCTGCTACAACTGCCTGGACCGGCACGTGGAGCGCGGTCGTCCCGGCCAACCGGCACTTATCTACGACAGCCCGATTACCGGACGG
This sequence comes from Roseibium sp. ROS1, assembly GCF_054658215.1. Classification (NCBI taxonomy): domain Bacteria; kingdom Pseudomonadati; phylum Pseudomonadota; class Alphaproteobacteria; order Hyphomicrobiales; family Stappiaceae; genus Roseibium; species Roseibium sp. ROS1. Next base: position 166,812 of record NZ_BAAGIG010000001.1, read on the forward strand.
ACGGCAAGCTACACCTATGCGGAGCTTCTGGAGGAAGTGGAGGCCATGGCCTGCGTGCTGGCCGACCAGGGCCTCGTCAAGGGCGACCGGGCCATCATCTACATGCCGATGATCCCCCAGGCCGTGATGGCGATGCTGGCTTGTGCGCGTCTTGGTGTCATTCATTCCGTCGTCTTCGGCGGGTTCGCCGCAAACGAACTGGCAACGCGAATCGATGATGCGACCCCGAAGGCAATCATCGCAGCGTCCTGCGGCATCGAGCCGGGCCGCGTCATTGCCTACAAGCCCCTGATCGATCAGGCCATCGATATTGCCAGGCACAAGCCGGAAAGCTGCCTCGTCTTCCAGCGCGAGGAACTGACGGCGGACCTGAAAGCGGGCAGGGACCACGATCTCGGAGTTCTTCAGGCAGATGCTGTCGCGGCCGGGCGCAGGATCGCGCCGGTTCCGGTGAAGGCAACCGACCCGCTCTATATTCTCTACACTTCCGGCACGACCGGTCAGCCGAAGGGTGTCGTTCGCGACAACGGCGGCCACATGGTGGCGCTGAAATGGTCGATGCAGAACCTTTACGACATTCAGCCGGGGGAAGTTTTCTGGGCGGCATCAGACGTCGGCTGGGTGGTTGGCCATTCCTACATCTGCTACGCGCCGCTATTGCACGGCTGCACCACGATCGTGTTCGAGGGCAAGCCTGTGGGGACGCCGGATGCGGGAACGTTCTGGCGGGTTATTTCCGACCACAACATCGTGTCGCTGTTCACGGCGCCGACTGCCTTCAGGGCGATTCGCAAGGAAGACCCGAAAGGCGAGCTGATCCAGAAATATGATCTGTCCCAGTTCCGGTCCCTGTTTCTGGCGGGAGAGCGTGCGGACCCTGAAACGGTCAACTGGGCCATCGACCAATTGCAGGTGCCGGTGATCGACCACTGGTGGCAGACGGAAACCGGCTGGTGCATCGTCGGCAATCCGGTTGGTCTCGGCCAGTTGCCGGTCAAGCCGGGGTCTCCCACCGTGCCGATGCCCGGCTACGACGTCCAGGTGCTGGACGATGCCGGCCATCCGCTGGGCGCCAATACGCTTGGCAACATCGTGGTGCAACTGCCGCTGCCGCCGGGTTCATTGCCGACTTTGTGGAATGCGGACAAGCGATTCTTCGATGCCTATCTCGCCGAGTTCCCCGGTTACTACAAGACGGCGGATGCCGGGATCATTGATGATGACGGGTATCTGTCGATCATGGCGCGGACCGACGACATCATCAACGTTGCCGGCCACCGACTGTCGACGGGCGGCATGGAAGAGGTGCTGGCCACGCATCCCGATGTTGCCGAATGTGCCGTCATCGGCATTGCAGACAAACTGAAAGGCCAGCTGCCTTGCGGGTTCGTTGTTCTGAAAGCCGGTGTCGACCGGACCCACGACGAGATCGAGAAGGAGCTTATCAAGCTGGTGCGCGACAAGATCGGCCCGGTGGCGGCGTTCAAGATCGCGATCACCGTCGACCGGTTGCCGAAAACGCGTTCCGGCAAGATTCTTCGAGGCACCATGCGCCAGATCGCCGACGGAGAAAGCTGGAAAATGCCGGCCACGATCGACGATCCGGCGATCCTGGACGAGATTACCGAAGCGCTCAAAACACACGGGATTTCTGTCTGAATTGACCAGGTGACGTTGCTGGAGGGCGATAACAGCCATCGACACAGCCGTTTTTGACACTTAATGTCGGGCCGCCGCGAAGCGGCCCGCGCTATTTGCGCATCAGAATTAAACTCAAGCAGCCGTGAGGTTTCCGTGTCTTTGGAGAATAAGGTCGCCATCATTACCGGGGCAGCCCGTGGGATCGGATTTGCAGTCGCCAAGCGCTTTGTCGCCGATGGCGCGAAGGTCGTGATTGCCGATGTGGATGACGAAGCCGGTGAAGCCGCGGCTGAAGATCTGAAATCGCAGGGCGAGGCAATGTACATCCATTGCAACGTCGCTGAACGTCTGGACGTTCGCAATCTGGTTGCCGAAACGCTGAACGCCTATGGCGACATCGATGTGCTGGTCAACAACGCCGGTATCGTGGTCGGCGCGGATTTCCTCGACCTGGAAGAAGAGGATTTCGAGCGCGTCCTGTCGATCAACCTGAAGGGCGCTTTCCTGTGCTCGCAGGCCGTTGCCCGCCACATGGTGGAAAAGGTTCAGAACGGTGGCGAGCCGGGCTGCATCGTCAACATGTCGTCGGTCAACTCGGTGCTCGCGATCCCGAACCAGATCCCCTACTGCGTTTCCAAGGGTGGCATGTCGCAGCTGACCAAGACGACCGCCCTGTCGCTTGCCCAGTACGGTATCCGCGTCAACGCCATCGGGCCGGGCTCGATCATGACCGAGATGCTGGCGTCGGTGAACAGCGATCCGGCGGCGAAGAACCGCATCCTGTCGCGGACGCCGATGCTGCGCGTCGGCGAACCGTCCGAAATCGCCAGCGTCGCCGCGTTCCTGGCGTCCAGCGATGCCAGCTACGTCACCGGTCAGACGATCTTCGCCGACGGTGGCCGCATGCCGCTCAACTATACGGTCGCGGTTCCCGACGACGCGTGATTTGACATCGGCATTCATCAGCCAAGAAGGGCGGCAGTCATGCCGCCCTTTTCACGTATGACGGGCTATGCGGTTTCCGCGTCCAGCTCGGCACCAAACTGCAGCCTAGCAAGCTTGGCATAAAGGCCACCGGCAGCGGTCAGTTCGCCGTGTGTCCCGGTTTCGACAATCCGGCCGTTTTCCATCACCACGATCCTGTCTGCCTTGAGAACCGTCGCCAGCCGGTGCGCGATCACCAGTGTGGTCCTGTTCTCCATCAACCGGTCGAGGGCTTGCTGGACCAGATTTTCGCTTTCCGCATCGAGCGCGCTTGTGGCTTCGTCCAGCAGCAGAACGGGTGCGCGTTTCAGGACGGCACGGGCAATGGCAATGCGCTGGCGCTGGCCGCCGGAAAGGGTTATGCCGCGTTCGCCGACGATGGTGTCGTAGCCGTCCGACATCTTCTCGATGAAGGGGGCCGCAAGCGCTGCTTCCGCGGCGGCGATGACTTCTTCCTGGCTGGCGTCCGGGCGTCCGTAGGCGATGTTCTCCGCAATGCTGGCGCCAAAGATAGCCGTGTCCTGCGGCACCAGTGCGATATGGCGGCGCAGGTCTTCCGGGTCGAGATCCGGCAGGGCAACGCCATTGAGGCGGATGTCACCCGAGACGGGATCGTAGAACCGCATCAGCAGGCTGAAGAGGGTCGACTTGCCTGCGCCGGAAGGTCCGACCACGGCAACTGTTTCGCCCGGCGATATGATGAGGCTGAGGTCGCGGACGACAGGCATTTTCTCCGCGTTGCGATAGGCGAAGGACACATCCTGGAAGACGATCTCGCCGCGTGGCGTCTCGGGCAGGCTGACCGGGTTTTCAGGTGCGGCGATTTCCGGCTGGATTTCCAGAAGTTCCGACAGGCGTTCTGCCGCGCCGGCTGCCTGTGAGAGTTCGCCCCAGACTTCGGAGAGGGCAGCCAGGGATCCGGCCGCCAGAATGGAATAGAGCAGGAACTGGCTGAGTTCACCGCCGGTGATCCTGCCGGAGAAGACGTCGCTCGCACCGATCCAGAGGACGGCGACGATGCTGGCCCCGATCACCATGATGGCAAAGCCGGTCAGCGCAGCGCGGGCGACGATTGCCTGACGGGCAGCCTGGAAGGCGGCATTGACGGCATCTGCATAGCGGCCTGCGCTGCGGCTTTCATGGGTAAAGGCCTGAAGCGTGCGGACCGAGCCCAACATCTCGCTTGCATAGGCTGATGCTTCAGCAAGGGTATCCTGGGCAAAGCGGGACCTTCTGCGCACCTGGCGCCCGAAGCCGAGGATGGGAATGAGAATGACCGGGATAGCTGCCAGGACGATGACGGAAAGCCGTGGACTGGTGACGACCATCATCACGGCAGCGCCCAGGAACATGATCAGGTTGCGCATGGCAAGCGATGCGCTGGAGCCGAAGGCAGCCTTGATCTGGGTGGTGTCGGCCGTCAAACGGGAGAGGATTTCCCCGGATTTGGCGCTGTCGTAAAAGACCGGGCTGAGCCTGGTCATATGAGCAAAGACATCGGAGCGCACATCGGCGACGACCCGTTCGCCAATCCACATGACCAGGAAATAGCGAACGGAACTGGCAGTTGCGAGAGCGCACACCACGCCGATCAGCACGGCGAAATAGGAATTGACCAGCGCGGGGTCATCGGCGCCGAAGCCGAAGTCGATCATCCGGCGGACCGCCGCAGGAAGAACAAGCGTTATGACGGCGGCCGAGAACAGGGCTGCGACTGCCGCTGCAACCATGGTCTTGTGCCGGAAGAGATACGGCAGCAGCCGGGTAAGCGGGCGAAGCGATCTGCGGGACTTTCCGGATGGGGATTGGGTTTCGTTGGCAGGGGCGTCGGCCACTGGGGTCTCCTTGTTGTTCCTTCCCGTCTTAGCATGTTCCGCAGTGCGGACAATGACTTTGGACAAAGCCGCCAAGAGCTTTAAAAGGGCTTTGCCGGAGGAAAGCGGGCCGCGTCGGCGGGGGGGTGAAATCCTTTGCCGGAGATAGCTGGAAATTGCCGGAATTTGCCCCTTGTCTTGGCTCCTTCCATGGGGTATATCCCCGCCTCATGTTTCTGAGGGCGGCGTCCGCAACCGGATCGGCGGCCCCTCATTTCGTTTTGCGTTTGCTTGGCGGCTTTCCCGGAAGGTTGTCACAGGGCGCTTGAAAGGACCGGCCATGAAAGCGGATATTCATCCCGACTACCACACCATCAAGGTCGTCATGACCGATGGCACCGAATACACCACCCGCTCCACTTATGGTGCGGAAGGCGACACCCTGACGCTCGACATCGACCCGACGTCCCACCCGGCATGGACCGGTGGTGACCGTCAGCTGATGGACCGCGGCGGCCGCGTGTCCCGCTTCAAGAACAAGTTCGCTGGCTTCCTGGGCTCCTAAGCTTCAGCCACGACAGTTTCAAACGAAAAACCCGGCCTCTGGCCGGGTTTTTTGTGTTTTGAGGTCCGCAGGAAACGCAGCAAGTACAATGTCACCCAGGGCGAGCACCGCGAGATCCGGGGTTTACCCGTTTCCTGAGAGCTGGCCAGAGAGCTGACCAGAGACCTGGCTAGTGACTTGGCCAGAAAACTGGAGCGTGTTGACCTTCATCAGCAAACCCTGGCGCTTCGGCACTCGGCGTTGAGTATAGGCTTCGGATCTACGCTTCGCTACTCGGGAGGCATCCTGAGGCTTTACTGGGATCCGGCGCAGGCTCACCCAAAACAAAAAGCCGCCTTGCGGCGGCTTTTCGAATTCGAAAGAGGTTGATCGGACTTAGCCGAACTTGCCGAATGCGGCGTGCAGCTTGTTGATCTGGGAAGCGACCGGATTGTCGTTCGTGGCTTCCTCGACCTGCTCTGCGTCCTTGCGGTACAGCATCTTGTCGAGGTGGACGACGCGTTCCTGCAGCCGGGAAGAGCGGTCGACCAGCTCGCGCAACGTTTCCGGCAGATCAGTCCAGGTTGGGCCGCCCGCAGCTGTGGACAGCTTGTCGAGGCGAACCTTGTTCTTCTCACTGCCGGCCTGCTCACGGGACATCTCGCCCTCGTTGACCGCACGCTGCAGCAGCAGCCAGGAGGCCAGCTGCATGAGCCGGGTGGTCAGACGCATGGACTCCGTCGCGTAGGCGAGGGAGGCAGGACGCGGAAGCTGCTTGGCTTCTTCGCGGCCGTTGCCGTCCAGGTACATTGCGGTTTCCTCGACCAGCGACATGCCTTCCTGAAACAGGCTCTGGAAGCTGTCGGAGCTGGCAAGGTGATGCGCGATATGAACTGCGCTTCCTGTGTCACCGGCTTTTTTGATGTCGTCCGTCATAGGATTGCTAAGCCTCAATTACTCTTCCGGTTATCCTGCCATCTCTTCTTGGTCTGTCCCGGGATATGACATCCCGTTTCAGGTGTTCCTTTTTGGAACGATGCAGGTCTTCATGGCCTGTATCCAGCAAAGCGCGTGCCAAACGGACAAGTAAACGGCCATTAACCAGAACATTGACAAGATACTATGAGGCGTTGGCAAAAAAAAGAGCCGCTTGGTTGCGGCTCTGAGTCTTTAACAGGGAGGCGTCAAACAGAGTGGACAGGAGCCACTCACATCCAGATGACTGGATAGCTATGTTTATATTTTAGAAAGATTAATAAGAGGTAAACGAGTAAATTTTTACCTATCAGCTTTACTGTAAGTGCGTGTCAAAAAAGGACATAAACTCAAGTTCTGTAATAATTTACAGGGTCACTTCTGGAAAATTGAGTTGGCTGCATCGCGAATAGTGCCGCGTTGCTCAAGCTCCTTCTGGGTACGGTTAATTTCACCCTTCAGAGCTTCGATCCGGTCCTGCAGCTCCGCCTCGGAAAGACGAGACAGTTCTTCCCTTACGGTAACTGCGCCAAGTGGTGATTTTTTGGGGACATCTTCATCAAACAGGTTCATCGGTTTCCTCCTCTGCGGTCCCAGATCGGGGTCCGGCCGCGTTTCCGACCGTTATTTAACCCGAGCCCGGGCGGGTTGCCTCGCCGGGCTGTTTTCCTGCAAATAGACAGACGCTCGATTTACCATATGCCAGGCACAGTTGGCCTAGCCAGTCCCAAAATGAACCAAAAAGGAAACGCCTCTATGCAGAATCTGCCGGATCGCATGACCGCCGTTGCCATTTCAGAGCCCGGAGGACCGGAGGTTCTGCGCGTTGAAGAGCGGTCCATTCCCGAATTGGGACAAGGTGAGATCCTGATCAAGGTGGCGGCTGCCGGTGTCAACCGGCCGGATGTCCTGCAGCGCAAGGGAGCCTATCCGCCGCCGAAGGGCGCGTCCGACCTGCCGGGGCTAGAAGTCTCTGGCGAAGTGGTGGCTCTGGGCGAGGGATCAAGTCGGCACAAGATCGGTGACAAGGTAACGGCGCTCGCCCCTGGCGGCGGCTATGCGACCTACTGCAAGGTGCCGGAGGGACATGCCCTGCCGGTTCCCAAGGGGCTTTCCATGGTGGAGGCCGCAGCCGTTCCGGAAACCTTCTTCACTGTCTGGACCAATGTGTTCGATCGCTGCGGCCTGAAAAGCGGAGAGCGCTTCCTGGTGCATGGCGGCACTTCGGGTATCGGCACAACGGCAATCCAGCTCGCGAAGGCTTTCGGCGCCGAAGTCTTCACTACCGTCGGGTCTGCGGAAAAGGCCGAAGCGGTGAAAAAGCTCGGCGCGGACCACGCCATCAACTACCGTGAAGCGGAGTTCGAAAAGGTGATCCTGGAGATTACGGGCGGCGAAGGGGTGGACGTGATCCTGGACATGGTCGGTGGTGACTATGTTGAACGGAACTGGAAAGCGGCAGCGGTGGAAGGGCGTATCTGCCAGATCGCGACGCTGAACGGCATTGCGGAGAACGTCAATTTCTCTCGCCTGATGGTCAAGCGCCTGACCCATACGGGGTCGACGCTGCGTCCTCGCAGCGATGCGTTCAAGACGGCAATTGCCGAAAGCCTGAAAGAGAAGGTCTGGCCGCTGCTCGAATCGGGCAAAGTCGCACCCGTGATGGATTCCACCTACCCCTTGGCCGAGGCCGCGGAAGCCCATCGGCGCATGGAAGGCTCTGGCCATATTGGAAAAATCGTCCTGACGGTGGATGTCTGATGCCGGATGGAAACCTGCAACTGCGCGATTGTTACGCGAGTATTTGCGTTTCCGTGTTTTTCGACATATATTCCGGCCACTTTCCAGGAAACTGATCAAGGAACACCGCTTTTTCGCCCTGCCGGGCGAGGGAGCAGACGAGAGGAATTTATCTGATGGCGAACACGCCGCTTATGCCGAAGGCAACCGCCGTCTGGCTCGTGGACAATACCGCGCTGAGTTTCACTCAGATCGCCTCCTTCTGCAAACTGCACCCGCTTGAAGTGAAGGCAATTGCCGATGGCGAAGCCGCACAGGGGATCAAGGGCCTTGATCCGATCCTGACCGGCCAGCTCTCCCGTGAAGAAGTCGAAAAGGCTCAGAGAGATCCGAACTATCAGCTGAAGCTTCAGGGTTCGAAGGTGGTCGTGCCTGAATCCAAGCGCAAGGGACCGCGTTACACGCCGGTGTCCCGTCGTCAGGACCGTCCGAATGCGATCCTGTGGCTGGTGCGCAACCATCCGGAACTGAAGGATGCGCAGATCATGCGCCTTGTCGGCACCACCAAGCCGACCATTGCCGCAATCCGCGACCGGACCCACTGGAACTCTGCCAACCTGACGCCGTCCGACCCGGTTACCCTGGGCTTGTGCAGCCAGCTTGAGCTGGACATGGAAGTCGAAAAGGCAGCGAAGAATGCTCCGCTGCCGATGGCAGGCGAAGTGAACGAGACCCTGATGTCCGTCGAAGACAGCACCAGCGAAGACGCTATCGCAGCTGCTTTCTCGCTCGATCCGTCCAAGCCGATCCAGCGCGAGGAAGAAGAGGAAATCGACGCCGATGCCGTGTTCGCCAAACTGAACTCGCTGAAGAGCGAAACTCAGGACGAAGACGAAGAAGACGACGAAAACCGCTGATCGCTTCCCGCTTTCTGCAAATTCTGGAGCCGCCGGCTGAGTTCAGCCGGCGGTTTTTGTTTGACCTTCCAGACGCATGTTTCCGGCTTGCCCGCCCAGGGTGTGGAATGGCTGAATTTTCGACATGAGCCGTACCCAGATCATATGAAAACGCGTTGCCACGTTGAGGATCACACAATAATCTCCCTGAAAAATTCGGGAGACGCTCATGACCTACAGACTTTTGAAACTTGCTTTTGGCCTGACCCTCGCCTTTGGCTCGTTCCAGGCTCACGCGGAAACGCGGATCACCTATAAATCCGCCAAGACCGGTTCCTCCTATTACCAGATGGGTGTCCAGATCGCGGAAGCCATCAAGGCCGGCAGCAATGGCGACATGATTGTCACCGTGGAAGAAAGCCAGGGCTCCGTTCAGAACGTGATGGAAGCCAAGGCGCGCGGTGGTGACTATGTGTTCACGACGCCGCCAGCGCTCGTTTCCCTTGCCCAGGGCGGCAAGGCCATGTTCGAAGGCAAGGGCGATCCGAAGTTCGATGAAATCCGTGCCCTGTTTCCGATCCCGTCGTTGACCATGCATTTCGTCATGTCGGCCGATAGCGGTGTTTCCGACTTTGCCGGCATGGAAGGCAAGACGATCCTTCTCGGCAAGGGCTCCTTCGGTGCGACGGAAGGCGAGAAATATCTCAAGATGTTCGGTCTCGAAGGCAAGGTGAACATCGCTGACGCGGAACTTTCCAATGCGGTTGCCGCACTCAAGAACGGCCAGATCGATGGTTTCGTGACCGCCGGTTCCTGGCCCGCGCCGAATGTTATCGAGGCGGCTGCCTCCGCGGACGTGACAGTGCTTTCGCTCAGCGACGACCAGATTGCCGAAACCAAGCGTTCTAAACTGGTCATTCCGGCCGGGACCTATGCCGGCCAGGCCGAGGACATCGTCACCACCTCGCTGCCGGTCGTTGCCTATACGACCAGCGCCATGGACGACGACACAGCCTATGCCCTGACCAAGACCTTCTGGGACGAAAAAGCCAAGATGGGCGAAGAAGCCCCGTGGTGGAACGGTGTCGACCAGGCACTGATGGCCAATATCACCGGCAAGGTCCACCCGGGTGCCGCACGCTACTATCAGGAAGCCGGCATTGAATTGACCGACGCCCAGAAGTAAATCACAAGATCGAACGCGGGGCGCCATGGCAGGATCTGCCGGAAAATGGCGCCCCGTATCGTTCGAGCAGACATAATGGTCCGGCGGAAATCGTCCAACGGGCCCTTCCAGGACTGTCCAAAAGCATCAGTTCCCTGCCTTGCGCGGGAGAGCGCTCTGACAGAATGAAACCGTGCAGCGGCATGTCGCCCCTTCGGCAGATAAGCTGCGCAACCAGATAGAAATACCAGCCCATGATCAGTGGTGACACCGCGACATCGCCCTTCCAGCGAATGGCCATGCTTCTTCTCGCAACGGCGCTTGTCGTATTTCATCTCGGGCTGATCTTCTCCGGTCTGGTGCCGAACCTCGTCAGCCGGCCGCTTCATCTTGCACTTGCCCTGCCATGGATCTTCATCTTTGCCAAAGGCGGTTTTCTCACGCGCGTGAGCGGTGCAATCCTGTGTGCTGCAGGTGTGGCCGTCTGTCTGTGGATCGTGGCCAACCAGTCCGCGCTTTCGGACCAATACGGCTTTCTGGAAGGTGACTTCCAGTTCTGGATGGCCGGCACCCTGTTGCTGGTTGTGCTTGAGGGCGCGCGTCGCGCAATCGGCTGGCCGCTGCCGGTGGTGGCGGCGCTGGCACTGGCCTATGGCATGTTCGGTCAGCATATTCCGGGTGAATTCGGTCACTCCGGCACGCCGCTTGCGAGTTTTCTCGGCACGCTGACCATTGCTGAAGGCGGGGTCTGGGGAAGCCTGACCGGTGTCTCGGTGGGCGTGGTCGCCATTTTCGTGATTTTCGGCGCTGTTCTGAATGCCGGAGAAGCCGGACAAGGGTTCATGAACGTCGCTGCTGCGGCGGCAGGCCGGCTCAAGGGCGGGGCGGCCAAGGTGTCCGTGTTGTCTTCGGCGCTGTTCGGCTCCATTTCAGGCTCCGCGTCTGCCAATGTGGCTTCCACCGGTGCAATCACTCTTCCGGCCATGACGCGGCTCGGCTACCCTAAAAAACTGGCGGCAGCCGTCGAGGCAGTTGCGTCCTCCGGCGGCCAGATCATGCCGCCTTTGATGGGGGCAGGGGCCTTCGTCATGGTGGAGCTGACACGGGTGCCCTATACCCAGATCATGGCAGCGGCCTTGCTGCCTGCAATTCTTTATTTCTTCGCGGTCTGGGTGGGCATCAATGCCTATGCCAAGCGGTATGACCTTGCTGCCATCGACCAGGGCGATCAGCCGCAAATGCGCCAGGTGGCCATTACCTCAGCCTTCTTCCTGGTGCCGTTCTCCGTGCTGCTGTGGGGCATGTTCGTCGCGCGCTATACACCGCAATACGCGGCCTGCATTGCCATTCTGGCCGGTTTCGCGCTGCTTTTCTTCAACGCCCAAGGAACCTTTGCACTCAAGGACATCCTGCTGCGGCTGGAAAGCGCGGCTTTGAACTCGGCCCGTCAGGTATCGGTCATCGCGGCGATCATCGTCTGTGCATCGATCATCATCGGTGTGCTGGCGATCACCGGGCTCGGCGTCAAGATCACCTCGCTCATTCTGTCCGGGTCGGGTGGATACCTGTGGCCGTCCTTGTTCCTGACCGCGCTTGCCTGTCTGATCCTCGGTATGGAAGTGCCGACGACCGCGGCCTATGTCATCTGTGTTTCCGTTGCCGGACCGGCCTTGATGCAGCAGGGGTTGGAACCCTTGCAGGCGCATCTTTTCGTCTTCTGGTTCGCACTGCTGTCGACCATCACGCCGCCTGTCTGCGGAGCCGTCTTCATCGCCGCCGGGATGATTGGTGAAAACTGGCTGAAGGTCGCTCTTTCCGCCATGGCGCTCGGCATTGGCCTCTACATCATTCCTCTGGCCATGGTCGCCAATCCGGCGGTGCTGGAGCTTGCGGCCCGCCCGCTGCCGGCGCTGCTTGCCGCGGCCAAGATCGGCCTCGGGCTGGGCCTTGTTTCCTACGGTGTCATAGGCTTCAGGAAGCCCCTGCAGAGACTGGCTGCAAGCAGCGCAGGCCTTCTGATTATCTTTGTCGGGGGCAATCTGCTCTAGTCAGTCGCCCTAGGTGCCCTGGCCACAGCCTTCCGGCTTGAAAATTCGTTGTGTCGAAGCTGGGTGGCGCAGCAGGGCTGCTGCCGGCCGAATTGGGCGTTGCTGAAAATTGCCGCCGCAGTTGGGGCACGCGCCATTGAGGACGTTTCGGGCGCAGGCCTCACAGAACGTACATTCGAAAGTACAGATAAAGGCTTCTTCCGATTCCGGTGGAAGGTCCTTGTTGCAGCATTCACAATTGGGGCGCAGATCCAGCATGGCGGTCTCCGGTAAGGATTTGTCCGTCAAGGGTCATCCGTTGCGGTCGGTGAGGTCAAGCGGCAATCGCTAGCTCTTTTGAACGCGCTTTCCGAAATCGACGTTGCTGCTCTTCCCGAGGCCGTGTCTGAGGCACAGGTAGATGATGGCTAGGCTTGCCAGCAGCCAGAGTGCACCCCAGAAAATCGTGGGGCCGCCAAACTCTTCCGCCAGCATGTAGGCATCGGAACGGGCACCTGAGCGACGGATGGTGTCGTCGAAAATGTCGAAAGGCACGTAGAGGATGCTGGTCAGGCCGATGACGCGCAGAATCAGGTCGTTGACCGTGACACTGAGGAACCGGGCCGCCGCCAGCATGGCCACGCCGGTGCCGATGCAGAAGGCAAGGGCAAAGAGGTCGCGGATATAGAGCAGCGCGACCAACAAGGTGAAGGCACCGAGCAGGCCCAGCACGATGCGGTCTGCATTTGTTTTCAGGGCAATCATCAAGAGTGCCATGCCGATGGCAAGTGAGCCGAGATACCCGGCCGTCAGCGTCAGGAACCGGCTGCCACCGCGTGTGATCGCATGGCCACCCTGCCAAGGCGAGAGAGAGATTTCCTCCACGGAACCACCGGTCAGGATGGCCGCCAGCGCGTGGGACAATTCATGCAGATAGACGATCAGGATCTTCAAGGGCACGACCAGGAAGGTGTTCCAGAAGAGGAACATCACGGCGGTAATGAGGATGAGCTGCCAATGGCCTTTGAGGATCTGCATGAAATTGAAAAGTCCGTCTGAGGGCGGAAAAGTCAAGCCGGCATGCCTGGTTCGCCCGACATCACGCGTGCATTCCTCAGGATCCGTTAAGCTGACGTGAGTCTCAGCGTTCCGTCAGTTTCAGTTCGATCCGGCGGTTCTTGGCCAAAGCGTCCGGTGTTTCCCCTTCTTCCAGCGGCTGGAATTCGCCGAACCCGGCTGCGACAAGCCGCTTGGGGTCGACGCCGCGTTCGATCAGGTAGCGGACCACGGAAATGGCGCGGGCGGCGGAGAGTTCCCAGTTGTTACGCAAGCGTCCGGTGCCCGACAGGGGGCGGGCGTCGGTGTGCCCGTCAACACGCAGCACCCAGTTGATCTCGTCCGGGATCTGACCGCTGAGTTCCTGGATGGCGTCTGCGAGCTTGTCGAGTTCCTGCCGGCCTTCCGGATTGATGTCTTCCTGACCGCTGTCGAAAAGCACTTCGGACTGGAACACGAACCGGTCGCCAACGACGGAGATGTCGGAACGCTGGGACAGGATTTCGCGCAGGCGACCGAAGAAGTCCGAGCGGTAGCGCGACAGTTCCTGCACGCGCTGAACCAGTGCGGCGTTCAGCCTCTTGCCGAGGCTGGCGATCTTGGCCTGGCTGTCGGCTTCCTTTGCCTCGGAAGCTTCAAGAGCAGCGTTAGCGGCAGCTATCTGGCGGCGTAGTGCCGCGATCTGCTGATTGAGCAGCTCCACCTGGGCAAGGGCGTCCTGGCTGATCTGACGTTCGTCGTCGAGCAGGTTTTCCAGCTGGGTGGCGCGTCCGCCGGCCGCATCGGCTGCACCGGAACTGTTTTCCAGAAGGCCAAGCAGCCGGGTCTGTTCGCTCTGTGCATCGGAAAGGCTGGCCTGCAGGCCGAGGATCGTGTCTTCCAGCTCCCCGGAATTGGCGCGCTCCAGGGCGAGAAGCTCCGTCAGCTCGCTGATCTGGGCATTCAGCCGGTTCAGCACCGTGTCGCGGCCCGATAGCTGCTGCGACAGGAAGAACTGGGCGATCATGAAGATGGACAGCAGGAAGATGATGACGAGCAGCAGTGTCGCCATGGCATCAACGAAGCCGGGCCAGTAATCGGTCGACTGGGCCCTTCGGCGAGCGCGCAATCCTGCCAGTCCGGCCATCGTCTACTCCTTCGCGCGGTCGAAAGCGGCGGCGATCGAGGACAGGAGCCCTTCGATGCGCTTTTGCTGTTCGCCCTGGGCCTCGGCCCAGTCGCGCATCATCTGCTGTTCGGAGCGAACGTGTTTCACCAGGCCCTGAATGCCTTCGGCCAGATTGGCCATGGCCTGGTTGGCATTCTTGCTTCCGCCTTCCTCAACGCTTTTCTGCAGGGCGGAGATCGAGGCCTGTATCTGTTCGACGCCGGGTGAATCCGGGGCATTGAACAGGCTTTCTTCCGGATCGATGTCAGTAACCGTGGACAGCCAGTCTTCCAGCTCGTTGTAGAACCGGTTCTGGGCCTGTCCCGCCTGCAGATCCAGGAAGCCGAGCACAAGCGAGCCCGTCAGACCGAAGAGCGAGGACGAGAAGGCCGTGCCCATGCCGGACAGCGGCGCTTCCAGGCCTGCTTTCAGGTCCTCGAAGATAACGTTGGCATCACCCGAACCGACGTCGAGCGACTGGATGGTCGCGCCGACCGAGCTGACGGTCTGCAGCAGGCCCCAGAACGTGCCGAGCAGGCCGAGGAAAACCAGGAGGCCTGTGAGGTAGCGCGACATCTCGCGGCTTTCCTCAAGACGCATTCCGATGGAATCGAGGATCGAACGGGCGGTGGTTGGCGTCAGGGCCATGTCGCCGGACTTGTTGCCGAGCAGGGCAGCCATCGGCGCCAGCAGCACCGGCGAACGCGTGTCGAGGCCCGGGTCGCCGATCCGGAAACTGTTGACCCAGGAGATTTCCGGGAACAGTCGGATCACGCGGCCGAAGAGCAGCAGCACACCGAACACGCCGACAAGCACGATCAGGCCATTCAGACCCGGGTTGCTCATGAAGGCCGTCGAAATCTGCGGGAACAGGATGAAGGCGATGAAGGCAACGATCACCAGAAAGATGATCATGAAGGTCAGATAGGCCCGCGGACTGGACAGGCTGTAGGGGTCAAATTCACGGGCCATATTGCGTTATCAATCACCTGAATTGGACGTAACTGATTGATAGCGTGATTTTTAACGGCTTGGAAACCTCGAATTGCCGAAGAGGCCCGAATAAAGTCTGGAAAGCCCGAAAACCGCCGGGTTTATCCAAAGGCCTTCTCATGAAGAGACGGGCCGTGGGTCCCGTCTCCCGGGGTGGGCGGTTTGCGCCGCACATCTTTCAGGTCAGCGTGATGCGCTTTTCGAAGATGAGGGTGTTCGCGTCGCGGTGCTGCCGGGAAGCGCTGGAGGCAATCAGCCCTGAGCCGGGGTTGCCGCCTTTTTCAGAAGCTGAAGCAGGTATTTGTGGGCGTCTTCGTTGCCGACAACCACATCGCCGCTTTCCAGCATCTTGTTCTTGCCCTGAAGATCGGTGACGAAACCACCGGCTTCGCGCACCATCAGGAGGCCGGCCGCAATGTCCCAGCTGTTCAGGTTGCGCTCCCAGAAGCCGTCGAGACGGCCGGACGCGGTCCAGGCAAGATCGAGGGCAGCCGCGCCGCAGCGGCGGATGCCAGCGACTTCCGGCATGATGTAGCGCAGCTCGCGCAGTGTCCGGCCATGGTCGCCCGACCCGATGAAGGGCAGGCCGGTGCCGAATACCATCTCATGCAATTCGGTGCGGCCGGCAACCCGCAGGCGACGGTCGTTCAGGAAGGCGCCGCGACCGCGTTCAGCGGTGTAGAGCTCATCCATCACCGGATTGTAGATGACCCCGGCCACGATCTCGCCAGCCCGTTCCAGTGCGATGGAGGTGGCGAAGATTGGAATGCCGTGCAGGAAGTTGGTGGTGCCGTCGAGCGGGTCGACATGCCAGCGATGCTGGCCGTCGGTTCCTTCAACTTCACCGCTTTCTTCCATGACCAGCCCGAAGGTCGGGCGGGCCTTGGTCAGTTCAGCGCGCACAATGTCCTCGGCGCGGCGGTCTGCAGCCGAGACGAAATCGCCGGGTCCCTTGCGGGACACCTGAAGGTTTTCTACTTCACCGAAATCGCGAACCAGAGAGCGTCCGGCTTTCGTTGCGGCTTGAACCATCACGTTGAGGAGAGCTGTGCGGGCCATTGTTTGTCACTTGTTGTTGGGTGCCGCCCGGCAAAATCCGGGCGCGCCAATTTGAAGTCTTGCCGGGAGGAGATCAGTCCGCGCGGCGGACGTACTCCAGTGAACCGGTGTCGACGATGATCTTTTCGCCGGCGGTGATGAACGGAGGTACCATCACGCGGACGCCGTTTTCCATGAGCGCGGGCTTGTAGGACGAAGACTGGGTCTGGCCCTTCACCACTGCGTCGGCTTCCCGGATTTCCAGGGTCACGAACTGCGGCAGGGTGATGCCGATCGGGCGCTCTTCATGCAGTTCGACGGTCACCATCATGCCGTCCTGCAGGAAAGCGGCGCGGTCGCCGACGAAATCAGCCTGAAGTTCCAGCTGCTCGTAGGTTTCGGTGTCCATGAAAATCAGCATGTCTTCCTGGGTGAAGAGATACTGGAAGTCTTTCTGCTCCAGACGGACGCGCTCGACCTTGTCTTCGGAGCGGAAACGCTCGTTGAGCTTGCGGCCATCGAGCAGGTTTTTCATTTCAACCTGTGCGAAGGCACCGCCTTTGCCTGGCTTGACGTGTTGGACTTTGACAACCGCCCAAAGCGTGTCCTGGTGCTGAAGCACGTTACCGGGCTTTATTTCGTTTCCGTTGATTTTCATGGAACGACCGACTGTTTGATTTGTTTGGATCTTAGGGTCTGTTGACCATTAGAAATCCGCCGCGTCCGGTGGAAACTCCACCCAAACCACGACAAAACTCCAAAACTCAACAGAACCTTTAGCAGGGCGAGACCGGCGGGCCGCCGATGCGCCTGAAATTTGCTCGCGCCTGTCCACCACAAAAGCCGGTGGAGTTCAAGGAAAAAAGGCAAACATCCTTACGATTCCGCGCTTCCTCGCAAGGTTTACGGAGATTCCTTGCCGGGCTCCTCCGACGGGGCCATCAATGTGGCCGAATATTGTTCGGCCAGCTTGCGCGCTTCATCCATTGTTGTTTCGTCCAGACTTTCGATAATCCGGTCGAGCGAGAAATCGGAAACACCCAAGGTGCGGGCAATCAGGTGCCAGCCCGCTGCGGCGGCAAAATCCTGTTCCCGACCACGGCCGTAGGCATAGGTCCGTGCCAGCCGGTTCATCGCGACCGGGTTGCCGGACGTGGCGGCCCGCTCGAACCAGTCGGCGGCTTCCGTCTCGTTCGGATCGACGCCCTTACCCTGGAACCGCAGAATGCCGTAGTAAACCTGCGCGGAGGTGTGTCCGCGGCGGGCTGCACGGCCAAGCCAGAACGCACCCAGGCCGGGGTCGTTCAGCCCGGTCTGGGCTTCCAGATAGGAAAGGCCGAGCGCGTATTGCGCTTCCGGATCGTTTAGCTGGGCGGCTTCTTCCAGAAGTTCTCGCGATTTCTTCTCGTCGAAGGGGCGGCCTTCGCCTTCCTCGTAGAGCAGGGCGAGATTGTAGAGCGCAGACGCATTGCCCGCGTTGGCAGCCTCTTCGAACAGGTCCGCTGCCTTCTTCTTGTCGACTTCGACACCGGTGCCGAGCAGATAGAGCTGGGCCAGCTGCATGGCAGAGCCGGTATCACCCTTGGCGGCGGCCAGGCTGTACCAGTCGGCAGCCTTGGCCTTGTCCTGATGTATGCCGAGCCCGGCTTCGTGCAGCACGCCTAGCAGGGCTTGGGCGGCCTTGTCGCCCTGTTCCGCCAAAGGGGTCGCAAGACCGAGCGCGGTCAGGAACCAGCCGCGTTGAAAAGCGGTGTACGCGGTATCAGCGTTGGCGACTTCGCCTTCTTCCAGTTTCGGCGGACCCGCGTCGACAATGCTCAGCAGTGTCTTGTCCTTGGTCGTGACGTCGATCAGCACCGGTAACGGTTTGCCATCCGGGCCTACTGGTACGTCCGGCTCTGGCGCTGCCTCACCGGCCTCTGTTGTTTCGCTGGTGCCGGTGTTGTCCTGGGCAATGGCCGGAGAAAACGACACGGATGACAGCATTCCAGCTGCCAGCAACCCTGCCGCAAGCAGAAAGGGGGCGTGAAGTTTCCGGCGTAGGCTCGTTTCAGGTGTCGGCATGCATCCAGCTCTCGCTATTCGACTTCAGGAAAGGGATGGGCGTCCAGAATACGATTGGCTTCGGCAATCACGGATGAAATATCCGTGTCCGATTGCCAGGCAGCATCCTTGAGGGCAACAAAATCTGCTCCGGTCGCGGCAACGTCTCCCAGAGTTTCTAGCGTGTTGCCGGCAAGTGCGACGCAGGGTGTTTCGAACAGTTCTGCCCACCAGGAGGCGCTGGACAGGGTTCTGTCATGGGCCTCGGCTTTTTCAGGCAGGTCCAGCTTGCCGAAGAAGATGTAGTCGACCCCGGTTTCGGCCCATTCCATGGAATCATGCTTCAGCTTGGTGCCGCCGGTGCCGACGATACGATCGGGTTTGAAGCTTTCCACGGCCAGCTTCAGGTCTTCCAGCGAGGTGTCGACGTGGACGCCGTCGGCGCCGCTGCGGCCGGCTGCCTGGGTATCGCGATAGACGATGGCCGCCGCACCGCCTTCCTGGATGATCGGAACAAGTTCGCTGGCAGCGGCTTGCAGATCCTTGGTGCTGGCGCCAGGGCGGTAGATCATCACGCAAGCGATGTCACCACCGGTGAAGGCCTGTTTGAGCTTTGCCGCCATGTCGGCGGTGTCAAATTCCGGCGGCGTCACGAGAAAGAGGCGGGGACGGTTCACTTGTGCGGTCCTGATTGATGTCTGATCGGGATTTTGTCCCTAAAGACGGCGAAAGAGGGACGCAAGGCCCCTCTTTCAATAAAGTGAAAGAATTTCTCTGCCGGTCCGGCCGAAAATCAGGCGATCTTCGGATCCAGTTCGCCAGACTGATAGCGTTTCGCCATGTCGGCAAGCGTAACGATCTTCTTGATCTTGGACGCCTGGCCGGCCGTGTTGAAGGCTTCCAGACGCTCGATGCACAGCTTCTGCATGGCATCGCGGGCAGGCTTCAGATATTTGCGCGGATCGAACTCGCCCGGGTTCTCGCTCAGGATCTTGCGGATCTGACCGGTCATCGCCATGCGGTTATCGGTGTCGATGTTGACCTTGCGCACACCGTTCTTGATGCCGCGCTGGATTTCTTCCACCGGCACACCCCAGGTCTGCGGCATCTGGCCACCATACTGGTTGATGATGTCCTGCAGGTCCTGCGGCACGGAAGACGACCCATGCATGACAAGGTGGGTTTCCGGCAGGCGGCGGTGAATTTCCTCGATCACATGCATGGCAAGGATTTCGCCGTCCGGCTTGCGGGTGAACTTGTAGGCACCGTGGCTGGTACCCATGGCGATGGCAAGAGCGTCGACCTTGGTTTCCTGCACGAACTTGACGGCTTCTTCCGGGTCGGTCAGTAGCTGGTCATGGCTGAGCTTGCCTTCCGCGCCGTGGCCGTCTTCCTTGTCGCCCATGCCGGTTTCAAGAGACCCCAGAACACCGAGTTCACCCTCAACGGAGATGCCGCCCAGATGGGACATGTCGGTCACGGTCTTGGTGACGCCGACGTTGTAGTCCCAGTTTGCCGGGGTCTTGCCGTCGGCTTCAAGGGAACCGTCCATCATCACAGAGGTGAAGCCGGCCTGGATGGCCGTCATGCAGGTTTGCGGAGCATTGCCGTGGTCCAGATGCACGCAGACCGGAATATGCGGATAGATTTCCACGACGGCGTCCATCATGTGCTTCAGCATCACGTCGTGGGCATAGGACCTGGCACCGCGGGAGGCCTGGATGATAACCGGGGCGTCGGTCTGGTCCGCCGCAGCCATGATCGCCAGTGCCTGCTCCATGTTGTTGATATTGAACGCCGGAACGCCGTAGTCGTGTTCAGCAGCATGATCAAGAAGCTGGCGGAGGGTGATACGTGCCATCAAAAATCTCCAGAGGGTCCGGTTCCAATGAGCCGACAAGGTTCGCGAAAAATCACGACACCTATTTTGCGGTGCGTCAAGTCCCGCTGGTTCTAACAATATTTGTGGCCATTTAAAGAGGGCCAGCTTCGCTTAAATCAATTAAAATACAAGGGTCTGCCGGAAATCGTGTTGGCAGATTTAATTTGCGGATCGAATTAAATTGAGGCGGTCGGCACCACCGCCCGGCGAGTATTAAACCGGCGAACTGATATCGACAAATGTTCCGGCCGGATCTCTGACAATCATCCTCATCTGGCCATAGGGCATTTCGCGAGGTGCCTCGACCACGTTCACACCGAGTGTCAGGGCACGCTCGTATACCGTTGAACAGTCGTCGACGACAAAGGTCAGGATCACTCCTGCGGTGGCGCGCTGGGCACGTGCCGGGACAATCTCGCTGGTCTGTTTCAGGATGCCCAGCTCGAGGGCCGGGTTATCGGCATCGGCAAGGTTTACAAACCAGTCGGACACGAATTGCGGCTGCAGGCCCAGGAGGTCCTGATAGAAGGCCGCCGTTGCGGCGACCTCCTCGGTCAGGATGTTGGTGAAACAGCGTTGCATGACAGATTTCACCCCACTTCGATGTCAGGCTTCGAGTGCCTTCACCCCCGGCAGTTCCTTGCCTTCCAGCCATTCCAGGAAGGCGCCGCCGGCTGTGGAGACATAGGAGAAATCGTCAGCCGCTCCCGCGTGGTTGAGCGCTGCAACGGTATCGCCGCCACCGGCCACGGAATTCAGCTTGCCCGCCTTGGTGTTGGCAGCGGCATGCTTGGCAGCCGCAACGGTTGCGGTGTCGAACGGGGCGATCTCGAACGCGCCCAGGGGGCCATTCCAGACCAGGGTCTTGGCGGCGTCGATCTTGGTTTTCACCGTTTCGATGGATGCCGCACCGACATCGAGGATCATGCCGTCTGCCGGGATGGCGTCGAGCGAAACAGTTTCGTTGTCAGCGCCGGCCTTGAATTCCCTGGCAACAACGGCATCGGCAGGCAAGACGATCTCACAACCGGCCTTGTCGGCTGCGGTCATGATGCGTTTTGCGGTTTCAGCCAGATCATGCTCGCACAGCGACTTGCCGACGTCCGTGCCTTGTGCGGCCAGGAAGGTGTTGGCCATGCCGCCGCCGATAACAAGCATGTCGACCTTGGCAACGAGGTTTTCCAGCAGATCGATCTTGGAAGAAACTTTCGCACCGCCGACAACGGCGAGAACCGGACGAACAGGATTGCCGAGCGCGGAGCCCAGGGCTTCAAGTTCCGCCTGCATGGTGCGGCCTGCATAGGCTGGCAGAAGCCGGGCAATGCCCTCTGTGGAGCCGTGGGCCCGGTGTGCCGCCGAAAAGGCGTCGTTGACATAGATGTCGCCGTTGGCGGCCAGAGCCTTGGCGAAGTCCTGGTCGTTCTTTTCTTCACCGGCATGGAAGCGGGTGTTTTCCAGCAGCAGGACATCGCCATCGACCATGACGTCGACAGCATCCTTTGCCGCCTGGCCGATGCAGTCGTCTGCAAAGACCACGGGTCTGCCAAGCAGGCCGGCAACCGCCAGGGCGACCGGGCCGAGCGACATGTCGGCAACGCGCGCGCCCTTCGGGCGGCCGAAATGGGCGAGCAGGATGACCTTTGCCTTCTTGTCGGACAGTTCGCGGATGGTCGGCAGGACCCGCTCGATACGGGTGGTATCGGAAACCTTGCCGCCGTCCATCGGCACGTTGAGGTCGACGCGGACCAGAACGCGTTTGCCTGCAATGTCAGTCAGATCATCGAGAGTTTTGAAAGCCATTGATTTACCTGTTGGAAATCGCCCGTCTTCAAGGACGGCTGGAGTTGGTGGAAACGGCGATGCCGATGCCGAACAAGGTCAGGAGAATGCCGAAGGACCGTTCCATCCAGAGCTTGGCACGCATGAACTTGAGGCGTACGGCGGGAAGTGTGAAGAAGACGGTCACCAGAACAAACCAAAGGAACACGCCGCCCGCCATGATCACGCCATAACCGATCTGGGTCCAGAGCGGCGTTTCGGGAGACGTCACCTGCAGAAACACCGAAAGGGCGAACATGGTGGCTTTCGGATTGGTCACGTTGGTGAAGAAGCCCCAGCGAAGCGCGCGGAAGGGCGACATGCCGGACAGGGCACCGTCGGCCGGCATTTCCTTGGATGCCGTGCGGTACATGGTGACGCCCAGGAAAACGAGGTAGGCAGCGCCGATCAGTTTCAGCGCGTTGAAGAGCAGGATCGACTGGGAAACGATCAGGCCGATACCCGCCAGTGCGTAAGTGACGTGTACGCCGAGGGCCAGCGCGATGCCGAGCGCAGTCATGATGCCGGCGAGCCGTCCGCCGATGAGGGCATTGCGCAGGACAACGGCAAAGTCGGGCCCGGGAACGATTGCGACCACGACGGTCAGCGAAATGACGGTGAGCAGTTCGAGCAAGCAGGGAACTCCGGGAAGGATAAGGATCGAACAGGGAGAGTTATCGATCTGGCGGTGATTGAAGGTTGGCCATCGTTTCGGACTTTTGTCCGTCAACATCCGGCTGCCAGGACCGTTTGGTGTTTCTTGCGGAGCGTTCCTTCGACCGTTCCACGAAATAGAAGCCGACGCCGATCAGGACAACAAATACGATCAGAAAAGTCAGCGTGGTCATGGTCAGGATCCTTCAATTGGACTCAGGAATTTCCAGCCGGGGAATCCGGCTTTCGCAAGACATCGGTATTGAGGCTGCCCATGTCAGGCTCATCGTCCTGATCTGAAGGGAACCGTTCGTTGTCCCGCTTCATATCGAGCCAGTAGAACCCGAAACCCACTAGGCAACCAACCGCGAACAACGACCCAAGAATGACCAGTAGAGCGGTCATGACGGCGTCTCCAGGATTGAACTGCAAGTCTGCAGCTCCAGTCTACATGACCTTTGCCCCGGGGCTATGCCTGAATCGAGAAAGTTTTTTGCGGCTTTGCCGGAAAGACATCCATACCGACAAAAAAGACGCCGGATGAACCGGCGTCTTTCGAAGGCAGGGATCAGATGAGCTTTGCCATCGCCACGGCCGTGTCGGCCATGCGGTTGGAGAAGCCCCATTCGTTGTCGTACCAGGACAGGATGCGCACGAAAGTGCCGTCCATGACCTTGGTCTGGTCGCAATGGAAGACCGAGGAATGGCTGTCATGGTTGAAGTCCATCGAAACCAGCTTGTCTTCGGTGTAGCCGAGCACGCCCTTCAGTTTGCCGTTTGCGGCTGCCTTGATGGCTTCGTTGATTTCCTCAACGGTGGTGTCGCGCTTGGCGATGAAGTTCAGGTCGACCACGGAAACGTTCGGCGTCGGGACACGAATGGCCACACCGTCCATCTTGCCGGCCAGGTCTGGCAGTACCAGGCCGACGGCCTTTGCAGCGCCGGTGGAGGTCGGGATCATGGACATGGCCGCAGCACGGGCGCGGTAGAGATCCTTGTGCATGGTGTCCAGCGTCGGCTGGTCACCGGTGTACGAGTGGATCGTGGTCATGAAACCTTTTTCAATGCCGATGGTTTCGTTCAGCACATAGGCGACCGGGGACAGGCAGTTGGTGGTGCAGGACGCGTTGGATACGACCAGGTCGTTTGCGGTCAGCGCATCGTGGTTGACACCGTAGACGATGGTCTTGTCGGCGCCGTCGGCCGGGGCGGAGACCAGAACGCGCTTGGCGCCGGCTTCCAGATGCATGGAGGCCTTTTCCTTGGCGGTGAAGATGCCGGTGCATTCCATGGCGACTTCAACGCCAAGCTCGCCCCAGGGCAGTTCCTTCGGGTCGCGGATCGCGGTCACCTTGATCGGCTTGCCGCCACCGACGGAAATGGTGTCGCCATCGACCTTGACCTCCGCTGGGAAACGGCCGTGCACGCTGTCGTAACGCAGCAGATGCGCGTTGGTCTCGACCGGGCCGAGATCGTTGATCGCAACGACTTCAATGTCGGTGCGGCCGGATTCGATGATCGCACGCAGCACGTTGCGGCCGATGCGTCCAAATCCATTGATTGCTACCTTGGTTACCATAATCCACTCCCGCAATCTTCGGTGTGCCTCAGAAGGGGCTAAACCGATTTAAAAACCACATAATGTGGTCACTTGAAAAGCACTTGATGTGCCCGTAGGCCCGGCACCATAGGAGGAAGTCTTGGTGCCGGGAATTGATTTCGGTTAAACGATGAGCTTTGCCTTGGCGGCTGCAACCACGGCGTCCGCCGTGATGCCGAAATGCTCGTAGAGTTCCTTGTAAGGCGCGCTCGCGCCAAAGCCGGTCATGCCGACAAAGATACCGTCCGCACCAATAAAGCGGTCCCAGCCCATGCGGATGCCGGCTTCAACGGCGATCTTGACCGGGCTGTTGCCGATGACGGCGGCCTTGTAGTCGTCTGACTGTGCTTCGAAAAGCTCGTACGACGGAACGGAGACCACGCGCACGGCAATGCCGGCCGTGCTCAGGTCCTTTTGAGCGTTGACGGCGATTTCGACTTCCGAACCGGTCGCGAAGATGGTCACGGCCGCGTCTTCGTCGCTGTCGATCAGCACATAGGCACCCTTGGCGCAGAGGTTGTTTTCCTCATAGGTCTTGCGCAGCGACGGCAGGTTCTGACGGGTCAGTGCCAGGACCGACGGTCCGTCGCGGTTTTCCAGCGACAGCTGCCAGCACTCGAGTGTCTCGGTGATGTCGGCCGGACGGAAGAAGGTCAGGTTCGGGATCGCGCGCAGGGCGGCGAAATGTTCCACCGGCTGGTGGGTCGGACCGTCTTCGCCAAGACCGATGGAATCATGGGTCATGACGTGAATGACCCGCTGGCCCATGAGGGCTGCGAGACGGATCGACGGACGGCAGTAATCGGAGAAGATCAGGAAGCCGCCGGAATAGGGGATCAGGCCGCCGTGCAGAGCCATGCCGTTCATGGCTGCCGCCATGCCGTGTTCACGGATGCCGTAGTGGATGTAACGGCCGGAGAAATCGTCCGGGGTGACTGGCGCGGTCTGAGGCGTCTTGGTGTTGTTGGAACCGGTAAGGTCGGCGGAGCCGCCAATGGTTTCCGGAACAACTTCGTTGATGACGCCCAGAACAGCTTCGGAAGCCTTGCGGGTCGCCATGGTCGGCTGTTCGTCGGCGAGCTTCTTCTTGTAGTCCAGAACGGCCTGGGTGAAGCCGGCCGGCAGGTCGCCACGATTGCGGCGCTCGAATTCGGCGCGGGTCTCGGCGTCAGCTTCGGCAAAGCGCTTCTGCCAGTCCTTGTGAGCCTGGGCGGAGCGAAGGCCGGCAATGCGCCAGGCGTCCAGAATGTCGCTCGGAACTTCAAACGGCGCGTGCGGCCAGTTGAGCGCGGCACGGGTGCCGGAAATTTCGTCTGCACCAAGCGGCGAGCCGTGAACCTTCGCGGTGCCTGCCTTGGTCGGTGCACCGAAGCCGATGGTGGTCTTGGCGGCGATCAGAGTCGGGCGGTCGCTGGCCTGTGCCTGGCGGATCGCGGCGGAAATGGCGACCGGATCGTGACCGTCGACGCTGAGCGTGTTCCAGCCGGAGGCGGCAAAACGGGCCTGCTGGTCGGTTGAATCGGTGATTTCGACCTTGCCGTCGATGGAAATGCCGTTGTCGTCCCAGATGACGATCAGCTTGTTGAGCTTCAGGTGACCTGCCAGCGACAGGGCTTCCTGGCTGATGCCTTCCATGAGACAGCCGTCACCGGCCAGCACATAGGTGTAGTGATCGACAAGATCCTCGCCGAAGCGGGTGGACTGCAGGCGCTCGGCGATGGCCATGCCGACCGCGTTGCCGAGACCCTGGCCGAGCGGGCCGGTGGTGGTCTCAATGCCGGCGCCGTGGCCGTATTCCGGGTGCCCGGCAGTGCGTGCGCCGAGCTGACGGAAATTCTTGATCTCGTCGAGGGAGAAGTCTTCATAGCCCAGCAGATACAGCAGGCTGTAAAGCAGCATCGAGCCGTGACCGGCGGACAGAACGAAGCGGTCGCGGTCGGCCCAGTTCGGGGATGTCGGATCGAATTTCAGGAATTCGGTAAAAAGAACTGTCGCGATATCCGCAGCGCCCATGGGCAGGCCGGGGTGACCGGAATTAGCCTTTTCCACGGCATCGATGGCAAGAAAGCGGATCGCATTTGCCATGCGCTGGTGTTTATCAAGATCGGTCATCGTGGTCCCGTTGCTTGCTTTGGAGCCCCCCTTGGCCGAAGCAGAGAGCCCGGCAAGGTTGTTTTGAGGTGCGTTGCTCAAGAATTAACACTCGTCAATCTCGAACAGGCGCCAGACAAATATCAGGAACGGCACCCGAGTCAATAAAGCTGGTTTGGGTCTTTTGAGGGCATTGCCGGGGAAGAATTTTTTCTTCCACGCGTTATAGAGTTGAGGATTCTGCCAATGGTGGCATTGACTGAGAGAAGTTGCGGTGCCTAAGCTCGACGCTCTAACAAAGATTTGCTTTTTCGCCGTGAAACGTGCTTTGCCGCGCATTCTCTGAAATGCCCGTAATTTGAGCAGCAACTCCAGGGTCGAAAGCGCCAAATCTCCAGTCTGACCTAGGAAGGAATGGGCGGACCGCCGCAGAAGAACGATTGGGACGACGTAATTAATGGCGGATGTCGACTGCATGGAAAAGACCAGCCTGGCCGATGCGGTAAAGCGGCTGGACAAAGCCGTCGGCAATCTCGAAGCGGCTGTCCAGCGCCGTCTTGATGCAGACAGGTCGCTCAATGCCCTGCAGGATGACCTGCAGCGGCTCGGCGAAGACCGTTCCCAACTGGCAGCCTCACTCGATGAAAGCGAAGCACGGGCTTCCCGGCTGGAAGAGGCCAACCGGGATGTCTCCCGGCGGCTTGTCTCGGCAATGGAAACCATCCGCAGCGTGCTCGACGCGCACGGAGGCTAGGCGCATATGGCTCAGATCACGGTTACCATCAACGGCAAGTCCTTCCGCATGGCCTGCGATGACGGCGAGGAAGAGCGCCTGATGGGCCTTGCTGCCCGTTTCGATGGCTGGATCAACGACTTGCGAGGCGCCTTCGGCGAAATCGGCGACCAGCGCCTGACGGTAATGGCCGGCATCATGGCGGCCGACCAGCTTTCGGAACTGGAGCGCAAGGTCGCCCGGCTTGAAGAACAGCTGGCCGATGCCAAGAAACAGCAGGTGGCCGCGCTCGACAACATGAGCCAGAACGAGGAAGAGCTGTCGCGTGCCGTCAATACTGCCGCCGCTCGGATCGAAAGCCTTGCGGACGGTCTTTCCAAGAGCTTGCGGGCCCAGGACAACGCCTGAGGCGACTGCCGATCCGGCCAGACGGCAACGGAGAGTGCCCGCAACTTCGTTTGTGATGAAATCCATGCCGCACTGGTAATTGCCGTCGCACCGGATTATATGCGGTACTTGCGGCTGCCCGATACGTCAGGAACATTATCCCCGGGGCCTTACGCATTCCCTTGGGAGCTGTCCCTGCGCTGGGCCGTGGTCCGTTGCATACGGCGCCCACCTACATTGTAGGTTTCCCGGGATTGCAAATCCAACGGTCGGGCGGCTGCGCGTTTCCTTTTCAGGACGCGGGCCGATCCATTCTATTCGAGGCCCCATGACCGACCTTTCCTCTATTGCTGCCGAAAAAGACAGTCTTCGCAAGCAGGTGCTTGCCCGCCGCAAGGCAATGCCGGAGGTGGAGCGGATCGAACACAGCCTGATGCTCAGCGATCACGCCGAACATCTGCCGCTGCCGGCAGGAGCAGTTGTTGCAGGGTTCTGGCCGATCCGGGACGAAATTGACCCGCGCCCGCTGATGGACCGCCTGCGCCAGCTTGGGCACCCCCTGTGCCTGCCCGTGATGACCGGCCCGAGCCTCATCTTTCGCCGCCTGGAGCGGGATACGGAACTGGTTTCCGCCGGTTTCGGCACCTCCGAACCCGGCCCCTCTGCCGGGGAAGTGCGCCCGGATGTTCTTCTGATGCCGCTTGCCGGCTTTGACGGCAAAGGCACGCGCATCGGTTACGGCAAGGCTTTTTACGACATTACAATTGCGCAGCTGCAACACTCCGGGCCCCTTTTGTGCATCGGGCTTGCCTTTTCCGTGCAGGAGGTTGACCGCGTCCCCGCGGAAGCGCATGACAAGCCGTTGAATGGAATTCTGACCGAGCAGGGGTACCGGGCGTTCGGCTGACGGCGAAAGTGATCGCCGAAGCAGGCCGCCCAGTGAGGATATATGCGTATTCTGTTTCTGGGCGATCTTGTCGGCCGCGTGGGCCGTACCGCCGTCATTGAGCAATTGCCGGAGCTGGTGGAAAGCAACCAGCTCGATTTCGTGATCGTCAACGGTGAGAACGCTGCGTCCGGGTTCGGCATTACCGAGACGATCCTGCAGGACGTTCTGGATGCGGGCGCCGACGTCGTGACCACCGGCAACCACGTCTGGGACCAGCGTGACACCCTGGTCTATATCGAGCGACAGGACAGGCTGCTTCGCCCGGTAAATTATCCCTCCGGGACGCCGGGGCGCGGTGCGCACCTCTTCACGGCCAGAAACGGCGCAAGGGTGATGGTGGCCAATGTGATGGGCCGCGTTTACATGGATGCGCTCGACGATCCCTTTGCCGCCATCGACAACGTCATCAACGGATGTCCGCTTGGCGATGTAGCCGATGCCATCATCGTCGACATGCATGCCGAAGCCACCAGCGAGAAACAGGCCATGGGCCACTTCCTGGATGGCCGGGTCAGTCTCGTTGTCGGAACGCACACCCATGTGCCGACGGCCGATCACCAGATCCTGGAAAACGGCACGGCCTACATGTCCGATGCGGGCATGTGCGGTGCTTATGACAGCGTTCTGGGCATGGACAAGGAAGAGCCGGTCAACCGGTTCCAGCGCAAGATACCGAGCTCCCGGTTCACACCGGCAACAGGCGATCCGACCATCTGCGGTGTCGCCATCGAGACGGACGATCGGACCGGGCTTGCCGAGCGGGTTGCGCCGCTTCGCATAGGCGGCCGGCTGGAGCCTGTGATCCCGCCCTTCTGGCCGAACGGGGCTTGACCACGGCCGAGAATTTCTCTGCGCTGGATTTTCCGGGTCAACTTGCCTATAAGCGGCGCAGTTTTCACTGACATCACCTGTAAAGAACCGAGAAGAGCCATGGCAGGCCATTCAAAATTCAAGAACATCATGCACCGCAAGGGACGCCAGGACGCGGCCCGCTCCAAGATGTTCTCCAAGCTGTCCAAGGAAATTACCGTCGCCGCGAAGATGGGTGACCCGGATCCGGACGCGAACCCGCGCCTGCGCCTTGCCGTCCAGAACGCCAAGGCCCAGTCCATGCCGAAGGAAAACATCCAGCGGGCGATCAACAAGTCCCAGTCCGGCGACGATGACAACTACGAGGAAGTCCGTTACGAGGGCTACGGCCCGGCAGGTGTTGCCGTGGTCGTCGAAGCCCTGACCGACAACCGCAACCGGTCCGCATCCAACATCCGGTCCTATTTCACCAAATGCGGCGGGTCGCTGGGGGAAACGGGCTCGGTCTCCTTCATGTTCGACCGTGTTGGCGAAATTATCTACAAGCCGGAAGCCGGTGAAGCCGACGCGGTTCTGGAAGCTGCGATCGAAGCCGGCGCGGAAGACGTTCAGTCCGACGAGAGCGGTCACACGATCTACACCGCCTTTGAAGATCTGAACGATGTTTCCGCTGCTCTGGAACAGGCACTGGGCGAAGCGGATTCGACCAAGATCATCTGGAAGCCGCAGAACCTGACGCCGGTCAACGCGGACAAGGCCCAGACCATGATGAAACTCATCGACATGCTGGAAGACGACGACGACGTCCAGAACGTCTACTCCAACTTCGATGTCGACGAAGAAACCATGGCCTCTCTGGCTTCCTGAGTAACACAGGATATGGATCTGAAAACCCCGGCCCTGCCGGGGTTTTTGTTTTGGTGGTCCTGAGGCTCGCGCCTTCCTTGAACCAAGGAGACCGATCGCATGTTCAATATCTTCGACCTGACGCAGAAAGACCCGAAAACCTTGCAGGAGCGTGCGCTGAAGCTGGCGGAGGAAGCCGGAGAGCTGGCACAGGCCGTTCTTTCGGCAACGAAGGCGCCCGGCAGCGAATACAAGAACCAGACGCTGGCAGATGTCCGTGAAGAAGCCGCCGATGCTGCAATCGTGGCGATGAGCGTCCTTGCGCAGGCTTCTTCAAGCAGGGAAGAGTTCGAGGCGGAACTCACGCGACTGATGGCGGAAAAATGTGCCAAATGGCAGGAGAAGCTGCAGGAAAAGCCTTTGGCCGAATAGGGTTTGCACCGCGTTTTTGGGGCGGGTTTTGCCAACTTGATCGGGTGGTCCTGGCCATACTCAACCTCATCCTGAGGAAGCGCAAAGCGCTGTCTCGAAGGATGGACTACATAACTCCGGAACAAGAGGCCCATCCTTCGAGACGCCGCTTCGCGGCTCCTCAGGATGAGGGTGTCTGGGTGTTCCTCCACACTAACATAACGCCAAGAACCGCCTACCGGAAAAGCGGATCCAGCAGGGGCATGCTGGAGAGCGCGGCGAGGGCGATCAGGCCATAGGCGAGCTTGCGATAGAGTTTCGGGTCGGCGTGCTTGAAGCCGTTGGAGCCGAGATAGATCGCAAGGGCATAGACGGGGATCGCCATGATCAGGAGGTGGAACACTTCCAGCGTGAAGAAGCCGTTGAAGATATAGGCAACGAAGGTTCCGATACTCGCGAGCGCGAAGAACACGATCAGGTTGGCACGGACGATTGCCGGTTCCTTGGCGCTGGAGAGCCAAAAGGCAACCACCGGCGGGCCGGAGACCTGCGAGATGCCGCCGAGGATGCCCGCAACTGCGCCAACCCCAAGCGACACCGGCCTGGAGGGTTTGCGTTCATAGCGCCAGCCGGACACCAGCAGCAGTAGCAGTCCGGTCACGATTGCAAAGATCGTCCAGCGTAGAACCAGCACGTCCGCGTTGGCCAGAAGCCAGGCGCCGACGTGAACAAAAACCACGGCACCAACGACCGCGGGAAGCACTGTCGACCAGTTGCACAGCCTGAGCGCCTTGACCACCAAAGGCAGTGCGACAATGCCGTCGATGAACAGAAAGGTGGCGGCCGCGGTTGACGGCAGCATGACGCTGGCGGCCACCGGCATGAAGATCATTCCCGCACCGAACCCTGCAAACCCGCGCACGCAACCTGCCACAAACAGGACCGCGGCGAGGAACACCAGAAGGCCGGGCGGAAAGGAGCTGAAGATGTCGGCCATGGGAACTCGCGGAACGGACGGGATCAAAAAGGGATTGGCCCGGCAGATCGCGGGCCTTGGCGGGGGAGGTGGCCTGCCGGTAGGGGCAAGGCCGGATTAAACACGTTGTGAGGTGTTTTTGACAGGCTTTCCGGTGGTAAGCCGCGCTTTGGCTGGCGTCAACGGGGAAGTTTTGTTACCGATTTGTTCCATGATACACGCGATTCGTTTGCTGGGCATCGACCCGGGGCTGCGGCGTACCGGCTGGGGCATGATCGAGGCGACGGGAAATCGCCTGTCCTTCATTGCTTCCGGAACGGTAACCTCCGACAACAAGAAGAGCCTGGCCGAGCGCCTGGTACAGCTGCATGACGGCCTCAGCGAAGTCGTGCGCCAGCACGAACCATCCGAAGCCGCGGTAGAACATACGTTCGTCAACAAGGATGCGGGCGCAACTCTGAAGCTCGGGCAGGCACGCGGGATCGCTCTGCTGGTGCCATCGCTCGCCGGACTTCCGGTTGCCGAATATGCGCCGAACCTCGTCAAGAAGACGGTGGTCGGGACCGGTCATGCGGAAAAGGAACAGATCCGGGCCATGGTCAAGGTTCTGATGCCGCGGGCCACTTTCAATTCGGACGATGCCGCCGATGCACTGGCAATTGCCATTTGCCATGCGCAGCACCGGTCCAACAGTACAGCGCGGCTTGCCGCCATGGGGGCAATATGATCGGCAAGCTGAAAGGCACCATCGACAGCTATGGCGAGGACCACGTGATCCTGGATGTGCACGGGGTGGGCTATCAGGTTCATTGTCCCTCGCGCATTCTGCAGGGTCTGCCGCGCGCAGGTGAAGCGGCTGTCCTTTTCATCGAGACAATCGTTCGTGAGGACATGATCCGGCTCTATGGCTTCGGGGTAGAGGCGGAGCGCGAATGGTTCCGTATCCTGATGACCGTTCAGGGTGTCGGTGCCAAGGTTGCGCTGGGCATTCTGGGGATCTTGAAGGCAAGCGAAGTCGCCAACGCAATTGCGCTTGGCGACAAGGCAACGATTTCGCGGGCGCCTGGCGTCGGCAAGCGCGTTGCCGAACGCATCATTGCCGAACTCAAGGACAAGGCGCCGGGACTTGCCACGGTGGACCAGGGCACGATTGCGGTTTCCCAGAACGTTGCCGACAACGTGGCTGCCCGGCCGGTGGCCGAGGCGGTTTCGGCGCTCACCAATCTGGGGTATGCACAGGCGCAGGCGAGTGGCGCCGTCGCAAAGGCCTTGCAGTCAGTCGGTGAGGACGCGACCACGGAAACGCTGATCCGCCTTGGCTTGAAGGAATTGGCCGGATGATCGCCGTTACCTATGGCATCATTGCCGTCGTATTCGTGGTTCTGGGGATCGGCGGTATCATGTACCTCGATCACCGCTTCAGTGCCTCGGTGGGGGATCGTCCGTTTACAGTCAACGGACGCCGTGTGGAGTCGGACGACCCGTTTGTCCTGCGCCAGTTCAAGAAATTCTATGCACTCCGGGTGGCCTATTCCCTGGCTCTTCTGGTGTTGCTGTTTGTGGTCGTAAGCCATGTCGGATGACACTCGCATCGTGACGCCGGAAATCCGGGGGGACGAGATCGATTCAACCATGCGCCCCCAGGTGCTGGATGATTTTGTCGGTCAGGCCCAGGCGCGCGCCAATCTGAAGGTCTTTATCGGTGCGGCGAAGGCGCGGGGAGAGGCGCTGGATCATGTCCTGTTCGTCGGGCCTCCCGGTCTCGGCAAGACGACACTGGCACAGATCATGGCGCGCGAACTGGGGGTCAATTTCCGGGCAACCTCCGGTCCTGTCATTGCGAAGGCGGGCGACCTTGCCGCACTTCTGACCAACCTGGAAGAGCGCGACGTCCTCTTCATCGACGAGATCCACCGGCTCAATCCGGCAGTCGAGGAAGTGCTATATCCGGCGATGGAAGACTTCCAGCTCGACCTGATCATCGGCGAAGGACCGGCTGCGCGTTCAGTCAAGATCGACCTGGCGAAGTTCACGCTCGTTGCAGCGACAACGCGGCTGGGTCTCTTGACCACTCCGCTGCGCGATCGCTTCGGCATTCCGGTCAGGCTGCAGTTCTATACGGTTCCGGAGCTGGAGCACATCGTCAAGCGTGGCGCCGCCATTCTCGGCATCGGCATGGTTGAAGACGGTGCCCGCGAGATTGCCAAACGCTCCCGCGGGACACCGCGTATCGCCGGACGACTGCTGCGGCGGGTAAGGGATTTTGCCATTGTCGCCGGCGTCGAGCGGGTCGACAGGGAACTCGCCGACAGGGCGCTTCTGCAGCTGGAGGTCGATGGTGCCGGGCTCGACAGTCTCGACCGTCGCTATCTGAGCCAGATCGCGGTGAATTTCGGTGGTGGGCCTGTCGGGATCGAGACCATTGCGGCAGCACTTTCCGAGCCTCGTGATGCGATCGAGGAGATCGTCGAACCCTACCTGATCCAGAACGGGTTTCTGCAGCGGACGCCAAGGGGACGTATCCTGACGCCGATGGCGTTCGAACACCTGGGTCTCGCGGCCCCATCCAGACCGGATGCTCCGCAAATGGGACTGTTTACCGATCCCGAATAGTTTACGTAGTATTTATAAGACAAGGTCTTGTCGGTTACATCCAGCTCTGCATAGCGATTAAGCATTTATTCGCGAATCCTGCCGTATCGTCGCGTTAACTATGCGGGGGAAACCATGCGGAAGCGCCTTTCATCTAAACTGGCTTTAATGTTTTTAGCCGGCGCACTCACTATGTGCGTGGCAATTGTCACGGTCACGTCGACCATTTCGCGGGATGTTGCAAACGGTCAGGCAGATGCCGGCCTGCAAAGTGCTACCAAGGCGAAACAGAAGGTTATTGAACTCTCCCTTGGGCAGGTGAAGGACAGCGCTGCGTTCTTCTCCACGCTGGAAGGCGCCAAGGACAGTCTGATGAAGACCATGGTCGGGTGGAAGAACCTGAAAGAAGGGCAGAACGAACTGCTCCGGAAGATCTTCGTGACCGACAATCCGCACCCCGAAGGTGAGCGTCACCTTCTGGTGGAGCCGGAAGAGTCCAACTACTACGTGAACAATCACAAGGTCGTTCATCCGATCTACCAGGAACTTGTCGATCAGGGCCTGTTCTCGGATGCGGCGCTGGCCAATCCGGACGGGTTCATCACCTATACTTTCCGCAAGGGTCCGGAATTCGCCTTCCACGTGGAAGACGCGCAGATCCAGGGCCATCCGGTGCAGATCGCCATGGGCAAGCTGTTCGAGGCCTCGAAAAACGAGACGCTGGCGGCCGGGCAGATCTATTCCTCAGGTTTTGTGACCACCGAAGATGGCACCGTCTCGGAAGTTCTTGCGGTGCCTGTGTTCTATCTGGACCGGTTCTTCGGCGCGATTGCGTTCACGACCAACATGGAGCATCTGGCCGGATTGCTGAACGAGAAGACCGGCCTCGGCGACAGCGAGCGCATCTTCCTTGCCGATTCCGATGGCAAGCTGGTTCAGCTCGACGATATGGGCCGCGCGAGTGCCGTCCACATGATCTCCGATATCAAGGTCAACGACCGGCTGATCCGCCTGGAAGACGGTGACTACCGCTTTGCGGAAGCAAGCAACACGTTTGTCGGTTCGCCCTTTGGTGTTGTCGATGCCGTCAAGCAGACGGAACTGTCGGCTGCCGCCGATCGCATCACCTATGGCGCGATCATTTCCGGTTTCCTCTGTCTGGTTCCGATCGTCGGCCTGATCTGGTGGGTAACCCGGCGCATGTTCGCTCCCATGGAACGCCTTGCGGTCGCGGCTCGCAAGATCGCCGACGGCGACCTGGAAGTGGGTGTCGAAGCGACCGAACGCCAGGACGAGATCGGCCGCATGGCGCGCTGTATCGAAGTGTTCAAGGACAGTTCGATCGAACGCGAGCGTCTGGCATCCGAGCGCAAGGTTGGCCACATTGCCCGCGAACAGCGTGAAAAGACCATCGATGCGCTGATTGCTGCATTCCGGGCCGAGTCGCAGGCGGTTCTGGAGCTGGTGGAAACCAATATTGCCCGTGTGGAAGAAGTCTCTTCCGCCCTCAGTCACCGGTCCACTGCCGCGTCAGACCAGGGGCAGACCGCGGTGTCGACTTCGGAAAACGCTTCCTCCAACGTTCAGGCGGTTGCCTCCGCCACCGAGGAACTCAACGCGTCGATTTCCGAGATCTCCCGTCAGGTCGAAACCACGGCAAGCATCGTGGCCCAGACCACGACCGCCGCGCAGAGCTCCAATTCCAAGATCTCCGGTCTTGCGGAAGCGGCCGACAAGATCGGCGACGTCGTGTCGCTGATTTCAGAGATCGCCGAACAGACCAACCTGCTGGCGCTGAACGCGACGATCGAAGCTGCACGAGCGGGCGATGCCGGCAAGGGCTTTGCGGTCGTTGCCTCCGAGGTCAAGTCGCTCGCCGGCCAGACTGCCAAGGCAACGGAAGAAATCTCCGCGCAGATCGCGGCAATCCAGGCCTCTACCACCGAAGCGGTGGAAGAGATTGCCCGGGTGTCGGAATCGGTCGAGGAGGTCAACTCCTACACCACCACGATTTCGGACGCCGTGCAGCAGCAGGGCGCTGCCACCGGTGAGATTTCCAGAAACGTTGCAGAAGCCGCGGAAGGTACCCGCAGCGTTGCTGAGACTGTGGCGTCGCTGAACGAAGGCGTTGCCGAAAACTCGGAAGCGGTTGGCGACATGCTGAACGCGACCATCGAGATGAAACAGCAGGCGGAACAGCTTCGTGCGTCCGTCGAGAAATTCCTCTCCGAGGTTGCCGCTGCATAAGATACGGCCTACGTAAGGGCCAGGTACGAGCCTCCCGGTCGGTCGACCGGGAGGCTTTTTCATTCAGCTTTCGAGGGACAAAGCGTGTCGGACTGGCCGGATCTCGCCGGCCGCCTGGAAGATGGCGGTCATGTGCTTCCTGTTCGCGTCTACTACGAGGACACGGATTTCACGGGTATCGTCTATCACGGTGCCTATGTGCGCTTCTTCGAGCGCGCCAGGTCGGATTTCCTTCGTCTTATCGGCATTCACCATCGTGAGATGGCCGAAGGTACCCACGGCGCTTCACTGGCCTTTGCGGTCAAGACAATGACGCTGGACTTCCAGAAACCTGCCAGGATTGACGATGTGCTGGAAGTTCATACCAGCCTTGCGGAGTACAAAGGCGCCCGAATTCGGCTCGATCAGCTGATTTACCGCGGCGAAGAGCTGCTGATTTCGGCTGCCGTCACCGTTGCGATCATCACCTCGCAGGGACGTCCGACCCGACTGCCGCAGGTCCTTTCGGAAAAACTCGTGCAGCATGCACCTGGAGAAAACACCGACGGTTGAAGGGCTTGGCTCTGAAAGAGCAGGCAAGCTGCTTGGCGGCGGTAAAATACTTTCAAAACCCATTACTGCGTTAATCTTGCAGTAACCTTAATTGATTCCTTTAGAGAGGGACTTTCTTTGATTGGAAAAGTCCCAGTTTTGACAAAATCAAACGTCAGAGAGGCGGCAGGTTACAAGAGCCGGCCGGCTGATTCCGGTTCCTCGCTGTCGTTTTCGAAACCTTGAATGCAAAACAGCGTCAGACGGCCAAGGGGTCATTGAATTTATGGAAACACTTGTCCAATCGACATTGGCGCCAGAGAGCGGCATTTCGTTTTTTGCGCTGTTCTGGCAGGCGCATATCGTCGTCAAGGTCGTAATGCTCGGCCTTTTGGGCGCTTCGGTATGGTGCTGGGCGATCATCGTCGACAAGATCATGCTGGTCGGCCGGACACGGCGCCAGATGAGCCGGTTCGAAACGGTGTTCTGGTCCGGTCAGTCTCTCGAAGAACTCTATAATACGCTTCACAATCGTGTGAACCATTCCATGGCGGCACTGTTCGTCGCAGCCATGCGTGAATGGAAGCGCAGCCACGAGGGCGCGCGGCCTGCCATCGGCAGCCTGCAGCAGCGTATCGACAGGGTGATGGATGTCACCATCCAGCGCGAAGCCGAGCGGCTTGAAAGCCGGTTGCTGATCCTGGCAACCGTTGGCTCCGCGGCACCGTTCATCGGTCTGTTCGGAACGGTCTGGGGCATCATGACGGCGTTCCAGGCGATCGCGGCATCGGAAAGCACCAACCTTGCCGTCGTGGCGCCCGGTATTGCCGAAGCGCTGTTTGCGACCGCGCTTGGTCTACTGGCCGCCATTCCGGCTGTTATCGCCTACAACAAGTTTTCGGCCGACGTCGGCAAGGCGGTTTCGCGCATGGAAGGCTTTGCGGACGAGTTCTCCGCCATCCTGTCCCGTCAGATCGACGAGAGGGGCTGATCCATGGCCATGCAGGTCGGTTCAGGGCAGGCAGGAAGCGGACGGCGCGGGCGGCGCAGGCGTCGCCACGCACCCATGAGCGAAATCAACGTCACGCCCATGGTCGACGTGATGCTGGTGCTCCTGATCATCTTCATGGTGGCTGCTCCGCTCTTGACGGTCGGTGTGCCGATCGATCTGCCGGAGACCAGCGCCAAGGCCCTGGAAGGCGATACCGAGCCGATAACCATCTCGGTGAACGCGGCTGGTGAAATCTTCATCCAGGATACCCCGATCACGATTGAAGAGATCGTGCCAAAGCTCGAAGCCATTGCCGCCAATGGTTACGAGGAACGTATCTACGTGCGCGGCGATCAGGATGCCGACTACGGCACCATGATGAAGCTGATGGGCCGCATCAGCGCGGCCGGGTTTAAACGCCTCGGTCTTGTCACTCTGGAAGAACGGGACTCGTAACGCGTCATGCGCGCAGGTCTCATCGCGTCTCTGGCCGGTCACTCGGCTTTCCTGCTCTGGGGCTTGATCGCCTTTCCGGACGCTGAGAGCTTTGCGGTTCCGCAGGTGGATTCTCTGCCTGTCGAACTGGTGCCCATCGAGGAAATCACCAGGCTTCGGGTCGGCGAAAAGACCGCCGAAATTCGGGATGTCGCGGCGGTGAACCCAAGCGATACCCCGGCCGAGGAACCTCCGAAACCGACCGATAAACCGGGCGAAAGCAAGGTTGAGCAGCCGACGCAGCCGACACCTTCGCCGTCTCCGACGCCTCCTCCGGCACCGGAACCAACGCCCGTTGCAGATCCGGAGCCAGCTCCGGCGCCTGCGCCCGAACCAGCGCCGGTGGCCGAACCTGCGCCTGCACCAGATCCTGCCCCGGCGCCGGAGCCTGTGCCGCAGCAGGAGGCCGCGCCTGCGCCCCAGCCGATCGTGACCAAGGTTTCGCCGCGCTCCAAGCCGACGCCGCCGAGGAATGCGCCCGAGCCGCCGAAGGATAATTTCGACAGCACCGATATCGCTGCGCTTCTGAACAAGGTCGAACCGGCCAAACAGACCGGCGAAACCAGCCAGAACCCGGCCTCTCTCGGTTCCCGGCGCGGGGAGCAGAACGTGCGTATGAGCCAGTCCGAGCTGGATGCGCTGCGCGGAATGGTGGCGCAATGCTGGAACCCGCCGGTGGGTGCCGTCGGTGCGGAAGACCTGAAGGTTCGTGTCCGTTTCAACCTGTCCCAGGACGGTCAGGTTTCGGGCCAGCCGGAAGTCATGAATTCCAGCGGCAATCCGGCGTTCGGAGCAGCCTCAAGCAGTGCCGTGCGCGCGATCATGCGCTGCCAGCCATACAATCTGCCAATTTCCAAGTATGAAGCTTGGCAGGAAGTCATCATCAATTTCGACCCCAGAGAGATGCTCGGGGGATAGACTGGCCCGGCCAGTTCAAACGTCCATAAGGGAGCTGTTGTGCTCATGCGCGGAATACTGAAAAAACTTTCTGTTTTCACAAGCCGGAAAGCCAGAGGGCTCGCATTTGTTCTCGCTTCTTTTGTGGTGATTGCTCCGCTGCCGGCGGCAGCGCTTGTCGAAATCGATATTACCCAGGGCAACATCGAGCCCTTGCCGATCGCACTGCCGTCGTTTTCCGCCGAAGGCGGAGACGGCAAGCTGGCCGCGGACATGACCAACGTCATTGCCGCCGACCTGAAACGATCCGGCCTGTTCCGGCCGCTTGACCCGGCCAGCTTCATTCAGAAGAACATGAGCGTGAATTCCACGCCGCGTTTCGGCGACTGGCGCCAGATCAGTGCCCAGGCGCTTGTCACTGGTACGGTGATCAAGCAGCCGGACGGGCGTCTGCGGGCGGAGTTTCGTCTGTGGGACGTTTTCGCGTCAGAGCAGATGCTGGGCCAGCAGTTCTACACGACACCCGAAAACTGGCGGCGTCTGGCGCATATCATCGCTGACGCGATCTATGAGCGGCTGACCGGTGAAAAGGGCTACTTCGACACCCGGATCGTCTATGTCGATGAAACCGGCCCGAAGGACAAGCGCGTCAAGCGCCTGGCGATCATGGACCAGGACGGCGCAAACGTGCGTTACCTGACGCGCGGCGACGATCTGGTGCTGACACCGCGGTTCTCGCCGACGAGCCAGGAAGTCACCTACATGTCCTATGGCGGCGCCGATCCGAGTGTCTATCTGCTGAATATTGAAACAGGTCAGCGCGAAATCGTCGGCAACTTCCCGGGCATGACCTTTGCCCCGCGGTTCTCGCCCGATGGCCAGAGCGTGGTGATGAGCCTGCAGCAGGGTGGCAATGCCAACATCTTCAAGATGGACCTGCGCTCTCGCCAGACGACGCGTCTGACGAACGACGCGGCCATCGATACGAGCCCGTCGTTCTCACCGGACGGACGCCAGATCGTGTTCGAATCCGACCGCGGCGGCACACAACAACTTTATGTGATGAGCGCAGGCGGCGGTGGTGCGCAGCGTATTTCCTTCGGGCCAGGCCGGTATTCCACGCCGGTATGGTCGCCGCGTGGAGACCTGATCGCCTTTACCAAGCAGCACCAGGGCCGATTCATGATCGGCGTCATGCGGCCGGACGGAAAGGGCGAGCGTATCCTGACCGAGGGCTATCACAATGAAGGTCCGGCCTGGTCGCCGAATGGCCGTGTGCTGGTGTTTTTCCGGGATACGCCGGGTGCCAATGGCGGGCCGCAGGTCTGGACCGTGGACCTGACAGGATACAACGAACAGCGGGTGGAGACCCCGGCCTTCGCGTCGGATCCCTCCTGGTCGCCGCTGATCGACTGATGGAGACATGCGGCCTGTGAAGGCAGGCCGTGTTAAGCTTTCGCTAACCATGTTTGAAAAGGCGTTTTTTACCGGTTTTGGCTAGAAAGCGTTTACCAAGAACCGGACGGATGAAATGTCAGGTTGGCGGGCTGGGGTGTAGGAGACAGGAATGTTCAAGAGTTTAAACGCCGGACGGGGCGCGCGCTGGATTGCAGTCTGCTTCGTGGTTCTGTTCGCAGCAGCATGTGCCCAGAACAAACCGGACGGGCTGTCGAGCAATGTGAAGCCCGGCACGGGCCAGGACTTCGTCGTGAACGTGGGTGACCGCGTGTTCTTCGAAGAAGACCAGTCGGTGGTGACATCGCAGGGTCAGGCAACCCTTGCCAATCAGGCCAAGTGGCTGAACCGCTATCCCCAGTACACGATCACGATCGAGGGGCATGCGGATGAACGCGGCACGCGTCAGTACAACATCGCGCTGGGAGCACGCCGTGCCCAGTCCGCACGTGACTATCTGGTGGCGCAGGGCGTGAACGCCTCGCGCGTCCGGACGATTTCCTACGGCAAGGAACGGCCTGTTGCTGTCTGTAACGACAACAGCTGCTGGTCGCAGAACCGCCGTGCGGTGACGGTCCTGAACAACGCGACCAACTGATCCGGCAAATGCCGAACAAAAAAGGCCGGGCAGCTTGCCCGGCCTTTTTTGTTGGGCCGGCCGGAAATGACGAAATCACTTCAATGTCAGCCGGTAACGTCAAAATTTGGCCGAAGTCGAAGCGCTCTGTGCACTTGAGTAAGAAGCCGGGCATGGTAAGACATCATGCGCGTGGATCTGCTTGAGTATTGGCGTTTGTCGGACCACGGCCAGACACTGGTACAGCAAATCCAACCGGAGGAGCGAATGCTGAAACTAAAGGGACTGGCAGGTCTCATCATGGCGTTGGTCATCACCTTCGCCACTGCCACACCGTCGCAAGCCCAGCTGTTCGGACGCAAGAATGACGATTCCAGCGTACGGATCGGTCAGCTTGAGGAACGGATCCGGGTTTTGACCGGTCAGATCGAACAGTTGTCCTATCAGATGCGGGAATTGCAGGATCAGATGCGCCGCATGCAGGAAGACAATGAATACCGCTTCCAGCAGCTGGAAGGCGGCACCCCGGGCAAGCGCTCGGATGCCGCTCCAGGATCGACCGCTCCGGGCCTAGGCCCGGACGGTACTCCGCAGTCGGGCAACCTTATCGCGCCGGGTGGAGGTTTTGCGACCCTCCCTACGGACGGATCTGGAGACGGCAACTGGGATCAGTCCGGCGGCTATGAAAGCGGTTTGCCGAGCGACGGTCCGATCGACCTTTCGCGGCTGGCCAACGGGCTTGAAAACCTGCCTGGCACAGGTCAGGAAATCGCGCCCGATCCCGGTCTTGCCACCGACGATGACCAGATTGCCAGCGTCATCGGCAGCGGCGACCCGAGCTCTGACTACAATCAGGCGTATTCCCTGGCGGTCAATGGCGATTACGCAGGTGCCGAGCGCGGATTCCGGAATTTTTTGGAAACCTATCCCGACGATGCACAGGCGGCGAACGCTCAATACTGGCTGGGCGAAAGCCTGCTGGCACAGCAGAACTACCGCGAGGCAGCCGATGCCTTCCTGAAGACCTACACGGACCATCCCGGCAACGCCAAGAGCCCCGACAGCCTGCTCAAGCTGGGTGTCTCGCTGCGTGGTCTCGGCGAAGCGGATGCGGCCTGCGCAACGTTTTCCGAACTGCTGAACAAATACCCGAATGCCGCTCCAGCCGTTTTGTCCCAGGCGCGGGATGAACGCCGTCGTGCCCAGTGCTCCTGACGGGCCGGTTGAGCCCGAGAGGCTCCCGGCCGATCGCGTCGATGCTCTTTTTTCAAAGCTAAGCTCTTTTTCCAATCTGGCGCTGGCAGTGTCCGGCGGCTCGGATTCCCTTTGTCTTCTTGTCCTTTTCGATGAATGGCGCAAACGCACCGGCTGGCAGGGTGCCGCCGAAGTGCTGTGTGTGGATCATCAACTCCGGCCCGAAAGCGGTCGGGAGGCGGAATTCGTTGCGACGAATGCGCGCGCGTGCGGCCTTGCCTGCACGGTGTTGCGCTGGACCGGCACCAAACCGGCTGCAAACCTCCAGGAAGCGGCACGCATTGCCCGTTACCGGTTGATGGCAGCGCGTATGCGGGACATCGGCGCGGAGGCGCTTGTTCTTGGTCATCACCTTGACGATCAGGCGGAAACTTTTCTGGACCGTCTGACCCGGGGGAGCGGCGTTACCGGCCTCAGCGGGATGGCGGCTGACGAAGGCGGCGGTCCGGAAGGTCTGCGCTTGCTGCGTCCGCTCCTGAGTGTTTCGAAATCCGACCTCGAGGCAACGCTTGAAGAGCGCGGCCGTTCCTGGT
Source organism: Roseibium sp. ROS1 (assembly GCF_054658215.1). Classification (NCBI taxonomy): domain Bacteria; kingdom Pseudomonadati; phylum Pseudomonadota; class Alphaproteobacteria; order Hyphomicrobiales; family Stappiaceae; genus Roseibium; species Roseibium sp. ROS1. Next base: position 209,604 of record NZ_BAAGIG010000001.1, read on the forward strand.
GCACGGATCCTTCGAACCGGAACCCGAAATACAAGCGCAGCCGGCTCCGCGCCATCTTGTCGCTGTTGGCCGAGGAGGGATTGAGCGCAGAGCGTCTTGCGCAGACCGCTGCCAATATCCGCCGGGCGCGGGAAGCCCTGGAGCGGACCGCCGATGACCTGGTCGCTCGGCTGATCACCGAGCACCCGGCAGGACCCGCGCGCCTGGAGCGTGAAGCCTACGGCGAGCAGCCGGAAGAACTCCGTCTCCGGCTGCTCGTCTATCTGATGGCGCGTGTCTCGGGCAAGAATTCCCGACCAAGACTTGCCAGGCTTCAGGCTCTGGACGGGGTTCTGATGTCCGGTGAGGCGAAGCGTCAGACCTTTCAAGGATCGGTTTTCGACGCAGACGCAAGCGTCATCAGAGTGTGGAAAGAGCCGGGGCGCGAGCCGCCGGGCATTCTCACGGGTCTTGCTGGAACCGGCACATGGGATGGCCGCTTCCTTTACCGGGTCCCCACACGTTCTGTTGGCGAAAGTGATGCCCCCTTGTGCCTGGGGCCGCTGATGAACGCGCCTGTAGCGTCCCGGGAAATCGACTGGCCGGCGGGCTGGCCCAAGGCCGCCTTCGACTGCGCGCCGGTCCTGTGGCGGGCAGGGGAGATCCTGACCCCGGCTTCCGCAACGGCTGTTTTGACCATTGGCAATTCCTGCAGCAGCGCAGATTTGAATTTGGAGCGAATGCCGATCCAAGGTAAATTGCCGGATAACTTTATGGACAATGAGGACACAGACGAGGAAATCTGAGGTTTTCCCCATCTGGAACATCTGTTAGAGGTCCGTGCTTAAGAAAATAGTCAGCGCATCTGCGCAACTATGGCGCACCGCCTTGGCAGCGGGCTTTGGGCGACCTATCTTCGCTCTAAAGAAACGTAACCGCGTGCAGTTAGTCGCGTTGGGCGGTTAAGGAAACGAAATGAACGCACATTTTCGCAACTTCGCTCTCTGGGTGATCATCGCCCTGCTATTGATCGCATTGTTCCAGCTTTTTCAAAGTCCCGCGCAGCATGGCGCAACGAATGACATTGCTTATTCGGACTTCATGAAGCAGGTCGACAACGGCGAGATCCGATCGGTCATCATTCAGGAACAGAAGATCACCGGTACCTACAGCAGTGGCAGTGCCTTCCAGACCTACGCTCCTGACGGCGCGCAATATGTCGATGAGCTGCGCAGCAAGGGCGTCTTGATCAATGCCCGCCCGCCGGCGGAAAGCTCTCCGTTGCTTGGTGCGCTGTTCTCCTGGCTGCCGATGCTGATCATCCTGGGTATCTGGATTTTCGTCATGCGCCAGATGCAGGGTTCCGGCGGCAAGGCCATGGGCTTCGGCAAGTCCAAGGCGAAGCTGCTGACCGAGGCACACGGCCGGGTAACCTTCGAAGACGTGGCCGGTATCGACGAAGCCAAGGAAGACCTTCAGGAAATCGTCGAGTTTCTGCGCGACCCGCAGAAGTTCCAGCGTCTTGGTGGCCGGATCCCGCGCGGTGTTCTGCTGGTTGGCCCTCCGGGTACCGGTAAGACGCTGACCGCGCGTGCGGTTGCCGGTGAAGCCAACGTTCCGTTCTTCACCATTTCCGGTTCCGACTTCGTGGAAATGTTCGTCGGTGTGGGTGCGTCCCGCGTCCGCGACATGTTCGAACAGGCCAAGAAGAATGCTCCGTGCATCATCTTCATCGACGAAATCGACGCGGTCGGCCGTCATCGTGGCGCCGGTCTCGGCGGCGGTAACGACGAGCGCGAACAGACGCTCAACCAGCTGCTGGTCGAGATGGACGGTTTCGAGCCGAACGAAGGCATCATCATCATCGCCGCGACCAACCGGCCGGACGTTCTGGACCCGGCGCTGCTGCGCCCGGGCCGTTTCGACCGCCAGATCGTGGTGCCGAACCCGGATATCACCGGCCGCGAAAAGATCCTGAAAGTGCACATGCGGAAAGTTCCGCTGGCACCGGATGTCGACGTCAAGACGCTGGCACGCGGTACACCGGGCTTTTCCGGTGCGGACCTGATGAACCTCGTCAACGAAGCCGCGCTTCTGGCTGCCCGCCGCTCCAAGCGCCTGGTGACCATGGCAGAGTTCGAAGACGCCAAGGACAAGGTCATGATGGGTGCGGAACGCCGTACGCTGGTGATGACCGAGGAAGAAAAGAAGCTGACCGCCTATCACGAAGCCGGTCACGCGCTGGTGGCTCTGCACCAGGAAGCTTCCGATCCGATCCACAAGGCGACCATCATTCCGCGCGGACGTGCGCTTGGCATGGTCATGCGCCTGCCGGAGAAGGACCAGGTGTCGCTTACCCGCGCCAAGTGCAAGGCCGACCTTGCCGTTGCCATGGGTGGCCGCGTCGCCGAAGAAATGATCTTCGGCTACGAGAAAGTGACTTCGGGCGCGTCCGGCGACATCCAGATGGCCACCAAGCTGGCCCGCGCGATGGCGACCCAGTTCGGCATGTCCGACAAGCTCGGTCCGCTGCTTTACGGTGAAAACCAGGAAGAAGTGTTCCTGGGGCATTCCGTGGCAAAGAACCAGCACGTTTCCGACGAAACCCAGAAGATCGTCGATGCGGAAATCAAGTCCTTCGTCAACCAGGGCTACGAAACCGCCAAGAAGATCCTGGGCGACCACGAAGACCAGTTGCACACCATCGCCAAGGGACTCCTGGAGTACGAAACCCTGTCGGGTGACGAGATCAAGGGTCTGCTCGATGGCAAGCCGCCGGTGCGCGACACGGACGACGACCAGCCGGTCGGCCGGTCGTCCGCGGTGCCGACCGCCGGTGCCAAGCGTGGCGGCGACGAGGCCAGCGGTGGCATGGAGCCGCAGCCGCAGTCCTGATCGGTTCCGACATTCTGAACAACCCAGATGCCCGGCCTGCGCCGGGCATCTTCGTTTGCGGTGAAAGAACAGGGTTGCCAGCCATCAGGGAATGGTAACAATTGCTCACATATTTTGAATCGTGACTTCGGCTGATTGCGTTACAAAGAGCGCAACCAAGACAGATAGATCAGCAAGGCATATTTGATGCGCAAGTTTTTCGGCACCGACGGCATCCGCGGTCAGGCGAACAGCTATCCCATGACCGCCGAGATGGCGTTGAAGGTTGGCATGGCCGCCGGGTTGGCTTTCAAGAACGGCGGGCACCGCCACCGGGTGGTTATCGGCAAGGACACCCGCCTTTCCGGCTACATGCTGGAAAACGCCCTCGTGGCGGGCTTCACTTCGGTCGGCATGGATGTGTTCCTGCTGGGCCCGCTGCCGACGCCCGCGGTCGCCATGCTGACACGCTCGCTCAGAACCGATCTCGGTGTGATGATCTCTGCCTCGCACAATCCGTTCCAGGACAACGGCATCAAGTTCTTCGGACCGGATGGCTTCAAGCTCAGCGACCAGATCGAAAAGACGATCGAAGAGCTGATGGAAAGCGACCTGACATCCCGTCTGCCGAGCGCCAGCGAGCTAGGCCGTGCAAAGCGGATCGACGGTGCGCAGCAGCGCTATATCGAATTTGCCAAGCGGACGCTGCCAAGGGAAATGAGCCTGGAAGGTCTGCGCGTCGTCATCGATTGCGCCAACGGGGCTGCCTACAAGGTCGCACCCGAGGCGTTGTGGGAGCTGGGTGCGGATGTGATCACCATGGGTGTCACGCCGGATGGCTTCAACATCAACAAGGAATGCGGCTCGACGTCGACCGATGCCTTGTCCCGCAAGGTGCATGAAGTGCGCGCCGACATCGGTATTGCGCTCGATGGCGATGCGGACCGGGTCATCATCGTCGATGAAAACGGCTCAGTGGTGGATGGCGACCAGCTGATGGCTGTGGTGGCGCAGTCCTGGCAGCAAAGCAACCGCCTGTCCGCGCCGGGGATCGTGGCGACGGTCATGTCCAATCTCGGACTGGAGCGATACCTTCAGAGCCTCGGGCTTGGCCTTGCACGGACCAAGGTCGGTGACCGCTATGTGGTCGAGCATATGCGTGCCAACGGCTACAATGTCGGCGGCGAGCAGTCCGGCCATATCGTCCTGTCCGACTTTGCCACGACCGGCGACGGCTTGATCGCGGGCCTGCAGGTTCTTGCGTGCGTCAAGGATCAGGACAAGCCCGTGTCGGAAGTCTGCCGCCGGTTTGAGCCCGTACCGCAGATCCTCAAGAATGTGCGCTACAAGGGCGGCAAGCCGCTTGAGCAGGACCTGGTCAAATCCGCGATCGAGGATGGCGAAGCCCGCCTTGGCAATTCCGGCCGCCTCGTGATTCGAGCTTCCGGCACCGAACCGTTGATCCGCGTGATGGCGGAAGGCGACGATGCGGAGCTGGTCAAGCAGGTGGTCAATGATATCGCCGGCGTGGTGGCGACAACCGCGGCCTGATCGGCGAGACAGCAAGTGATAAGAAAAGCCGCCCATGTGAGGCGGCTTTTTTTGCACCCTTTTCCGAGGACAGCCCCGGATGACACCTGGGATGCAGGCTCGAGACAGGGCGACCGGATGCCACTTTCTCGAAAAGTCCTAACAAGTTTCTGAAAACGTGGCGATAGGTGGATCCTCGGTTCCGCTTTCTGTTTCACTTAACCGGGGTGACAACAAGTGGCTCTGGCACTATGTCCCCGGCCTGCCTGATAATTTTGCACGCCTGTTTCTGATCTTTCGATGTTTCTTCGGCTGTTAAGGTTTCCTTAAGGTAAAAAAACGCGGTTAAAGAACAGAGTTAAGTCACAATTAATGAATTCCCGTCAGTATGCTTTCAAGTTTGATGTGTCCGGCATTGGTTAACGCGGACGCTCTCTGGAAAAGGACGAGGACATGGACAATTTCTTTAAGCGTTTGTCTTTGACCGGCTTTGCTGTTGCGCTTTCCACTGCTGCATATGCCGCGGATTTGCCAACCCCGGTCATCGAGCACATCCCGGAAGTCCCGGCCGTTGGTGGTTGGTACCTGCGTGGTGATATCGGATACAAATTCTACAACGATCCAAGTGGCAGTTTTAACGATCCGGTGATCGGAGACCTGCGATTCCAGCGCGAGTCCATGGATGATGCCTGGATGATCGGGGTTGGTGTCGGTTACCAGTTCAACGACTATTTCCGTTCTGATGTCACGATCGACTACGAAACCTCGGCAAATGTTAAAGGTTACGCAGTTTGCGGCACTTGTGCGGGTGGTTTTTCGACAGAATCAACTGATGTCGACGTCTGGACTGTCATGTTGAACGGTTATGTTGACCTAGGCACATGGAACCGCATCACACCATATGTTGGTGCCGGTATTGGTGCTTCCTACGTGACTACCGACAACACCTATTCGATCAACCCAGGTGGTACTGGTCGCACGGACTATGACGGATCACATAGTGAATGGAACTTCGCATGGGCACTTATGGCCGGTGCGTCCTACGCTGTTACCGACAACTGGGCAATCGATGCAGGTTATCAGTATCGCGATCTCGGTGATGCCAAGACTGTCAAACTTCATGATGCGGGTACCGGAGAGACTCGCGTTGAGTGGGACGACCTGACTGCGCACGAAATTCGGCTCGGTGTTCGTTACAACTTCGGTGCTGGCGCTCGTGTTCCAGCCGGCCCGGTCTACTACGAGCCGCAGGGTCCGATCACCAGCAACTTCTGATCTTCCGATCAGCGAATTTGAAAGGCCGGTCAATCGACCGGCCTTTTCCTGTTTGCGCCCACACTTTCCCTTGAGTTTTCTTGAGCCAAGCGACGCCAATCCTGATTTCAGGTGCGGGTGGCTTGTCTCAGAGAACGCTTCCGGAAGGCGAGGGGGCGTGACCGAATTTTTCCGTTCACCCGTGATTTGAATTGACCAAAGGTCAGGAAGGTCCTATCCCCATAGGTGGGCCACCTCTCCCCAACGAGAGGCAACTATCTGCGAGGGTAGACAGATATGACAGACCTCACCGCCAAGCCGGACGTGCGTCCGGCCAATCCCAATTTTTCTTCTGGTCCCTGTGCCAAGCGTCCCGGCTGGTCGCTTGAGGCCTTGGGCGATGCGCCGCTCGGGCGGTCTCACCGCGCCAAGCCCGGCAAGGCCAAACTTGCCGAAGCCATCGAGTTGACCCGCAAGGTGCTGAACGTGCCGGACGGATATCGGATCGGTATCGTCCCGGCGTCCGACACCGGCGCTGTCGAGATGGCGCTCTGGTCGCTGCTCGGTGCACGTGGCGTCGAAATGCTCGCCTGGGAAAGCTTCGGCTCCGGCTGGGTTACCGACGTCATCAAACAGCTCAAGCTCGATGATGCCCGGGTCCTGGAAGCGCCTTACGGCGAACTGCCGGATCTTGCCTCGGTCGATTTCTCCAAGGACGTTGTTTTTACCTGGAACGGCACCACTTCCGGCGTCCGTGTTCCCAACGGCGACTGGATCCCGGCCGATCGCGAAGGCCTGACCATCTGCGATGCGACTTCCGCCGCTTTTGCGCAGGACCTTGCGTACGATAAACTCGACGTCGTGACCTTCTCCTGGCAGAAAGTGCTGGGCGGGGAAGCTGCACATGGCATGCTTATCCTCAGCCCGCGCGCGGTCGAGCGTCTCGAAAGCTATACGCCGGCCTGGCCGATGCCGAAGATCTTCCGCATGACCAAGGGCGGCAAGCTGATCGAGGGCATCTTCAAGGGCGAGACCATCAACACGCCGTCCATGCTCTGTGTCGAGGACTATATCGACGCCCTCAAGTGGGCCGACGGCCTGGGTGGGCTGTCTGGCCTGCGTGCACGCGCTGATGCGAACCTCAAGGTGCTTGCCGATTGGGCGGAAAAGACCTGCTGGGTCGATTTTCTTGCAGTTGACCCGGCAACACGGTCGAACACGTCCGTCTGCCTCAAGGTCACGGATCCGGGCATTCTTTCGCTCACTGCAGACCAGCAGGCCGCCTTTGCCAAGGCTCTTGCCGGTACGCTCGACGCTGAAGGCATCGCCTATGACATCGGCGCTTACCGCGATGCACCGTCCGGTCTTCGGATCTGGGCCGGCGCGACCGTCGAGACGAGCGATCTTCAGGCCTTGACCCATTGGCTTGACTGGGCATTCCAGTCGGAAAAAGCGAAGCTGCCCCAGGCCGCCTGAGCCTGTTCATCCTTCAACGACAACAGTCCCGGGCGGTGCGCTGCCCGGATCGTTTCTCGTATTCAAGGAGAGGCTCCAATGGCTCCCAAGGTACTGATTTCCGACAAGCTGTCGGACGCTGCCGTGCAGATCTTCAAGGATCGCGGCATCGACGTGGACTTCCTGCCGGACGTCGGCAAGGACAAGGAAAAACTGCTGGAGATCATCGGAAAATACGATGGTCTGGCAATCCGTTCGGCCACCAAGGTTACGGAAAAAATCATTGCAGCGGCTGAAAATCTGAAGGTGATCGGCCGTGCCGGGATCGGCGTCGACAATGTCGACATTCCCAAGGCGACCGCGCGCGGTATCATCGTCATGAACACGCCCTTCGGCAACGCGATCACCACTGCCGAACATGCCATCTCGATGATGATGGCGGTTGCGCGCCAGATCCCGGCGGCGGATGCCTCGACCCAGGCAGGCAAATGGGAGAAATCCCGTTTCATGGGCCGTGAACTTACCGGCAAGACGCTAGGGTTGATCGGTTGCGGCAATATCGGCTCTATCGTGGCGGACCGGGCCATCGGCCTGAAGATGAAAGTGATCGCCTTCGATCCCTTCCTGACGCCGGAAAGGGCCGTTGCGCTAGGTGTCGAGAAAGTCGAGCTTGACGGCCTCTTGTGCCGGTCCGACTTCATCACACTGCACACACCGCTCACCGACAAGACGCGCAACATCATCGATGCCAAGGCCATCGAGAAGATGCGCAAGGGCGCGTATCTGATCAACTGTGCCCGAGGCGGGCTTGCGGATGAGGCGGCAGTGCGGGCGGCCCTGGACGCCGGCAAACTCGGCGGGGCGGCGTTCGACGTCTTTGTCGAGGAACCAGCCAAGGAAAACCTGCTGTTCGGCGCACCGAACTTCGTCTCGACGCCGCACCTGGGTGCTTCCACCACGGAAGCCCAGGAAAACGTTGCGCTGCAAGTGGCAGAGCAGATGTGCGACTACCTGCTACAGGGCGCAGTCCGCAACGCACTCAACATGCCGTCCATCACTGCCGAGGAAGCACCCAAGCTGGTGCCGTTCGTGCGTTTGGCCGAACAGTTGGGCTCTTTCGCGGGGCAGCTGACGGAGACCGGCATCGAAGGGGTTCGCCTGGAATATGCCGGTGCCGTTGCCGAGATGAACGTGCAGGCGCTGACTGCAGCTGCCTTGACGGGGCTGCTGACACCGCTCCTGCAGACGGTCAACATGGTTTCAGCGCCCATCCTTGCCAAGGAACGGGGCATGAAGATCGAGGAAATCCGTCGCGAAAAAGACGGCGCCTACGAGACCTACATGCGCCTTACGGTGATCACCCAGCGTCAGGAACGTTCGGTCGCAGGCACGGTCTTTGCCGACGGAAAACCGCGGATCATCCAGGTGAAGGGCATCAACATGGAGGCCGAGCTCGGCCCGCAGATGCTTTACATCACCAACGAGGACAAACCGGGCTTCATCGGACACCTCGGGATGGAACTCGGCAACAGCGGCGTCAACATCGCGACCTTCCATCTCGGCCGTCTGGCCCCCGGGGACGATGCGATCTGCCTTGTGGAGGTGGATGGCGACGTGTCTCCGGAGGTTCTGGCACGGCTGGAGGCCGTTTCCCACGTCAAGCAGGTCAAGGCTCTGCATTTCTAGAATGGCTGGCGTTCGACGGAACGCCCGCTGATCCGCTATCCGGTCAAAAAGGGTGCGTGCCCCTAATCGCGCCTTCCGGATGTACGTCAGGTGCAGCCCAAGTTCCTGGCGCTTGAGCCTTCTGCCTTTTGCAGAAGGCTCCTTTTTTTCCAAACCGATCAGACTGCCGGCGCGCGGCGCTTTTTGAGGATGCGTCCGTCAAGAACGACGAGGCCTGCCAGCAGCACGGCAAATCCGCCAAGCTGAAGCACACCCAGATTTTCTCCCAGGATCAGCCAGCCGAAGAAGAGAGCGCTTGCCGGGACAAGGAGCGTGACCAGCGAAGCGTTGGTCGCGCCAGCTTCGGCCAGAATCTGGAAATAGATCAGGTAGGCAAGGGCGGTTGCCAATACGCCGAGCGCGAGCACATTGAGCCAGGCCGTCAGGCTGGGATCGGCCATGGTCCAGTTACCGGCAGTCAGAAGAGCGACCGGCAGCATGAGGGTGGTCGAGCCGAGCAACTGACCCGTTGCCGTCACTTGCGGCGGCAGCGTCTTGAAGCGGCGGGCGAAGGTCGCCGCGCAGGCATAGGAGATCGCGGCACCCAGGCAGCAAAGCTGTGCCCACAACGGGTCGCTCGCAAGGCCCGACAGGCTGCTCCACAACATGATGGCGACACCTGCAACACCCAGCATCACACCGGCAATCCTGTTGCCCTGAAGCGCTTCCTGTTTCGTCAGCAGACCAGCCACGATCACCGTGAAGACAGGCGTCGTTGCATTCAGGATGGATGCGAGGCCCGCACCGATTTCTGTCTGTCCGAGAAACAGGAGAGAGAAGGGAATGGCGTTGTTCAGCAGTCCCATGACCAGAAACGGCACGGCATATTTTTTCTCCAGCCGGTTCAACATGCCACGATGCCAAAGGATCATCAGCAGGACCGTGCAGGCAATGGAAACACGCAGGAATACGAGAACAAACGGCGGAATTTCGGCAACGGCCACCTTTGCGAACAAAAAGGAACCGCCCCAGATGGCGCCAAGGACGGTCAGCATGATCCAGTTACGAAGTGGCATTGCACGATCTCTGATTGAGTGATGTCTCTCAGGTATCACCCCACCGGAAGGAAGAACACCCGAAACGCGAGTAGAGGACTGGTCGCTTGTGAGGATGGGGCGTAATGCTTCGGGGCGCCCCTTGTTCGTCGGGCCGCCGAGACGGGTGAGGTGAAGGTGGGCATTGTCCGGGCTTCCTTCATGCATTCGACGACGAATTGCGGCCGCCTGTCCGTTTTGTCTGTGCAAGCGTCGGTCCTGGGCTTGCGCAGTCGGTTCACTCCGGCAACAGTATCGAGGCCGCGTTTTCTTCGGCTGCTCGGAAGAGTTCTTCATTCATGACCCAGGTTGCCCCCGCAGCGGATTCCAGATCGCTTGCCGGACGTTTGACACCGTTGCTGGTTGCCGCCGCTTGCCTCCTGGGTGCGAACGGACTTTCCGTGACAATGATTTCGGTGCGCGCCAAATCGGAAGGCATGTCCGATGCGCTCATCGGGTTGCTGGGGTCGTGCTATTTCGGCGGCATGATCGTCGGTGTGCTGCTGACACCGTTTCTGATCGCGCGGGCAGGGCACATTCGCGTCTTTTCCACGCTGGCTGCAATCAGCGCCATCGCCATTCTGGCGATTGCCTTCACACCTGCCGGCTGGCTCTGGATGGTCGTGCGTCTGGTGAGCGGGGCGGCTTTTTGCGGCACGACGATGGTTCTGGAAAGCTGGCTCAATTCCATCGCCACCAATTCGTCCCGCGGGCGGATCCTTTCCGTCTACCGGATAGTCGACATGATCGCCGTCATGGGCAGCCAGTTCATGCTGCCCGCGTTCGGTCCGCTTGGTCCGGATATTCTGATCGTTCTGGCCATCCTGTTCTGTTTCGCGCTGGTGCCGATCTCCCTGACAAGTGAGCGCAATCCCGCAGCGCCGCCCGCGCGGTTCTTCGATCCGCTCATGTTGTGGCGCGTGTCTCCGGTCGCCCTTGTCGCCGTCTTCACCATTGGCCTCACAAACGGTGCGTTCCGCATGGTTGGCCCGGTTTATGCGGAAGGAATTGGGCTGGGGCTTGAAACGGTTGCCGCGTTCATCGCGATCTGGGTCTTTGCCGGGGCGATCTTCCAGTATCCCGCAGGCTGGCTGTCCGACCGGCTCGACCGGCGTGTGGTGCTCGGTGTCTTTACCGTCGGTGCCGGGCTGGCCTGTCTCTTCATTTCGGGGTCTTCGACCCGGCTGGAGCTTTTTGCAGGCGTCTTCCTGTTCGGCGGATTTGCCCTGCCGCTCTATTCCCTTTGTGCGGCCCATGCCAACGACAATGCCGAGCCGGGGCAATTCATCGATGTGGTGGCGGGGCTCACGCTTGCCTATGGCGTCGGCGCCATGGCGGGGCCGTTCATTGCCTCACTGGTGATGGAGCAATTCGGCCCCTCGGCCTTCTTTCTCTATACCGCCACGCTGCACCTGTCGCTCGTGGTGTTCATCTTCGCGCGGATCGTCAGCCGGGACGCTGTTCCTGCAAGCAAGCGGCATCGCTTTGTCTGGCTGCTGCGCACGTCGCCGATGATTTTCAGGCTTGCGCGCAACGACAAGCCGGATGCAGGTGAGCCACCGGCTAAATAATCTGCCGTCGCGACATTGCCGCAAATGCAGTCTAATCCGGGAAAAGTCCGTTCAGGTGCACGGTATGACTGGTCAATTGTCACAGGGGTGACCGGGCCGATCAGGAGAGCTGGCAAAAAAACCTGCTTTTGGCTCTCAATCTCCCTGCGGAGACTCGCATGAGCAGGGAAACCTGTCTATAGTCCGCGCCGTTTGCCCCGGTCCGGTTGCCGGGGCTTGTCGTGTTGGCGCCCCGGACAAGTTTCGGATGGTGCGGAAGCTGCTTCAGGAGAGCAAAGTCTAGATGGCGAATGTGGTTGTTGTCGGTTCGCAATGGGGTGACGAAGGCAAAGGCAAGATTGTCGACTGGTTGTCGGAACAAGCCGATGTCATCGTAAGGTTCCAGGGCGGGCACAATGCCGGTCATACCCTTGTCATCGACGGTGTCAGCTACAAGCTGTCTCTCCTGCCGTCCGGGGTTGCACGCGAAGGCAAGCTGTCCGTCATCGGCAACGGCGTCGTGCTGGATCCGCATGCGCTGGCAGAGGAAGTCGAACGCCTCAGCAAGCAGGGCGTCGTGGTGACGCCGGAAAGCCTGCGTGTTGCCGAGAACGCAACGCTGATCCTGTCTCTGCACCGCGAGCTTGATGCGTTGCGCGAGAATTCCAACACCGGAACGCGCATCGGCACCACCAAGCGCGGTATCGGACCGGCGTATGAAGACAAGGTTGGCCGCCGCGCTATCCGTTTGATGGACCTGAAGAATCTTGCCACTCTGCCAGCCAAGATCGACCGCTTGCTGACGCACCACAATGCGCTGCGCCGGGGTCTTGGCCAGGATGAGGTTTCCGCACAGGCGATCTACGACGAACTCGCCAGCGTTGCGGACAAGGTCCTGCCCTACATGGACAAGGTCTGGTACTTGCTGGACGATCTGCGCCGTCAGGGCAAGCGTATCCTTTTCGAAGGTGCACAGGGCGCGTTGCTCGACATCGACCACGGCACCTATCCCTTCGTGACGTCGTCCAACACGGTCGCCGGCCAGGCTGCGGCAGGCAGTGGCCTTGGCCCGAATTCGATCAACTATGTGCTCGGTATTACCAAGGCCTATACGACACGCGTCGGTGAGGGCCCGTTCCCGACCGAACTGAAGGACGAGATCGGCGAGTTCCTCGGTACGCGCGGCCATGAGTTCGGTACGGTTACCGGCCGCCGCCGCCGCTGCGGCTGGTTCGACGCTGTGCTGGTGCGCCAGACCGTCTGCACCTCGGGCATCACCGGCATCGCGCTGACCAAGCTGGACGTTCTGGACGGTCTTGATGAAATCAAGATCTGCATCGGTTACGAACTGGACGGCGAACGCATCGATTATCTGCCGGCTTCGCAGGGTGCCCAGGAGCGCGTGAAGCCGATTTACGAAAGCCTGCCGGGCTGGAAGGAATCGACCGAAGGTGCTCGCACCTGGGCCGATCTGCCGGCGCAGGCGATCAAATATGTGCGTCACGTCGAAGAACTGATCGGTGCTCCTGTCGCTCTTCTGTCGACAAGTCCGGAACGGGACGACACAATTCTTGTGCAGAATCCCTTCCAGGATTGAGATCTGTGACGTTAGAAGCACATTATTAAGGACTGCGGTTGCGTGCTGCGAATCACCGCACGCAACCACCTTTCGTTTTCGGCGTTCCATGTGTGTGCCGAACAAACAATCTGTGTTAGGAAAAGGGTACTGCGAGGTTCTCTGTCGCGGCGAAGTTATTGAAGAAATAGCACCGGTTTTCGAAAAACTTGCTATAAGCCTGAGAATGAAACGAAATCTCGGGCCCGCAGAACAGATCCTTGCAGTCGGCCGGTAGGCAGGAAGATGGCTGATTACTATTCAATTCTGAAGAAAACGATCGCGTCTTTACCTGAAAACAATGGTGCTGCACGCAGAAGCGTTTACAGCCGTGCGCGCAATGCCATTGTCAATCAGCTGAAAGCCTATGAGCCGCCACTGGCGCCGTCCGAGATCACGGCCGAGCAGCTGCGTCTGGAAGAAGCCATCCGCAAGGTGGAAGCCGAAGCCGCCCGCGAAAGCCTCGGTCTCAGCCCCACTGTTCCGAAGGTCGAAACGCCGACCCCGGCACCGCAGGTTTCCGCGCCGCCCGTGACACCGCCTCCGGCTGAGCCGGTGGCGGAGACTGCGCCGGAAGCGCCTGCACCGCAAGAACCTGAAACAACTGCAGCGCCGGTGTTGGATACCCCGGCTCCGTCGCCCTTGAAGGAAACCCTGACACAGGCCGAAGCGCTTGGCACAGCGGCCAGCCAGGCTGTTCACCACGCCAAGGAAGCTGCCGACCCGGGCGCTGCGCCTGTGCGCCAGGAGCCCTCTTTCGGTGGACCGGTGCAGCCGGAACAGGCTGATGATGGCCTGTTCGAGCCTGCAGATAACACCGATGCGGCCGATCCCGCCGATCAGGCTTATCCTGGCGACGAGACAGCCAAGCCGAAAGACAAGTCGGCCTCCAAGAAAAGCCGCTCCAAGCGCACCAAGCCGAGTGCTTCGGATGCGCTGCGTGGTGATTCATCCGGTAGCCGCACCGTTCCGATCGCGATTGCTGCGGGTGTCCTGCTGCTGGTGCTCCTGGGCGCCGGAGCCTATTTCCTGATGCCTGCGGGCGATGAGACAGCCGATAGCGGCAACGTGCCGGTCGCGTCTTCTTCGCAAACGCCTGTCGATACGCAGCCGGACACCACACCGGAGCCTTCGACCGCTGCCCCTGCCGGAGAAGGTGAAGAGCCTTCGAAAAACACCGACCGCCTGTTGAACGAAGGCGAGACGGATGTGGTTGCCCCGGATGCACGTACGGTAACCACGACGACGATTACCGGACAGTCTGATTCGCCTGCGCCGGCCGATACACCGCAGGTCGATACACCAGCTTCCGCTGCGCCCGAACCTTCCCAGCCGTCCATCGTGACGAGCGGAGAAAACGATCAGTCTTCTGCGACCACCGAAAGCCCGATTGCGGTGCCGGAAGACAATCTCTCGGCCATTTCGCCAGACGAAACTTCACCGGCTCCGTCCGCTACGGATGCGGATTCCTCGGTGCAGCGCTCCATCCTTTACGAAGAAGGGGAAGAGTCCGGCGGTGCCGGAACGGCTGCGCAAGGCGCTGTCGTTTGGGGTGTCGATGAAGAAACGAATCTGGACGGCAAGGCTCTCGCGGTTCTGAGCGCCTCCATTGAAATCCCCGAGCGGGATGTGAAGGTCGACATTCGCATCAAGCCGAATGACGATACTTCCTTGCCCGCCAGCCATCTGGTCGAGATCAAGTACGAGTTCCCGGAAAACTTCGCTCCGGGTGACGTCGTCAACGTGCCCGGCCTGGTCATGAAGCCTACGGAAGAAGCTCGTGGCGATGCGCTGATCGGCGCTTCCGTGAAAGTGTCTCCGGGCTTTTTCTGGATTGCCCTTTCCAGCTTGCCGAACGAGCAGCAACGCAATCTCGCCCTGCTGCGTGAACGCGGCTGGATTGACATTCCGATGCTTTACGAAAACGGCAAGCGCGGCATCCTGACCCTGGAAAAGGGAACCGCCGGTGCAGATGCCGTTGAAAAGGCGATCACATCCTGGCAAGCCGGCTAAGCGCCAGCCTGCCTCCTTTCAAAATCTGAAGAAGCCGCCTCACGGCGGCTTGCCTTTTTCCGTCACACAAGGCATGGTCCGCCTTGGTCCGAGGGGTGTTCCGGTTACCGGAGCTGAGATGGCGTAATGCCGAACCCTTAGAACCTGATCCGGGTCATGCCGGCGAAGGGACGGAATCCTTAGCCTATTCCCGGATCTCCATTGTCATTTTCGGCTTGTCCGAAGACGGGAGATCCTATGCGTACTTGTCTGCGACCACGGCGGTCGCCGCACATCCGAATGCCGGTATCGGCTTTCATGCGTTCCTGTTGGCCAATGGCGGCGGGGGCTGCGGGATGATGGCGTTTGTGAAAGCTGTTGCCAGGACCATACTCGGCCTGCTGCTGACCGTCGCAATCTGGGCGGCAATCGTCCATGTGTTCGACACCCAGCATTATATCCTGCCGGGTCCGGACCGCGTCTTTACAGCCTTTGTCAAACACGCAGGCTTCCTTCTGCATCATGCCGGCATCACCGCCTATGAGACGGTGCTCGGGTTTGTGCTGGGGGCAGCCGCCGGGGCATTGCTTTCTGTTCTTTTGTGGCTGTTTCCGATTGCTGCAAGGTTCGCCATGCCGCCCATTCTGGTGACGCAGGCCCTGCCTGTTTTCGCAATCGCGCCGATCCTGGTGCTCTGGCTTGGTTTCGGGCTGGCATCCAAGATCGTCGTTATCATCCTGGTCATCTTCTTCACGGTCACATCGACGTTTTTCGATGGCCTGCAGCGGCTTGACCCGGGTTTGTACGATCTCGCCCGGCTCTATCGTCTGTCTCGCCTGAAGGAACTCTGGTTCTTTCGCCTGCCGTCAGGCTTGCCGGCGTTTGCCTCCGGCCTGCGGGTGGCCGCGGTGTTCGCTCCCATGGGGGCGATCATCGGCGAATGGGCCGGGGCAAAAGGAGGCCTTGCCTTCATCATGCTTCAAAGCAGCAACCGGATGCAGGCGGACATGATGTTCGCCGCCCTGATCCTGCTCGCGGCGATGGTGCTGATCATGCGCTTTGCCGTGAACCATCTCACCCGACTTCTTGTTCCCTGGCAGCCGCTCACCTAGCTGCCGCTCTACGGAGGACCTCATGAAAAAACAAATCCTGTCACTAGCATTGGCGGCCGGGCTGCTGGCATCGGGGCCGGTACAGGCCAGTGAGAAACTGACCTTGCTGCTCGACTGGTTCATCAATCCGGATCACGCGCCGCTGGTAACTGCGCAGACCAAGGGTTTCTTCGAGGCAGAAGGCCTCGAGGTTGAGATCATCGAACCTGCGGACCCGGCGATGCCGCCGAAACTGGTTGCTGCCGGGCAGGGCGATATCGCGGTGTCCTATCAGCCGACGCTTCATGCGCAAATCGAGGAAGAACTGCCGCTGAAATGGATCGGTACGCTGGTGGAAACGCCCCTCAATTCTCTCATCGTGCTCAAGGACGGCCCGATACAGGAACTGAAGGATCTCAAGGGGAAGAGTGTCGGTTTTTCCGTGTCAGGCTTCGAGGACGCGATGTTGGGCCAGATGCTGCGTTCGGCCGGTTTGACCATGGATGATGTCGAGCTGGTGAACGTGAATTTCGCGTTGTCAGGCTCTCTGCTTGCCGGTCAGGTGGATGCGGTGATCGGCGCATATCGCAATTTCGAGCTCACCCAGCTCGAAATCGAAGGCAAACCCGGCAAGGCTTTCTTCCCCGAAGAAAACGGTGTGCCGATCTTTGATGAGCTGATCTATGTCGTCAACAAGGACAAGACGGACGATCCACGCTTCGCCAAGTTCCTGGCAGCCGTGGAAGCGGCCACGATCTATCTGAGCAATCACCCGGAAGAAGCCTGGAATGCCTTCATAGAAGCGTATCCGAACCTCAATGACGAGCTGAACAGGCGTGCATGGTTCGATACGTTGCCGCGGTTCGCCAAGCGTCCGGCTGCACTTGATGAAGGCCGCTACCAGCGCTTTGCGGAATTCATGGCCGAAGCCGGTCTGATCAGCAAGGTCGTGCCGGTGGAGAGCTACACGGCCGAAATCCGCTGAGGGGTTGAAGGAACGTTGCCAAGGACAAGACGGCGCTGGAGCCAGTCTCCAGCGCTTCTGACCACCGGCAAAGAAGCTCCCTCTCTCCGTCGTCACTCCGGCCAAGCGTAGTGCGAGCCGGGGCCGGGGAGGCGGAAGTCTCTGTGAGTGTCTGTGGTTTTCAGGCGATGGCTTCCGGGCTCTCCGATCCCGGATCTTCGCTGTGCTGCGTCCGGGATGACACCGGGAAGGACTTTCAAGCAAAAGAAAAGCGCTGGAGCCTGAGCTCCAGCGCTTTTATTGTTTTTTCCAGGTTCGGCTATCTCAGGCCGTGGGCTGGTCCATGGTGCGGGCGCTGTTGCGCACAGCTTTCTGAACCTTTTCGAAGGCGCGAACCTCGATCTGGCGGACGCGCTCACGGCTGACGCCGAATTCGCCCGAAAGGTCTTCCAGCGTCATCGGGTCTTCGGCCAGGCGGCGTGCTTCAAAGATGCGCCGTTCGCGCTCGTTGAGCACGTCCATTGCGTCGTTCAGCATCTTGCGACGCATGTCCAGCTCTTCCTGATTGGCAAGCAGGGTTTCCTGACTGTCGCTTTCATCGACAAGCCAGTCCTGCCATTCACCGGCATCAGCTTCCGCGCGCACGGGCGCATTCAGGCTGGCATCGCCGCCCAGACGGCGGTTCATGGACACCACTTCCTCCTCGGACACCCCGAGTTTGGTGGCAATCTCAGAGACCTGATGCGGCTTCAGATCGCCTTCGTCCAGCGCCTGGATCTTGCCCTTGAGGCGACGCAGGTTAAAGAACAGGCGTTTCTGGTTGGCCGTGGTCCCCATTTTCACGAGGGACCATGAGCGCAGGATATATTCCTGGATAGCCGCCTTGATCCACCACATGGCATAGGTCGCGAGCCGGAATCCCTTGTCCGGTTCAAAGCGCTTGACCGCTTGCATCAGGCCGACGTTGCCTTCGGAAACGACTTCTCCGATCGGCAGGCCATACCCGCGGTAACCCATGGCAATCTTGGCGACGAGGCGTAGATGGGAATTGACTAGGCGTTCTGCAGCTTCAGGGTCTTCATGCTCTTTGTAGCGCTTGGCGAGCATGTACTCTTCCTGCGGCTGAAGCATCGGAAACTTGCGGATCTCGTCCAGATACCGGCTGAGACCGCCTTCCCCTGCTGTAAGCGTCGGAACGTTCTGGGCCATAACATGCACCCCCTTTCGTCAAGTTTGCGACCCCTTCCTCCCGCTGCCCCGCAGTGATACGCAAGCAAGCCATTTTTGAGGGAAGGCGGACGCACAATAGTGTCCGTACAGGCACACAAGAGCTTCTAATATAGGTCCAAATTGGCCGATTGCATGGTCAGAAAACGAAAACGCATCCTAAAATTTTTGTAATCCGGACAAAAGATTTGCGAAATCATTCGGGTAAGGGCTCTCAAAGCGCAAGGTTTTACCATTTGCCGGGTGTTCGAAAGCCAGCAGGCCGGCATGCAGGGCTTGCCTGTGAAAACCGTTCACGAGGCTTTTGAGTGGCTCATCCAGACGGTTTGCCTTGGTCTTGAAACCCGACCCGTAATCATCGTCTCCGATCAGCGGATGGCCAATGTGGGCCATGTGCACGCGGATCTGGTGGGTGCGTCCGGTTTCAAGACGGCATTCCAGCAGCGAGGCGAGGGCAGGCTGCTCGGCATTGCCGAAGCGCTCCTTCACCTGCCAATGGGTAATGGCGTGGCGGCCGGAGGTCTTGACGACCGCGATCTTCTGCCGGTTTGCCTGTGAGCGGGCCAGATTGGCGTTGATCGTACCTTTCAGGCCGGAGGGTGCTCCCCAGACCAGAGCCGAGTAGGCGCGTTCCAGCGGTCCGGTGCGGCCGTGGTCGGCAAACTGGGCTGCAAGGCCCTTGTGGGCCTGGTCGGTCTTGGCGACGACAAGCAGTCCGGAGGTATCCTTGTCGATCCGGTGAACGATGCCGGGGCGCTTCACGCCGCCGATGCCGGAAAGGCTGTCACCGCAATGATGGATGAGTGCATTGACGAGGGTGCCGGTCCAGTTGCCGGCGCCAGGATGGACGACAAGCCCCGCCGGTTTGTCGACCACGATAAGGTGTTCGTCCTCAAAGACGACCGAGACGGGGATGTCCTCGCCCTTGGGCTCCGGGTCTTCTGCCTGCGGCAAAGTGAGGGTCAGGGCATCGCCTTCATTGACCCGGTATTTCGGCTCCACTATTTTCGCGCCGCCGACGGTGACGTCCCCGGACTTGATCAGGGACTGGATCCTGTTGCGGCTAAGGGCTTCCAGATGAGCCGCCAGCACCGCATCCAGCCGTTTCCCGGCATCGGCTGCATCAACTGTTAAACTGAAATCCTGGTCCAGACCGGCCGGATACTCGAGGGAATTGTCTGTCATGTCACAACCTGATTATCGGGATGAGGGGCCGGGTGAAAAGCCGCTTGATCCTGCGGCCGAACGCATCCAGGCCAAACTGAAGCGTTTGTTGCTCGGCTCGTCCCTCGTCATGATCGCCGGCTTTATCGCTGTCTTTGCAGCAATTCTCTACAAGATCAACTCCAATAAGTCCGATGTTTCCGCCGATCAATATGCCGCAACAGTGGCAGTTGGCGCCGACGCGGAAATTTTGCAAGCGAACCTTTCGAACGGTCTCTTGCTGGTTCTGGTGCGTGAAGGCAGCAAGACGGCGCTGCTGCGCTTCGATCCCGTCACGGGCAAGCAACTGGGTCGCACGGATTTTGTCGCACGCTGACGTAGCGTCGCGCATACGGCGCGCGGTTATGAACAGGCATGTGACAGAAAAATGAAAATTAGGGCTTGCGTCTTTTGTCATGCAGCCGTATACGCACGGTCCTCGGCTTGAGGCACTGAGCTTCTCAAGCCCCGCGCGCCCATCGTCTAGCGGTCTAGGACGCCGCCCTTTCACGGCGGAAACACGGGTTCGAGTCCCGTTGGGCGTGCCATTTCTCCCCAAGGCACAAACAGCATATCCACATCCTGCGCACAGGGTTCTCCACCCGTTTGTGCACCGGTTACTCGGAGTGCTGTGTTCGATCAGCCGGCGGTGCTGTCTTCTTGCTGGCCGGTCTCGATCAGTTCGACTTCCGCGTCTTGCGCAATCTGCGCGAAGTCTGGCGAGGGGCAATAATCCGTTACGAAAGTAGTGACCTGTCGCAGGTGTCCGACACGGACCGGTGCAGTGCGCTCGAACTTGGTGCTGTCGGCGGCCAGAATGACGTGCCTGGCGTTGTCCATGATGGTCTTGGTGACTTTCACTTCCCGGTAGTCGTAATCGAGCAGGGAGCCGTCAGGATCGATCGCGGAAGCGCCGATGACGGCAAAATCGACCTTGAACTGGCGCATGAAGTCCACCGCGGCCTCGCCGACAATGCCGCCGTCGGAATGGCGCAACACGCCACCGGCAATCACCACCTCGATCTGGGAATAGCCGCGCATCAGGCTGGCGACGTTGATGTTGTTGGTGATCACCATCAGGCCGCGATGCTGGAGCAGCGCCTGTGCGACGGCTTCCGTGGTGGTGCCGATGTTGATGAAGATGGACGCGTTGTCGGGAATGAGCGAGGCAACCTTCTCGCCGATGTCTGCCTTTTCCCTGCTGGAGATGATCCTGCGGGCCTCGTAGCCGACATTTTCGATGCCGGACGACAGCAGGGCCCCGCCATGAGTGCGCGCCAGCAGGCGCCGGTCGCAAAGCTCGTTGAGATCCTTGCGGATCGTCTGCGGGCTGACATCAAACCGCCGGGCGAGATCGTCGACGCTGACGCGGCCCATCTGCCGTGCGAGTTCGAGAATGGCGTTGTGGCGTTCGATCAACATGTACGGCAGACTCATCCTGTGCATGACGGGCTGGCTGCGTTCCTGCATCTGCAAACGGAAATGCGGGCGAGGAGCAACAGCGCGTCAGGTTCGTTCAATATTCGGACGAATGTCCATCGGACTAGATGACCGGAGCGACCTGCTCAGATCAAGCCACATCTTTCTTTTTTTGTTTCGTGGCTTTCGTTTTCCGGTCGCTGTCTTGCGCGGCGCCGGTGCTTGCCGGCGTTGTTTCCGCCTCCGGCTTTGGCTTGTTCCGGCTGGAGGCAACGATCCTGCTTACCAGCGCTTCAGCCGCGTTGGCGATATCGCCGGATCTTGATTGAGCTTGTGTCGCGCCCTGGTCCGCGTCTGCCTGCAGATTTTCCTTGGAGGATGCCTCAGGCCGGTTGCGATCTTCCGGCAGGCTGTCCTTGGTCTGAAGAGAAACCGGGACGAAAGGCGGTGCCGGCTTTGCGGGAGCGCCTGCGGCAGAAGCATTGACGGCTGAAGACGCCTGACCGGTCAGCTTTTCGGCTAGGGCGCGGAAATCGCGGCGCAGATCCACAAGAGCAGGAACCGAGGACAGGTCCTTCTGCAACTTTGCCATCTGGGCGGTGATCCGCTGAAGCGCACGGTCTTTTTCAGCAGCGTCGGCCTGGTAGCGGGCGGCTTCGCCGGAAAGCTTTTCCAGCTCGGCATCAAGATGTTTCTGGCGCTCGTTTTCCGGAAGCCTGGCTGCGTCCAGCATCAGCGACAGGCGGGTGACTTCAGCCTGTGCGGACACATAGTTGGATTCGGTGTCAACCAATTGGGCTTCCAGTTCGGCGAGCCTCGTCTTGGCGGTTTCGCTGCGGGCAGCATCCATCTGGCCTGCAACTGTCGGCTCATACCGGGCCAGCTTGGCCTTCAAAGTGGCAACTTCCGCTTCAAGTCCGGTGATTGTCGCAAGTGCCATGGTGCCGGACGCCGGCAGCCAGCCGCTGTCGTCTTCTGCGGGTTCTTCCGGCTTCGCCTCGGCAGGCGTGTCTTCGGGGCCTTTTGTCCAGCTTTCCGCAAGAGCCCGTTCGGCTTCCGACAGCTTCTTTTTCAGGGAGGTCACTTCGGACGACAGCATGTCGACAGCGTGCTGATCACTTGCCTGGGCGGCGACCTTGGCTTCCAGGCCGGAAATCGTTTGCTTGTGAGATTTCGTCAGCGCTTCAACTTCCGCCCGCATCCGCGTGGTTTCGAGCTGAAACTTCGCAGCCTTCTCACGCTCGTTGTCGAGACGCTTCTCGACACGGCGCAATTCGACCGCATGGCGCGCGCGTTCCTGGTCCTGCGCAGCGCGGACTTCAGCGTAACTGGTCGGATTGACGGCGCGCAGGGCTTCTTCGGTCAGTCGGGCGGCCCGGCGGTAAAATGCGGGCAGGATTGCCAGTCCGATCAGGCCGGCGGTGCAAAACCCCAGCGCCACATACATCGCTGCTTCAATCAAGTCCGGCTCCCGGTTACGTTCTAAAAAACGCCCACAACTCCATCATTAGACGACAGTAGGCCTGCCGCCAAGTGTCCTGCGTGGAACGAATGCAACCCGTCTTCGTCGCCAGGTTGCGACAGCCGCCTTTCCGGTCCGATCAGAACGGGTTCCAGGTCGGCTTGTCGGTGAACTTCAGGTATCCCATGTTCAGCCCGAGACGGGCGCCGACACCGGCGCGCACAGGCACCAGCACGATTTCGTTGTTCAAGAGCACGGTCATGCCGACCCCGCCGACCAGGTAGGCCGATCCGTTGACACCGGCAAAGCGGGTGTAGAGGGAGTTCACGGTGGGCAGATTATAGACCAGCATCATCACCCGGGCACCATCCGCGCCAAAGTCCCAGCCCACGGACGGGCCTTGCCAGAATAGCTTGTGAGTGCCGGCGTTGCGTGTGTAGAGGTTGCCTTCGCCATAGCGCGCGCCGGCGATAAGCGCTCCGGAGCCTTCTTCCCCGAGCACGTAACCGTTCGGTTCGCCGTAGCTGGAAAAGGCCTTCTCGACGACTGATGCAAGCCCACCCGAAACAGAGCCGAAGAACTGGTGACCTGCCTGCAGGATTTCGTCCTGGTCGTAGGTTTGTCCAGACGGAATGGGCTCGTTGCCGGAATTCTGGGAGTACGCCGGGTTGGAAAACGCAAATGCACACAAGGCCAGGAACGCAGCCGATATCAGGGATACAACTCGCCGGGAACTTTGTGCCATTCGATATTCTCCCAAAATCTGTTGGCCGCGCCGATTGTTGCCGCTCGGTCAGACCGCAATGTTAAACTGATGCAATATCATGCTGATTCGCATGAGATGGTGCACCTTACATAAGCCGAATCAATGGAAAGCTGGCCTCAAAAAAAGACAAGGTTATGTCTTTGTGCTGTATTGATCCTGCTCTCCTGTCTTTTTGCGGGGAAAGTCTTCGCGCGTCCCCAGGTTTTCGTTCCCGATCCGATCACGGGATACGCGCTCGGCGGACATGACCCGGTGAGCTATTTCGTCGATGGTTACCCGCGCAAGGGAAAGCGGAACCATGTGCACAAATGGGGTGGCACGGAATGGATCTTCGTCAATGAAGGCAATCTTGCCGCCTTCAAGCGGGATCCTGAAGCCTATGCACCGCTTTTTGCCGCCTGCGGCGGGTACGCGCTGTCCGAGGGCTTTGGCACGGCCGGCAATCCGTTCATCTATGCCATTGTCGACGGACGACTGGTCTTTTTCCATTCGGTGGTCAACCGGTTCCTGTTCGTCGTCAACGGCAGCCAGCTGATGACGGCGGCCCACGACAATGCCGAACGGGTCGGCTGCGTGCCGATGCGGTAGGTGGTTACCCGGTTAAACTGCTCCCGGACGCCGGAAAAGGCGGATTTCGGGGCAAACTTTCATCTGGATGACATGGTTTGCTGCCCGTCGCTGCCTTGGCAGCCGCTGTGCGGATGTGTAACTCTTGCAGCCACAATATCGAATCAGTTTCCGCCGCCTCCTCAAGAAGAGCCTCAAAACGCCATGTCTGCACTAAAAGAGCTTTCCTCTCTTGATCTTGCCGCCCTGGTGGCCAGCCGCGTCTGCCACGACATCATTTCTCCCGTCGGGGCGATAACCAACGGGTTGGAAGTGCTGGACGAGGAGGGGTCAGAGGACATGCGCGAATTCGCCATGGACCTCATCCGCAAGAGCGCGCGCCAGGCATCTGCAAAACTGCAGTTCGCCCGTCTTGCCTTTGGCGCTGCAGGCTCGGCAGGCGCGGAGATCGACCTGGGAGATGCTCAGGTCGTTGCCACCGGGTTCATGGAAAACGAAAAATCCGATCTAAATTGGCAATTGACCCGGCACCTGATGCCGAAGAATTACGTAAAACTACTTCTCAACTTGATCCTCATCGCGAACCAGTGCGTTCCGCGCGGTGGAGAAATTAAGGTTGAAATGGAAGGCGATCCACAATCTCCGTCCTTCACGCTTCAGGCCAGCGGTCTCAATCCGCGCATTCCGCTCGGAATGAAGGAAACTCTGAGCGGAGAAGAGCCTGAACGGGTCGATGCGCACTCGGTTCAGCCGATCTACACGTTGCTGCTCGCCCGTGAATGCGGCATGGTATTAACGATAGATAAACAAGAAGAGTTGGTAAAAATAACGGCCCTCTTGGCAGAATAAACAAGGCCTTCAAAAGTCTCCATCCGCTTCAGCGTATCTTAACTGTTTGCCGTCAACCTAGCTCTCATGGACTTCTCGGTCCAGACGTCCCTTTTGGGATGCGGAACCAGTAACAAGTCGGGTGAGAGCAGGCCATGGACGACCTCCTCAGGGAATTCATTACCGAGACAAACGAAAGTCTCGATGTTGTTGACGTTGAGCTCGTAAAATTCGAGCAGGAACCGAACAACGCGACTATCCTAGATAATATTTTCCGCCTGGTGCACACGATCAAGGGCACCTGTGGCTTCCTGGGTCTTCCCCGTCTTGAAGGTATCGCGCATGCGGCTGAAACCCTCATGGGCAAGTTCCGCGATGGCGCTCCTGTCACGCAAGAGGCCGTTTCCCTCATTCTGACCTCGATCGATCAGATCAAGGACATTCTGGGTGAACTGGAAGCTGCCGAAGGCGAAGAGCCGCAAGGCGACGACAGTGAGCTGATCGGCCAGCTGGAAGAGATGTCCGCGAAAGCTGATGCTGCCATGAAGGGTGGCGCAGCCGTCACGGAGGCGCCTGTGGCTGAAGCCGTTGCGGCTGAGCCTGAAGCGCCTGCCGAAGAAGCTGCCGCCGAGCAAGCTCTTGAACGTCCGCTCCGTCCTGGCGAAGTGTCGCTGGACGAGTTGGAGCGCGCGTTCCGCGAAACCGAAGTTGAAGTCGAAGTCGCCGAGCCGGAAGTTCCGGAACTCGAAGAGATCGTCGACGAAGCCGATGAGCCAGAGCCTGCTCCCGTTGCGGTCAAGGCAGAAGCCAAGGCGGCTGCGAAAGCCCCGGCGAAAAAGGCTGGCGGCGAAGGCGGCGAGAAGAAATCCTCCGGTGGCGGTGTTTCCAACCAGAGCATCCGCGTTGCGGTCGACACGCTCGAGCACCTGATGACCATGGTGTCCGAACTGGTGCTGACCCGGAACCAGCTTCTGGAAATCGTACGCCGCCATGAAGACAGCGAATTCAAGGTGCCGCTGCAGCGTCTGTCGAATGTAACTGCCGAACTGCAGGAAGGCGTCATGGCGACGCGCATGCAGCCGATCGGCAATGCCTGGCAGAAACTGCCGCGCATCGTTCGCGATCTCAGCCAGGAACTTGAAAAGCCGATCGAACTGGAAATGATCGGTGCGGATACCGAACTGGACCGCCAGGTTCTCGAGATGATCAAGGACCCGCTCACGCACATGGTCCGCAACTCGGCCGACCATGGTCTTGAGCGCCCGGATGAGCGCCGCTCCGCTGGCAAGCCTGAAAAGGGTACCATTACCCTGGCGGCTTACCATGAAGGCGGCCACATCATCATCGAAGTTCGCGATGACGGTAAGGGCATCGACGTCGACAAGGTGAAGGCGAAGGTCGTGGAACGCGGCCTGGCGTCGGAAGCCGAAGTCGACAAGATGACGGACGCCCAGATCCACAAGTTCATCTTCGCAGCCGGGTTCTCCACGGCCGCAAAGGTCACGAGCGTATCCGGCCGCGGCGTCGGCATGGATGTCGTTCGCAACAACATCGAACTGATCGGCGGTACTGTCGACCTGCGCTCTACCCAGGGCAAGGGCTCGAGCTTCATCATCAAGATCCCGCTGACGCTTGCCATTGTTTCGACGCTGATCGTCGAAGCCGGCGGCGACCGGTTCGCCATCCCGCAGCTTTCCGTTGTCGAACTGGTCCGCGTGCAGACCAATTCGGAACACCGTATAGAGCGGATCAAGGACACCCCGGTCCTGCGCTTGCGCAACAAGCTGCTGCCGCTGGTGCACCTGTCCCAGCTCCTCGGTATCTATGAGGGCGAAAACGCGGACGAGGCGATTGATGCGGACAACGGCTTCATCGTTGTCATGCAGGTCGGTAGCCAGACATTCGGCGTGGTGGTCGACGGTGTCTTCCATACGGAGGAAATCGTGGTCAAGCCGATGTCGACGATGCTGCGCAACCTCGGCATGTTCTCCGGCAACACCATCCTGGGCGACGGTTCCGTGATCATGATCATCGATCCGAACGGCATCGCCGGTGCCATGGCAAGCCATGCATCCAGCGCGGTCACAGAGAACCAGGAAGACGAACGGGAAGACCTGCAGAGCCGCGCGATTTCCGGACAGAGCTCGATCTCGCTTCTGCTGTTCCGTGCCGGTGCGCCGGAACCGAAAGCCGTGCCGCTGTCTCTGGTCACGCGTCTGGAGGAGTTCGAGGTCTCCAAGATCGAACGGTCGAACGGCCGCGATCTGGTCCAGTACCGCGGTGCGCTCATGCCGCTCGTCTATCTGAACGAAGGCGACAGTCACAAGTCGGAAGGCACGCAGCCGATGCTGGTGTTCTCCGATGCGGGACGCTCCATGGGCCTCGTGGTCGACGAGATCGTCGACATCGTCGAGGACCGCATGAACATCGAAGTCGGTTCGGAACGTCCAGGCATCCTCGGCTCTGCCGTGGTGAAAGAACGTGCGACCGAGATCATCGACCTCGGCTACTATCTGCCGCAGGCCTTTGAAGACTGGTTCATGCGCAAGGAAATGGACATCGAGGCGCTGACGAAGAAGGTTCTCTTCGTGGATGACTCGTCCTTCTTCCGCAACATGCTGACACCGGTTCTGAAGGCTGCCGGCTACGATGTGACCACCTGTACCGGTCCGCATCAGGCATTCGAACTTCTGGAAAACGGCGACAAGTTCCATGCGATCGTCAGTGACATCGAAATGCCGGAAATCAACGGCTTCGAGTTCTGTGAATCGCTGCGCCGCGATCCCCGGTTCCGCAACATCCCGATCCTGGCCCTGTCGTCCATGGTGACGCCGGCCTCGATCGAACGCGGCCGCCAGGCGGGCTTTGACGATTATGTCGCCAAATTCGACCGTCCGGGCCTGATCGCCGCCCTGAAAGACGTCTTCTCCGGTGAAATGGGAGCTGCAGCATGAGTGTGCTGGAACACAAACTGACCGCGGAGCAAAAAGCCGCAAGTGACATGATCCAGTATGTGACCGTGGTCATCGGCGGCCAGCTGTTCGGCCTGCCCATTTCCCAGGTTCACGACGTGTTCGTGCCGGAAAGCGTAACTCGCGTGCCGATGTCCGCACCCGAGGTTCAGGGTGTCCTGAACCTGCGTGGACGCATCGTCACTGCAATCAACATGCGCCGCCGCCTTCACTTGCCTCCGCTGAAGGAAGGGCAGATGATGGCCGTGGGCATCGAGTACAAGCAGGAAAGCTACGGCCTTGTCATCGACACGGTTGGTGAGGTGCTGACGCTGCCGTCCGCATCTGCAGAGCCCAACCCGTCGAACCTGGATCGCCGTTGGGCCGAGATCTCCGGAGGCGTCCATCGTCTGGACGGCCGCCTGATGGTCATTCTGGATGTCGACCGTCTGCTTGGTGCGATGTTCACCGAACCCATGGCTGCAGCATAACTGGGCCGCAATGGCCATTGAGTGGAGTTACGCCTGATGAAACAGTGCCTCGTAGTAGATGACTCAAGCGTCATCCGGAAGGTGGCTCGCCGCATTCTCGAGGATATGAATTTCGAGATTACGGAAGCGGAAGACGGCCAGAAGGCGCTTGACGAATGCCGCAAGACCATGCCGGACGCGATCCTGCTGGACTGGAACATGCCCGTCATGGACGGACTTGAGTTCCTGACCAGCCTGCGTGCGGAAGAAGGCGGAGAAAACCCGATCGTCGTATTCTGCACGACCGAAAACGATGTTGCTCACATCGCCCGCGCCATCCGCGCCGGTGCAAACGAGTACATCATGAAACCGTTTGACCGCGAAATCGTGGAAGCCAAGTTTCAGGAAGTCGGTCTTATCTAGTTTCGAGTTGGGCAGTCTAAATGGCGTTTGCGCAAAGAAGCATAACTGCGGGCACGAGTCCGGGCAGCGACCCCATCAAAGTCATGGTCGTAGATGACGCTGTCGTCATCCGCGGACTCCTGACACGCTGGCTCGGTGAAGACAAAAGTCTGAAAGTCGTCAGCTCGCATCGCAACGGCAAGCTTGCTGTAGAAGATATCGAAAAAAGCAATCCCGACGTCGTCGTTCTCGACATCGAGATGCCGGAAATGGACGGCATGACGGCCTTGCCGCTCATGCTGGCGAAGAAGCGCGATCTCGTCGTGATCATGGCTTCGACACTGACCCGCCGCAACGCGGAAATCAGCTTGAAGGCCCTGTCTCTGGGCGCGGCCGACTACGTGCCGAAGCCGGAATCGACTTCCGAGGTCACGACGTCCATCGATTTTCGCCGTGAGCTGATCGAGAAGGTCAAGGCTCTTGGGGCACGTGCATTGCGCATGCGCGGTCCTGCGCGCACCATGCGTGCAGAAACCAGCGCAGGCCGCACCGCGCAGCCGGTCAGACCGATTTCTGCGCGTCCGGCAACGGATACACGGGCGACCTTTCGCGGAGCTGCTCAACCGGCGGGAGCTGCTGCCGGTGCAGTGAAGTACCAGACACGCCCGTACTCTTCCGCGCGTCCGCGCATCCTTGCGATCGGTTCCTCGACGGGCGGTCCGCAGGCGCTGCAGGAAGTCATGCGCGAAGTCGGTACGGCCATGAATGATGTGCCGGTGGTCATCACCCAGCATATGCCGCCAACCTTCACTGCCATTCTGGCCGAGCATATGGGCAAGGCTGCCCTGCGTCCGTCCAAGGAAGGCGAAGATGGCGAAGTGCTGAAACCCGGCAATATCTATGTCGCGCCTGGCGGCAAGCACATGATCGTGGAAAAGGACGGCGGCGTTGCCAAGATCCGGCTGACCGACGGTCCTCCCGTGAATTTCTGCAAGCCTGCCGTCGATCCCCTGTTCGACAGCGTTGCGAAGGTATTCGGTTCGGCAAGCCTGGGTGTCATCCTGACCGGTATGGGTCATGACGGCGCTGAAGGCGTCAAGACCATTGCAGCAGGCGGCGGCAGCGTGATCACGCAGGACGAAGCCACAAGCGTGGTCTGGGGCATGCCGGGCGCAGCTGCACAAACGGGCGTCTGCAGCGAAATTCTACCCTTGAAGGAGATCGGCCCGAAGATCTCGCGCGTTCTGAAGGGGAACACGAGATGACCCCGAGCGAGTTCGAGTTTCTGAAAAACTTCCTGAAGACACGCTCCGGCCTGGTTCTGTCGAACGACAAGCAATACCTGGTCGAAAGCCGTCTTCTGCCGATTGCACGCAGCTCCAAGCTGGAAACGCTCAGTGCGGTGATCCAGCAGCTTCAGCGCGGCACCAACAGAGCGCTGGAAACGGACGTCGTCGAGGCGATGACGACCAACGAGTCGTTCTTCTTTCGCGACAAGACACCGTTCGAGCACTTCAAGGACACGATGCTGCCGGCGCTGCTGGAAAGCCGCGCGACACGCAAGCAGATCAAGATCTGGTGTGCGGCGGCCTCGACCGGACAGGAGCCTTATTCCCTGGGCATCTGCCTGAAGGAAGATGCGGCCAAGATGGCTGGCTGGCGCACCCGGATCCTGGGTACGGACCTCTCCAACGAAGTGCTGGAAAAGGCCAAGACCGGCCTCTACAGCCAGTTCGAGGTTCAGCGTGGTCTGCCGATCCAGATGCTGCTGAAATACTTCGAGCAGAAGGGTGACATGTGGCAGATCAATGCCGGCATGCGCGCCATGATCGAATGGAAGAAGCTGAACCTGCTGGAAAGCTTCACCCATCTGGGCGAGTTCGACATCATTTTCTGCCGCAACGTGCTGATCTACTTCGATCAGGCAACCAAGACGGAAATCCTCGGCCGGTTGGCGAAATCCCTGCCGGATGACGGTTATCTCGTTCTCGGTGCCGCAGAAACCGTGGTCGGTCTGACGGATGCCTTCAAGCCGGTACCCGGTAAGAGAGGCCTGTTCCAGAAGAAACAGGCTGCACAGGCCGCGACCGGCACGGCAGCAACGCCGCGCCTGGCCGTGGGAGCTGGAGCAGGCCTGGGTCTGCAGCGTTAAACCTGCGTCCCTCCTTCAGCACGGTTTGGACATTTCGGATCAAGTTCAAAGGCGGCCTCTGGCCGCCTTTTTCAATCGCTGCACCGTGAAGGAATCCCGTCAAAAAAGCGGTCTGTTGCGCGTGAGCAAGGTTTTGAAATTCATTTTGTTCGTTCGCTCTCGTGAAGTTTATCCGGCTGGCGGCGAACAGCACTTGTCTGCATCTGCATCCATTCCATTTTCACGAACGTAAGCTTTGCGTCCTGCCGGGCACTCGGGGTGTTCGACTGCGGGACTGTTTTCATGAATCGGAATTGCAGGGAGTGGGAATATGACCGAGATAAAAGTTGAACTCACACGTCGCGCGGCGCTTCTGGGAGCAGGTGGTGCGCTTGCCGGGGCAAGTCTTGCCGGAACCACAGTTGTCCATGCGGCTGCAGAAAAGCAGGCCGCTGTGCCGGCACCCGTCGCCCGCTATTCCGTAGGCGGGTTCGAGGTGACCACCCTGCACGACGGTGCGGTCTCCCTGACCGAACCGCAGAAGACCTTCGCCATGAATGTGGACGCGGATACATTTTCTGCGACCAATGCCGATAATTTCCTGCCCAACGACAGTTTCCAGATCAGTTTCACGCCAACGCTGGTGAACACGGGCAGCGAACTGATCCTGTTCGACACCGGCAATGGCGAAGGTGCCCGGCCAGGCCGCGGCAAGATGCGCGCCGCGCTGGAAAATGCGGGATACACGCCGGAGCAGGTTGACGTGGTGGTGCTGACGCACATGCATCCCGACCACGTCAGCGGTCTGATGGAAGGCGGCTCGCCGACCTTTGCCAATGCCCGCTATGTGACCGGGCAGAAGGAATATGACTTCTGGGCGGCAATGGATGCGGAAGCCAATGGGGTGACCAAGCTGATGGCGAGCCACGTCAAACCCTTGGCGGAGAAAATGACTTTCCTCGATGACGGCGGCAGCGTGACGACGGGTGTCACCGCGATGGCTGCTGCAGGTCATACCCCCGGTCACATGATCTACATGCTTGAAAGCGACGGCAAGCAGCTTGCCATAACGGCGGATACGGCCAATCACTACGTCTGGTCGCTGGCGCATCCCGAATGGGAAGTGCGCTTCGACATGGACAAGGAAGGCGCCGCGGCCACCCGCAAGACCGTCTTCGGTATGCTGGCCGCCGACAAGATCCCGTTCGTGGGCTATCACATGCCGTTCCCGGCGGTCGGCTACGTGGAGACCAACGACAGCGGTTTCCGTTATGTCCCTGCGTCATACCAGCTGCAGCTCTGATCCTGCCATTGCAAGTGCGGAAAGGCCGGCGGCAACGCCGGCTTTTTTGTTTTCGCCGGACAGTTACGAGTTTCCGTCTGGTAGTGAAAATGTCATAAACGTGTGAAAGCCTTCTTCTCGTTACTTCAGGTTGAGGCTCGCATGTCAGACCATATCTATCAGGCCATTTGGAACGAAGATGCCGACCGGTTCAGTGTCAGCACGCGCAACGTGGATGGTGACTGGACGGACATGACGGCCGACATTCTGCTGGACGAGCAGGTGAAGGCCAAAGGGTCCCGCCAGATCGACTTGGCAGCGAATCCGCTCTTTGCCCGGGTCGATTTCGACAAGATGGCGGCGAGCGATCTGTACCAGACCTTCATCCGGCTTCTGGACAACTATGCGGTCCACTTTCGCGACCCGGAAACCATTTCGCCTGCCGAGCGAGACGAGATCGAAGGGTTTCTCGATCTGGTGATTGCAAGCCGGCCGATGCAGATCGCCTTCGAGCATATTTCTGCCGAGCTCGTCAGGGACATGACCGCTGAAACCTTCCGGCAGGATCTGTTCCGGATGTGGTTCGAGGTCTACACCAACTTCTTCCGGGGTAAGTCGACCCACTTCTGCACCGGCTTCGAGCATGTTTTTGTCGGCGAGGGCAAATACAAGAAAGGGGCGAATTCCGCCTCGGAGAAGGGTGAAATCTCCGGTTATCACTCCTGGGTGAAATTCGCGCTGGACGAGCTCAACAACCGGGTCGACTACCTTGGTTACAAATACGATCTCGGAGGTCCCGGACCGGAAAACCCCCATGTCGTGACGCTGCAGATGGTCTGGAACCACCAGGATATGACCGGCAATCTTGTCGCTGAGCTCTTCAAGAGCAAGGGTGGATTTTTTGTCGGCAGCAGTCCTGCGTGCGAATTCGCGCTCGGCACGCTTGCCTATTACGAAGGCCTGCACGGCTTGCTCACCAACCAGAAGAAGCGTGTTCAGCTTGGTGAGGGCAAGTTCGATCTGGTGATGTATCACGAGACCACGGCTGATGGCTCGCTGGGACAACACATCCGCTCATTCTACCCTGTGTTCCTTGGTGACGGCAGCACCCGCACGGACGATTCTGGCAATGTGGTCGTGCGTCCAAGGACCGTTGAAATGCAGAATGACGGTCCGCTTCGCATTCTTTCGGCCCTGCCGAACCCGCCGGGGGATGACCAGGGCACGGAATGGGTGGAGATCTGGAATGCCGGTGCAGCGGACATCGACCTTACGGGCTACGAACTGCGGGACAGGATGGGCCGGCCGCAACCGGTGGAGGCGGTCGTTCTGATTGCAGGTGCCGTTTTGAAGGTGTCGGTGACGCGGGCAACGGTCCATCACATGCAGATGTCGAACCGCAAGGGGGTGATTACCCTGCATGACAGCTCCGGCGAGATGCTGGCATCAGTCAATTACGGGCAGGTGGGGGAAGGGGCTGTGCTGACCTTTGCCGAGCGCGCAGGTGGCCAGGGCTAGATCAGCCTTGTCACATCCAACCCTCAACAACAAAAAGCCCCGGCAGTGCCGGGGCTTTTAAAACGTCAACGTCCGATGCTGGATCAGGCGGCTGCTTCTACGTCCGGCTCGCGCAGAACGTAACCTCGGCCCCACACCGTTTCGATGTAGTTCTTGCCGGAGGTTGCAGCTGCCAGCTTCTTGCGAAGCTTACAGATAAACACGTCGATGATCTTCAGTTCCGGCTCGTCCATGCCGCCATAGAGATGGTTCAGGAACATCTCCTTGGTGAGCGTCGTTCCCTTGCGCAGGGAGAGAAGCTCCAGCATCTGGTATTCCTTGCCGGTCAGATGGACGCGCTGGCCGCCGACTTCGACGGTTTTGGTGTCCAGGTTGACCTTCAGGTCGCCAGTGACGATGACCGACTGTGCGTGCCCCTTGGAGCGGCGGACGATTGCGTGGATACGCGCGACCAGCTCGTCCTTGTGGAACGGCTTGGTCATGTAATCGTCGGCGCCGAAGCCGAGGCCGCGAACCTTGTCTTCGATACCCGCGTTACCGGAAAGGATCAGGATCGGTGTCTTGACCTTGGAAACGCGTAGTGTCCGGAGAACCTCGTAACCGGACATGTCCGGCAGGTTCAAATCCAACATAATGATGTCGTAATCGTACAGTTTGCCGAGGTCGATGCCTTCCTCGCCAAGATCTGTCGTGTAGACGTTGAAGTTCTCGGACTTCAGCATCAGCTCGATGCTCTGCGCCGTGGCGCTGTCATCCTCAATCAACAATACACGCATGCCAATCCCCTTGTTCTGCCTTTCCTGGGCAAGTCGCAACGGCTCTGTCGGTGCCTGCTACGAAGGACTGATGTTAACCCCGACTCAAAGCTATCGGTTAATGGTTAACAAAATATGATTCGTAACGGCAAGCTCTGGAGAGAGGAAACTGTGAACAACACTCAACTTATTGAATCCCCAGAAAAAATTCGGATTCACAAATCTTAATGTTGAACTTTAAGAACCGGCGCTAACCGATTCCGTTCAGATTCCTTTCAACAAAGCCGTTTTGACTTCGAAATGGCTCTCGCTTGTCAGCCTTCCAAAGGTTAAGATTAACCAGAGTCGTAAACGATCGGTTACCAAAACCGTTAACGAGGGAAGGAATCTTACGTGAAGGCGCTTTTCGCCGAGATTGATTCGCTCATGCCGACCGAAATTTATGGCCGGGTGACTGCGGTTCAGGGACTTCTCGTCGAGATTGCGGGCCCTATTCACGAAATGAGTGTCGGCTCGAGATTGTTGATCGACAACGGTGAGGATAACCCGAAAGTGCCCGCAGAGGTTGTGGGTTTTCGTGAAGGACACGCACTTTGCATGCCTTTTTCCGGGCTCGAAGGCGTGCGAATGGGTTGCAAAGCCGTGATTCAGTCGCGTGACAGCGTGGTTCATCCGGCAAATGCCTGGCTTGGCCGAGTGATTAACGCACTTGGTGAACCGATTGATGGTAAAGGAAGTCTTGTTCATGGCGGAGTGCCTCGCAAATTGCGAAGTTCGCCTCCGCCGGCCTCCGAACGTAAACGAGTTGGACCGCCCCTGGATCTCGGCGTTCGCGCGCTTAATACATTCGTAACCTGTTGCGAGGGGCAGCGAATGGGCATTTTTGCCGGCTCCGGCGTCGGCAAGTCCGTGCTGATGTCCATGCTGGCGCGCAATACAAAATGTGATGTCGCGGTCATCGGCCTTATCGGCGAACGCGGTCGAGAGGTTCAGGAGTTCATCGAGGACGATCTGGGCGATTCGGGGCTGGAGCGCTCCGTGGTCGTGGTCGCGACTTCAGATGAAAGCGTTCTGATGCGGCGGCAGGCCGCCTATCTGACCATGACTGTTGCCGAACATTTCCGCGATGAAGGCAAGAACGTGCTGTGCATGATGGACTCGGTAACGCGATTCGCCATGGCACAGCGCGAAATCGGCTTGTCGATCGGCGAGCCGCCGACCTCCAAGGGCTATACGCCGACGGTCTTCACTGAATTGCCGCGACTTCTGGAACGGGCAGGTCCCGGCAAGGAGAACAGCGGATCGATCACCGGCCTTTTCACCGTTCTTGTGGAGGGTGACAATCACAACGAGCCTGTGGCCGACGCGGTGCGCGGTATTCTCGATGGCCACGTGGTGATGGAACGCGGCATTGCCGAGCGTGGCCGGTATCCGGCAATCAATGTGCTGAAATCCGTGTCACGAACCATGCCGCGCTGCGTGCCGCCGGAGCAGCTCCCGGTTCTGCGCAGGGCCCGACAGCTTCTGTCGACCTATACGGACATGGAAGAATTGATCCGGCTGGGCGCATACCGGAAGGGATCCGACCCGACCGTGGACGAAGCCATCTACAGGTTCGACATGATCGACGAATTCCTGAATCAGGGAAAAGACGAAGCGACATCACTTTCTGACGGGTATGAGCAACTTGCCAACCTTTTGGAAATGACTCAGGGGTAGACTGCCCGTGTTAGGGGAGTATTGAGTAATGAAAACCCGAGACAGTTTGATCCGTTTGAAGCGGTTTCAGGTTGACGAGAAACGACGACAGCTTGCTCAGATCGAGAGCATGATCGCCGAGTTCAACCGTATGGCCGATGAACTTGATGACCAGATCCGGTCGGAGCAGGAGCGGGTCGGTATTACGGATGTCACGCATTTTGCCTATCCGACGTTTGCCAAGGCCGCAGCGGACCGTCGCGACAACCTGCGCAATTCCGCGCATGAACTGGACGACCAGCTGCAACGTGCCCAGGACGAGCTCAGCGAGGCGATCGAGGAGCTGAAGAAGTTCGAGCAGCTGGAAGAACGCGACCAGCAGCGCGAGCGCACAGCCCAGGAACTGGCGGAGCAGGATCAGCTCGACGAAGTTGCTGCGCGGGCTCGAGGCCGATAACGGCTTACTGAACTTCCCTAAAAACAGCCGGTCTCCGAATGGGGGCTGGCAGGGCTTGATATACGTTCTTATATTCCTGATCGTTGCTCGCGGCGGTCAGGTTTTGTGCTTTCCGATCCGGGTGATATAGGAATTGGTGCTCCTCCCGGTGATGCCGGGCGCAGGTGCCGCTACAAGTTTACGCGATAGCCAGGGTACGGCAGTTTCAATGCGATTTTTTCTGGCTTTGCTGCTTCCCGTTTCCACTTTCTCGTTCGCCCTCGGACTGACGCAGCCGCTCATGCGGTTCGAGCGCCTCTATTTTCTGGAAGACCGACCGACGCTGATCGAAATGGTGACCAGCCTCTATCACGAGGGCGATGCGGTTCTTGCCGCGATCGTGGCGCTGTTTTCGATCGGGTTTCCCGCGCTGAAGATCCTTCTGATCCATGTGGCCGTGCTTAGTGGCGCCAAGACGCGTTCGCTTGCGCTCCTGTCGATGGTCAGCAAGTGGTCGATGCTGGATGTGATGCTGGTTGCGCTGGTGCTTTTTGCCGCCAAGACAAGCGGACTGGCGGCAGCCGCCATTTTGCCGGGCCTCTGGTTCTACGCGGCCGCGACCCTGTCGACGGCAATCGCCGCGACGCTTTGTTCCAAAAGCTGAACTCTCGAAAAACACGGGCTAGAAAAAGCGCTGACAAGGTTGCTCTTCGATGAGTCGGTTGGCGCGAAGCAACGCTGGCGTTGTCGCTACATTGCCGCGACACGTCCGGGACGATCACCCGTGGGTCTTGGTTTCTTTTCCCGCCGGTTCGCCTGGAAATCACCGCATCGGGATTGTTTGGTCTGTGCCGTGCTGTCGAGAAACTTCTTGTAGGTAGCCGTCCATTCGGAGCCCTGCGTTGCCGGGATCTTCAAATGGTCGCAGCGAACCTTGGCGAAAAGGGCGAAGGTCGGCGTGTCGAGGCCGGCTTTCTCCGCGGTTCTGAGAACCAGATCCTTCTTGCCGTTGAAGACCGCATCCTTGAGTGCCTTCTGGGCCGTTCGGCCGCGCGCGCTGAGCAGCTCGATCGCGTGATTGAAGCGGCCATCCTGCAGCAACAGGATCATAAGCTCGTTGACGGTGATTTCCGCACGCTCCGCTTCCCGCCACAGGAGGGTCATGTCCGGATTGTTGAGGGCATCGCCGAACTCCCGGCGCAGCACCTTCAGTCTTGCGATCTGGTCCAGTTGATCCTGCGACAGGGAGCCTTCGATGATACTGCGCAGGCGCTTCTTGGTTTCATCGTCCACAAGCGGCAGCAAGGCCCGGCACACCGCCGGGGAAAGATCGGAGCGCAGGCACAGGTCCTCGCGCAGGACCACGTCTTCCGTGGCGTATTTGACGAAACTCAGCATGGTTTCGCGGGACAGTTTGATCTCACGGTTGCCGGCCAGAATACGGTGCACCGGGCGGTCGCCTTTTTCGGCAATGGCATCTGAGACTTCAGGCGAGAGGTCGGTGCGGCGGGCAATCACCTGTAGATGGCTGTTGCTCAGCCGTTCAACGAAGTCGATCAGGTCTTCCTGGGTCAGCGCGGGGCTTTGTGCGAGCAGGGGCATGGCCACGTTGACGTCGTCTTCGGCGATCTTGCGGGCAAGCTCCGGCGGCGTGTTGACTTGCGAAGCGAGCTTGTGCGCCAGCCTGGCGCGGTCCCTGGGCGAGCCGACACTGTACAGTTTTATGATTACTTCGGAGAAGATTGCCAGCTCCCGGTCGGTCCGCTCATCGAGGTTCGCAATCACAAGTTCGCTCACCTGCGCGAACAGCCGTCGTCGCGCCTCGTCTGTGCCTTCCTGTGCAAGTTTGATCAAGGACCTGGGCATCCTTCCTCCTCGTCGGGCCAGATTGGCGCCCATATTGTTATTATTACGTTACCCGATAAATGGAGGCTGGCATATTACCTTGCGTAAAGGTGAAATCTTTTTGCGATTTCCAGTGAATCCTTGTTTCTGCTGGTTTTGATGCGGTCGTTACTGCACGGGAAACTTGCGTTTTATAATAGTACCTAAAAAATGTCCGAAGACAGCAGCCTGAACCCTTTTCATCCGCGACTGTTCCTCCATATTGTCCCTGCCATGGCCGGACCCCCGCCGGTCTTTCTGGAATTGACAAGAGTTTGAAATGAAGATTTTGCGCTGCTGCCTCTTTGCCCTGATGACAATGATGCTTGCCGGGTTGGCTCCGGTTCTGGCTCAGGAAAGCGGGGGGCAGGCCCCGGCGCAGGAGCAGGCGCCACCGGCCGATGTCGAACAGGCGAGCCAGGCCCTGATAAAGGTTCTGAACGACCCTGAAAGCCGAGCGGCGTTGATCGATCTCTTGCAGAAAAGCACAGGGGACAGCCAGCCTGCTGAAGGTGACAGGCAGGTTCCCGGGAATGAAGCTGCAATTCCGGTTGAGGGTATCTCCCAACCCCTGCAACAGGAAAACTTCGCCCTGCGGATCGGTGAATACACACGGGTTCTGGTGGATGACGCGGGGTATCTGCTGGAGCAGGCAATGCGCTCGTTGAACGGCCTGGTTCTGGTCGCGCGCGGCGATATTCCGGTGAAATGGGACCGGGTCGAGGATATCGCGATCCAGGTCGGCATCGTGCTTCTTGCAGCTTATCTCGGCTTTTTTGCCAGCCAGCTGATCGCGAAGGCACTCTATCCGCGCATGTCGCTTTATGCGCGTTACGGCGGCGGGCTGACGCGCAGCTTCATTCTTGTTCTGACATCGGTCGTCGATGCAGTGACGGTAGGCGTCGGTTGGGCCGTCGGCAACGCGGCGGCCCTGGCAAGCTTCGGTGGAATAAATGCAGGCGTAACGCTTCAGGAAAGTCTCGCGCTGAACGCGTTTTTCATCCTTGGCATGGCCAACGTCTCGCTGCGCTTCATATTCGCGCCGGGGCGGCCGGAACTGCGGTTGCTGCCGTTCACCGATGAAAGTTCGCTCTACTGGTACGGCCGTTTGCGGTTGTTCATGTACTGGATGGTCTTCGGCCTGTTCCTGGCCGTGCCGATCGCCAATGTTGCGGTATCCTTCGTGCTCGGCAACGCCTTGCGGTTCCTCGTCGTGCTTCTCGGGATGATCTATCTTCTGGTGCTGGTGCACCAGAACAGGCACCGGGTAAACGAGGGTGCGCGGGATTACGCCGAGCATCTGCAGAGCGCTCTTGCCAAGCGTGCGCTCGTGCTGGTCGGTCAGCTCTGGCACCTGGCTGCCTACGGCTATATCGCGGCAGTTTTCATCATCTGGGTGACCCGGCCGTTTGACGCGACAACCATTATTCTGCGGGCAACGGGACTGTCGATCCTCACCATCATGGCGGGTATGGCCATTTCGCTGGTCGTGACCAAGGCCATCAAGGGCGGGATTCGC
Organism: Roseibium sp. ROS1; assembly: GCF_054658215.1. Classification (NCBI taxonomy): domain Bacteria; kingdom Pseudomonadati; phylum Pseudomonadota; class Alphaproteobacteria; order Hyphomicrobiales; family Stappiaceae; genus Roseibium; species Roseibium sp. ROS1. The sequence continues at coordinate 249,185 of NZ_BAAGIG010000001.1, forward strand.
CTGCCGGACGACCTGAACCGGACCCTTCCGGCGCTTCAGAGCCGGCTGAACGCCTTTGTGCCGCGCCTTCTGAAGTTCATCCGGTTCGCCGTCTTCCTGGTGACGGTGTTGCTGCTTCTGGAGATCTGGGGTCTGTTGACGGTTGCCGAATGGCTGGTCAGCGAAGCAGGGGTGCAACTTCTGAGCAGCTACGGTTCTGCCTTCCTGGTCCTGCTCGTGGCTTTCATGATCTGGCTTGCCGTCATGTCGTGGGTGGACCTCAGGCTGCAGTCACGCTCCGGATACATCGTAACGGCGCGCGAACGCACGCTGTTCCAGTTGTTCCGCAATGCATCGACGGTCGTCATCGTGGTGATGGCGCTGCTCTTGTCGCTGTCGGAAGTCGGCGTCGATATCGGTCCGCTGATCGCCGGTGCCGGTGTTGTCGGTCTGGCGATTTCCTTCGGTGCACAGACCCTGGTCAAGGACATCATCACCGGAGCCTTCATCCAGGTCGAGAATGCCATCAACGAGGGCGACGTCGTCACCGTTGCCGGGATAACGGGAACGGTCGAGGGGATCACCGTCCGGTCGGTGCGCATGCGCGACATCGACGGAACAACCCACATCATTCCGTTCTCGTCGGTCGACATGGTGTCCAACTTCATGCGCGGCTTCTCCTATCATGTCGCGCTGATCGGTGTTGCCTACGACACGAATATCACCCACGCCAAGGACGCCATGCTGGAAGCCTTCCGCAGACTGAAGGAAACGGATTTCGGTCCCAAGATCATCGGTGATTTCGAAATGCACGGCGTTACCAATTTCGGTGCCAGCTCCATTGATATCCGCGGCCGTATCAAGACCGTCCCGGGGGATCAGTGGGGCGTCGGGCGTGCGTATAACGAATTCGTCAAACAGGTCTTTGACGAACGGAATATCGAAATCCCGTTCCCGCAAGTGACCTATCACGCCGCGACGCCTCCCTTCGTGGAAGACGGGAACAAACCGAAACAGCGCAAGAAGGTTGACGTTTCTTCGACCCAGTTGGAGGACGATGCTCCGGCAGAGGACGGAGAAAACTAGACAGATCAATACCTTGTAGTTTCTGAGTGGTCTATTTAACCCCGGCGGAGGCGCGAGCTTCTTGCCGGGGTGTTTCGTCTTGGTGTGCGAAATTGTTGATTGAATTTCGAGAAGTTTCGTTTTATTTTCATTTTCAATCCTGAGACGCAAAAACACAGGCCGGGGACAGTTATGGCTGCGGATTACGATCTTTTGATCATTGGTGGGGGCATCAACGGAACGGGCATCGCCCGCGACGCGGTCGGCCGGGGGGCTTCGGTTCTTCTGGTCGAAATGGGTGACCTTGCCGGCGCCACATCGTCGGCCTCGACCAAGCTCATCCACGGCGGGCTGCGCTATCTGGAATATTACGAGTTCGGTCTGGTGCGCAAAGCGCTGAAAGAGCGTGAAGTGTTGTGGCGCGCAGCGCCGCATATTGCCTGGCCGCTGCGGTTCATTCTGCCGCATCACAAGGACCTGCGACCGGCATGGCTCCTGCGGCTCGGCCTCTTCATGTATGACCATCTCGGCGGGCGGGAACTGCTGCCGGCCACCAAGACCGTGCGTCTGGATCAGGCTCCGTTCTCGCAAGGGCTCAAGAAGCTCTTCAAGAAGGGGTTCGAATATTCGGACTGCTGGGTGGACGATGCCCGACTGGTGGTTCTGAATGCGCGCGATGCGGCTGATCGCGGTGCCGAAATCCAGACCCGTACCAAATGCATCAGCGCACGGCGCGACGGCGACGTCTGGCAGGTCGTTCTGAAAGACCTTGCAAGCGGCGATGAAAAGACCGTCACTGCCAATGTGCTGGTCAATGCCGCCGGGCCCTGGGTTGCGGACATGCTGAGCGGCGTCACCGGGGCGAACAACAGTTCCAGCGTCCGGCTGGTCAAGGGCAGCCACATCATCGTCAAGCGCCAGTTCGAACACGACCGTTGCTTCATCTTCCAGAACGGCGACGGCCGGATCGTGTTCGCCATTCCTTATGAAAACGACTTCACGCTGATCGGCACGACCGATGTCGATTTCCAGGACGACCTGAGCAAGGTCGAGATCTCGAAGGACGAAATCGCCTATTTGTGCAAGGCGGCGAGCGAGTATCTGGAAAACGCGATCACGCCTGAAGACGTGGTCCATACCTATTCCGGCGTTCGCCCGCTCTACGATGACGGCGCAAAGGATGCCAAGGCGGCGACGCGCGACTATGTGCTTGAGCTGGATGCGGGCGATGCAAAGCCGGCGATCCTGTCCGTCTTTGGCGGCAAGATCACGACCTATCGCAAGCTTGCCGAGCATGTCCTGGAAAAGCTTGAGCCGTATCTGCCTTTCAAGCGCGGGGTATGGACGGCCTATGCGCCCCTGCCGGGCGGTGATTTCAAGGTGAGCGAGTTCGATGCGGAAGTGTCACGCCTCGAGGCCGATTATCCGTTCCTCGACAAGGTATTCGCTACTCGTCTGACCCGTCTTTACGGCACGGATGCGCGCTTCATACTCGGGGAAGCGAAGACGCTCGAAGACCTCGGTCGCTGTTTTGGCTACAATCTTCATGAAGCGGAAGTGAAATGGCTGGTCCGCCGCGAATGGGCTCGCAGCGCGCAGGACATCCTGTGGCGGCGGACGAAACTGGGGTTGCGGCTCAGCGGGGAGGAGGCTGCCGAGCTGGATACCTATCTGTCGGCTTATCTTGCGGAGCAGGCCGGCGCTGCGGCATAGTTTTATCAAACGGAACCAGATGACCTGCCGGCCTTGCCGGCAGTTTTCATGACAAGAAGAAAACGGGAGGTGCGCCATGGCCGGATGTGTTTTGGCAATAGACCAGGGCACGACGTCGAGCCGGGCAATTGTCTTCGGCGACGATTTCCATCCAATCAGTGTGGGGCAGCAGGAGTTTCCGCAACACTTCCCGAAGTCGGGTTGGGTGGAGCATTCGCCGGCCGATATCTGGACGAGCACGCTGCGCGTGTGCCGGGAGGCGCTGGAAAAGGCACCGTCCGGTGGCGCGGATGTTGCCGCGATCGGGATCACCAACCAGCGGGAAACCACCCTTGTCTGGGACCGATCGACGGGCGAACCGGTCTACAACGCCATTGTCTGGCAGGACCGGCGTACGGCCGATTTCTGTGCGAAATTGCGCTCGGAAGGCCGCGAAGGAGTTTTTTCCGCCAAGACGGGCCTGTTGCTGGATCCCTATTTTTCCGGAACCAAGATCGCCTGGATCCTCGACAATGTGGACGGTGTGCGCGAGCGTGCGGAACGCGGTGAGCTTGCCTTCGGCACCGTCGACACATGGTTGATCTGGCAACTCACGGGCGGCAAGGTACACGCAACCGATGCCACCAACGCTTCCCGGACGCTGATCTACAACATTCACGAAAACAAGTGGGATGAAGAGCTGTGCAAGCTCCTCAACATCCCGCAGAACCTGCTGCCCGAGGTCAAGGACAGTGCGGATGATTTCGGCGTCACGGATACGGAATTGTTCGGCCGGGCAATACCGATCCTCGGTGTTGCCGGCGACCAGCAGGCCGCGACGGTCGGGCAGGCATGCTTCAAACCGGGAATGGTCAAGTCAACCTACGGCACGGGTTGCTTTGCACTGATGAACACCGGGTCCAAACCGGTCCGGTCCAACAACCGCATGCTGACGACCATCGCCTACAGGCTGAACGGCGAAACCACATATGCGCTCGAAGGGTCGATCTTCGTTGCCGGTGCTGCCGTGCAGTGGCTGCGCGACGGTCTGGGGCTCATCGAGAGTGCCGGCGACACGCAGTCGCTTGCCGAACAGGCAGATCCCAACCAGGACGTCTACCTTGTTCCTGCCTTCGTTGGTCTTGGCGCTCCCTATTGGGACGCGGAAGCCCGGGGTGCGCTGTTCGGTCTGACGCGAAACACGGGTCCGAAGGAAATTGCCCGGGCGGTCCTGCAAAGCGTTGGTTACCAGACCAGCGACCTGGTTGAAGCCATGCGGGCAGACTGGCCGGAAGCCGAACAACCGGTGCTCCGTGTCGATGGCGGCATGACGGCATCCGACTGGACGATGCAGTTTCTGGCCGACATTCTGGGCGCGCCGGTCGACCGGCCAACTGTCCCGGAAACGACGGCGCTCGGGGCAGCGTGGCTCGCCGGATCGAAGGCAGGTGTCTGGCCTGGCGCCGAGGCATTTTCGGCAGAATGGAAGCTGGAAAAGCGTTTCGAGCCGCGTTTACAGGAAAGTGAGCGGGCCAGATTACTTGCCGGATGGCAGGACGCTGTCAAACGAACGCGTTCTACGCAGGATTGAGAAATTCAGAGGCTCCCGTTATTGCGGGAGCCTTTTGTTTTCAGGCGGTTAGATGAAGCTTGAAAAACGCTGCCGTTGCGGTATTTGTTTCTCGTGAGTTAACGTTGCCGCATTAAAAATTTACGGCAGCAACTCTTACCTAGCAAAAAAATTTCAAAAACATCCTCAAATTAGAAATATGTTGGCAGTTGATTTTCTGCCAAAAAAACGCCTTAGTTTGCGCTGGCTTGGGCTTAACTCCTTTGCGCGATTCAACGATGCAAGGCCCTTGCTCTTCATCAAGGGGAGAACAGTTTGATGAATTTCCAAAAAACCTTGAAGGCATCCCTTCTTGGCGTAAGCCTTGCTGTGATTGCAGCAACCGGCGCTTCTGCAAAAAACCTGGTTTATTGCTCTGAAGGTTCGCCTGAAGGCTTTGATGCTGCACTTTACACCGCAGGCACGACGTTCGACGCTTCCTCCAAGCCGATCTACAACCGGCTTGTCGAGTTCAAGCGCGGCACGACCGAAGTGCTGCCGGGCCTGGCTGAAAGCTGGGAAGTTTCCGAAGACGGTCTGGAATACACCTTCAAGCTGCGTCAGGGTGTGAAGTTCCACACCACCAGCTTCTTCACGCCGACCCGTGAATTCAATGCAGACGACGTGATCTTCACCTTCGAGCGTCAGCTGAAGAAGGATCATCCGTGGCACGAATACACCGCCGGTACCGCGTGGGAATATTTCGACGGCATGTCCATGCCGGACCTGATCAAGGAAATCGTCAGGGTTGACGACTACACGGTCAAGTTCGTCCTGAACCGTCCGGAAGCACCGATGATCGCCAACCTGGCGATGGACTTCGCTTCCGTCGTGTCCGCCGAATACGCAGCCCAGCTTGAAGCAGCCGGTTCCAAGGAACAGCTGAACCAGCAGCCGGTCGGCACCGGTCCGTTCTCCTTCGTGGGTTACCAGAAGGACGCCGTGATCCGTTATGCGGCAAACCCGGACTACTGGGGTGGCAAGCAGCCGGTCGACAACCTGATCTTCGCGATCACTCCGGATGCAGCCGTGCGTCTTCAGAAGCTGAAGGCCGGTGAATGTCACGTCATGCCGTACCCGGCACCGGCCGACATCGCCGACATCAAGGCTGACGGCAACCTGACCCTGATGGAACAGCAGGGCCTGAACGTCGGTTACCTCGCTTACAACACCAAGCAGGCACCGTTCGACAAGCCGGAAGTCCGCAAGGCGCTGAACCACGCGATCAACAAGCAGGCGATCCTCGACGCAGTTTTCCAGGGCTCCGGCCAGGCTGCCAAGAACCCGATCCCGCCGACCATGTGGTCCTACAACGACGCCGTTGAAGACGACGACTACAATCCGGAACTGGCCAAGGAAATGCTGGCTGCAGCTGGTGTATCCGATCTTTCCATGAAGATCTGGGCAATGCCGGTACAGCGTCCGTACAACCCGAACGCTCGTCGTATGGCTGAGGTCATGCAGGCCGACTTCGCGAACGTCGGCGTTAACGTCGAGATCGTTTCCTACGAATGGGGTGAATACCTGTCCCGTTCCAAGGACGAGAACCGCGACGGTGCCGTGCTTCTCGGCTGGACCGGTGACAACGGCGACCCGGACAACTTCCTGGCCGTTCTGCTCGGCTGTGACGGTGTCGGCGGCTCCAACCGCGCCCAGTGGTGCAACGAAGAGTTCGACGCGCTGATCAAGAAGGCAAAGACCGTGACCAGCAAGGAAGAGCGCACCAAGCTCTACGAAGAGGCACAGGTCGTGTTCAAGGAGCAGGCTCCGTGGGCAACCATCGCGCACTCCGTGGTCTTCATGCCGATGTCCTCCAAGGTCTCCGGCTACGTCATGGACCCGCTCGGCGGCCACTGGTTTGACGGCGTGGACATTGCGGAGTAAATCCGCCTAACTCGAAGAGGGCGCTGGCAGCAATGCCGGCGCCTTCGGACATTCTGGCCGGCGGATGCTTTCCTGACATCAGGTCGTTTCCGCTGGCTCTTCGTATCTGGAACCTGACATGCTTCGCTTTCTTCTAGGTCGTCTCGGCCTGTTGATACCGACATTCTTCGGCGTCACCCTCGTCGCCTTCTCGTTTATCCGCATGCTGCCCGGCGATCCTGCCGAACTGCTCGCAGGCGAGCGCGGTATATCTGATGAGCGGAGGGCTCAGGTCCTTGGCCAGCTTGGCTTCGACAAACCGCTCTGGCAACAGTACCTCGATTACATCGCAGGTATCTTCCAGGGGGATCTGGGCACGTCCTTCGTGTCGAAGAAGCCGGTGCTGGATGAATTTCTGACACTGTTTCCGGCGACTGCCGAACTCGCGCTCTGCGCCATCATCATTGCCGTCTGCCTTGGCATTCCCGCCGGCATCTTCGCGGCAGTGAAGCGCGGATCGGTTGCCGACCAGGCAATCATGGGCACGGCGCTGGTCGGCTACTCGATGCCGATCTTCTGGTGGGGCCTGCTGCTGATCATCCTGTTTTCGGGAACCCTCGGCTGGACACCGGTCTCCGGGCGCATCTCGTTGATGTTCTTCTTCCCGCAGGTCACCGGCTTCATGCTGATCGACAGTCTGTTGTCCGGCGAGAAGGGGGCTTTCCTCTCCGCCGTCCGGCACCTGATCCTGCCGTCCATCGTTCTGGCGACCATTCCGATGGCGGTGATCGCACGCCAGACCCGATCCGCCATGCTGGAAGTTCTGGGCGAGGACTATGTGCGCACGGCCCGCGCGAAAGGCCTGCCGCCCCGCGCGGTGATCGGTCTGCATGCGCTGCGCAATGCCCTTATCCCGGTGGTGACCACCATCGGCCTGCAGGTCGGGGTGCTTCTTGCCGGCGCGATCCTGACAGAGACTATCTTCTCCTGGCCTGGCATCGGCAAATGGCTCGTCGACAGCATCTCGCGCCGCGACTACTTCGTGGTCCAGGGTGGTCTGCTGCTGATTGCCGGGATCATCATGATGGTCAACCTGATCGTGGACGTGCTTTACGGCCTGATCAATCCGCGAATTCGCCACAACTGAGCCGGGGACAAGGAAAATGACAAATACCTCGCCGGCTGCGAAAGCCGATCAGACCAAGCTCCAGGCAGAAAGCCGCAACGCCACCAAGGCGCAGCTTGTCGAGTTCTGGTACTACTTCTCACAGAACAAGGGTGCCGTTGTCGGCCTCGTGGTGTTCGCGTTGCTGGTCCTCATGGCCATCTTCGCGCCGCTGGTCGCACCGCATAGTCCCGACTTTCAGTATCGCGACAGTTTCCTCGTGCCTCCGGTCTGGGAGGAGGGCGGCAAGGCCGCGTTCCTGCTGGGAACGGACGCCGTTGGTCGTGATATTCTTTCGCGCCTCATCTTCGGTGCGCGCTTCTCGCTGTTCATCGGTGTTGTCGTCGTCACCATCGCCCTTGTCGGCGGTGTCGTGATCGGCCTTGTCGCCGGTTACATGCGCGGCATGACCGACACGCTGATCATGCGTGTGATGGACATCATCCTGGCATTCCCCTCGCTTCTGCTGGCCCTCGTGCTGGTGGCTATCCTGGGACCCGGGCTGATCAACGCCATGATCGCAATTGCCATCGTGCTGCAGCCGCATTTCGTGCGTCTGACCCGCGCGGCCGTCCTGTCCGAACGGACACGGGACTATGTCGTCGCGGCGAAGGTGGCAGGTGCCGGGCACATGCGGCTGATGTTCAAGACAATCCTGCCCAACTGTCTGGCGCCGCTGATCGTTCAGGCGACGCTGTCGTTCTCCAACGCGATCCTGGATGCGGCTGCCCTCGGCTTCCTGGGTATGGGAGCACAGCCGCCAACACCGGAATGGGGCACCATGCTTGCCGAAGCGCGCGAATTCATCCTGCGCGCCTGGTGGGTGGTAACCTTCCCGGGTCTGGCGATCCTGATCACCGTTCTTGCCATCAACCTGGTCGGTGACGGCCTGCGCGATGCGCTCGACCCGAAACTGAAGAGGAGCTAAGCCATGTCTCTTCTTGAAATCAGAAACCTGAAGGTCGAGTTCGACACCGCCAAGGGCCCGTTCAAGGCGCTCGACGGCGTTGATTATGCGGTCGATGCAGGCGAGGTCCTGGCGATCGTCGGCGAATCCGGGTCCGGAAAATCCGTTGCCATGCTGGCGACCATGGGTCTGCTGCCGAACACGGCAACAATCACCGCCGACAAGATGGAATTCGAGGGGCTGGACCTGCGCAGCCTGTCGGCCAAGGAGCGGCGCCGGGTGATCGGGAAAGACATCTCGATGATCTTCCAGGAGCCGATTGCCAGTCTCAACCCGTGTTTCACGGTTGGCTTCCAGCTCAGTGAAACATTGAAGACCCACATGGGGTTGAAGGGACGTAAGGCCCGGGACCGGGTGGTCGAGATCCTGACCTCCGTCGGTATTCCGAACCCAGCCGAACGCCTGTCCGCATTTCCGCATCAGATGTCCGGCGGTCAGTGCCAACGCGTGATGATCGCCATGGCAATTGCCTGTGCGCCGAAACTTCTGATCGCCGATGAGCCGACGACTGCCCTTGACGTGACGATCCAGAAACAGATCCTGGATCTCCTGGTCAAGCTGCAGCAGGACAGCGGCATGGGGCTGATCATGATTACCCATGACATGGGCGTGGTGGCCGAAACCGCCGATCGTGTCATCGTGCAGTACAAGGGCCGCAAGATGGAGGAGGCCGACGTGCTGTCCCTCTTCGAAAACCCCAAGAACCCGTATACGAAGGCATTGCTTTCAGCGCTGCCGGAAAATGCCACGGGCGACCGCTTGCCGACGGTGAGCGACTTTGCCGAAGCGGGAGGTTTCTGAGATGGCTGACGATGTGATCCTCAAGGTCCGCGATCTGTACCGGACCTATGACATCAAGGGCGGCATGTTCAAGAAGGCGTCGACCCTGACCGCCGTCAAGGGCGTGAACCTGGATGTGGAACGCGGCACCACCCTTGCCGTGGTCGGCGAAAGTGGCTGTGGCAAGTCGACCCTTGCGCGCATGCTCACCATGATCGACGCGCAGTCTTCCGGCCTTATCGAGATCGATGGCCTGCCGATCGATATCTCCAAGACCGGTATTTCCCGCGAAATGCGCCAGAAGGTGCAGATCGTTTTCCAGAACCCCTATGGCTCGCTGAACCCGCGCCAGAAAATCGGCCATGTTCTGGAAGAGCCGCTTCTCCTGAACACCGACATGCCGTCGGCAGAGCGCCGTGACCTGGCGCTGCAGATGCTGGAGAAGGTCGGGTTGCAGCCGGAGCACTACGGCCGTTATCCGCACATGTTCTCCGGTGGCCAGCGCCAGCGCATCGCGATTGCGCGGGCAATCATGATGAAGCCGAAGTTGCTGGTGCTTGACGAGCCGGTCTCCGCGCTTGACCTGTCGGTCCAGGCGCAGATTCTGAACCTGCTTGCGGACCTGCAGGAAGAGATGGGCCTCACCTATGTGTTCATCTCTCACGACCTGTCGGTGGTGCGCTACATCGCAGACAAGGTAATGGTGATGTATTTCGGTGAAGTGGTGGAATACGGCACGCGGGACGAGGTTTTCGAGAACCCGCAGCACGATTACACCAAGACACTTTTCGCCGCGACGCCGAATGCGGACGTGGAAAGCATCAGGAAACGACTGGCTGCAAAGGCTGCCTGAACCGGCAGTTCTGTCAGACGCTGAAAACAAGACCCTCGCTCTTTCCGGAGCGGGGGTCTTTTGCTTTCGGTCATGGAGCTGCCGGGATTGACCTGCGTTCCAATTCCGGCCCGGTCGCAGCTTCGGTTCGCAACTTCTCGCAATGCAGCAATTTTGGGGTTGCATAGTTCCATATTTCGAGTATTCTCGAAATATGGAAAAAGAAGACGCCCTGAATGCATTGGCAGCTCTTGGTCAGGAAACCCGCCTCGACGTCTTTCGCCTGTTGGTGAAGGCCGGAAAAGAAGGCATGACCGCCGGTGCCATCTCAGATGCACTCGATGTGCGTCCGAATACCCTGTCGACCCACCTGGGCGCCTTGTCCCGTTCCGGCCTTGTGCACGCCGAACGGGACGGGCGCTCGATTTGTTATCGGGCGAGCCTGGAGGCGATGCAGGGCCTCGTGACCTACCTGCTGCAGGACTGCTGCGGCGGCAACCCGGAACTCTGCGCGCCGATCGCATCGCTTGTGGCCGGTGGCGGCTGTGAACCAGGTGGGAAGTGCTGACATTCAGGAAACAGATATGCCTGGATGCCGGAAGGTTCCTTTCGGCTGCAAGACAAGCTGCGTGACCGGTTCTGAGCGAATTGAAGTTGAGACACCTCGGGCAGGTTTTCCACGCTGCTCCCTGGTTTGCTGAAATGCCGATGTGAGAGAGAGTTGGAATGACACAGGAAACGTCACCCATGGGGCTCTTCGAGCGCTTCTTGTCGCTCTGGGTTGCCCTGTGCATTGCCGCCGGGGTCGGGCTCGGCGCCCTCTTTCCCGGGGTTTTCGAGGCGATCGCCTCTCTGGAATATGCCAGCGTCAATCTGGTTGTGGCCGTACTCATCTGGGTGATGATCTACCCGATGATGGTCAACGTCGATTTTGCCTCGCTGAAGGATGTCGGCCGCAAGCCGAAGGGGCTCTGCATCACGATCGTCGTCAACTGGCTGGTCAAGCCCTTCACGATGGCGGCACTCGGCATCCTGTTCTTCGAGCACGTATTTGCGGGGCTGGTGGATCCGCAGACTGCGAAAGAGTACATCGCCGGCATGATCCTGCTCGGGGTCGCACCATGCACGGCCATGGTCTTCGTCTGGAGCCAACTGGTGCGCGGCGATGCCAACTACACGCTTGTCCAGGTCTCCATCAACGACATCATCATGGTGTTTGCCTTCGCGCCCATCGCAGCGCTGCTGCTTGGTGTGACCGACATTGTCGTACCGTGGCAGACCTTGCTGCTGTCGGTGATCCTTTATGTGATCATTCCGCTGGTGGCCGGCTATTTTACCCGCAAGGCGCTGGATGGATCGGGGAGCGATGAGCGCATCGCGGAGTTCACGGGAAAGGTCAAACCCTTCTCCGTCATGGGTCTTCTGGCAACCGTTGTCCTGCTGTTCGGATTTCAGGCGCAGACCATCCTGGAAAAGCCGCTGGTGATCGTGTTGATTGCCGTGCCCCTGCTGATCCAGAGCTATGGCATTTTCTTCGTCGCCTACGCCTGGGGGTATCTGTGGCGGGTGCCGTTCAACACCGCCGCGCCGGCAGCGCTGATCGGGACGTCCAACTTCTTCGAGCTTGCCGTTGCCGTTGCCATCAGCCTGTTCGGTCTGAACTCGGGCGCTGCCCTTGCGACGGTTGTCGGTGTTCTTGTGGAAGTGCCGGTAATGCTGTCTCTGGTCGCTTTTGCAAACCGGACACGGTCTCACTTTCCGGCGGCTGCCTAACCGGAGCCGCTGACCAGGGTCGTTGCCTGACGGCGCAGGTACAGCATCAGGTTTTCCGCGTGATCCATCGCGGCGGCCTCGTCTCCGGCAGCAACGGCGCGCATGACCTCCATGTGGCTCCAGGCTGCCGGGGTGAGATCTTCCTCACCAAAATGGCGGTACCAGAACCGGCGGCTCTGCGTCTGCAAAGGGGCCAGAGCCTTTGCTGCAAAGGGGTTGCAGGCAGCGGCCGAGACGACTTCGTCGAAGGCTTTGTCCAGGCGCAGATAGTCCGCCACGTCCGGCTTCGCAGCCGCCTCGCGCATGTCTAGTGCAATCGCTTCAAGGGTTCTGCGGTCGTCCTTGCTGGCAAGCCGCGCTGCCAGCCCTGCAACGAGACGTTCCAGGGCGTGGCGGGCCTCAAGAACCTTCAGAAAATCGGACGGGTTCATTTCCGCAACGACAATGCCAAGCCGCGGCCGGATGTTCAAAAGGCCTTCCCAGGACAGCCGCTGAATGGCTTCGCGTATGGGTGTTCTGCCAAAACCCAGTCTTTGTGTAAGCGCGGCTTCCGTTACGGTTGCCCCTGGTTTCAGTTTCAGGGTCACGATTTCTTCTTCCAGCAGGCGGTAGGCCTGAGTGGATCGGCTGAAATCTGCGGACATGAAAGTCTGGGCCTTTATATGTTTCAGATGTGCGAGTGATATATCAGAAGGTTGGCCGCTAGACGAGCCTTGCCGGTTCTGGCAGGACGGTGAACCTGAAAACAGACTGTTGGTCCGGTCGGTGGATCCTTGCGATACCCGCATTGTTTCGCCGAACAGGTCGTTGATCGCGAGCGAGAAAAGACACGCCGAATGAGCAAGGGACATGTCCATGTGATTGGTGCGGGCATCGTCGGGCTGGCGACTGCTGCCAGCCTGGTGCAACGCGGATACGGCGTTACGGTGCTGGACCGCGAAGGCCCTGCGGCAGGCGCAAGCCAGGGCAACGCGGCTGCCATCGCCTGGACAGATGTTGCGCCTCTTGCTTCGCCTGGTCTTTGGAAACAGGCCTTCAAATGGATGCTGGATCCGCTGGGGCCCTTGTCGGTCCGTCCGGCTTATGCGCTCAAGATCCTGCCGTGGATGCTGCGTTTCATGGCGGCTTCAAACCCCGCAAAGGTGGCGCAGAGCACGAAGGCGCTGGCGGATCTGAATGGAGGCGCTCTTCCGGCGTGGGAAGCGCTCTGGCGGACAACGGGAACCCATAACCAGGTGCGCCGGGACGGCTGCCTGGAACTGTTCGACACGGTGCAGTCGCTTGAAGCCTCGCGCGCGGGCTGGGCCGAGCAGCGCGACTACGGCATCAAGGTTGAGGAGCTGGATGCATCAGCGATCCGGGATCTGGAACCGGACCTTTCTTCCCGTGTTGTTGGCGGGGCACTCGTGCCGGACTGGGTGCAGGTGGATGAGCCCAAGGTCCTTTGCCTTTCGGTTGCCGAGTGGCTGTCATCTCAGGGTGTCAAGTTCGAGGTTGGTGAGGTCAGCCGCTTGCAGCCCAATGACAAGGGCTGTGACGTGATCCTGAAAGACGGCAGCACGATCGCGGCCGAGCGACTGGTGATTGCCTGCGGGGCATGGTCGAAGGCCCTTGCCGCGCAGCTGGGAGATCCGATCCCGCTGGATACGGAGCGCGGTTACAACATCACCATCCCGAACCCCGGCGTTAACGTGAACCGCATGATCATGCTGTCCGGTCACGGGTTCGTCCTGTCGCGTCTTTCGAGCGGCTTGCGCGTCGGCGGGGCGGTGGAATTCGGCGGTCTCGACCTGCCGCCGAACTGGCGCCGCGTGGACACAATGCTGGCCAAGGCAAAGCTGTTTTTCCCGGAGCTCAAGTCGGAAGGCGGCAAACGCTGGATGGGGTTCCGCCCGTCCATTCCTGACAGCCTGCCGGTCATCTCGCCGGCAACACGGCATGGCGGCATCTTTTATGCCTTTGGCCACGCCCACCACGGTCTGACGCAGTCTGCCGTCACAGGGCAGATGATTGCGGACATGATCGAGGGTGTCCGGCCTGATATCGATCCAGCGCCCTTTGCGGCAAGCCGGTTCTGAGCCAATGTCAGTTGCGGCGGCCCACAGGCCGCCGCTTTCCTGTCAGGGCTTCATCGTCATTTTAATGCTGATGTGCTGTGCCTGTTCGTGGAAGTATTCTTCGGTCGGCACAAAGCCATTGGCGGCGTAAAAACGCCGGCCGCGAGCATTCTCCTTGAAGACTTCAACGGTGAGCGGCCCCTTCTGTTTGACCGCGTGACCCACAAGGGCCCTTCCGAGGCCACGTCCATGATATTGCGGGTCCAGAAACAAGCCGCCGATGTAGTTGTCCAGCAGCGAGATAAAGCCGACGGCAACACCATTGATCTCCGTGACGTAGGTTTCCGCCTTTGGCAGATAGATGTCGCGGATGGCGGTGGCGGCCATGTCGTGAAAGTTGTCGCTCAGAAACGGGTGGGCGAATTCACTGGCCTTGCGCCAGATATGGATGATCCGTTCAGCGTCCTGGCTGACATAGGGTCTGATCATTTGGATAACATTGTCCTCGTCCGATCATGAGGTCACGACCGGGTGGTGTCTCTCTTCAGGTTTGGCAAACGCAGTCCGGAGCAGCCGGAGGCGATTTGCGGATGGGCACCGATGGGTGCCCGAGAGGTCAGGACATAAAATCTCCGAAGTGGACTGAGGGGCCCATACCACACCCTGCTGCCAGAGGAAAAGACTTGTGCTGTCTCAGATCGACTGCATCGGTGAGCGGCGTTTTTCCCGATAGAGCTTGTCCAGCCGCAAGGTCACGATGGCGAACACCACCCAGCTGGTATGAAAGACAAGACCTGCGAGCATGACGGTCCATCCGGGAATCGGCCCTATCGCCGCCCGTTGGAACACGTCGGCAAGGCTGGTCAGTGGGACGGGGTGTATCGCCAGCTTGCCGTAGTAGGCGACAGCCTGGATCGCCAGGATCCAGGAATAGTTGCTGCGCAAGCGCCGTCCTGCCGCCCTGACCAGCGAAATATGATAATGCGGCATCTCATAGTCGTCGGAGAGCATCGTTGCCCAGCTTCCGCGCATGGGCACTTTGCCTCCGGCGAGGATAGGCGCGTAAAAGTCCGTCTCTATCAGGCGTGCCCGGGCCCGAAACATGTTGTAGTAGCGGTAGCGGCGAGCTTCGAAGATCAGGAAAACAGTTACCAGCAGCCCCACCAGCACCATGGGCAAGGGTGAGGCTTCCTTGTTGGAGAATGTCGCGGACAGGGCGATGCCGGTGGTGACGACGGCCCAGTTGGTGGTGTTATCGAGGCGGGTGCGCCAATGTGTGCTGCGAAACACCTCGGCGCGGTAAAGGTGGGCAAGCGCGGTGAGCGTGCCGGACTCCATGTCCTGCTTGGGCCAGTCCTGTTCCTGATCCTTCTGAGACATATTCCGTTCCTAAACGGACTTCTTGTTAAAACAGAGTAATGCAGTTTCCCGCTATTGCCAGAGGGGCAAAATTGACCATGGCGAAGCCGGGGCAGGGGGGCGCGCTGCCAATCTGACAAAGTGCCGCGCAGGCAGCCGCAAAACGAGGTTCCCTTTCCTGTTCGTGTGACCTAAAGTTCGTTTT
The DNA here is from genome assembly GCF_054658215.1 of Roseibium sp. ROS1. Lineage (NCBI taxonomy): Bacteria > Pseudomonadati > Pseudomonadota > Alphaproteobacteria > Hyphomicrobiales > Stappiaceae > Roseibium > Roseibium sp. ROS1. Next base: position 264,531 of record NZ_BAAGIG010000001.1, read on the forward strand.
TGAATTCAGTATTTTTCTTCGAAGACGCTGCATTTCCTCTTAAGAAACATCAATAGAACAGGCATTTTGATGAACAAGTTTTCTCTTTTTGTCGTGCTGGCAGCACTTGTTTTGCCAGCCAGTTTCGCTTTCGCCTCACCGGACGTCGATTTCCCGCAGAATGGGGCATCCTACGGCGGCAAGGTTCGCAGTGGTCCTGGTATGCAATACGGGCAAAGCGGCAGTCTCCGTCAGGGGGATGCCATTTTGATCCTGTCCGGTACCGGGGTCATGATGAATGGCTACGAGTGGTTCCAGGTCAGGTATCGCAACGGACAGACGGGCTATCACTGGGGCGGGCTGTTCTGCTCGGAGCGCCCATACCCGGGGATATACGAGGTCTGCGGAGGCCGGCCTCAGGTCCAGAACCCGGTTCCGCAGCAACCTGGCGGTCAACTGTCGGCAGCTCCTGGTGTGAACGGGCAGAACGTTGGTGTCGTCCGGCATTCTGGCGGCAGTTTCACAAACGTTGGAAACGGCCAGTGGCAGGAAGCGGACGTCTACGGCACCGTGAATTTCCATTTTCAGGAATTCGGCCGGGACGACTGGTCGGTGTATCTCCACGATGCTTCAAGAAATGTGACGCTGCAGCTGGATCTGCATCGGCGCATGATCCTTTATGCGCAGGGAAATGGTCCGCGGTCGGACCTTTACCAGATCACCGATGCCTTTCCGGCGCGCAACTATCAACCGGCAGCAGCTGGCAATGTGGCGCAGCCGGCCGCCGGTGACACAATCACGGTGCATTACACGTGCACCGAAGGATTGCCTTTGACGGCCACCTACGTGCAAAGCGGCAATGGCCACCTGATCTACACCATTGACGGTCATACGCCGAGACGGCTCGAACAGGTCGTCTCAGGGTCAGGCGCGCGTTATACGGACGGTCAGTACACGGTTCACAGCAAGGGACGGCAGCTCTTGCTCCAGTCGCCTTCGGGCATCGATGACTGTTACGAAAACCAGTAACAGGTTGATCCAGCGGCGCTGATAACGCCGCTGGATCAGTCCGTCATTTCTTCTTGTTCATCGCTGCGGCGAGTGCCGCGGCCAAGGCGTTGTTGCTGCTGTCTCCGCCGGAGGACTTCGGCGCGCCGCCACCACGGGGGCCATTTCCGCGCGGGCCGTTACCGCCGCCGGGTCCCTTGCCGCCGGGGCCTCTGCCTCCCGGACCGTTCCGGTTCTGGCCACCCCTGTCCTGACCACCACGCTCGCGCTGGCCCTGGTAATCTGCCTGGGACTTCATGGTCATGGAGATGCGCTTGCGTGGAACATCCACTTCCAGGACCGTCACCTTGACGATGTCACCGGCCTTCACGACCTTGTGCGGATCATCGACGAACCGATCGGCCAATTGGGAAACATGCACCAGCCCGTCCTGATGAACACCAACATCGACGAAGGCGCCGAAGTTGGTGACGTTGGTGACCGTGCCTTCCAGCTTCATGCCCGGTTTCAGGTCGGAAATTTCCTCTACACCGTCCTGAAGGGTCGCGGTCTTGAATTCGGGGCGCGGGTCGCGGCCCGGCTTTTCCAGTTCCGACAGGATGTCTTTCACGGTTGGAAGGCCGAATTTCTCGTCGGTGAATTCTGACGGTTCGAGGCCTTTCAGCAGTGAGGCATCGCCCATGATCTGGCGCACGTCGCGGCCGCAGGCCTTCACGATCCGTTTTGCCAAGGGATAGGCTTCCGGGTGGACGGAGGAGGCGTCGAGCGGTTCCTTGCCTTCGTTGATGCGCAGAAAGCCTGCGCAAAGTTCAAAAGCCTTGGCGCCGAGGCGCGGGACTTCCTTGAGCTGGGTGCGACTGTCGAACCGGCCAATGGCTTCACGGTGTTCGACGACCGCCTTTGCCAGACTGTCCGACAGGCCGGAAATGCGCGACAGCAGGGCGGGAGAGGCGGTGTTGAGATCAACGCCGACGGCATTCACCGCGTCTTCGACAACCGCATCCAGGGCACGGGCCAGCTTGGTCTGGTTGACGTCGTGCTGGTACTGGCCGACGCCGATGGACTTCGGTTCGATCTTGACCAGTTCGGCAAGCGGGTCCTGCAGGCGGCGGGCGATGGAGGCCGCGCCGCGCAGGGAAACGTCGACATCCGGCATTTCCTTCGCCGCCAGTTCCGAGGCCGAATAGACCGAAGCACCGGCCTCGTTGACAATGACCTTCACCGGGCGCTGGGCGGCGGGGATGTCGGCAAGAACATCGCCCGCCAGCTTGTCTGTTTCGCGGCTGGCCGTGCCGTTGCCGATGGCGATAAGGCCGACCTTGTGTCTCGCGATCAAGGCGAGGAGAGCGGCGCGGGAGCCGGAGACATCATTGCGCGGCTGGAACGGATAGATGGTCGCGGTTTCGACCAGCTTGCCCGTTGCATCGACAACGGCAACCTTCACGCCTGTCCGGATGCCGGGATCGAGGCCGAGTGTGGTTCTGGAACCGGCGGGCGCTGCCAGCAGCAGATCCTTGAGGTTGCGGGCAAAAACCTGGATGGCTTCTTCTTCCGCCTTGTCACGCAGGACACCCATCAGGTCGAGTTCCAGGTGCAGGGCAAGCTTCACCTTCCAGGCGAAACGCGCAGCTTCCATAAGCCACTTGTCGCCAGGGCGGCCCCGGTCGGCGATGCCATAGGTGTCAGCAACCATCTTTACGGCGGGCAGGACAGGGGAGACGTCGTCAGCATCAACCGTCAGGTCGACAGACAGGATGCCTTCGTTGCGACCACGGAACAGCGCAAGGGCGCGGTGACTCGGGATCTTGGACCATTGTTCGGAATAGTCGAAATAGTCGGCGAATTTCGCACCTTTTTCCGCCATCCCGTCGATGAGTTTCGATTGAACGACGCCACGTTCCTCGACATGGCGGCGCAGGCGGCCGACCAGCTCGGCGTTTTCGGCAAAGCGTTCCATCAGGATCTGGCGAGCACCGTCAAGCGCCGCCTTGGTGTCGGCAACGCCCTTGCCTTCATCCACGTAAGCGGCCGCTTCGGCCTCGGGGTCTCGGGTGGGATCGTCCAGAACAGTGTCGGCCAGCGGTTCCAGGCCGGCCTCACGGGCAATCTGCGCCTTGGTGCGACGCTTCTTCTTGAACGGCAGATAGATGTCTTCAAGCTGGGACTTTGTATCGGCTGCCTGAATGCTGGCAACAAGATCGTCTGTGAGCTTGCCCTGCTCTTCGATGGATTTGGTTATGGCGACGCGGCGGTCTTCCATTTCGCGCAGATAAATCAGCCGCTCTTCGAGCTTGCGCAGCTGGGTGTCGTCAAGCCCACCGGTGGCTTCCTTCCGGTAGCGGGCGATGAATGGCACCGTTGAACCTTCGTCCAGCATCTGGACGGCCGAATTCACCTGGCCGGCCTTGCAGCCGATTTCATCCGCGATCCTCTGTGCGATGCGCAGGGCGGTCTGGGCGGACAGGTCGGCCTTGGGAGTGGACGTGGTCGGGTCGGTCATCGATACGCTTGCCATTTACGAAAGGTACTTTCCGTCGAGAAAAATCTGAGCCGCAGACGATAAGCCCCCTCAATCGGGCGGAAAAGGGACCGATGAGCTCCGTCCACTGTGAAATACCGAAAGATTGCCGGATCGGGCGCGCCGGATTGAAACGAGCTGAGCCCAATGGCGAACCAATTTCACCGCAGGCAGTGCAGTGAAATTGTTTTGGTATGCACTTTTAGGTTGAATGGTGGGTAGTTCCTGTACGAATTGCAATAAATTGCGTATTCTGCGTTGAAAACGAGCAGCTATTCTTTCAACAGGATGTCGTGGTCGGTTGGTGGTGCGCATGGTGGGCAAGGGCGCACATCCTGCCGAGGTTCAAGGTTCCCGAGCTTTAATAACCGGATCACACGGTTTGTTATGAGGAGTGCAGACCGATGGCGCGCGGACGGCCAAGAAAAATCGATACCAAAGACGCTCTTCATTCCGTGATGATCGCCTTTTGGCAGAACGGCTATACCGGCACATCCATGAGCGATCTTGCCGAGGCGTCAGGCATGGCCAAACCGGGCCTTTATGCCGCGTTCGGCGACAAGGAAGCACTGTTCGAAAAGGCGCTTCTGCATTATTTTGAAACCTATGGCGGGCCGGTTTTTGACCGGTTGAAACGGGCTGAAAAACACGTTGTCCAGGACTTCCGGGATTTTCTCGGTGCCGTCGCGGACCTGACGCTGGACAAGGAAACGCCGGCTGGATGTTTTCTCGTCAATGCCCTTGTCGACTGCACATATGGCGCTCAGCGGCATCAGGAAGTTGTGCTGAACCTGAGGGCTGCACGGTTCAAGGCCATCAGGGATCGCCTTTTAAAGGCGGTTGCCGTGGGGGAGATGTCTGAAGATACCGACGTGGACCGGACGGCAACCTTCATCGACGGACAGTTTTCGGCAATTGCCCTGCTTGGGCGCAGTGGCAGCAGCGAGAACGACCTCAGAACCTTTATCGAGACCGGTCTTCAGGCACTTCCTGCCAGCAATGATCTGCAGGAGATTTCCGAAGCCGCGTTCAACTCGCCTATCTTACGACAGTGATCTGCTCGGCGGCGCGGGTGACTGCGGTATAAAGCCAGCGGCTCTTGTGCTCGCGGAATGCCCAGCTTTCATCGAACAGGACAACGTTGTCCCACTGCGAGCCCTGGGCCTTGTGGACGGTCAGCGCATAGCCGTAGTCGAATTCGTCCGCCTTGCGCCGGATGGCATAGGGAATGCTTTCCGCGCCATCCTCGAACATGGCCGGCAACACCTTCACCTTGACGGCGTTTCTCGAGAGCTCGTCCTCGGACACGACATCAAAGCGCAACGTGTTTCCACGTGGGGGCCGCAGGCGCTTGACCGTCCAAAGACCGCCGTTCAAAAGCCCCTTGGTCTTGTCGTTCCTGAGGCACACCAGCTTGTCGCCGACCGCTGGCATCGGAGTGGAGAAATCCTTCAACTCGCGAATGCGGGCGTTGTAGAGCCTGCGCGTCTTGTTGGTGCCGACCAGCACCTGATCGGCGGCAAGGATCTGGTCCTTGTCGATGTCGCGCCGGTGGATCACCCGGCTTTCGCCGAATGTGCCGTAGTCGAGCTGGCCACCGTCGCGAATGGTCATCGACATGCGCACGATCGGATTGTCCTGCGCTTGCCGGTGAACCTCGGTCAGCATCACGTCGGGTTCTGCTTCGGTGAAAAAGCCACCGCCCTTGACCGGAGGCAGCTGTGCCGGGTCACCCAGCACCAGAACGGGCGTGCCGAAGGACAGAAGGTCCTTGCCCAGGTCTTCGTCCACCATGGAGCATTCGTCGATGACGATCAGGCTCGCAGTCGAAGCCTGGCTGTCCCGCTTGATGGCAAACTGCGGGCCGCTGTCGTCATCATCGTCGTCAAGGTCGTCTTCTTCCTTGGCCGAACGGGGGCGGTAGATCAGCGAATGGATCGTGCCCGCATCCTCGCAGCCTTTCTGGCGCAGCACATGCGCAGCCTTACCGGTGAAAGCGCCAAAACAGACGTCGCCGTCGATGCCTTCCGCAAGATGGCGGGCAAGCGTTGTCTTGCCCGTGCCCGCAAAGCCGAACAGGCGGAACACCTGCCTGTCGCCGCGCTTTAGCCAGGCAGCGGCTTCTTTCAGGGCTTCATCTTGTTGCGGGGACCAGGCCACGGAATGCTCCTTCAGGATCAGAACCGGTTGCTTACCCCGAAACGGGCGATTCGACCACGGCGGAATTGGGGGGGCTTGAGGCCGTTATGTTCAGGCGCGCGCACCGGGCGTTCGTCCAGCGAAGCCAGACAGGAGCCGTTTCCAATCCAGACGCCAGCCTCAGACCTTGCCGTTGTTCCAACCCCAGCCGCAGCCGTAGACCCAGACTCAGCCCCAACCCAGCCCTGGCCCCAACCTCCCCCTCATCCTGAGGAGGGCCGAAGGCCTGTCTCGAAGGATGGGCAGCACACGCAGGAGCAAGTGGCCCATCCTTCGAGACGCGCACTTTCGTGCGCTCCTCAGGATGAGGGGGAGGGTTTGGGATCGATCCTACGATTTCGGCTCAGAAGAACAGAAGCTTGAGTGAAATTACCCCAGAACCGAAAACGAACTTTCCTTCGTCAGCTCGCGCTTGCGGGAGAACGTCGCCGTGTTGAGCGTGTGGGGGACATGCTCCAGCTTGAATTGCAATGGCGTGGCGTCATGATCGTTGCCAGCTTCGCAGTAACCGATCAGATCTGTCATCAGGCGCCCGGCAACGGTTGCGTTCTTGAACTGGTTGCCGCTGGTTCCGATGGCCAGGTAGTAGCCATCGACATTGGTGCGGTCGTAAATCGGGAGCCAGTCGTCCGTCGCATCATAGAGCGCCGCAACCCCCACAGGGTGCTGGGATACGCCCAGCTCGGGTACTCGTTGAGAGTAGCGGTAGGCATAGGTGAGACCGCGGTCGGTCAGGTCCATAGCGAAATCGTCGGGATCTTCCACGAGATGCGGGTCGCAGGCAGGGTTCTGGCTGCCGATCATCAACTGGCCGCCGCCACCCGGCTTGACGTAGACGGAGATGTCGTTGTCGGAAACGACCAGACCTTCGCGGGAATAATTCAGACTTTGTGGCGGGGCGATCTGAACCACTTCCTGGCGCAGCGGGCGGTGGCCGATCTTCAATCCGGTCTCACCTTCCAGGAGCGCGTTCACCTTGCCGGAATGCGGGCCAGCGACATTGATGACGATAGGTGCCGGGATATGTTCGCCGTTTTCAGTGAGAACACCGGTGACACGGTTGTTCTCTACCGGAATCTTGACGATCCTGGTCTTGAAGCGGAACTGCGCCCCAAGCCTGGCTGCCGCATCCTTCAGGTTGCGGGCGGCGATTTGCGGATCGTCGACGTAGCCACCTGCCGGGAAGAAGACGCCGCCCTGAAGCGCGCCACCGGTCGGCATGCCGAAGTCGTCGTCATCCATGGTTTTCGCCGGGGCGAAACAGTCCAGGTTGTAGCCTGGGAGTTCCTGTGTGATGCGGTCGGCCGACCAGTGTTCATAAGGAATGCCGAGGGCGTCGGCATGTTCCAGAACATGCTTCTGGTAGTTGTCGGATGCGGTCTTCATCACCAGGGTGCCGGTCTCGATGAAATGCGCCAGTTCCCCGGCGTCTTCCGTTTCCAGATAGGCCTGCCAGTTCTTCCAGTCGTGATAGCCTTCAAGGGCCATCGCCGTGCCGTCGCGCGTGGAATAATAGGTGCGGATCACCGCCGCGGAACTGGAGGTAGAGCCATAGCCGGCTGCCGGCAGGGCGTCGACATTCAGTGTCTTGTAGCCATTGCGTGTCATGGACAATGCGATGGCGCAACCGATGATGCCGGCGCCGATGATAATCACGTCATGACGGTTCGGCGTTTCGTTTGATGTTGGCATGGCTGTCCTTCCTTCCGGCGTTTCGCCCAGAACAGAGGACAGCCCCTTTTTTGTCTAGCGGCAAAACCGCCACTTGATGTTCCGATCCAGTCATATCGTTTGTCGGAAAGGCTGCAGATGCAGCTAAAAATCATCATCTGTTTACAAATAAAACCATCATGCTGATTTTGCTAAATATCGTGGAATTTGTTCTCAAGTCTCAAATTGTCCTGAAGATGGCCTGCGCGCATAGTCAAACCAGTTCATGTCGGTTTACGCCGATTTTTCAAACATTTGGAGACTTCCTTGCCGCGCGCGAAATTCTGCGAGTGGCCGACATTGGCCCTGATTCTGGTCACCTCGTCGGCTTGGTTTTTGTTGATAGGGTTCTATTCCGAGCTTGGACCTTTCGTGGTCTGCCCCCTGGCAGCGATCCTGGTGACACTGCAATCCTCACTGCAACACGAGGTACTTCATGGTCACCCCACGCGCAGTCCCGCACTCAACGAAGCCCTGGTCTACTGCTCGTTCGGCCTGTGCGTGCCGTATCGCCGCTTCAAGTCTCTTCACCTGCGCCATCATAACAACGACCGGCTGACGGATCCCTATGACGATCCGGAAAGCTACTATCTGGCCTGGTCAGACTGGCAGAGCCTTCCTCGTCCGATACAAATGATCCTGACGATCAACAACACGCTATTGGGTCGGCTGCTGATCGGGCCGATGGTATCGATGGTCGGTTTCGTGGGAGCCGAAATCCGGATGATGCTTGCGGGGGACAAGGTCGTCATGCGCGCCTGGGCACATCATGTTGCCGGTGTGGTGCCGCTTGTCCTGTTTGTCACTCTGGTCAGCGGCATGCCGTTCTGGCTGTATGTTCTCGGCGTCGCCTATCCGGGCATGAGCCTGTTGATGCTGCGCACCTATGCGGAACACCGTGCGCATGAACATGCGGAAGCGCGGTCGATCATCGTCGAGTTCTGCCCGGTGTTCTCGCTTCTGTTTCTGAACAATAATCTCCATGTCGTTCATCACGCCAATCCGCGGGCGCCCTGGTATCATCTTCCGAAGATCTACCGCGCTGCCCGCTCGGAATGGCAGGAGCGGAACGGCGGCTATGTCTTTGCGAGCTATTTCCAGTTGGCCAGGCACTATTTTTTCAAGGTGAAGGAGCCCGTTGTGCACCCGATCAAATACAATGAGACCAGCGGATTTCCTGCCGCGGAAAAGGCGGTGTCTTGACCGGTGGATCTTTTCTAGCTGTCCGGCTGCCGATGTACGACTGGCCGGAGGTACGTCATGCCACGCGGGATCTTGAAAGCGCGCTCCAGGGCGCGCTTTGCCGCGTTCTGGGACTGAGTGAAGGCGATATCCGGCCATGGCAGGATGGGCAAGATCTGGTGGAGGCCTGGACGGACCCGGATCTCCTCTTGTCGCAAACCTGCGGATACCCCCTGACCCATGCACTTGCGGACAAGGTCCGGCTCGTGGGGGCGCCTCACTACGAGGCCGAAGGGTGCGATGGCCCAAGATATTGCAGTCAGCTGATCGTCAATCGTGACAGCTCCCACCAAAACCTGGAGGGCCTGCGCGGTCACCGGGCGGTTTTCAACGGATCGGACAGCCAGTCAGGCATGAATACTTTCCGTCATGCGGTGGCGCAGCTTGATACTGAGGGCGCTTTCTTTTCAGACGTCATTGTGAGCGGGAGCCACCTGGCGTCGTTGAAGGCCGTTGCGGAGGGCAAGGCCGACATCGCATCCATTGATTCAGTCTGCTGGGCACTGGTCTGCCGGGAAATACCGGAGCTGGCGGCGCAAGTTCGGCCGCTTGGCCGCACAGCATCTGCGCCCGGGTTGCCGCTGATCACTTCCCGCCGTTTCAGCGATGCGGAACACGCACTTATTAGCGATGCCGTTGCCGAGGTGCTTTCAGCGCCTGAAACGCAACAAAGCCGTGAACGCCTTGGCATTCACGGCTTTTCGAAACTGTCTTCCGACGATTACGCGGTCATCTTGAAGATGGAAGCCGAGGCGGCAGAGCGCGGGTATCCCGTGCTGGCCTGACGCTGGTTTCGCACCCTCTGGAAAATTGTCAGATTGCCGGCTTCACGCCGGCAATCGGCAGTCCTCCAGGTCGTCAGATCAGCGTTTCTTGGACTTCTGAGCTTCGCGCTGACGCAGGGCCTGGTTCATACGAGCCAGCTCTGCCGTGGTGTGTCCGCTGACGACACCCATGAGGTTGGTGCCGAGGGCTTGTGCAAGATAGGTCATGGCGTTGCCAATCCTGAGCGTATTCGATTGTTACAAGAAAGTGCGGTCCACTGCTTAAACGCGAGGCCGCTTGCCTGCTATATGGGCAGAACTTGCAGTTCAATCAATCGAATAGTATTCATCTATTCGTTCAAAAAAATTGAACTGAACTTCCGGGAAATCTGGACCATGCAAAAGTTGCCCGGCACCGGCATGCCGCTGATCGATCTGGATCTTTACAGGACCTTTTTGGTAATCGCGGAAACCTCAAGCTTTTCAAAAGCTTCCGAGCTTGTTGGACGAACGCCGTCAGCAGTTTCAATGCAGATCAAAAAACTTGAATCGATCCTCGGGGTTTCGGTATTCGCCCGGGAAGGGCGCACTGTACGTATGACTACGGAAGGCGAAGCTTTGCTTGGATATGCGCGGCGTATCCTGATGCTGAACGAGGAAGCTGTTTCGCTGTTCCTGTCTCCTGAAGTGGAAGGCGAAGTCCGCTTCGGAGCGCCGTCCGATTTCGGCACCAGGTTCCTGCCCAACATTCTTTCACGCTTTGCACGCTCTCATCCTGGTGTGAACGTGGACGTGCATCTCGATGGCAGTCCGATGCTGGACGAGAAAGTGAAGAAGGGGGAGCTGGACCTTGCGCTCTTTACCGCCCGTCCAGGTACCGCACTGGCGCGGGGAGGCACAATCGTCTTCACCGAGCCGCTGGTCTGGGTAGGACTGGAAGGTGGTATCGCCTATGAGCGCGATCCGTTGCCGCTTGCCGTTTCCACGCCCGGGTGCCCCTGGCGCAGAGCTGCGCGGGTTGCGCTGGACGATGCCCAGAAGCCTTACCGCGTTTCCTACACAAGCTTTCACAGTGCCGGCCAGGAAGCTGCGCTGCTGGCGGACCTTGCCGTGGCTCCCTTTCCGGCGAGTGTTGTCGAGGCGCCCCTGATGGCCCTGGACGAGCGGCATGGCCTGCCGGAGATCGGCGACTATCACATTCTCATGGCCGAGCGGGCCCATGCGGGCAAAGCCACTCATGCGTTCGCCAAGCATGTTGCCGAAAGCTTCAAGGACCTCAGCCACGGCGTCTCGGCCTGAAGTCAGTCTGTCGCGTTAACCATAATTTCCGTTTCACGGGACAAACCCGCAGGACCTCTGGCGCAAAAGTTAACGAGCGGTTACGATTCATGGTAAATGAAGCGTTAGCAGCGAGACGTGTCATGAATTCCATCTGCAAAACCCTGCTGGCCGCAGCCGGCTTGAGCATCGCCCTTGGAGCCGCAGCGCAGGCCGAAAGCGGCACGACGCGCATTGTCCACGACGAACCTTATGGTGCCATCGTGACCAAGGAAGCCGGTGTGCTGGTGTTCCGCGGCCTGCCACCGACCCGCAAGGTAATCGTCAATCCGGACGGCAAGACACCGCTGGAACTGAAGCAGACCGAAGTGACCGAGACCAACGTGATGGTCTTTGCCGATCAAAGCGATTACGTGCGCGCCCTCGGGCCGAAGATCATCCGGTTGAAGTAAAGGCCGAGAACCGGTCTGCAGGCGTGTTCTGATAAGCCGACTGGTTTCTGCCATCGGTTTGCTTAGGTCGCATTATTATCTGCCAGTCCCCACCAAACTCCTCATCCGGAGGAGGGCTGAAAGCCCGTCTCTAAGGATGGGTCACTTGTGTTGGCGTTTGCCGCCCATCCTTCGAGACGGCGCTTCGCACCTCCTCAGGATGAGGGGGGAGACGTTCGGGATGAGGGGAGCGGGAGGCGGAGTTCAGCAAAGGCGAAGAATCGGGGTGTTCCGGATGGAGTGACTGCGCAGGTCTCTGAATCGATCTGTCGCTCTGCGTTCTTCGGAACTCGGCAGGTATCCTCAGTGCTGGGACGCTCTTGTCCGCTCAACAGTCCTCGTCTTCCCTGCCTTTTCGTGCCGACCCCACCTCCGGTAAATCCCAATCGTTCCCTACACCAACCCCTCATCCTGAGGAGGGCCGGAGGCCCGTCTCGAAGGATGGGCCGCTTGTTCCCGAGTATGCTGCCCATCCTTCGAGACGGCGCTTTGCGCCTCCTCAGGATGAGGTTGAGGGGAGGGGAGCCCGGGAGGATAGGGGGAGGTGGAGTTCAGGAGGGGGAGGCGGTCGTCGGGGTGTTGGTCCGACGACCGGATGCATTTACATGCGCATGCGTTCGGCTTTCGGGTCGAACAGCGGTTCGCTGATGATGGTGGCCTTGCGGCGCTCGCCGAGGATTTCGATCTCGAAGGCGCCTTCCTGCGTGTTCGCTGCCAGTTCCGAGGGAACATACCCTTGTGCGAGGGATTTCCGCAGGTAGTGGGCGTAGCCGCCGGAAGTCACCCAGCCGATCACCTTGCCATCGTGCCACACGGGCTCATCGCCCATGACGTCGGCGTCCGACGCGTCGACCACGAAGCTGACACGCAGGCGCTTCGGGCCTTCATCGAATTCTTTCTGAGCCGCCTCCTTGCCGATGAAGGTGTCCTTGGACAGCTTCACGAACCGGCCGAGATCGGCTTCGAATGCGCCGTAGATCGGGCGGAATTCGCGGAACCAGGTGCCGAAGTTCTTTTCCAGTCGCAGGCAGAGCAGGGCGCGCATGCCGAAGTTGACGATGTTGAACTCGGCTCCGGCCTTCATCAGCGCATCATAGACCTGACGCTGGTACTCCGGCGCCATCCAGATCTCGTAGCCAAGGTCGCCCGTGTAGGTGATGCGGTTGACCTTGCAGGGGGCGTTGGCAACGTCCATTTCGCGGAAGTCCATGAACCGGAAGGCCTCGCCCGAGACATCGTCTCCGGTGATCTTCTCCAGAACCTTGCGCGAATTGGGACCGGCGATGGAGAGGCCAACCCATCCGAGGTTGATTGCGCGGATCGTCACCGAGCCGTCCTCTGGCAGGTGCTTCTCGAACCAGCGCATGTGATAGATCTCGGCCTGGGACGAGCCCCACATGTAGAACTTCTGGTCGCTGGCCCGGGCGATGGTGAAATCGCCGATCAGTTTGCCGTTCTCGTTCAGCATCGGCGTCAGGATGATGCGGCCGACCTTCGGCATTGTGTTGGTCATCAAAAGCGACAGGAAGCTTTCCGCGCCGGGCCCTGTGATCTCGTATTTGGCGAAGTTGGCCGTCTCCGTCACGCCCACGCTCTCGCGCACAGCCCGGCACTCGGCGCCGATGTGCTCAAAATCGTTGGACCGGTGATAGGAGACGATGTCCCTGGCTTCCACGCCTTCCGGAGCGAACCAGAGCGGTGTTTCCAGGCCCCAGCTGTCGCCCATGACGGCGCCTTGCGCCAGCATGCGGTCGTAAAGCGGGGTTGTCTGCTGCGGGCGGGCGGCCGGAAGTTCCTCGTTGGGGAAACGGATCCGGAACCGGCGGCGGTAATTTTCCTGAACCTTGGCATTGGTATAGGAGAGCGTTGCCCAGGTGCCGTAGCGGGCAACATCCATGCCCCAGATGTCGTAGCCGGGGTCGCCGTTGATCATCCAGTTGGCGAGCGTCAGGCCGACACCGCCGCCCTGGCTGAACCCGGCCATGACGCCGCAGGCCACCCAGTAGTTCCGAAGACCGCGAACCGGGCCGACCAGCGGGTTGCCGTCCGGCGCGAAGGTGAAAGGCCCATTGATGATCTGCTTGATGCCGGCATTCTGCAGGGCGGGGAAATGCTCGAAGCCGACTTCCAGCTCCGGCGCGATCCGGTCGAGATCCGGCGCCAGCAGTTCGTGGCCGAAATCCCAGGGGGTCTGGCGCGGGCTCCAGGGGCGGCAGTTCTGCTCGTAGGTGCCGAGCAGCACGCCCTTGCCTTCCTGGCGGGTATAGATCTCACCACCGAAATCCAGAACGCCGATCAGTTCCTTGCCAGTGGCCTCGTTGTGTGAGGTCACTTCCTCCATTTCATCGGTCAGGAGGTACATGTGCTCCATGGCGAGCACCGGCAGTTCGATGCCGACCATGCGTCCGCATTCGCGCGCCCAAAGGCCTCCGGCGTTGACCACGTGTTCGGCGTGGATCGTGCCCTTGTTGGTGATGACATCCCAGGTGCCGTCGGGCGTTTGAACCAGTTCTTCCACCTTGGTGTGGCGCAGGACGGTCGCGCCGTTGACGCGTGCCGCCTTGGCATAGGCATGGGTGGTGCCGGAGGGGTCGAGATGGCCTTCAATCGGGTCCCAGAGCGCGCCGATGAAGTGTTTCTCGTCCAGAAGCGGGAACATCTTCTTGGCTTCGGAGACCGAGATCAGCTCCAGGTCCATGCCGAGATAGCGTCCCTTGGCCTGGGCAAGACGCAGGAAATCCATCCGCTCGGGCGTATCGGCCAGCATGACGCCGCCGGTCAGGTGCAGGCTGCAGGACTGACCGGAAATTTCTTCCAGTTCCTTGTAGAGGTCGACGGTGTAACTTTGCAGCTGGGCTACGTTCGGATCGCCGTTCAGAGTGTGGAAGCCGCCTGCTGCGTGCCAGGAGGAGCCGGATGTCAGTTCGTCGCGCTCGATCAGCGTGACGTCTTTCCAACCGAGCTTGGTCAGGTGATACAGAACGCTGCAGCCGACAACGCCACCGCCAATGACAACAACCTGAGTGTGGGTATTCATGCAATCTGCTCCGGAAGCGCCTGCTCTTGCGCGGCAGGCCGTGTTCGAACGTTAAACGTGAAATGATCAGAAGTCGGTCGGGGCGCCGCCCTCGGCCTTTCGCCTCTCGACAAAGGCGGTGATTTCCTCGTCGATGGCCGGATCAAGCGGGGGCTGCTCATAGGCTTCCAGAGCCTTCTTGTAGAGCATGTTCGCCTTGTCGTAGGCGGTCGGGCTGCCTGCTTCCGACCAGCTTTCGTAATTGCGCCAGTCGGAAACGATGGGCGCGTAGAAAGCGTCCTTGTAACGGTCCTGGGTGTGCTGGGTGCCGAAGAAGTGGCCCGCCGGTCCGACCTCGCGGATCGCATCGACGGCAAGGGCTGCCTCTGACACATCAAGCGGCGTCAGGTATTCGGCGATCTTCTGGAGCAGATCGATGTCGGTGATGAATTTCTCGAAACCGGCACTCAGTCCGCCTTCCAGCCATCCGGCGGCATGCTTGATGATATGGGCCCCGCCGTTGATCGCGCCCCATTCCGACAAGGTGGTTTCCAGCGCTGCCTGATAGTCGACCGTGTTGGCGGCGCAAACGCCTGACGACCTGTAGGGAAGATGATAGCGCCGGGCGAGCTGGCCGCCGACGATTGCTGCCTTCATGTATTCCGGCGTGCCGAAGGCTGGCGCGCCGGATTTCATGTCGACGTTGGACGTGAAGCCGCCATAGACCACCGGCACACCCGGGCGGACAAGCTGGGCGAAGGCGATCCCGGCAAGGGCTTCCGCGTTCTGCAGGGTCAGCGCGCCGGCAACGGTGACCGGAGCCATGGCACCGGCAAGAGTGAAAGGCGTGACAATGGAAACCTGTCCGGCCTTGGCCATTTCGATCAGGCCTTGCAGCATTGGCGTGTCGAGCCTCAGCGGTGAGGACGTGTTGATGACCGTTGCCACGCACGGCGTTTCGACGAATTCTTCCGGGGTAAGGCCGTAGCCGATCCGGGTCAGTTCCAGACCGTCGAGGTTGCGCTCCTTGCCGAGCGAATAGATGTGATAGACCTTGTCGGTGAGCCGGAGCATGTCTGCAACGCAGTCGAGATGGCGCACGGAAGCGTGGATATCGACCGGTTCGACCGGGTAGCCCATGACGCAGTGAATGATGTTGAAGAACTGCGACAGTTTCAGGAAGTTGCGATAGTCCTCCTGGTTGCCCGGGCGGCGGCCGTGGTCGCGGTCGACGGCATTGGGCGCGCTGGCCACACAGGAAAAGGCAAGGGCATTGCCGCCCACCTGCAGATCATGCGCCCGGTTGCGCGCACGGATCGTGAATTCGGCCGGGGCCTTGGCGACAAGCTCTTCCACCATTGCCCGGTCCATGCGTACACGGTCTTCACCCGGCTTGATGTCGGCCCCGGCATCCTTCAGGATCTGCTTTGCTTCCTCGTGCAGGAAGTCGATGCCGATCTCTTCCAGAACGCGCATGGATGCGTCGTGGATCGCTTCAAGTTCGTCAGCGGAAACGGCTTCCAACGGCTTGAAGATATGCCGCGGCTGCTTGAAGGGTTTTTGCGGAAAGAGATCCGGACCGGTCTTCTCGCCGCCCCTGCGCCGCCGTCCGCGCCGCGCGGGAGCCGTCTCGGCAAGTGAGGCCGTTTCGATGTCATGCGTCATGTCGTCCGCCGCTATTCCTGAAAGCCGGACCTGATGCCCTGGAAAGGCTTGGGCGCGGCCCGGTCTGCGCCATTTCATCAGACGTTACTTGAGAGGGCACTTTCAGCGGACAGTCTCAGAACGACGGCCAGTGCTTCAACTCCGACATCCGGCACCGTGTCCTCGATCCAGCCGTGATCTCGCCCATCGGGGGGCTTGACGGAAAGGGACTTCAAAGCGATCAGAACAAGGAGACTTTTCGTGGGGACCCCTGGTGCGCGTGTTGCTGTCGGATTCGGAACTGCTGGCTTTTCTGAAAACGCTCCTGCCGGTGAAGGACTGGTCAGTTGCGCGGCTACGGCCGTTGCCGGTCGCCTATACCGCCCGGTTTTGGCGGCTGGACACGCCGGGCAGAAGCTTTGTCGTTAAGGAATTCTTCCCCGAAAACGAAGACAACCCTTTGTATCCGACCTTGCCGAGGCAGGAGGC
The DNA here is from genome assembly GCF_054658215.1 of Roseibium sp. ROS1. Taxonomy (NCBI): domain Bacteria; kingdom Pseudomonadati; phylum Pseudomonadota; class Alphaproteobacteria; order Hyphomicrobiales; family Stappiaceae; genus Roseibium; species Roseibium sp. ROS1. Next base: position 280,869 of record NZ_BAAGIG010000001.1, read on the forward strand.
GGACGCCCTTGCCGTTCTGGCCCGCCATGGCCTGTCGCCGGAGCTTGAAGCTTTCACCTACAGTCCGGCGAAAACACCGCTGTTGATCTATGGCTATCCGACCCCGGTCGACAACGAGATCGATGTCGGAGAAGCCGCCGAGCTGATCGGTCGGTTTGCCGCCTTGACCGAACCTGTACCGGGACACCAGACCGTTCCGGCCGGATATCACGAGGTGTTGGCGCGGGGCGATGCCATGCTGGCGCTCATTCCGCATAGCCGCAAGGCGGCGAACCTGAAGCGGTCGCGTCCGGCCGATGGCGCCGTCAAAAGACGCGAGATCAAGCGTTCGCTCGTTCATCGCAGTTTCTGTCTCGGCACGATCCAGGCAACCGGCGATGGTGCCCGGCTGATCGATTGGCAATTCGCCGGGCTTGGTGACCCGGTCGAGGATATCGCCTGTTTCGTCTCGCCCGGTCTTGCAACGCTCTATGGCCTTCATCCGCTTGTCGCCCATGCGGAGGAAATGTTCCTGACGCGCTACCCTGACCAGGAGACGGTCGAGCATTTTCTGAAGGAGCGCGGCGCCTATCACTGGTGCCTTGCAGCCTATTGCCTGTTCCGCCACGAAACACTGATGCATTCCAACGCCCCGGCGGCCAGGGCCTATGGCCGCGCGCTGGAAGAGGAAGTCGACCTGCTGCTGCGTTTGCGGGGCCGATGAGGGGCGTTTGCAGCAGTTGTAATCAATCTGTCATGGGAGAAGGCTAACGGGAGGCATGTCCATCCAGCTTGCTTCCGTTTCCAAGTCCTTCGATGCCCATAAGGCGCTGAACAGCGTGTCCCTTTCGATTGAGGACGGCACGTTTTTCGTGGTGCTCGGCCCGTCCGGTTGCGGCAAGTCGACCTTGCTGCGCGCCATTGCCGGGCTGGAGCCGGTCGATGCGGGAGAGATCAAACTCAGTGGGCAGGCCGTTGCCGGCAAGGGCCTGCACCTGCCGCCCGAGCAGCGCCAGGTGGGAGTGGTGTTTCAGTCCTATGCGCTGTGGCCGCACATGAATGTTGCCGCCAATGTCGCCTTTCCGCTGGAGACGGCGGGTGAAACGCGGAGCGCGGTGACGGCCCGTGTGGCGGAGTGCCTGGAAACGGTGGCCCTGACACCGTTCCGGCAGCGCAAGCCGGCCGAACTTTCCGGCGGTCAGCGCCAACGGGTGGCTCTGGCGCGGTGCCTGGCGCAGGGCGCGCGCACCGTCCTGATGGACGAGCCTCTCGCCAATCTCGATCCGCATCTGCGCAGCACGATGGAAGAAGAGCTGGCGGCATTCCACAGGGCGAGCGGCGCGACGACGCTTTTCATTACCCACGACCAGCGCGAAGCGATGGCCCTTGCCGACAAGGTGGCGGTGATGTGGGATGGCAGCATCCTGCAGGCGGACGATCCCGACACGCTTTACCGCCGTCCGAATTCGAAGAAGGTTGCCGGTTTCATCGGCCGCAGCACCCTCGTTCCGGTGGATGTGCTGCGAGTTGAAAACGGCGAGGCGCAAGTGCGGTTCGGCAATGTCATCGCGGTCGTCGATTGTCCTGACCAAACAGTTTCGGGCCCAGCAACGTTGTTGCTCAGGCCGGAACATCTGGTGCTCGCAACGGGCATTTCCGGCTTCGAGGCAACGGTCGAACGTACGATCTACCGGGGTGGCTATTGGGAAGTCTTCGTCTGTCTCGAAGGCCTTTCGCAACCGCTTCTCATGGTGCTTCACCGAAAGGCGGAACCTGGCGAACTCCTGCAGCTCGATATCCTGCGCGGATGGGTGTTGCCGGAGTGAGTTTTTTCCTTGTTGTCATCCTGCGTAAAGCGCAGTGCAGACCCGGGATGACAAGAGCTTCGACTATCCCTCAATCCTTCCAGGGGATCGTCCCGGCTGGAACCCTGCGGGCCAGTGCATTCATTGTCAGCATGATCAAAATCGTTGCGGCGACGACCACAACCGACATGGCGGCGGCAAGCGTAGTGTAGCCGCCGTCTTCGTAGTTGAAGATTGTCGTGCCGATGGTCTCGTTGCCGGTCGACCAGAGCAGGGCGGAGACCGTGACCTCGTTGTAAGCGGTCAGGAACACCAGAATTGCACCGGAGGCAGCCGCGGGAGCTGCGAGCGGGGTGAAGATCCTTGTCATGCGCCGGTAGAACCCGGCGCCAGCCACCCGAGCCGCATCTTCCAATGAACCATCCATTTGCAGGAAGGCGGCGGCAACTGGTTTCAGGCCCACCGCCAGGAAAACGGAGACATAGGCAATCAGGATTATCCAGAGGGTGCCGTAGAGCGAGATGTTCAAAAGCGGCAGGGGGCGGATGAACGCCAGGATGAAGGCGATCGACATCACCAGGCCGGGCACGGCAAAGGCGATTTCCGACTGTGTGAGCGCAAGGTTCGCCCAGGTTCTGTGAGCCGACTTCCGATGGGCGAGGAAATAGGCCAGGAACAGGCTGATGACAGCAATGACAAGTGCGGCAACCCCGGCAACGAGAGTTGAGTTGGCGAAGGCCCTGAGCGTGACGGACTGGCGCCAGAGCACCTCGGTGAAGTTTTCGAGTGTCAGGGTTTCTGCAGACAGCGGCAGGCCGTAAGTGCGAACCAGCGAGGTCGCCAGCAACGAGCTTGCCGGCAGCAGCAGCACGAAGGCGACGAACAGCCAGAGAGTGGCTTCCACAAAGGGACGCTTGCGGCCAAGAGAGATCGCCAGAGGGTCTTGCGGCAGACCGATGAGGCTGGTGCGCAGGCGCCGCTGCAGCACACCTTGCAGCAGGATCGCCGCAAGGGCGACAACGGCCAGGATAACCGAAATTACCGCCACGTTTGGCAGGACATCCGGACCGAAGCTTGCCAGCCTTCGCCAGACCAGAACGGGCAAGGTGGTGTAGCGTGCCGGAATGCCGATCAGGGCATTGATGCCGAAATTGCCAAGTGCGGCAACGAAGGCGAGCGCAAAACCGGCCAGCAGGGATGGCGCGAGCAACGGCAAGGTGATCCTGCGCAACATCAAGAAGCTTCCGGAGCCGGAAACGCGGGCCGCGTCTGAGAGTTCGCGCGGAAACGATCTCAACGCGGCACGGACCAGCAGGAACACCAGCGGGCTGTGCTGCAGGGTCAGCAGCAGGACGAGGCCTTCACGGGAGTAGAGAGGGTGGGTGGAGCCGAGTTCCGGAGCCAGCCCAAGCCAGCGCAACACCGGACTGCCCGGGCCGAGCGCCTGTATCCAGGCAATAGCCGTTACATGCGGCGGGATCATCATCGGCAGCAGGATCAGGAAGACCAGCAGGCCCTTGGCGCGAATATCGGTGAGGCCGATCAGGAGTGCGAGCAGGGTGCCGAGTGCGGTTGCTGCCAGTGCCGACAAGAAACTGCTCTCAACGGAATGCCACAGCGCGCTTCGGACCGACCGGCTCTGCACGGCTTCCATCAACGGGCCCAGGTCGAGACCGCCATCATTCGTCAGCCCGGTCTTGAACAAGAGCAGCAGCGGCAGGCCGCAGATCAGCGTTGCACCGAGAACAAGCGCGAGGAGGGAGGTCTTTTCGGAAAGCTTCGATAGCTGCACAGGGATTTGCCGTTGCTTCTCGCAGTCATTCCGGACAAGTGAGGCGTAGCCGAGCGATGATCCGGAATCCAGACATGTTTCGCGCCGGAGGCGCGGCCAAATTCCAAACGGAACAGAATTCGCTTTGCTCATGCTGATGTCTGGATTCCGGATCAGCATGAGCAACGCTGCATTTGTCCGGATTGACGGGGGAACGGAAAAAAGCAGCGAGGCTTCCGCCACGCTGCCCGTTGTCGAAAGGAGGCGTTGGCCTTACCCGCCGAAGATCTCGGAGAATTTCATCTTGTCAGCCTGGTCCTGTTCCAGGGCCTTGGCCGGATCGAAATCCATGAGCTTGATCTGGTCGCGAGCGGGGAAGCCCTCCGGAGCCGGGACGCCCGGGTGCGCCGGCAGATAGCCCTGGGATGCGGCAAGCTTCTGACCGTCTTCGGAAATCAGGAAGTCGACAAATGCCTTGGCGGCATCCGGGTTCTGGGCAGTGGAGAGGATCGCAACCGGCTCGGTGACGGCGGAGACGCCTTCTTCCGGGAAGACGAACTCAACCGGTGCGCCTTTTACCTTTTCGCGGATCGGCAGGAAGTCGACGACGAAGCCGTAGAGTTTCTCGCCACCGGCAATCGCCTTGTAGACGCCGCCATTGCCGCCCTGCGGGTTGGCGCCCTGGTCTGCGAGGCCTTCGTAATAGGCCCAGCCAAGCTCCTGGTTGGAGGTCAGCGCAGTCATGTGGATGGTCGCGGCGCCGGAGGTCAGCGGCGACGGCATTGCCAGCTTGTCCTTTGCTTCCGGCTTCAGGAGATCCTTGTAGGACGTCGGCTTCATCGGCGCGTTGGTGTTGTACATGATGCCGGTGGTGATCAGCTTGGTGGAGAAGTAGCTCTTGTCCTTGTCCATGATCGCCGGATCGTAGGCGGAAACGTCGGCCGCCTCATGCGCCATCAGACGACCTTCCTGCTTCAGGCTCTCCATGGTCACCATGTCGGCGATCAGCAGTACGTCCGGCTTCGGCGCACCGGCTTCGAATTCGGCCAGCAGCTTCGCAATGATCTTGGTGGTGCCGTCACGGACCCACTCGACCTCAACGCCCGGATGCGCCGCGGTGAAGGCATCGACGGTTGCCTGGGCGTCGGCGTTCGGCTGGGAGGTGTAGAGCACGAGCTTGCCGGTAACATCTTCGGCGTAAGCGGAGGCGGATGCCGCGGCCAGGAGGCCGGCTGCGATCAGAAGCTTTTTCATGTGACAGATCCTTTGCACAGAGCAGCAAAAGGGTTGCGGATGAAAATCGCCTATCAGCTCTACATGACAGTTTTATTCAGGCAGCGAGTCTTTTTACGGGTAATTTAGCCGGCTAAGTTTATTTTGTGAGAGGCGTTTGCGGCAGCCGGCATCTCCTTTGGAGACGCCGGTGCCCCGTTGTTTTCGTAGTCAGACGTAACTTACGCAGGTGCCTTCCGAAACAAGATCCAGGCCTTGCGTCTTGCCGGCAAGCGCAGTCGGCAGGCTGGTGACGGGTTCAAGATAGAGCGCGTAAGTGGAGTGATGGATCGGCAGCACCTTGCCAGGCCGGAGCCTATCCACGAAATCGGCGGCATGATTAGCGCCCATGCTGATCTGCCCGAGAGGTCCTGAAGTGCCGACGCCGCCAAGATGTGGAATGAACACGTCCGGCGATCCGAAGCCCTTGAGCGCGTCGAGGACATTTGGCGTCGGGAAGGTATCACCGGTCCAATAGATCGACTTTGCCCAGTCGCCCTGGCGGATCTCCAGCCAGTAGCCGTTACCTGGGCCAAGCAGCGAGGCAATCTCCGGGTTTTCCGAGTGTTCGGCAGGTAGTGCGGTCAGCGAGAGCGTGACGTCGCCCTTGGTGATCACGTGAGGTTCCATCCAGTCTGCTACCTGAACCTGCGTGAACCCCTTTGCGGTCAATCGCTCCCGGTCATGAGAGGGAACGAGGAACGGCATGTCCGGGGCAATTGCGCTTTCCGCCGTCTGGTCGAAATGATCTTCATGCAGGTGGGACAGCAGGACTTGATCCACCCTGGAAAGATCGACACCGCGAAACGGGGTCAGCCGTTTGTGTGTCACCACATCGGGTCCCGTGGCGAGATCGAACATCTGGTTGGGATCACCCATGCGGAAAGCTTCCTCACCTTCGCCGAAAGCCGGATCGGTCAGGAGGATGAGGTCCCCGCATTCGATCAGCATCGTTGCACCGCCGAGCCAGGTGATGTCGAGCCGGGGAGATCCTGTTGCGGTTCTTGCGGGAGCGGACGAAACACCGGTCAAGATTGCCGGAGCAGCCAGTGACATGGTGCCGGCTGACTTCAGAAAACTGCGCCGTTTCATGGGAATACCTCTTGGGACCGTTGATGGTGCGTTGTAGGTAGACCGCAGATATTGTTCGGTGTAGCTGTATAAAAATGAACAGTCTGGCTGAAAATATCGCGCAATGACAACACTGGCACATCTGGAAACCTTTGTTGAAGTGGCCAGTCTTGGCAGTTTCGCTGCTGCCGCCCGGCAGCTCGACTTGCCGAGGTCCACAGTTACAGCTCGTATCAAGGCACTGGAGGAAGAGCTTGGCGTCGCCCTGTTCCAGCGCACGACCAGGCAGGTGCGCCTGACGGTGGAGGGCGAGGCCTACCGGGAAAAAGTGCAGCCGGCCTTGCGGGATCTGGAGGAGGCCGGAGAACAGCTGAAATCGGCGCAGGTACCGCAGGGGATGGTGCGTGTGTCCGTCCCGGTCGACCTGCCGCTGGATGTTCTGGCAGAGGCGATGGCCAGCTTCAATTTGCGATATCCGGAAGTCCGGATCGAAGTGCATGTCAGCGATCGCCCCGTTGATCTGACCGGCGAGCGGTTCGACTTCGCCCTCCGCGGCAACCGGGTTGCATCGGAAAGTGTCATCGTCCGCAAGATCGCCTCCAGTTTCCTTGTTCTTGTTGCCCGGCCGGAGCTCATGGAAGAGGCGTCGTTCGGCGAGCTGTTGAAGTCAGGACGGGTGATCGATCCCGCCGAAGTGCTGGAGGAAGCGGGGCAAGGAGGAGGCGCCCCTGTTTACAGGACGCGGAACCTGCAGCTTGCGCTGGCCCTGGTGCTGAATGGCGGTGTGGCGGGTATCTTGCCGAAATCGATGTGTGCCGAATTCCTGGCGGATGGACGCTTGGCCGAGGCTGCGTGTCCGGTCGATCTGCCGGAGCTGCCGCTCTTTGCGGTCCTGCCGTCACGACGGTTCATCCCCAAGCGCGTTCGCCTGCTGGTGGATCATCTGTCAAGTGCTTTCGGCTGATCGGATTTTACACGGTCTTGCCCCAACCAGACATTGCCGTTGGGCAGCTTGTCGGCTATCACCGCCCCACCAGACATTAATCGATTTATGAAAGGCATGTTCATGAGCTCAAACGGCGCGGCCGCGGAAATCGGCCTGATCGGTCTCGGTACCATGGGTGGCAACCTTGCGCTCAATATTGCCGAACATGGCTTTCAGATCGCGGTGTTCAACCGGACCACGGAGAAGACCGACCAATTCATGGCGAAGGCCGGGGAACTCGCGCCGAAACTGGTTCCGACCAAGACGCTGGAAGACTTCGTTGCATCCATCAAGACCCCGCGCGCGGTGATCCTGATGGTTCCGGCCGGTGAAGCGGTCGATGCACAGATCGAGGCTCTGCGGCCGCTGCTCGATGCAGGCGATCTCATCATCGATGCGGGCAATGCCAATTACCACGACACGAACCGCCGCGCGGCGGAAGCCGCCGAAAAAGGCCCTCGCTTCATGGGGATCGGTGTTTCCGGTGGCGAGGAAGGCGCGCGCTTCGGTCCGTCCATCATGGGCGGCGGTGCGAAGGACGCCTGGGATCAGGTCGGCCATATTCTGGAAGCGATTTCCGCCAAACACGAAGAAACGCCCTGCGCGGCCTTTCTGGGTGAAGCGGGCGCGGGTCATCTGGTCAAGACAGTCCACAACGGCATCGAGTATGCCGACATGCAGATGATTGCCGAAGTCTACGGCGTCATGCGCGACGGTTTCGGCATGTCGGCTTCAGAGATCGGGGATGTCTTCGAGAAGTGGAATGGCGGCATCCTGCAGTCCTACCTGATCGAGATTTCCGGCAAGGTTGCCAAGACGGCGGATCCGGACACCGGCAGACCGATGCTCGACATCATCCTGGACAAGGCCGGCCAGAAAGGCACCGGTCGCTGGACGGCCATCGAGGCACTGATGCTGGGCACCCCGGCAAGCGCTATCGAGGCGGCCGTTGCCGTGCGCAACATGTCCGCGCGGTATGAGGAGCGCAAGGAAGGCGAAGCCGAATTTGGCGCGGCTCCGAGCGGCATGGACCGCGAGGCCGTGACGATCGATGCGCTGGAAGCAGCTCTCGTTGCCGGCAAGATCATCTGTTATGCGCAAGGCTTCGGTCTGATCCTGGAAGCGGCCAAACAATATGGCTGGGCAATGCCTCTGCCGGAAATCGCCAAGATCTGGCGTAACGGCTGCATCATTCGCTCGTCCATGCTGAACGACATGTCGTCCGCACTATCCGACGATGCTGAACGCAACCTGATGCTGGCGCCGTTCTTCTCGGCAAAGCTGAAGGAAACCGAAGCGATGCTTCGCCAGGTCGTTGCCCAGTCCGCGCTGCATGGTTTGCCGGTACCGGCCCTTTCGGCGGCGCTGTCCTATTTCGACATCATGCGCACAGGCCGTTCCACCGCAAACATGCTTCAGGGCCAGCGCGATTTCTTCGGCGCGCATGGCTTTGAACGCACCGACAAGGACGGCGGCGGCTACCACGGCCCCTGGGCGATGGGCTGAGGCCAAAAAATCAGACGCTCAGGCTTTCGCCTGGGCGTCATTGCGGCTCGGCGTGCGCCCTGCGAAGCACTTGTCCGCAAAGACGGCGCACGGATATGCGCCGCCTCGCAGTGCCGTCCTGGTGGTTACTGCGCCAATCCAAGTGCCGCCATGTTTGCAATTGATGCCGGCAGGCCGGAATGGTCGCGCAGTTCAATGATCAGGCGCGGATCACTCTCGAGTTTGGAAAGCGCGCCGAACACGGAGTGCCAGTTGATGGTGCCCTGCCCAAGCGTCCAGTGGCGGTCGGCGTATCCATCCGCGTCCTGCAGGTGGATATGGCGCAGACGATTGCCGGCGGCCCTGACGTAGTAATCGACCGGCGGGGCGCCAGTCGTGCCATGAGCATAGTGAGCGTGTCCGGTATCGATAGAGATTTTCACCGCCTGTGAACCGAAGCTCTCGGCAAGCTCTATCCGGGCATAAGGGTCCTTGTCCTCGATGTTCTCGATGACGAGTTCGCAGCCGATATCTTCCGCCCGCTTGACTGCGTCGCTCATGGTCAGGTGACAGAGCTCTATCTTGCGCTGCCGGGCATTTTCATAATTGTCGAGGTTGTTGAAGTCCCAGGTCGTATAGGGGCTGTGCACGACCATATGGGTGCCACCCAGTGCCTCGCAGACTTCCAGCCCCTGCAACAGGCGCTTGCGTACGATCTCGCGGACATCCACGTCCATGCTGTCGACGGTGAAGCCGAAGAAGGGGCCGTGAATGCCGACACGGCCCTGATGGCCGTCCAGCAGTTTTTGGGCCTTCTCGACAATCGGTTTCCAGTCACCGTTCAGCACTTCGGCCGGCCAAAAGTCCTGAAGTTCCAGATCCCGCGGTTTGTCCAGCATCAGATTGCGATGGGTTTCCAGCGCGTCGACTGTCAGCGCGGCACCAAGAATTGGGAGATCGGTCATGAAACACCTTTGAAGGAGACGAAACGGTTGTCGCCTGATTAGAGGCTGATCCTTGACACTATTGCGACGGAGAGCGGATCAAATTTCAGTATCCACGGTCCCGGTCGACGGCTGGGGGAACCGTACCGTCTTCAAAATACCGGCCGATGTTGTCTGCCACGATCCTGGACGCTGTGCTGATGATGGTCGGGGCGGATATGTGCGGCAGCACCGTGACCTTGTCATGATCCCACAGCGGACTTGACGGTGGCAGGGGCTCTTCATCGAAGACGTCGAGAACGGCATGGCCGAGCGGGCCGTTGTCGAGTTTGTTGATGAGAGCGGCAGTGTCGATAATAGGGCCTCGGGCGAAGTTGATGATCGAGGCGCCCTTCTTGCAGGCGCTCAGCTCGTCCTGGCCGAGCAATCCGCGTGTTTCATCCGTCAGCGGCATCAGCAGGACGATGAAATCGGACTGGCCGAGCACCTCCAGAAGCCCGGCGCGACCATGCCGGCAGGCTATGCCTTCAATTGATTTTTCGGTACGGCTCCAGCCGAGCACGTTGAAGCCGTTGGCTTTCATCCGCATGGCGGCGGCTGCGCCGAGCTTGCCAAGACCCAGAACACCAACCGTGCGTTCCTGTGGACGTTCGAGTACATGGTCCTGCCAGACCTTCTGCCGCTGCTGGGCAATGTATCGGGGCATGCTCCTGTGCAGGTAAAGCGTCCAGGCAAGAACCGCTTCCGACATGGTTTCCGCCATTTGCGGATCCGTCAGGCGGACGATTTTCGGACCGTTTGCGGGAAGCTCACCCATCAGGCGCTCCACCCCGGCCCACAGGCTTTGTACCCAGACCAGATTGGGAAGTGCCGCCACATTGGCGGGGTCGGGATTGGCGACGATGGCAACGCGCGCTTCAGATCGTTGGTCTTCCGTCAGGTCTTCGAACAGCTTGACCTCGGCGATGCCGTCGAGCGCCTTCGGCAGTGCTTCGCGCCAGCTCTGGCGCTCATCAGGGCTTGCAGAGGAAACAAAGGGAACGACGGGCCTCATGCGGCGAAAACCCCGGCTTCATCGGCAAAGCCCTTGATTTCGATTGGGTTGCCGGAAGGGTCCTTGAAAAACATGGTGCTCTGCTCGCCGGGTTGGCCCTCGAACCGGACGGTCGGGGCGATGACGAAGGCGAGGTTAGCGTCTGTCAGTTTTTGCGCAAGCGTCTTCCAGGTCTCCATGTCCAGCACCACGCCCAGGTGCGGCATCGGCACCATGTGATCACCGACCTTGCCGGTGTTGGTCGTCTCGAAAGGCTTGCCGAGATGGAGGGACACCTGATGGCCGAAGAAGTTGAAGTCGACCCAGGTCTGCGTGCTGCGGCCTTCCTTGCAGCCAAGCAGGCCGCCGTAGAACGCGCGGGCTTCGTCCAGATCGGTTACGTGATAGGCAAGGTGAAAACAGGGTTGCATCGCTCGGCTCCTTTGAAAACGGATGTTGAGTAGCAGATCCGATTCAAAACATTTAAGATGTTTTTCTGCTTCTGAGCGAAGGAAAATGTTTTGGACACCCGATTTCTTGAAAGCCTGCTGGCCGTTGCCGAAACCGGATCCATTGCTGCGGCTGCGCGGCAGCAGGGGCTCACGGCCGCTGCCGTCAGCCAGCGTATTCGTGTGCTTGAAGCCGAATTGGGGGCAATGCTTCTCAACCGAACGGCACACGCAGCCCTGCCGACCGAAACCTGTTTCCGGCTGTTGCCTGCAGCACGTCGCCTTGTGCGGGACGCGGAGCAGCTGACAAACCGCATAGATGCTGATGGGTTAAGCGGTCCATTTCGGCTTGGGGCGGTATCGACGGCCCTTTCGGACAACGTGCCCGCGGTCATCCAGCAGTTCCGGCAAAAGGCGCCTCAGGCGGTGCTGACCGTTCGGCCCGGCACGTCGGCCGATCTTTACGAAGGATTGCGCAGCGGGGCGTTGGACGCGGCCATTACGGTTGCCGCCCCATTTGAATTGCCCAAGGACATCATCTGCAGAACACTGGAGGCTCAGGCTATCGTTCATGCCTTGCCGCCCGAACGCGATCTATCCAAAACCGAGGCCGGAAAGCTGCCCTGGATTGTCTATGACAGGCAATCGTGGGGCGGCCGCAAACTCTGGGCGGATTTTGGCGCGTTGGTTGGCGAAGAACACATCCTTTGTGAGCTCGATGCTCCGGAAACGATCGCGCAGATGGTGTCTCAGGGAGCAGGACAGGCGATTTTGCCCGTCTGGCAAGGGTTGCGGATGCATGGTCCGGAAATGACCTTGAAAGATCTTCAGGGCGGGGCCGGACGCGAAATGGTTTTCTTGCGAAAGCACACTTGTGCCGCACCGGTACTTGCCGACCTCGTGCACAAGGTGTTGCGCGATCAGGTCATCAGTACATATGGTTAAATTCGGCACTTACTGGTTGATCTTATTGAGTTTAAACACCTTTTAAGGGTGAAAAGAATCACTGTCATAGTAAGAAAATTATGTGTCATGACGAATACCGGCACTAAAATGTCGTTTGCAGGCATGTTCACGAAATTTGACGTATGAATGGTATGGGAATTGCGACTATACTGTTGTGCTAGGAGCCTCTTAATGCAATTGTATTGGTCGTTGGGCCTGAGCTCGGTACAAATACCGAGTATGACCTTCTTCTCAAGTAGAGACGGCGGTCAGGCTTATTTCGAGCAAGAACAACGTATATGCGTCAAATGAAGGCTGAATTAATAAGATTTAATCTAGAAGCCTTCACGGCTCAATTCTGTTCTCAACTCGTTATTCTTTTCCATTGGACGCGCAGGGAGGTGATTGCTTTCACGGAAGCTTTCGCGCGCCGCGCCCAATTCAATCTCAAGCAAACAGACTGCACAGGAGCATCCTCATGAAGAAGTTGTTTGTCTCGGTCGCCGCGACCGCTCTTATCGGCATGGCCTCGTCCGCCATGGCAGAAGAGTGCGGCACGGTCACCGTTGCGGAAATGAACTGGGCGTCGGCAGGTGCTATCGCGCAGATCGACAAGATCATTCTGGAAAATGGTTACGGCTGCGACGTCGAACTGGTCACAGGCGACACGATGCCAACCTTCACCTCCATGAGCTCCAAAGGGAAGCCGGACATGGCGCCGGAACTCTGGATCAACGCCGTGCGCGAGCCTCTCGACAAGGAAGTTGCCGAAGGCTCCCTGATCATTGGCGGTGAAATCCTGAACGAAGGCGGTGTCGAAGGCTTCTGGGTTCCGACCTATATCGCCGAAGAGCATAATATTTACACAGTGAAGGACGCTCTTGCACATCCAGAACTGTTCCCTGGCGCGGAAGACGAAAGCAAGGGTGCCTTCTTCACGTGTCCGACCGGCTGGAACTGCCGCATCACAACCGGAAACCTGTTCCGTGCCTTCGGCTTCGACAAGGGCGGTTTCGAACTGGTTGATCCGGGTTCTGCTGCCGGTCTCGATGGCTCACTCGCAAAAGCCAACGAGCGCAAGGAAGGCTGGCTCGGTTACTATTGGGCACCGACCGCGATCCTCGGCAAGTACGACATGACCCTGCTCGACTTCGAAGTCCCGCATGACAAGGAAGAGTGGGACACCTGCACCGTGATCGAGGACTGCCCGGAGCCTAAGCCGAACTCTTGGGTGAAGTCTGAAGTCTTTACCGTCGTCACCGACGACTTTGCCAACAAGGCAGGCCCGGCCATGGAGTACATCAAGGGCCGCACCTGGGATAACCGGACGGCCGGCAAGGTTCTTGCCTGGATGACCGACAACCAGGCGACCAATGAAGATGGTGCCTACTACTTCCTCGAAAACTTCGAGGATGTCTGGACCAAGTGGGTTAGCCCGGAAACGGCCGAAAAGGTCAAGTCGGCACTCTGAGCCGGCAATAAGTAGAAGGGCCGCCCCAGCAGGTGCGGCCCTTTCCATATGGGGCAAAAAGAATACCATCAGGATTGGTTAGATGGATTGGATTGAATTTCCTTCGTTAAGCAGGGGTACGTTGCGAGACATTCGCGTGACGATCGACGGCACAGTTGACACTTTTCTGGGGGCCTATGGCGAAGCGATCGAACACGCTTTCGATCCCCTGAAAGATTTTCTCATCTGGCTGGAAGACCTACTGATTTCGTCACCTTGGCCAATTGTGCTGGCTGTTCTTCTCAGCATCGTCTTCCTGATGAGCCGGAACTACAAGATCGTTGCCGGATCACTCTTTTCACTCGTCCTGATCGGTGTATTCGGTATGTGGGAAGACACCATGCGGACCATCGCCATGGTCACGGTCTGTACCATGTTGGCTATTCTTTTGGGAATCCCGCTTGGCATTTTGATGTCGCGCTCGGAACGGGTTCAAGGCTGGATCAACCCCATTTTGGACCTGATGCAGACGATGCCGAGCTTCGTCTACCTCATTCCGGTCGTGATGATTTTCGGAATTGGTAAAGTTGCCGGCCTGATCGCGATCGTTGTGTATGCTATCCCGCCGACTATCCGATTGACGAATCTTGGAATCCGCCTTGTCGATCAGGATGTCCTTGAGGCTGCCGATGCGTTTGGATCCAGCCCATGGCAAAAGCTAGTCAATGTTCAGTTGCCCTTGGCGCTACCAACCATCATGGCGGGGATCAACCAGACAATCATGATGGCACTGGCCATGGTTGTTGTCGCGGCCCTGATCGGGGTCAAAGGGCTTGGGCAGCCTGTCCTGAACGCTATCGCAAACCAGTATTTCTTCATGGGGGTTCAGAACGGTCTAGCGATTGTCGCGATCGCTATCATATTCGACCGGGCAACACAGGCATATGGAAAACGCCTTCAAAAACATTCGGAGGTGCTTCATGGCTGAGGCAACGGGTATCGAGATCAAGAATCTCTACAAGATCTTCGGATCGAACGGCAAGGAGATGGTCAAGAAGGTCAAGGACGGCATATCCAAGTCCGAGTTGAACGAGAAATTCAACCATGTGCTTGGCCTCAACGACATCAACATCTCCATGCCGGGTGGCAAGATCCAGGTAGTGATGGGCCTTTCCGGCTCGGGCAAATCCACCTTGATCCGCCATATCAACCGGTTGATCGACCCGACCGATGGCGAAGTGCTTTATGGCAACGATGATGTCTGCAAGATGTCTCAGGCAGAGCTTCGGGAATTCCGCCGCCACAAGACGGCGATGGTGTTCCAGAAGTTCGCGCTGCTGCCACACCGCACGGTGATGAAGAACGCCATCTATGGTCTGGAAATCCAGGGTGTGCCGGTCAAGGAAGCTGAAGAGCGTGCGGCCCGCTGGATTGCCCGCGTCGGGCTGGAAGGGTTCGAGAACCACTATCCCAACCAGCTGTCCGGCGGCATGCAGCAGCGTGTGGGGCTTGCGCGCGCACTCACCAACGATGCTGACATTCTGCTGATGGACGAGGCGTTCTCGGCGCTCGACCCGCTAATCCGCATGGACATGCAGACCGTGCTTCTCGACCTTCAGGAAGAGCTGCACAAGACCATCGTCTTCATCACCCACGATCTGGACGAGGCGCTGCGCCTTGGCGACAGGATCGCGATCCTGCGCGACGGGGCAGTCGTGCAGCAGGGGACCGGGCAGGAAATCGTTCTGAAGCCTGCGGACGCCTACATTGCCGACTTCGTCAAGGAAGTGAACCGTGGCCGGGTGATCCTGGTCGATACGGTCATGGATACGTCCCGGACGTTGGAAAACGGACCGACGATTTCCAGCGGCATCCTGCTGGAAGAAGCGGCCCGGACCTTTGCCGACACGGGCGAGGGCGAGGCAAACATCGTCAACAGCGATGGCCGTCCGATCGGCGTGCTCAACGTGCATGACACGATCTATGCGATGGTGACGCCGGCAACCCACTGAGCCAATGAAGTGTGAAAACATCAAAACCCCGGAGTTCGCTCCGGGGTTTTTTGTATCCTGGGCGGCGACCTCCACTCTTTCTCGGAAGAAGCCTGGGTGTACCTGCAAGAAGAAAAAGCCCCGGAGTGTTTCCGGGGCTTCAGGATTTCCGGAAAACTCGACTTCAGCGCTCTGTGAAGATCGTTCGTGCCGCACGTGTTACAGGGTGCAGCAGGTAAAGGAGGATCGATTTCG
Organism: Roseibium sp. ROS1; assembly: GCF_054658215.1. Classification (NCBI taxonomy): domain Bacteria; kingdom Pseudomonadati; phylum Pseudomonadota; class Alphaproteobacteria; order Hyphomicrobiales; family Stappiaceae; genus Roseibium; species Roseibium sp. ROS1. The sequence goes on from NZ_BAAGIG010000001.1 coordinate 296,304, forward strand.
ATCCGGTGACCACTTGGGCGTTGACCTGCATGCCAGGGCGGATCGGCCGTTCGTGTGAACCGGCGCCGATGACCTGGCCGGGAAAGGCGAGGGTTGCCTTGAAGTAGTATTCGCCGAATTCGTCCTGGAAACTCGAGGCGGAAATGGTCTCCACTTCCGCGGCCACGGTTCCATAGATGTTCGGGTCGTAGCTGGTGATCGTGATGTCGGCCCTGTCGCCGATGTTGATATGGCCGACGTCCTTCGGATTGACCTTCACCTCGGCAACGAGGTTTTCGGACAGGGGGACGATCTCGGCAATCAGATCGCCGGGATTGACGACCGCACCACGACCGGTCGGGCCAAGGCTCTTGACGTAACCTGCCACCGGCGCCTTCACGAACAGGCGGTCCTGCCGGTCTTTCAGTTTGGCGATTTCCTGTTTCAGTTCGTCGCGCTCCTGGGCAATCCTGGCGCGCTCGTCGGCGACATCCCGGTTCACTTCGGCGCCGGCCTGACTGAGGCTGGCCTGGGCTTCGGTCAGCATTTCACGGGCCTGTGCGAGATTGCCGAACAGCTGTTCCAGTGTGACCTGCGACCGCTGAAAATCCCCCTTGGCCTCCAGGAAGCGGCGACGCGACGTGTAGCCGTCTTTCAGCAAACCTTCCTGGATCTGGAATTTTTCCTTTTCCAGTTCGACCTGTGATTTTTGAAGTTCGACCTGTGCCTCCAGGCTGACCACTTCGGCACGCCTCTGGGCGACACGCGCGGTGTAGGCTTCCTGTTCGTCGGCAACCGCCTTGCGGTTGGCGGTCAAGGCAGCCCGTTGCTGGGTGCTCAGGCCATCCACCGACGGGTCCAGGCGCAGGCCAACGGTGTTGGCATCACTGTATTCCTGTGCAAGCAGACGGCGTTCCTCAAGTTCCAGATAGCTGAGACGGCTTTGAATGCGGGCGAGTTCCGTGGTCGTATCCTGTTTTTCCAGGTGGGCGAGTGGGTCTCCGGCCTGTACCAGCTGGCCTTCCTCAACAAGGATCTCCGAGACGATGCCGCCTTCCAGGTGCTCCACTTTCAAAATCTGGCCGGCAGGCGCTATCTCCCCGATCGTGTTGGCCACTTCCCGGATCTGGCCGATGGCAGCCCACAGCAACAGGAAGCCGGTAGCGATGGTCAGTCCCATGAGGAGGCGTGAATAAAAGGCTGGGGGCACGCCGTCTTCCAATTCCAGCGGAAGGCCGACGCGGCCGTAGACCGCCTTGCGGAGTGTGTCGGGATCGTCTTTTGCTGCCATTGGAAAGTCCTCGGCGGTTGTCTTGCGGCGGGCCGGCGGCGGCCCCTTACGTTATTTCGATTGCTGCTTGAGCACGTCTTCAAGGATGTCCTTCGGGGCTCCGGCTATCGCCACCATGCCGTTCTGCATGTAGACGAGGTTGTCTGCCATGCGCATGTGGCTGGGGCGGTAGGTCGTGATGACGACGGTCGACTTGCCGCGAACCTGGTCGATCTTCTTCATCAGGAACTTGTCGCCTTCGAAATCCAGATTTCCGGCAGGGTTATCGAGCAGATAGATCGGGGCAGGGCGCATGAAGGCTCTGGCCAGCAGCAGGCGTTGTTTGACGTTGTCCGGCAGCACTTCGATCAGCTGGCCGGTCAACCGGGTCTCCACACCCTGGGGCAGAAGCTCGCCATAGGCGTTGAGGCCGAATTCCTCGAAGGCCTTGCGAACCTGATCGTTGTCCGCCTGCGGATTGGCCATGCGGAAGTTCTGCGCAATCGTACCGTAGAAGAAATCGTGATGTTCCGGTGCGTAGCCGATGGAGTTGCGCCATTCGCCCGGGTCGAGCTGGCGGATGTCGAGATCGTCGACAAGGACAGCGCCCATCTGGGGTCGATAAAGCCCGAGCACGGCCCGCACGAGCGAGGTCTTGCCGCAACCGCTCGGGCCTGTGATCGCGGTTACGGATCCCTGCTCCATCTGAAGCGAAAAATTGCGCAAGGCCGGTTCCTGGCGGGAAGGGTAGCGCAGCACGACGTTGGAAAAGCGGATCGTGCCCTGGAACTGGCGGTGCAGGCTCGGCAGCCTGCCGGGCTGGCGTTCCATTTCGATTTTCAGAAGGCTGTTGATCCGTTCGATCGTCTGCTGGGCCTGGCCCAGTTGCGATACGCTGAGAAAGGCCTGATGCATCGGGCTGAGCGCACGCCAGGAAAGGGCCATGACAGCAATGAGCGCGCCTTGAGAAAGGTCCTGGTTCATGACCAGAACGGCTCCGAAACCGAGGACACCGATGCCGCACAGGGTCATGAACATCTGCGAGACCACTTGCATGACCTGCGACAGTTGCCTCGTCTTCAGGTTCTTCAGCGCAAAGTCCGCGGAAATCGCCCGGTATTTCTCGACCCAGATGTCGTCGGCGGACAGTTCCCGGATGGCCTTTCGCTTCGACAGGATCTCCACGGTGATGTTCTGCATGCGCGACTTTGCATCGCCGGCCTGATTGATTGCCTGTTTCATGCGCGGAACGATGAGCATGGCCGACAGGACATAGAGCACCAGCAGCCCAGCCGGCAGCAGTGCAAGCGGCCCGCCTATGAAGCCGAGAACCATGACGAAAATCACCGAGAAGGGAAGGTCGATCAATGCATTGGCGAGATTGCCGTGAAAGACGTCACGCACACCGTCGAACTGCTTCAGACGGGTGATCTGCGCTCCGATGGGGGCGGACGAAATCAGGGGGAGCGGCAGATGCAAGAAATGGCGGAAGGTGGTGTTGGCGACCACCGCGTCGAGCCTGGCGCCCAGGTAGGCCTGGAGATGCGATTTGGTGCCTCTGACCATCCAGTCCATGATCAGCACAAGTGCAATGCCGATCAGCAACGTGACCAGCACGGAAACGGATTTGGCGCCGATAGCCTTGTCGTAAACGCTCATGACAAAGAGCGGCAGACCGAGCGCCAGGATGTTCGACAGCAGGCCGACGGTCATGATCGACAGCACCGTGCCTCTGAACTGATGGAACAGGCGGGAAGACCAGTGCTGGAAACCGGCGCTTTCGGTGCTGTCATCCGGCTCGATCACGAAGATCTCGGCATCCTTGAGTTCGCTGAAGGCAATGGCGACCGTGCGATGAGCCTCGCCGCTGTAGGCCTGGAACCGGCCGTCGCTCGTGCGCCCCAGGCCGACCAGTAGATTGTCTCCGTGTTTCACCAGGCAGGGAAACTGTTCCGCGGTCAGCTGCTTTGCGGACCGTCCGGTCGGAGTGACCCGAAAGTTCAGCCGGGTCAGCACGGCGCGAAGGTCGAAGATGCCCTTTATGCCTTCAAGGTGAGGCAGGGCTTCGAAGAGATGGCGTTCCATGCCATCCCAACCGAGAGCTTCCAGCAGGGGCAGCAAACAGGCCTCTGCCGGAGACGCGCGGTCGATCGTACTGCCTGAATGCTGCTGGACACGGGTTTCCAGGTTCATCCGGCTCTCTGCCGGGTTCAGGTTCTGAAAGATCGAGTCCGCGTTTTCAAAAGCCGCCAGGGACATGTTCAGCTCCTAAGCCTGCTTTTTGGTGTCGGCAGGCTCGCGCCGCCGCAATTTGTATCGAGGGGTGTTCGGCGTGTCCGGCAAGGCGCTAATCCGGCCGTGCTCCATCAGAAACTGCTTGTCGGCAATGGCGCGGAAAGAAGGGCGGTGGCTGACGATCAACGTCGTCAACTGGCCTTTGAGCCGCTTCAACGCTTCAACGAGCTGGGCTTCGCTCTTGTGGTCGAGAGCGCCGTTGGCATCGTTGAGGATAAGGATCTTCGGTTCGCCTGCGAGCGCGCGCGCAATGGCAATGCGCTGTACCATGCTGTCGGTGAGATTTTCTTCAATCGCGTTGCCGAGCATTGTGTCGTAGCCCAACGGCAGCAGGTGAATATCCTTTTCAAGGCCGATCAGGTCCGCCGCCAATCGGGCTTTTTGCGGGCTCGCGCGAGATCCGAAGAGAGTCAGGTTCTGCAGGATCGTGCCGGCGAACATCTGGGCGTCGTTGCTGACGTAGGCGATGTGCCGGCACAGATACCGGTGGTCGACACCGTACAAATCCTGTCCGTCTATCATGACCTTGCCGGAGGTCGGTTCGATATCACCGGAAATCAGGCGAGCAAGCGTCGTTCGGCCGCTGCCGTCGCTGCCCTCAAAGGCAACGGTTTCTCCGGCATTGATCGTCAGGCTCAGATTCTGGACAGGTACGATCGCATCGCTGCGCGCGGCGAAGCTGGCATTTTGCAGCTTGATGTTGCCGACAATTGTCAGGTTCCTGTTTCCTGATCGCTCTTCCTTTGGCAAATCGAACAGGGCGCGCGCTTCGCGGAAATCATGTTTGACCCGCTGCATGTCCGTCCAGTGGTTGATGCCGCGCAGCAGGGGCTGCACAACCTGACCTGCCAGCAGGGTGCAGGCCGCAACCGCCCCGACACTGATGAACCCGGACATGACCATGAGGGCCCCGGCCGACACCACGCAGACCGTTGTGAGGACGGTGAAGAACCCGGAGGAATTCCGTGCCCGGTTGGTGAGATCGATATAGTCGTAGCCAAGGCGAGAATTTTGCGTCTGCAGGCGTTCAAACCTTCGCAGGATGACGGGCTCGAAGGCCATGGCCTTGATGGTGTTGAGACCGGACAGGACCTCGAAGATGAAATCGTATTTACGCTGATCCTGCTCTGCGCGTTTTTCAATCAGGCTGTCGATCCTTGTATTTAGAGCGGCGGTTCTCAGGGCAAACAAGGCCAGGAGAACAAGCGGCACGAAGCCGATCGGCCCCCCGATAAGAAACAGGACGGCAAGAAAGAGGAGGCTGGCGGGAAGGTCGATTGCCAGGAGGCGGGCCTGACCACCGTAATGGTCGCCCATTGCCTGCAGTGAGCGCAGCGAGTCCAGGTGTTTGGTGACTGTCGCCTCAGAGTTGATGTCCGCTCTGGAGTGCAGAAGACGTCTGGCTGCTTCGACGTTGGCCTGGTGGGTGAAAGAGGCTGCAAGCCAGCCCGTCAGATACGACCGTGTCGTTTTCAGAACGGCATCGATCACCAGAACGAAACCCAGTCCTGCGATCAGGATGACGAGCGTGTCGGTCGACTTGTTCGGCAGAATCCGGTCATAGACCTGCAAGATGGTCAGTGGCATCGCCAGACCGAGGATATTGATCAGGATGGAAGCGGTTACCACTGAGCGCGGGAGTTTCGGTGTTGATACTTTTTCTCCGGTTTCGGAGGAAAAAAACTCCAGTTGTGGCAGTTTGATACTGGAAAAAGTATCAGTGATAAAAGATGCCATAGTAAGCGCCTCCTTGAATACATTAAGGCGCGTAATTGTTTCAAAATCGTTTACCAAAAATACCACAAATTCTAAATTTACATCAAGTTATACATGTAATTCGAAGATTGAAGTTGGTTTTTATTAAGGTAACCCTGCGTGTGATGACGTTAGGTTTTAACGGAGCACGTGCAAGTCATGGCCGACACCGATACTTCAGCGAATGCAGGCAAGCCCGGCGTTTCTTCTTCAACGGAGACCGCAGCAAAGTCCAACGGCGGATCAGAACCGTCGCCTGCACGCATGGAGGCTCAAGCAGGCGATCCCTACCGCCCGGCCGGTGGCAATGATTATTCCTTGTCCATGGAACCGGAAGATACCGGTGAAGCAACCTTGGCGAACCTTTACCAGGCTGTGCCCCTCGAAGATCGAGGATCTGATGCTTCAACCCAGGATGCCGAGGGACTTGGCGGCGACGGTGGCAGAGATGGCCAGGGTGCGCATGGGGGGCTGGGTCAGGGATTGGGCGGAGCTGGAACCGGTGACACGCTACTGCCGGACGGCGGTACCGAAGTGGCCGAAACCGCCGATGGTGGTCCAAACGATGACGGCGGCCTTGGCGACGGTGCCGTTCCGGAAGCGCGTGGTCTCGACCCGACGTTGTCTCAATTCGATCTGGGCGGCGATGGCATTCAGTCATCGGGCTCCCAGGTTGGTGACGGAACCAGCGGCGGAGGCGGAGGTGCTGGTGAAGGCGGCGATGGTGGGAACACCGAGGTCGGCCCTGTCGAGGACGTCGACAGCACCGACAATTTTGTAACGGAAAACGCCGCAGGGGGTACCGTTGTCGGCGTGGTCGCCTTTGCGAATGATCCGGATGCGACGGATACGGTCACCTATTCCATCACCGATAGTCGGTTCGATATCGACCCGGATACGGGCCTTATTACCGTTGCCGATGGCGCGGTGATTGACCGCGAAACGACGCCCTATATCGATATTGAAGTCACTGCCACCTCGACAGATGGCTCGACTTCGACCGGAACCTTCCGAATTACAGTTGGTGATGAAAACGAGTTCGATATCGGTCCGGTGACGGATGTGGACGGAGCCGACAACTTCGTTCAGGAGAACTCCGTGGGCGGCACCGTTGTCGGTGTGACGGCGTTCGCCGAGGATCTGGATGCGACCGACACGGTCACCTATTCCATCACCGATAGTCGGTTCGATATCGACCCGGATACGGGCGTTATTACCGTTGCCGATGGCGCGGTGATCGACCGCGAGACGACGCCTTTTATCGATATTGAAGTGACGGCGACGTCAACGGATGGGTCAACCTCGACAGGAACCTTCCGGGTCACTGTGGGCGACGAAAACGAGTTCGATATCGGTCCGGTGACGGACGTTGATGGAGCCGACAACTTCGTCCAGGAGAACTCCGCCGGTGGCACGGTTGTCGGTGTGACGGCGTTCGCCGAAGATCCTGATGCGACGGACACGGTCACCTATTCCATTACAGACAGCCGGTTCGAGATCGACCCGGATACGGGCGTTATTACCGTTGCCGATGGTGCTGTGATTGACCGCGAAACGACGCCTTTTATCGATATCGAGGTTACAGCCACCTCAACGGATGGCTCAACTTCGACCGGTATCTTCCGGATCACGGTGGGCGACGAGAACGAGTTCGATATCGGTCCGGTGACAGACGTTGATGGAGCCGACAACTTCGTCCAGGAGAATTCTGCCGGTGGCACGGTTGTCGGTGTGACGGCGTTCGCCGAAGATCCTGATGCGACCGACACGGTCACCTATTCCATCACCGATGGTCGGTTCGATATCGACCCGGATACGGGCGTTATTACCGTTGCTGATGGCGCGGTGATTGATCGCGAGACGACCCCCTATATCGATATTGAAGTGACGGCGACGTCAACGGATGGGTCAACCTCGACCGGGACCTTCCGGATCACGGTGGGCGACGAAAACGAGTTCGATATCGGTCCGGTGACGGACGTTGATGGTGCCGACAACTTCGTCCAGGAGAATTCTGCCGGTGGCACGGTTGTCGGTGTGACGGCGTTCGCCGAAGATCCGGATGCGACCGACACGGTCACCTATTCCATCACCGATGGTCGGTTCGATATCGACCCGGATACGGGCGTTATTAGCGTTGCTGATGGCGCGGTGATTGACCGCGAGACGACGCCTTTTATCGATATTGAAGTGACGGCGACGTCAACGGATGGGTCAACCTCGACCGGGACCTTCCGGATCACGGTGGGCGACGAGAACGAGTTCGATATCGGTCCGGTGACGGATGTGGACGGAGCCGACAACTTCGTCCAGGAGAACTCCGCCGGTGGCACCGTTGTCGGTGTGACGGCGTTTGCTGAAGACCCGGATGCCACGGACACGGTTACCTATTCCATCACCGATAGTCGGTTCGAGATCGATCCGGATACGGGCCTTATTACCGTTGCCGATGGCGCGGTGATTGATCGCGAGACGACGCCTTTTATCGATATCGAGGTCACTGCCACCTCGACAGATGGCTCGACTTCGACCGGCACCTTCCGGATCACGGTGGGCGACGCGAATGAGTTCGATATCGGTCCGGTGACGGATGTGGATGGAGCCGACAACTTCGTTCAGGAGAACTCCGCCGGTGGCACGGTTGTCGGTGTAACGGCGTTCGCCGAAGATCCTGATGCAGCCGACACGGTTTCCTATTCCATCACCGATAGTCGGTTCGATATCGACCCGGATACGGGCGTTATTACCGTTGCTGATGGCGCGGTGATTGACCGCGAGACGACCCCCTATATCGATATTGAAGTCACTGCCACCTCGACAGATGGGTCAACCTCGACTGGCACCTTCCGGATTATTGTGGGCGACGAAAACGAATTCGATATCGGGCCGGTGAGCGACATCGACCCGGCAGCCAACAGCATTTCAGAGACTGCCAATGGCGGTGAATATGCCGGGATCACCGCCTTCGCCGAGGATCCTGATCCGGCGGACAGTGTCTCCTACCAGCTGACTGGTGACGACAGGTTCGAGATCGATCCGGACACAGGTGTCATCACCGTAAAGGATGGCGCGCAGTTCGATGCGGAAATAGAACCTTCCATCGAGATGACTGTCACCGCAACGTCAACGGATGGCTCTTCCTCAACTAAGACCTTCACCGTGGCCGTGACAGATAACAATGAAGCACCGGATCTGATCGTTCATCTGGAAAACGGCTCAGAACAGTTTGTCGTCAACGGCAGCTTCGAAATCTATGACGGGGTTCACGGCGGACCAGCCGGGTCCGGCTGGTACGAAAATCCAACTTCGATCGAGGGTTGGACCTACGACAACGTCGATGTGCATGAGGCGGGGCACAATAGTTACGGCGCGACAGACGGCGGTCATCATCTGGACCTTGCAGCCATGAACAATGGCTGGGCTTCTCAGCAAATAGAGGGGCAGCTTGATGGTCAAGTCTATCATCTGACATTCGACATGAAGTCGCGCGGCGGCGTGGGGGAAAGTGTCGCCGAGGTCTATTGGAACGGCGAGTTGATCGACACGATCGACCCGGCCACTACGGGAACGGGCTGGCAGGCCTATGCCTATGACATCGTTGGCGGATCCGGCGACGGCTCCAATACGCTGACATTCGTTGAGATCGGTTCCGATAACCTGGGTGGTGCGCTGATCGACAGTGTGTCCATTGTTTCCGACAACCGCACTGCGGTCGTCGAGGAATATTACGGCGCTGAGATTGCGCCCTTGTCAGTATTCGATCCGGATGTGGGCGATACGCATACATTCACTGTTTCGGACGACCGGTTTGAGGTGGTCGTTTCCGGCGACCGATACCTTCTCAAATTGAAGGACGATCAGGCCTTCGATTACGAAACCGAAACTCAGGTGACGCTTGAGGTGACGGCAACCGACCAGGGCGGTCTTTCCGACACGGAGATCGTGGTGATCGACGTGATCGATATCGACGACACCAATTCTCCCATCGGTCCGCTCGCCGACATTGATGCCAGCGCAAACCAGGTTCTTGAAAACGCCGCTGCAGGTGCCGTCGTGGGTCTGACTGCCTTTGCAAACGATCCGGATGCAGGTGATAGCGTGAGTTATCAGCTCAGCGGTGACACGCGCTTCGAGATCGATCCGGTGTCGGGGGTGATCACCGTTGCCAGTGGGGCAAGCTTCGACAAGGAAACCGAACCGGAAATCGATATTCTGGTGACAGCTACTTCGACTGACGGATCAGTCTCAACCGAAACCTTCACGATTGCGATTGCCGATGCCAATGAGGCGCCGGACCTCGACTTCGATCCGGAACTTGGGCCGGGTGTTTCCGTGACGCTGACCTTTGTCGAGGAATACGCCGGCCACAGCAATGTGCTTGGTGTCTTCTACGTGGACGGCAACGGCAATCCCATGGCCGGCGAAATCGTCTGGGTCAACCAGAACCAATTGACGCCGGGCGATACGGCGACCCTCTATCTGGAAGGCGTCGAAGCGAGCGAAATCGGCTATTTCCTGATCCCGGATGGTGCAGACACGAACAATGGTCTTCTTGCCGGTGACAAGGTGACGTTCCAGAAAGACGGGCAGGGGAACTGGCAGGCTGTCGGACCCGACGGGACGCTGCTGGTTGGGGCCGAGGCCAATGTTCTTTTCTCTGGCAACGGGTCACTCAATCCGGATGGATACGACTATACGGTGGAAAGCGGCATCAGGATCGGCTTTGAGGACATTGCCGGCGGGGGTGACGAGGATTTCGACGACGTCGTCTTCGACCAGACAACTTTCGAAACCACGGCTCGTGCCGCGGTCTATGAAGAAGATCCGGGGGCGGAGATCGGTACCTTGTCGGTATTCGATCCCGATGTCGGCGATACGCACAGTTTCACGGTTTCCGATAGTCGCTTCGAGGTCATATCGATCAACGGTGAGAACATTCTCAAACTGAAGGACGGTGTGGCGCTCGATTATGAGACCGAGACCCAGGTGAGCGTTGAGATTACCGTTACCGATAGCGGCGGGCTGTCGGACACGGAAACCATCGTGATCGACGTCATCGACGTGGAGCCGGAAGGGCCTGCCGACGACAATGAGCCGATCGGGCCGGTCAGGGATGTCGATACGGCCCAGAATCTGGTTGCGGCGACAGCTGCTGCCGGAATGGTGATCGGCCTGACGGCATTCGCGGAAGATGCTGACGCCGGAGACACGGTGACCTATTCCATCGACGACAGCCGGTTTGATATCGACGCAGACACCGGTGTGGTGACCCTCGCCAGTGGTGCAGCGCTGGTTGCAGGCGAGACCATCGACGTGACGATCACCGCCACATCAAGTGATGGATCCCAGTCGAGCGCGGTATTTCCCGTGACGGTGACTTCGGGTGTGACTGAGAACGCCCCGCCTGATCTGATCGTCGGCAACGCGATCTACCGGCCGGACCAGGGCAACAAGCACTGGGACGATCATCATGATGGCCATTGGGGGCATATCCAGGACGGGGAAACAGGACACTATCATGAAGATGACGGCGTCCACGGTCAGACCTATCACGGCCACGACGACGACTGTACGGGCAACGAGTATCACGTTCCGGAAAACCAGACAGGTGTCGAACTTATAGAGCTTTCGGTAGTGGACCCCGATATCGGCGACACGCACACCTTCACGGTGTCGGATGACCGGTTTGAAGTCGTGAGCAACGGCGACAGTTATCTGCTGAAGCTGAAGGATGATGCGGCAGTCGACTACGAAACGGAGCAAAGCATCACGATAGACGTTACCGCGACGGACAGCGGAGGCTTGTCGGATACCGAGACAATTACCCTGGACGTGGTCGACTTTGATGATGTGCCCCTGTGCGAGGTCGGGACAAGTAATGCCGATACGATTGTTGGGGGCGATTTCGTGGACAGCATTTCCGGACTTGGCGGAAATGACATCCTGCTGGGTCAGGGGGGCAACGACCTCATCTATGGCGGGGCTGGTGACGATGTGATCCGGGGTGGCGCGGGCGACGACGTTCTATCCGGCGGTGACGGGTCGGATCTGTTCGCCTACATGCTCGGCGACGGGCATGACAGCATTTACGGCGGTGCCGGCGGGAGCTGGATCGATATCGTCGATCTGAGCAAGGCCGCCGATGGCACCGATATCGGAACCTATGGTGTCGACTGGTCCATCACCATGACGGAAGGTTCCATCGAGAGCATCGATGCAGCGGCGGGCGAGATCACCCTTTCGCAGGATTCGGGGGGCTACATCGAGTTTGCCGATGGCGGACGCATCGACTTCACGGATCTGGAAGGCGTTCAGTACTGATCAGCAGGAAGGCACAAAAAGCGGGCTTGTTACGCCCGCTTTTTGTGTTGCCGGTTATTGAATCGGAGGCAGTGGTTCTGTCTCGATAAAGACCGTGTCGCTGGTCACGACCTCGACGACGGTCGACTGGAAGACATCGTTTTCCGACGGTCCAAGGCGCAGGTCCCAGGTATTGAACTCAGGCATGAGGCGCGGGACCGGTGCCGGCCGTTCCTCGATGATCCCGAAATGCTGCGGCGCCAGCCGGCCAATGTTGGCCAGCAGGAAGAAGTCCGCAATGCGGCTGTCATAGCGTGCCCGGACATGGTCGACCTTGCTGAGCAATAGTTCGCGCTCGCCGTCCAGAACATCGAGCAGGGACCGCTGACCGCTGTCGAATTCCACCTGCAGGCCCTTGACCGCACGCTGGTTGGCCTCAATCGCGCGCTTTACAGCCTTGACCTTCAGCCTTGAGGCAGCCCGCTGCTTCATCGCGCGGACAACGTTCTCGCGGATGATCTGTTGGGTGTCGTCCAGCTCGTATTCCTGTTGGGCTGCCGTGAAGTTTGCGCGTTTGACCGCTGCAATGTTGCGGCCACCGGTGAAGAAAGGGGCCGTGACGCGCACGCCAAAGCGGAAGTCTTCTTCGTCCTGATTGCCAAGGTTGCCCTGGTAACCTGTTTGCCATTCGCTTTCCAGCGAGACGCGCGGCAGCATGTCGCCGACTGCGGCGCGTGCGGCGTAACGTGCGGCCCTTGCATCTGCCGTTGCGGCGCGGATGGACGGATTGTTCTGCAGCGCGACGTTGATCGCGTCATCCAGACCGGCGGGCTCGATTGTCTGCGGAATGCCAGGCCAGCCGAGCTTGCCCGGCTTTTGTCCGGTCAGGCGCTCATAGACAGCCTCGGAGGCTTCCAGATCGCCGACCGCCTGGTCCGAATTCCCCTGCGCTTCACCGAGACGGGCAAGCGCCTGTTCGATATCGGTGCGCGTTGCGTCTCCCGACTTGTAACGGGCGCGGGCGGCGTTCACCTCCCGTTGCACCACGTTGGTATAGGCCCGCAGGTGAGCGAGGATCGCCCGATCGCGAACAACGCGCAGATAGGCATCAGCTGTATTGAACAGCAGCGTCTGTTCGGCGCCAATGAGCTGGTTGCGACCGGAATTCGCTTCCTCATGAGCCTGGTTCAGCCGATTGACACCCGCAAAACCCTGAAACACCGTCTGGGACATGGAAATGCCCAGCTCGTGGAAGAACGACCTGTCGCTGTTGCCACTGCGCTCGCTGCGGAAGGCGTTCTGTTCTCCCAGGTAGGTGCCGGTAACCGTCGGCAGAAACTCGGACCTGGCGGTCCAGACGTCCTGGTTGGTCGCTTCGTAACGCGACCGTTCCGCCTTGAGGCCCGGGTTGATGGCGTAGGCCGACCCCATGGCTTCTTCGAGCGACTGGGCGGATACAGTTGCGCTGGCGAAGGACAGGCTGATCAGTGACGCGCCTGCCAGCAGACCGGCAAGGCGGGTTTTCAATCCATGCATCAGTTTGGCAGGGGCAGGGAAGGTCGTCATTGCAGCACCGTGATCGTTGTCTGCCCTTAAGGTAAAATTTTATAGTTAATCAAAAGTAAGTTGAGATTAGAGAATATGGCCAAGAGTTTTCAGTAATTACCTAGGGTAATCTTTGTTTGGCGTCACTTCTTTTAGGATATTGATATTAATATCAAGGTTTAATTTGATAATAATTTAAGTTGAATTCAGTGATAAGTCAGCTTCCCGTTCGGTCTAAACTCGGGTGAAACTTTTTGATCTGCGAAGGCAGTAGATGTTTCCCGAATAGAAAGCCCTGCACCTGCAGGCATCCGGCTTGTTGCAGGAATTGCAGCTGTCGTTCCGTTTCGACACCTTCGGCGATTACTGGGATCTTGAAACTATGGCCGAGCAGAACGGCAGAGCGCAGGATTGCTCTGGCATGGGGGTTGGTTTCCAGCGACTGGGTAAAGGCTCTGTCGACCTTGATCTTGTCGAAGGGAAAGGCTTGCAGCGTGTTGAGCGAGGAATAGCCCTTGCCGAAGTCGTCCATGGCAACGCGCACGCCCATTTTGCGCAGCGAGAGGATCGTCTCGTGAACCCGTTCGTGATCCTCGATCGGGGTGGATTCGGTGAGTTCTACTTCCAGGCGTTCCGCCGGCAGGCCTGTCTTCATCAGCACGGTGGAAACGAGACCGGCAAAATCGCAACGGGAGAACTGCAGCGGGGAAGCGTTGACCGACAGCGTTACCGGGTTTTCCCAGCAGGCAGCTTCCTTGCAGGCTGCTTCCAGGACCCAGTTGCCGATATCCAGGATAATGCCTGACCGTTCGGCAATCGGAATGAAGTCCTCCGGCGGAATCGGGCCTTTTTCCGCGTGGCGCCACCTGACCAGAGCTTCGTAGCCAATCAGCTCGCCGGTCTTTGTCAGGTTCTGTTTCTGGAAGACCAGGTTGAGCTGGTTTTCGAGCGTTGCATTGCGCAAGTCAGCCGCCAGGCCCGCCTCCCAGCGATTGGTTTCCTCCATGCCCGTGACATAGGGCTGGATCAGGTTGCCGCCGATCGATTTTGCTTGCTTGGCAGCAAGGTTAGCCCTTTGCACCAGCTTGTTCAGGTCCTTGCCGTCGCGCGGAAACACGGCAAGGCCAATACTGGAGCGGATGGACAGGCGGTAGGAATTCCACTGAACCGGCCTTCGGGCAAGGGAGCGAACCAGACGGGCGAAGTCCACGGCGTCATCCAAAGTGTCGAGCGACGGATTGATGACCAGAAATTCGTCGCCGTAGAAGCGGGAGATGAAGACCCTGTCGCTCAGGTTGTTTTTCAGCGTATTGGCCAGGGTGCACAGGACAGTGTCGCCGACTTCGTAGCCGTGAAGGTCGTTGATGGCCTTGAACTGGTCCAGGCTGATCAGCACGACGGCGCATGTCTTGCCTTCCAGTTCGGCCTTTTCCAGAAGGTCTGCCGCAGCCTTCTGTACAAAATGCCGGTTTGGAAGTCGTGTCAGAGAATCCTGCAGCGACAGGTGTTTATAGGCTCGCCTGGCCGCGTTTTTCCTGTACCGGTCGAGCAGCGCACCAGTTGCAGCCACAAAGGTGCATAGACCGAAAATGACCAGCGACATCACCATCATGTGCCTTTCGGACATGAGCATGATTTCGCGCGGGAAACTGACTTCGCGAAGGGGCGTGGCCGGGGAATGCACCGGCATGTGTATCGAAACTGCCGACAGGAAAAGGAACAGCGTTGCACTTACATATGCGCGCCTGGACTGCAGCTGCGGAACGAAACTCATTGCAATTGCCCCAAGGCACGTTCCGAACAGAAATGTCCAAAGTCCGAAGGCTTCGCTCGTATCAGGTAAACCGGCGATCTCCCTGGCCGTCGTCAGCGTCAGACCCATTCCTGCAATGGCAAGGCCAAAGAGGATGCCGCCAAGTTCCGGTGCGAGCCGGATGTTTCGCCGCACAGCAAGTGCATAACCTGACAGGAGGCCGGCAAAGACGACAAGCAGGGCAAGCAGAGCCGTTTGAAGCCGGTACCCTGATTCCGCGGGAAGCTTTACCGAAGAAAAGGCGATGATCTGGGCCGCCCAGATTGCCGAGGCGCCGACGAGTGCAGACCAGATGAGCCAGATGACCCGTGCAGGGCTTGCATCGCGGTCAACCTTCGCAAGGAGCAGGAAGGAAAAGGCGCATCCGAAGAGACACGTTGCGATCGCAAGTGTCAAAAGAGCATGGTCATGCTCAAAAGACAAAACTGTTGCGACGCGTTCCATAAAAGCTCCCACCGACGGTTGATTTCATGAAAGCTTAAAAAGCATAACAAACTGTGTTTTTTCGGAGTATTTCAAGTATTGCTCTTTGTTTAATCTGGTATTGTTGTAATTGCGCATGAAGTATCCGGTCAATTGGTGGCTATTATTGTCAGTATTGACCTATTTTTCGAGCGGCTTTGGGGTGCATAGGTGCCGCTGCCGGTTTACCTGCGTGCAATTGGAGCGGAAGAGCTGCTTCTGAAGAGCGTGGCAAAACCTGCCCTTTGTCTGAGCCAGGCAATTCGTAAACATCTGCCGCCAAAAGCGCGGCATTTTCAGGAAGTGGCGCGTTCTGCAGCACTGACTTGACGCTTCGGTAACTGGAGCATGTCCTTAAGTCACCGTAATTTTTGACAATATTTTTTCAGCCTCAAGAAAGCCCGAAATTCGTGCAAAATCCAGCAAATGAGCGGATCCGGAAGGTCGCGACTCTGCCCGGGTGCCCTGAGGGCATGGGGATGGATAAAATTCTATCGATATAATTAGCAATACGGCATTGATTTGCTTCCAAAACAGGGCGGCCGCGCCGGAGGGCAATGCCTTCAGCGATCAGAAATGCCGCTCCGGCCTCGAGCGAGAGGTGCGGGACAATGCAAATTGTTTAAGACACGTCAGGAGAACGGGTGCATCCCGCAATGCCAACGAAAGCCAGATCCACTCGCGTCGACAACGCTTATGAACGCTTGAAAACCGAGATCCTGAACGGGCAATTGCCGCCCGGATTTCAGGCGCCGGAACCGGACATCGCGACACGGCTGGGCATGAGCCGGACGCCGGTTCGCGAAGCGCTTATCCGGCTGGAGGCTGACGGTCTGGTGGACCTCGTGCCCCGCCGGGGAGCAAAGGTTCTGCCGATTTCGCTGCAGGACATCTGCGAGATCTACCAGATCCTTTCGGCGCTTGAAGCCCTCGCCGCAGGCACCGCTTGCCGCAAGGCGGGCGACGAGACGCTCGCGGAAATCGAAGAAGTGCTCAACGAGGCCGATGATGCGCTGGAACGTCAGGATATCGAGGCCTGGGCCGTTCACGATGACAGGTTCCACAGGCTGATGGCCAAGGCGAGCGGCAATCTGCGTCTGGAAGCGGAAATCGAGGGGTTTCTCGATCAGGTCTACCGGGCCAACACCGTGTTGCTGCGCCTGAACAAGGCACCGGCCTCAAATGCAGCCGATCATCGCAAGATTGTGCAGGCGATCCGGGACGGCGACACCGACGGCGCCACGGAGACGGCGCGATTACACCGTCTCAACGGAATGCTCAGGATGAAGGATGTGCTGCAGGACTGCGGTCTCAGCCACGTTTGATCATTTTGGCGCAGCTGGGGCCGGGCCGGTGGACTGTCCGATGATCAGCTCCGCGTCCAGATGCAGGGAAGCCGGTTTGCTGGCCGGATTGGAAATCATGTTCAGGAGCAGCTCGGCAGCCTTTTCCCCGGCGTAGCGAACCGAGGAGCGGGTGCAGGTGAAAATTGGCACTTCGCCGCTGTTGGGCAGGAAAGACAGGGCATCGTCATGGGTGATGATGGACACGTCCCTGCCTGTCTTCAATCCGCACTGGCCGACAGCGCGGGCGACGCCGATCGCTGATATCATGGACGAAATCAGGAAGGCGGTCGGCGGATTGTCGCTCTTCAGCATCTCCATCGCATTGTCGCAGCCGTAGGGTTCGGTCATGTCCGCACTGCGCATCAAGGCCGGGTCCGGTGTCAGGCCCCGTGCTGCCAGCGCTTCCTCGAAGCCGCGCCGGCGCCGGTTGGCGAAGTCCATATGTTCCAGACCGTTCAACAGTGCGATCCGGGTGTGGCCGAGGTCCAGCAGCAGGTTCGTCGCCCGTTCGAAGGCGCGCCGGTTGTTCATGTCGATCCAGGAGGTTTCGTCCTCGGCGCCGGGAATGCGCCCGTGCACGACGAAGGGCAGATTGAGTTCTTTCAGAAGCCTGTGCCTGCGCTCGTCATTTGCGGGGCCGTGAATGATCACGCCGTCGGCCTTCTTGCGTGAGGCGATCTGCCGGTAGGCGTCTTCTTCCTTGGCATCGTCGACGACGGAGATGATCATGTCGTAGCCGTGGCGCGAATAGGTCTCCCCGGCGCCGGCTATGAACTCCAGAAAGATCGGGTTCATCATCTCGTGAATTGAGCGCGGTATGACATGGCCGATGGCCATTGCGCGGCCGGTTGCAAGCCGCCGCGCCTGGCTGTTGGGCGCGTAGCCGAGCTTGTCGGCCATCTCGGTCACGCGTTTGCGCGTTTCTTCGCTGACTTCCGGATAGCCGTTGAGTGCGCGGCTTACCGTGGTCTGAGACAGGTTCAGCCGTTGCGACAGTTCTTTCAGGTTTACGCCATTGCTCATTCTGGCCCAAAACGCTTTGAAAGCGCCCTCCCAACAGGCTGTTATTGAAATGCAACATTAATTCGCGAGTTGCGCGCTTGACAAGGCCGAAGCCTGAAGACATGGTTAGGGCCAAATCCAAAGCGGTTTGGATAAAGGGTTCTGGTAGAATTGCCGACCTGGAAAAACGGGTAGGTATTGCTGCAAGGTGGCGAGGTATGCCACCTTGGGTGGAGTGTTCCAGCATAGGGACAATCTGGGAGGACAGATATGAAACTACGTTTGAAAGCCTGCACGGCAGGTCTGGCGCTTGCCATCGGGCTTGGCGCGGGCTCTGCATCCGCGGCTGACCTGAAATTCGCTCCGGGCGAAGGCCCGTTCAACTGGGACAGCTACAACGCATGGGCTGAGAGCGCGCCTGACCTGAAGGGGCAGACCGTGACGATCGCCGGCCCGTGGCTGCAGCCGGAAGACGGCTATTTCCGCAACGTGCTAGCCTATTTCACCGAAGCTACCGGCGCTGAAGTCATTT
Source organism: Roseibium sp. ROS1 (assembly GCF_054658215.1). Taxonomy (NCBI): domain Bacteria; kingdom Pseudomonadati; phylum Pseudomonadota; class Alphaproteobacteria; order Hyphomicrobiales; family Stappiaceae; genus Roseibium; species Roseibium sp. ROS1. The sequence goes on from NZ_BAAGIG010000001.1 coordinate 314,603, forward strand.
ACACCGGTTCGGATTCCTTCGAACAGCAGATCGTGATTGATGCCGAAGCCGGCGCCGCACCGAATATCGCTGTCTTCCCGCAGCCGGGCCTTGCCGCCGACATGGCTGCGCGCGGCCTGCTGAAGCCGCTCCCGGAAGGCATGGCCGACTGGGTCGCCAACAACTACGGGGCCGGCGAAAGCTGGGTGAACCTCGGCACCTACAAGGATGCCGACGGCCAGGATCAGCTGTTCGGCTTCTTCTACAACGTCAACGTCAAGAGCCTTGTCTGGTACGTGCCGGAAAACTTCGAGGACGCCGGCTATGAAGTGCCGACGACCATGGAAGAGCTGAAGGCGCTGACCGAGCAGATCGTTGCCGATGGCGAAACACCCTGGTGTATCGGTCTGGGTTCAGGTGCTGCCACGGGCTGGCCGGCAACCGACTGGGTCGAGGATCTGATGCTGCGCACGCAGCCGGCTGACGTCTACGACCAGTGGACCACCAACGAGATCCCCTTTGACGACGAGCGTGTCGTTGCCGCGATCGAGGAATTCGGCTGGTTCGCTCGCGACGATGCCAAGGTCGCGGGAGGCGCGGGAGCCGTTGCTTCTACCGATTTCCGTGACAGCCCGAAGGGTCTCTTCTCCTCGCCGCCGCAGTGCTACCTGCACCGCCAGGCATCCTTCGTGCCGGCCTTCTTCCCGGATGGCGTCGAGTTCGGCACCGATGTCGACTTCTTCTACTTCCCGGCCTACGCGGAAAAGGATCTCGGCAGCCCGGTTCTCGGTGGTGGCACGCTGATGGCGATCACCAATCCGTCCGACGCGACCAACGAACTGATGAAGTTCTTCGAACTGCCGCTCTCGCATGAAGTGATGATGGCCCAGACCGGCTTCCTCACGCCTCACAAGGGTGCCAACCCGGCAGCCTACAAGGACGACACGCTGCGCGGTCAGGGCGAGATCCTGGTCAATGCCAGCACCTTCCGTTTCGATGGCTCCGACCTGATGCCGGGTGCCGTTGGAGCGGGCACGTTCTGGACCGGAATGGTCGACTATACCGGCGGCAAGGACGCAAAAGCCGTCGCCGAGGAAATCCAGAAAAGCTGGGACGCCCTCAAGTAATCCTTCAGGCGGCCGGTCTCCCCAGGGAGGCTGGCCGTTCTTCTGACGGATCGGCGAAAACGTCCAAGAAACAAAGTTCCTAAACGCAGGAAGCCCCCGGTCTTCCGGGTGCCTCCCCATAATCAATAATGGGAGGGAACGGCCATGCTATCGGACAATCCGGCACTGTTAGGGCTCTTTACCATCGTCGTTGGCGTTGGAGCCTGCCTTGCCTATTTCTTCTTTTCGAATGTCTTTCTCGACAAGGTCCTGTTTCCGGCGCGCGGCCCCAATGCAGGAAAGAACATCAACCGGGCCAACATGATCCGGCCCTGGCTGTTCCTGTTCCCGGCCTTGTTCGCGCTGACGCTGTATCTTGCCTATCCGGTCTTCGAGACCTTGCGGCTGTCGCTGACAGACCGCTCCCAGGGAGGGGCTTTTGTCGGCCTTGCCAACTATCGCCAGATGATGAACGAGGCGAAGTTCTGGGAAGCGGTGCGCAACAACATGCTGTGGCTGATTGTCGTGCCGGCTGCCTCGACGGCTTTCGGGCTGCTGGTCGCCCAGCTCACGGACCGGATCAGATGGGGCAACTTCGCCAAGTCGCTGATCTTCATGCCGATGGCGATCTCTTTCGTTGGCGCATCGGTCATCTTCAAGCTGATCTACGATACGCGCGCCGCCGATCAGAACCAGATCGGCGTTCTGAACGCGATCTGGCTGAAGTTTGACGGTGGCATCGGCTCCGTTGTCTTTCTTCAGCTTCTGCCGACCCTTCTCCTGCTGGCATTCGCTGTTGTTGTTGCCTATGTGGCCTGGACCTTCGTGCGCGGCATTGTCGCCCGGGGGGAGGACAAGTCGATCTGGCTTCTGCCCCTGCGCCTTCTGGTCGCCGTTGGCGGGATCTGGCTGATCTGGATTTCGCTGAATTCCGCGCTCGGTGTCTGGATTGCCGAGGTGCCCTACGGCGAACCGCAGACCTGGCTGACCTTGCCGCTGTGGAACAACTTCTTCCTGATGGTGGTGCTGATCTGGATCCAGACCGGCTTTGCCATGGTGATCCTGTCCGCGGCCCTGCGCGGCATTCCGGAGGAAACCGTGGAAGCTGCGATCGTTGACGGTGCCAATCCGTTCCAGATCTTCTTCAAGATCAAGGTGCCGCAGATCATGGGGACCATCGTGGTGGTCTGGACCACGATCACGCTCACCGTGCTCAAGGTGTTCGACATCGTTTTCGCGATGACCAACGGCCAGTGGGAGACGCAGGTTCTGGCCAACTACATGTACGACAAGCTTTTCCGTGCCAACGATTGGGGAGTGGGGTCGGCGAGTGCCATCATCATCATGCTGCTCGTCACGCCGATCCTCGTCTGGAACGTTTACAACGCCCGGAAGGAGATGAAGTGATGGCCAGTATTGCTGGGAAAAAATCCGGCCTGACCTGGGCCGTTCAGATCTCCGTCGCAGCGCTCGTTCTGTTGTGGCTGTTCCCGACCGTCGGGCTGTTCGTCTCGTCCTTCCGGACCGCGGACCAGATCTCCAGCTCCGGCTGGTGGGCGGCGCTGTTTCCGGCGGAACAGAACGAGGTCTACCGGACTTCGGATCCGGACGAGACCCGTGTTGCCGACGGAGACCTTTTCACCGTGTCGGGCAACATCTTCGAAGGCGAGCCGCGCGAGATCCGCTCGTGGGGCGTCTCGTCCAGAGACGTGTCTGCTTACCAGTCGGGCGAAACGGCGGATATGGGCGATGGCGAAAGCCTGACGCTCCAGGCCGACGGGTCCTATGTCTGGAAGGGCAATGACAAGCAGATCTCCGGGCGTGGCCAGCGTGTTTTCGTGACCGCGACCGTGCCGCCGGAATTCACGCTGGAAAACTACCAGACCATCCTCTTTTCCGGCACCGGACAGGACAACATAGGCAAGGCGTTCTTCAATACGCTGACGGTCACCATTCCGGCGACGATCATCCCGATCGTCATTGCGGCTTTCGCAGCCTATGCGCTTGCCTGGATGGAATTTCCCGGCCGCGCCCTCTTGATCGCCGCCGTCGTGGCGCTGCTCGTCGTGCCGTTGCAACTGGCGCTCATTCCGCTGCTGCGGCTTCATCTCGCCGTCGGTATCGGCAAGGGATACATGGGGGTCTGGCTGGCCCATACGGCCTTCGGCATGCCGCTCGCGGTCTATCTGCTCAGGAACTACATGGTCGGATTGCCACGGGACATCATCGAGAATGCCAAGGTGGACGGGGCGACGGATTTCCAGATCTTCACCCGCATCATCCTGCCGCTCAGCTTTCCGGCCCTGGCGTCCTTCGCCATCTTCCAGTTCCTGTGGACCTGGAACGATCTGCTGGTGGCCAAGGTGTTCCTGATCGATGCCACGGGCTCTACCACGGTGATGACCAACCAGATCGTCGAACTCCTGGGAACGCGCGGCGGCAACTGGGAAATTCTCGCGACGGCGGCTTTTGTGTCCATCGCCGTGCCGCTCTTCGTGTTCTTCGCGATGCAGCGCTACCTCGTACGCGGCCTGTTGGCCGGGTCTGTGAAATAACATGAACAAAATCAACAATCGGGAGCAGCCGGCATGACATCGTTGTCCTTGAAGAATGTCAGCAAGTCCTATGGATCGGTCGAAGTTCTGCGTAACATCAACATGGAGATCAACGCAGGCGAGCTGATCGTTTTCGTCGGTCCGTCCGGGTGCGGAAAGTCGACATTGCTGCGGATGATCGCAGGACTTGAAAAGATCACCGGCGGAACGCTGGAGATCGACGGCGTGGTCGTCAACGATGTGCCGCCGGCACAGCGCGGCATTGCCATGGTGTTCCAGTCCTATGCGCTTTATCCGCATATGACGGTCTACGACAACATGGCCTTCGCCCTGAAGCTGGCGGGCAAGTCGCGCGACGAAATCGACAAGGCTGTGCGGGCGGCTGCGGACAGACTGCAGCTAACTGCCTATCTCGACCGCCTGCCGAAAGCACTGTCCGGCGGTCAACGCCAGCGCGTTGCCATCGGCCGCTCGATCGTGCGGGATCCCAAGGTATTCCTGTTCGACGAACCGCTGTCGAACCTTGATGCCGCCTTGCGTGTTGCCACCCGGATCGAGATCGCACAGCTGAAGGAGAGCATGCCGGAAAGCACCATGATCTACGTCACCCACGACCAGGTGGAAGCGATGACCCTCGCGACCCGGATTGTCGTGCTGCATGGTGGAGACGTGGAACAATTCGGTGCACCGCTGGACCTTTACGAGCGTCCCGCAAACACGTTCGTTGCCCAGTTCATCGGCTCTCCCGCGATGAACCTCGTCGATGCCAAGGTGACGGCGACCGGCCAGATGACATCTGTCCAGATGTCCGATGGCGGTCACGCGGATGTGCCAATTGCCTCGCTCGATAGCGACAAGGGTGCGCGCGTCAAGCTGGGCGTGCGTCCGGAAGATCTCAGCGTTACCGAAGGTGACGATTATCTGGTCGCGGCGAATGTCGAAATCGTGGAAGCCCTCGGCGAGACAACAGTGCTCTATTTCGCGCCGAGAGAGGGCCACGATGCTTTCATTGCCAAGATCCCGGGTATCTACAAGGTCGAAAAGGGCACGGAACTGCGCCTGACGGCCCCGCCGGAAAAGCTGCATCTGTTCGATGGCGAGGGGCGGTCGTTCCTTTACCGTTGATATTCCCGGCAGGGTTGGGTGTTTTTGGTAACGCTGTTGCCCCCCCCCACCCCTAACCCCTCCCCACAAGGGGGAGGGGGACTAATGCTTTACCGCGCCACTATGTAGGTGCGCTGAAACCCGCTGTCCCTTTTCAGGTATTCGGGAAGACAAGTGAGATCTTTTCAATCTGCACGGACTGATCCCCTTCCCCCTTGTGGGGAGGGGTTAGGGGTGGGGGTAATCATCGACTGAAGCTTGGGATACCAACCCCACTTAATCCCTGCCTCTAATCCCGGCAGATCTAATGCTGATGCCCGGCGTGGCTGTGCCGGGTTGCATTGATGGATTCGACCTGGGCCTGCATCTCGATATGGCCGAAATCGAATTCGATCTCGATTTCGAATTCCTCTCCTTCCCGGAAAGGGCGGGTAAGGCCGCCGAGGCGCAGGGCCAGGGCGTTGGGAGCAAGAACGAGGGACTTGCCAGGCTGGATCGGAACGGGCGGCAAGGGATCGTAGCCGGATTCACCGTCCTTCAGGGCAAAGCCGACCAGTTCGACCTTCGAGGCGATCTCGGTGTGACCGCCAACCAGCTTTACCTGCCGTCCGGAGGTGTTCTCGATGTTGACGAAAAGCAGCGCGGAGTTGGCCGAAGTCTCGCGGATCCAGGCGTGGACAGCACGCACGCCTTCAGACGTGCCTTCGTGGCTGCCTTCATCCTCATCATGATGATGTTCGGCTTCGTCATGCGTTTCGTGTGCTTCTGCATCGCCATGCCCTGTTTCGGAGGCAGTATGTGTGCCGGACGCCAAAGCAGAGTGAGGCAGGCAGAGCAGCAGTAGCAACAGGACGGCAAGGGCGCGCATATCGGGAAGATCCTTCAGGCTTCAGGTTAGGCGCGCAAATCAGTAATGATATTACGTGACATTGCCATGAAGGCCGGCAGAAGCGCGAGCAGAACCGTCAGACTGACGAAACCGGCGATGAGGTGAAACTCCGGCCAATCGAGCGTTGCCGTCACCAGAATGTCCGTTCGGGTGGTGACGATTGAGGAGATGACATCGACCGCGATCCAACCTACGCCCAGCCCGACGGCCGAGCCCAGGACAATCAGGGTGGCGGCATAGGACCAGACCACGGCAAAGACGAAGCGTCCCGGTGCCCCGAGAGCCCGCAAGAGTGCCAGACGCCTGGCGAACAACCGGGCAAGGGCTATCAGCCCCGTCAGGACACCGGCGGTCACCAGCACCTGGGTCAGCACCGCCATCACCGACATGATCTGACGGATGTCCCCCATGAGTGCATGAAGTTGCGCAAGCACCGCGCCGGGGAAGAACGCCATGGTGTCGTCGCGGGTGAACTCGGACCGCAGGGCGTAATTCGCCCAGAGCTCATTGGCATGAACGAGTATCGCCGGTGTTCCCGGGAAATAATCGGCGTCAAACGGCGGGCCGATCTGTGTCTGTCGTTCCGGGCCATGGCCATTGGTCAGCCCGTGCACTTCCCAGACGCTTTCCACCGGAACGAGAATGGCCTTGTCCCACGGGCTGCCGGTGGGCGGCATCCTGCCGACGATGGTGAGCGCGTGGCCGGCGTGGGCATCTTCTTCCGCGCTGTCACCAATGCCGTGCGCGGGTTCGAATGTCTCGCCAAGCTTCAGGTTGACCCGCGAGCCGGCAACCGCTTCCCCGCTGCCGGCAAAGAGCCTGCCTTCGGCAAGGTTCCCTGCCAGATGCGTGACGAACTGCGGCGTGGTGCCGACAACGGGTGACGACAGGTAGCTGTCGCCGAAGGCAATCGGGGCGGCAAGGTCGACGTCGTCATGGGTGGCAATCTCGTTGTAGATCTCGCCTCCCAGAAGCGGCACGTCGCTTGGCTGCAGATAGACGGCGGCAAACATCATGGTGATTTCGCTGCCGGGGGCTGCGACGATCAGATCGAACTTTTCCGCTGCCCGTGCCGTTCCCTTTCTGAGGCCGCGTTCCTGGGCTATCAGGCCAACGCCGATACCGATGGAAATGGCGATCAGGAAAACGAAGGTCAGATTGGTCCAGCGGAAGCGCCAGAGCAGTGCTCCGACCAGCGCCTGTGGCCGGAAGCCCCAGATCACGATCAGGCCGGTTATCACGGCTGGGAGCAGAAGCAGCACGAGCCACAGCGTGTCCTGGGCAAGCGGCGAAAGGTCTTGCCAGCGGTCTGCGAAAAAGTCAGGCACCGACGGCCTCCGTCTGCAGGTGGCCGTCCGTCACTTCGACGACCCTATCCATCCGGTCCAGCAGATGCTGGTCGTGGCTGATGGCGATCAGCGTCTTGTTCCGTGCGCGGGTCAGGCTGATCAGGTCTTCGATCAGGGCATCGGCTGTCTTGCGGTCGAGGCTTGCCGTCGGTTCGTCCGCGAGAATGATCGCGGGGTCGTGGGCCAGCGCGCGGGCGATCGCAGTGCGTTGGCGCTCGCCGCCGGAAAAACTGTCTACGGTCCGCGCTTCTGCCGGCACCTTGAGGCTCTTGAGAAAATCCCGTGCGGTGTCGGTGATCGACCGGCGCTTCACTGCCGGGTTGAACGCCGTTGCAAGGGAGGCGTTGCCAAGGGCGCTCAGTTCTTCAAACAGCAGGAAGTCCTGGAAGATTAGCCCGACATGGCTGCGGCGGAACGCGGCGCGAGCGGCGTCGTTCAGCTGCACCAGATCGGCTGCACCCCAGCGGATATGACCTGTCATGGCCGGGTGCAGTCCGGCGAGCGCGTAGAGAAAGGTCGATTTCCCGGCACCTGAGGGGCCACGCAGGCCGATGGTCGCGCCTGGTGTCGCTTCAAAGTGATCGCAGGACAGCAGCACCCGGCCACCGGGTGCCCTGACGCGGAGATCGTCGACTTGAAGAGCAAGATTCATGAGTAGTTGTCAGCTGCGTTCATAGACAGCATCGACCAGTCTTGCCCGGCTGACGAACCCGGTCTCGGGATCCTTGAAGGTTCCCAGTTCCAGAACGCCGCGTGTCACGATCTTGCTGTTGAAGGCGACCACGTCGACAATGCGCTTGGTGTAGATGGCGAGAATGTCCCGCGGCCATTCCGCCTCGGTTTCACAGAACGGGCAAACTGCCATCGGAATCTTGGTGAGTACGAAGAACTGGCTGTCGGCCTTCAGGGGTGGGGCCATGTAGCCGCCGACCGATACCCTGGTGCCTTCCAGTGAATGGGCGAGGTCGGAAAAGCTCCGGTCCTTGTTGTAAAGCGTGCGCAACTTGAGGGGGGCATCTGCCGCACAGGAGGTGTTCGGCAGCAGAATTCCGGCAAACGGAGCGAGGCCAAGCCCGGCGATAAGCTGTCTGCGGTTCATGACATCCCTGGTTCTGGCCAATTCATGCTCCTAACTTATCCGGCTAACATGACAAACAGGCAAAGGCCTGCCGGGCGGCAGGCCTTCAGGATCCCTGGCCGGTATTCGACCAGGGATCCCGCTGAGCGCTTGTTGGACGCTGACTGAAGGCTTATTGGGCGTTCACAGCGTGGTTCATGACGTGGAAGATAACGTTCTGCTCGATGGTGCCATCGACCAGGTGTGCCCACGGGCCCTTTGCGTAGACCGCAACATCTTCACCCGAATGGGTTTCGGAGGACTTGGGGATCAGCGCCTGCTGGACGTAGTCCAGATCGGTGGCGGTTTCCTGGTCCAGGTCCGGGCGCGAGCCGGTGTAGTCGTTTTCGCCTTCGCCCTTCTTCAGAACCGAACCGGTGCCGTTCAGGTAACCGATCACGGTGTACGGCTTGCCGTCATCCGCGGTCAGAACCTTGTCGGAATGCTTGATGCCCACCTGAGCAACGTCATAGCAAAGGCCGAGGATGGCCGAACCGCGGCCGCAATAGCCGTTGAAGGCGATGGCATGTTCGTGGTCGGCGGTGACGATGATCAGCGTGTCTTCATCGTTGGTCAGCTCGTCAGCAATGGCAACGGCTTCTGCAAAGGCGACACCGTCGCGCATGGCGCGGGCCGCATTGCCGTCATGGTTGGCGTGGTCGACGCGTCCGGCTTCGATTTCCAGGTAGTAGCCGCCTTCGTTCTTGGACAGATATTCGATGGCTGCCTTGGTCATGTCGGCCAGGGACGGCTCGTCATTGTCGGCGCGGTCGGCCTCATATTCCATGTGGCTGTTGTTGAACAGGGCCAGTACGGGGCTGGAGCCGTCAAGCTTCAGCGACTGGAAACCGGCGGTGTCGGATGCGAACTGTGCACCCAGTCCGGTTGCACGCTCAACCAGGTCGACATTGTCTTCGCGGCGGCCCTTCAGCCCACCCATTTCCTTGTCCTTCGGCAGGAAGTAACGGCCACCGCCGCCCATTGCCAAATCAACGGTGCCGGCTTCCATGGCGTCGATCAGCTGGGTCGCGATGTCTTTCTGTGCGGTGCAGCCTTCCGGCACGGCGTCTTCCCAGTTGCGGTTGGCGGTCTTGGCGTAGACAGCAGCCGGAGTTGCGTGGGTCAGGCGGGCGGTGGAGATGACGCCGACGGACTTGCCGGCTTCGGTCATCATTTCGGAGAATAGGGCAAGCTGGTTGCCTTCGACGGTGGAGCAATCGTCATGGATGGCTTCTTCGCCGAGGTTGATCAGGTTGAAGCGCTGCTTCACGCCTGTGTTCATCGAGCCGGCGGTCGGAGCGGAGTCCGGCGTCTGGGCGTTGATGTTGTAGGTCTTGACCAGGGCGCTGTAGAACTCCGGAGTTTCGTACGGGAGAACGTTTTCCTCGCCCAGCATGCCTTTCTGCTGACCGTCGAAAAGGCGCGTGGCGTAGTTGGTGCCGACACCGTTGCCGTCTGCGATCAGCAGGATCACGTTCTTGGCGCGGTTGGTGTTCGGCTGACGGTCCAAAATGGCCTGAATGGCGGCTTCGCCATCCTTGTACCACTGGCTGGAGGCTTGCGGCAGGGCGTCCTGAGCAAAGGCGACGGAGCCGGTAAGGGCCAGCGCCAGCGAAGTGCAAACGATCGTTTTCATGATATCTCCCGGAGGTGAGGGTGCATCCCGGGAGCTACTTAAAAACGCTGCATGACATCTGATTGACAGTTGGATGACGAAACAGATTTGTTATTTTATTACATAACCTCCACGATTGAATTCAATTCTTCTACTTTTGCGCCGTCTTGTCTCTTCTTCGGTAGCGTCTTGTCATCGAACCGCAGGGTTGGTCCCCGGCCGGGTAATCGGCCTGGCAGCTTCGTGAAAAGCCCGGGCAATTACAGATAGAAAAATGGAGTCCTGAAATCTGAGGACGCTGTCGCGTCCTGTGTTCCTGGGCTGCCCGCTATCCCCTATTGTCACATCATTTTCATATGAGCGTCGAATAAGGTTCATATGAAAATGTTTTAACGGGCTTCGAAGTCAGGCTTTTTCGAGTCAACATGATGCCTTTGGAGCAACTGGCCTTCTGCATCTGCAGGAGGAGAGGGGACGATGGCGGATCAGAAGAACATGCTTGGGCAAATAGACATTTCAAAGCGTCAGGCCGAAATCGCGGATCTGGTACAAAAGGCAGGGTTTGCGTCCGTCGAGGAACTGGCGGACCGGTTCGAGGTGACCACGCAGACAATTCGCAGGGACGTCAACGGTCTTTGCGAACTGGGGATCCTGCGCCGGACCCACGGCGGCGTCGAGCCTCCGGCACCGGCGTCCAACATCCACTATTCCACCCGGCAGATTCTCAATCTTCCGGAAAAGCAGCTGATTGCGAAACTGGTGGCCGGCCACGTCGGCAACAACCAGTCGATCGCGTTTTCCATCGGCACCACCCCCGAGATCGTGATGCAGGCCCTGGTTGGGCATGAGAAACTGGCGGTTTTCACGAACAATCTGAACGTGGCCTTCACGGCTTCGGTCAATCCGTCGTTTCAGGTGACCATCACCGGCGGGCGGTTGCGTCATGGCGACCGCGACGTGCTGGGGTCCGCAGCGCAGGCGTTCTTCTCCAACTACAAGGTCGATATCGGCATTTTTGGTGTCGCAGGTGTCGATGAAGACGGCACGCTGCTGGATTTCCATGAGGACGAAGTGGCGGCCCGCCAGTCGATACTCGCCAATTGCCGCCGGTCCTATCTGGTTCTCGATCACAGCAAGTTCGGCCGGAACGCCCATGTGCGCGGCGGTCAACTCAGCGATGTCGATGCGATCTTCACCGATTGCCCGGTGCCGGATGTTTTCCTGGCATCGCTGGAAGGCACGAAAACGGAAGTGTTCGTGGCCGACGACGGGGATGAGGCGTGACATCAGATCCGCATATCCCGGGTGCGAAACCCTCTGGCGCCGGCAAGCCGATCGTTCTTGAGACGGTGTCGCGTACCTGGGGTGAGACGGTGGCCGTCGATGGCCTGTCGATCGATATTCCGGCGGGCTCCTTCACGGCACTTCTGGGACCGTCCGGCTGTGGCAAGTCAACGACATTGCGCATGATTGCGGGTCTCGAGAATGTCAGTAGCGGACGCATCCTGATCGGCGGAGAGGATGTCACCGGCCGTCCGTCGGCCAAGCGTGACCTTGCCATGGTGTTCCAGTCCTATGCGCTGTTTCCGCATCTGAACGTTGGCGAGAACATCATCTTCGGCCTGAAGGTCCGCCGGGTTGGCAGGGCCGAGCGGGACCGGCGTCTTGCACGGGTTGCCGATCTTCTGGGCCTTGGCCAGTTGCTGGAGCGCAAGCCGGGTCAGCTTTCGGGCGGTCAGCAGCAGCGTGTCGCCCTTGGGCGGGCAATCATCGGCGAAAAGCCGATCTGCCTGATGGACGAGCCGCTGTCCAATCTCGACGCCAAGCTGCGCCATGAAATGCGGGTGGAGATCCGCGCGCTGCAGCAGCAGCTCGGCTTCACGATGGTCTATGTCACGCATGATCAGGTCGAGGCCATCACCATGGCCGATCAGGTGGTGCTTTTGAACGGTGGCCGGCTGGAGCAGGTGGCGAGCCCGCGGGATCTTTACGAAAAACCGGCAACGCCTTTTGCCGCCCGTTTCATCGGCACCCCGCCAATGAACCTCTTTCCGGCCAATGCCTTCAGGAAGCTGTGCACCGCGCCGGACTTCAAGCTCGGCCTGCGCCCGGAGGCAATGCATCTGGAAGACGGCGGCCCGGTCAACGCGTCTGTTCGTGCCGTCGAGTATCTGGGGGCGGATGTGCTGGCCGATTGCGAAGTTGCCGGCACCGGTTTTCAGGTGCGCCTTCCGGCCAGCCGGGCCTTCACGCCCGGCCAATCCGTGCAGCTCGGCTTTTCGCCGGATGATCTTCATGTTTTCGACGCCGATACCGGCCGCCGCCGGGACGATCTCATTTCCGAGTTCGGAGCCTTGTTGCGCTCCTGACCTGCTGCGCACGCCCGCGTAGACCGACCGCAGACCTGCGGATTTTCGAACCTTAGGAAGTAAACTGATGTTGAAGTCCACTTTCCTGAAAGCCGTTGCGGCAACGGCGCTTTCCTTCAGCACCTGGGCCTCCGCTCAGGCTGTTGATTTGCAATTCTATTTTCCGGTCGCCGTTGGCGGCAAGGCTGCTGACACCATCCAGGAACTGACCGACGCCTATGTTGCGCAGAACCCGGACGTTACAATCGACGCCGTTTATGCCGGCTCCTACCAGGACACCGTCGCCAAGGCGATCACCGCTTCGCGCGGCGGCAACCCGCCCCAGCTTTCGGTGATCCTGTCTGCCGACATGTTCACCCTGATCGATGAAGATCTGATCCAGCCCTTCGACGACTATCTGACCAGCGACGAAGACAAGAAATGGGTCGAAGGTTTTTATCCGGCATTCATGGAAAACAGCCAGACCGGCGGCAAGACCTACGGCATTCCGTTCCAGCGCTCCACGCCGGTGCTCTACTGGAACAAGGAAGCCTTCGAAGCGGCCGGGCTTGACCCGGAGATCGCTCCGGCAACCTGGGACGAAATGGTCGAGTTCGGCAAGAAGCTGACGAAGAAAGACGACAGCGGCAATGTCACCCAGTGGGGCGTGCGTATTCCGTCTTCCGGTTTCCCGTACTGGCTGTTCCAGGGCCTTGCCATCGAAAACGGCGCGATCCTGGCCAATGCCGACGGCAACAAGACCAACTTCGACGATCCCAAGGTGGTCGAGGCGCTGCAGTATCTTGTCGATCTCAGCACCAAGCACGAAGTGATGGCTCCGGGCATCATCGAGTGGGGGGCAACGCCGAAAGCCTTTTTCGAAGGCCAGACGGCCATGATGTGGACCTCCACCGGCAACCTCACCAACGTTCGTGACAATGCCCCGTTCAAGTTCGGCGTTGCCATGCTGCCGGAAAAGGCACAGCGCGGCGCACCGACTGGCGGTGGCAACTTCTACCTGTTCAAGGGCGCTTCAGACGAACAGAACAAGGCTGCCGTCAAGTTCGTGCAGTGGATCACGGCTCCGGAACAGTCCGCGAAGTGGACCATCGCAACAGGCTACGTCGCTCCGCGCGCCGAAACCTGGGAAACCGACACGATGAAAGCCTATGCGGCTGATTTCCCGGCTGTCCTGGTTGCCCGCGACCAGCTGGACTTCGCCAAGGCTGAACTGGCGACCTACCAGAACCAGCGCGTGACCGGCATCTTCAACGATGCGCTTGCTGCTGCCATCACCGGCCAGAAGGATGCCGAAACGGCTCTGAAGGAAGCTCAGGCGCAGGCTGACGAGATCCTGAGCGAATACCGCTAACGCCATTCGGGGCGGAGCGCCGGGTCCCACTCCGGTGTTCCGTCCCGTTCTCCAGACCTTTCGCCGTCCTAACCGCAATTTGCTTTAGGTCGGGTTTTTCTCCTTATCGGGGCCTAGACCATGAAGCGGGGCATTGCCTTGAAACGCGACTGGATCCACGGCTGGCTGCTGTTGCTGCCGGCGATGGTGTTCTTGTTTGCCTTTACCCACATCCCCGCGGTCACGACGTTCCTGAACAGCTTCTTTTCCACCCCGCGCGGACGCCGCCCGGCCAAGTTCATCGGCCTATCCAATTATGAGCGCATGCTGGATGACCCGGTGTTCTGGAAAGTGCTCTGGAACAACGTCTGGTTCGCCTTTGGCACCATTCCGGTCTCTGTAGGCCTGGCCATCGTCATGGCACTCTGGGTCAACGACAGGCTGGTTGGCAGAAGCTTCGTGCGCATGGCCTATTTCACGCCGACCGTTCTGCCTCTGATCGCCGTCGCCAACATCTGGATGTTTTTCTACACGCCCGGCTTTGGCCTGGTCGACCAGATCACCGGCGCCCTGTTTGGCTGGCCTGCCAGCAACTATCTCGGCAACCCGGACACCGCGCTCAACGCCATCATCGTGGTCACCGTCTGGAAGGAAGCCGGCTTCTTCATGATCTTTTACCTTGCGGCGCTGCAGGCAATTCCGGTCACGCTGAAGGAGGCTGCGCAGATCGAAGGCGCCGGGCGCTGGACGATCTTCTGGCGGATCACCTTTCCACTCCTGATGCCGACGACCCTGTTCGTCTGCGTCAACGCGGTCATCAATTCCTTCCGCCTGATGGACCATATCTTCATTCTGACGGACGGCGGGCCGGACAACGCTTCGGCACTGCTGCTGTTCTACATCTACGAGGTCGCCTTCCGCTTCTGGGAAACCGCCTATGGCGCAACGCTTACCGTCGCTCTTCTTGTGCTTCTGTCGCTGCTTGCCATCGGCCAGTTCTTCTTCTTCGACCGCAAGGTGCATTACAAATGACCGGCGCCGGCTTTTCCTTCGACAGGGTGCTCAACACCTTCGCTGCCTGGGCATTGGCACTGTTGTGGGTGCTGCCGCTGGCCTATGCCATCTGGACCGCTTTTCATCCGGCGGCCTATGAGGCACGGTTCGAGCTTCTTGCACCGCTGACACTCGACAATTTCGCAAAGGCCTGGGATGCGGCACCCTTTGCCCGTTACTTCCTGAACACCTTCCTGCTGGTGTCGATGATCCTTGCCGGGCAGTTTTTCCTCGGCACGCTGGCCGCCTTTGCCTTCGCCCGGTTCCAGTTTCCCGGGCGCAATGTCCTCTTTACGCTTGTCTTGCTGCAGCTTCTGGTGATGCCGGACATCCTGATGGTGGAAAACTATCAGACCATGCGCATGCTCAATCTGGTGGACACCATCCCTGCCATCGCGCTGCCCTACATCGCGTCCGGCTTTGGCATCTTCCTGCTGCGGCAAACCTTCATGACCATCCCGAAGGAACTGGACGAGGCAGCGCGCATCGAGGGTGCTTCGGTTCTGGGCGTGTTGTGGCGGGTCTATATTCCGCTCGCAAAGCCGACCTATCTTGCCTATGGCCTCGTTTCCGTCAGTCACCACTGGAACAATTTCCTGTGGCCGCTGATCGTGACCAACTCGGTGGACACCCGCCCGGTTACCGTCGGTCTCAGCATCTTCTCGGCCATCGACAGCGGGGTGGAATGGTCGGTCATCAATGCCGCGACGTTGATGACCTCCGGGCCGCTGCTGATCGCCTTTCTGCTGTTCCAGAGGCAGTTTGTCCAAAGCTTCATGCGCGCCGGCATCAAATAAAATTAATCCGAGAAACAGCAGAAACCGGGGATGAATGACCATCGTCCGGACGGCCAAACCGCTTTGGCAAGGGGCATAGACCTTTGTGCCACTTTTTAAGGCATGGACTTTTATGCTAATGGATTTAAATCCCGGTTTTCTGCGGGGTTTTTGCCTTAAGTTTTTCTGATCCCCGAGCATCGAGGAGCCCTGCCGTGTCACTCAAATTCCTTGCCATTGGCGAATGTATGGTCGAGATGGCACCAACGGGTGAGGGCACCTATGCCATGGGGTTTGCCGGCGACACGCTCAACACCGCCTGGTATGCGCGCAAATGCCTGCCTGCCGACTGGACCGTCGGCTATTACACTGCGGTTGGCCGCGATCAGGTGTCGGAGCAGATGCTTTCCTTCCTGAAAGAATCCGACCTGGAGACGGCTGCCATCCAGAAGCGGGACGACCGGACCGTCGGCCTCTACATGATCCAGCTGAAGGACGGCGAACGCAGCTTCGCATACTGGCGTTCGCAATCGGCAGCCCGGTGTCTTGCCGCGGACGGGACACATCTTGCATCTGCGCTTGGTGGTGCGGGGTTGATCTATTTCAGCGGGATTACCCTTGCGATCCTTCCATCGGAAGACCGGGCAAAATTTCTGGACGCACTCAGAACCGCGCGAAAAGCCGGTGCCAAAACGGCGTTCGACCCGAACCTGCGTCCGCGTCTTTGGGAAGATGCGGACACCATGCGGGCAAGTGTTACGGAAGCTGCCGGCTGCTGTGATTTCCTGATGCCGTCCTTCGAGGACGAGCTGGCCCATTTCGGTGATGCAACGCCAGACGTCAGCGCCGACCGCTATCTGGCTGCAGGGGCAGGCATGGTCGTGGTCAAGAACGGGCCGGAAGAGGTGATCTGCGCGGATGCCGGTTCCCGGCAGGCTTTCCAGCCTGCGCCGGTTTCCAGCATTGTCGATACGACTGCGGCCGGCGACAGCTTCAACGCTGCGTTTCTGGCGAAATATCTTTCGGGCGGCGACGTCCCGGCAAGCGTTGATGCCGGTGCAAGTCTCGCCGGCAAGGTGATCCAGCACCGTGGTGCCCTCGTTGCCTGTCTCGAAACTGCCTAAGGGTAAGTGCGTATGATTCGACTGGTGATTGATTGCTTCAAGAAGAGGCGTTCAACCCACAAGAGAATATATTGCGATTATTGACAGTATAATTTAGGAGCGGCTCCGAATCCTTTCGCCAATATTTGCCTGAAAATAACTTTATGCGATGAAATTAAGCTTTCATTCGCTCCTTGTCCTTACCCTACGTTCGGTTTTGATCGTTGGCTGAACGGGCCATCTGATGGGGGGTGCGAATGTTCTCAGGCATGCGTTTGTCGAAAAAGATTCCGGCGCTGGTTTTGGGCGCCGCTGCGGTGGTTGGCATCGGTGTCGGTGTAGAAAGCTACCTCACGTCTTCTGTGATCGTGAAAGAACTGACGAAGGAACGCCTTCAGACGGCTGCCGAGACTGGCGAAAAGGAAACAGTCGCCTATCTGCAGGCGATCGAACGCGAGCTCATTCTGACGGCTGAGCACCCTGGCACAGCAGCCGCTGTCCAGGAGTTCGCCTCTGTTTGGGATTTCTGGGAAATGTACGGCGGCAATCCGCAGGAAGAACTGCAAGCTGCGTATATCACCGGCAACCCGCATCCGACCGGCGAGAAACACAAGCTCGACCGGGCCGAGACCGGGTCGGCTTACGACGAAGTGCACGCCAAGTATCACCCCTGGTTCCGAAAACTGCAGCAGGACCAGGGCTATTACGACGTGTTCCTGTTCGACGCCAAGGGCAACCTCGTCTACACGGTCTTCAAGGAACTGGATTACGCCACGAATTTCGAAAAGGGTGGTGGCCAGTGGGCCGATACCGACCTCGGCGAAGTCTATCGCAAGGCGATGGCGATCACCGCCGAGGACGAAGTCGCCTTTGAGGATTTTGCCGCCTATAAACCGAGCTTCGACGCCCCCGCCAGCTTCATGGCGCACCCCATTCACGTGAAGGGTGAAACGGTTGGCGTAGTGGCCTTCCAGATGCCGATCGACAAGATCAATTCTCTCATGAGCAGTGGTCTCGGGCTTGGAGAAACCGGTGAATTGGCTTTGATCGGCGAAGATCGCATGATGCGCAACGATACGCCGCTCACTGCCGACAAGAACGATATTCTGGCTACGGAACTGAGTGGGCCCGTCATCGACAAGGCCTTCGCGGAAGGCAGCGCCTTCGGCATGTCTACCTACTTTGGTGACGAACTGATGGACGTTGAAGCCGAGAAGTTCACCTACCAGGGCAAGAACTTCGCCATCGTCGCCATGCAGCCTTATGCAGAAGCCGTTACCCCGCTGACAGATATGCGCAACCGGATGGTCCTCGCCGGGCTCGCCTTGCTTGCGATTGCCGCTGCCCTTGGCTTCTTTGCAGCGCGCTCCGTAACAAAGCCGATCAACATGGTGGTTTCCGCCATGAACCGGCTTGCCGATGGGGACACGCGCGTAGAGACGGACGGTTCCGAGCGGGGCGACGAGATCGGCGACATGTTCAAGGCTGTGGCGATTTTCAAGGAAAACGCCATTCAGCGCCGTCATCTTGAAGATCAGGCCCGCAACGAACGTGACAGGGAACGCCAGCGCCAGGCTTTCCTGGAAGGGGTGATCACGGACTTCAAGTCGATCATGACTGATCGCCTGGCAACCGTGTCCGACCAGATGGAACGGATGCGGGGTGCTGCCACAACGTTGGAAGACCTGGCATCAAATGCGAAGTCTGAATCCGATCAGGCAGGCCACGCCTCCATCAGTGCTTCTGAAAACGTCGCCGCCGTTGCCGCCGCAACAGAAGAAATGACGGCCACGGTTCAGGAAATCGCCAACCAGACCGAAGCCACCACCCGCATCGTTCTGGAGACCGTGGAAGCGGCGGAACAGACCAACCGCAACGTTCAGACGCTGTCGGAAGCTGCCGAACATATCGGCAGCGTGGTCAATCTCATTCGCGATATCGCAGAGCAGACAAACCTTCTGGCACTCAATGCCACGATCGAGGCAGCCCGTGCGGGGGAAGCCGGTCGCGGTTTTGCGGTCGTGGCATCGGAAGTCAAACAGCTTGCAGAGCAGACTTCCAAGGCGACGGACGAGATTTCCGGCCGGATTTCAGGCATCCAGTCCTCGGTCCGCGATGCAGCGGGTGCCATCGAGCACATTGCCGAGAAGGTGTCCGACATCAAGAACCTGACCAGTTCCGTGGCAGGGGCTATCGAGGAACAGCGGGCGGCAAACCAGGAAATCGCGCGCTCGGCCCGTTCGGCCAGCGACAGCACAGGCAATGCAGCCAGCAGCATGTCGTCTGTTTCCGGTGCAGTTGAACAAACGTCGACGGAGGCCGGATCGGTCAACACTGCGTCCGACCTGGTTTCGGAGGCAAGCGACAGCCTTGCCCGCGAGGTCGAGAAGTTCCTGGCGGACGTCACGAAGGACGTCGAGGACCGGAGACGTTCGGTGCGCAAGGCGATTTCCGAGGATGTTGCCATTACCTTCGCGGATGGCCGCAAGCGTGCCGCGCAGCTGATCGACGTCAGCGTCACCGGCGCGCAGATCCTGGATATGACCGATCTGCCGATCGGCGAACGGATGACGCTGGAATTCCTGGATGGCACCGTGCTGCAAGGCAAGGTCGTGCGCCAGACAGGAGCAGGCTGCGGCGTGGAATTCGCCGAACAGCTAGCAGAAAGCCACATTCTCATCGCCGCATAAGACGGCAATCTCAGGAAACGAAAAGGGCGCCTGTCGGCGCCCTTTTTTGTTGACGAAAGCCCTTGCGCCCCGATCCCGGAACTTCGCTTCGCTGCGTCCGGGATGACGGATGAGGGGGAAAGGAACGGTGCCGTTGGCGCCTTTTCCCTGTCCTCACCATGCACGATCCTCATCCTGAGGAGGGCCAAAGGCCCGTCTTGAAGGATGGGCCACTTGCTCAGTCTCAGCTGCTTGAGCCTACCCAGCGTCCCGTTGGGCAATCCAGTCGTGATCCGGATGGTTCTGGAAGCGCCACTTGCGCATCGGGCCGGCCATGACGTTCAGATAATACATCTCGTAGCCGTAGGGTGCGCCGCAGGGGTGATGGCCCTTGGGGACCAGCACCACGTCGCCATCGGCAACAGCCATCGTCTCGTCCAGCTCGCCGTCCTCGGTGAAAACGCGCTGGAACCCGAAACCCTGTTTCGGGTTCAGGCGATGGTAGTAGGTTTCTTCCAGATAGGTCATGTCCGGAAAATTGTCTTCGTCGTGCCGGTGCGGCGGGTAGGACGACCAATTGCCCTGGGGCGTGAACACTTCCGTCACCAGCAGGCTGTCGGCGATATCGCTTTCTTCCATCGCAATCGGGTGGATATAGCGGGTGTTCGCTCCCTTGCCGCGTTCCACCTGGCCGATGTCCGTGATCACACGGGCCTTGTAGTTGCCCTTGCCGGGGGCGGTGCAGACCGCCAGAACGCAGTCGGTTGTCGCCGTTGCGGACCAGCTGCTGCCGTTGGGCACATAGACGCAATGCGGCTTCTTGCGTTCGAAAACGCTCATCCGGTCGCCCAGTTCACCAAAGCTTTCATCTGCAGCGGAAATCGACGCCTTGCCTTCCACGAGGACAAGGATGACTTCCTTGTCACCGGTTTCTTCCGATGCCGACTGTCCCGCTTCCAGATGATACAGGCCGAAGCCGACATAGCCCCACCTGGCGCTTTCAGGCGTGATGTCGTGCACCTTGCCGGAGGTGCCGGACGGTTTGACGAGAAGATGGCTCATGTCAAATCCACTTCCTTTGCGAGTTGCTTGAGGGTCTTGAGGCCGAGGCTCTGATACTGGAACGGATTGCGGACTTCCGGGTCCTGCTCTGCCTCGATAACGATCCAGCCTTCGTAGCCGGTGTTCTTCAGGATCTGGAGAAGTGGTTTGAAATCAACGCCGCCTTCCTCGTCACCCGGTACGGTGAAGACGCCGGCACGGACGCCGTCCATGAAGGACTTCTTGTCTTCGCGGATATCCTTCATCACGGCAGGCCGAACGTTCTTGGCATGGAAATGCTTCACGCGGGCAGCGTGTTTTTCCAGAACCGGCGCCGGATCCTGACCATCGCTGCCGAAATAGCAATGACCGGCATCGAACAGCAACTTGGTCGCCGGGCCGGTGGCATCCATGAAGGCGTCGATTTCCGCCGGTGTCTCGACCACAGTGCCCATGTGGTGATGGTAGACAAGGTCGATGCTCTGGCTTGCGCAGAAGGCCGCGAGTTCCTCGATCTTGGCGCCGAAGGCTTTCATCTCTTCTGCGGTAAGAACCGGGCTGGTGTTGATGTCGACCTGAGAGCCCTGAATGGTGTTGGAGGTCTCGCAGGCAATGCAGACCTTGCAGTCATTGTGCTTCAGCTTGTCCAGATGCGGCTGGATCGCCTTCTTTTCGGCCTCGACCGACTGGGCAAGCAGGTTGAGCGAGTACCAGCCGGAAATGAACTTGAGCCCATGGCCGCCCAGAAGCTGTTTCAGTTCTTCCGGATCGTTGGGCCAGCGGTGGCCGTTCTCGATACCGTCGAAGCCGATTTCGGAAGCTTCCGACAGGATCTGCTCGGTCGGAATATGTGCGCCAAGGGTCTGGTCGTCATCATTGGCCCAGGCGATCGGGTTGGTGCCGTAAAGGATCATGGCTGTAGTCCTTGTCCGCCGAGGCGGAGTGTTGGGTTCGATATCTGTGTTTTTCTCGACCTCATCCTGAGGAAGCGCCTCGGCGCTGTCTCGAAGGATGGGCCACTTGTTCGGTATATGCCGCCCATCCTTCGAGACGGACCTGACGGTCCTCCTCAGGATGAGGTGTGACTGGGTGGAAAAGCTGGGTTGGTGTTCTGCATTCCCCTCAATCGACCAGGTTCTGGTGCTTCAAAGCGTCGACATAGCCCTCACGGGCCTTGTTGACTTCGGTCCGCTCAGAAACCTCCGGCACGGCGACGTCCCACCAGTGACCGCCACCGTCCTCGCCCGGCCCATGCATCGGGTCCGTGTCGATGACGATTACCGTCGGAATGGCCCGGTCCTTCGAGGCGAGGATCTGCGCTTCCAGATCGGCGATGTCCTTTGCCTTTACCGCGTGGGCTCCCATGGCGGCCGCGTGGGCGACGAAGTCGATCGCCGGCTGCGCCTCGACATTGCAGTCCTTGTAGAGATTGTTGAACTGGTTGCCGCCCGTGCCCATCTGCAGCCGGTTGATGCAGCCGTAACCGCGGTTGTCGGTCAGCACCACCGTGAACGGCACCCGCCGCATGACGGCGGTCGCAAGTTCCGAGTTGGCCATCATGTAGGACCCGTCACCGACGAAGCAGACGACATCCCGTTCCGGCTGCGCCAGCTTGATTCCAAGAGCCCCCGCAATCTCGTAGCCCATGCAGGAATAGCCGTATTCCATGTGATAGCCACCCTGCGGCGCCTGCCACAGAAGCTTGAGAGCGCCAGGCATGGTGCCGGCGGCGCACATGGCGATAGTCTTCTCGGTCGAGGTGCGCTGAACCGCGCCGATAACCTCTGCATCGAGCGGCAGGTAGCCTTCCGGCACATCGGTGCGCGCGCTGCAGTGGGCATCGACCTTCGCCAGCCAGTCAAGACGGGACTGCGGATTGAAAGTCGATTTTGTCTCTGAGCCAAGGGCCGCTGAGATCTTCTCCAGAGACACCTTCGCATCGCCGATGACGCCGACGGCGCCATGCTTCAGGGCGTCGTAGCCCTGGACGTTGATGGAGACGAGCTTGCGGCCCGGTTCCTTGAAGAGCGCCCAGGAGCCGGTGGTGAAGTCCTGGAAACGGGTGCCGATGCCGATGACGAGGTCCGCGCTTTCGGCAATCTCGTTGGCGCAGGCCGAGCCGTCGACCCCGGCAGTGCCGAAGTTCATCGGATGAGATTGCGCCAACGCCGACTTGCCCGCCTGGGTCTCGATCACCGGAATGCCGTGCCTGGTCGCAAACGCGCCAAGGGTTTCTTCGGCCTGCGAATAGACAACACCGCCGCCGCAAACCAGAACCGGGTTCTTTGCGGATTTGATGAGGGCGACAACATCGGCGATGTCCCGGCTGTCCGGTTCCGGGCGTCGGATGCGCCAGACCTTCGGCTCGAAGAAGCTTGCCGGATAATCGAAGGCTTCTGCCTGCGTGTCCTGGCAGAACGCCAGGGTCACCGGGCCGCAATTGACCGGGTCGGTCATCACGCGGAAGGCGCGCGGCAGGGCCGTCAGCAGGTGTTCCGGGCGGCTGATGCGGTCGAAGTAGCGCGAGACGGGACGGAAGCAGTCATTGGCCGAAACCGTGCCGTCGTCGAAATCCTCCACCTGCTGCAGGACCGGGTCGGGTGCCCGATTGGCAAAGACATCGCCGGGGATCAGTAGAACGGGAAGGCGGTTCACATGGGCAAGGGCTGCGGCGGTCACCATGTTGGTGGCGCCGGGGCCGATGGACGAGGTGACGGCCATCGCCCGTGTGCGCTTCTTCGCCTTGGCATAGGCGATGGCCGTATGGGCCATGGTCTGTTCGTTCTGGCCGCGCCAGGTCGGCAGGGCATTGCCGGCCTGCTCCAGCGCTTCGCCCAGACCGGCAACATTGCCGTGGCCGAAGATCGCCCAGATGCCGTCGATGAAACGCTCGCCGTCCTCGGTCATCTGCGCGGAGATATACCGCACCATGGCCTGGGCGGCGGTGAGACGGATCGTGCTCATGCGGAAATTCCCTGGAGTTCGTTGACGTGTGCCTCGGTTCCGGCTTCTGCGCGCGCCGTGTCCCAGATGCTGCACAGGCGGGCGAAGCGGCTCACCATGTCGGCGACGGCAGCTTCGTCTGTCAATTCACCTGCCAGCCATTTGCGGGCTGCTTCGGCAAAAATCGTGCGGCCGACCGCAAAGCCCTTGACCAGCGGGAAGCGGGCCGCTTCGGCAAAGCTCGCGGCCAGTTCCTCTTCCGGGGCATCAAGACCGAGCACCACGATGCCGCGAGTGTGAGGGTCGTTTTCGGAAATCGCGTCGCAAGCCTTCGCCCATGCTTCTGCCGAGGTCATGGGTTCCAGCTTCCACCAGTCCGGATAGATGCCGATCTCGTAGAAACGGCGGATGATATCTGCCGTGGTGTCGGCATCAACCGGACCAACCTTGGAGGGGATGATCTCCAGAAGCATTTCAAGCCGGTTGCGGCGGCAGGCGGCAAACAGCCGCTTCAGGACATCTTCCTGCTCGGCCTTCATCGCGTCGGTGTCATGCGGATGATAGAAGCACAACACCTTGACCACATGCTCCGTCGGCCATTCGGCCAGGCCGCCGAAATCCGGACCGATTTCCGGTTCCAGTGTCAGTGGCCGGGAGGTAGGCCACTCCACCGGATGACCGATCCAAAGCCCGGTTCCGGCGGCCCGATAAAGCGCCTCGCGGCCGTGACGGCTGTCGCACAGAATGCCATAGCCCGGCTGGCCGTCCGCGACCGAAAGGGCCGCGTCGAGGCAGAGTTTCTTGAACGATCCGATCCGCTCGTGACCGGCGTTGGCCGTATCGGCCATCTGTTCGAGCTGAATACGGTGGTCGAAGGCAAAAACACGCATGGTCGACCAGTTGCCACCATGCAGCCGGTGCCGGTTTGTGGACCAGTGGATCTGTTCCAGTTCCGGATCCTTGCGCAGGGCCTTATCCTTCACGCCCCGTTTCAGGAAGAACTGCAGCTCTTCCCAGCTCGGATAGGCCGGTGTGCAGCCGTGCCGGGAGACGGCAAACGCGCCGCATGCGTTGGCATAGGTCAGGGCCGTGACCCAGTCCTCGCCGGTGATCCAGCCTTTCAGCAGACCGGACATGAAGCCGTCGCCGGCCCCCAGAACGTTGAAGACCTCAATCGGGAAGCCAGGGCCGGAAATGCCGTCGTCGAGGCTGTCGGGGATCGCGCCTTCGAAGGCGGTTGCCCCCATTGGCCCGCGCTTGCAGACCAGCGTCGCACCCGACACCTTGCGCACGTTGCGCAGCGCCTCGACCGTGTCCGTGGTTCCACCGGCAATGTGGAATTCTTCTTCCGTACCCACGATCAGGTCGAACAGATGCAGGCTCGATTGCAGCTTGGCCGTCACCTTGTCGGAGGCAATGAAGCGGTTCTCGCCGTCGCCGTGCCCCGACAGGCCCCAGAGGTTGGGGCGGTAGTCGATGTCGAGCGCGGTACGGCTGCCGTTTTCGCGGGCAAGCCTCAATGCCTTCAGAACGGCAGCTTCCGTCTGCGGATGGCTGAGGTGCGTGCCCGTGGCGACCACGGCCTTGGCTGACGCAATGAACGCGGGATCGATATCATCTTCGCCAAGAGCCATGTCGGCGCAGTTTTCGCGGTAGAAGATCAGCGGGAACTGTTCCTGGTCGCGGATGCCGAGCAGCACGAGCGCGGTGAGCCGCTCCTTGTCGGTGATCACGCCTTGTGTGTCGACACCGTGCCGTTCCAGTTCCTCGCGGATGAAACGGCCCATGTGTTCGTCTCCGACACGGGTGATCAGCGCGGATTTCAGGCCGAGCCGAGCCGTGCCGCAGGCCATATTGGTGGGCGAGCCGCCGATATACTTGTTGAAGGACGCCATGTCCTCCAGACGGCCGCCAGCCTGGGCTCCGTAGAGGTCGACCGACGAGCGGCCTATCGTGATGACATCGAGTTTCTTCACGTGCACATTCCGTTTTTGATTCAGCCCGTCAGATGGTGCCGCCGAGGGAACCTTCCAGTTCCGCCAGTTCCTGGCCACCGGCCATCAGGTCCTGAAGTTCTTCCGCTTTTATGTCTCCGCGCTCTGCGGTGCCAAGCGTCTTGCCGCGGTTGAGCACCGTGAACCTGTCGCCCACGGCCATGGCATGGCGCACGTTGTGGGTGATGAAGACAACGCCGATGCCTTTTTGGCGGACCTTGTCGATCGTCGCCAGCACGTTGGAGGTCTGGCGCACACCCAGGGCAGATGTCGGTTCGTCGAGGATCAACACCTTGGCCCCAAAGAAGACGGCGCGCGAGATGGCGACCGTCTGGCGTTCACCGCCCGACAATGTGCCGACCGCCTGGTCAGGCGAACGCAGGTGAATGCCCATCTTGGCCATCTCGGTCATCGTGACTTCGTTGGCTTCGGAAAAATCGAAGAACTTGAAGGGGCCGAAGCGCCTTTGCGGTTCGCGGCCCATCCAGAAGTTCCGGGTCACCGACATCAGCGGGATCATCGCCAGGTCCTGGTAGACGGTCGCGATGCCGGCTTCCATGGCGTCCCGCGGGCTGTTGAAGCTGACTTCCTTGCCTTCCATCAGGATCTTGCCCTTGGTCGGCTTGTGGACGCCGGACATGGTCTTGATGAAGGTGGACTTGCCCGCGCCGTTGTCGCCCAGAAGGCAGTGGCATTCGCCGGCCTTGACGGACACGGAGACACCGTTGAGGGCGATCACCGGGCCGAAGTGTTTTTCGATATCGACGAGTTCGATAAGGTTGTCGGACATCTTAGCGTTCCCCCGTGATCATGCGGCGGATGTAGGTGTTGAGGATCACGGCGAGCAGCAGGATAACGCCGAGGAAAACCCGGAAGAGCGAACTTTCGACCCCGGCGAAGAAGAGGCCTTGCTGAACAACGCCGAAGATCAGTGCGCCAAGCGCCGCGCCTACCACCGAACCGTAGCCGCCGGTGAGAAGTGCGCCGCCGATCACCACGGAAATGATGGCTTCGAATTCCTTCAAGAGGCCGCGGTCGGCTGCGGCCGAGCCGAATTCCATCACCTGACAGGTGGCGAAAATAGTGGCGCAGAAGGCGGAGAACATGAACATCAGGATCTTGACCCGGTTCACGGGTACGCCGACATAGCGCGCTGCCTGGGCGTCGCCACCGGCTGCGAAGATCCAGTTGCCGAAGCGGGTGCGGGTGAGCAGGATATGGCCGAACACGATCAGGATGATTGCCCAGATCATCAGCATCGGAATGCCTTCGACCACCGGCAGTCCTGCTTTCGGACCGGCAACGAACTTGCCGACAATGCCGAGATCGGCCAGCCAGACAAAGAGGCCGGAAAAGACCTTGCCGCCGAAGAGCCAGGCGATCGGGTCACCTTCCGCCGCTTCACGCACGCCGCCGATGATGGTCTTGCGGGTGGTGGCGATGGAAATGAAGATTGTCAGGCCGCGCAGAATGTAGAGAAAGGCGAGGGTGACGATGAAGGAAGGCAGGCCGGTCTTGATGACCAGGTATCCGTTGAGCCCGCCGATAGCCAGCGCCATGGCAAATGCGACCAGGATACCGAACCACGCAGGGAACCCCCACTGAACAGTGAAGAGCGCGATGATGACGCCGGAGAAGCCGATCATCGAGCCGACGGAGAGGTCGAATTCGCCTGCGATCATCAAAAGGCAGGCGCCGACGGCGATGATGGCGAACTGGGCAGAGACTGTGCCCCAGTTGATGATGCCTTCCGGGGCAAACATGCCGCTGTCGCTGGCGATGCCGAGGAAGAACATGAATACGAGAATAGTGCCGCAGATCGCGCCCAGCTCCGGGCGGATCAGGGCCTTGCGCATGGGCGACATTTCGCGGATGCGCTCGTCTTTCTGAGGGGCGGCTGCCGATTGTGTCTCAGCCATAGGTCTCCTCCTGCGTGCCGGGGTGGCCGGCCGCGTCCAGTATGCGGCCCGGCCGCAGAACAGTGTTCTGGAATTCAGCGCTTACCCTTCGGGGTGCGCGAGCGTGTCAGTTGCAAGGGAGAGGCGGAAGGCCGCCTCTCCACAGGGCCGCGCCTGGCGGCCCTTCAGCTTAGCGGTATTCGCCGGCGTATTTTTCCACCAGGGCAATGTTGCCCTTGGTCACGAAACCCGGGCCGGAGTTGATGGAGTTGCCCGGAACCACGCCGTAACGAGCCAGGTTCGTCAGGATGACGACCGGCAGGTAGCCTTGCAGGTAAGGCTGCTGGTCGATGGCAAAGGCAATCACGTCACCCTTGATGGCTTCAGCGATTTCGCCGGAAAGGTCGAAGGTGCCGAAGTGGATGGTGCCGGACTTGCCCATGTCTTCCAGCGCAGCCAGCGTCGGATGCGCAGAGGTCGGGCCGAGGGTCAGGACGCCATTGGTGTCCGGGTTGCCCTGCAGATAGGCCATGACCTTGGACTTGATTTCAGCCGGGTCCTGGCCGCTGTCGATCATCTGGCCGCCCAGTTCGACGCCCAGTGCATCAGCATAGCCTTGGCAACGTTCAACAGAAGCCGGGTTGGTGATGTAGTGGTTCACACAAAGGAAGCTGGTGACGCCGGCCGCCTTGGCCTTTTCACCTGCGCCCTTGCCGGCATCGTATTCCGGCTGGCCGACATGCATCAGAGCGCCGATTTGCTTGGACTGCTCTTCAGTGCCGGAGTTGATGGTAATGACCGGAATGCCCTTGGCAACCGCGTTGGACAGCGGGCCGCTCAGAACGTCGTAGTCGGCGATCGTCGCGATGATGCCGTTCGGGTTGGACGCAGCAGCCTGTTCGATGATGCGAGCCATGTCGGCAAGATCACCTGTCGGCGGGTTGCGGTATTCCACTTCAACGCCCATCTGGCCACCGGCAACGGTGATGGCGTTCTTGATCGTGTTCCACCAGCTGTCGCTGTCCGGAGCATGGCTGACCAGAACGAAACGTTCGCCTTCAGCGGAAGCCGGAGCGGCAATGCCGGTAAAGGCAACGGCGGCAGCCGCCATTGCAATAAGTGTCTTCTTCATGGTGTTCCTCCCAGAACGTGGACCGCGGGCCTCGAACAATCCCACCCGCGTCATCAGAAGTCTGTGGCGGCTCGGGATCGCCGTTGCCGCATTTGGAATATAAATTCCATTTTTATCGAAGCGCAACAGATTTTTTCCAGAAAAATCACAGCCTGTTCCGTTGAGCCCCTACGGAAACGGCCAGGGCAATGGCCAGCGAGAGACTTGCGGACAGCGCCCGGAACGCGCCTACGTCCAGTTCCGAGACCAGTAGCTGGATTGCTTTCAGGCGTGCGAGCGGGCTGGTCACGACATCCGTAATCGCGACAATGTCAGCGCCGCTGGCACGGGCCTTGGTGGCCATGTCGATGGTCATTTCCGTGTACGGGGCGAAGGTCACCGCGATTACCGCGTCGTTCGGCCGGATCAGGTGTTCCATGTTGATGTTGGCGATGCCTGAATGGAGAACCGCCGGCACGTCCATCTTTTCGAAGGCATAGGCAAGATACGACGTGACCGGGAAGGCTCTGCGGAAGCCGATCATGTGAATCGTCTCGGCACGGGCCAGCACATCGACCGCCTGTTGAAGTGCGGTCGGGTCGACGGTTGTCAGCAGGTTTTCCAGTGAAGAACGGCCAACCTCGACGAATTCGGCCAGGAGGGCAGAAGGGGACTCGGTGCCGTGCTCGCGCAGTTTGGCGAGGCGGGTGGCGTAGTCAGGCCATTTCTGGGAATAGTCCGAGCGGAACAGTTTCTGCATTTGCGAAAAGCCGGAAAAGCCCATTTCCTGGCAGAAACGCATCACGGCGGATGGCTGAACTTCGGCGCCTTCGGCAAGTTCGGCAACCGTGGATACTGCCACCTTGTCGGGATTGGCGGCGATGTAGTTCGCAAATTGTTTCAGGCGCTTGGGCAGTCTTTCCGCGGTGCCGCCGAGCCGGGCAAAAAACGCATCGATCGATTGCGGCGGCGCAAGGATTTCGGCTGTGGCGAGATTGGGTTCATTTTCTGGATCGGGCGAGGCGTCATTCATTGTCTTCTTCTTTTCCGGCTTGACACATTCCGTCGAAAATGATTTTGGAATTTTTATTCTAAATTGGCAAGCGCTGGTTCAAACCGCTCTGCCACATGTCATCCGGGAGGAAGTATCATGGCCGTCAATGTCGCCCTGCTTGGGGCTGGACGTATCGGTAAAGTGCACGCAAAGGCCGTTGGTGCGGCCGCCGGTGCGACGCTCGTCGCTGTTGCGGACGCCTTCCCGGAAGCCGCCGAAACGCTTGCAGCCGCCTATGGCGCCCGTGTCAGCACGATCGACGAGATCGCCGCCGCCGGCGATGTCGACGCGGTGATCATCTGCACGCCGACCGACACCCATGCCGATCTGATCGAAAAGTTTGCACGCGCAGGCAAGGCAATCTTCTGCGAAAAGCCGGTCGATCTGTCGCTGGACCGGGTAAAAGCCTGCCTGAAGACGGTAGAAGACCTTGGCGCAACCTTGATGCTGGGGTTCAACCGCCGTTTCGATCCGCATTTCCGCGCCGTGCGCGCAGCCATTGACGAAGGGCGGATCGGCGACGTGGAAATGGTGCAGATCACCTCGCGCGATCCGGGTGCGCCGCCGCCATCCTACATCACGTCGTCCGGCGGCATCTTCCGTGACATGACCATCCATGATTTCGACATGGCCCGGTTCCTGCTCGGCGATGAAGTCACGACCGTCTACGCGACGGCGTCGGTTCTGGTCGATCCGGAAATCGGCAAGCTCGGCGATTACGACAGCGCGATGGTGGTGCTGACGACGGCGTCCGGCAAGCAATGCTCCATCTCCAATTCCCGCCGGGCAACCTATGGCTACGACCAGCGCATCGAAGTGCATGGCTCCAAGGGTGTGGTGAGTGCGGAAAACCAGCGTCCGGTATCCATCGAAGTGGCAACCGAAGCCGGGTACACCCGTCCGCCGCTGCATGATTTCTTCATGACCCGCTACACGGAAGCCTATGCGGCTGAAATCACTGCTTTCGTCGAGGCTATCGAAACCGGTACTGCGCCGTCACCGAGTGGCGAGGACGGATTGAAGGCACTCGCCCTGGCTGAAGCTGCCCTCAAGTCCATCGCCGAACGCCGCGCCGTCGGCATGGACGAGGTTTAAGCGTCAGAACCACTATGACCTCATCCTGAGGAGGACCGTCTGGTCCGTCTCGAAGGATGGGCGGCACACTCATGAGCAAGCAGCCCATCCTTCGAGACAGCGCCAAGGCGCTTCCTCAGGATGAGGTTAAAGGGCGGAACGGTCCGCTTCGTCACCTCCGGGAGGATCGGATTACATGACAAGTCTCGGTATCGGATTGATCGGCACCGGTTTCATGGGCAAGTGCCACGCGCTTGCCTATGGTTCGGTGAAAGCGGTGTTCGGCGATGTGCCGGCGACCCGCCTGGAAGTGCTGTGCGATGTTCCTGCAGAAAAGGCAGAAGCCTTTGCCGACCAGTTCGGCTTCGCAAGGGCAACGAGTGACTGGAAAGATCTGATTGCGGATCCGAAGGTCGATATCGTCTGCATCACCACACCCAACAAGGTGCACAAGGAAATGGCGCTTGCCGCGCTCGAGGCCGGCAAGCATGTGCATCTGGAAAAACCGATGGCGCTTAGCCTGGAGGACGCCAGAAAGATGCTGGCTGTTGCCGAAAGAACAGGTGCGAAGACAATCGTCGGCTACAACTACCTGCATAATCCGGCGATTTCGCATGCCCGCAAACTCATCGCGGATGGCGCCATCGGCCGGATCGTGCATTTTCGCGGAATGGTCGATGAAGACTACCAGGCTGATCCGGACCTCTCCTGGACCTGGCGGGCAACCAAGGCCGATGCCGGCCTCGGCACGCTCGGCGATCTTGGCTGCCATCTGATTTCGCTCGCAACCGCACTCGTCGGACCGGTCGAAAGCCTGGTCGCGGAGACAAGAACGGTTCATGAAACACGGCCCATGGGCAATGGCTCAAGCGAGCGGCGTCCGGTTGAAAACGAAGACATCGCTTCTGCGCTGCTGACCTTCGAAAACGGTGTCCATGGTGTTGTCTCGACCTCGCGCAGTGCCTGGGGCCGCAAGAGCTACATCGGCTTCGAGGTGCATGGAACGGAAGGCATGATCACCTTCGATCAGGAGCGCATGAACGAACTCCGTCTCTACCAGAACCGGGGTGAGCTTGCCGAACAGGGTTTCAAGACGTTGCTCAGCGGGCCAGCTCATCCGCCGTATGGGCAATTCGTTCCGGCAGCCGGCCATCAGCTCGGGTTCAACGATCTGAAGGTTATAGAGGTTCATGAGTTCCTGAAGGCGATTTCCGAAGGGCGCAACGCCGTACCGTCTTTCCGGGAAGCGCTTCATTTCGAGGCGGTGATCCATGCGATCGCCCAGGCCGGAGAGACGGGCTCCCGGGTGCGGGTCTCCAGGGCGGACTGACGCCGACAGCATCCCACTGTCTATCGCTTACTTTATTGTTCAATGGGCGCGAACAGGCCGGTTCCTGTTCGCGCCCTTTATCTGTTGCGGATGATCCCTATAAACTCTTGAGAATACAGACCGTTGGTCCGCCGTGCTCGGCAGGCCTTGCCGGCTCTGCGGGCTTACTCAGATCCGGGAGATCCTCTTGGCCAAGGTAATCGTTTTCTTTGCCCACCCACGACCGCACAGGTCGGAGGTGAACCAGCCGCTGTTTGAAATCGCGCGGTCGATCAAGGAGATCACAACCGTTGATCTTTATGCGGACTATCCGGATTTCAGCATTGATATCGACCGGGAGCAGGATCGCCTGCGCGCTCATGACGTGATTGTCTTCCAGCACCCGCTTTACTGGTATTCGGCACCCGCCATCATGAAGGAGTGGCAGGATCTCGTGCTGGAACATGGCTTTGCCTATGGTCATGCCGGCAAGGCATTGCATGGCAAGGTGTTCCTGAACGCGGTTACGACCGGTGCCAAGCCGGATGCCTATTCGCAAACGGGCATGAACCATGCCGAGTTGCGCAGCTTGCTGGGCCCATTCGAAAAAACGGCGGACCTTTGCGGCATGCGCTACCTCGCGCCCTTTGCGCTGTTCGGGGCCGGGCGGGCACTGGAGGAAAACCGGTTTGAGGCCCACCGCCTTGCCTACGGAAAGCTTCTGAATGCTTTGGTCCGCGATAAGCTGGATCTTGCAAAGGCGGCTGCAGCGCCGGTGCTGCCGGATGACCTGGATGCGTTCCTGCTGGCAGGGGAGACGGTCTGATGGCGCTGCTCAGCGAAGCCTTCGTCTATCTGTGCGCGGCCGTCATCGCGGTGCCGATTGCCAACCGGCTCGGTCTCGGCTCCGTGCTCGGTTATCTGATCGCCGGTGTGGTGATCGGGCCGGTCATCGGCATCGTCGGATCGGAAGCGGCCGACGTGCAGCATTTTGCCGAATTCGGTGTGGTGATGATGCTTTTCCTGGTCGGGCTGGAACTGCAGCCCGCCATGCTCTGGAAAATGCGTCAGCAGCTTGTCGGGCTTGGCGGACTGCAAGTTGTCGGGACAGCGCTCGTCTTTGCCGCGGCCGGTCTGGCGTTCGGTCTTCACTGGCAGAGCGCTTTGGCGCTCGGCATGATCCTGTCGCTTTCCTCCACCGCCATCGTCTTGCAGACCCTCAACGAGAAAGGCTGGCTGAAAACGCAAGGTGGTCAGAGTTCCTTCTCGGTATTGCTGACCCAGGATATCGCGGTCATTCCGATGCTGGCGCTTCTTCCGTTGCTTGCCATCAGTGGCCATGGCGGGGAAGGAGCCGCGGATGGGCATGGCGAGAGTGCCGGTCATGGAGGTGAAGCTCTGGCGGCCTTGCCAGGCTGGGCACAGGCTCTTGTCATTCTGGCTGTTATTGCCGCAATCATTCTGGCAGGGCGTCATCTGCTGCGACCTGTCTTCCGGTTCATAGCCGAAGCGCGCCTGCGGGAAATCTTCACGGCAACCGCGCTGCTGCTCGTAATCTGCATTGCCCTGGTCATGGATTTTGTCGGTCTGTCGCCGGCACTCGGAACCTTCCTTGCCGGGGTTGTCCTGTCCGACAGCGACTATCGTCATGAGATGGAAAGCGATATCGAGCCCTTCAAGGGCCTGTTGCTTGGCCTGTTCTTCCTGACGGTCGGGGCAGGAATCGATTTCGACCTTCTGTTCGGTGCCCCTTTATCGATCCTTGGACTCGCGCTCGGCTTGATGGCAGTCAAGTTTCTGGTGCTGTTCCTGCTTGCAGCCCTCTTTCGCCTCACAGGGCCAGATCGGTGGCTGTTCGCGCTCGGGCTGGCACAGGCAGGGGAATTCGCTTTCGTGTTGTTCGGATTTGCCTCGGGCAGCGGGGTGCTGGAACCATCGCTGATCAAGACCATGACCCTGGTGGTGGCGATTTCCATGCTGCTGACACCCGCGTTGTTCATTTTCTATGAAAAAATCGTCGCTCCACGGGCTCTGGCGAAAGCGGATCGGGAACCGGATGTCATCGACAGGCGCGGCCGGGTTGTTGTCGCGGGCATGGGCCGGTTCGGCCAGATCGTATCGCGACTGCTGCTGACCAGTGGCTATGACGTGATCATTCTCGATCATGACCCGCAGACGATCGAAAATCTGCGCAGGATAGGCATTCGAACCTTCTATGGGGATGCGACCCGGCCAGACCTTCTGCACGGTGCCGGGCTGGACGATGCCGACCTCTTCGTTGCCGCGCTTGATGATCGCGACAAGCAGACCGAACTGGTGGAACACGTTGCCAAGACCTATCCGAATGTCCGGATCCTCGCCCGTGCCCGCGACCGGCATCACGTCTACGAACTGGAAAATGCCGGTGCTCATTGTGCCGAGCGGGAGGTCTTCGAAGGGGCCCTGGCGCTTGGGCGCCAGGCCTTGACCGAGTTGGGGTACCATCCGTTCCGGGCGCGCACCAAGGCGAGGGAATTCCGTCATCACGACATTGCGATGCTCGATGACCTTCGCGAGAATTTCAACGACGGTGGCGTCGACACTTCCTATATCGATGCCATGCGGGCGCATTCCGAAACCCTGTTCGAAATCATGCAAGTCGACAGGGGTGGTGATCGCCCTGAAGGATCGGAGCGTGGCTGGACGCCGCCCCCAAAGGGCGATGCGACGCTCTGACGGGAGGGGGAAAGCAGCGTTCCGACGAAAGAATGAGGTTTCCCGGTGGTAACCACTGCCTTTTCCCGGCTGGCAGCGGCTCCTATATGCGGGGCAAGACAGACAATGGCGCCGGCCAGACATATGGCTGACAGCGCCGGAACAGGAACCAATCATGACTTCGCAAGACACCGACACAACCGGCCTCGATGATGTGTTGCAGATCGACATTGTTTCCGATGTCGTCTGCCCCTGGTGCATCGTCGGCTTCAAGCAGCTCGAACAGGCGATCGCACGGACCGGCGTTACGGCCGCCATCAAATGGCATCCTTTCGAACTCAATCAGGATATGGCTGCCGAGGGAGAGAACCTGCGCGAACACATCATGCGCAAATACGGCTCCAGCGCGGAGCAATCCCAGGCAGCGCGGGACCGGCTGACGGACCTTGGCGCGAGCCTTGGTTTCGAGTTCAACTTCACCGACGACATGCGCATGGTGAACACCTTCAAGGCGCACCAGCTGATCCATTGGGCCGGTGAGAGCCGCAAGGAACACCAGTTGAAGATGGCGCTGTTCCAGGCCTATTTCGGCGACAGGAAGGACCTCAATGACAATCAGGTTCTGGCGGATGTGGCCGAAAGCATTGGCCTCAACCGGGCCGAAGCCCTTGCCGTTCTGGAAGACGGCCGCTTTGCCGAAACCGTTCGCGCGGAAGAAGCCTTCTGGACCGGCAACGGCATTCACGGCGTTCCTGCTGTCATCTTCGAGCGTCAGCACCTGGTGTCAGGGGCACAGGGCGTCGACAATTTCGCGGCCATCATCACCGAGCTGACGAAGGGTAAGGCGGCCTGACGGCAAGCCGTAAAGATAACCTGTAGATCGTCCAATATCTTCGCCATGCCATGGCTCGACCTTGGCATCCATACCGTTCCGGTTCCGCTCTGCAGGCCTTAGTTTGAGGCACCGTCTCGGCATGGATTGCAGGATCAAGTCCTGCAATGACGGGGTGGAGGAAGAGTTCGGTTATCTAACCACTCTCAGGGTAGAACCAACTTTGCCTTACAGCTTTTCGAACAACACCCCTGCAGCTTCGATCCGGCCGGCAGGTGTGTCGGCAGGCTCGGCGCCGTAATTTGTCCAGATCCTCAGGCCATCGGTCACACGGCAGCGGACGCCGCCGGCAAGGTCGAGCGTGTCGATCGCGGCTTCTTCGCACAGCATGGTGTAGAGGCGCTTCAGCACGGTTTCGTCACCCCAGCCGCCGACATAGACGAGATGTTCCTGGCGGTAGGCGGCGGGTTGGCCGTCTTCCAGTTCCAGGATGACTTCGCCAGCACCTTCCAGTTCCTCGCGGTAGCCGGTGAAGGCGCCGCCGCCCTTAAGCGGCATCGGCATGTCCGGGCGCAGGCTTTCGACCCGCGAGACCGCAAGATCGAGCCCGGGCATGTCTGGTGGCAATGGCACGGGAATGACCATGTCGGCGTTGCGGGCGGCAGTGCGCGGGCCCATCACAACCAGCGCTTCGGTTTCGGCAAGCACCTGTTTCAGGTCCTGCGGCACGTAGATCAGGCCAGGCAGGGCAACAATCTTGTAGCCGGAAAAGTCGCGGGTCTCGCCGCGCAGGATATCGACCGAAAGCCCGAGCTTGCGCAGCGCCTTGTAGGTGTCGAAAACTAGCTGGAAATAGGAAAGCTCCTTGCCGTGCGGTTGGGTGGTCCAGGCAAAATCCGCGTCATAATCAAAGATCAGTGCAACAGGTGCCTGTGGGGCCGAGACGTCAGGCGCATCGCGCAATTCGTCGGCGACCTTGCGGGCTTCGAGCAGTGCCGGTGCATCGGCATTGTCCGGGCGCAGCATGCCGGCATGCATCTGTTCCTGCGCGAAAGGCGCCTGTCGCCAACGGAAATAGCACACGGCCTCGGCCCCATGGGCATAAGCCTCCCAGGCCCAAAGCCGCATCATGCCAGGCAGCGGAGCAGGATTGTGGGGGGCCCAGTTCACCGGTCCCGGCTGTTGTTCCATCACCCACCAGCGGCCCTTGCCAACGGCACGGTAGAGATCGTGGTGGAAGGCCTGGAAGTCCGGATCGCCCTGGCGCATGAAGGCCCGCTGATGGGCGTCATCCGCGCCGACACGGTCTTCCAGAAAACCGAGCGGGTAGCTGTCCCATGTCGCGATCTCGAGATCGTCGCCGACCTTGAAGTGGTCGAAATCAGTTACCCGGCCCATGTAGTTGTGGCTGATCGGTGCGCTGGAATGCGCCCGGATGATATCGACCTGTCGCTTGTTGAAGGTAACTACCTGATCGGAGGAGAACCGCCGGAACGCAAGCGTGTGCGAGGGGTTCGGTTCGGTTACGGTCAGGTTCGGCAGGTCGATCTCGTCAAAGGAGAGATACTCCATAGACCAGAACACGTTGCCCCAAGCGCGGTTGAGCGCCTCGATGGAGCCGTAGCGGCCCTTCAGCCAGACCCGGAACGCTTTTCGGGCAGCATCCGAATAGGAGAGAATCGTATCGTGGCAACCATATTCGTTGTCGGTCTGCCAGGCGGCGACATGCGGATTGTTGCCGTAGCGCTCGGCGACAAGCTTCACGATCCGGTCGCTCTCCTGGCGAAAGCCCTCGTGCGAAAAGCAGTAGTGGCGGCGGGAACCAAACTTGCGGGGATTGCCGTTGGCATCGACGGCGACCATGTCCGGATGCTTGTCGACAACCCAGCGCGGCGGCGTTGCGGTCGGTGTGCCGAGAACGACCTTCAACCCGGCACGGCCCAAGGTCTCGATGGCCCTGTCCAGCCACTCGAAGTGCAAGTCACCAGGGCGGGGCTCGAGGCGCGACCAGGCGAATTCACCGATGCGGATCCATGTCAGCCCGGTCTCGGCCATCCGGCGGGCATCAGCTTCCCAGATTTCTTCCGGCCAGTGTTCCGGATAATAGCAGGTGCCGAGAGTGCGTTTCATGATGGATGCTCACTGCTTGATGGTTTGGCAACGCTCATCCGGATGGTGAAGCGTTGCCACATATTCCGTGTCATTCCCGCAAAGGCGGGGCCTGAGGACCCTTCAAAGGTCCACTGAACTTGCATTTTGTCCCGGTGCTCCCAAAACTTGGCCCGGGAGATGGACGGCAGGCCCGTTAGAGCAAGACCCTGTGCTCGCTCTGTCCACGAACCTTCACTTGCGCGAAATAGGTCTTGCCTTCGTGCTCGCCGGTAAGACCTTCGGCGGCGGATGTGGCAAAGAGCGTCTGCAGATCCGCCCCGCCGAATGCCGGGCAGGAAATCTGTTTTGCAGGCATGGAAACGGCCTCGGCAAATTTCCCGTCCGCAGTATAGCGCGCGACGTGGTTCGCCCCCCAATGGGCGTTCCACAGGAACCCCTCGCTATCGACCACGGCGCCATCCGGATTGAACCCGTCGGCGGACAGATCGACGAACAGGGACGGCGCACCTGCTGGCCAGCCCTCGGCGTCCAGGGCGACCTTCTGAATGGTCAGGGTGTCGGTGTCGGCGAAATAGGCCGTCTTGCCGTCCGGCGAAAAACAGATCGCGTTGGAAATGGTGATGTCGGAGAACAGCTTGCGCAGCTCTCCCTTGTAATAGCGGTAGATCGATCCGGCGTTCTTTTCGGCGCCAAAGCCCATGGTGCCGATCCAGAAGCCTCCCTTGGGATCTGCCCTGCCGTCGTTGGACCGCGTGATTGCGTTGTCGGCCTCCAGGTCGCAGATCTTTGCGGAGGCTTCCGTTTCCAGATTGAACAGGAACAGCTTCGAAGAACTGGCGATCAGGAGTTCGGTCCGGCTGACCCAGCCTGCGGCAGAAACATATTCATCGAACTGCCAGGTCTTTTCCGTGCCGTTGTCACGGCTGAGCAGGCGCTTGTTGAGAATGTCGAACCAGAATAGCTGCTGGCGTTCGGGATGCCACAACGGGCCTTCGCCAAGGGTGCACTGGCGCTCGTCGAAAACTGTGCTCATGACATCACCTGCATGCTGCAACGGCCGCGTCGTAGGCGGCGACGATTTTTTCGGCCCGTTTGCTGACTTCGGCAACACTGAAACCGGGTTTGAACAGAGCCGTTCCGATGCCGAAGCCGGCTGCCCCGGCCTTGATCCAGTCCCCGAAATTGTCCGGGCCGGCACCGCCCACGGCATAGGTCGCAGTGCCCTTCGGCAATACCGCCAGCATCGCCTTCAGTCCGTCCGGGCCGATGAGCGAGGCTGGAAAGAATTTGAGGCCATCTGCCCCGCTGCGCAGCGCCGTGAAGCACTCGCTTGGCGTCATCACACCTGGAAAGGAAGACATGCCTTCGGCTTTCGTCGTCTTGATGACATCCGGATTGCAGTCGGGTGACACGATCAGCGAGCCGCCGGCGTTCTTGACGTCGCGCACCTGTTCGGGCGCCAGCACGGTACCTGCGCCGATCTCGGCATTCGACGAAAAGGCCTTTGCCATGGCGGCAATGCTGACAAGCGGGTCCGGCGAGTTGAGCGGAACCTCGATACGAGTGATGCCGGCGGCAATCAGGCATTCGGTAACGGGCAGAGCCTCGTCCGGGGTCAGGCCGCGCAGGATGGCTATCAGGTTACGGCTCATGAATGCTCCGGTTCGTAGAAGGAATAGGCAAGGGTCAGGCCCTTCAAGGTGATGGTTTCCGCATCGAGCTGCCTTGAGGCATGGCCGTTATGTGTCAAGGCGCTGCGATAGGCACCGGCGATCTTGTCGCTGCCCAGCAGGGCCGTGTTACCAAGGTCGAAATCACGGCTGACAGCGGCCAGTTCGGCTCCGATCAGAAGCCCCGATAATCTGCCGCTTGCCTGTGCCGGGCCAAGGTCCGCGACGAGGCCTGCGGCGCGCACGCCGAAGAGATCGGCAGTCAGCGCTTCGGGCGCATTGAAACTGTGTTCGGCCGCTTCGGCAAAGGCTGTGCTGTCGAGGTCATCGGCGGAAAGGCCGTGCCGCAGGACGGAGTGTTTGGACAGAAGCGCGAAGGTCTCCCCTGTCATGAAGGTGCGGAACCGCTCAATTCGTCCGTCCTGGAGGGCGACCCACTTGGTGTGCGTTCCAGGCAGGCACAAGGTGCCGGAATAGGTCTGATTTTCCGCAAGGAATCCGGCGATCTGCGTTTCCTCGCCGCGCATGACATCGGGAGGTGTGAGCTGCTTGATGCCCGGCAGGATGCGCACTTCGAGGCGCGGGTCGGCTGCATCCACCCGGGTAGCGTTCCGGATCGACGGCGGCGCGCAGGGTACGGTCATGTAGGGGGCTTCGGCCCAACCCTGCCGGGACCCTGCCATGCCGCAGACGATCACAGGTGTGACCTCACCGTCCTTCAGGAGGTCAGCGATCAGTTCGATCAGGGCGGGTTCGAAATCCTGTTTCTCCAGTCGGCCCATGCCCTTTTCGGAGCTGCGATGGGCAAGGATGCCGCCGGCTTCGTCAAGCGCCCAGATGCGCAGATTGGTGGTGCCCCAATCCGCCGCGATCCAGGACGCTTTTGGATGTGTGTTCATCCTGTCACCACCACGCCGCCATCCACGACCAGCGCCTGTCCTGTCATCGCCTTGCTGGTTCTGGAGGCAAGGAAAAGCACTGGGTCAACCATGTCGTCCGGCTGCAGTTCAACCTTGAGACACTGCCGGTCGATGTGCGCTGCCAGGCCTTCCGGCGTTACCCACATGTCCTTCTGCTTCTGGGTCAGGACCCAGCCGGGTGCAATTGCGTTGACGCGGATGTTCTCCGGGCCGAATTCCCGTGCGAGGCTGCGGGTCATGCCGTTGATGCCGGAATTCGCGGTCGTGTAGACCGGGTAGCCCGCATTGCCCATCATGTAGGAGATGGACGAGAAGTTGACGATGGAGCCACCGCCGGCCGCTCGCATGCCGGCAACCACATGCTGGCAGGCAAAGAAATAGGCTTTCAGGTTGATCGCCACGGACCAGTCCCAGAACGCCTCGTCAACCTCTTCGGTCTTGTGGCGTTTGTCGTTCGCGGCATTGTTGACCAGAACCGTGATCGGGCCATGGGCTTCGGCTGCCTGATCCATGGCCGCCTTGAGGGCAACCATGTCTGTGATGTCACAGGGCAGGTACAGCGGACGGCGGCCGTATTTCTGTTCCATCTCGTCGCAGAAGGGCGCTGCGTCGGAACGCTGCACAAAGGCGACCTTCGCCCCCTGCCGCAGAAAGCCCTCCGTCAGCGCCGCGCCAATGCCGGAGCCGCCACCGGTGATGAATACCGATGCGTTGTCGAGATCCGGGTATGTTGCGTACATGGCACTTCCTCAATTGTTTTGGCGGCCTAAGCCGAAATCGGTTCGTTTTGAGTAACGTTACTCAAAGACGTTCGCCTTCCACAACCCAGACGGTTTCAGGGAACCGCCAGGGGAGCGTGAGCCCGTGGGACATCAGATATTGTCCACTGGCTTCAAGGTCTTGATGTTTCAGGAGAGGCGCACCGCGGGACAGCCGGGGCGCTTCGTCCCGATTGACGAGAGATAGCCTGTATCTGCCTTGCGGGTCCAGACCGGTCAAGCGCAACGGACGCGGCAGGATCTGGTCACTTGGTCGCGTCAGCGCGGCAAACGCAACGAACCGGCTGCCGTCGCAGGCAAGCTGCTGTTCTGCGATCACGGCCGGATCGGCGCTGTCGAGCCGCAGGATATCGGCCTGCATCATCCAGCTCCGATTGGCTTTCCACCAGCTCGTGACATTGCGCAGCGTCTCGGCTTCGGCTTCCGACAGCTCACGCGGGTCCATCTCGAAGCCCATGTGGCGTTGAGCCGCGGTCCAGGCGCGCAGACGAATGTCCATCGTCCGGCCGGAAGTATGGCAGTGGCGGGGCCCGACGTGAGAGCCTGTTACCGAGGCTGGCAGGAACAGGGCGGCATCGTGCTGAATACGCTGGCGTTCAAGCGCATCGTTGCTGTCCGAAAGCCAGACCCGGTGCGTGCGTTCCAGGACGCCGAAGTCGATGCGTCCGCCGCCGGACGAGCAGCTCTCGATCTCCACTGCCGGAAAACCGGACCGCAGACGGTCGACCAGCTCGTAAAAGCCTTCGGCCTGTCTGGCATCGACCACGGGCAGGATGCGGTTGTGGTCCCACTTGATGTAGCCGATGTCGTTGTTTTTCAGGACGTCGGCAATGTGGGTGTAAAGATAATCGCGA
Organism: Roseibium sp. ROS1; assembly: GCF_054658215.1. Lineage (NCBI taxonomy): Bacteria > Pseudomonadati > Pseudomonadota > Alphaproteobacteria > Hyphomicrobiales > Stappiaceae > Roseibium > Roseibium sp. ROS1. Next base: position 355,902 of record NZ_BAAGIG010000001.1, read on the forward strand.
ACCTCCTGGCGGGACATGTCCAGCACCAGTTGCTGGCGTCCGCGGATCTGGTCGGCGTGGCCGAGTACCCAGTCGGGATGGGCGCGGCAGAGGTCACTGTCCTCGTTGACCATTTCCGGTTCGAACCAGATGCCGAACTCCATGCCGAGCGCCTTGATATGGTCGATCAGCGGGGTGAGGCCGTCCGGGTACTTGCGTTTGTCGATCACCCAGTCTCCCAGAGACGAGGTGTCGTCATCCCGGCGGCCAAACCAGCCGTCGTCCAGCACAAAGCGCTCGGCGCCCAGGTCCGCCGCTTGGGAGGCGATGGCTTTGAGTTCGTCGAGGTCGTGTTTGAAATAGACCGCTTCCCAGCAATTGTAGTGGACCGGGCGGGGTGTGCGGGCTCCCTGAACCACATGGTCGCGAACATGGCGCTGGAACCGCACGGCGGCACCGTTGAAGCCGGTGGCAGAATAGGTTGCGTAGAGCGGTGCGCTGACGAAGTGGCGTCCGCTGGCAAGGCTGGCAGTGGCGTGGCCGAACTGGACCTGGCGACGGCCATCGGCAAGTTCCTCGGCAACCATCTTGTGGCCCCCGGACCAGCCATAGTGAAACGCGAAAGCTTCACCGGCCGTGTTGGACGTTCCGGCATTGCAGACGACAAGCCCCGGGAAATGGGCGTGGTCCGTGCGGCCGGTACGGTTGTCGCGGACGCGGGCACCGGGTGCAAACGGCAGGCGGCGGGTCAGGAATTCCGCGCACCAGCGGCCGGAAAACTCGATCATCTCGCCAGTATGAGCCGGGAGCGGCAGAACCGGAGCCGCCAGCCAGTCGACCGTGATCTCATCGGCGCTTTCCAGCCGTGTCTGAAGCTTTAACAGGGAGGTTTCCGGTGTCAGGACGAGATCGAAGACGAGGCTGAGATCAAGGCTCTTGTCGGCAAAGACAAGCGTCAGGCCATGAACCGACGCAGCTTCGCTTTCGAACCGGAAACTGGGCTTGAGCGGCGCGCCGGATGCGTTCCTTGCAGTCAGGCCGGTTTGCCCGGGGAAGCTTTCGGAGGCTTCCGGGCACAGGCTCAGACCTGCGTTGCGGTCGACCATGCCGCCGGTGACGTCGGCAAGTGCGGCTGCCGAAAGCGTCTCCAGGTTTTCGCCAGTGGGAAGGGCGGGACCCCAGTAGATGGCTTCCGGCAATCGGTCGTCGAAGCTGGCCAGGACCAGGCTCTGTCTGTCATCTCCAAGATGCCAGCTGCGGATCATTTCACGGCTCCGAGTGTGAGGCCTGCAATAAAGTGGCGCTGCATCAGGAAGAACATGGCGACAGGCGGCAGGGCGGCCACGATGGAACCGGCGCTCATCAGGTGGTAGGCAGCGCGATATTGCGCGTTGAAGGACGTGATGCCGGCGGTGACAGGCTGGCTTTCAACGCCCTGGGTCAGCACCACGGCCCAGAAGTAGTCGTTCCAGATGAAGGTGAAGATCAGCACCGACAGCGCGGCAATGGCCGGCTTCATCAGCGGCAGTACCACGTACCAGAAGATCCGCCATTCGGAGACGCCCTCAACGCGCGCGGCCTCTATCAGCTCAAACGGCAGGGCACGGATGAAGTTGCGCATGAAGAGTGTGCAGAAGCCGGTCTGGAAGGCGATGTGGAACAGAACCAGGCCGGTGATGGTGTTGTAGAGGCCCATCTGCAGGGTCAGGTCGCGCACCGGCACCATCAGGATCTGGAACGGCACGAAGTTGCCCGCCACGAACATGAAGAAGAGCCAGATATTGGCCTTGAACTTGTAGATGCCGAGGGCGAAGCCGGTCAAGCACGAGAGGCCAACCGCGCCGATCACTGTTGGAATGGTGATCTTGAACGAGTTCAGCAAATACTGCGGCATGTCCGAGCCGGTGAAGACCAGCGCGTAGTTGGTGAAGCCTTCGAAGGATGACGGCCAGCCCCAGTAGTTGGCGTTGGCGAAATCCGAATCCGGCTTGACCGAAAAGATGGCGACCGCGATCAGCGGCAGCAGCCACAGGATCAGCGCCAGCGGAAGCAGCGTCTGATAGGTGATCTGCCAGGGGCGGGACGTGCGTTCGATCGGTGTCGGGAACATGTCAGCGCGCCTTTTCTTCTTTGTACATCGACCAGAGGAAGTAGGCGATGAAGGCCAGCATGATCAGGAACAGCACCACGGCAATGGCCGCGCCGTAGCCCATGCGGAAGCCGTATTCGGAGAGTGCGACCTCGAACATGTAGAAGCTGAGCACCCGGCTGGCGCCGAAGGGCCCGCCGTTGGTCATGACCGAAATCAGGTCGAAAGAGCGCAAAGCGCCGATGATGGTGACGACGAAGGCGATGAAGGTGGCCGGGCGAAGCTGCGGCACGATGATGTACCAGAGCATGCGCCAGCCCTTGGCGCCGTCGAGGCGTCCGGCCTCGATCTGCTCCGGATCAACCGCGTTGAGGCCGGTGAGATAGAGGATCATGCAATAGGCTGTCTGGGGCCAGAGGCCCGCGACGATGATGCCCACGGTGACCCAGTTCTCGTCCCCCAGCACGTTGAGCGGCGGCAGGCCGACCGCGCCGAGCAGAACGTTGAGGATGCCGAATGTCGGGTCGTAGAACCAGGTGAACACCAGGCCGACGACGACCTGGGAGATCACGAAGGGAAAGAAGAACAGGGATTTGTAGAGCCGGATGCCGGTGACGGTCTGGTTCAGGAACAGCGCGATGAACAGACCTGCCGGAATGGCAAGCAGATAGAGCAGCAGCCAGATGACGTTGTTCTTCAGCGAGGTGTAGAACGCGTCATCCCAGTAGAGTTCCTCGTAATTGTAGAGCCCGACATATTCCGCCTGGCCCAAACCGTCCCACTCGTAGAGCGACAGGTTGAACGACTGGAAAATCGGAAAGATCACATAGAACAGGAAGAACAGGATCCCGGGAGCCAGGAACAGCCAGGGTGTCAACTGCTGCTGGTTGCGATGCCACCAGGAACTCTGGCGGGTCTCGGCGACGGATGCTTGGGCCATTTTCGGAACTCTTCGTGAGTCGTCGGCGTATACCGGAAAAGAGGACAGGGAGCGGTTGCCCCCTGTCCGGTCATGCGAAGGCAGACCTTATTTGTAGATACGCTGTTGGGCGCGGTCCAAACGGTCCAGGATCTTGTCCAGGTTGTCCGGCTTGACCATGAATTCCTGCAGGCCTTCCATGGCAACCTTTGCCATTTCAGCCGGGGCATCGCGGTCGAAGAACTGGGCAACGCCGCCCGGGGAGTTCGTGGACAGCATTTCAAAGCCCTGTTCCAGGAACTTGTCCTGGTCCACGGACGACTTGGCGTTCACCGGGAGCTGGCCGAGGTGCTTGCCGTCGTTGATCCAGGTCTGGACGTCCGGCGAGACCGCGAACTTCAGGAATTCGCGCGCGTTTTCCTTGTTCTCGGCATTGGCCGGAATGTGGAAGGTATCGGTCGGCGCGTCTTCCGCCTTGGCGATGCCCGGCGTGATTTCCACGAACTGGTAGAAATCGATCTGGTCATCGGAAAGACCGGCTTCGCGCAGCGGTGCCACGGCGAAGTTGCCCATCAGGTAAGCGGCTGCATCGCCCTTGACCATGAACGGCAGGGCTTCCTGCCAGGAGTAGGTCTGGTGGTTGTCGATGAAGGCGCCCATGTCGATGAGCTCGCGCCAGTTGGCGAAGGTCTTGCGGACTTCGTCGGACTTCCAGGACGCCTTGCCCGTGAGCAGGTCCATGTGGAAGTCGAAGCCGTTGGTGCGCATGTTCAGGTAGTCGAACCAGCCACCCGCGGTCCAGAGAAACTTGGTGCCGATCGTGTAGCACTTCTTGCCGGCATCGATGATCTTCTGGCAGTTCGCCTTTTCCTCTTCCCAGGTGGTGGGTTCGGACAGGCCAAGCTCGTCGAAGATGTCTTTGCGGTAGTAAACACCCCACTGATAGTAGGTGTAGGGCACGCCCCACTGCTTGCCGTCGATGGTCATCGCACCCTTGGTGGAGGCGAGGTTGTCGGCAATTGCCGGGTCCGCCCAAAGGTCGGACACGTCCTCGAAGAGGCCGGCCTCCACGTAAGGCCGCATGCGGTTGGCCGCGTACCAGGTGGCAACGTCCGGCGCATTTGCCGTCAGGAAGTTGCGGATCTGGGTCTTGTAGGCCTCCCGGTCAATCACCGTCGTCTCGATGTTCAGCTCCGGGTTCTTCTCCTGGAACTGAGCGATCATCTCTTCCATGGTCGCACGCGGCGCCGGGTTCGATGTGTCGAGAAAGATTTTCAGATTGCCTGTCAGGCCGTCAGCAGAAGCTGCGCCCATCGCGGCTGCCAACATGGCAAATGCCGCTACGGACGTTTTCAGCATGGAACGCATGGTGTCCTCCCTTTTGGTTCCATTATGTGAAACTTAGTTTTGTATATTGATACTTTGATGCGATGGCGATAAGTTGTCAACAGGCTCGACGACAAGAAACGGGCCGAAGGAGGAGCTCATGAACAAACAGGCGGGGTCATCGACAGGTGACGGCACGGTCGGCAAGGCGCTGGAAGTGCTGGACAAGGTTGCAGCTGTGGGCCGGCCCGTGCGCTTTTCCGAACTGCTGTCTGAAAGCACTCATCCCAAGGCGACGCTGTACCGGTTGCTGCAGACGCTGGTGAGCCAGGGCATGCTGGCCTACGACGAGCGCCAGCAGACCTATTCGCTGGGTATCCGCCTGGTGCGGCTGGCGCATGCGGCCTGGCGGCAAAGTTCCATCGCGCCGATTGCGCGTCCCTTCGTAGGCGCCTTGTCGGAAGCTGTCGGCGAAACGGTGCACCTGGCACAGCTCGACAGCGGGCAGGTGCTTTATGTCGACAAGAGAAACCCGACCAATGCCATCGACATGTTTTCGCAGGCCGGCAAGGTTGGTCCGGCCTATTGCACCGGGGTCGGCAAGGCCCTGATGGCCTTTCTGGAGCCTGCGGACCTCGATCACGTTTTGAAGAAGCAGTCGTTCTATCGCTACACCCCGGCAACGCTGGCCAGCGAAGCTGAACTGCGTGCGGACCTGGAAAAGATCCGCGAAGAGGGGCTGTCCTACGACCGCGAGGAACACGAGCCCGGCATCATCTGCATTGCAGCGCCGATCTTGTCGTCCAAGGGGCGGCCGGTCGGGGCGCTTTCCGTTACCACGTCCACGCAGCGCAAGAGCCTCGAACAGCTTCTGGAGGCACGGCCTGCACTGCTGGATGCGGCCTCGAAGATCGCGGCGGCGGTCGAGGACTGGCAGTTCCCTGCCTAACAAGAATCCCAAGGGAGAGAGAATTACATGTCTGGCGTCACACTGACAAAAGCCGTCAAGAAATATGGCGACCTGGAAGTCATCCACGGAGTGGACCTTCAGATCGAGCATGGCGAATTCTGCGTTTTTGTCGGTCCGTCCGGCTGTGGCAAGTCCACTCTTCTGCGCATGATCGCCGGGCTGGAGGAAACGACCGACGGCAGGATCGAGATCGGTGGCCGTGATGTGACCAAGACAGATCCGGCGGAACGGGGCGTTGCCATGGTGTTTCAGACCTATGCGCTTTACCCGCATATGACAGTCGAGGAGAACATGGGCTTCGGGCTGAAGATGAACGGTCATCCGAAGTCCGAGATCCAGTCCAAGGTTGCCGAAGCCAGCCGCATCCTGAAGCTGGACCCTTATCTGAAGCGTAAGCCGAAGGCGCTTTCCGGCGGGCAGCGCCAGCGTGTTGCCATCGGCCGGGCCATTGTGCGTGGTCCGGAAGTGTTTCTGTTCGACGAACCGCTCTCCAACCTGGATGCCGAGCTGCGTGTCGACATGCGCGTGGAGATCGCCCGCCTGCACAAGGATATCGGCGCGACGATGATCTACGTGACGCACGACCAGGTCGAGGCGATGACGCTGGCGGACAAGATCGTGGTTCTGCGCGGTGGCAATATCGAGCAGGTCGGCTCGCCGATGCAGCTCTATTCCGATCCGGACAACAGGTTCGTCGCTGGCTTCATCGGCTCACCCAGCATGAATTTCGCCGAGGGGATTGCCGGGGAGGGTGAGGTCAGTGTTGCCGCATTTGGCGATGTTTCCGTACCGACCACGGTCACCTTGCCCGCCAAGGGTGAAAAGGTGCTGGTCGGTCTGCGCCCGCAGCATCTGAAAGTCTCGCCTGCGCCGGAAGGGGCGAAGGTCGATCTGTGTGAGCAACTCGGCGGCGTCGCCTATTCCTATCTCATCTGCCCGACGGGCGAGCGTGTGATCGTGGAAACCAAGGGTGAGGATGCGCCTGTTTCTGATGGAACTGTCGCCATAGACTTCGACCCGGCTTCGGCGCTGTTCTTCGATGCGAAGACGGAACAGCGGCTGAGGTAGTCTCGCCAACGCGACTGGTCCAGGCGGCCCGCCTTCCGCACGTGGTTCTGGACAAGTGAGACAATGCCGAACCGGAAACCGGATATCAGCCGTGCCATTGGCGCGTCTCCTCGTACGAAAAAGAGTTCGCTACACTCACGCAGATGCGCTGGATTCCGGATCTGCACGCAGCTTATGCTGCGCTTGTCCGGAATGACGGTGGACAGCCGTAGATGGTGACGTTCCCGAGGGGCTGGCAACCGGATTGCGCAGGGAGCTGAGAACGCCTTTCCACTTATGCCGAGACGCAGGGCATCTGGTCTGCGGGCCGATTGCACTGCATTCGTCTGGTGGGCGGTTCTGTTTTTTTGACGATTTTGGCGGCTCTCCTGTCAGGGCCGATCTTTTCCCTCTGTCATGATAATCCTTCAGACAGTCTTTATCGCATGACTGTCTGGCATTGCGCTGCCGCTCTTGGCGCTGTGTTTTTGCAGGACCGGGTTGCATTCATCTGTCATGAGCTCGTGTTACGCTAACTGACGACCCGCCCGGAAAGGCGGCCACTTCGAACACGTATCTTGCCTTGACATGAATACTGATTCATGTGTCATATGTTCCGGCGTCAGGCGATGATGTTACCCTGTGGAGGCCGTGGGAGCGGCCGTGCAGGTTTGCCGGCCTTTCGCGCAACGGGAGGAGAATTCATGACGAAACGCGTTTTCCGCTGGGCCGTGCCGCTTCTGGCTGGCATCAGCGTGGCGGCGGCCGGGATTGCCGGTGCCCAGGCCGACGATATCAAGATCGCCCATGTTTACGGCAAGACCGGTGCCCTGGAGGCCTATGCGAAACAGTCGCATACCGGCCTGATGATGGGTCTCGAATATGCCACCGACGGCACCATGGAAATCGACGGCCGCAAGATCGTGGTCATCGAGAAGGACACTCAGCTGAAGCCGGATATCGGCAAGGCCGCGCTGGCGGAAGCCTATGGTGACGATGAAGTCGATATCGCCGTCGGCCCTGTCTCCTCCGGCGTTGCGCTGGCCATGCTGCCGGTCGCCGAAGAATACGAGAAGGTGCTTCTGGTGGAGCCGGCGGTTGCCGACAGCATCACCGGCGAGAACTGGAATCGCTACATCTTCCGCACCGCGCGGAACTCGTCCCAGGACGCGATCGCCAACGCTGTCGCACTGGGGCAGGAAGGCGTCTCCATCGCCACGCTCGCACAGGACTATGCCTTCGGCCGTGACGGCGTCGCCGCCTTCAAGGAAGCGCTGGAAGGCACGGGTGCCAAATTGGTGTTCGAGGAATATGCGCCGACCGATACCAAGGATTTCACAGCCAACGCGCAGCGCGTCTTTGATGCCCTGAAGGATGAGCCGGGCCGCAAGTTCCTGTTCGTGATCTGGGCCGGTGGCGGCAATCCGATCAGCAAGATCAAGGCAATGGAGCCGGAGCGCTTTGGTGTCGAAATCGCCACGGGCGGCAACATCCTGGCGGCCATGGCGGCCTACAAGGAACTGCCGGGCATGGAAGGCGCGACCTACTACTATTACGAAATCCCGAAGAATCCGGTGAACGACTGGCTGGTGGCCGAACACCAGAAGCGTTTCAATGCGCCGCCGGACTTCTTCACCGCGGGTGGCATGTCTTCCGGCATTGCCATTGTCGAGGCGATCCGCAAGGCCGGGTCCACGGAGACCGAAGACCTGATCACTGCCATGGAAGGCATGGAGTTTGAAACGCCAAAGGGCAAGATGATGTTCCGGGCGGAAGATCACCAGGCTCTGCAGTCGATGTATCACTTCAAGATCAAGGTCGATCCGGATGTCGAATGGGGCATCCCGGAGCTGGTGCGCGAGTTGACAATCGAGGACATGAACATCCCGGTGCGCAACCAGTAAGCCGAATGAAGACGCGGCGGAGCCTTCAGCTTCGCCCGCGTGGCCCCAAGACCCTTAAGTTTGCCCGGCTGGTGGGAAACCCGTCCGGCCGGGCACTCATCCGATACAGTTTTCGCGACAATTCAAGCCTGGGAACGCGCATCGTGGCCAAGGAACACCCGATTCTGGAAACGAGGGACCTGACCATACGCTTCGGCGGTCATGTGGCGGTCGATCACGTTTCCTGCGCCTTCGAGCGAGGCACCCTGACGGCGATCGTTGGGCCAAACGGCGCGGGCAAGACCACCTATTTCAACCTGATCTCCGGTCAGCTGGCAGCGACCTCCGGGGCTGTGCTGCTCAACGGCGAGACCATCACCCGACTGTCGGTGCCTGAACGCACCGACAGGGGGATCGGCCGGGCGTTCCAGCTGACCAATCTCTTTCCGACCTTGAGCGTGCGCGAAAACGTGCGGCTTGTAGCTCAGGCGAAGGCACGCAAGGGGTTCGATCTCTTCACCGTTGCAGAAAGCCATGTGGAACTTCTGGAGCGGGCAGACCACGTGCTGGCGGAGGTCCGGCTGATCGATCAGGCCGACCAGACCGTTTCCGCTCTGCCTCATGGTGACCAGCGCAAGCTTGAGGTGGCGCTGCTGATCGCACTTGGCCCCCAGGTGCTCATGTTCGATGAGCCGACCGCCGGCATGAGCGTCGACGAGGTTCCGGTGATCCTGGAGCTGATCCAGAAACTGAAGAGCGACATGGACCGGACGATCCTGCTGGTGGAGCACAAGATGGATGTCATTCGCACCCTGGCCGACCGCATCATCGTTCTGCACAACGGGGCGCTGGTGGCCGATGGAGAACCCTCGGAAGTGATTGCCCTGCCGATCGTGCAGGAGGCTTATCTCGGCAAGGCACCGGCTTCCTCCGGGGAGGCTGCGTGATGGCGGAAAATCTGCTCACCCTTTCCGGGGTGCACACCCACATCGGCCCCTATCACATCCTGCAGGGTGTGGACCTCGCAGTGCCGGAAGGCGGCGTAACCGTTCTGCTCGGCCGCAATGGCGCGGGCAAGACCACAACGTTACGCACCATTATGGGGCTTTGGACAGCCAGCCAGGGCGATATCCGGTTTGGCGATCATGTCATCACCAAACTGTCGACGCCCGAGATTTCCCGCAGGGGAATTGCCTTCGTGCCGGAAGACATGGGCATCTTCACCGATCTGACAGTTGCCGAAAACATGATCCTGGCCGCTGCCAACGGGCCGATGGACCAAAAGCGCCTTGCCTGGATCAAGGAGCTGTTTCCGCCGATCGGCAGCTTCTGGAATTCCTCCGCAGGAACGCTGTCCGGTGGTCAGAAGCAGATGCTGTCCGTGGCGCGGGCGATCATCGAACCGCGCCGGCTGATCCTGATCGACGAGCCGACGAAAGGCCTCGCACCGGCGATCATCAAGGCGATGACCGATGCGCTGAAGGAACTGAAGGAAACCGATACCACCATCCTGCTGGTGGAGCAGAATTTCGCCATGGCGTCCGGCATCGGCGACACGGTCGCGGTGATGGATGATGGCCGCATCATTCATTCCGGCGGCATGGACGAACTGGTGGCGGATGTCGCCTTGCAGGAAAAACTCATGGGGCTGAGCCTGGAGGCGCATCAATGAGCGAGACGGCGATCAAACCGCGGATCGAGAAAATCCCGCTGAAGGAACAGCTTGCCCAGAAACTGCCGGTGCTGCTGGTGCCGGTGCTGGCTGCCGTCGGGCTCATTGCCATCGGCAATCCGGCGAGCTGGCTGACACTGACGGTGGCCGGGCTGGCCATGGGCATGATGATCTTCATCATGGCGTCGGGATTGACGGTGGTCTTCGGGCTGATGGACGTGATCAACTTCGGCCATGGCGCCTTTGTTGCCGTCGGCGCCTTCGTCGGCTTCACGGTTCTGGCCTGGCTGGCCGGCTGGACGGCTTCGCCAAGCGTCTTCATGAATCTCTCCGCCGTGCTGATTGCCATCCTTGCGGCCATGCTCGTCACCGGCCTTCTCGGTCTTGCCTTCGAGCGGGTGATCGTGATGCCGGTCTACGGCGAACATCTGAAGCAGATCCTTGTCACCATGGGCGGGCTGATCGTGGCTCAGCAGATGATCTACGTGGTCTGGGGGCCGGACGAGCTGCATATGTCCCGCCCGGAAGCCTTGCAGGGATCGCTCGTGATCGGCGAAGCAGCCATCGAGAAATATCGCCTGGTGGCGGTCGGCATCGGTCTCGCGCTGTTCATCGGCATGCGCCATATCCTGAAGAACACCAAGATCGGTCTGCTGGTGCGCGCCGGGGTGGAGAACGGCGAGATGGTGGAAGCGCTCGGCTACCGTATCCGCCGGCTGTTCCTGATCGTGTTCATGACCGGGTCGGCGCTGGCCGGGCTTGGGGGCGTCATGTGGGGCCTCTATCAGGAAACGATTACTGCACACATGGGCTCGGAGATCATGGTGCTGGTGTTCATCGTGGTGATCATCGGCGGCCTCGGCTCGGTCGAGGGCTGTTTCATCGGCGCCATGCTGGTGGGGCTGCTTGCCAACTACACGGCCTTCCTGGCGCCGAAAGTAGCGCTGATCTCGACCATCGCGCTGATGGTCGTGGTGCTGATGTGGCGGCCGCAGGGCCTTTATCCGGTGGTCAAGGCGAAGTAGGGACGGAACAAGATCATGCTGACCAGACTTCTTTCCGGCGACACGCCGCGTAGCGGCCTTCTGACGGCGCTGCTGCTGATCGTGTTGATCTCGCTCGCCTTTGCACCGTTTCTCTTTCCCGGCACCAAGTCGCTGGAGACGGCCGCGCGGATCTGCATCTTCATCGTGCTGGTGGCAAGCTACGACCTGCTGCTGGGCTATGCCGGTATCGTTTCCTTCGCCCACACCATGTTCTTCGGCATCGGCGCCTATGGGACCGCGCTTGCCTTGTCGACCACCGGGCCGAACTACGGTTCGCTGATCTGGGGCACGGCGGCGGGCGCGGGGGTTGCGGCCCTGTTCGCGCTGGCCATCGGGCTGTTCTCGCTTCGGGTGAAGGCGATCTTCTTCGCCATGGTGACCCTGGCGGTGGCAAGTGCCTTTGCCGTTCTGGTGTCGCAGATGTCCTGGCTGACAGGCGGTGAGGACGGGCTCAACTACAAGATCCCGCGCGAACTGACGCCCGCCTTCAAGCTTATCAAGGCGAAGGTGTTCGACGTCAGCATCAATGGCAAGGTCCTGGCCTATTACCTGGTGTTCTTCGCGGCCGCGATCCTGTTCCTGGTCATGCTGCGCATCGTCAACTCGCCGTTCGGCCGCACGCTGAAGGCGGTTCGCGACAATGCCTTCCGGGCGGAGGCGATCGGTTACCGCGTGGTCTGGTATCGCACCACGGCCACCGTTCTGTCGGCAGTCATGGCAGCGCTTGCGGGCTCTCTTCTGGCGATATGGCTGCGCTACACCGGCCCGGCAACAACGCTCTCCATGGAGATCATGATCGACATTCTGTTGATGGTCGTGATAGGGGGCATGGGCACGCTTTACGGGGCCGTGCTCGGGGCAACCCTGTTCATTCTGGCGCAGACCTATCTGCAGAACCTGATGGGTGTTGCTGCAGAAGCAACCAGCGCGGTGCCGGTGTTCTCGACGCTGGTGGCGCCGGAACGCTGGCTTTTGTGGCTGGGTGTTCTCTTCATTCTGTCGGTCTATTTTTTCCCGACGGGCATTGTCGGACGGCTACGGGCGGGGCGTGCGTGAGCGGGAATCTTCTGCATATCCGCGACGAGGGAACGGGCAGACCGCTGGTGCTGATCCACGGCTGGTCTTGCCCGGGCCGGTTCTTCGAAGGCCAGATCGGGGCTCTGAAAACTGACGCCCGTTGCATCGTTCCGGATCTGCCGGGCCACGGCAAAACAGCGGGCCGGTTGCCATTGACCATCGAGGCAGCAGCCGATGCGGTTCATGCGGCTTTGGCCGAGCGCGAACTAACTGAAGTAATCCTCTGCGGTTGGTCGATGGGTGCGTTGGTTTCCTATGCAATGATCGAGCGGCACGGCGCGGACCGGATCTCGCAGTTCGTTGCCATTGACATGACGCCGAAGGTTCTGAACGACCCCGACTGGCAGAACGGAACGCTGAACGGCCTCAATGCTGAACTCAACGACCATTTCCTGAATGCCATTGTGGCGGATTGGGCCAAACTGCCGGCCCGGATCGCGAGAAGACTGTTCGCCGAAGGCCTGCCCGTGCCGGAGTGCGTTGCGGAGCTAGCCCGCAAAGAGATTGCTGCAGCCGATCCTGTGCTCTTGAAACCGATGTGGTCCTCACTGACCGCGCAGGATTTCCGCCCGCTTTTGAAAGCCTTTCCCGTGCCGTTTCGTCTGGTGGCGGGTCTGCGCAGCCAGCTTTACGGCCCGGGTGTCCATCGCTGGCACGCGGACAATGTTCCGGATTTTCATTTCCATGGCTTTGAAGCGTCGGGCCACGCGCCGCACATGGAAGAGCCGGACAAGTTCAACAGCCTGCTGCGGAACCTGGTGAAGGGCTGAGGCGCGCAAACTTGGCTTTTTGGGACGGCCATACTGACCGTTTTCTCAGTGTCCGCCGCCCAGCTTCGCCTTCACGAATTCAATGAACCGATCCAGGATGCTCAAAACCAGGAACACGGCGAGCAGGCCGACGAAGAAGCGGAGGTCGCGCAGCAACGTGCCGGGGGCAAAATCCTGGACGCTGCTGTTGGCGTAGGTCCACACAGCCCAGGCGATCCCGGCGAGGAGTGCTGTCATCACCAGCGAGATCACGATGGTCTGCCAGAGAGGCTTTTGCGGCTGGTCGCTCATTTCAGCACCCTGGCGGTCAGAAGGTCTGCTTTGAACACCATCAGGTCATCCAGTTGTTCGACCTCGCCTTCGACCTCGATGTAAAGCGCCAGCAGCGGATCGATGGCCTCGCCAAGAAGCTGGCCGTCCTTGCCTGCCAGAAGAAAGAAATTGCGCCCCTCGACCGGTCCGGACGAGACGAAGACCGGGGGAATGCCGCCGGTCAGGCAAAGGTCCGCGCAGGCCTTGTGCGCAAGGCCCCGGCCCGGGCGCATGGCGCCCGCATAGCACTTGCCGTCGCAGATTTCACCGGTCAGTTTCCAGCGCCCCAGCGAGACGGGTTCGGATGGGGTGAAGCCGGGCGCATCGTCCATAGCAGGTGCTACCTGTCCCACCTGGATCATTGTCAGATCGCCCCGGTTCACGGGCACTCCACGCAAGGTCACCTGCATCTCGCGATTGGCTTCTGCCTGTTCAAAGACACCGCGTTTGCCCTGGCCTGCCAGCATGTAGGTGCGGGCAGGGGTGTCGCCATCCGCCGGAATGCGGAACACCGGATAGGGCCGGAGTTCGAGCAGGCCGGTTTGCTCGAACCTGTTGCCCCACTGAAACGTGCCGCTGCCCGGATCGTTCTGGGTGGTGGACAGGGCGAAGGCTGCAAGGCCCAGTCCCGCGACAAAACACAGGGAGAAGACCCCGAGAAAGGCCACCAGTGGCTTCGGCACCTTGTTGAGATAGCCGACGAAAAACGGCGCCGCCTTGGTTTGTTTCCAGCTCATGACGCACCTCCGATCACGACCGGCTCGACATAGGTGCCGGGTGGCAGAGCGTTGGGATCGAGAAGAACGGTGGAGCCGACCAGCTTCAGCTTGTAGGTGGCGATCTTCTCGGTGAAGGGCGCGGGCGCGCAGCCGTCGGCCAGATTGTACTGATATCCGTGCCAGGGGCAGGTGATGCAGCCCCACAGCACCTTGCCCTCGCCAAGCGGACCGTTCTGGTGGGCGCAGACATTGGTGACCGCCGACAGCTTGCCGTCATACTTGAAGATGGCGACACGCTCCTCTTCGCTCAGGGTCACGACCTTGGCGCATTTGTCGTCGATTTCGTCCACCTCTCCGGCGACGACCCAGCCGGCTTCCTCCAGAGAAGCCTTTGCCGTGGCATCGCCCTTTTCCCGATTGGCCTCCAGGCGTCCGCTTGCAAAGTGAAGACCGCAGACCATGACAACGCTTGCCGCAACCATGCCGGTGAAGATGGGATCGGACGGGCCTTGCAGCGCACCGAGCGCGACATGCAACACCACGAAGGCGTAGGCGGCATAGATGAACATGTGCAGCGCCTTCCAGATCGGCGCTCCCAGAAAGCTGAGCCAGAAATCATGGCTGGTGGCAGCCAGTACGAACAGGATCAGGAGCGCGGCGATACCGAAAGCCTCGAAGGGAAAGCCGATCACTTGCCCGTAGCTTGTGTTGGACGACAGTAACGCGACGTAGCTGTCTGTCGGTGAGAAGTTGAAATACCAGCCAAGCACATAGTTGGCGTGAACGGCGGCAATACCGGCGGTCATCACGCCGAAATGGCGGCGGTTATAAAGCAGCGGCAAAAAGCGCCGGTCGAGCCGGGCCAGCGGCCCGATGCACAGGATCACCGTCAGCATCAGGAAGGCACAGCTGCCGAAGGCACGCATCCTCAGGATGGCCCCGTCGATTGGCCGGGTGATATCCTCATAGAACGGCCCGACACGAATGAAGATGTAAAGATAAAGCGCAACGGCAATCAGCAGGATGGCATCATAGACCATCTTGTTGCGATTCCAGATCACCGGTGTGTATTGCACGCTCATTGGCTTGCCTCCCCGGAGCTTTCCACCGGGACTTCAATCAGCACAGCCGGTCTGTCCGTGGGGGGCGACTGGCGCATCGCCAGGATGGCAAAGAAAGCCAGCGGCAGCAAAAGGCCGAGGACAGTCCAGATACGGGCATGGGCTTTGCGATGTGCACGTTTCACCGGCCAGCCTCCCCATGCTTTTCAAGCACGTACCAGCGATAGAGCACCAGCGGCCAGATCAGGCAGATACCGGGAATGAGCAAGGGCCGGAAGACATGAGACCCGCGTGCGGATGGCTCCACCCGGTCGATGCCGATGACAAGAAAGAGTACCGCGACCAGCCCGCCGGCCATGAGATAGTATTTTCCGATGTCGATCAGAATGGCTGCTGTTTGCAAGTGGACCCCCACCAGGTCTGGATGTGATTGGTGTCAGCTTAGCTCATTACGAAGCATTGCCAACGGTCTCTTCATTTCTTCCGGTCCGAGTTGGCCTCTCTTCTCACCCCGTCATTGCAGGGCTCGACCCTGCAATCCATGCCGTTTCCGTGCCTTGAGCGAGGTCCGTCATGTCGAACCGCAATGGCATGGATCCCATGGTCGAGCCATGGGATGACGGAGGAGGAGGTGTTGCTCGAGTGGCCTTGCCGCGTAAAAGGAGCGATTGAGACCTTGTCACGGTTTCCATCAAACCAGATCCGCATCCGTGATGATCTCCACCAGTGACGGACCGTCGTGGGCGATCGCATCGGCGATGGCGTCTTTCAGTTCGGCAGGGTCGGTCACCCGGTGGCCGTGACCACCGCACAGGCGCGCGAAAGCGGCGAAGGACGGGTTGGTGAGGTTCGTTTCCCAGACCGGCCATTCGCCCGAGCGCTGCTCCTTGGAGATCTTGCCGAGCTCGGAATTGTTCAAAAGGATATGGGTTATATCCATTCCGTATTTGACGGCAGTGGTGAACTCCATGGCGTATTGACCAAAACCTCCGTCCCCGGAAATCGAGATCACCTTGCGGCCCCGGAATTCCTCGAAATCCTGGGTCGCGCTCCAGGCGCCGAGGGCTGCCGGCAGGCTGAAGCCGATGGAGCCGAGATAGCCGGACATCAGGATGCGCTGTCCGCAAGGCTCAAAATACCGACCGAAGGAATAGGTGTTGTTGCCGACGTCGACCGGGATGATCGCGTCCGGTGGGCACAGATCGCTCAAAGCCTTGAAAACGGCTGCCGAATGAATGCCCCTGCCGCCGTCCTCGGAAAGACGAAGGTCCTTTTCCGCGCGCCAGATTGTCCAGCGTTCCACCAGTTCTCCCGCCTGGTCGGGGGCATCTGCCGGTTTCAACACCTGATCGACAATGGCTTCGCAGAAGGTGCCGATCTCGCCCCAGACAGGCAGGGTCACGGGATGGAACTTGCCGAGCTGCATGCGCTCGAAATCCACCTGGATGATGGTCTTGTAGGGGGCGATGCCTGTGTGGTTGGCAAAGGATGATCCGAGCGAGACGATCAGATCCGCCTCGTTCATGAACCAGCTTGCAATGGGCGTCCCGGAGCGGCCAAGAACACCGGCCGCCAGCGGGTGGGTGTCCGGGATCAGGCCCTTGCCCTTGAAAGTGGTCAGGACCGGTGCGCCGAGCTTTTCGGCAAGCGCAACGACCTTGTCGCGAACATCCTTGGCGCCGTAGCCAAGCACAATGACGGGGCGTTTCGCTGCGTTGATCAACTCAACGGCCTTTGCGAGATCCTCGCCGGAGGGCGTGATGCCGGTTTCGCCGAGGCGGCCTTCGGGTTTACCTGCCTCCTTGCTGCTCGGGTTGGTCTGGACGTCGTCGGGGAAAATGAGATTGGCGACATCCCGTTCCACCAGCGCGGTTTTCAAGGCCAGCGACATCAGCTCGGCATGGTTGGAGGTGCTGAGCACCGGCTGGGAAAACTTCGAGACGGCTTCGAATGCGGATTTGAGATCAATGTCCTGAAAGGCCCCCGGGCCGAACACCTGGGTCTGCACCTGGCCGGTGAGGGCCAGAACCGGTGACCGGTCGACCTTGGCGTCCCAGAGGCCGGTCAGAAGGTTGGTTGCGCCGGGGCCGGCAATGGTGAGGCAAGCTGCCGGTTTGCCTGTCAGCTTGCCATAGGCGGAGGCGGCGAAGGCGGCCGCGCCCTCGTGGCGAATTCCGATATAGCCCAAAGCGCCCTTGTCGACCTGACGGCGTATCGCATCTGCAAGACCGAGGTTGGAGTGGCCGACCATGCCGAAGACACGCTTGACGCCCCAGTTGACCATGGTTTCGGCCATGACGTCGGTCACCGTGCGTTCATGGGGCGGCTCCGGGTCCAGGCCGATGTAGATCTCGTCGCCATCGATCCTGAGGGGATAGAGCTTTTGGCCACTGTCTTCGTGACCGCCGGGAGGCGTACCCGTCAGCGGATCGAAGTCCCAGCCGTGCCAGGGGCAACGGATCCAGCATTTTCCGTCCGACCCCTTCTCGATGGAACCTTCCCCGAGCGGGCCGCGCTGATGCGGGCAATGATTGTCCATCGCCGCCCACTGGCCTTCGAAATGCGACAGGCAGATCGAGGTTGTGCGGGCCGTGACCGTTTTCACCCGGCCTTCGGGCAGGTCTTTGACGTGCCCAACCTTGATCCAGTCGAGATCCTGAGCGTCCATTGGTCTTCCTCCCTTACACGTCGCGATCGGTCACGCGATGCCGCCATAGGCAACGCCGGATAGCTCGGCCATTTCCCGTTTCCAAGTTGTCAGGTCTTCCAGGGTGAACTGGCTCAGGTGCGAATGGCCGCAGGCCCTTGCCATCACCTGCATCAGTTCAACCGATGCTTCGAAGAAGTTGGTCAGCTGGCGGGCGGATTTCTCGATTTCCAGTCGATTGACCAGATGCGGTTTCTGGGTGGCGATCCCAACCGGGCAATTGTTGGTGTGGCAGGCTCGCATGGCGATACAGCCGATGGCCTGCATGGCCGAATTGGAAAGCGCGACCGCGTCGGCACCGAGCGCCAGGGCCTTGATGAAATCGGCCGGTTTGCGCAGGCCGCCTGTGATGATCAACGTGATGTCCGGTCGTTCCGACGTGTCGAGGTGCCTCCGGGCGCGGGCAAGCGCGGGAATGGTCGGCACGGAGATGTTGTCGCGGAAGATGATCGGTGCTGCCCCGGTGCCGCCGCCACGGCCATCAAGGATGATGTAGTCGACACCCAACTCCAACGCCGCGTCGATGTCCTTTTCGACGTGCTGGGCCGACAGCTTGTAGC
Source organism: Roseibium sp. ROS1 (assembly GCF_054658215.1). Taxonomy (NCBI): domain Bacteria; kingdom Pseudomonadati; phylum Pseudomonadota; class Alphaproteobacteria; order Hyphomicrobiales; family Stappiaceae; genus Roseibium; species Roseibium sp. ROS1. The sequence goes on from NZ_BAAGIG010000001.1 coordinate 374,039, forward strand.
CGATCGGGATGCCGCCGGTGCGGGTGCGCACCTCGTCGGCGAAATCCTTTATCTGGGATCGATCTGTCCAGTCCGGAAAGCGGGGCGGCGAGATCGCGTCTTCGCCTTCCTTCAAGCCGCGGACCTCGGCAATCTTGCCCTTGACCTTGGCACCCGGCAGATGACCACCCGTGCCGGTCTTGGCCCCCTGACCGCCCTTGAAGTGAAACGCCTGAACCTTGTCGAGCTTGTCCCACGCAAAACCGAAACGGGCGGAGGCGAGTTCATAGAAATATCTTGAATTGGCCTGTTGTTCTTCCGGCAACATGCCGCCTTCGCCAGAGCAGATGCCGGTTCCGGCAAGGTCTGCGCCTCTGGCAAGGGCGATCTTGGCCGGCTCCGACAGGGCGCCAAAGCTCATGTCGGAGACCAGCAACGGGATCTTCAGTTTCAGCGGTTTCTGCGCGTTCGGCCCGACAACAACGTCGGTGCCGACTGGTTCGTCCTCCAGAAGCGGGAATTTCTGCAGTTGGGCCGTCAGGATCTGGATATCGTCCCAGTCGGGCAGCTGGTTGCGCGGCACGCCCATGGCGTCGACGCGGCCGTGATGACCTGTCTTTTTAAGACCGTCGCGGGCGTATTGCTGGATCAGGCCGTTGTAAGGTTCTTCCTCGGTGCCGTGGCTGGTGTCGGCGTACAAGCCGAGGTAGCTGTTGCGGTTGAACGGCTGCGGATGCTCCCGGGCCCAGGCGGCGACCTCGTCCTCGTCGACCAGGATATCGTCGCCTTCGACCCAGCTCTTGAATTTCGGCAAGGCCTCGGAGTTGTTGTATTCGGAGACGCCGCTGTCGAGCCGGTAATCCCAGTAATGAACGCCGCAGATGAGGTTGTTGCCGCTGACATAGCCATCGGACATGAGTGCGCCGCGATGCAGGCAGCGGCCGTAGAAGACGGAGATGTCGTCGTCGAAGCGAACAACCACAAGGTCAACATTGGCGACGAGGGCATAGGTCGGTTTTCTGTCCGGCAATTCGCTGAGTTTGGCAACAACCTGTTTTGTCATGTCTTCCCCCGGCTACTGGCGATATGCGCCCTGGCTATTGGGTTGGTCGAAATTCAGTCGGCAGGCACTTCCGGCCGCATGGGCGGCATGGCCTTGAGTTCCGCTGCCCCGTCCTTGCCGGACATGTGAGCAGCGTACCATTTGGCAAAAGGCACGGCTGTGACACCATGCAGGACCGCGCTGATCCAGACCGCGTTAACGGCCAGATTCAGGAGCTGTTCGCCGATTGCGTGATCAATCTGGTCAACGACGAGGAGCGCGAAGAGGGCTGTTGCGAGTCCGCGCGGGCCGAACCAGCCGAAAAAGAGCTTGGTCAGTGGGGCGGCATCCGTGCCGGCAAGCGACAGCCAGACCGCCAGTGGCCGCACCACGAACAGGCTCACCAGAATGAGCGCAAGGCTGGCGGCATCAAGATGGGCGATGGCATCGGGCAACAGGGCAAGACCGATCAGGAAAAAGGCACCCCAGGAAAGCATCTGGCCTTCGCTTTCGGTGAATTCGTAGATGAAGGCGCATTGCCCCTTGATGACGTTGCCGAAGAAGAGCCCTGCGACGAACGCTGATATGAAGCCGTTGCCGCCGATTTCGCCGGCGGCCAGATAAGCGCCGCAAGCCATGGCAATGGCGCCGATGCCTTCGATGGTGTCGGTGGTCATGCCCCGGCGTTTGGCAGCCAGAAACAGCACCCCGCCCGCAGCACCGATAGCCGCGCCCGCCAGGGGACCAAGGATCAGTTGCTTGGCGCCGAACATCAGCCAGTCTGTCGCGCCCGGCTGCATCATTTCCCCGGCAAGGCTAGCGAACAGCAAGATGGCCGGCAGGGCCAGTCCGTCATTGAGGCCGCTTTCCAGCGTCAGCGCCCGGCGCACCCGCTCCGGCACCGCCTTGTTGGTGATGACAGCCTGGCCGAGAGCAGCATCGGTCGGGGCGAGCAGCGCGGCAGCAAGAGCGGCGACGATGAGCGGTTCGCCGCTCAAAAACGGTATGGCCGCCATGGTTCCGATAATAATGGCAAGTGGCAGGCCAAGGGCGAGCATGCGCAGGGGCCATTGGTGGCGCTGGCGCAAGGCCTGAAGATTGATCTGGGCAGCGTCCAGGAACAGAAGGACGATGAGAGCCATTTCGGCAACGATATGCAGAAGGCGTTCAGCATCGGTTCCGGGCATCAACCCGGTCTGGGCCATCAGGTAGCCGAAGCCGATGAAGAGGATCGGCGCTGTCAGGACGCCCTTCGACAATGTCCTGGCCAGCAGCGTGTAGCAGACCGTAAACAGCGCCAGAAGCAACAGGCCGGTTGTCATGAAACGGTATCCCCCTCGAACGCTGTGACGTTAGGACAGCGCGAGCTGCCGTCTCAAATCATAATGCGATGACGCGGTTGTGCGACAGCCGTGATTTGCCAAAGGCGAAAATGCGTTTGGAAAGGGCGGGTCAAAGGCCCGTGTGAGGATTACTGCAAGGCCGCCAATTGCTTCAGGATGCGCTGCGCATCGGCGGGTTTGGCGGCGATTTCAAGGATCAGTTTCTTGCGCACTGCTTCGGCAAATGTCGCTGGACTGTCGGCAGTCACCACAAAGGCGGCCGGACCGCCGATGATGCTCTCGTAGAACCGCTTTTCCAGATCGTAGGCAATCGGCCGGCCGGAACAGTGTCGGCACAGAACCGCCAGGCCGTTGATGACAATACCCGAGGAAACCACGATATTCCGGGCTTCGGGTATGGTCGGACCGTTCCAGTTGTTGGCGCTGTCGGCAGAAAGGTCGATCACCCTGCGCAAGCCCGCAAACGCATTGTCGTCGATCAGCTCCTTGCCTTTCAGAAGCGCTGCGCCAATGGCGTTGCGGCCATAGGCGCGGCGTGGGGCTGCCATCAGTTCCGTTGCAAAATGCTGGGCGCTCTCAGGTCCGTCGATGACTGTCCAGTCCACGACAACATCCTGGGAGTGCATGTCCGCCCATTCGACATAGGTGACGACGATCTTGCCGTAAATGTTGCTGGCGATGGCATTCAGCACTGACGGATCCGTGATCGCGTCGGCATAGCCCTTGCGTTGAAACCGAATTTCTTCGTCATCGATGGACCCGGTCGCATCGGCCAGGAGCACCAGTTCCAGGTCGAGTTCTTCGGAAAAGGCTGGGGGGATCAGAAAAAGGCACCAGACAACAACAGCAAGGATTATCCGCATCGCAACCGTCTCCCCATGGCAAAGGCATTTGAGAGTAGCTAGGGCGAGGTCGGGAAAAGGGCAGGGTGGATGATGGTCGTGTCGCGAAGTTTGTCGTTGTTTGCACATGTCATTATGCGGCTTGCCCCACTCGTATCCGGGGAAGCGCTCGCCACAGAATATTTGCACTCAAGCACTCGCAACTTGTCATCCCTGCGCAGGCAGGGATCCAGTAACTCACAGACTTTGCGGTTTTCGTCTCATACGACACGGCGTACTGGGTCCCGGTCTTGCTGCGGACGCAACAAACCGGGACGACAAATCATGGAGGTTCGGATGTGCTTAATCCCGCAATCCATGCCAATGCGTTTCCTCGTTCACGCTCTTTGTACGGAGGTGCAACGGCTTGGATCCCATGGTCATGCCATGGGATGGCGACGCTTGGAAACGAAGAAACAAAAAACCCGCCTTCCATCGGATAGCGGGTTTTGTCTGATCTGTTTTAATTCTGACCTTACGCGACAGCGCGGGCCAGTGCGCACTGCGACCACAGGTCATTGATCGCGTTGGCGAGGTGTTCGATGTCCTCGGCTGTGTGCAGCGGTGTCGGGGTGAAGCGCAGGCGCTCCGTGCCGACCGGAACCGTCGGATAGTTGATCGGCTGAACGTAGATGCCGTAGGTGTCCAGAAGGATGTCGGAGATCCATTTGCACTTCTTGGCATCACCCACCATCACCGGAACGATGTGGCTCGGGTTTTCCATGTGCGGGATGCCGCGCTTGTCGAGAGCGGCGCGGACCTGGGCGACCCGGTCCTTGTGCGCCTTGCGCTCGAACGGGCTGTCCTTCAGGTGACGGATGGAGACGGCTGCGCCTGCTGCCAGCGCCGGCGGCAGGGCGGTGGTAAAGATGAAGCCAGAGGCGAAGGAGCGGATAAAGTCGACCACCGTCTTCGAACCGGTGATGTAACCACCCATCACGCCGAAGGCCTTGCCGAGCGTGCCTTCGATGATGGTCAGACGATCCATCAGGCCTTCGCGTTCGGCAACGCCGCCACCGCGCGGGCCGTACATGCCGACGGCGTGCACTTCGTCGAGGTATGTCAGTGCACCGAACTTGTCGGCAACGTCGCAGATCTCCTTGATCGGCGCGATGTCGCCATCCATGGAATAGACGCTTTCGAATGCGACCAGTTTCGGCGCGTCCGGATCGTCCGCCGCCATCTGGCGTTCCAGGTCTTCATAGTCGTTGTGCTTGAAGATGCGCTTTTCGCAGCGGGCGTGGCGGATGCCTTCAATCATGGAGGCGTGATTGAGCGAGTCCGAATAGACGATCATGCCCGGAACCTGGGAGGCGAGCGTACCCAGCGCTGCCCAGTTGGAAACATAACCGGACGTGAAGATCAGGGCAGCTTCCTTGCCGTGAAGGTCGGCCAGCTCGTTCTCCAGAAGAACATGGTAGTGGTTGGTGCCGGAAATGTTGCGCGTTCCGCCTGCGCCTGCGCCGCATTTGGAGATCACGTCCTGCATCGCGGACACGACCTTTTCGTTCTGGCCCATGCCGAGATAGTCGTTGGAGCACCAGACGGTCACGTCCTGAACGGAACCATCTTCGCGGTAACGGGTTGCGCGCGGAAAAGCACCTGCCTGACGTTCCAGATCTGCAAACACACGGTAATTGCCGTTGTCATGCAGTTTGCCCAAGCGTTCTTCCAGATACGCGTTCACGTCCATTCTCAGGATCCTCTCATCGCGGGCACCTTTGCCAGCGCCTCTCTCCTGCCCGCGCAACTCGCGTCCCGCGCGGCCAATTTGCTGCCTGGAACCTTTCCGTCCGATTCCAGACTAGCAGCTAACTTATAGCCATTCAAAACTGCTTATCAAAGTTTTGGCCTTGATCAAGGTCAAAAACCCCGGCTGCGTCCAATCGCCATAGTGTCCGTTGCCGTGGTTTGCCAAGGAAAACCGGCCTTGTTCCCTTGTCGGAAAAAGTGCGCAATACCCGGTGAAACCGAAGAATATCCCAAGGTGATTGCCGGAAAATTTTCGCGGTCACGGCAAACATGGGTATGGCATCGGAATGTGCATGGGGCCAAATTGCCGCATTCTTCGGCCCGGTTTGAAGAAGTTTCTTGCTTTCAACCCTCAAACATGAATACTGATTCATGTTTCATGAACTGGGAGGAAACAGCAGGTGCGCAAACCAGCCGCAGAAGCAGACGCGCCGCAAAAGGCTGCAGGCAACCAGCCGAAAACGGCGCGCGGTGAAGCCACCCGAAAGGCGATCCTGACCGCTGCCGAAAGGGTGATCGGCGAGAAGGGCTACAACGACGCCTCCATCGGCCACATTACCAGTGAGGCAGGTGTCGCCCAAGGCACTTTCTATATCTACTTCACCACCAAGGAGCAGGTGTTCTCGGAGCTCGTCCTGGAAATGGGGCGGCTGGTCCGGCACACGATCGCCGAGGCAACGCAGGGCATCGGCAACCGGCTGGAAGCGGAAAAGGCCGGCTTGCGGGCCTTCCTGGAATTCGTCCAGGCCCATCCGGACCTCTACCGGATCGTACAGGAAGCACTGTTCGTCGATCCTGCAGCCTATGAGGAATATTACAAGACATTCGCTGCCGGTTACCGGTCGGGACTGGTTGCCGCCGAGGCCGCCGGACAGATCTCCAAGGGGGACACGGAAACCCGTGCCTGGGCCCTCATGGGCATCGCCCGGGCCCTTGGCGAGCAGCTGGTCGTGTTCAAGTCGGAAAAACCCATTTCCGAACTGGTTGCCAGTGCCTACGACCTGATTGCCAACGGCATCAAACCCTGAGGCGCATGTCATGGGCCTCGTTGAGACAGAAACACGCGGCGGCGCGATCTGGATATGGTTGAACCGGCCGGACCGGCACAATGCCCTGGTTCCGGCCCTGGTTTCGCAACTGCGGAGCGCCATTGCCGATGCGGCGATGGCCGAACCGGTGGCGCTGGTCCTGTCAGGCCGCGGATCCACCTTTTCGACCGGTGGCGATATTGGCGGGTTTTTGGACCATGCCGGATCGCAGGGTACACTCGTGGCCTACTCGGATGAGCTTGTCGGCAGCCTGCACGAGACGATCCTCGACCTGCTGTCCTTTCCGGCGCCGGTGCTGGCGGCGGTTAATGGGCCGGTGACGGGTGGGTCTGCGGGCTTGATGCTGGCGGCAGACATGGTCGCCATGTCCGGGACGGCCTTTGTCCAGCCCTACTACAATCAGGTGGGGTTCGGTCCGGACGGCGGCTGGACAGCCTTGCTGCCGGACCGCATCGGCACTTCGAAGGCACTTGCGATCCAGTATCGCAACGCGCGCGTCACTGCTTCGGAGGCTGTGGAACTGGGGCTTGCCGTCTGTCAGGTGCCGGGGGCTGAGCTTGTTGCAACTATTGACGGCTGGGTCGTGGATCTCGGCAAAGGCTTCGCGCAGACCCACCGCACGACACGGCAGAGTGTTTGGGATGCACGCAGATGCGCGATGGTGCGAGACCGTCTCGACCAGGAAAAAGCCAGGTTCCTGGACCTGGTGAGCCGTCAAAGCACGCTCGACGGCATGAAGGAATTCACCAGGAAACGGGCCTGAGGAGAAGCCCGTCCGAAGGGCCAGGATGGCGACTGCAAGCCGGATCATCTCGACTTGCAGGGCGCTGGCTCCAGGCCCCGCCAGGTGTTGGGAGGACGCATGGAATATTTAACCGACATGGCCGCAAAACGGGCTGAGCTCACGCCCGGGGCGACAGCCTTTGTCGATCATGAAAGCGGCAGATCTTTCAGTTTCTGCGAGATCAACGAACGCGCCACCCGGTTGGGTAACCTTCTGCTCGGTCGCGGTCTTGCCAAGGGCGACCGCATGGCGGTGCTCTGCCATAACCACCCGGATTTCTTCGTGCTGCTGTTTGCGGCTCAGAAAACCGGCATCCTGCTTGTGCCTCTCAACTGGCGACAGCCGGTTGCCGAGCTGCAGCCCATATTGGCGACCTCCGGTGCGAAGCTGCTGTTTCATGATCTTGCGTTTGTCGAGATTGCCGAAGAACTTGCCGCCGCAAACGGCCTGTCGCTTCTGCCGCTGGGCGCCGAGGGCCGGGGTGGCAGCGCTCTTGATCGTCTTCTGACGGGGGCAAGTCCTGCAGCGATCGGCTGCGGCAAGGTCAAGGCTTCAGCCCCCTGGTATCTGCTTTACACCTCCGGAACGACTGGCCTGCCCAAGGCGGTCATCCAGACGGCGGGCATGGCCTATGCCAACATGATCAACTACTGCCAGGCAACGGGTCTTTCGATCGGCGAAAAGGGCGTCAATTTCCTGCCGCTCTTCCATACGGCGGGGATCAACCTGCCGACGCTGCCGATCTTCCTGAACGGCGGCATGTCGACTGTCTTGCGCAAGTTCGACCCGGAGACCGTGCTTGATCTCGTTTCCGCCGGAAACGTCACCTGCTTCTTCGGTGTTCCGGCGATCTATCAGGCGCTGGCCCTGTCACCCAGGATCGGCAAGACGAATTTTTCAAGGGTCCGGTCCCTGGGGTGTGGCGGTGCGCCGGTGCCGAAACACCTTTTGTCGGAGTTTCAGGAGCGGGGCGTCACCATCTGCAACGGCATGGGCATGACCGAGACCGGGCCAACCGTGTTCCTGATGGACAAGGGCCATGCGCCCGCCAAGATCGGTTCAGTCGGAAAACCGCAGATCCTGACGGATGTTCGCCTGGTCGACGGCGATGGCGGTATCGTCGAAGGGCCGGGGGAGGGGGAAGTCCAGTTTCGCGGGCCGAACATCACGCCGGGCTACATGGACAACAAGGAAGCGACGGTTGCCACATTCACGGTCGACGGCTGGCTGAAATCCGGTGACATCGGGCGCCGCGACGAGGACGGCTACTACTTCATCGTCGACCGGATCAAGGACATGTACATCTCGGGAGGCGAGAACGTCTATCCGGCTGAAGTCGAGAAGGTTCTGGTTGGTCATCCGGCCGTTCTGGAGGCCGTGGTGATTGGTGTGCCTGATGCTAAGTGGGGCGAGGTCGGTGCGGCCTTCCTGATTGTGCGTCCCGGCGAAGACCTCGATACGACGACGTTGGCCGACTGGTGCCGCGAGCAGCTTGCGCCCTACAAGGTGCCGAAAAGCTTTACCGTCGTTGACGACCTGCCGCGCACCGCGGCGGGCAAGGTACGCAAGAACATTCTGAAAGACGACTTCCTTGCCGACAATTCCCTGGAGAAAGCATAACCGATGAGCCTGACCGCTGACGCGCAGCACAGCGCAACGTTTAGCTGGATCCCCCGTCAGGAGGATTTCGATGCCTTTGCCGATCTGTCCGGTGATGACAACCCGATCCACGTCGATCCCGAATTTTCGGCTCGCACACGGTTCGGCCGGACCGTCTCCCACGGAATGCTGCTTTATACGCGGGTCTTTGCGCATCTGGAGGCCCTCCATCCGGGGCGAAGCCATGCCGTGCAGACTTTGATGTTTCCCAATCCGGCCTATGCGGATGAGGAACTGGCGTTTTCGTTCACGCCGAGCGAGGACGATGCAGACCTGATCCTGATCGAGGTTGCCCGTGCGGCGGATGGGGCCGTGACCTTGTCCGGTTCCTGCAAACTGGGGGGGCGGACATGAGCCTGGAAGTCGGAGCGCGCGCGGAAGTCAAACGCAGCTACACAGAAGACGACATGCGTGGTTTCGCGCAGCTTTCCGGAAACGGTGCGGAAGTACCGGTGTCTGTTCCGGGACCACTGATCGGCGGGCTCTTTTCCTATCTGCTGGGCGTCGAGCTGCCGGGGAGAGGAACCAACTACCTGAAGCAGAGCCTGGAGTTTCTGGCGCCCGCTCCGGTCGGGGAGACGCTGACGGCCTCGGTGACCATCACGCGCCTGCGGCCGGAAAAACACCTGGTCGATCTGGAAACGGTCTGTGAAGCCGAGGACGGCACCCGCATCTGTCAGGGCCGGGCGCTGGTCTATGTCGAGGATGTCGGCAAGGACTGAGCCGTTGTGTCAGGTTTTCGGCTGCCGCGCGGCGTTAGGCTGACCGGTTGCGCATTCGAGGGCCTTCTACTCGCCCTCGATGATCCGGACCTTGGATGGCCAGAAGGCGTAGTGCCCGGCAAGTTTCTCCGCCATCGGCACCGGCGATCTGTAGACCCAGCCGATCTCCTCGCCATCATGGGAAATGTAGCTGGCGTCGCCCTTGATGGGGCAATGGGTAGACTTGTCGACATACCCGAACCGGGTCTTGAGATCGGCTTCCGGCACGTAGATCACGGGGTCATAAAAAGACTTGCCGATTTCAAGAACGCGAACCGCATTGATGCTGTCCGCCAGCAGGGCCGCGCCCTGATAGATGCGAATACGCCGGGGTACGTCCTTTATCACCATCAGGTGGTCGGGGTTTTCCGGGTTGCGGATCGCCGTATCGAAGGCGGGCATTGTCTGCGCAGTCATGAGGTCCTCCGTGGAATTGGCCCTCATGTGTGGATGGTGACGGTGAAACGCAAAACAATTCTATGCTGCAGGGCACACGGTTTCGCTGGGTTTTGGGCGTTCGCAGGTTGAAGGTCATCGTTTCGGCCTTGATAATTCCTGCAGTTCTGCGCTCAAACAGGAGAACATGAATTTAGGAAGAAGTGGTGCCATGGCCGAAAGCGTTCAGGATTTTTTGAAACGGCTGTTCCTGCGGGCCGTCGAAGTGGCGGACCCGATGCAGAGCCTTGGTGCGTTTCTGCCGGAGAAACCAGCGGGCCGCGTCGTGGTGATCGGCGCAGGCAAGGCCTCCGCCCGAATGGCGGAAGCGGTCGAAAAGGTCTGGGGGCCGTGCGAAGGCCTGGTGATCACACGCTATGGCTACGCGAGGCCGTGCGAAGGGATCGAGATCGTGGAGGCCGCGCATCCGGTTCCGGACGAAATGGGTTTTGTCGCGACCAAACGCATGATCGAGCTTGTTTCCGGCCTGGGTGAGAACGACTACGTGCTGGCGCTCATGTCCGGTGGTGCCTCGGCCTTGCTGATTGCGCCTGCCGGAGAAATCTCGCTGGCCGAAAAGCAGGCGGTCAACCAGGCGCTTCTGGCCTCCGGTGCGCCAATCGGCCAGATGAATGTCGTGCGGAAACATCTGAGCCGGGTGAAGGGCGGGCAATTGGCAGCCGCTGCCTATCCTGCAAAGATGCTGGCTCTGCTCATCTCCGATGTTCCCGGTGACAATCCTGCTGAAATCGGGTCCGGTCCGACGGTTGGTGATACCAGCACGACGGCCGATGCCAAGGCGATCCTGGAGCAGTGGAAGATCGAAGTGCCGGCTTCGGTGCAACAGGTTCTCGCTGCCGGAAGCGGTGTGTTGAAGCCCGATGACGAAAAGCTCGGCCGTGTGTCGAATGTCATCTTCGCAGCTCCCTCCCAGTCGCTGGAAGCTGCCCGGACCCTAGCCGAAGCAGAAGGCTGTGATGTCGAGATCCTGGGTGACGCCCTGGAAGGCGAAGCGCGGGAAGTTGCGCGTGCCCATGCAGAGCTTGCCCTCAGCCGCCAGAGTGAGCGCCCTGACGGCAACCGGCCTTTGCTGCTCCTGTCCGGCGGTGAGCTGACGGTGACCCGACGCGGCGAGGGCGTTGGCGGACCGAACGCCGAATACGCCCTGGCTCTTGCCTTTGCCTTGCGCGGGGCTCCAGGTATCCACGCGCTCGCTTGCGACTCGGACGGTGTCGACGGGGCAGCAGAGGTAGCGGGTGCTGTCATTGGCCCGGATACGCTGGCGAGGGCGGACAAGGCGGGTGCCGATGTGGAAGAGGCACTTCTTACCAATGACGCTCACCGCTTTTTCGACACGATCGGAGATCAGGTTGTCACCGGGCCGACACTGACGAATGTCAATGATTTCCGTGCCATATGGATCGGATAGCGCATTGGCCGGGACGAACGCCCGCAAATCCTTTACCCGGCAAATTGCGCCGGAATTCCCAAGGGACCGGACTTGACTGAAATCACCATCACCCGTGTGGCGCGCCTGCCGGATCCGTTTCGGATCGAACGGTTTCTGTCCAATCCCAAGCTTGGCCCGAGGACGCTGTTCTTCAGCGGTGGATCGGCACTCAACGGTGTCGCCCAGTGCCTGAAGCGCTATACGCATAATTCCATCCACCTGGTGACACCGTTCGATTCCGGCGGCAGCTCGCAAGGGCTCAGGATTGCCTTCAACATGCCGGCCATCGGTGATCTCAGAAGCCGGTTGATGGCACTCGCCGACGAAACGGTGCTCGGCCATCCGGACGTTTTTCGCCTGTTCACACATCGGTTTTCGAAAACAGCCTCGCAAGTGGATCTGGCCGCCGAGCTGGAAAGCATGATCGCCGGAACGCATCCGCTGGTGGAGGCGATAGAGCAGCCGATGCGCACGCTCATCCAGAATCAGCTGGGCATGTTTCACGCAGCACGCCCGATAGATTTCGACCTGCGCGGCGCCAGCATCGGCAACCTGATCCTGGCCGGTGGTTACCTCAACCAGAACCAGCAGCTTGAGCCGATCATCTTTCTGGTGGCCAAGCTGGTGGGTGTTCAGGGCACCGTCCGGGCCGTTGCCGACGACAACCTGCATCTGGGGGCAGACCTTGAGGATGGCGAGGTTGTTGTCGGCCAGCATCTTCTGACCGGCAAGGAGCATCCGCCACTGGTTTCTCCGATCAGGAACCTGTTCCTCAATCGGGGGCTGACCGGCAAGGACCCTGCGGAAGCAGCGTTTCCGGACTGCAACCGGAGCCTCATCCAGTCTGCTGACCTCATCTGTTATGCGCCGGGAAGTTTCTATACCAGCCTGATCGCAAATCTTTTGCCCAAAGGCGTTGGAAAAGCCATTGCCGCGCGCACCGTTCCGAAGGTCTATGTGCCCGGAACGGGGCAGGATCCGGAAACCGGCACGATGAGTGTTGCCGACAAGGTGCAGACCCTGCTTGCCTACTTGCGGCGGGATGCGGGCATCGATTGCCCGGTCGACCGTCTGCTCAACTTCGTGATCGTCGACCAAGCGGTTCCGGAGAAGGAAACGGAAGGGCTGCAGGCGCTTGGGCTTTCCGTGCTTCGGCTCGATCTCGTCAGCGAGGCGTCCGCACCCTATTATGCCCCTGTGCCGCTTTGCGAAACTCTGGTCTCGCTGACGTAAGCACCACCGAACATTCAGGACAAGGCCATGAAACGTACGAAGCTTCTAAACCGGCATCTCAGTAAACTGGTAGCCTCGCTCGGCCATATGGACGAGATCGTCCTTGCCGATGCAGGCCTTCCGGTTCCTGCCAATGTTGGTGTGATCGACCTGGCAGTCAGCCCCGGTATTCCGGCCTTCTTCGATGTTCTGGAAGCGCTTGCCGATGAAATGATCGTCGAGCAGGCGGTCTTTGCAGACGAGGCATCGGAAGATCTCGTCACGCAGATCGAGGTCCGACTGGCCCATTGGGCGGCTGACACCGGCAAGCCGATCGAACATGTCCGCATGTCCCACGAGGACTTCAAGGAGCGTTGCTCGAAGGCACGTGCGGTCATTCGCACCGGTGAATGCACGCCTTACGCAAATCTGATTCTCGTCTCCGGCGTACCGTTCTGACAATCGCCGCAGACGGTCTTCGCAAGGTCTGTCTCCACGAACATCGATGAGAACTGACGGATGCAACGGGGGGAGCGGAAATGCTCCTCCCATTTTTGTTTTCCGAAACGTTGCAGCGGCATGTTTCGTTGCAACGTCAGTCGCTTCCCGCTCTGCAAAAAATAAAAATTTGATCTCCAAAACCGATTTTGTTGACTTACAAAATCGGTTTTGTAAAAATTTTCCTCAATAAAACAATCTGTTGCCTTTTGAGGCTGCAGGCCGGGAATTGAGCCCTTCGGGCTCGCAGGGAGGATCGATGTCGCGACTTCGCGATTCCGTCACCATTGATGACGTGGCGCGCCATGTGGGCGTTGCGAAAGGAACCGTGTCGCGGGTCCTCAACAATTACACCGATATTTCCGAAGCCACCCGCAAACGTATCCTCAAGGCTGTTCAGGATCTGGGCTATCAGCCGTCGGCCACCGCGCGCAATCTGAAGCGCGGACGTCAGGACACGCTCGGCATCGTCATCCCCGTGGGTCACGGCAGTGGAGCGGATCCGTTCCTGTCCGAATTCATCGACGGCATCGCAAGAGCTCTCGACGAACTGGGGCTGGACCTTCTGGTGACCACTGCCCATTCACGCGAACACATGATCGAGACCGTGAAGCGGCTGATCGCCAGGCGCAAGGTGGACGGTTTCATCGTCACCCGAACGGAAGTGGACGATCCGCGCATCGCCTATTTGCGGGAACAGAATTTTCCATTCGTCGCCCATGGCCGCACGCGCGATCCGGCAGGCTATGCCTGGTTCGATATCGATAACGAGGCGGCCTTTGCCGATGGCGTTCGCCACCTCTACAGCCTCGGACATGAGCGGATCGGGTTCATCGGCGGTCCGATGGAACTCAACTTCGCGCTTCAGCGCCGCAACGGGTACAGGCAGGGTCTGGAGGCCCTGGGCCTTGCGCATGATCCGGCATTGGAAAATCTTCAGCCGCTCAGCGAAAAAGGCGGCTTTGCAGGGGCCGAGGCGCTGTTGTCGCTGGAGGCGCCGCCAACCGCACTTTTGTGCGTGACCGACGCCCTTGCCATCGGAGCGGTGCAGTACTGCCGCAAGTTCGGTCTGAAGGTCGGCTCCGACGTTACCGTCGTCGGCTATGACGGCCTGCCGGTGGGCGAATATCTGGACCCGCCGCTGACGACCTTTTCGCAAAGCGCCCAGGAAGCAGGCGGCAGGGTTGCCCGCATGCTTATCGATGTTCTGGACGGCAAGAACCCCACGGATCTGCAGGCCCTTGCCAAGGCAAACCTGATCCGGCGCGCCTCGGATGGCGCTCCGGCAAATTCATCGGAGGCGCTTGCAAGCGCGCTCCGCGACCGGCTGAACCAACAGCCACATTCCGGCAGGAAGGGAGAGTAATATGTTTGGGAGGACAACATTCCTGGCCTCGACCATCGCGGGCGTTCTGACGCTCGGTCTGACGGCCGCACAGGCCGAGACGTTGCGGTTCTGGACGACTGAAGAACAACCGGAACGCCTGGCCAAGCAGGAAGAAATGGCCGCCGCGTTCAAGGAAAAGACAGGCATCGAGGTGGACGTCATTCCGGTGACGGAATCCGATCTCGGCACGCGTGCCACGGCAGCCTTTGCCGCCGGCGATCTGCCGGATGTCATCTATCACACGCTGCAATACGCGCTGCCCTGGGCCGAAGCAGGCATCCTGGATACGGAAGCTGCGACCGAAGTGTTTGAAAAACTGGGTGCCGGCACATTCGCGCCGGGCGCGGTTGCCATGGCTGCCGTTGAAGACGGTGTCGCCTCCGTGCCTGTGGACGGCTGGACCCAGATGGTGATCTACCGCAAGGACCTCTTTGAGGAAAACGGCCTTGCCGCTCCGGACAGCTACGAAGACATTCTGGCGGCCGTCGAAAAACTGCATAACCCGCCTGAAATGTTCGGCTTCGTCGCCGCGACCAAGGTTGACGAGAACTTCATGAGCCAGGTGCTGGAGCACGTGCTTCTGGCCAATGGTGTCAGCCCTGTCGGTGACGACGGTTTCAAGCCGCTGGACGAGAAGAAGACCGTCGAAGCGCTGGAGTTCTACAAGGCCATCGCCAAGGCATCGCCTCCCGGAGACCTCTTCTGGAAGCAGTCGCGCGAGCTTTATTTTGCTGGCAAAGCAGCCATGATCATCTGGTCGCCGTTCATCCTGGATGAGCTTGCCGGCCTGCGTGACAGCGCTCCGCCGACCATCACCGACGATCCGACTTCCACGGAACTTGCTTCCAAGACCGGTGTTGTCACCACCTTGAGCGGCCCGTCCAATCCAGATGGGGCAGCCTGGGCCGACATCCGCTACTTCGGCATCACCAATGACGCGGACACGGAAGCGGCGATGCAGTTCGTCGAGTTCTCCATGGATGACGGCTACCTGTCGACCCTGTCGATCGCGCCGGAAGGCAAGTTCCCGATCCGTCGTGGTTCAGCCGACAACGCGACCGAATTCGTCGATGGCTGGGCAAAGCTCCCGGTGGGTGTCGACCGCAAGGCGCCGCTGACCGATCTCTACGATGCCGACACCATCAAGACCATCGTCTCCGGTCTCGACACCGCCAGCCGCTGGGGCGTCAAGGAAGGCCAGCTCTCGCTTGCCTCCAAGATGATCAACAGCCAGGTGATGAACCGTCTGGTGCGTGAATACATCGACGACGAACGCGATGCTGCGGCAACCGTTGCCAAGCTCAACGAGGAACTGGCCAAGATCCAGTAACGCCTTTCCACCCCTCAAGACCCCACGAGGGGGTGGGAAAGCCCGCACATAACAGCCCGGACCGGGCGTCTGTCGGATGCCCGGTCCTTCCCAATCTCCTGCCGCTGAATTGCCGGCAGCCGAGATGGGCTCCAGACAGTTGCCGGTTGGGACTTGTCGGTCGCCAACGGCAGAACGGGATCTAGACCCCGGGCGGAAACATGAACACCAAAACCGAAGCTGACGCTTCCTCAGGGCCGCCGAAAGGCATCGGTCCGATGCAGCGGCGTGAAATGTGGCTGGCGTATCTGATGCTGGCGCCGACATTTGCCATCATCCTGATGATTGTTGCCGGACCGCTGCTTGCCAATTTCTGGATCAGTGTGAAGCCGGTTCAGCTTGCCGACCTGCGGCCGCCGACCGTGCTCGTCAACGAACGGGTTCGTGGCCGGCCAAAAGCACCAGGCGACGAGGCCCGGCTGGAATACCGGCTGCGCAATTCGTCTCAGGACGAGGAAGTCCGCAACGTGACGCTGAGCGATGTGGTGCCCGATGGCTTCACGGTGACTTCGCATTCCGAAAACTGTTCGCTCAATGGCGCCGCGCTGACGTGCGATCTTGGAACCGTAGCGCCTGGCTGGCGCGGAGACGTCGAACTGGTTGGAACCGTGTCGCAGGGGTTTCTGGATGCAAACCGTCCCGAACGTGCGAGCGAGCCGGTTATTTCGGGCGAAGCCAACAATGTGCTGACCAACTTCGAATTCACGTTCGAGAACTTCAGCCGGATCTTCAGCGCGGACGAGTTCTGGTCAGTGCTGCGCATTACGTTCTACTACACCATCTTCGGGACGGGTGGCGCGTTGGTGCTGGGTCTCTTTGCGGCGCAGCTCCTGAACACGACCTTCCCCGGTCGCGGTGTCCTGCGGGGCCTGTTCCTGTTTCCCTACGTCTCGCCGGTGATCGCGGTTGCCTTTACCTGGGTCGTTCTGTTCGACCCGTTTTCCGGCACGCTCAACGCGCTGCTGACCAAAATGGGCGTTGTCGCCGATCCGATCAATTTCTTTGGCCAGAGAGCGATCGAGTTTTCCGTTCTCGGCATTCCGATGGAGTTTCCGCTGGCGCTGACGACGGTGATTGCCTTCGAGGCCTGGCGTTACTTCCCGCTGTCTTTCCTGTTCATCCTGGCGCGCATGCAGTCGATCAACACGGACATGTATGAAGCTGCCGAAATGGACGGGGCAACGCCGCTACAACAGTTCTGGTACCTGTCGCTGCCGCAACTGATGGGGATCCTCTCGGTCCTGTTCCTGCTGCGCTTCATCTGGACCTTCAACAAGTTCGACGACATCTTCCTTCTGACCGGCGGCAACGCGGGCACGCGTACGCTGACCGTCGATGTCTATGAGCAGGGATTTGCCCTGTCCAATCTCGGCGCCGGTGCGGCCGTTGCCGTGGTCGTCTTTGTCGTCCTTGTCACCTTCGCCACTTTGTTCATCCGCTTTTCGCCGAAGGAGGAAGGGCTATGAGACCCGGCAGTATCGTTCTCGCGGCGCTGACCGGCCTGATCTGGGGCGTCACTGCCATGGTGGTCATCGGTGTCACGCTGACACTGGTGACCGGCGATGTGGCGCAACCGCAGGCAACGGCGGCGGGTCTTGCAGGGCTTGTCAGTGCTCTGGTTCTGGTCTGGAGGCAGTCGACCGGGGGCGCTGGAGCCATGGCGGACAGGGGGCTTTGTGCTGCCGTCCTGTTCGTCGTCCTGATGGTGGCTTCCTTCGCGGCGCCCTTCGGTCTGTCGCTTGGTCAGCACTCCTTGTGGCAGGGACTTGGTCTGGTGATGTTTGTCGCCGGCGTTACCGTTGCCAATGCGATCTGCCTCGGTGGGGCCCGGCTTGGTGCCATGTCGCGCTACGAGCGTGAGGTTGTCTATATTCGCATCGCGAAGGGCGTCGGCTTCGTCGTCTTCTCGATCATTGTCGCCTTGCCGTTCTACGTCATGATCATGACCTCGCTCAAAAGTCAGCAGGCACTGCTGGCCAATCCGCTGGACCTGTCGATCGACGTCAGTCAGGGCATCAGCGGGCTTTTCCGGTCCTATGTCGAGCTTTTCACCCAGTTCAACTTCGGCCGTTACCTGATGGTGTCCGCCTTCGTGTCGGTGGCAACCGTCGTGCTGACATTGCTGTTCTCGGTGCCGGGCGCCTATGCCGTGTCGCGGCTGCGGTTTCCGGGGCAGGCATTCCTGGCCCGCTCCGTGCTGCTCATCTACATGGTGCCGGCGATCGTGCTGGTGATCCCGCTCTATGCGGTGTTCTCGCAGCTTGGCCTGCGCAACACGCTCACCGGTCTTCTGATCGTCTATCCGGCAACCACCATCCCGGTCGCGCTCTACATGCTGCAGGGCTACTTTCGCGGTCTGCCGTCGGAGCTGGAGGAAGCCGGACTGATGGACGGGCTGTCGCGCATCGGCGTGATCCTCAAGATCACCCTGCCGCTGTCCCTTCCGGCGCTGGCCTCCGTTTCGCTTTACGTCTTCATGATCGCCTGGAACGAGTTCCTGTTCGCGTTCATGTTCCTGGATGATCCGGACATCTTCACGCTGTCGCGCGGAGTGGTGTCCCTCAATTCCTCCGAGGTGCCACGTCAGCATCTCATGGCGGGCGCGGTAATTGCGACCGTGCCCGTCCTTTTCATTTTCCTGTGGTTCGAACGTTTCCTTGTCCAGGGCCTGACGGCCGGCAGCGTCAAGGGTTGAACGATCAAGAGAAGGGGCTCTGAAGAGCCCGAGGGAGTACGCTGTGGCACACGCAGATCTAGACCAGGCGGCAAAGGCCATCCTGACCGAAAACGACCAGGGCGGGTACACGATCCCGACGAAGGGTCTTTATCCGTACCAGTGGAACTGGGATTCCGTCTTTGTCGCCCTGGGGTTTGCGGAATTCGACCAGGACCGGGCCTGGCAGGAAATCGAGATGCTGTTCCAGGGTCAGTGGCGCGACGGAATGGTGCCGCACATCCTGTTTCGCAAGGACGATCCGAGCTATTTTCCCGGACCGGGCGTGTGGGGAACCGACGGCGGTCCGATCCCGAGTTCCGGTCATTCCCAGCCGCCGGTGGCCGCGTCCGTCGTCCATAGCCTGGTGGAGGCTGACCGGACCGGCAAGGCACTGGAGCGGGCGAAGGCCTTGTTGCCGAAACTGATGGCCTGGCATCGCTGGTATCTTGCCTATCGCGACCCGAAAAACCTTGGTGTCATTGCCGTCATTCACCCCTGGGAATCCGGCCGAGACAACCTGCCGGACTGGGACGAGGCGCTGCGGGCGGTCGAGGTCAAGGACATTGGTCCTTATGAGCGGAAGGACACCTCTCATGTCGATCCGGCCATGCGGCCGCACAAGGAGGACTACGACCGTTATCTCAGCATTGTCGCTGCTTGCCGAAAGGTAGGCTGGGATCCGGAAAAAGTCGCCGAAACCTGCCCGTTCTTCGTTGCCGACCCAGGCGTTACCTTCATCTTCCTGCGCGCCAACCGGGATCTTCTCGCGCTGGCCGAAAAACTCGGTATGAGTGCGGAAGCCGACGAGATCCGAGGGTGGATCGCGGCGATGGAAAAAGGCAGCCGGACGCTTTGGAATGATGAGGTCAAGGCACATGTCGCTTTTGACGAGCGTCGCGGCAAGCAGACAGATGGCATCTCCAGTGCTTCCTTCCTGGCGCTCTATGCCGGGCTCCATGATCCGCAGACCCTTGGTGCGCTTCAGGGACATTTCGACAGGATCGCGGAGCGGGTCGAATACCTGATGCCGTCCTATGATCCCGATCACCGCAGTTACGAGCCTTTGCGGTATTGGCGCGGACCGGTGTGGGCGATGATCAATTACATGATCGCGAAAGGTTTCGCCGAAGCAGGCGATGCCGTCCGGGCCGAACGACTGCGCGCCGACACCGCGCGGCTGATCGAAACCGGGGGCTTTGCGGAGTATTTTAGCCCGGAAACGGGCGCAGGAGCAGGTGGCGGATCGTTCTCCTGGACGTCGGCCATCTGGCTGACCTGGGCTTCGCCTTCACACGCCGAGCAGGCAGCTTAAGGGGGACGCGATGGGAGCGATCCAGCTCAACAAGGTTGAAAAGTGGTTCGGCAACCTGCAGGTCATCAAGGGCATCGACCTCAACATCAAGGATGGCGAATTTGTCATCTTTGTCGGACCGTCCGGCTGCGGGAAGTCGACACTGTTGCGTCTGATCTCAGGGCTTGAGGAAACCAGCCGTGGTGCTATCGAAATCGATGGCAAGGACGTGACTGCACTGCCGCCATCGGGGCGGGGACTGTCGATGGTCTTCCAGTCCTACGCGCTTTACCCGCATATGTCGGTGCGCGAGAACGTCGGTTTCGGTCTGAAGACGGCAGGCTTTCCCAAGGCGGAGATCGACCGCAAGGTGAATGCGGCTGCTGAAGTGCTGAAGCTGGACGAATATCTCGACCGGCGCCCCAAGGCGCTTTCGGGGGGGCAGCGCCAGCGGGTGGCCATCGGCCGCGCCATTGTTCGCGAGCCAAGTGCCTTCCTGTTCGATGAGCCGTTGTCGAACCTGGACGCAGCGCTTCGCGTTGAAATGCGTTTTGAGGTCGCCCGGCTCCACAAGAGCCTCGGCACCACCATGATCTACGTGACACACGATCAGGTGGAAGCCATGACGCTGGCCGACAAGATCGTGGTGTTGCAGGCCGGCAGGATCGAACAGGTCGGATCACCGCGCGAACTTTATGAGCGGCCGGACAATCTGTTCGTGGCACAGTTCATCGGTTCGCCGAAGATGAACGTGTTGCCCTGTTCACTCGAAGAAGGACGGTTTTCGCTGCGCGGGCATGGCGGCGGTCCTTATCCGTATGCCGGCAGCGGGCAAACACCGGTTAAACTCGGCATCCGTCCGGAGCACATCAGCCTTGCAACGCCGGGCGAGGGGCATTGCACCGGGACGGTGGAAGTGGCCGAGTATCTGGGTGCAGACACCTTCCTTTACGTGGCGCTCGACGGGCTTGAAACGATCCTGGTGCGCATCAGCGGTGCCGAAGACGTGGAGGAGGGCACTCGTGTTGGTCTGACTTTCGACGAGAGCCGCCTGCATTTCTTCGACGGCGAAGACAAGGCCATCCGCTAAGACTGTCTGTCGGAATGAACCCGGCCTTTTCGGCAGGTTCAGTTCCGGCAGAGCACCAGCACGGTGTATCGAGAAGCCTCCTCGTCGATCCGGGTCGGGCTCTTGATGTTGGTGATGGTGTTGTAGGAAGGCGCCAGGCCGAGATCTTCCATGAACTCCGCCATCAGCTTGCCCCTGACCGCGAAATTCACGTTTTCCGGCAGGTCACCGGCCAGTTTGAGCGTTTTGAACTTGTCTAGACGAGACACAACGGTGCCGACAACAGCCCCCGTCCTGTCCAGAACCGGGCCACCTGAATTGCCCGGCTGTACCGGTGCTGTCAGCATGAAATGGCGGCTGTCGCCCTTGACGCCTGCCAGCGACGAGATCATGCCGGGAGTGAAGTTCAGGTTGTTGTCCAGGATCTGGGCAAAGGGATAGCCGATCACGAAAATCTCCTCTCCGCGAACGATCGGCTGTTTTGAGCGGAACTGCGCAACATGATCCGACTTGCCGCTGTCGAGCTGCAGGATCGCGAGGTCGTTTTCCGTGTCCGCCTTCACCAGCCTCGCGGTACCGTGGCCTGGAATATCCAGCGAGCGGCAGTTGCCGACCACATGCGCATTGGTGCCGATGTGGCCTTCGCTCGTCAGGAAATAGCCGCTGCCGGAGGAGGAGGTCTTGCGGCCGATAATATCCTTGCGTGCTCCCTTGGGAAGCGGATCGCTGCTGTTGTCCTCTTCCAGAACCTGCAGGCCGGGAGCTGATGTAACCGCGTCCAGTTTCTCCTCATCCGTTCCGTCGTAAAACGTCATGCTGTTCGACATGGCAACTGCCACGCGGTCCATGAAGACGGCATGGCGTGCCTGCCAGGCAAGCGAAAAGCCGCGGCTGTCCGAAGAGGTCTTCATCATGCGCAGGTAGAAATCACGTCCATCCTGCCGACCGGAGACGACGAAGTAGTCATTCCGGAATTGCTTGTGCTCCACGGTCCGCCCGTCGCTGGTATCGGTCAGACGCTTGTAGAGGGCCGCGTAGTCGGTTTCTTCCGCCGAAACCTGCAGGGTTTCCAGTTCGATGCTGTTGTCGTAGGCCCGCCAGAGGTGCCCGCGCGGCGTCTGGGTGGACGGTTCGAAGAGCTTGCCGGGAACGCCGAGCTGCAATCCGGAAACGGCGTCCTTGTAGGTTTCAAAACCGACCCGTTCGACAAGGTCGAGGCCATCGCGCTGGAGGATCTGCATCTGCTCGTCGTCGAGCACACCGTTCGGGGTGAAGTCCCGGTGCTTCTGGAAAGTTGTGAGCGCGTTGTAGGTGAGCCTGCCGAAGGTTCCGTCCACCTGTGAGGCGTAGTCTCCCGTAAAGACCAGCAGGAACTGGATCCGGACCCGTTCTCGCCAGTCCCTGCCATGGAACCAGTCCTTGGACTGATCGTAACCTGCCTGCACGGTGCCGGCTGATACCAGCAAAAACACGATGGCATGAAGAAACGAACGCATAACCAGCTCCCCTTGGTCGCGTTCCACATTTTAGCAAAACGGCGATGATGGAAACAGGCTCGCCCTGCTCAGTCGGGGATATCTCGCGATAAAATTCCGGAGGCGGTGTTCAGATGGAGCGGCCTGAAAAACCATGTTTCAAAGCGGAACAACATCGACCTTGTGATCGGTGGATTGGGACCCTGACGTGCGCAACACGCCTTTCACCGGTGCCGCGTCTCCGTAGTCGCGGCCATGCGCGACAACGATGTGATCCTGTCCGACCCTGAGAGCATTGGTGGGGTCATATTCGATCCAGCCTATCTCGATGCCGCACCAGGCCCTGACCCAGGCGTGCATGGCATCCGCACCTTCCAGCCGTTCCTGGCCTTCCGGGGGAATGGTCCGGAGAAAGCCGCTGACGTAGCCTGCCGGAATGCCGATGCTTCTGAGGCATGCGATCATGATGTGCGAAAAATCCTGACAGACGCCATGACGCCGCTCGAACGCCTCGATGGCCGGAGTATCGACTGTTGTGGCCTCGGCATCGAAACGCATATCCGTGTTCAAGGCCTTGCCGATGGCTTCGACGGCGGAAATCGTGCTCATGCCCGGGACGACATGGTCCTGCGCATAGACTGCAAATGCGGGGTCGAGGGGCAGGCGCGGCGAGGCGGAAAGAAAATGGACCGGCGCCCTGGGGGCAAGAGACTGAACGCCGGAGAGCTCCCTTGCCAGGGCGTGCAATGGCGGTGAAATGTCGAGTTCTTCCGGCACCGCTGTTCTGTCGATACGGGCCTTCAGCTTGAAACTGAGTTCGCTGTGGCTGCGCCGGTAGGCAACGTCGGTGACAGAATTGCCGAAGAAGTCCGTCCGGTCGTGACGCTCAGAAGGGCCAGGCACGATATGGATCTGCCCCGCCATCAGCTTCTGCTCGCCGGGAATGGTCGCCGGCATCAGCCGGAGCGCATGATGTCCGTAGTTGGCCGGGCTGGCATAGTCGTAGGTGATTTCAAGCGTTACATCGTAATGCACGGGCGCCTCGCGTCGGGCGTGTCGGGTGAAAGCGACCGTCCGTTACCGGATATAGGCATCGGTCAGCTCCACGGAGAGATAGGAGATCTGATCGCGAAGATCGGCAAGAGAAGCCGGTGTCAGGGTCTCCGGGGTGGCGATTGCCAGAAGTGTGTGAACCTGCAGGACGGAGCGGGCCAGCTCCGAAAGATGCCCGTTTTCCGTCGCGTTGGGCAGCACGCCGATATGGTCTTTCATGTCGGTCAGCTGGTAGAGCACCGCGCGCGGGTTCTTGGTGTCCATCGCCAAAAGGTCCAGCACGGTGGCATGGCTGAGAGAGACCGCATAACGCCGACTCATGGACATGGCGCTGTCGCCAACCTCAAGCAGCAGTTCAAGAGAGCCTTCCGGGGCGTCTTCGTCGGTAAAGACCGACAGGAGATCAGCCATCCGGTGGGCGCGTTCCAGTGCACGGCCGATGGACAGGAAACGCCAGCCGATAAACCTGTACATGTTTTCATGCACAAGACCTGAAAAGCCGGTGATCTTGCGCAGCAGCAGGCCCATGGCTCTGGTAACGTCGGCATTGTCGCGCATCGTGCGCTTGGCGCCGTTCGCGGCCTGGGCAAGGTCGTTCAGCGCCAGCCAGCCATCGACGGAAAACCGGTCGCGTACCTTTGCAGCGCTGGCGACGGCCGATTGCAGCATGTCGCACAGGCCATCGGGAACCGGCTCGACAGGCGCCATGCCGATCTTGTCCAGATATTCCGCCGTCAATGCCACAAGCGGGGCTTCCGGGTCCGCCGTTTCCATCAAACGGGCATGATAGGCACGCAGCAGCCGCACCGCGCCTTCCGCACGCTCCACGTAGCGACCGAGCCAGAACAGATTGTCGGCTGCGCGCGATGGCAGGGAACCGGTCTGTGATTTGAAGAACGGCGATTCCGTCTGGTGGAGCAAGGTTTCCTTGTGCGGCTTCTGACCGCCGACGATCCACACATCGGCCGCCGATCCGCCTGCCTGCATGGCGATCGCACTTGCATCTTCCGTTTGTCCGATCCGGGCAAAGCCACCAGCCATGACTTCCCAGCCGTTGGTCGTTCGGGCCAGGAAGACGCGCAGACTCATCGGCCGGGGAACCAGAAGCCCGTTGTCATAGGCAGGTGTCGTCGACAGGGTCACGGCTTCCTGCCCGACCAGCTTATCGCTCTTGCTATCGATCCAGGTTTCCAGAATGCCCTTGTGGAACTTGTCGAAATCCTTGCCGATAAAATCGGTATGGGAGGACGTGAAAGGCAGTGCGGTCGACAGCGCGGGGCTGAACATCATGCCTTCCGCATTTTCCTTAACGTAGGCTTTCGTTCCCTCTTCACCGCACCACCAGGTCGCGACGTTCGGCAGCTTCAGCGGCTCGCCGAGCAGGTGTTCGCTGATGCGCGGCAGAAAGGCAAGGAGCGCGCGCGTCTCCAGAATGCCGGTGCCGAGCGCGTTGATCATGGTGACTGCGCCGCTGCGGACCGCCTGAACAAGACCCGGTGTGCCGATGTGAGAGGTTTCGTTCAATTCCACCGGATCGGCCCAGGCGGCATCAAGGCGCCGCCAGAGAACGCTGACGGGCCTCAGTCCGGCGACCGTGCGTACCATCAGCTTGCCGTTTTCAACGGTCAGGTCCTCACCTTCCAGCAGCATGAAGCCGAGATAGCGGGCGATGTAGGCATGCTCGAAATAGGTGTCGTTCAGCGGGCCTGGTGTCAGGATCGAAACGCGGCTTTCGCTTTCTCCGCGCAGCTCGACCAGGTGGTCGCGGAACCGCCGGAAAAACCCGGCGAGCCGATGGACATTGGCACGGGCGAAGAACTCGTTGAAGACGCGTCCGGTTGCGACCCGGTTTTCCAGTGCGAAGCCGGCACCGGAAGGCGCCTGTGCCCTGTCGGACAGAACCCACCAGGTTCCGTCCGGCCCGCGGCCGATCTCAAACGACAGGAAATGCAGAAAATGTCCGGATTTCGGCTTGATGCCCACCAGCGGACGCTGCCACTCCGGGCTTTGCGCAATCAGGCTTGCCGGAAGATAGCCGTTGGACACCAGCCTGTTGTCGCCATAAAGATCGGCGACAACCTGTTCCAGAAGTTCGGCGCGCTGGGTCAGGCCGTCTGCAATCACCTGCCAGTCGTCCTGGCTGATGATCACCGGAATATGGCTCAACGGCCATTCCCGCTCGTTCGCCCCGTCCTGCCCGTATTGACGGAAATAGACCCCGGCATCGTTCAGATACTGATTGCCGCGTGCGAAACGCTCGGTGATTTCCTCCGGCGTCAGAGCGCTCAGATGCTCTAGAAACGGCCGCCAGACCGGTCTTACCCGGCCATCAGGGAAGAGCAGCTCGTCCGAAACATCCGGAAAGGGACGATAGGCCTTCAAGAGGCCGTAGCGAAGCGCTCCGGGTTCTGCGTTTTCGTCCAAGCTCATGCATCGTTTCCAGTCGGCGGGGCTGCCGGTTCGTCAGACATTCTGCGGTCTGCGCAGGTCCAACGTCAACGGAAACTCCGGATGCGGCCATTCAAGCCCCGGAAGATAGAGCCCCGGCGTATGGCCGTGCGGCTCGAACCTTGCAAGGCGGCGGGCTTCTGCCTCGTTCCCGTTGACAGGAAACGTGTCATAGTTCCGTCCGCCCGGATGAGCAACATGATAGACGCAGCCACCAAGGGCCCGGCCGCTCCAGCGATCGAAGATATCGAAGGTCAGCGGGGCGTCGACCGGATGCACCGGGTGCAGCGCCATGGCCGGTTGCCAGGCCTTGTAACGGACACCGGCAACCGAAACGCCGTTGGTCTCGGTTTTCCTGAGCGGCAAGGTCCGCCGGTTACAGGTGACGGCGTAGCGATCCGGATCGCTGGTGGTGAGCTTAACCTGCAGACGTTCGGTTGAGCTGTCCGTATAGCGCACCGTGCCACCGATGGCGCCGGTCTCGCCCAGTACGTGCCAGGGTTCCAGCGCCTGTCGAAGTTCAAGGTGAACACCATCGACCTCGAGTTCTCCGCAGAAGGGGAAGCGGAATTCGGCCTGGGCTTCGAACCAGTCCGGACGCATCTGAAAACCGTGATGCTCCAGATCGCCCAGGACGTCGAGAAAATCGGTCCAGACATAATGCGGCAGCATGAACCGGTCGTGCAGGGCCGTGCCCCAACGGGTCAGGTTGCCGGACAGTGGCTGCTGCCACAGGCGCGCAATGAGCGCCCTGAGCAACAGCTGCTGGGCAAGGCTCATGCGCGGGTCCGGCGGCATTTCGAAGCCACGAAACTCGACGAGGCCCAGCCGTCCTGTCGGGCCGTCGGGGGAATAGAGCTTGTCGATGCAGATTTCCGCCCGGTGGGTGTTGCCGGTGACATCCACCAGAAGGTTGCGCAGCAACCGGTCAACCAGCCAGGGGAACGGCGTTGCCCCTTCATGAGGGCGGTGGATCTGTGACAGCGCGACTTCCAACTCGTAAAGGCCGTCATGACGGGCCTCATCGACGCGCGGAGCCTGCGAGGTCGGGCCGATGAAGAGGCCGGAGAACAGGTAGGACAGGCTTGGATGGCGCTGCCAGTGCAGGATCAGGCTGCGCAGGAGATCAGGCCGGCGCAGGAACGGACTGTCGAGCGGAGTCGCGCCGCCAACTACCACGTGGTTGCCGCCGCCGGTGCCCGTGTGCTTGCCGTCGATCATGAACTTGTCGGCACCGAGCCGCGACTGCCGGGCTTCTTCATAGACGCCTTCGGTGATCGCGACACATTCCTGCCAGCTGGATGCCGGATGGATGTTGACCTCGATGACGCCCGGATCCGGTGCAACGCGGATGACATTCATGCGCGGGTCGGGCGGGGGCGGATATCCTTCGATATGAACCGGCAGGTTCAAGTCAGCCGCGGCAGATTCCGCCACCGAAATGAGTTCCAGATAGTCCTCGATCCGTTCCACCGGCGGCATGAAAACGCAAAGACGTCCGTCGCGAGCTTCCACCGACAGCGCTGTTCTGACCGATGCCCCGCCAAATTCGTCGTCCGTCAGGGTTTGTTCCCGCCGGTCCTGCTGGCCTTCGCTGGCGGTGAAATGGGCAACATCCTGCCTGCGGTCAGCGCGCGGGCCCGCAGGAAACTCCGGCAACGGATCGCGCGGGACGGTCGGATCGGCGATATTGGTGTAGGGATATTGGGCCGGTGGGACATGGGGCAGGGATTCCAGCGGCAGGCGGTAGCCGACAGGGCTGTCTCCGGGTACGAGGAACAGCGCATCACGGCGCAGCTTCCAGCGTTCGGATCGCCAGCGGTGTCCGCCGGCCTTCGATTGCCAGCGCTGGATCGGCAGCACATGTCCGGCAGGTTCGGTCAGCCCGCGGTCGAAGACACGGGCAATACGATGCCGGGCCTCGGCATCCTCCAGCTTGGAATTTTTCGGGGTGACATTTTCCGGAAGGTTGGCTTCCTTCACCAGCCACACCGCCGGGTCTTCATAGGCGGCCACGACGTGGTCCGGGTCGATTTCCAGCTTCGTTGCGATCTCCTGCAGCAGCGCTGCGGCCTGATCTGCGCTGGCCTTGGTATCGTCGCCTTCTTCCGCGATCAAATCCGGATCATGCCAGATCGGTTTTTCGTCGCGGCGCCAGTAAAGCGAGAAAGTCCAGCGGGGCAGGGTTTCACCCGGGTACCATTTCCCCTGGCCGTAATGCAGGAACCCTCCAGGGGCAAAGCGTTCACGCAGCCGGCGGATCAGAATGTCCGCCTTCTGGCGTTTGGTCGGGCCGACCGCGTCGGTGTTCCATTCTGCGGCTTCGAAATCATCGATCGAGACGAAGGTGGGTTCACCGCCCATGGTCAGGCGGACGTCCTCCTGCGACAGGATCCGGTCGACCTTGGTGCCGAGCTGATTGAGTGCCGACCAGGCATCGTCGGAAAACGGCTTGGTGATGCGCGGATGTTCGGCGACGCGGGCCACCTTCATGTCGAAGGCAAAGTCGACCTCCGCCTTGCTTGCCATGCCGACAATCGGGGCGGCGTTGACGTAATGCGGCGTCGCGGCCAGCGGAATGTGGCTTTCGCCTGCCAGAAGGCCGGAGGTCGGATCGAGCCCGATCCAGCCTGCACCCGGCAGGAAGACTTCGGCCCAGGCATGCAGATCGGTGAAATCGTGATCGGTGCCGGAGGGGCCGTCCAGTGCTTCCAGATCCGGCTTCAACTGGATGAGATATCCGGAGACAAACCTTGCGGCAAAACCGAGATGGCGCAGCGCCTGCACCAGCAGCCAGGTGGAATCGCGACAGGACCCGGTTCCTTTCTCGAAGGTTTCTTCCGGTGTCTGTACGCCAGGCTCCATGCGTATGACATAATTGACGGTCTGGGAGACCTTGGCGTTCAGCCCGACGATGAAGTCGACGGTTCTCTGGCGATCCTTCGGGACCGTTTCCAGGAACGCGGTCATGTGCGGGCCGGTCGGGTCGAGGCGACGGTAAATCTGAAGATCTTCGCGAAGTTCCGGCGGATAGTCGAAGGGCCATTCCTCCGCGCTCTCCTCGATGAAGAAATCGAAGGGATTGTAGACGGCCATGTCGGCGACCAGATCCACTTCGATCTTGAATTCGCGTACAGGCTCGGGAAACACGAAGCGGGACAGCCAGTTGCCGTAGGGGTCCTGCTGGTGATTGACGAAGTGTCCTTCGGGCGAAACCTTCAACGAGTGAGACAGGACCCGGGTGCGGCTGTGAGGGGCCGGCCGCAAGCGGATAATCTGCGGGCTTAAGGTAACCGGACGGTCGTATCGGTAATGGGTCAGGTGATAAATGCTTGCACGAATTGACATTTACAGGGCCCCGGTATTTGTCCGTTTCAAAGCGCGAGTGTCAGGTTTTCACAAAATCAAACGCATAACCACGTCTTTCTGTAGGCAGTTTCGCCTCACGAATGGGCTGCAAGCATCTTGTGAAAGGAGAAGACCGGAAATCAGGTGAAATCTCGTGTCGCCGGTCAGGGTTCGTTAAACACGATGCAATCCTTCAGGCGAAGCCGGCTCTGACGAGCGCTTTTCCTGTGCTAATTTCGGATTGATTAACACAATCGGATCAAGGTGCCGGCTGCCAGCGAACGGCCAGCAGGCAGCAGCTCTGTTGCGGCCGGGTTTCAGGCAGGAATGCCTCAGGAGCCGGTTTCTGGCAATCTTTGGATATGCGCCAATAAAATGTGCGTAAGTGGTTGCCACTTCTGCAGAACATATGTGTGGTGGCTAATATGACGCCGGGGGTATGACCAGGCACTGTTTCGGTGCGATCGGCCGGCCCCACGTCAAGGTTCCGTTCGGCTTTCGAACATTCAACCGGTGCTGCGGTGGATGTTCGTGATCTGAAGCGGGGCCGTTCTTGCGTGAAGAGCTGCAAGACGGGTCGGGCAAGGATGAAGAGCGAAGGATAATGATGATCGTCAGACTGCTGTGCATGGTGTGGTTCTGGGTGGCAGCCGGCGTGGTCCAGGCGGCGGATTTCCGCGTGACCTTCATCAATCCGGGTGGCGAGACCGGTTTCTGGGGTGACGTGTCCAGAACCATGATGGCGGCTGCTGCCGATCTGAACGTCGACCTGGAAATCCTGCACGCCGATCGGCGTCCCTACGGTATGGAAGAGCTTCTCAGCCTCCGGCTGGAACAGGGGGAGTTGCCGGACTATTTCATTCTGGTCAACGAGAACCAGGCGGCTGCCCGCCTGATGCAGCTTATGGAGGGCAGGGAGAGCAAGGTTCTTTTCCTGCTCAACAAACTGACGCCGAAGCAACGGGCCGACCTGGAACGCAGGAACATCGATCTTCATGGTATTATCGCCTCGGTCGTTCCGGACAATGAAACGGCCGGTTACGAGATGGCACAGTCGTTGTTTGCCGAAGCGCGGCGGCTCAACCCGGAGGCAGGGGAAATCCGGTTGCTGTCCCTGACTGGCGATTCAACCACCCCTGCCGGATTGCAGCGGGAACTCGGCATGTTGCGGGCTGTGGCAGACAACAGCGACGTCAAACTGGTCCATGCCATTCCGGTCGACTGGAGCGAGGAACTTGCTTTCGCGCGGACGAAAAGCGTTTTGAACCGCACGCGAATTGACGTCGTCTGGGGTGCGAACGATGACATTGCTTTCGGTGCACAGCGTGCTGCAACCGACGTAGGGCTGACCATCGGCAAGGATATATTGTTCGCCGGGTTGAACTGGTCGAACCGCGGCATGAACGCGGTACGGTCCAACGAACTGACCATGACTCATGGCGGGCATTTCTTTGCAGGTGCCTGGGCGATCGTGATGCTGAGGGATCATTTCTTCAGAAGTGTTCAGGGTGAAGTCTTCGTCGATGTCGTGTTCAAGATGTCGCCGATCACCGCGCAGAACGTCGAGCTATATCTCAGCAGGCTTGGTGACGGGAATTGGGACAAGATCGACTTTGCCCGTTTCTGCAAGTCGTCTTCCAATCATAGCCACTACGATTTTTCAGCTGACGCCATTCTGGAAGCTGCCGGCAGTTGACCGGCGTGCCGGCTGGACGTGGACGGCTGTTGTTTCTTTTCTCGTAACACTTTGAATTCTCACCTATCCAAGTCTGCTATCCGGACGGTATAGATGCCTTGGAAGGGCCATTTGAAGAGCCCAGCGGGAGAGAGCCATGAGCGACGAAGCCGAACCGGGCAAAGCCTATAATCCGGAAACGGAAGGCGCCGAGATGCGCTTTGCGGACAAGATGTCCTATGGCGACTATCTGGGGCTGACGCAGATTCTGAATGCACAGGCCCCCTTGTCGGACGCCTCCGACGAACTGCTTTTCATCATTCAGCACCAGACGTCGGAATTGTGGATGAAGCTCATGCTGCATGAGCTGAACGCCGCTCGCGATTCCATTGCCGATGATCACATGCCGCAGGCGATGAAGCTTCTTGCCCGGGTCAGCCGGATCATGGAGCAACTGAATTCTGCCTGGGATGTGCTGCGGACAATGACGCCGAGCGACTATACCCAGTTCCGGGATGCCCTCGGCATGTCCTCGGGCTTCCAGTCGCTGCAGTACCGGCTGATCGAATATGCGCTGGGCAACCGGAACACGGCAATGATCCGGCCGCACGAGCACGACGCGCATAGCGTTGCCCTGCTGAATGCGGAGCTGGCCCGCCCCAGCCTTTACCAGGTCGTGCTGGCCTTTGCCCGCCGCCAGGGTCTCGATGTGCCGGAGGACGCCATTGCGGTACCTGCATCTGCTCCGCATCTTGAAGTTCCCCAGATCATGACGCTCTGGCAGAAGGTTTACCGGGATCCGTCCGCCCATTGGGCCCTTTACGAGGTCGGTGAGAAACTGGTTGATCTGGAAGACTACTTCCGCCGCTGGCGCTTCAATCATGTCACCACCGTGGAACGGGTGATCGGCTTCAAACGTGGCACCGGCGGAACAGGCGGCGTCAGTTACCTGAAGCGCATGCTGGAAGTCGAACTCTTCCCCGAGCTCTGGCATGTGCGCACGGCGCTCTGAAACAGACTGCGTCTCGTCATTCTTGGACGAATTGCATGTTTGCCATCGGCGTTTGTGCCGATAGAGTGTCGTTTCAAGAGCCCCGCAAGCGGGCTCAAGGGACTGAAGAGGGGATTTCCTATGTTGAAACAATTTGCTGCGGCCGCCAGCCTGGTGGCCATTCTGGCGGGAGCGGCACAGGCCGAACCCGTCAAGGTCGGCATGATCACGACCCTGTCCGGCGGTGGTGCAGGTCTTGGCATCGATGCACGTGACGGCTTCATGCTGGCGGTCAAACAGGCCGGCAACAAGGACCTGGAAGTGATCATCGAAGACGACCAGCGCAAGCCGGACGTCGCGGTTCAGCTTGCCGACAAGATGATCCAGTCGGACAAGGTCGACGTCTTGACCGGCATTATCTGGTCGAACCTGGCCATGGCCGTCGTGCCGTCTGTCACGGCCCAGGGCAAGTTCTATCTGTCACCGAACGCCGGTCCGTCCGCTCTGGCCGGCAAGGGCTGCCATCCGAACTATTTCAGTGTTGCCTATCAGAACGACAACCTGCATGAGGCCGCAGGCGCCTACGCCAAGGAAGCCGGTTTCAAGAAGAGTTTCATCCTCGCGCCGAACTATCCGGCCGGCAAGGATTCGCTGACCGGATACAAGCGCTACTACGACGGTGAACTGGCGGGTGAAATCTACACCAAGCTGGGCCAGACCGACTATGCGGCCGAGATTGCCCAGATCCGCGCATCGGGCGCCGATAGCGTGTTCTTCTTCCTGCCTGGCGGCATGGGTATTTCCTTCCTGAAGCAATATGCCGACAGCGGCGTCGGCCTTCCGGTCGTTGGTCCGGCCTTTTCCTTTGATCAGGGTATCCTGCAGGCAGTCGGGGATGCTGCGCTGGGCGTGAAGAACACGAGCCAGTGGAGCAAGGATATCGACAACGATGCCAACAAAGCCTTCGTTGAAAGCTTCCAGGCTGAATACGGTCGCCTGCCGTCGCTTTATGCGGCCCAGGGCTTCGACACGGCCAATCTGCTGCTGTCGGCCATGGCCAAGGCGGATGTGACGGACGCAGACGGCTTCCGCGCAGCGCTTGAAGCAGCTGACTTCCCGTCCGTGCGCGGCAAGTTCAGCTTCGGCCCGAACCATCATCCGATCCAGGACATCTATGTTCGCGAGGTGATCAAGGAAGGTGATGTCTACACCAACAAGATCGTCGGAACGGCCCTGACCGATCACGGTGATGCCTATTCAGCCGAGTGCAAGATGTAAGACCCGGCGGGTTCTCCAAGCTTTGCGAAAGGCGCAGTCTCCGGGCTGCGCCTTTTTCT
The DNA here is from genome assembly GCF_054658215.1 of Roseibium sp. ROS1. Lineage (NCBI taxonomy): Bacteria > Pseudomonadati > Pseudomonadota > Alphaproteobacteria > Hyphomicrobiales > Stappiaceae > Roseibium > Roseibium sp. ROS1. The sequence goes on from NZ_BAAGIG010000001.1 coordinate 407,043, forward strand.
TTTTTGAAATCGTGGGGCTTCCGGGTCCCGGCTCGCAGGAAGTATGGGGCTGGGTTCAATTACCTTTGCCGGCGAAATTACTCCTCTCCTAACTTCGGTCTTTCCAGGGCTTGCCCCTGTAATCCGCACCTTGACCATGCCAGCCGGGGCTGCGTTTTGGCCCAAGGGCAACGGCATGGATCCCATGGTCGAGCCACGGGATGACGGGGAGCGAGTGGGAGAATAGAGGGCATGGATACGGCGATGCTTTGCCCAGCGTCCGTCATTGCAGGGCTTGACCCTGTAATCCATGCCGTGACCTCAGCGAACGGAGACGGCGTGATCTGAAGCGAGCTACTTCCCGAACACACCTGTATCGATCATCTGCTGGAACATTTCTTCCATGGAGGTTTTCATCGGTCTGTAGGTTACGCCAAGGGCGCGTTTGCTTTTGGAATTGTCGGCGCGCCATTTCACGTCGACGTTGTTGGTGACGAATTTCCGTGAAATACCGCCGACGATCGGCCCGACCAGCCAGACGATCCATTTGGGTAGCGACTGGCGAGGCACCGGATAACGATCGCCGTATTTCTCGATCAAGGCCTTGCCGAGTTCCAGAATGTTGGTGTCGTGGCCGGAGATGATATGCCGTCCCTCGGCCTCTTCCCGGAAGCCGGCCTCCATGTGTGCCCTGGCAAGGTCACGCACATCCACGACGCCAAGGCCAAGTTTCGGAGCGCCCCGTTTCATGGTGCCGTCGCCCATCTGGCGGACGATGTTGAAACTTTCGGATGTCGGCCTGTCGTTAAGGGCCGGACCGATCACCAGCGACGGATTGACGGTGACCAGCTCGAAGCGATCTTGAGCCCTGGCGATCTTCCAGGCTTCCTGTTCCGCAAGCGTCTTGGAATAGCTGTAGGGCTGGTATTCGAGAGAGGCGGTGGTGTTCCAGACCTCCTCCGTCAGTTTGCCACCCGGGGCTTTTAAGCAGTCGACTGCATCCGTGTAGATGGCCGCGCAGGAACTGGTGACGACCACGCGTTTGACACTTGCAGTCCGCGCGGCGGTTTCCAAAACGCTCCGTGTGCCTTTCACTGCGGGCTCGATCAGTTCTCTCTGCGGGTCCTTGACCGATGTGGTGAAAGGGGAGGCCGTGTGGAAGACGATGGCACAGCCTGCCATCGCCTCGGCGTAGGAACCTTCCTCCAGCAGGTCGGCCCTGAAAAAACGCAAGGTGCCCGGAGATCCGGCCGCAATCTCCTGAAGGTGTGCGACCTTGTTCTTGCGGTCCGGGTCACGGACAGCAGCGTGCACCGTAATTCCGGCATCGAGCAATTCCTTCACCAGCCAGCCGGCAACATAGCCCGTGGCACCCGTTACCAAGACCGGTGCATCGGTGGAAAAAGAGGTCATCGGATCGGGTCATCCTTCCTTTGAAGGCCGCTCTTGCGCCGGCAGCTTGTCCAAGCAGTGAGATAGCCGCTGGATGGTGTGCGTCAACACAGGAATTTTTTCTGCCATAGATGCCCGTCCAGCAGCCAATGGGCGACAGACGATCGTGAAGACCTGCCCGGCGGACGTCGTATCCGGGGTGCAGACAGGCTGGGGACACGGGCGAGCAGGTCACGCTGCAGTGCAAAGTCAGTATTCGGATTTCGTTTTGCGATGCAAAACGAACCTCAATAGAAGTATGATGTAGAAAAATATGAAAGACTCGAAACCCGATTTCGTGCTACATCTGATGTCAAAATTGTGCCACACTGACGGTGCTGGTCGACAGGCGACCGGGTTTTCGGGTCGGGTTCAGGGGTCGCTCCTGTTCTTGAAAAGCCTTTGAAACCAATGTTTTGACACTCGTTTGAGTAGGCTTGATTATCTACTAAAAATTTAGTTTGACAACATGGCGATGCTGTGACCATCTATTCGTAGCCGGTTAATGACGGCGTTTAATATCTCACGGGAGGAGATGCAGATGCGTAAGTATCTACTCACCGCAGTCGCAGCTGGTGCTGTGCTTGCGGGGGCAGGGTCCGCTTTTGCCGATGAAGCAGCGGCGCAAAAGTGGATCGACCAGGAATTCCAGCCATCCGTTCTGTCAAAAGATGAGCAGCTTGCAGAAATGCAGTGGTTCATCAATGCGGCCGAACCGTTCAAGGGCATGGAAATCAACGTCTTGTCCGAAGGCATTCCGACGCACTCCTATGAGTCGGAAGTTCTGACCAAGGCCTTCGAAGAAATCACCGGTATCAAGGTCAATCACCAGATCCTCGGCGAAGGGGAAGTGGTGCAGGCCGTGCAGACCCAGATGCAGACCGGCCGGAACCTCTATGACGCCTATGTCAACGACTCCGACCTGATCGGCACCCATTCCCGTCTGCAGCTCGCCTACAACCTGACCGACTGGATGAACGGCGACGCCAAGGATGTCACCAACCCGGGCCTCGACCTGGAAGACTTCATGGGCACCCAGTTCACGACCGGCCCGGACGGCGACCTCTATCAGTTGCCTGACCAGCAGTTCGCGAACCTCTACTGGTTCCGCAAGGACTGGTTCGACCGTGAAGACCTGAAGGCAGCCTTCAAGGAAAAATACGGGTATGAACTCGGCGTGCCGGTCAACTGGTCCGCATATGAGGACATCGCCGAATTCTTCACCAAGGACGTCAAGGAAGTCGACGGCGTCCAGATCTATGGTCACATGGACTACGGCAAGCGCGCACCGGATCTCGGCTGGCGCATGACCGATGCCTGGCTGTCCATGGCGGGTGCGGGCGACAAGGGCGAGCCGAACGGCGTACCGGTTGACGAGTGGGGCATCCGCATGGAAGCCGGTACCTGTAACCCGGTTGGCGCTTCGGTTTCCCGCGGTGGTGCTGCAAACGGCCCGGCGGCCGTCTACGCGATCCGCAAGTGGGACGAATGGCTGCGCAACTACGCGCCTCCGGGTGCTGCCAGCTTCGACTTCTATCAGTCCCTGCCGGCTCTCAGCCAGGGCAACGTTGCCCAGCAGATCTTCTGGTACACCGCGTTCACCGCGGACATGGTGAAGCCGAAGTCCGAAGGCAACAACACGGTTGACGACGAAGGCACGCCGCTGTGGCGCATGGCTCCGAGCCCCCATGGTCCTTACTGGGAAGAAGGCCAGAAGGTCGGCTACCAGGACGTGGGTTCCTGGACCATCCTGAACTCCACTCCGGTGGATCGTGCGAAAGCAGCCTGGCTCTATGCCCAGTTCGTGGTTTCCAAGACGGTTGACGTGAAGAAGAGCCATGTCGGTCTCACCTTCATTCGCGACAGTACCGTGCGTCACGAGTCCTTCACCGAGCGTTCTCCGAAGCTCGGCGGCCTGGTCGAGTTCTATCGCTCGCCGGACCGTGTTGCCTGGTCCCCGACCGGCATCAACGTTCCGGACTATCCGAAGCTGGCCCAGATCTGGTGGCAGCAGATCGGTGACGTGAACTCCGGCGCGTTCACGCCGCAGGAAGCCATGGATCGTCTGGCACAGGAAATGGACATCGTCATGGCCCGCATGCAGCAGGCTGACGAGCGCGCCAACGTCTACGGTGGCTGCGGTCCGCGTCTGAACGAAGAGTCGGATCCGCAAGAATGGCTGAACAAGCCGGGCGCACCGAAGGCAAAGCTCGAAAACGAGAAGCCGCAGGGCCAGACCGTGAACTACGACGAGCTGGTCGCACGCTGGGCTGAAAAGTAAACCTGAGCGCGACGTGCAAGGGCATCGTGTCTGCCATGCAGAACATGATGCCCGGGCACCCATCACCCAACAAACCGGACCGGGGCGTCTCCCCGGTCCACCACCGATCCGAAGCGACAGGGCGCGAAATCGATGTTTCGCCACTTGCACCTGTCCGGACGCGGGCGAAAAATAAATGTCTCTAGAACTTAAGAACGTCAGCAAGCGCGTTGCAGGCATCACCCATGTCAAGGAAACGAGCCTGACGCTGCATCCCGGTCACTTCAATGTTCTGCTTGGGGAAACCGGCTCGGGCAAGACCTCGCTGATCAAGCTGATGGCTGGTCTCGACAGCCTGGCGACAGGGCAGATCGTGCTCAATGGCAAGGACGTGTCCCGCCTGTCCGCGCAAAAGCGCAACATCAGCCTGGTGCACCAGTTTTTCGTCAACTACCCGCATATGTCTGTCTTCGACAACATCGCCTCGCCGCTGAAGGTTGCAGGTGTTGCCAGGTCGGAGATCGAAGGCCGGGTGGAAGAAGCGGCCAAGCTGATGAAGCTGAACCCGTATCTCAACCGCAAGCCGCATGAACTGTCGGGTGGCCAGCAGCAGCGCACCGCGCTGGCGCGGGCCATCGTCAAGGAAAGCGATGCGGTCTTCCTCGACGAACCGCTCGCCAACCTCGACTACAAGCTGCGCGAGGAACTGCGCGACCAGCTTCCGGAACTTTTTGCAGGCCGCGGCGCGGTCGTCGTCTACGCAACGTCCGAACCTGAAGAGGCCCTTCTTCTGGGAGGGCATACGGCCCTCATGACCGACGGCAACGTGGTGCAGTTCGGCCCGACCGCCGACATCTATCGCAAGCCGAAGGATCTGGACGCAGCCAAGGTGTTCTCCAACCCGCCGATCAATGTCGCTCCGGTGACCAAGCGCGGTGACCTGGTGATCCTGAACGAGGTCACGAGCTGGCAGGCCACAGGTGCTGCGTCGGGACTTCAAGATGGCACCTACACCCTTGCCATCCGGCCCAATCACGTGATGCCGGTGGCAAGTGCGCATCATACCGTGAAGCTTGACGGACACGTACTGGTGACGGAGCTCAGCGGTTCGGAAAGCAGTGCCCATTTCGACATGGACGGCAACGCCTGGGTCTCTCTGTCACCCGGTGTTCATCCCTATTCCGTCGGCGAGGTCCACACTTTCTACCTGGATCCGAGCCATTGTTTCTTCTTTGCGCCTGACGGCCAGCTGGTCGCCTGAGGAGAGGACATCATGGCACAAATCAAACTCTCCAATCTGCGTCACAGTTACCAACCCAATCCGGCGAGCGATGCGGATTACGCCCTGAAGAAGATCGACCTGACGTGGGATGACGGCGGCGCCTATGCCCTGCTTGGCCCGTCGGGTTGCGGCAAGTCCACGCTGCTGAACATCATTTCCGGCCTGCTGGTGCCTTCTGAAGGCAAGATCCTGTTCAACGATCAGGACGTTACCTCGCTGCCGCCGGCAAAGCGCAATATCGCGCAGGTGTTCCAGTTTCCGGTCATCTACGACACGATGACCGTCTACGACAATCTGGCCTTTCCGCTCAGAAACCGCGGGCGGGACGAGGACACGGTCAAGCGCCGGGTCGCCGCGATCGCCGAAATGCTGGAAGTCAGCGACATGCTGAAGGTCCGGGCGGCAAATCTTTCGCCGGACAACAAGCAGAAGATCTCCATGGGCCGCGGCCTCATCCGCGAGGACGTCAACGTCGTCATGTTCGACGAGCCTCTGACGGTGATCGACCCGCATCTGAAATGGAAGCTGCGATCCAAGCTGAAAGAGCTTCATCAGCGGGTCAAGGCGACCATGATCTACGTGACGCACGACCAGACCGAAGCGCTGACCTTTGCCGACCAGGTGGTGGTGATGCAGGACGGTGAAGTCGTGCAGATCGGGACGCCAGTGGAGTTGTTCGAACGTCCGGCCCACACTTTCGTCGGTCACTTCATCGGCTCTCCGGGAATGAACGTCCTGCCCTGCGACGTCCAGAACGGGGCCGCGTTCTTCCGCGGTGAAAAGGTCGCGCTGGAAGGCCCGGTGACTGCCGCCGGCGACGGCACGGCGGAGATCGGCGTCCGTCCGGAATTCGTCAAGGTGTCTGCCGACGGTGCAGGCATTGCGGCGAAGGTCCGCAAGGTTGCCGATATCGGCCGCCACAAGGTGGTTGAGGCGATCGCTCATGACATGCGTATCAACGCCATTCTGGAGGGCGAGGCGCCCAATGCCGGAGACGACGTGATGCTCGACTTCAAACAATCCCAGACGCGTCTCTACAAGGACGGCTGGCTGGCGAGCCAGCCTGAGGGAGGGGCCCGATGAAAACGCAAAATCAACGTGCCTGGTTCTTCGTAACCCCGGTGCTCATTCTTGTCGCCTTCAACGCGCTCATCCCGATGATGACCGTGGTGAACTACTCCGTTCAGGAAACCTTCGGCGACAACCTGTTCTTCTGGCAGGGTCTGGACTGGTTCGAGCAGGTGCTTCGCTCGGAGCGCTTTCACAATGCGCTCGGACGGCAGTTCCTGTTCACTTTCCTGATCCTGATTATCGAGGTGCCGCTTGGCGTCGCCATTGCGCTGTCCATGCCCAAGAAGGGCTTCTGGGTGCCGTTCTGCCTCGTCACCATGGCCTTGCCGATGCTGATCCCGTGGAACGTGGTCGGCGCGATGTGGAACATCTTCACCCTGCCGGACATCGGTCTGCTCGGTTACTTCCTGAACCACACCCTGGGCATCTCCTATGACATGACCCAGAACCCGATTGCTGCCTGGGTGACGATCATCGTCATGGATGTCTGGCACTGGACATCGCTGGTGGTGCTCCTGGCCTATGCCGGTCTGGTTTCGATCCCGAACGCCTACTATCAGGCGGCGGAAATCGACGGAGCCTCCCGGTGGGCGGTGTTCCGCTTCATCCAGTTGCCGAAGATGAAAACGGTGCTGACCATTGCCGTGCTGCTGCGCTTCATGGACAGCTTCAACATCTATACGGAGCCTTTCGTGCTGACGGGCGGTGGTCCGGGCAACTCCACGACGCTGCTCTCGATTGATCTTGTGAAGATCGCGCTGGGTCAGTTCGACCTTGGACCGGCAGCCGCCATGTCCCTCATCTACTTCGCCATCACGTTGTTCGCCTCCTGGCTGTTCTACACGCTGATGACGATGAACGATAACAAGTCCTGAGGAGAACCGTCATGCGCCTGAAAAGCCTGGTTCCCATCCTGTACATTCTCTTCCTGATGTTGCCGATCTACTGGCTCGTCGCGATGAGCTTCAAGACCACCAACGAGATCCTGTCCGGGTTCACGCTGTTCCCGCAGACCTGGACCTTCGCCAACTACATCGAGATCTTCACCGATCCGACCTGGTACTGGGGCTACATCAACTCGATCATCTACGTGACCATCAACACGGTCATTTCGATCACCGTCGCGCTGCCGGCAGCCTATGCATTCTCCCGCTATTCCTTCGTGGGCGACAAGCACCTGTTCTTCTGGCTGCTGACAAACCGGATGGCTCCGGCGGCCGTCTTCGCGCTGCCCTTCTTCCAGCTCTATTCCGCCGTCGGCCTGTTCGACACCCATCTTGCCGTTGCACTGGCACACTGCCTGTTCAACGTGCCGCTGGCGGTCTGGATCCTGGAGGGTTTCATGAGCGGGGTGCCGAAGGAACTGGACGAAACCGCCTATGTGGACGGCTATTCCTTTCCGCGCTTCTTCATGACGATCTTCCTGCCGGCCATCAAGTCCGGCGTCGGGGTGGCCGCCTTCTTCTGCTTCATGTTCTCCTGGGTGGAAATGCTGCTGTCCAAGACACTTACCGCCGTCGAGGCGAAACCCATTGCCGCCGTGATGACCCGAACCGCTTCCTCCGCCGGTTACGAACTGGGTCTGCTGGCGGCCGCCGGGACCCTGACCATCATTCCCGGCGCCATCGTCATCTATTTTGTCCGTAACTACATTGCCAAGGGCTTTGCCCTGGGGAGGGTATGATGCTCGGTTGGATGGCCTGGACCCTGCCGACGGCTCTGCTGTTCGTCGGTATATTCTCCGCAATCGGGGTGCTGACTGCTCTGGAAGTGAAATTTCCCGGTGGCGCTGCCCGGCGCGGTGTCCTGGGACTTGAAACGACCCGGGGTGACCGCCTCTTCATCACCTTGCTCGGAACGGCATATATCTTCCTGGCCTGGCTTGGCCTGGTGGGCAACCCACTCTGGTGGCCGCTCGCTCTGAGCATCGGTTGGGGCGTCTTCTGCTTCTGGAAAGTCTGACGTGAATAAAGGCGCGCGGGTTTCCCGCGCGCTTCGTCCATCAGGTGGTCTCGATCAGGGGAGAAACCCGAACACCTTCGTCGACTAAAGACATAGTAATTTCCGATATTCTGGTGCATGAATAGATGCGTAAGCCACATCCATTCCGCAATCGGTGCAGGACTGTAATGAGAAAGCGTAAGAGCAACGAGTTTTTGACCGAAGTCGAACTGGAGTTCATGACCGAACTCTGGAAACTCGGCGAAGGTTCCGTGCGGGACATCCTTGCATGTCTGCCGCCGGAGAGAAAACTCGCCTATACGTCCTGCGCCACCATCATGCGGATCCTGGATGAAAAAGGCTTCGTGGACAGCCGCAAAGAAGGCAAGACATTCATCTATTCCCCTCGGCTGACCAGGGATACCTACCAGTCCCGATCTCTCCGAAACCTTTCAGAAAAACTGTTCGATGGCACGCCGGCGTCCCTCGTGGCCCGACTTGTCGATGAATACGAACTATCGGGAGACGATCTGGAGGAAATCAGAGCGTTGCTGGACAGGAGGAGGACAGATGACGCTACTTAACCAGATTTTCGATATCTATATCGATCTGAACATCACACTGGCCATTACCGCAATGGTGTGGCTGAGCGCCAAACTTCTGCTGGCCCGTTCCGGCAAGAAGGTCGACTTTTCCGTACAGCTTGGGCTGCTGAACGGCTTGTTCGCCCTGATCCTGCTAACACCCTTCGCCGTCATGGGCTACCAGCACATGCTGTCGGCGGAGGTGGTCCCCCGGACCATGTCCGTCAACCTGGCCGATTACGCCGTGTCGCAGTACCTGCGTGGCGGCATCGCCATTTCGGCGGAAGACTTCCAGTCGCTGCTCGGGCTGCGCACGCAGATCAGCGAAACGATCCTGACCCTGTCTACAGGTCTGGGTGCCGGGATTGCTTTGGCTTTCGTGGCCGGATTCAGCTATTTCGCGCTGAAGCTTGTCGTCAGCTTCGTCCGATTGTACCGGGTGCTGGCAACCTGCCATGAATGGCGGAGCAATGGCCGTGTGCTGTTGCTGCTGTCGGATCGCGCAATGGTGCCGTTTTCCGCACGTGGGCTGAGGCGCCACTACGTGGTCATTCCGTCCGACCTGCTGGCCGAGCCGGAAGACCTGAAGCTGGTTCTCAAGCACGAGTTCCAGCATCTTCGCCAGGGCGATGTCACCTGGGAAATCGGGCTTGAACTGCTGCGCCCGCTGTTCTTCTGGAACCCGTTCTTCTACATGTGGAAGTCGGAAGTCGAGCGTCTGCGTGAACTGGCCTGCGATCAAAAGGTCGCCGAAAACGCCCATGTGGACCTGAGGTCCTATTGCATGTGTCTGCTCCGCGCCGCCCAGGCGGGGATCCGCAAGCGCCAGGACAAGGAAGCGCGCAAACGTTCCGTCGGGATCGCAGCCGTTGCCCTTTTGGAGGTGCAGGACAAGCTGCTTCGCCGTTCCCCGGCCGCGAAACTGCGCCGCCGCGTGGAGGCCTTGCTGGAGACCAATCGGGTTCGTCCTCATTGGGGCGTTACCTGCCTGGCCGTGCTGCCCATGGTGGCGGTGGTTTTCCTGTCGGCACTATCGATCCAGAAACCGGCGGACTGGAGCCAGGACCGGCTGATGCTGTCGGCCATCATCAATCTGGAACGCCTGGAAACCAGAAACGGTTCGAACGGGCAGCAAGCCTACAATACTTTTGCGCAGCGCCCGCTTCGCTGAGTGATCCAGCACTGCTCCGGGCGGAAAGTCGTCCGGAGCAGGAGCATTTCCCCTCTGTTCCACAAACCTTGAGGCCTTTCTCCGACAGGCTACCTCGAGCTCCCGTTCGGGCTGCGCGTGCCTCGATTGCGGGTCATTCAATAATATCCATCTGGAAATCATTCGCCATTCAGGGGATTACTGAACCGTGCCTGCACAGGGGCGGTGCCTCGTGGCTGGCGAGAAATGAAGGTCATCGTCGGCGGCGATGTCGGGCAATCCAGAGATCTTGAGCGCGTGCAAGAAACAGGTCCATCCAGGTCAGCCAAATCCATACGGATCAGGGGTCTTGTCCAGGGCGTCGGGTTTCGGCCGTTTGTCTGGCAGCTTGCAAGAGGTCTGGACCTTGCCGGTCATGTGCTGAACGACGGCGAAGGTGTGCTGATCGAAGCAAGTGGTGACGAGCGCTCGCTTGACCTTTTTCTGAGTCGTCTGCAATCGGGTGCGCCACTGCTGGCACGTATCGACCAGATTGTTGTGTCCGATCTGGCAGGTGCGCCCGATGCCAGAGATTTCAGAATTCTGCCGAGTGAAGAAGGCAAGGTCGCCACTGGCGTGGTGCCGGACGCCGCAACATGCCCGGCCTGCCTGGCCGACATCCGAAACCCGGCCGACCGGCGTTACCGCTATGCCTTTGCCAATTGCACCCATTGCGGACCGCGTCTGTCCATCCTGCGGCACATTCCTTATGACCGGGCCTCGACAGCCATGGCGGCCTTCGAAATGTGCCGGGCGTGCCGCATCGAATATGAAAACCCGGCTGACCGACGCTTCCATGCCCAACCGATTGCCTGTCCGCAGTGTGGGCCGAAATTCTGGTTTGAAGACAAAGACGGATGTGCCGTTGATGGCGATCCTGTCGTCCTTGCCGCCGAGCGGCTCGGGCGCGGTGCCATTCTGGCGATCAAGGGTCTTGGCGGGTTTCAGATAGCGTTCGATGCAGGCAATCAGAGCGCCATTGAAAAGCTGAGGTTGCGCAAGCACCGTCCGGTGAAGCCACTCGCCCTAATGGCGCGGGATCTGGACCAGATCCGGGACTTCGCCTTGGCTGATGCAAAAGAGGTGGAGCTGCTGGAAAGCCCGGCGGCACCGATCGTTCTGCTTAAGAAAGCGGCTGCACCACTGGCGCCCGGTATCGCCGGTCCGTTCGACCGCCTGGGTGTCATGCTGCCGAACACCCCATTGCACCATCTGCTGATGGCCGAGCTGAAGGGGCCGATTGTGCTGACCTCCGGAAATCTTTCCGAGAACCCGCAGGAAACACAAAACGCATGTGCCCGGCACAACCTTGCAGGCATTGTCGACGGGTTCCTGATGCACAACCGCGACGTGGTCAACCGGCTGGATGACAGCGTCGTTCGTCAGGATCGATCCGGCGTTTCCATCCTGCGCCGCGCGCGCGGATACGCTCCGTCGCCGATCCGTCTGCCCACTTCTTTCGAGGGGGCGCCGAAGGTTCTTGCTCTTGGGGGAGAGCTGAAAGCGACCTTCTGCCTTCTCGACGGCCGCAACGCAGTCCTGTCGCAGCATATCGGCGATCTTGAAAACGCGCCGACCCTTGCAGACTACAAGAAGATGCTGAGGCTCTATCTGGACCTCTACCAGTTCGAGCCTGATATTGTCGCCGTCGATGCACATCCTCAATATCTGTCGACGCGGACCGGCGAAGACTTTGCCCGGGAGCGTGGCCTGCCGCTGGTTCGGGTGCAGCATCACCATGCGCATCTTGCGGCCTGTCTGGCTGATCAGGGGCAAGACCAGGCGATGCCAGGGACCGTTCATGCCGTTGTTCTGGACGGGCTAGGCTGGGGTGCGGACGGGACGGTCTGGGGCGGTGAAATCCTGCAGGGAGGCTACGGCGGCTTCGTGCGGCGTGGCCATTTCCGGCAAGTGTCGTTGCCGGGAGGAGAGGCCGCAAACCGGGAGCCGTGGCGCAATCTGGCAGCGCAACTGTTTACTGCCTTTGGAGTGAACTACCGCGCCAACCTGGTGGGAACCGGTCTGGAAACCAGGTTTGCCGGCCATCAGGCAAAGCTGCTTGATCAGATGATGCAGAAAGGTGTCAACGCACCGATGACGTCCTCTGCCGGGAGACTGTTTGATGCGGTGGCTGCCGCGCTTGATATTTGTCCGGACAAGCAAGGCTTCGAAGGTGAGGCTGCAATGCAGCTGGAGGTGCTGGCGCGCGCCTCCGTGGCTGGCAAGGAAGGATATCCGGTGGAGGTGACGACGTCGGAGACCGTATTGCTGTCGTTCGACAAGGTCTGGCCTGCGCTTCTTGGCGATCTCAAATCGGGGGTGAAGCATGAGACTATCTCCGCGCGCTTTCACCAAGGCCTGATCGACGGCCTTGCGCGCGGCCTGTCGGCTGCAGGCGCAAGACCATCCGGCAAGGTCGTTCTTTCCGGTGGCGTTTTCCAGAACGCCTTCTTGCGCGACGGCCTGACCGAGAAGCTGGAAGCCGATGGCTACACCGTTCTCAACCACAAAAGTGTGCCCGCCAATGATGGCGGCCTTGCGCTCGGTCAGGCGGTGATCGCAGCAAATTTGCAAGCGCCCTCAACCTTCGATGACTGATTTTTTGCCCTGACTGAAGGTCCTTGAACGCGCCTCGGTCAGCAGGATCGCCTGATAGGCCATCAGGTACCATCTGCCCCGATTTTAAGCAGGTTGATCTTCCTCAAAGACGTTTTCCTGCAAGTCTGGAAGCGTGGAACCACTCGGAAATTTCACAAGTGTATTGCGGGTCGTTGCCATCATGTGCTGCAGTCCGGTTTGATCTCAAATCGATTTAGCGGCAGGGCACAACACCAGCCAATCACGCCGGACGGAACGGTCATCGCCTACGCGGGTGCAATCTGCTTTGGGTATCAGGAGGGAGGGGCCATGGACAACGGGCACAAGACCGGGAACGGGGTCTCCACGGCCATCTGCGGAACCGCGCCTGTTCCTGCCGAAGAGATCGAAGCGATCTGCGCGCAATTCGGCAACGACAAGCACCGAATGCTCGACATCCTGCGCGAGGTGCAGGACCGCTACCGCTGCATCGCCCCGGCCACCATGGACCATGTTGCCGCCTTTACCGGTCTCACCCGGATCGAGGTGGAGGGTGTTGCCAGTTTCTATTCCTTCCTCTCCCTGGCGCCGAAAGGCAGGGTCACCATTCGGCTGTGTGACGATATCGTCGACCGGTTCTCCGGGGTGTCAGAGATTGCCTGTGTTTTTGAAGAGGAGCTTGGGCTTAAAATCGGCGAAACCAGCAACGACGGTGCGTTTTCGCTGGAATACACTCCCTGCATCGGCATGTGCGATCAGGCACCGGCCGCGATGGTCAACGACATCGTCCTGACGAAACTGACGCCGGAGACCGCGCGCAGCGCCGCGCAGGCGCTGAAGGCGGGCCGAAGCCCGGAGCAATTGATCAGCGAAAGGTTCGAGGCGCTGACACCATCCGAACGCGCCTTGCATATGGTCGACAACAACATCCGCCATGCGGGTGAAGTGCTGTTGGGGCCTGTTCCAGAAGACGCCGGGCTTGCCAAGGCGGCCACGATAACACCGACGCAGATCATCTCCGCAATCGAGGAAAGCGGGTTGCGCGGCTGTGGCGGCGCGGGCTTTACCACCGGCCGGAAATGGCGTTTTGCCGCCAGCGAGCGTGCCGAAAAGCATTTCGTCATCTGCAATGCCGATGAAGGCGAGCCGGGCACCTTCAAGGACCGCGTTCTCCTGACCGAACGGCCGCATCTCCTGATCGAAGGCATGACTATAGCGGCAAGGGCTGTCGGTGCGCGCGAGGGCATCCTTTATCTGCGCGGCGAATATGTCTATCTGCGCGAGCTTCTGCTTCAGGTTCTGGAAGAACGACGCCGGCGCGGTCTTCTCGGCAAGGACATTCTAGGCGTTAAGGGCTTTGATTTCGATATCCGCCTGCAGCTTGGCGCCGGCGCTTATATATGCGGCGAGGAAGGTGCGCTTATCAGCTCCTGTGAGGGCTTGCCGGGCGAACCCAAGACACGGCCGCCGTTCCCGGTGAACCGCGGCTATCTCGGGTATCCGACGGTGGTCAACAACGTTGAGACCTTCTGTCATGCCGCGCGCATTCTCGACAAGGGGGCGGCATGGTTCAATGCCATGGGCATGGAAGGCTCGCACGGCACCAAGCTGTTCTCCGTCTGTGGCGATTGCCTGAACCCGGGCATCTATGAACTGCCTTACGGACACACGGTCCGGGAATTGCTGGCGATGGTCGGCGGCGAGGATGCCGCCGCGGTTCAGGTTGGCGGACCGAGCGGGACGATGATTGCCCGCGACAGCTTTCACCGCAAACTGACGTTCGACGACCTTGCGACCGGCGGGGCGATCATCGTCTTCAACGGCGAGCGCAACGTTCTGGAAATCGTCGAATACTACATGTCCTTCTTCGTGCATGAGAGCTGCGGCTATTGCACGCCCTGCCGGGTCGGCAATGTCTTCCTGCAGAAGGCGATCCAGAAGTTCCGCAAGGGCCTCGCGAACCCGGAGGACATCGACTACCTCAAGGACCTCTCCGGTACGATCATCGAGACCAGCCGTTGCGGTCTCGGGATGACGTCTCCCAACCCGGTTCTCACCACCTTGAAGAACTTCCCGCTGGTCTATTCGGCGGTGATCAAGCCGAGCAAGGACGGCATCCGCGATACGTTCGACATCCAGTCGGCCATCGACGGGGCACGCAAGATCGCCAAGCGCCGCTCCTATATCTTCGACAAGGATTTCACCCAATGAGCGGCACGAAGAGAGAGACCGGCTTCACCTTCACCATCGACGGGGTGGAGATCACCGCCTACGCGGGCCAGACCATCATGGAAGCGGCTGACGAGGCCGGGGTCTATATCCCGCGCCTGTGCGACCACGAAGGCCTGCGCCATCAGGGCAGTTGCCGGGTCTGCACGGTGAAGGCGGGCGGGCGCAGCGTTGCCGCCTGCACCCAGCCGGCGGCGCCGGGGCAGGCGGTGGAAAACGAGACACCGCGGCTGACCAAGATGCGCCGCGATCTCGTGGAAATGCTGTTCCATGAGGGCAATCACCTTTGCCCCATTTGCGAAGCCAGCGGCAATTGCGAGCTTCAGGCCATGGCCTACCGGCTCGACATGACGGAAGCCACCAGGTTTCCCTATCTGGAACCGTGCCGGGCGCTGGATGCCTCCCATCCCGACATCGCGCTGGACACCAACCGCTGCATTTCCTGCGGGCGCTGCATTCGCGCCTCCCAGGACGTCGATGGCAAGGGCATCTTCGGTTATGTCGGCCGCGGCATTCATCGTCGGGTCGCGGTCAACGGCGAGAACCTTGCGGATACCGATGCCGAGGTGACCGATCACGCGATTTCGGCGGAGGTCTGCCCGGTTGGCTGCATCATCCGCAAGCGCGTCGGCTTCGCCGTTCCCATCGGCGAGCGGGAATTCGATCATGGCCTGATCGGTCACGACATCGAGGAGAAGCGCAAATGAGCGAGCTGCCCAAGGCCCGGATCGCGACCGCTTCTCTTGCCGGCTGTTTCGGCTGTCACATGGCGATCCTGGATATCGACGAGCGCCTGATCGAGCTGATGCAGCTTGTCGATGTCGACCGCTCGCCGCTTACCGACAAGAAGCGCTTCACCCAGCGGTGCGACATCGGCATCATCGAAGGCGGCTGCTGCAACGAGGAAAACGTGCATGTGCTGCATGACTTCCGGCGCAACTGCGATGTGCTGATCGCGCTCGGCCAATGCGCGATCATGGGTGGGCTGCCGGCTATGCGCAACGCGATCATGCATTCCGACGCGCCGCTGCGCGAATGCCTGGACGAGGCCTATATCACCGGCAAATACATCCGCAACACGACCCACAACGTGCCCAACGACCCGGCTCTGCCGCTGCTTCTGGACGAGGTTTATCCGTGTTCCCAGGTGGTGGAGATCGACTACCAGATCCCCGGCTGTGCACCCAGTGGGGACATCATCTTCGACACGCTTTCCAAGCTGCTGACCGGCAAGTTCCGGGGCTTTGAGCGTGAAATGATCAAGTTCGACTGAGGGTGATGGCGATGACTGAACCCAGACTGATTGAAATCTCTCCCGTCACCCGCGTGGAAGGCCACGGCAAGGTGACGATCCACCTCAATGCGGAAAACGAGGTGGATGAAGCCCGGCTGCACATTGTCGAATTCCGCGGCTTCGAGCGGTTCATTCGAGGCCGGCTGATGTGGGAAGTGCCGGTGATCGTGCAGCGGCTTTGCGGCATCTGCCCTGTCAGCCACCATCTGGCGGCAGCGAAAGCCATGGACATGATCGCCGGTGTCGACCAGTTGACGCCGACGGCGGAAAAGATGCGCCGGCTGATGCATTACGGCCAGGTGATGCAGTCCCACGTGCTGCACTTCTTCCACCTGGCAGCGCCCGATCTCCTGTTCGGCTTCGGTGCGCCTGCGGAAAAGCGCAACATCTTCGAGGTGATCAAGGAGAATCCGGAACTCGGCAAGCGCGCCGTCCTGATGCGCAAATACGGGCAGGAGATCATCGAGGCGACGGCAGGCAAGAAGGTACACGGCACCGGCGCCATTCCCGGTGGTATCAACCGAAACCTGCCCATTGAACGGCGGGATCATTTTCTTGCCTCGGTGGACCAGATGATCGAATGGTCCCTGGATGCGGTGAAACTCGCCAGGAACTACACACTGGAGCATGAAGACCTGGTCGCCGAGTTCGGTTCGTTCCCCTCCAACTACATGTCACTGGTGCGCGAGAGCGACGGAGCTCTCGATCTCTATCACGGCAACCTGCGGGCTCTCAGCTCCACCGGAGACATGATCTTCGATCAGGTGCCTTACACGAAATATCACGAGCTGATTGTCGAGGACGTGCGCTCCTGGTCGTACATGAAATTCCCTTTCATCACGACGCTTGGTCCGGATGTCGGCTGGTATCGGGTCGGGCCGCTGGCGCGCATGAACACGGCAGCCTTCATCGACACGCCTCTTGCCGATGCCGCTCTGAAAGACCTCAAGGCCGTGACGTGCGGTACGCCGAACAATTCCACGCTGGCCAATCACTGGGCGCGGATGATCGAGGTTCTGCATTGTGTGGAGAAGATCCGGGAGCTTCTGAACGACCCGGATCTGCAAGGGACGGACCTGATTGCCAAGGGGGACCGGCGCGAGGAAGGTATCGGGGTGATCGAGGCTCCGCGTGGCAACCTCATCCACCATTACAAGGTCGATGAACATGACCAGGTTACCTATTGCAACCTGATCGTCTCCACGACCCATAACAACGAGGGCATGAACCGCGCGGTGAAGGATGTCGCGGTCAAGCATCTTTCCGGCAAGGAGCAGATCACCGAGGGCATGCTCAACCATGTCGAAGTCGCGATCCGCGCCTATGATCCATGCCTTTCGTGTGCCACCCACGCTCTCGGTCAGATGCCGCTGCAGGTGGAGCTGTTCAATGCGGATGGCGCGTTGGTCGACAGCCGGACGCAGTGTGTGTGAGCGTGGGAGGTTCGACGATATGACAGCCTCTCAGATCGTCCACCCGGACGCAGCAAAGCGGAGATCCGGGATCGGCGAGTTCGATACTCTCTTTCGGGAAATGAATTGCCGAGAAATCTGTGCCTCCCCGATCCCGGCTCGCGCTGCGCTTGGCCGGGATGACGCTGGAAAGGGTTTTTGTAGGAACTCTGAAGAGAGGACGTCTTCATGCTTCTGATCGGATATGGCAATCCCGGGCGGGGCGATGACGGGCTTGGGCCGGCCTTGTCCGAGGCTATCGCCGTGCGCGGATTGCCGGGGTTGGAGGTCGATACCGATTATCAGCTTGTCGCCGAACATGCGCTGGCGGTCTCAGAGCACGATGTGGTGATCTTCGTTGACGCTGAGATCGGTGCCGCGGGACCTTATTCGTTCCGGGAAATCGCGCCGGGTGCACCGGAAGTGCTTGGCAGCCACAGTCTGATTCCGCAGACTGTTCTGGCGCTTTGCGATACCCTTTATGGCGCCCGACCGAAAGCCTTCGTGCTTGGTATCTCAGGCTATGAATTCGGTGAGGTAAAGGAAGGGCTGTCCGACAAGGCAGCTGCCAATCTGGCTGCAGCCGAGGCTTTCTTGCTGGAGTGGCTGCAAAAGGCAGATCAGCAGAGGGAGGCAGCCCATGCATGAAATGTCACTTTGCGAGAGCATACTCGACATTTTGAAGGATCAGGCGGCGAAGGATAGCTTTACCCGGGTGAAGCGGGTCGCGGTCGACATCGGACCGCTGTCTTGCGTCGAACCAGAGGCGCTGAAATTCGGATTCGACGTCGTCATGCGGGGCTCACTCGCCGAAGGCGCCATTCTGGAAATATCCAGGCCTTCAGCCGAGGCGCTGTGTCTTTCCTGTTTCAAGACCGTGCAGGTGAACGCACGGTTCGATTGCTGCCCGAAATGTGGTTCGGAAGCCCTGCAGGTTGTCAGCGGGGAAGAGCTGAAGATCCGGGAACTGGAGGTGGTGTGATGTGTACGGTATGCGGTTGCAGCGGGTCTCACGAACATGACCATGAGCATCACCATGGACACGCCCATTCACATGACGCAGGTCATGTCCATTTCGGCGAAGGGGAAGCCGGCGTTTCCGTTCCGGGCATGAGCCAGGCACGGCTGATCCAGATCGAAACCGATATTCTGGGCAAGAACAATTCCTATGCGGACAACAATCGTGCCTTGCTGGCCGCAAAAGGCGTTCTGGCACTCAATCTTGTTTCAAGCCCCGGCTCCGGCAAGACAACGCTGCTTGTCGAAACCTTGAAGCGGATGGCGGGCAGGATCCCGGCTGCGGTCATCGAAGGTGATCAGCAGACGTCAAACGATGCCGAGCGGATCCGGGAAACGGGAGTACCTGCCATTCAGATCAACACCGGCAAGGGGTGCCATCTGGATGCACATATGGTCGGTCATGCCTTGGAGAAGTTGCCGCTGGACGAAGGCAGCGTGCTTTTCATCGAGAATGTCGGCAACCTGGTCTGCCCTGCGGCATTCGATCTCGGCGAAGCCTTCAAGGTGGTGATCCTTTCGGTAACGGAAGGTGAGGACAAGCCGCTGAAATACCCCGATATCTTCGCCAACGCCGACCTGATGATCCTCAACAAGACCGACCTTCTGCCGCATGTCGATTTTTGCGTCGGCGCGGCGATCCGGAATGCACGACGGGTCAATCACAAGATCCAGATCCTGCAAGTGTCGGCGCGCACTGGCGGTGGCCTGGAAGGCTGGCTAGTCTGGCTGGACGGTGCCTTGAAGACGCAGGCAGCGCACGCACGCGGCCTTGCTGCGGAATAGGAGTTCTCCGTCATGTGTCTCGCCATTCCCGCAAGGGTGGTTTCCGTCGATAGCGACGACATGGCAACTGTCGCTCTGGAAGGGATCCGGAAACCGGTCTCGACAGCTCTCCTGGAGGAGGTTGCCGTTGGCGACTATGTGCTCGTCCATGTCGGCTATGCCCTGCACAAGCTCAGCGAGGAGGAAGCCGAACGGACCCTTCAGCTTATGGCGGAAGCCGGTGTTCTTGCCGAGGAGCTGGAGGAGATGGCGGGCGAGCCGGTGGTGGGGACGGACGCATGAAATACATCAAGGAATTTCGGGACGGCAAACTGGCGCAAAAGCTTGCCCTTGCAATCCGGCAGGAAGCTGATCCGGACCGGCGTTACCATCTGATGGAGTTTTGCGGTGGGCACACTCACGCCATCTTCCGTTACGGGGTGCAGGATCTGGTTCCGCAAAATGTCGAGTATGTGCATGGGCCGGGCTGCCCGGTCTGTGTCTTGCCGGTACGGCGTCTTGATGATGCGATCGAGCTGGCGCTGAAGTCGAATGTGATCCTGACCACCTATGGCGACATGATGCGGGTGCCGGGCACCAAGCAGAAGAGCCTGATCCGGGCCAAGGCCGAAGGCGCCGATATCCGGATGGTCTATTCGACCCAGGATGCCCTGCGGATTGCGCGGGAGAACCCGCAACGGCAGGTGGTCTTTTTCGCCATCGGCTTTGAGACGACGACGCCGCCAACGGCGGTCGCGATCCTGCAGGCAAAGGCGGAAGGCCTGAAGAATTTCTCCGTCTTCTGCAATCACGTTCTGACACCGCCTGCCATCGCCCATATCGTCAACGCTCCGGCGGAGCCGGGGGAGCAGGCGGTTAAGATTGACGGTTTCCTTGGGCCTTCCCACGTCAGCTCGGTCATCGGCTGGGCGCCGTATCAACCGGCGGCGCGGGACTTCAGGAAACCCGTCGTCATTGCCGGCTTTGAGCCGCTCGACGTGATGCAGTCGACCCTGATGCTGATCCGCCAGATCAACGAAGGCCGGCATGAAGTGGAAAACCAGTACACCCGGGTCGTCACGAAGGAAGGCAATCGCAAGGCCCAAAGGCTGGTTGACGACGTTTTGGAGTTGCGCCGGACCTTTGAATGGCGCGGGCTCGGCTATGTTCCTGACAGTGCCCTGAAAATCCGAGAAGCCTATGTCGACTTCGATGCCGAAGAGCGTTTTGCGCTCAGCCCGAAGGAGTCGCGCGAAGTCAAATCCTGCGAATGTCCAGCGATCCTGCGCGGGGTGAAGAAACCGACGGAATGCAATCTGTTCGGCACGGTCTGCACGCCGGACAATCCGATGGGGGCCTGCATGGTTTCCTCTGAAGGTGCCTGCGCCGCATACTGGACCTATGGCCGCAAGCGCGAGGCGATTGCCGCCGCCAAGGGAGCTGCGGCGTGACCAGCATCGATCCGCAGGCAAAATTCCGTACCGGCGCTGTCGATATGACCCATGGCGGCGGCGGCCGGGCCATGGCCGTCCTGATCGAGGACCTGTTTCACCGGCATCTAAAAAATACAATCCTGGACCAGGGCCATGATGCGGCGGTGCTTGAAGTGCCGCCAGGACGGCTCGTCATGTCGACCGATGCCCATGTGATCTCGCCGCTGTTCTTTCCAGGTGGCGATATCGGATCTCTGTCGGTCCATGGCACCTTGAACGATGTGGCCATGGCCGGTGCGAGGCCGGTGTCGCTTACCGCGAGCTTCATACTGGAAGAAGGGTTCCCGCTGGCTGATCTGGAACGGATTGTCATATCCATGGCGCGCGCAGCCCGTGAAGCCGGAGTGCCGGTGGTTTCCGGCGATACCAAGGTGGTTGAAAAGGGGAAGGGCGACGGGGTCTTCATCACAACGACCGGTGTTGGCGTTCTGCCGGAAGGCGTCTCGATTTCTCCTGCTGCGGCCAAGCCAGGTCAGGCGGTTCTCCTGTCCGGCACTATTGGCGATCATGGTGTTGCCATCCTGTCGAAACGGGAAAACCTGACCTTCGAAACCGAAATCCAGTCCGACAGTGCAGCGCTGCATGGCCTCGTCGGTTCGATGGTCGACGCGGTGCCGGGCATTTCGGTTCTGCGGGATCCGACCAGGGGTGGATTGGCAACTGCGCTGAACGAAATCGCTCATGCTTCGAAGGTTGGCGTGATGCTCGACGAGGGTGAGATCCCCGTTCGCCCGGATGTGGAAGGGGCCTGCGAGCTGCTCGGTCTCGACCCGCTTTATGTCGCCAATGAAGGCAAGCTGATCTGCATCTGCGAGGCGTCTGATGCAGACCGGTTGCTGGAGATCATGAAGGCTCACCCGCTGGGGCAGAATGCTGCGAAGATCGGTGAAATCGTGGAGGACACCGATTGCATGGTGGTCATGAAGACCGGCTTCGGCGGCTCCCGTGTTGTCGACTGGCTCTCGGGTGAGCAGCTGCCGCGCATCTGCTAAGAGCGGCACAGGCCCCAAGGCTCTTTCCCAATCCGATGCTTGGCGTCCCGGTTTGGCGCAGCCAGGACCGGGATCCGGTACACACCGGCCTTTGTGTTCCTCCAGGAGAG
This sequence comes from Roseibium sp. ROS1, assembly GCF_054658215.1. NCBI lineage: Bacteria > Pseudomonadati > Pseudomonadota > Alphaproteobacteria > Hyphomicrobiales > Stappiaceae > Roseibium > Roseibium sp. ROS1. The sequence continues at coordinate 428,708 of NZ_BAAGIG010000001.1, forward strand.
GCTGCTTTTTTTCTCAGTCAGGGACTTGAGAGGACGCGCTCGCAGCGCAGCTGATGACCGGATTCCGGATCTGCGGGCGGCTGCGCCTTCCTTGTCCGGAATGAGGGGTAGGGGGGCGACCGGTTTTCGGGGCTTGGCCTATCCGCCCTTTACCTTCAGCTTGCCATTGTCCTTCTTGTCCTGGCCGTCGTTGGCCCATGTGATGCGCAGGTCCAGGCGGGACTGGTCGTCTTCCGTGGTGGCTGTCACCCTGATGGCCAACAGACCTTTCGGGTGCAGGGTAATCTCGCCGGTGTCGTCACCGAATTGCAGCTCGCCCTTGGCGATGCCACGCTTGACGGCGTCGAGCAGTTTCTGGATCGATTTCCTGTCCTGCAGGGACTGGTGCCGGAAACGGCCCTTGCGTTCCATCATGACGACAATCCGTGTTGCTGGAGAATGTGCGCCGGATTGAACAGCTTGGCGTGGGGATAATCCCGGCTGATGCCGACGATGTTGCCATCCGGGCAGATGATCGTGGCGCCGGTGCCAATGCCTTCAAGACCTTCGGAGCTTCTGGAATGCCGGTCGAGCGTGATGTCCGCTTCCAGATGCAAGAGGCCGTGCTTGGACGTCAGCTCCTGTCCGCTGTGCCTGTTGACGTGCCCCTGTACCAGCATCCTGATGCCGGCAAGATGGAGATCGTCTACGCCGGTTTCGGTCAGGGGATGGTCCACATCCCGGTATTTCGTGCGCATCAGATTGGCGATGGTGCCGGAGTAGAACACGAAGGGATCTTTCCGGCTTTCCTTCCGAAAGCGGCGATTGACGTGGGCCACACCTTTTGCCGAGATCTGTGCAGCCATGTGATCATCGATACCGGCATGCACGAACAGCAGCGAGCCGCTCTGATGCACGGCCTTGAGACTTTGAAAGAACCAGGCGTAGCGTCCGCCGGGTTCAACGAAGAGTTCCCGGCATTTGAGCGCGGCAGCATACAGCTGACGAATGGTAAGGCCGACTTCGGCGGCGTGTTCCGCGAACTTGTCCGCCTTCTTCTTAAGCCGCTGCATTTCCTTGCGGATGGCCGCGTCACTCAGATAGCGTGAGGCTGCCTTCGGAAATTGTCTGGTCCACTTCTTTCCCGGAACCATCAGCGACAGGCAGGTTTCCTCGTCGGGCAGCATGGCGAGGTCGGCCGAGCTGCCGACATACCGCTCGTGTACTTCCTTCAAGAGCGGCATCACCTTCTTGCCCATGCGAACGAACATATGGGCGTTGAGCGAGCTGCGCTTGACCGTCAGGGCTTCGAGACCGAGGTAAAGCCGCAGGTCGTGGTTGCCGGCGAGGATGACGACATCGGCGCCGGTTTTCAGCAGCGCGCTGAGGCTGTCGAGAAGGTCCAGATTGCTGGGGCCCTTGTCCAGGCAATCGCCGCCGATGATGAACTGGCAGCTTCGGCCGAAGGGCGTCAGGTGAAAGTCGCTCAGACCATCTCCATTGCGCTGGATTGCACGTGCCGCCGTCAGGGATCTCAACAGGCTTTCCGCATCCGCATGCAGGTCGGAAATGAAGATTACCGGCTTTTCCGGCCAGTCCCAGGGACCAAGAGCATTTGCCCGGGCAAGGCTGCCGACAACACCGGGAAGGTTGCTTTCGGTGGTGAACTGGCCGAGGGGCAGATGCCCGATGGGCGCCAGTGGCCAGGGGACACAGCTTTCGGGCAGGCCGAGATCAATGGCTTCCGCCTGGTCCATCGGCGGCAGAAGCGGGGTCAGTGGCAGATGGGTCATCATGGCAGCAATCCGGTTCAATCCGTTGCGGTTTCAAGTGGCTGTCGAAGTTTCCAGTCACCCCGGTGGTGCACCCAGGTGCCGTCCCTCTCAAGTTTCAGGACGACGGCGCGCGCGTGGTGCATGCTGAGCTGGCGGATCTGATCAAACGTCAGCACACCCAGGCAATGGGCGGCATGTCGTATGGAAGCACCGTGGCCGACGAAGATCCGGGCACCAGGTCCTGCCTCGTCATCCAGATCTGCCATCTTCTGATCCAGGAAGGCAGCCACCCGCTGTCCGGCTTCCATCAGGCTCTCAGCGCCCTGAACCGGCAGTCTGTGATGGCTGTTCGACTTCCAGTCTCCCGGCAGCGGGGCGGTGCGTGGATCGTCTGCTATCACCTGCTCGATTTCCCGCAAGGTCAGGTTGGCAAGGGCACCGACACTGCGTTCGGCAAGAGCTTCATCCTCGGTGATCGTGAAGTCCGATCCGAGGACTTCACCAAGCGACTGGCCGAGAAACGCTGCCGTCTGCCAGGCTCTGAGCTGGCGTGAGCACAAGATCTCCGGTGCCAGCCGGATGCCTTCCTGCCGCGCGATGTCTGCAATCTCGGCGCCTAGTTCTTGTGCCTGCACCTTGCCTGCATCGGTCAGGCCATAGGGCTGCAGGGCACTCGGCGTGTCCGGTTTTTGATTGTAAGCGCCATGACGCACCAGGATGGCGAAGCGGTCTGTCATGGCGTTTGTCCCAGAAGCTCTGCACCGGCTTCAAACAGGGCATCGAAATCGATCAGTCCCTTCACTTCCCACACCTGAACACCTTCGAGCGCCCCCAGGTAGGCCTCTGTGTCGAGCGGTGTTTTCATCGGCCAGAACGGGCCTTGCGGCGTCTGGTAGAACGGGCCGGGGTTCTTCATGATCGCCGACAGAAGATCCGGCCGGTCCTTCAGATCCGTCTTGCTTACTTCGGTCGCGTCGGCGCTGTCGCGGGACCAGTTCAACACCCAGAAATCTGTCAGGCGCGCATCGTGGGAAATGCGCCCGGGACCATAGATGTCATCGATGAAGAGGTCGTATTTTTCTTCCAGGTGCCAGAGTTCGTCCGGTTCCAGGTTGCGCAGTTCCTCTTCGCGCTCCTCGTCGATAAGACCGGTCAGCCGTGCATTGGTGACGATGGTGCCCGGGTTGATGCGCGGCAGTTTCGGAATGCCGAGCGCATCGGTACTGTTGCCGGCATTGCGCACGAGAAGGCGGTCGTTGGTGACATACTGCGTGCCGGTGAGCTCCATCAGGCGCAACATCGAGGTGGACTTGCCGCCGCCGGAAAGGCCCGATATCGCAAGCCCCCTGTTGGGGGTGCGGACAGCCGCTGCATGACAGGCGACCCACCCCTGCCGCTGGAAGTGATTGAGAAACTGGGTGTTGATGAAGTTGATCACCTGGTTGGGGTGATCGTCCGTAGGGCCAAAGGCGATCGCCCAGTCGGGGGATTGCAGGAACTGCAGACCCGTGCGGACCTTCAGGATCAGGCGCCCGTTTTCAAGGTCGCAGACCGCATCCTTGCGGCCGGACTTTCCCGTTTCCCGCTCCCAGTCGGTGTACTCCGGGTCGAAGGGCAGTTCCATGGATCCGAGCACATGGACGATCCTGTCCGGTTCGCTCGGCGCGGAAATCACATGCTGGAAATAGCGCAGCAATTCGGCCAGAAGCGCCGAAGAGGTGCATCTTACCTCGACCACATGGCCGCCGACCGTGAGGCACACCGGATCGCAGTTTCGCGTTTCCCGAGCCGGGGAAAGAGCGTCGACAACGTCCTGGACGGTTATGCCGGTCATCCGCGCACCTTTTCAATTACATGGTTGGCGTAAAGCTTGGCAGCGTCGATGCCGGCGCCTTCCAGAGCTCCCTTGAAACCACCGAAGGCCGAGACCTCGAACACGACCGGTCCGTTGTCCGTCAGGCCAACATCCACGGTGGTGAAGTCGAGATCGAACGGTTCCTGCGCGCGGCGCGCCAGTTCGATCAGATCGGCATCCGGTTCGAACGGTTCGTATTTGCCACCGTGAAGAATGGTCGTGTTCCAGCTGTTTGTCTGGGCAACGCGGGCATAGGTGCCGAGATAGGACCCGCCGAGGAAAACCATGCCGAGGTCCCTGCCGGAAAGATTGACCTTCTTCTGCAGGTACATCACCGGATTGTCGGCCTTGAACGCGGCAATCTTGTGCCGGAGGGCTGTTTCGCCTTCAGTGGCATCCATCAGCGTCATGCCGCGGGCCTTTGTCGAAAACAGGGGCTTGAACACCGCACTGCCGAACCGCAGGACGGCGGCCAGGGCTTCGTCTTCGCTTTCGCTCACGCAGGTGGCTGGCATGGGAATGCCTGCATTGGCCAGGGTCACGGTGCAGCTCAGCCGGTTGACCAGGCCGAGAATGGACCTTGTGCTGGAAAAGACCTTGGTGCCGCTGGCCTCGGCAAGGCGCAACATCTCTAGCCGGTCCAGCGTTGCGGGGCTGTAGGTCTGGCTGATCTTCTTGACCACGATGCCGTCGAGGCTGCAAAGATCGATCTGCCCAGCCATCAGCGCCCTGGCTTCCAGATCCAGAACGACGTCGGCCATGTCGACCACGCAGCGAAAACCTGTTTGTGCTTCCAGGGCGTCCGCCAGAACTTCCGTCGACCATTTGCCGGGTATGCCGACAACGCCGATCCTGAGGTCAGTCAACGAAGATCTCCTTCATTTGCAGGCGGAACCGGGCCTCGGCGCCGGGTGGGCAGGCAAGGGCCTGTTCGATCAGGTAGCGGGCACGCAGCCACATGCGCCGGGCATGGGACTTGTCCAGAATGAACCGCGTCGATGTGGCAAAGGACCGGGCAAGGCCAAGGGCAAGCCGATATTCGAACGTGTCGTCACCCTGCTTGCGGGCGAAGGCTCTTACGGATTTGTAGAATGCGAGAGAGACATCGCTGATCCGCCGACGTGTTTCCCTGTCGAGCACCTGAAGCCGGTAGTTCGAAACCATGAACACGGACACGTCCTGAACGTAGTCCATGTAGCGGGAGCGATGCAGATCGACGAAGTGGATCCGGTTCTCGCCGGGGTCGTAGATGATGTTGTCGACGTTGAAGTCACCGTGGATATAGACGGAAAAGGGAGCGGTTACCCTTGCCTCGCGGTCGGCTGCCTCGGTGATCAGGGCGTCGAGCGAGGGAAGGGTTTCTCCTGCGAAATGGATGCCGGTTTCCTTGAATTCCGGGTGAACCCTGCGGACGTCTCCAAGGCGTTTGCAAAGTTGCTGCATGCTGCCGAGATCCGCCGGTTCTGCAGTCCGCGTCTGCTTCCAGACGTCTTTCAGCGTGCGCGAAAGACTGGCAAGTGCCTGAATGCGCAGGGCGTCGCCTTCGTTCAGGACGATGTGCTCGAAGGTCAGGCCAGGCAAATGTTCGATCAGGAGCGCTGCCGACTGGTCGCGTTTGCGGTAGGACAGGATTTTCGGGGCAAGGCCTGGATAGATGGAATGCCAGCTTTTCACCCCCTGGCGCTCTTCCTTGACCTTGCTCTTGTCGCCATCCTTGAAAACGGCCGTAACCGTTTCGGTCTTCTTGTCCTTGATGGCGGAAATGGAGCTTCCCGACCTGGTTTCGGCAATCGTTTCAATGGTGACATCGTCGCTGGCCGTGTCCAGGTCAGACATCAGACTTTGCAGGGCGAAATAGCGTTCGAAATTGACTGCCTGTCCGATGTTGGCGGAAATCAGCGCTTCGCTTATGGCCCGCAGGGATTCACCCATGCGCTGAAATTCGCTGGCGACCAGCAGGCTGTTGGCGATGTCGGCCGGCAACCGGTCCGGGTTGCGCATGTCGCGTGTGTAGGCCTTGAAGAGTTTGCGGTAGTCAGCCTCGATCTTGTTCTGGAGCTGGCCGATCTCTATGGCCTTTTCACTGTCCCTGCTGAGAAGGGCGTCCTCGATGCGGGCAACGCCTTGCCGGACACGACTGACAATCGCGGGATAACGTTCAGGTTCGAGCGTGACAAAGGTCTCGATGCGCTCTGCATGGCGCAAGGATTGGCGCACCAGGTTGGCGATGCGCTGAAGATCGGTGGCGACAAACTCCAGGCTGCGCAGGGTAAGATGTTTGCGATCGTTCTTTCTGGCTCCGGCCATCTGCTGGACACAGGCCGCAAGAATCCGGCTCTTCAGGTTATGGGCGTATCCGGCACGGTCCATGATCCGGCGTGCCGTCGCTGCCGTCGGTTCCTTGAAGAAGGCTTCAAGCTGTATGAGCTGACCATCGATTTCCGCGCACAGAAAACGGAGATTTTCCCGAATGGTCTTTGGGGCATTAATCATTATGGGGTCCGAGATAGACTTCGGGCTCCCGCGTACAGCCAAGTGAAAACAGTTTTGTGACATAAAGCGGACGTAGCTGTTGAGCTTCGTCGAAACCTATCCAGCGTGTCCCGACCTGATGCGGGTCCGGGCGTGGTCCCAATACCGGTTGGTAGTCTTCGGCAACGCTGCAGGCGAAAATGAAATCGAGCTGGTGCTGATATTCTCTTGTGGCCTGTTTGCGCCGATGAACTTCCGCCACATGCATCAGGTGCGACACGGTGATTGCGGCACCGATTTCTTCCACGCATTCGCGCTTCAGGCAGGCTTCAAGCGTTTCGCCCGGGTCCTGCTTGCCGCCGGGCAGAGTGAAGTACCGGCCTTTGACGGGGTGTCGCTTGTCTTGCACCAGCAGCCGGTCACCCCGGCGGATAAAGGCTCTTGGTGTTGAGCGGATGACGGGCCGAAACACGGCACCTTTTAGGGGCGCGTCACTTGCGATGGATCTCGCTCCCTGTTCAGGCCTGCCGGTTCGGGACCTGCCAGACCGGCTGGCGCAGCTTCTGTCAGGGGCCCGCTTCGGCTTTCAGCAGGGCCGTGATGGGGCGAGTATAGGTGAGTCGCTCACCGCGAGCGAACCGATCTTCGACTGTTCACGGTTTCAAGTGGTTCCAGGCCGCTCAGATATCCGGCCCCATGGCGCGGCCTTCTGTCGAGGGGTCGATGTCGTTGCGCAATTTCTCCAGTGCGCGCATGCGCTCCTGGGCCCGCTTCTGGTTCTCACGTGTGACGCCGGTGATAAGCACTTCGGCAATCGCCATGAGTGCCAGCGAGGAGTCCCAAGGGGAGGGGACCGCGACGCGGGCAGGCAGAACGAAGGTTGCGATGCGGCCGACCGGTGACATCCAGCTATCGGTGACAAGGGCCACGGTCGCACCCTGTCGGGCGGCGGCTTCGGCAAACTGGATGATTTCAGCCTGGTAGCGCCGGATATCGAAAACGACGACGACGTCCTTCGGACCGATGCCGATGAGCTGGTCCAGCCAGTTGCCCTGCTGGCCGGCGACGTGATTGACGTTGGCCCGGACGATCCGCAGATGCGCCGCCATGTAACGGGCAAGGCCGTCGGTAAAGCGGCCCCCGATCAGGTGCACATGCTTGCGTTCGTCCGACAGCAGCTTGACGAGGCCGGTGAGTTCGCCTTTCGGCAGATGAGCAAAGGTCTCGCGCACATTTTCCAGAAGCTGGCTGACATGGGGGTCGCCGACCGGGTCGTCTTCCATGTTGGCACTGCGGGCGAGTGGCGAATTCAGCTGGCTTTCCAGTTCGCCGCGGAGTTTTCGCTGAAACTCGGCGAAGCCGGGAAAGCCCAGGCGGCCGACGAAGCGCAAGATGGTGGGGGAACTGACCCCCGCGGCCTCTGCAAACTGGGCGACGGTGCCCAGTCCCTGCATCGGGTAATTGGCCAACAACGCATGCGCCGCCTTCTTTTCCGTGGCGGTGAATTCGTCCAGACGGTCGCGAATATCTTCCAGAAGAGGACGTTCCATGGGCGTCGGCCTTTATGACGGTCCGCGGCACTGAATTTCATTTGACAGCCGCTGCAATCTGCGTATCAAATATTACAGAAGTTAGTTAAGTCGGCAATCCTGTAATAAACATTACAAAATGCAGGGCCGATCTTTCAGGGAGTAGGGAATGGGTTCGAATCCCCAGACCGGAGGAATGACTCGGGCTGTCGCCGTTGAAAATGCGGAGGGAGCGGGGCCTTTCGTTTTTGTCTGCGATCACGCTTCCAACTTCTTTCCGCCCCCCTACGATACATCGCTCGGTATTACCGATGCGGACAAGATTGCGCATATCGCTTGGGACCCGGGAGCGCTCGGCGTTGCCAGGGGGCTGGCCAAGAGCCTTGATGCGCCGCTGGTCCATACCACTGTCTCGCGCCTGATCATCGACTGCAATCGCGAGGAAAACCGGCCTGACCTGATCCCGTGCCTTAGCGAAACCACCAAGATTGCGGGCAACCAGGACCTGTCGGCCGATGAGAAGACCTTCCGTCTGGACCTTGCGCACCGGCCGTTTCACGACGCCATCGACAATGTGATCAGCCAGCGTCTCGAGCGCGGGCTGCCGACAGCGGTGGTCTCCATCCATTCGTTCACGCCGGTCTACAAGGGCCAGTCCCGTCCCTGGGAAATCGGCCTCATCTACGACAAGGACCGGCGTCTTGCGGATCCGGTCCTGGAGGGCTTGAAGGCCAAGTGCGGCCTGACCGTTGGAGACAACGAACCGTACGCTCCGTCCGATGGTGTCTATTATACAATCCGTCGGCACGGCGAGGATCGCAAGCTGCCTTGCCTGATGATTGAAATCCGCAACGACGAAGTGAAGACCTCGGCAGAAGAAGCGCAGTGGAGCGATCTTCTGGCGCCCCTGCTGGAGCACGCCGCGCAAGCCGTTGGCGGGCAGACGCAGGGAGAAGCCCATGCTTAAGGCGGCCCGCGTCTATATCTGCATCGTCGACGGCTTCAATCGGGGTCTCGGCAAGATAATCATGTGGGGGGTCTTCGTCATGGCGGCGATCCTTCTGTGGTCGTCGATCTCCAAGACCTTCTTCAATCCATCGCTCTGGACACTGGAAGTCGCCCAGTTCGCGATGGTTGCCTATTACATTCTGGGCGGGCCCTATTCCATACAGCTCGGCTCCAATGTGCGCATGGATCTGTTCTATGCCGAGTGGAGCGCCAAGAAGAAGGCCTGGTTCGATGCCTTCACGGTGCTGCTGCTGATGCTCTATCTCGGTGTGCTGCTCTATGGCGCGCTGAATTCCACGGCGTACTCGCTTGGCTATTTCGGCAAGGACTCGCTCAGCTTCTGGTGGGACCTGTTCGTTTCCTTCATCACCGGTGGTCCTGACGCGGCAGCTGAAAAGCTCGGCTATATCGAGCGCAGCCCGACGGCCTGGCGGCCCTATCTCTGGCCGGTCAAACTCATAATGATCATTGGATTTGTTTTGATGCTGCTGCAGGCCGTCTCGGAATTCATCAAGGATATCGCCCTGATCAAGGGAGAGACGCTCTGATGTCATACGAGATGATCGCTCTCCTGATGTTCTCGTCGATGATGCTGATGCTCCTGACGGGGCAGCGCGTTTTCGGCGCTATCGGTGGCATTGCCGCAATCGCCGCTCTGGCCCTTTGGGGCACTGGCGGTGGCGACATTCCTTTCTCCGCGGCCATGAAGCTGATGAAGTGGTATCCGCTGCTGACGCTGCCGATGTTCATCTTCATGGGCTATGTGCTGTCGGAAACCAAGATCGCCGACGACCTCTACAAGATGTTCCACGTGTGGATGGGCCCGCTCAATGGCGGTCTGGCTATTGGCACGATCCTGCTGATGGTCCTGATTTCCGCCATGAACGGTCTGTCGGTTGCCGGCATGGCCATCGGTGCGACCATCGCCTTGCCGGAACTCCTGAAACGAAAATACGACAAGCGGATGGTCACGGGGGTAATCCAGGCCGGGTCGTCGCTTGGCATTCTGGTGCCGCCGTCCGTGGTGCTGGTGCTTTATGCGATGATCGCGCGCGCTCCTGTCGGCCAGCTCTGGCTGGCGGGGGTCGTTCCTGGTCTGATGATGGCAGCCATGTTCGTCGTCTACATCGCGATCCGCTGCAAGATCCAACCTGAACTCGGCCCTGCGCTGACGAAAGAAGAGCGCGACGCCTCCAAGGACGAGAAATATCATCTGCTTCTGGCAGGCATCCTGCCGATCATCATCTTTGCGGTGATGATGGTACCGTTCGTCAAGGGCTACACCAGCCTGGTGGAAAGCTCGGCCATTGGTGCTCTGGCCGCCCTGGTGGCTGCCATCATCCGTCGCCGGATGACCTGGGATATCCTGAAGCTTTGCCTGAAGAACACGCTCGGCATTTCGTGCATGTTCATGTGGATCATCCTTGCCGCCCTCGGGTTTGGCGCGGTGTTTGACGGTCTGGGCGCGGTCAAGGCCATCGAGAGCCTCTTCACCGAACAGCTCGGCCTGTCGCCGTGGATGATCCTGATCCTGATGCAGCTGTCCTTCCTGGTGATGGGCACCTTCCTGGACGATACGGCGATGCTGGTCATCGTGGCACCGCTTTACGTGCCTCTGGTCGCAAGCCTTGATCTGGGCATGCCGGCGGGCGAAGTTCTGATCTGGTACGGGGTGCTCTACACGATCACCACGCAGATCGCCTACATGACACCGCCCTTTGGCTACAATCTATTCTTGATGCGGGCGATGGCGCCCAAGGAAATCAGCATGCGCGACATCTACGGCTCGATTACGCCGTTTGTCGCGGTGATGGTCCTGGCGCTCGTCCTCGTCATGGTTTTCCCGCAAATTGCCCTGTGGTTGCCGGATCTGGTTTACGGCAGGTAGCGAGGAACGGGACAAGAAGACAACGTCCGGAGGAAAAACGGAGTTGGACCGCGGACTTACGAGAGCCGGAAAACGGCCGCACCGCTTTAGCTGAATGTGAAACTTAGGGGAACTTGAGATGACCAACAGACGTGAGTTTCTGAAAAAAGCCGGTATCGGCACTGCCGCCGCCGCCGGAGCGACCACCCTTGCGGCTCCGGCCGTGCATGGCCAGTCGCAGATCAAATGGCGCCTCCAGACCTATGCCGGTCCGGCGCTTGCCGAGCACGTGATCAAGCCGCATATCGATGCCTTCAACAAGGCCGCCAACGGCGAGATGGTGATCGAGCTCTACACCGCCGATCAGCTGGTGCCGACGGGCGAACTGTTCCGCGCCATGCAGCAGGGCACGATCGATGCCGTTCAGTCGGATGACGACAGCATGGCGTCCCCGACCGAAGTCACCGTCTTCGGTGGCTACTTCCCGTTCGCTTCCCGTTATTCCCTCGACGTGCCGGTGCTGTTCAACCAGTACGGCCTAAAGGAAATCTGGGAAGAGGAATATGCCAAGGTTGGCGTGAAGCACATTTCCGCAGGTTCCTGGGATCCGTGCCACTTTGCCACCAAGGACCCGATCCGTTCTCTGAAGGATCTTGAAGGCAAGCGCGTCTTCACCTTCCCGACAGCCGGCCGTTTCATGAGCCAGTTCGGCGTCGTGCCGGTCACCCTGCCGTGGGAAGACATCGAGGTTGCCGTTCAGACCGGCGAACTCGACGGCATTGCCTGGTCGGGCATCACCGAGGATTACACCGTCGGCTGGGCGGATGTGACCAACTACTTCCTCACCAACAACATCTCGGGTGCGTGGGCTGGTTCGTTCTTCGCCAACCAGGAGCGCTGGAACGAGCTTCCCGATCACCTGAAGACCATGCTGCAGCTTGCCATGGATGCGTCGCACTACTATCGCCAGTGGTGGTACTGGGGCGGTGAAGCCAACCTGCGCGTCAACGGCACCAAGATGGAGCTGACCTCCATTCCGGACGCCGAATGGGCAACGGTTGAAGAAGCCGCGATGGCCTTCTGGGACGAGATCGCAGCTGAATCCCCGACCAAGGCAAAGGTCGTGGAGATCTTCAAGAAGTACAATCAGGACATGAAGAAGGCCGGCCGGCCTTACCGCTATTCCTGATAGAAACCCGGACCGTGCCGGCCATCGGCAGGCACGGTCAGATCTGCCGGTCCGGAGCGACCCCTCCGGACCGGGATTTTCCGGAATTAAATTCTCGACCGCTCAACCTGGAACAACCATAAAATGCCTGGCAACCTGACCTTTGATGCACTGAAGTCTCTCGTCTCATCCGGCGAGATCGACACGGTGCTGACCTGTATCGTCGACATGCAGGGACGGCTGATGGGCAAGCGTTTCCACGCCCAGCATTTCGTCGACAGTGCCTATCACGAGACCCATTGCTGCAACTATCTGCTGGCAACCGACCTGGAGATGTACACGGTCGAAGGCTATGCGGCGACGAGCTGGTCCGGCGGGTACGGCGACTATGTCATGAAACCGGATCTTTCCTCCCTGCGGCGGGTGCCGTGGCTGGAAGGCACGGCCATGGTGATGTGCGATATCCTCGATCACCACACCCACAAGGAAGTGCCGCATTCCCCGCGCGCGATGCTGAAATCGCAAGTCGCGCGTCTGGAGGAACTTGGGCTGACGCCGATCATGGCGACCGAGCTGGAGTTTTTCCTGTTCGAGAAAAGCTTTGAGGACATGCGCAAGGGCGGCTACCGCGATCTGGAGCCGATTTCCGGTTACAACGAAGATTACCACATCCTGCAGACCACCAAGGAAGAAGATGTGATGCGCCCGGTGCGCAATCACCTCTATGCCGCCGGCATCCCGGTAGAGAACACCAAGGGTGAAGCCGAAGCCGGGCAGGAAGAGCTCAACATCAAGTATGCACCGGCACTCGACACGGCCGAATATCACACCATCGCCAAGCATGCGGTAAAGGAAATTGCTTGGGCAAAAGGGCGTTCCGCGTCGTTCCTTGCCAAGTGGCATCATTCCCGCGTCGGGTCTTCGTCCCATGTGCACCAGTCGCTGTTCGACAAGGACGGCAACAACGTCTTCGTGGATGCCAAGGGCGAATACGGCATGTCCGAGACCATGCGCCACTACATGGCCGGGCTCATCAAGTATGCGCCGGACTATACCTATTTCCTGGCGCCCTACATCAACAGCTACAAGCGGTTCCAGAAGGGCACCTTCGCGCCGACCAAGACCGTGTGGTCGGTCGACAACCGCACCGCCGGCTTCCGGCTCTGCGGCGAAGGCACCAAGGGCCTTCGCGTCGAGTGCCGCATCGGCGGTTCCGACCTCAATCCCTATCTGGCACTGGCGGTTCAGATCGCTGCCGGCATCAAGGGCATGGAAGAGAAGCTGGAACTCGACGCACCGACCACCGGCGACGTCTACGACGCCAAGAAGGCGAGGGAAATTCCGCACACTTTGCGCGAGGCTCGCGAGACCCTGCGCAAGTCGAAATTCCTGCGTGAAGCCTTCTCCGACCAGGTGATCGACCACTATTCCCGCGCCGCTGAATGGGAGCTGGAGGAGTTCGACCGCGTGGTCACCGATTACGAGATTGCCCGCGGCTTCGAGCGGGCGTAAGAGGCGATGAAGCACTAGAAGGCAAGCTGCTTGGTTACCCCTCATCCTGAGGAGGACCTCTAGGTCCGTCTCGAAGGATGGGCGGCACACCGGACAAGCGGCCCATTCTTCGAGACAGCGCTCGCGCGCTTCCTCAGGATGAGGGAGGTGGGTGCTGAAAAACAAGAAATCGGAGCCAACCACTTTCAACAAACCGTCCGTAGAGGCGGTTCTGAGAGGTTCAAAATGTCAGATGTCATCAAGCTGATTTCCCCCATCGACGGTTCGGTCTATGCCGAACGCACGGCGCTGGACGACGCCGCGGTCGACCGGGTCGTTTCCACCGCACGGACCGCACAGGCAAGCTGGGCTGCCGTGCCGGTTGCCGAACGCGTTGCCTATTGCCTCAAGGCGCTGGAAGCGCTGAAGGCGATGAACGAAGAAGTTGTGCCCGAACTGGCCTGGCAGATGGGCCGGCCGATCCGCTTCGGTGGCGAACTCGGCGGCACCATCGAGCGCACCGAATATTGCGCGAAGATCGCTGCTGAAGCGCTGGCCGATGTGGAGCGCACCGACAAGGCGGGCTTCAAGCGCTACCTGCGCCGCGTGCCGCTCGGCATCGTCATGGTGATCGCGCCGTGGAACTATCCGTTCATGACGGCGATCAATACCATCATGCCTGCACTGATGGCAGGCAATGTGGTCGTGCTGAAGCATGCCGCGCAGACCCTTCTGGTCGGTGAGCGCCTCGCCAAGGCCTTCGAGATTGCCGGTCTGCCGAAGGGCGTTTTCCAGAACATCGTCCTGACCCACCAGGGCACGGAAAAACTGCTCGGTTCCGGTCTGATCGACCATGTCAACTTCACAGGTTCCGTCGGCGGCGGACGTGCCATCGAAAAGGCGCTGGCCGGTACCTTCGCGACGCTTGGCCTGGAACTGGGCGGCAAGGACCCGGCATATGTGCGAGCTGATGCAGACCTGAACTATGCGGTTGAGAACCTGGTCGATGGTGCATTCTACAACGCCGGCCAGTGCTGCTGCGGCATCGAGCGCGTCTATGTGCATGAAAGCCTCTACGACCGCTTCGTCGAAGGCTTTGTCGATCTGACCAGCCAGTACAAGCTGGGCAATCCGCTGGATGAAGCGACCACTCTCGGCCCGATGGCCCAGGCGCGTTTTGCCGCCTGGATCCGCGAGCAGACGCAAGAAGCTCTGCGCAAGGGCGCGAAGGCGCACATCGATGCCTCCAAGTTCGAAGCCGACAAGGAAGGCACGCCCTACCTGGCGCCGCAGGTGCTGACGGACGTCAATCACCAGATGTCCGTGATGCGCGAAGAAAGCTTCGGCCCGGTCGTCGGCATCATGAAGGTGAAGGACGACGAGGAAGCGCTGCAGTTCATGAACGACAGCCCCTATGGCCTCACCGCATCGATCTGGACCGAAGACGTTCAGGCCGCTGCCGAGATCGGCGACAAGATCGAGACCGGCACCGTGTTCATGAACCGCTGCGACTATCTCGACCCGGCCCTGGTCTGGACCGGCGTCAAGGACACCGGCAAGGGCGCGGCTCTTTCCGAAATCGGCTTCCACAACCTGACCCGGCCGAAGTCGTTCCACTTCCGTCTGGAACATTGAGGCCGGTCTGACAAACGACCGAGCAAGCCCAGTTTCCTAGTCCCAAATCGGGCAGGGTGATTGAGCTTGCTCCCCTCTCCTCCCTTGAGGGGGAGATGTCTCCGCAAGGAGACAGAGGGGGGGTGCCACCCCCTCGGCAAACTAGGCACCGGAATATACGCAGAGCCCAGTCACCCCCCTCTGTCAGCTTCGCTGACATCTCCCCCGCAAGGGGGAGAGGGGTGCAAGAGGCAATGCCGAGACTTGTAACTGCCTCCCTTGTCGGTGTGGCAGCGACCAGAACCCTGAGTTTCAAGACAACGAGACACCCATGAGCTCACTTCCTTCCGTCAATTGGTCCTATCCGACCTCCGTTCGCTTCGGTGCCGGCCGCATCAAGGAACTTCCCGATGCGGTCAAGGCCACCGGCATGGCCAATCCGCTGCTGGTCACCGACCCGGGCCTTGCCGGCCTGCCGATGGTCGCAGAGGCGATTGCAAGCCTGGAAGCTGCCGGCCTTAAGGCTGCGGTCTTTTTCGACGTCAAGCCGAACCCGGTCGACAGCAACATTGCTGCCGGTGTCGCCGCCTACAAGGCCGGTGGACATGATGGTGTCATCGCTTTTGGTGGCGGTTCGGGCCTCGATGCAGGCAAGCTGATCGCCTTCATGTCCGGCCAGACCCGGCCAATTTGGGACTTTGAAGATATCGGCGACTGGTGGACCCGTGCAGATCCGGCCGGTATTGCGCCGATCGTCGCGGTGCCGACCACTGCCGGAACCGGCTCGGAAGTTGGCCGCGCGGGTGTTGTCACCAACGAAGCGACGCACACCAAGAAGGTTATCTTCCATCCGAAAATGCTGCCGGCCATCGTGATCTGCGATCCGGAACTGACTGTGGGCATGCCGCGCTTCATCACCGTCGGCACCGGTATGGACGCTCTGGCACATTGCCTGGAAGCCTATTCCGCACCGATGTATCACCCGATGTCCGAAGGCATCGCGCTAGAAGGCATGCGGCTGGTGTTTGAAAACCTGCCGAAAGTTGCTGCGGATGCGTCCGATCTTGAAGCACGTGGTCACCTGATGAGCGCCGCCGCCATGGGTGCTGTTGCCTTCCAGAAGGGCCTCGGAGCGATCCACTCGCTGTCTCATCCGGTCGGTGCGCTTTATGACACTCACCACGGCATGACCAACGCGGTCTTCATGCCGTACGTGCTGCAGTTCAACAAACCCGCCATCGAACAGAAATTCGAGCGGCTTGCCGGTTTCCTTGGCATCGCCGGCGGTTATCAGGGTGTGCTCGATGCGATCCTGAAACTGCGTGAAGACCTCGGCGTACCGCACACGCTGGCCGGTCTCAATGTCGATGACAGCAAGCGCGACCTGATTGCCGAAATGGCGATTGTCGACCCGACCGCAGGCGGCAACCCGGTTCCGCTGACCAAGGAAGGCGCATTGGAAATCTTCGACAAGGCTCAGCAGGGTACCGTCTGAAGCAAGACCCCTTGACCTCGAAGGCGCACCGGATACCGGTGCGCCTTTTTTTGTTTTTCAGGCCATCTTTCGCAATCACGGCCAAGCGTAGCCAAGCCGGGCCGGTGTGCCGCGGGGCCTGCAGATGGCCCAGAATTGTTCGCGGACAGCTTTGACGCTCTCCGATCCCTGGTCTTCGCTTCGCTGCGTCGCGGATCACGCTCTCATAGCCTTTGCACTTCAGGTCGCTCTGATCGTTCCCAGGATGAGGTTGGTGGTGCGTGCATTGCTGGCGCTCAGCGCGCCATTCGGTCTTTCTGTTCGAGATCGCTGCTCTCCGCCTTCCGCCACTGATCCGGCGTCATGCCGGTCACCCGCAGGAATTCGCGGTTGAAATTCGACTTGGTCGAAAAACCTGCGCGATACATGGCCTCGGTCACCGTGATGCCGTCCTGGCGCAGCAGCGTGCAGACATCCTTGATCCTGAAATCGTTCACATAGCGTGAGACATTCATGTCGCGCACCCGGTTGATGGCCTGCGAGAGCTGACGGGCGGGCAGACCGGCACGGCGAGCCAGCCTTGAGAGGTTGAGCGTGTCGTCGCGATGAAGGTGCTGTGCCGTCATCAGGGCGTCGACTCGCGCGACGATTTCCGCGTCTTCGGAGGTGGCGGTCTGGGCCGCGGGTTCCGGCTCGGTGTTTGTCTCCGTCTGGGCATGGCCTGCCGTGCGGGCAGCAAGACCGATCAGCAGCAGGCTGACAATATTGGCGTTACTGACCAGAATGGCTGCATGGCTGCCGCCCGAGCGTTCGAAATCGAAAAGGATCACCAGATCGAACAGGGCGGACAGGCACAGACAGAAGGCGGCCAGCCACAGGGCCCGGTGGGCAGCGGCAGCTTCGTCCAGACGGGCAAGTCCGAGGCCGTCCGGTCCGCGCCAGGCGATCCGTGCCAGGGCCACGGCATAGGCCAGGAACAGCAGCACCAGGGCACTATCCAGCAAGATAGGCGCCGCAAGCATCAGACCCAGAATGACGAGTGCGGCCAGTGGCGCCGCTGCCAGGCGAAACCGTCCGGGCGCGGCCTGATCGACGAGACCGCGAAAGCTCTCATAGGCAAGAGGGGGAAGCAGAGCGGCCAGCAGCGGCTGCACGAAGCGCAAAGCGTCGAGGTTATATCCCCAGCGCAGGCCCAGGACGATGGATTGCAGGCAGCACAGAGCAATCAGCATCAGGAAGGCGCGTGTGGCTGTTGCTCCGTTGCTTTTCTTCAGGAACACAAAGACAAGCGCCAGAAGCAACGCGTTGACGAAGGGCAGGGGAACAAACAGCACGGGCAAGGCACCTCGATGGGGCGATGGCGGGGACCTTTATCGCGATCCGGCATGACTGAATCGTGAAAGAGGACGCTTTCCATCACGGCCTTAGCAAGAATTCGGTCATTGCTCCACTGACTGAAAGACCCCTCATGAAAATACAATCTCTTTTCTTGCCGCTGGTTCTCACGCTGGCCGTCACCACACCAGCCAAGGCCCAGGAACCGGTGGGTGTTCGCGAGATCTCGGTAAATTCGAAAGCCAGAGGCGAGGATCTCACTGTTCTGGTCTGGTACCCGGCCAAGTCGGGCGGGGAAGCGGTGCTGATCGGCGATGACAGGATCTTCGAAGGCACGCCAGCATTGGCCGATGCCGCAAGGGCGGAAGGGATGTATCCGCTGATCGTGCTCTCGCACGGGTCGGGAGCGTCAGTCGAAAAGATGGCCTGGATCGCGAGTGAACTTGCCGGCGAAGGCTTTATTGTCGCCGGTGCAAATCACCCCGGCACCACCAGCGGCGATTCCACGCCCGAAGATACGCCGAAGCTCTGGCAACGCACGGACGATCTCGCTACGGTGATCGATGAGTTGCTTGCCGATCCGGACTGGTCGGCGTCAATCGATCGAGGAAATATCGGCGCGCTCGGTTTTTCCCTTGGCGGCGCTGCCGTTCTGGAAAGCGTGGGTGCAACGGCAAGCCTGGAGGCTTATGTCGACTATTGCGACACAAATCCACAGATGCCGGACTGCCAATGGTTCATGGGCGGCAGAGCCTTTGTCGACAGGGAGGAAATCAAGGTCGAGCCGTTTGATCTGCGGACGGTCGACAAGGCTCTTTTCGAACAAAAGAGCCATGATGCCCGGGTCAAGTCTGTTATCGCTGTCGATCCGGCGCTGGCGGCTGCCTTTCAGGAGCAAAGCTTCGCGGGCGTCGGTGTGCCGCTGCATTTCCTCAATCTTGGCGTGGCAGGGCAGATCGATGTCGGTGTGCGTTCTGCGCATCTGGCCGCTGCTGCGCCAGACGCCGATCTGGATCACATCGAGGATGCCGTTCATTTCAGCTTCCTGCCCGTGTGCAAGCAAGACGCGATTGCCTTCATGAAATCCATCGGCGAGACGGACAGCCTGTGCACCGATGGTGGCGGCAGGTCTCGTGCCGAGCTGCACGATCAGATGGCCGAGATGATTGTCGAGGCTTTCCGGGAAGATTTGAAGGCGGCAAACTGACGGCCTGGCCGGGGACACGATCGAGCTTTTTGCTCATCTGGACTGCAGCCTCCCGTGCTTTCGGGGGTGGGAGGCTGCCGGTCGTCTCAAGGTGTCAGGATGAAGCGCCCTGGCTGCGTTCGATCAGCTTCAGCACTGCCACAAGCACGATGCCGTAGAGAACATGGCCAACGAGGGCGACCCAGACGATGCCACTGAAGTTCAGGAAGAAGGGCAGGCCAGCAACCGATGTGATGCCGCCGATGGCGAAGACCCAGAGGCCGAAACCGTAAATTGCCGACGGCAGGAACCAGTGGGTGTTGCCGATCACGCGCTGCCACAACGGCGCGAAGATGAACATCCAGCCGACAGGGTAGCCGATCAGTCCGACGGCGTAGAAATGGACGAAATATCCGCCGAAGTCACCGTTCGGAAGACCCAGGCTGCCAAGCAGGCTTTTTGCGAGGCCGTGCGGTGAAAGGGTCGCGAAACCCAAAGCCGGACTGATGATCTGGCCCCAGAGGTCGAACGCGTTGGTTGCAAAGAAGCCCGAGATGAACATCAGACCGAGCGTATGAAAACTCAGGGCGGGCAGGGTGCCGGCAGTCTGGGCCTGGCTGGAAGTCGTATTCATGACGGGATCACTTTCCTGAGATTGTCTCTTCTGCTGGCAGATACTTGGCTCTGAATGCGATCACATGGAAATAAAATGGCGAGGGTCCTGCGTGACGAATTCGTGATGAAAAATTGACGCCTCGCAGCGGCTGTTTCCAATCTTTGGATAACGCGACGGCGCTGTTGCTACACCTCCTCTTGCATGATCGGATGCGCCCTCTTTGCAACGCCGACAATGTGAGAATGCCGAAATGGATAAGTTGCCCGTCCGCCTCTATGCCGCTTTTGCTGCCGATGAGCGAGGCGGCAACATCGGCGGCGTTGTTTTTGAGGATACGCCGCTGTGGCCGGACGCGCGTCAGCGGATCGCTGCGGATATCGGTGCCCCGACAACGGGTTTTGTCCGCCAGAAGTCTGACAAGAGGATCGAGGTCCGCTTTCACTCGACCCGGGCGGAAATGGATATGTGCGGCCATGTTACCGTTGCGATTTTTGCGGCGTTGCTGGCCGACGGGCGGATTGGGCCTGGAAGCTATGTTCAGGAAACACCCGCGGGGGAAATCGGTGTTGATGTCGCCTCGGACGGTGCCATCACCATGCACCAGCCTTTGCCGAAGTTCGGATTGAACGAGGCAACCGCGGACGAGATAGCTCCGCTGCTCGGCATGGAACCGGCTGGTATTCTCAGCGTTGCGGCGTCCTCGACAGCCCTTCGGCATGTTTTCATCGAAGTGGCAGATGCCGATGCTCTGGCAACCCTTCGTCCGGATGATGACGGGCTGCGCCGTTTCAGCCAGGCACGGTCGATCGACACGATGGGCATCTGGTGCCGGACAGGGCGTGGTCTGGGCAAGGCTAAGGTTCGCCTGCGGGATCTCTGCCACGGTGTCGGCGATCCGGAAGAGGCGGCGAGCGGTACCACCAACGGTGCGTTGGCCTGCCAATTGTTCCGGGCGCAAAAACTTCTGCCTGGCAATGGCGGACAGGCGGTCCTGGTCGCAGAGCAGGGCTTCGAGATGGGCCGTCCAAGCATCGTCAGAACCGTGCTGAACACGGCTGGCGGCGAAGTCACCGGTGTTTCTGTCGGTGGGTATGCGGCCTTGAGGTTGACGGGCGAGTTTCACCTGTGAAACCCGCTGCGCCGGTGTGACGTCAGACCCGTTCGAACAGCGCTGGTCCCGTCTCGCTGAAGAGTTCGATCTCGAGCGACTTGGCCGGACCGGATGATACATCGCCAAAGACGAGCGTCGAACGGGATCCGTCGGGCGCGTTCTCGGTGACGAAATCGAACACCATTACCGGCCCGCTCCAGGGCTTCAGCGGGAAGGGGATCTGTTTCGGTCCTGCCATCAGCACCAGCTTGTCGCCGTCTGCCTTGATTTCGACCTTGCCGAAATACGGGTTGGAATAGGTGCCGGTGAGAAGGTCTTGCGGAGGCGTCGGGCCGGCATCTGCCGGGCGGTCCTGACCGACAGTGCTGCCACGTTTGGTGTAGAAGCCTTCGAACCTGCTCGAATATCCGCCGTACCAGTCCCGGGTGATGTGGCCGAGCTGCGCCAGATCGGTGAAGGACGCCGTGATGGCTTCGGCTGCCCCGACAGGGGCTGCATTGGTGAGGACGACTATGCCCAGGTCGAGCGAGGGGATCATCGCAAAGCAGGTGCCCGCGCCCAGCAGGAATGCGCCGGAATGGCCGATCCGGACACGGCCGGACGGATCAGTGCCGACATTGAAACCGTAACCGTAAAAGCCGGACCTGGCATCGGGGCTGTGGGGGCGATCCGAAAAGCTTTGCGGGCTGATGGCCGGCAGTAGCGCCTCGGGTGCGATAAGCGGAGTTCCCGCGTGGGCGCCGTCTGCAAGCAGCATCTTCAGCCAGATGGCCAGATCGTTGACGGTCGAACTGACGCCACCTGCCGGCGACTGGGCATCGGGCTTGCGCTGGTAAAGCGGAGCAAAACCGTCGCCGTCTCGGCTGTGTGGTATGGCGCGGTTGCTTGCTGCCATGTAGTCGGCAAAGCGTGAGCTGGTCGACGTCATGCCGAGTGGCCTGTAAAGCGCGTCTTCCGAAAGGCTGCTCCAGTCGGTGCCGGCAGCCTTGGCAACGGCCTCCGCGGCGGCAGTCAGGCCGAAGTTGGTATAGGCATAGGAAATTCGGAAAGGTGCCAGCGGCAGAAGCTTCAATCTTTGCAGGATTTCCTTGCGGTCGTAACCCAGATCTTCCAGATCGTCGCCTGCGTGGTCCGGCAGACCGGAGCGATGGCTGTAGAGGTCACCTATGGTCAGCTTTTCGGTGCGGTCGGGATCGGACAATTCGAACCAGGGCAACAGTTCGCGCATCCGGCTGTCCCAGCCGACGACGCCCTTGCTGACCTGGCTCGCAACGACGGTCGCTCCCACCGGTTTGGAGAGGGACGCAAGCTGAAACACGGTGTCCGGTGTGATGGTTTCCGGTCCGCCAAGGCGGCGCACGCCGAAGCCCTTGGAATAGACGGTTTCGCCCCGATGAACGGCGGCAACGGCCAGTCCCGGGATTTTGCTGCGCGTCATCACGTCGGCCACGATTGCGTCAAGCTCGGCGACTGCCTTTGCAATCTGCTCGGGCGAGGCTTCAACACCTGGAGTCTGGGCGGGAGAAAGCTCCTGCGCAAACCCACGCAGCGGCAGTGTAGTCAGTGCAGCGGTCGCAGTGCCGAGAAACAGACGGCGGGAGAGTGTGTGCCGGGGCATATGCAAATTCCTTGGGGAGATACTGAAATCAAAACAAGCATATGCATGATGCGCGAAACGCACCTGAGAGATCAACTTAACGACGTGTAATGCGGGTTTGTTGAAACTTCTTGGTTAAGCAACCGTGTCTTGAACGTAGCAGCAAGTGGCCGGCTCCAGAACGGCATCCGGCTGGCAGGTCGGGTGCTATTCGATGTCGCCGTGGACGGCGACCATATCCAGTTTTGCTTCCGGCGCGGCAATGGTTCTGAAGGCTTCCCGCACACCGTCTTCGGTCAGGTCGCGCTGAACGGCGATCAGCGTGTTTTCCGGATGCTCCTCGCAAAGCTCTGCCATATAGGCCAGCTCCTGACGGGCAACACCAAGCGCCGCCTCCACGGAAGGTGCGCCGTAAATGTCGACAAAATGCTGAGCAAGCCGCTCGGCGAGGGTGGCAAGCTCGGTTTCTTCGATCGGGGTGACGGCAACGAAGGTTGCTCTGCCGAAGGTTTCCAGCCCCAGCCAGCCGTTGGCAAAGGCCTGACGTGCCTTTCCGGTCAGGTCGGCTTCGGTCCAGTCGGAAAACTCGAAGCCGCCGGACAGGCACCATTCGCCGGTACGAGCCGGGGAAAAGAAGACGTTGCGGTCGCTGTCATCCAGGTGAATGGCACGAGCGAGTTTCATCCGGTTATCCCTCAAGACGGCTGGAAAGCGGGATCAAGGTCGTGTCCTCACCCGTTCTCAGCAACATACCAAAATTTTCATCGACACCGACGAAAGTGCCGGAGGTTCCGTCAACCTCCACCGTTTCACCCAGCGTCGGAACAAGACCGCGCCAGTCGGAATGGACGGGGCGCGGGCCGTCGTCCAGCCAGCGATTGAGCCAGTAAAGGCTATGGCGCACCCAGCACTCCAGGAGCTGGTCGGGGGTAATCTCGCCGCAGCCTTCTTCGGACAACCAGGTTCGGTCAGGATCCTTGCCTGGGTTTGATTTCCGGCTTGTCATGCTGAGTTCCAGGCCGAGGATCAGCCAGTCCGGGGTCGCCTCGGGATCCTGCGTAGACGCCTTGACGCGCATGCGCCCGCAGACCGCGCCGTTGACGCGAATCCGGCCATCCCATTCCAGATGGACTGCCACCTCCGGCGGGGCGAGCGTGCCGAGCGCTGCCTGAAAGCCGAGGCCGCACACGGGCAGGATGGCCATGGCCTCCTCCAGCGGGACTTCCGGCGCAAAGATCAGAGCCGCCCGCAGACGTTCCCCGCCAAGGTTATAGATGACTGTTCCAGGATCCGTGCCGGTGATTGCAAGCGCCAATGCACGTTCGAAGGGGTCTGCCTGTCCGGTCAGCGCCTCGCCCTGAAAAAGCGGCGGAAACTGCACTTCGCTCATGCATTGCCCTCCGCGATCAAAGTTCGGGCGAGCTGACGGAACACGGAAGCTTCCGGCGCTTCAGGTGTCTTGATCGAAATCGGCGTGCCGCCATCGCCGGCAAGGCGGATGTTGAGATGCAGCGGCACTTCGGCCAACAGGGGAACACCGAGCTTTTCCGCTTCCGCAGCAACGCCGCCATGGCCAAAGACGTGTTCCTCATGACCGCAGTTGGAGCAGATGTGGGTCGACATGTTCTCGATCATGCCGATAAGCGGAACCTGCATCTGCTCGAACATGCTGATGCCCTTGCGGGCATCGATCAGGGCAACGTCCTGCGGTGTCGAAACGATGATGGCGCCGTCGACGGCGAACTTCTGGCAAAGTGTCATCTGGACATCGCCGGTGCCGGGCGGCAGATCGACGATCAGCGCATCGAGCGCGCCCCATTGCACCTGGGTCATCATCTGCTGCAGAGCACCCATCAGCATCGGCCCGCGCCAGGCAACTGCCTCGTCGCCAGATGTCATCAGGCCGATGGACATCATGGTGACGCCGTGGTTGCGCAGCGGCAGGATCATCTGGCCATCCGGCGAGGTCGGCCGGCCGGAGATGCCAAGCATCTTGGGCTGCGACGGACCATAGACATCGGCATCCAGCAGACCCACCTTGCGGCCTTCGGCGGCCAGCGCACAGGCAAGATTGGCAGCCACGGTCGACTTGCCGACGCCGCCCTTGCCCGAGGCAACCGCGATTACCCGGTCGATGCCAGGCACCTTCTGCGGCCCGGTTGCGCCCGGTGCTGCCGGTTTCGCCCGGATCGGCTGCGGTTCGGACGGTTTGGGCGCTGCAGGTTTGGCGGCCTGTGCGGCCGGCTGGTCCGCATGGGACGTCAGGATCACCTGAACGCTTTCGCAGCCTACCAGCGCTTCAAGCTTCGTTTCCGCTTCGCTTTTCAGAACTTCCATCTCGGCCATGCGCCGCGGGTCGATCTCCAGAACGAAGCGGACCGTACCGCCATTGACCTGCAGTGCCCGCATCATGCCCGAGGCGGCAATGTCCTCGCCGGAGGCCGGATCCTTGATCGTCTTCAGAACCGACAGGGCGGTTTCGCGCGTCAGTGACACGTTAGTCCTGCCCCTCGATTTCTCCGGTGACCACGTGCTCGAGACCGAGTTCCTCGATCGTCACGACAGCTTTCACCTTGAAGGATTTTCCCGCATTCGGGCCTGCTTCGCGCACCGCATTTTCGATGGCCTGCTGCGAGGTCACACCGACCTGCTTCAGGAACTTGCGCATGGACATGTTGAAATCTTCGCTCATCTTATTCTCCTGTTGAATGCGGCGCACATTGACGGCTCGCCCGATTGAAACCTACCCTAGCGGATCTGGCCAGCAACGTGAGGGAGGAGCGCGTGGGCTGCCGTGCCTTGATATTTCTTGCCGTTGCCCTGTCGGCCGGCATCCTGTTCCATAAACCGGGGATCGCGCAATCGCGGTCTTTCCGGATGGGCGTGCCAAACGCGATTGCGGAAACCGGCTTCCTCCAGTATCTGCTGCCGCGCTTTTCGCTCAAGACCGGGATCCGCATTGAAATCGTGGGTGACACAGAATCCTCCGAACTCAGTCTTTCGGAAGGCGCTTCCGGGGTTGCCGTGTTCTCCGGACTTGGCAAGACCTGGTTCCTCATGACCCATGAGGAAACCAACGAACACGCGATCCGCTTTCGGGACTGGCTGACCGGGGACATCGGCAGGCGCACGGTTGATGCTTTCGAGGAAGACGGCAAGCAGGTGTTCACCGCAGCGCTCGAACAGGTGGAGGACGATGGTCCGGTCGTCCTGTCCGGCGATGCGATCCGGGGTGAGGAACTGGCCGTTCTCCATTGCGGACGGTGCCACATGGTCAACGAGGCGACGCGCCTTACGACCATAGGTTCATCGCCTTCCTTCGCGGTGATGCGCAGTTTCTCCGACTGGCAAATGCGGTTCGAGGCGTTTTTTGCCCTCAATCCGCATCCCGCTTTCACGGTGATCGACGGCGTTACCGAACCCTTCGACATTAGCCGGCCATCGCCGATCGTGCCGGTGCAGATGACGCTTGAAGAACTCGAAGCGATCCT
The DNA here is from genome assembly GCF_054658215.1 of Roseibium sp. ROS1. NCBI lineage: Bacteria > Pseudomonadati > Pseudomonadota > Alphaproteobacteria > Hyphomicrobiales > Stappiaceae > Roseibium > Roseibium sp. ROS1. The sequence goes on from NZ_BAAGIG010000001.1 coordinate 454,276, forward strand.
TGCGTTCGTTTCCCGCATTCCGCCGGCCGACCTCGGAGCCCCCATACAGTACCAGTGATCTTGTCTCATGCGGTTCAATGATCGCGCCGCTTGCTGATGTAGTCGTCCGTCGTGCGAACACGTGGGCGCTCGGCGGAGGCGAACGGGTTGTTTTCCGAATGGTAGACGGCGTTCACCCGGCAGTCGTCGCACATCTGTATGAGCTGTATGGCCTTGTTGTCCTGGAACATGGCGTGTTTGCCGGCGAGCTTTTCCGTCAGTCTCATCACTGTTGACCGGACACCGAATGGCTTGCCGCATTCAACACAGTTGAACGGCTCTTCTTCCTTCAGCACCCTGGCGCGCAATGCGTCGTCCGAAAGATCCAGCCTCGGATCCAGTGTCAGGGCCTTTTCCGGGCAGATTGTCGTGCAGATGCCGCACTGCAGGCAGGCATCCTCCTGAAAGCGCAGCTGCGGCGCATCGGGATTTTCCTTCAGTGCGCCGGACGGGCAGAGCGACACGCAGGACAGGCACAGCGTGCAGGCGTCCTGGTCAAGGACAACCGAGCCATAGGGGGCTCCTTCCGGAAGCGGGATGACCTTGCCCGGCTCGTTGAGCGATTTGGCGGCAAGGCGCGTGATTTGCCGGCGGGAGCCAAGGGGCAGGATCGGCTGCTTCGCGGTCACCGGAGACTGTTCGCGGTAGAGGATTTCTTCCAGCTCGTCCGGATCGGACGGGGTGATGAGGCAGACGCGGTCTTCGCCGGCGATCGCATTGGAGAGTTCTGCCTGGAAGGGCATGCCTTCCTTTTCCGTGGCTGGTGATAGCAACACGGTCACGTCGGCGAAGCCGCAGGCAAGTGCTGCCAGGCTTTCCGTATGGCCGAAACTGGCAATGGCTTCCATCTCCAGCGGAATGACGTCTGCCGGCAAGCCCTTGCCGTAGCGCGCGCCCAGGCGGATCAGTTCTGCGCCGTGGCTGCTGTCGTGAACGAGCAGGCGCGGTGCGTCGGAGCTGAGCTTGCGCCAGGTTGCCGCCAGCGTTTGCAGTCGCTGGAAGGTGTGGCTGACGGGAGGAGCGTCGTAGCTGATGGCGCCGGACGGACAGACCGCCGAACAGCTTCCACAGCCGGCGCAGACCATCGTATCGACCGCAACACTGTCGCCGCCGGGGCTGATGGCACCGGTTGGGCAAAGATCCAAACAGCGCGTGCAGCCTGTTTTGCGGGCCCTGGAGTGAGCGCAGAGCTGCTCGTCCAGACGAACGTAGAGCGGCTTTTCGAAGGTGCCGACAAGTTGTGAGGCATCCAGGAGCACCTTGGTGAACGCGCCCGTATTGCCCGGGTCTGCCCGCAGGTAGCCTTCCCGCTTTTCCGGTGCGGGAAAGAGCGGCTGCCCCCGGCGGAGGTCCAGCACGATGTCGCATTCCGTGCGCCCACCGCTCTTGGGATCTGTCCAGTTGAACGCGCCCCGCCCGCCGGGAATGCGCTCCTGCAGGGCATCGAAACCGACCTTGAAGTGGCCAAGCGCACCGGTTGCTGTTGTTACCCGACCGCGCACGATGTCGAACCGCCGGTCGTCGGCAAGAGGCAATTCGTCGGCAGGGTCGAGAACGACTGTAACGCTCAGGAGCTCGCAAAGATGGTCTGCCGCGGTAAGCGCAGCTTCGCTGTCGCCAAGGATGAGGCAGGTGCCCTCCGAGGTAACGTCCACGACCTTTGCACCGGGTGTCGGCAAGATCGATTCGGCGAGCAGCGCGGCCATCTTGGGAGAAGTGCTGCGGGTGTCGGCGGTCCAACCGGCTCGGTCGCGCAGATCGACAAAAAGAGGTTCGTCCGCTTCAAGGTCTGCGGCCAGATCCTCGAATGCCTGGCGTTCCTGCTGACACGCAATGATGACATTGCCCGCCTGAAGCGCTTCGGCAGCCTGCGCTGCTTCGCCGCGGCAAAGTTGCGTGTGGATTTTCGAACAGGTCAGTCCCGTTGCCTGTTCGATAAGCCCGGCGTCAATAGCCTGTGTATTCAGGCAATCGCAAAGCAGAAGCCTTGGTTGCGTCATTGTGTGCGCGTCCTCTCCCCCGGATCGTCCGAAACCGATTCTCTTGTGATTTGTCAGACAATACCGAACCCCATAACAAGGGCGCTGAAAGGCGCGCGTCAAGTTCGACTTCTGCGGGGCTTGAAATTTATGTCGCTTGCTACAGCATTTTACGTAACATCAAAACAGAGTCGGATTGAACCGGCGGACGGGGAGGTAGGTGGTTCGTGACTAGGGAAAGAACGCGCGTCATGCCGGTCGGGGTTGTGGTGCGCAGGCTGCCTGGCGTAACGCGCTGGCAGAAGTGGACCTGGTTGCCGGTGTCCCTGCTGCCGGGGGCCGCGCCTGCGGACTGGAAAATGCTGCGGGCCGAAGGCGATGCGATCGAATACCATGCGACGACCTTGAGCCTGGAGCTGCATCACACCCAGACCGAAGCCTATCTGATTGCCCTGTCCGACAAGGTTCCCTCCGTCTACGTTGTGATGCGGGCTGCCCCGGAGCTGGCTCCGGCGATCCCCATTGAGGTGCTGCACATGACAGCGTCTGCCCATGAAGGCCTGGATTACGCGGATTCCGCCGAGGTCTTTGTCGAGAAGGTGCCAATGCCGCCAGGGCTGATTGCCTGGGTCCGGGAATTCATTGACATGCACCACGAAGAGGAAATCTTCTACAAGCGTCAGCGTGACAAGCACCGGATCGACCTGGAGGAAGAAGGCATCGGTGATCCACGCATCCGGCAGCTCGCCGACGTTTACCGGGCGCCCGGCACCCGAAAGAAGGACACACTGCAGTGAACTCCGGCGACGACAAGCCAATGGATTTCTGGTCAAGGCGCAAGGCTGCGGTTCGTGAGGCCGAAGCCGCGGAGGTCGAGCGCCGGGACGCTGAGCTTGAAACCGCGAAACGGGTCGAGCTGGAAGAAAAGACCGACGCGGAAATCCTGGAAGAACTTGGATTGCCTGATCCCGACAGCCTGCAGAAGGACGACGATTTCACGCAGTTCCTGGCCAAGACCGTGCCGGAGCGTCTGCGCCGGAGGGCATTGCGCCGTTTGTGGCTGTCCAACCCCGTTCTCGCCAATCTCGATGGCCTGAACGATTATGACGATGATTTTACCGATGCATCGACCGCCAGTCAGGTGGTGAAGACCGCCTATGAAGTTGGTCGTGGATTCTTGAAAAAAATCTCTGAAACGGCGCCGGACGAAAACTCGGACGCTACGCTGGCCGGAGAAGGTGAAGTACTTTCCGGGCAAAGTGATTCTGCTGCGCCGCAATCGGAACAACTTGCTGCAGCGCAGCATACTTATGTCGAAAATGGAAAAACATCTATTCGATTGACGCAAAGAGACGAGAAGGTGCAAATTAGTGAAATTGGAACTATTGTGTCTGATGAAACAGCACTGGTCGAAACCGAAGAAGAGCGCCTGCCGAAGCGGCGCCGAATGCGTTTCGACTTTGATTAATACTAAAGTCTAAGAAGTTTTTGCGCCAGAAAAGCACCGCGTGTGTGGGAGGAAAAGGCTCGAATGGCCGTTGTGGCGAGGGAATTCATTATCGAACCGGAAGATCAGGCCCGGTCCGAATTGTACGACTTTCTGGCACTGGTGCTTGCGCGCCCGGCCGGAGCCGAACTGCTCGAGCAGATTGCAGGCCTGCAGGGCGGTGACACGCCTCTGGGCAATGCTCTCAATGTGCTTGCCAGAATTGCGGCAGTGACGACGCCGGAGACGGCCGAGCGTGAATTCAATGCCCTTTTCGTCGGTCTCGGGCGCGGCGAACTGCTGCCATACGCCAGCTATTACCTGACAGGGTTCCTCAACGAAAAGCCTCTCGCAAAGCTGCGCCAAGACATGGCGGAGCGCGGGATCGAGCGCGCTGAAGACAAGCACGAGCCGGAAGACAACATCGCATCGCTGATGGAGATGATGGCGGGGATGATCCTCGGCCGTTTCGGCAAGGTGACGTCTCTCAGCGAACAGAAGAGTTTCTTCAACGCCCACGTGGAACCCTGGGCGATACATTTCTTCACTGATCTGGAAGCGGCCGGAACATCGGTGTTCTACGGTGCTGTCGGATCGTTGGGGCGCCAGTTCATGGAAATCGAGGCACAGGGCTTCGACATGATCTCGAACTGACGGTTGCATCTGAAATGGGGTGGCTCGGCCATCCATCTGCGAGAGGAGGAATGCGACAATGAAACGACCCGAAACGGCAAGCCCCGAAGAGGGTACAGGCCGCCGGGACTTCCTGAAGCTGGCGGCGATTTCTGCCCCGGTTGCCGTGACCACGGTAACCGCCGGAACCACCGCTGAGGCGGCTGAGCCCGATCTGGCTTCCGACAAGATGCAGGACACGGTTCATACCCGTGCCTACTACGACAGCGCCCGGTTCTAACTGGACCCTGTGAGACTTCCCCGGCCATGGTTGCGTGACGCCCGGACGCCGGTTCACAAATAACCCAGCCGTATCAGGTTCTGATACAAGCAAGGTAGGGCAATATGCTTAGGAAAAAGACCAATGGGGTTGCGCGACGCCCCCAAGGTGCAAGTATCCTGAAAGACGCTGCACACAAGTCGGTAGACCGCCGTACGTTCCTTAAGGGATCCGGTCTTGCCGCAGGCGGTCTGGCCGCCATTACCGTGACCGGAGGAACGGTCACCAAAGCCAAGGCACAATCAACCGGCGATGCCGTGAAGACCGTCAAGTCGATCTGCACGCACTGTTCCGTTGGCTGTACCGTTATCGCCGAAGTTTCCAGCGGAGTCTGGATCGGGCAGGAGCCCGGTTGGGACAGCCCGTTCAACCTGGGTGCCCACTGCGCCAAGGGAGCTTCCGTCCGCGAACACGCTCATGGCGAGCGCCGCCTGAAATATCCGATGAAAAAGGAAGGCGGAGAGTGGAAGCGGATCAGCTGGGATGAGGCGATCAACGAGATCGGCGACAAGATGCTGCAGATCCGCGAAGAAAGCGGTCCGGACAGCGTCTACTGGCTCGGCTCGGCCAAGCACAGTAACGAGCAGGCTTATCTCTTCCGCAAGTTTGCAGGCTACTGGGGAACGAACAACGTCGACCACCAGGCCCGCATCTGCCACTCCACGACGGTTGCCGGCGTAGCGAACACATGGGGCTACGGCGCCATGACCAACAGCTACAACGACATCCACAACTCCAAGGCGATCTTCATCATTGGCGGCAATCCGGCGGAGGCACACCCCGTCTCCCTGCTGCACGTGCTGCGCGCCAAGGAACAGAACAACGCTCCGCTGATCGTCTGCGATCCGCGGTTCACCCGCACCGCGGCCCATGCCGACGAATATGTGCGCTTCCGTCCGGGTTCGGACGTTGCCCTCATCTGGGGCATTCTGTGGCACATCTTCGAAAACGGCTGGGAAGACAAGGAGTTCATCCGCACCCGTGTGTGGGGTATGGACCAGATCCGCGAAGAAGTTGCCAAATGGACGCCCGATGAAGTCGAGCGTGTCACCGGTACGCCGGAAAGCCAGCTGAAGCGCGTGGCGCGGACGCTTGCCAACAACCGCCCGGGCACCGTGATCTGGTGCATGGGCGGCACCCAGCACACCAACGGCAACAACAACACCCGTGCCTACTGCATCCTGCAGCTGGCACTTGGTAACATGGGCACCGCCGGTGGCGGCACCAACATCTTCCGTGGCCACGACAACGTGCAGGGAGCGACCGACCTTGGCGTTCTCGCCGACACGCTGCCGGGTTATTATGGCCTGACCGCCGGCTCCTGGGCTCACTGGGCTCGTGTGTGGGAAGAAGATCTGGATTGGCTGAAAGGCCGCTTCGGCACCATCAAGGGTGCGGACGGCAAGGACAAGGCCATGATGAACCTGACCGGTATCCCGGTCAGCCGCTGGATCGATGGTGTCCTTGAAGCCAAGGAAAACCTGGAACAGCCGGACAACACCCGTGCGATGGTGCTGTGGGGCCATGCCCCGAACTCCCAGACCCGTTTGCCGGAAATGAAACAGGCTATGGAAAAGCTCGACCTTCTGGTCGTGGTTGATCCCTATCCGACCGTTTCGGCAATCCTGCACGACCGCACCGACGGCTGTTACCTGCTGCCGGCCTCGACCCAGTTCGAGACCCGTGGTTCGGTGACCGCTTCCAACCGGTCGCTGCAGTGGCGCGAACAGGTGATTGCACCGCTGTTCGAATCCAAGCCCGACCACACGATCATCGCCATGTTCGCCAAGAAGTTCGGTTTCGACGACCGTCTCTTCCGCAACATCGGCATGGACGGGGACGAGCCGAACATCGAGGACCTGACACGCGAGTTCAACCGCGGCATGTGGACGGTGGGCTACACCGGCCAGTCGCCTGAGCGTATCAAGTCGCACATGGAGAACCAGCACACCTTCGACCGCACCACGCTGCGTGCAGTCGGTGGTCCGAACGACGGCGAGTTCTACGGCATGCCGTGGCCGTGCTGGGGCACCGCAGAGATGAAACACCCGGGAACGGCAAATCTCTACGACATGTCCATGCCGGTCGCTGAAGGCGGCCTGTGCTTCCGTGCCCGTTACGGCGTGGAGCGTGATGGCCAGAACCTTCTGGCGGAAGGCGTCTCCAACCCCGGTGCGGATATTCAGGACGGCTATCCCGAGTTCACCATGCAGATGCTGATCGACCTCGGCTGGGATGGTGACCTGACGGCCGAAGAGCGTCAGTCGATCGAGACTGTTGCCGGCGCTGCGGACAAGATCGGCACCGTGAACTGGAAAACCGACCTTTCGGGCGGTATCCAGCGCGTGGCGATCGCCCATGGCTGTGCCCCGTTCGGCAACGCCAAGGCGCGTGCCGTTGTGTGGACCTTCCCGGATCCGGTGCCGCTGCACCGCGAGCCGCTCTACACCAACCGGCGGGATCTGGTCGCGGACTATCCGACCTATGCCGACAAGTCGTTCTGGCGTGTTCCGACACTCTATGCGTCGATCCAGAAGAACGACTTCTCCAAGGACTTCCCGATCATCCTCACATCCGGCCGTCTGGTCGAATACGAGGGCGGCGGGGACGAAACCCGGTCGAACCCCTGGCTGGCGGAACTCCAGCAGAACATGTTCGTCGAAATCAATCCGCGGGATGCCAACAATCTCGGGGTGCGTGACGGCGCACAGGTCTGGGTCGAAGGCCCGGAGGGCGGCAAGGTCAAGGTCATGGCGATGGTTACCGAACGTGTCGGCGAAGGTGTTGCCTTCATGCCGTTCCACTTCGGTGGTCATTACCAGGGCGAGGACCTGAGGTCGAAGTATCCGAAGGGTGCAGACCCCTATGTGCTTGGGGAAAGCTGTAACACCGCTCAGACCTACGGGTATGACTCGGTGACCCAGATGCAAGAGACCAAGGCTACTCTCTGCAAGATCTCGGCAGCGTAAGGAGGACGACAAATGGCAAGATCAAAGTTCCTTTGCGACGCCGAACGCTGCATTGAGTGCAATGCCTGCGTCACGGCCTGCAAGAACGAGCACGAGGTGCCGTGGGGCATCAACCGCCGCCGTGTTGTGACCATCAATGATGGCAAACCTGGCGAACGGTCGATCTCCGTGGCCTGCATGCACTGCTCGGACGCACCCTGCATGGCGGTGTGCCCGGTGGACTGTTTCTACCAGACCGAAGAAGGCGTGGTGCTTCACTCGAAGGACCTGTGCATTGGCTGCGGCTACTGCTTCTACGCCTGTCCGTTCGGCGCACCGCAATTCCCGCAAGCGGGCAATTTCGGATCGCGCGGCAAGATGGACAAATGCACCTTCTGTGCAGGTGGTCCGGAAGAAAACAACTCCACTGCAGAGTTCGCGAAATACGGCCGCAACCGTATCGCGGAAGGCAAGTTGCCGCTCTGCGCGGAAATGTGCTCCACCAAGGCCCTGCTCGCGGGCGATGGCGACGTCGTGTCGGCCATCTACCGCGAACGTGTGGTTGCCCGCGGCTTCGGCTCGGGTGCCTGGGGCTGGGGTACCGCTTACGGCCAGAAAGGCGGCTGATCCCTTGCGGGGTGAGGGTAGACCGGCACGCCGGACTGCCCGTCACGCTTGGGTGGATGCCTGAAAGAAACGTAGGCGGGGCGGCTTTACAGCCGCCCCGCTCGTCTCCGGTTGTAATCGACAATGAGGTTTGCGGTCATGAAACGCGTGACTATGGCTTTGCTTGTTCTTCTGGCCTTTCTTGGTGCGGGTCTGGGGACAGGGTTTGCACAGGATACGTCCGCCGACCGGTCGGCGACTGGTGGTGCGCAGACGCTTGAAGACATCATGAAACGCCAGCGTGGCGAGAAGGTCGACTACGACTTCCGCCGCAACAATACCGGTGATCCGGACGACGCGGCGTCGATTTCCTCACAGCTCGGGACGCTTGGCGGTGTCTCCGATCCGGAGCTCTGGCGGGCACTGCGGTATGGCTCCGCGGATGTAACAGTCTCTTCCGGTGGATTTGCTGCAACCGTTCTGATGCAGGATGGCGGCATGCGCTGGCTCGAATGGCGCAAGGGACCACTTGCCACTTATGGCGCCTGGCTGCTCGGCGGGACTATCGTGCTGCTGGCCCTTTTCTATCTCATTCGCGGCCGTATTCGCATCGACGGCGAGAAGACTGGCCGCACCATCACCCGCTTCAAGGCGATCGAGCGCTTCGGGCACTGGCTGCTTGCGGGATCCTTCGTCCTGCTTGGCATTACCGGCCTGTTGACGCTTTTCGGGCGTTTCGTGATCATCCCCATGATCGGCAAGGACGCCTTCGCGCCCGTCGCGCATTTCTCGAAGTGGGTCCACAACAACGTCGCCTGGGCCTTCATGCTGGGCCTGATCATGGTGTTCGTGATGTGGGTCGCGCACAACATCCCGAACAAGACGGACGTGAAATGGATCGCCGTCGGTGGCGGGCTCTTCAAGAAGGGCGTGCACCCGCCGGCCAAGAAATTCAACTTCGGTCAGAAGCTGGTGTTCTGGGGGGTGATCGTCCTGGGCGCTTCGATTTCCGTTTCCGGTCTGTCGCTGCTGTTCCCGTTCGAAATGCCAATGTTTGCGGTCACCTTCGAAAAGCTCAACGCACTCGGCCTGCCGCAGCTGGTGGGTCTCGGTACATTGCCTACCGCGCTTGCACCGCATGAGGAAATGCAGTTTGCGCAGCTGTGGCACGCCATTGTGGCCTTCGTGATGATGGCGCTGATCCTGGCGCATATCTACATCGGTTCCATCGGCATGGAAGGCGCCTATGACGCCATGGGCTCCGGCGAGGTCGAACTGCAGTGGGCGAAGGAGCACCACGGCCTCTGGGTGAAGGAAGTCGAAGAAGCTGAAAAGCGCGAAGCCGCCAAACATTCAGGCGGCGACAGCGCGGTTCCCGCCGAATAGGCCCGGCGTGACATGCCGTTTCAGCCGGATCCCGTATGGTTGCTTGCACGGGTCTTCGGGCCCGCTGCCGGCTTCCTTCTGACGCTGGTCTCCGCAGCCGGGAGCGCCGATTTCCAGACCCTGAAGGGCCACGGCGGCCCGGTCATGGATATCGACGTTTCCCTTGAGACCGGGCAGGTGGCCACTGCCAGCTTCGACAATTCGGTCGGCATCTGGAAAGACCGGGTGCCGCAATGGCTTGAGGGCCATGCGGCGGCGGTCAAGGTGGTTCAGTTTCTGGACGGCAGCCATCTGGTGTCCGGCGGAGACGACAACGAGCTTATTCTCTGGAACACCCGCGATAACTCGAACCGGGTTCTGGAAGGGCACACGGCCAAGATCATGGGGCTTGCGGTTTCTCCCGACAAGACGACGATTGCCAGCGCAAGCTGGGATGCACGTGTGGGACTGTGGCCGGTTGCCGGCGGCGAGCCGGCTTATCTTGCCGGACATGCAGCCGGGGTGAATGCGGTCGCGTTTTCAAGGGACGGGCGCCAGCTTTATTCAGCGTCGGTCGACGGGTCGATAAAGCTCTGGGATCTGGCAACGCAAAGTGAAAAGCGGGTCGTAGATCGCAACGGTTTCGGCATCAATGTCATTGCCATCGGCGGTGAGGGTGACCGGGAGAGCTGGATTGCCTACGGCTCCCAGGACGGAGTGACGCGGATCGTCGATATCGAAACCGGCGAACGGATGCATGACTTCACTTTCGAGCGCCGGCCCATACTGGCCATGGCGGTCAGTCCGGATGGCTCACGTCTGGCGACCGGTGACGGTCATGGATATATCACCGTGTTCGACACGACGTCCTGGGCGCTTGAAACGGATTTCCGGGCTGCACTGAAAGGTCCGATCTGGGCGCTTGCCTTTTCGAAGGACGGCGATGTGTTGCATGCGGGCGGCATCGAGAACATCGTCTATTCATGGCCCCTTGCGGATCTTGCAACATTCGATCCGATGGCAACCGAGACACCGCAATTCCTCAAGAAACCGGAAGAAATGTCCAACGGCGAACGGCAGTTCGCGCGCAAATGCTCGATCTGCCACGCCCTGACCGGCGATACCGCGCGCAAGGCCGGGCCGACGCTTCACAACATCTTCGGCCGGCGTGCGGGCACTATTCCGGACTACCCCTATTCGGCGACCCTGTCAGGATCTGATATTGTCTGGTCGGAAACGACGATCGATCAACTGTTCCTGGACGGCCCGGATCACTATATTCCAGGGTCGAAGATGCCGATGCAGCGGATTGTGGAACAGCAAGACCGTGACGATCTGATCGACTATCTGAAATCGGCGACGGCGCCATCCGAAGGAGATACACAATGAAAACAATGCTCATCGCGTTTGCCGCCATTATCGTGATTGCCATCGGCGCCAACCAGGTTCTGGAGCACCTGCGGTTTTCCAGCGCCGATTTCACGTCCAGCCCGTCCGTGCGCTTGGGGGAATAACGATTACCCGCAATTCGACGGAAACAGGCGACGCCTGCCGCTAATTCTGTTGCACATGCGCTGTTGAAAGCTCATGAGCGGTACCTTGTGCGGCGCACAGGCCGTCCGCCCCGGGGTGCCCTTGAAGCTCGACGCAAGTCCAGTTGCATTTGACCAGGTCAAAAAAATCCCCCTCCTCGCGTGAGAAGGGGGAAGGTTTGAGCGGAGCGTGCGACACAGATTGCTATCTGGCTCCACTCACTCGGAAAGCGAGAAGACGGTCAGACGGGCTCAGCTTGAGCCCTTGTCCGAATTCGGGAAGAACAGCTGCTGGCCGTCGACCTTGTAGTCGGCGATAGCCTGCTGGCCTTCCTTGGACAGCACCCAGTCAACGAACTGCTGGCCAAGATCGGCCTTCACATGGGCATGAACTTCCGGGTTCACCAGAATGATGCCGTACTGGTTGAACAGGATCGGGTCGCCTTCAACGGCAACCTTGTAGTCGCCCTTGTTGCCGAAGGAGATCCAGGTGGCACGATCGGTCATGACGTAAGCGCCCATGCCGGTGCCGGTGTTGAGGGTAGCGCCCATGCCGGAGCCGGTTTCACGGTACCAGTCGCCAGACCCTTCGCTCGGGTCGATGCCGGCGGCCTTCCACAGGCGAAGCTCCGCCTTGTGGGTGCCGCTGTCATCGCCGCGAGAGGCAAATGGGGCCTTTGCATCGGCGATTTTCTTCAGGGACTCAACGACATCTTTCGAGCCGGCGACGCCTGCAGGGTCATTTGCCGGGCCGACGATGACAAAGTCGTTGTACATGACGTCGGAACGGGAAACGCCGAGACCGTCTGCAACGAATTTTTCTTCGGACGGCTTGGAGTGAACGAACAGGACATCGCCATCGCCATTGGCGGCATTCTTGATGGCCTGGCCTGTGCCAACGGCAACCACGCGGACTTCAATGCCGGTCTTTTCCTGGAAGATGGGCAGGAGATAGTCGAACAGGCCCGAATTCTGGGTTGAGGTGGTCGACTGGACGACAATGAACTTGTCTTCCGCAAAACTCGGCTGACCGGCAAATACGGTCGTCAGGACGGCGGCGGCAAGCGCCAGAAATGCTCTTCTGATCAATTTTTCCTCCCGGGGTAATCATTCAGGGATTGGGTGTTGGGTCCAAGGTAAAGCCTGCCTTCCCGCCAGGCGCGAACGGGTTCGCTTCTGGGGTTGGCAAGCACTTTTTCGACAGGGCCTGTCTCGACCACGGTGCCGTTCTGCAGAAACACGAGGTCTTCACCGAGGCGTTTTGCCTGGCCTGCATCATGGGTCACCAGAACAACGGTGACACCGCGGGCGTTGGCTTCCAGTACCAGGGACTCGATCGCGGCAGTGGAGGCCGGGTCGAGATTGGCAGTAGGTTCGTCGAGAAACAGGAGTTCGGGATCGCAGGCAAGAGCACGCACCAGGGACAGGCGCTGCTGCTCGCCGCCGGACAAGACGCGCGCCGGGCGCCGGGCCAGATGACTGAGGCCCGCCGTTTCCAGCGCGGCCTTGACCTTGTCGGCGCGTTCGCTGCCCCGCAGGCCACGAACGCTCAGGGCGAACTTGAGATTGGCGATAACCGAGCGGCGCAGCAACACGGGACGCTGGAAGACCATAGCCTGCGCGCGTCGCGCGGTGGCGTCCATCCGGCCGCCTTCCCACAGGATAGCGCCTTCCTGCGGCTGAAGCAGACCGTGCATCAATCGCAGCAAGAGGCTCTTGCCGGCTCCGTTCGGGCCCATGATGAGCGTGCGTGAACCGCGCCGGATGGCAACATCGACGTCGTGCAGAAGTTTTTCGCCGCCCGCCGAAAAGCCGAGACTTCTGACATCCAGCAACGGGTCGTGCATTGCCGGGCTACGGCGCGACATCGTGGAGGCAGTGCCTGGTGTGTCGAAAGCTGCGTCACGCATAGGCGGCCCTCGCGGCTGAGGCACGAAGGGCCATGACACCGGCGTTCACGGCAAAGGCGATCATCAGCAGGATCACGCCGAGCGCCAAGGCAAGCTGGAGATTGCCCTTGGATGTTTCCAAGGCGATGGTCGTGGTCATCACGCGGGTAACATGGTTGATGTTGCCACCGACAATGATAACCGCTCCGACTTCGGCAACCGCACGGCCGAAACCGGCCAGCGCGACGGTCAGCAGGCTGTAGCGGGCATCCCAGAGCATGGCTGTCAGACGATCAAATCGGCCGACGCCGAGCGATGCGAACTGCTCGGAATATTCCCTGTTGAGGTCTTCGATTACCTGGCGTGTCAGCGCGGCGACAATGGGCGTCACCAGCACCATCTGCGCGATAATCATGGCAGTCGGCGTGTAGAGCAGGCGCAGCGGCCCGAGCGGTCCGGATGCCGACAGGACGAGATAGACAAGCAGGCCGACCACGACAGGGGGCAGGCCCATCAGCGCGTTCAAGATGACGGCGACGAGCGTTCTTCCGGGGAAATTGAAAGTGCCGACCGCCGCGCCGAGGGGCAGGCCGATGACGCAGGCGAGAACGACAGCCGTAAGCGTGACCCGCATGGACAGGCCGATGATTTCCATCAGATCCGGATCCAGCGCGACGACCAGGCCAAGGGCTCCAGCAAATGCCCCCCAGAAACTGTCCATTCCTGTCATTTCTCCCTCTCTATGGGAAAAAATATCGTAAAATGCCAAAGAATGAAACTCATGTACGACATGGACACGCACAAAAAAGCCACAGCGGAAGGTGCTGTGGCTTTTTTAGGTAGATCGTGAATTTTATCGGCTTGTCGAGAAACTCCTCAATACAGCCAGCGGGGCAGCCAGGTGGCGAACATCGGGAAGGTCCAGAGGATGGCGACGGCGACGATCTGCAGGATGATAAAGGGAACGACGCCGCGGTAGATCTGGCCCGTTGTGATTTCCTTCGGTGCCGCGCCTCTCAGATAGAACAGCGAGAAGCCGAAGGGAGGGGTCAGGAACGAGGTCTGCAGGTTGATCGCGATCAGGACCGTCAGCCAGATCGGGTCGATGCCCATCAGGATCAGGGGCGGGATCAGAACCGGCAGCAGGATCACCGAGATCTCGACGAAATCGAGGAAGAAGCCCAGCACGAAGACGAACAGCATCGCGAAGATCAGTGCGCCTGTCGGACCGCCCGGCATTTCCTGAAGGATGTCGTGGACCCGGTCTTCCCCCCCAAGGCCGACGAAAACCAGCGAGAAGAAGCTGGCCATCAGGATGGTTGCGAAGATCATCGAGGTGACGGTCAGTGTGGACAGCATGGAAGCTTTCAGGAGCCCGTCCGCGAAAGCCTTCTTCAGGATGTGCAGAACGACGCCCAGGGAAAACAGCGCCAGCCCCGCATAGACAGCGGCGATAACGTAGCCACCGGCCGTGACATCGGAGCGTTGCAGGCGTATCGGCAGGAGCGATGCGGCAATTGCAAGCGTCAGGAGCGCAGCTGTCGCCAACACGATGAGCTTTGAGGACACCCCGAGACGGCGGCCTGCCAGCAGGATCGCGCCCACGGCACCGACGGAAGCTGCCTCGTTGGGCGAGGCGATGCCGCCGAGGATGGAACCGAGCACTGCAACGATCAACAGGATCGGCGGCACGATGGCGGCAGCAATCTCCCGGCCTGACGGCTGGTCGACATGTTCCGACATTGCTGGCGCGTCGTTCGGGAACAGGTAAGCCCGGCCGACAATGTAGGCGCAGTAGACGGCGACGAGCAGCAGACCGGGGATCATGGCGGCTGCAAAAGTCTGGCCGACCGAGATCGTCTCGATGGTGAACTTGCCCTGCGCGTATTGCGCCTGCTGGAAGGCATTGGACATGACGTCGGCCAGGATGATCAGCAGAGTCGACGGTGGGATGATCTGGCCGAGCGTTCCGGCAGTACAGACCATGCCGGAGGCAAGTTTGGGGTCATAGCCATTGCGCAGCATTGTGGGCAGGGCGATCAGGCCCATGGCAACCACCGTTGCACCGACAATGCCTGTGGACGCGGCGAGCAGGGCGCCGACCAGCATCACCGAAACACCGAGACCACCTCTCATGCGGCCGAAGAGCCGGCCCATTGTTTCCAGCAGATCCTCTGCGATGCGGCTCTTTTCCAGAATGACGCCCATCAGGACGAACAGCGGGATCGCGGTCAGGACCGGGTTGGTGAGCACACCGAAGAAACGCTGGCCCATGGCGCCCATGAGCTGAATGTTGAAGTCGCCCATCATCCAGCCGAGCAGGGCAAAGCCCGTGGCAACGCCCGCAATGGTGAAGGCAACGGGATAGCCGAGCAGAATGAAGGCGATCAGCGCGCCGAACATGATGAGATCGAGAGGCAGGCTCATGCACTGACGCCTTTCAGCTTCTGAACATCGCGGATGAAGGCGGCCACACCCTGGATCAGCAGCAGCACGCAATAGGCGGGAATGAGGGATTTCAGGAGGAAGGAGGCAGGGATACCGCCAACGGAAATCGGCCCTTCCAGAATGGCCCAGCTGCCGCGCACGGACGGCCAGGAGAACCAGATCAGCACGACGAGGGCCGGTGTCAGCAGGAACAGATGGCCGAAGATATCGATCCACGCCTGCGCGCGCTCGCTGTTCCTGGCATAGAAGATGTCGACACGGACATGGGCATTGACGAGGAAAGTGTACCCGGCGCCGAGCATGAAGATCGCCGCGTGGAAATACAGCACGCCTTCATCGAGAAAGATGAAGCTGTAGCCAAAGACATAGCGAAGCAACACGATCGTGAATTGCAGCAGCAACATCAGAAGCGCCGCCCAGCACAGCGTGTTGCCTATTACCGAATTGACACGCTCCAGCGCGCCCGCCAGTTTTTCCATCAAAGTAGCTTCCCGGTTCTTTTGCCCCTTAAGGCTTTCTGCCTGCCTGAACGTGAGATCGGGCATCCCGACGCTTGTCATCCCGGACGGAGCGGAGCGCAGATCCGGGATCCAGTACGCCGCAGCCCCTGTAAAAAGCATGGGCGCCGGTGGCTACTGGATCCCCGCCTGCGCGGGGATGACAAGTGGAGGGCATTGCCGTTCCATTTTATAGAGGCGCCACTTGTCCCCTGCCGTCCATCTTCCCAAGCGGCTTAAAACAGATGCCCAAACCTCAAAATCCTTATAGGACTTGACCCTGCAGGTCATGCCGTTTCCCCGAAGCGAATTCTGACGCGAAGAGGAACCGAAATGGATCCCAGTGGCTCGCCATGGGACGACGACAGACAGGGCGATAAATCGCCATCACATCGGGGAAAACAGATTTCCCCGATGTGAGACGTCAACCCGATCAGTCGTAGTTGTAGTCGAGCATACGCGCGTTCATCTGGCCGTTGTCGGCATAGGGCATGTACTCGCGCATCAGCTTGCGGTAGGCGAGGAAGCTTTCGGTGATGCGTTTCACCAGCTCGTCTTCGTCCGCACGCAGTTCGGCGATCACCTCACCGGCGGCATTGCCCATTGCGACGATGACGTCGTCCGGAAGCTTCTTCACCATCACACCGTGATCGTTGACCAGCTGGGTCAGTGCCTGGGCGTGCTTGGTGTTGTATTCCGTCAGAACGTCGTTGTAGAGGCTGGCGCAGGCACGCTGCACGGCTTCCTTCAGGTCGTCCGGCAGAGCGTTGTAGGCTTCCAGGTTGACGGCACATTCTTCAGCGGAAGACGGCTCGCCGACACCCGGCCAGTAGTAGTTCTTGGCGATCTGGTAGTAGCCGAGCGCGCTGTCTGTCCACGGACCGATGAACTCGCCCGCATCAAGCGCGCCGGACTGAAGCGCCTGGAACATGGCCGGGCCGCTCATGGCCTGAACCGCCATGCCGAGCTTGGAACACATTTCGGAGGCAAGACCGGTGGACCGGAACTTCAGGCCTTTCAGGTCGTCGGCGCTGTTGATCTCGTTGCGGAACCAGCCAGCCCACTGCGGTCCGGAGTTGCCGCACAGGAACGGCTTCAGGTTGAAGCGGGCATAGATCTCGTCATAGAGAGCCTGGCCGCCGCCGTGGATCATCCAGCCGGCTTGTTCGGGAGCTGTCAGACCGAAAGGCTGCGAACCGAACAGCAGGATGCCCTTGGACTTGGAACCCCAATAGGCGGGAACAGCATGGTACAGCTCGGCAGTGCCCTGGCCGACGGCATCGAACACACCGTTGCCCGGGACGATTTCGCCGGCGGCAAAGAGCTTCACCTCGATGCGACCACCGGACAGTGCGGTGATGCGGTCCGCCAGCATCTGGGCAGCGACGCCGGGTCCCGGCAGGTTCTTCGGCCATGCGGTGACCATGCGCCACTGGTGCACATCCTGCGCAATGGCAGGTGCAGCCAGGGTGGAGGCCGCAACTGCGGCTGTGCCGGTGGCGCCGGCTTTCAGAAAATCACGTCTTTTCATGGTATTACCCCTCAGTCAAAGGAATGGATCGGAGTGTCCCGCCGTGCTTGATTGTTTCCCCAAGATCAACCTGCTTTCATGTTGGACCATGACAGCAGAAAGTTGATTGCATTATAGTTGCTGGGTCATCTTTCTGCGTCCATCAGGACGCGGGACGACCCAGAATCGCCGGCAGGTTAAGCCCCTGTTCTTTCGCGCAGTCCAGCGCGATCTCGTAGCCGGCATCCGCGTGACGCATCACGCCCGTTGCCGGATCGTTCCAGAGCACCCGACCGATTCGCCGATCGGCATCTTCCGTGCCGTCGCAGCAGATGACCATACCCGAGTGCTGGGAAAAGCCCATGCCGACGCCGCCGCCATGGTGGAGCGACACCCAGGTCGCGCCGGAGGCGGTGTTGAGCAGGGCATTCAGAAGCGGCCAGTCGGACACGGCATCGGAGCCGTCCTTCATGGCTTCGGTCTCGCGATTGGGCGATGCGACCGAACCACTGTCGAGGTGGTCGCGGCCGATCACGATCGGCGCTTTCAGTTCGCCGTTGCGGACCATTTCGTTGAAGGCAAGGCCGAGGCGGTGGCGCTGCCCAAGGCCAACCCAGCAGATGCGGGCCGGCAGGCCCTGGAAGGAAATGCGCTCGCGCGCCATGTCCAGCCAGTTGTGCAGGTGCTGGTCGTCCGGGATCAGTTCCTTCACCTTGGCGTCGGTCTTGTAGATGTCTTCCGGATCGCCCGAAAGCGCGCACCAGCGGAACGGGCCGATGCCACGGCAGAACAGCGGGCGGATATAGGCCGGCACGAAACCCGGGAAAGCAAAGGCGTTTTCCAGGCCTTCTTCCATGGCAACCTGGCGGATGTTGTTGCCGTAATCGAGTGTCGGCACACCCATGTTCCAGAAGTCGACCATGGCAGCGACATGCACCTTCATGGACGCGCGAGCGGCTTTTTCCACCGCCTTCGGGTCGGTCTCGGCCTTGGCGCGCCATTCGGCGACGGTCCAGCCCTGCGGCAGGTAACCGTTGACCGGATCATGGGCGGAGGTCTGGTCGGTGACGATGTCCGGCTTCACGCCGCGCTTCACCAGTTCGGAGAAGACATCGGCGGCGTTGCCGATCAGCGCCACGGACTTGGCTTCGCCTGCCTTGGTCCAGCGGTCGATCAGTGCCAGCGCCTCGTCGAGGGAGTGGGTCTTTTCGTCGACGTAGCGTGTGCGCAGGCGGAAGTCGGCGCTCTTCTCGTCACATTCCACCGCAAGGCAGCAGGCCCCGGCCATGACGGCTGCAAGCGGCTGCGCACCGCCCATGCCGCCGAGACCACCGGTCAGGATCCAGCGGCCCTTCAGGTTGCCTTCGTAGTGCTGGCGTCCGGCTTCCATGAAGGTCTCATAGGTGCCCTGTACGATGCCCTGCGTACCGATGTAGATCCAGGAACCGGCGGTCATCTGGCCATACATGGCCAGGCCCTTCTTATCCAGCTCGTGGAAGTGGTCCCAGTTGGCCCAGTTCGGCACCAGATTGGAATTGGCGATCAGAACGCGCGGAGCATCCTTGTGGGTCTTGAAGACACCGACCGGCTTGCCGGACTGCACCAGCAGCGTCTCGTCTTCCTCAAGGGTCTTGAGGCTTGCGACGATGCGGTCGAAATCGTCCCAGGTGCGTGCCGCGCGGCCGATGCCGCCATAGACGACCAGCTCATGCGGGTTTTCAGCCACATCCGGATGAAGGTTGTTCATCAGCATGCGCAGCGGGGCTTCGGTCAGCCAGGACTTGGTGTTGAGCTCGGTGCCGGTGGGTGGGAAAACGTCGCGGGCGTTGTGGCGGCGATCAGTCATTGTTCGCTCCCTGGGTGTTGTTCTGGAATAAGGAGGGCGCGAGGTTTTCCAGCGCGCTCAGGATGTCTTTCAGATAGGTCCGAAGCCGGTCGGCCTTGGCCTCGTCATAGGCAAAGGGCGTGTCTTCGGTGGCAAGATGGGTCTTCTGGGCGAGCTCCATCTGAATGGCGTGAAAGCCTTCGGCCGGTCGGCCGTAATGCCGTGTCGTCCAGCCACCCTTGAAGCGGCCGTTGAGGATCGACGTGTAACCTTCCGCTGCCTGGGTGCAGGCGACGACGGCAGCCTCGATGGCGCTGGCGCAGGTCGTGCCGTTGTTGGTGCCCGTATTGAAATCGGGCAGCGTGCCTTCGAACAGGAACGGCACTACGGAGCGGATCGAGTGGCAATCGTAGAGAATGGCGACGCCGTGTTTGGCGCGGACCCGTTCCATTTCCGCCTGAAGGGCAGCGTGATAGGGAGCATGCCAGGCAAGACGCCGGGCCTCGATTTCACCGGTCTGCGGTTCCATGCCGGATTTGTAGATGGGGCGTCCATCGAAATCGGTGGTCGGGCAGAGCGTTGTGGTGTTCTGGCCCGGATAAAGGCTGACGCCTTCCGGATCGCGATTGGCGTCGATCACATAACGATGGAAGTTCGCCTTCACCATGGTCGCACCGGGCAGGAGATCGGAATAAAGCCGGTCCACATGCCAGTCGGTGTCGGCCAGTTTCAGGCCGGTGTCGTTGAACCTTGCCTTGATGTCGTCCGGAACGAATGTGCCTGCATGAGGCACGCCAAGAACGACCGGGCCATCACCGCGGAAGACGTCAACCGGCTGCATGGGCATCTCCCAGCGTGATCATGTGGCCGGCGGAAATCGCCGAAACCAGCTTGCGGCTGCGGATCAGGCCGGCTGCCGTTTCCAGGTCCGGTGCCATGTAGCGGTCCTTTTCCAGGGAGGGGACGACACCGCGAAGAGCGCCCATGACCGTCTGCAGCGAAGCGCTGGTGTTCAGCGGGGCGCGGTGCTCGATGCCTTCGGCGGCACACAGAAGTTCCACACCCAGGATCTGGCTGAGGTTGGCGTTCATGCGGGCAAGACGACGAGCACCGTGGGCGGCCATGGAAACATGGTCTTCCTGGTTGGCACTGGTCGGCGTGGAATCCGTCGAGCACGGATTGGCGAGATGCTTGTTCTCGCTCATCAGGGCGGCGGTCGTCACTTCCGCGATCATCATGCCCGAGTTCAGGCCCGGATCCTTGGCGAGGAACGGCGGCAGGTCGAAGGAAAGCGTCGGGTCGACCATGAGCGCGACACGGCGCTGGGAAATCGCACCGAGTTCGGCAATGGCCAGTGCAATCTGGTCGGCAGCAAAGGCAACTGGTTCGGCATGGAAATTGCCACCGGAAACGATCCGGTCGGCATCGATCAGTACCAGCGGATTGTCGGTTGCCGCATTGGCTTCGATCTCGAGCGTGCGGGCCGCCATGCGGAGCAGATCGACACAGGCACCGGCAACCTGGGGCTGGCAGCGGATGCAGTAAGGGTCCTGCACGCGGGTGTCGCCCTCGCGGTGGCTTTCGCGGATTTCCGAGCCGTCCATGATTGCGCGCATGGCCCTTGCCACTTCGATCTGGCCGCGATGGCCGCGCAGTTCATGGATTTCTGGCAGGAGCGGTGCGGTCGAGCCCATGATGGCGTCGGTGGAAAGGCTGGCGGTCATCAGGGTCGCTTCGGCCAGACGCCAGGCGTCGAACAGGCCGGTGAGCGCACAGGCGCTCGAAAACTGCGTGCCATTGATCAGCCCAAGGCCTTCCTTGGGGCCAAGCACGACCGGGGTCAGGCCCGCCTTGGCAAGGGCTTCACCACCGGGCATGCGCGTGCCGCCGAAATCAGCTTCACCTTCACCGATCAGGACAGCCGTCATATGGGCCAGCGGCGCAAGATCGCCGGATGCACCGACAGACCCTTGCGAGGGAACCATCGGCGTGACGTTTCTTTCCAGGCAATCCTCGATCAGCTTCATCACTTCGAAGCGGACACCGGAGGCACCGCGGCCAAGAGAGAGCAGCTTCAGCACCATCATCAGGCGGGTGGTGGTCTTGTCGAGCGGTTCGCCGACGCCGCAACAATGGGAGAGGATCAGGTTCCGCTGCAGGGTTGCAGTGTCCTCGGGGGCGATCTTGACGCTGGCCAGCTTGCCGAAGCCGGTGTTGACGCCGTAAACGGCCTCGCTGCCCCGGGCCGCCTTGGCAACTCGTTCGGACGCAAGGTTGATCGCGGCTTCCGCCGCGCGGTCGATGCGCACTGGCAGCTCTTCCCGGTAGATGCGTTCCAGATCCGCCAGGGTCACGGAGCCCGGTGTCAGGGTAAGGGCGCTCATTCAGAGCCTCCGAAAATGCGTTTGAAGAGGGAATTGAAGCCGATCCGGTAGGAAAGCTCCGCCGGGTGGCTGACGTTCCAGACAGCCAGATCCGCCCGTTTGCCGGGCGCCAGCGTGCCCTGATCGTCCAGACCAAGCGCCTTTGCCGCTTCGCGGGTGACGCCGGCCAGCGCTTCTTCCGGTGTCATGCGGAACAAGGTGCAGCCCATGTTCATGGTCAGGAGCAACGAGGCGAGGGGGGATGAACCCGGATTGCAGTCCGTTGCCAGCGCGACGGGCACATTGTGCTTGCGCAAAAGATCAAGCGGCGGGAACTGCGTTTCGCGCAAGGTGTAGAAGGCGCCCGGCAAAAGCACGGCAACAGACCCGCTTTCGGCCATCGCCTTGACGCCGGCTTCATCCAGATATTCCAGATGGTCGGCGGAAAGGGCGCCATAGGAAGCAGCAAGGGCCGCGCCGTTCAGGTTGGACAGTTGCTCTGCATGCAGCTTCACCGGCAGACCAATTTGCTTGGCCTTGTCAAACACCTTGCCGATCTGTTCCGGCGAAAAGGCGATGCCTTCGCAAAAACCGTCCACGGCATCCACCAGTCCCTCGGCATGAGCCGCTTCCAGCGTCGGCAGGCAGACCTTTTCCAGATAGAGGTCGGCCTTGTCCTTGTATTCGGCCGGAATGGCATGGGCGCCCAGGAAGCTGGTCTTGACGGTGATCGGTCGCAGCTTGCCGATCTTGCGGGCGGTGCGCAGCATGCGCAGCTCCGTTTCCCGGTCGAGGCCATAGCCGGACTTGATCTCGATGGCGGTGACGCCCTCGGCGATCAGGGCATCGACACGCGGCAGGGCAGCTTCCAGCAGCTGCTTTTCGCTGGCTGCGCGCGTTGCCTTGACCGTGGAAACGATGCCGCCACCGGCCCGGGCCACTTCTTCGTACGTTGCACCTTGCAGGCGCATTTCGAATTCACGTGCCCGGTCGCCGCCGAAAACAACATGGGTATGACAGTCGATCAGGCCCGGGGTCACCAGCCGCCCGCCGATATCATCCGCGCTGAGCGACGCATAGTGAGACGGCAGGTCTGCGGCCTTGCCGATCCAGGCGATCCGGCCACCTTCGATCACCAGCGCACCGTCCTCAATCAGGCCGTACGGCTCTCCGTTTGCGGTGAGCGTTGCCAGCTTGGCGTTTGTGAGGAGGCGTTTCAGCACGTCCATCTCCGGCTTGATTAGATTGCGATATAAGATAATATGCATGCACATATTAACGTGTCAACGGAGGAAAAGACGGCATGTCGACAGTTTCTGGCGCGACGGTTTTTGCGGAAAAGGCGCTTCTGGCCGACGGCTGGGCGGAAAATGTCGCTGTCTCGATCGGGCCGGACGGCCGGATCGCCTCGGTTGAAAGAGATGCGCAGCCAATCGGCGAACGCGTCGGCATTCTTCTGCCGGCCCCGGTCAACCTGCACAGCCACGCCTTCCAGCGGGCCATGGCGGGCATGAGCGAGCGGCGCGGTAGCGAAAGCCGCGACAGTTTCTGGACCTGGCGCCAGATCATGTTCCGCTTTCTGGACGCCCTGACGCCGGAAGACGTGGAGGCGATTGCCGCCTTCGTGCAGATGGAAATGCTGGAGGCGGGTTATGCCGCCGTTGGCGAGTTCCACTATCTGCATCACCAGCCGGGCGGTGCGCCCTACGCCAACCTGGCGGAAATGTCGGACCGCATCATGGCGGCCGCTTCCGATACCGGCATCGGCCTCACACACCTCCCGGTTCATTACCAGTTCGGCGGCTGCGACGGTCGCCCATTGGCTGCCGGACAGATCCGCTTTGGCAACGACTTCGACCGTTTCCAGAAACTGCACGAGCTTGCGTCCGAGGCGCTCAAGTCCCTGCCGGATGATGCGGTTATCGGCGTTGCCCCGCATTCACTGAGGGCGGTGGATGCCGACAGTCTGAAGAAGGCCGTTGCCCTTGCCGGCGGCAACCCGCTGCACATGCATCTTGCCGAGCAGATCCCGGAAGTGGACGAGGTTCTGGCGGCCACGGGGCAGCGCCCGGTGGAATGGCTGCTTGCCAACCACGCGGTTTCAGAAAACTGGTGCCTGATCCACTGCACGCAGATGACCTCGCAGGAGACCGCCGGTCTTGCTGCGACCGGGGCCGTCGCGGGGCTTTGTCCGATAACGGAATCCAGCCTCGGCGACGGGATCTTCGATTGCGTCGACTACCTGGCCGCGGGCGGCCGCTTCGGCGTCGGCTCGGATTCCAACATCCGCATCGCGCTCTCCGAAGAGCTGCGCACGCTGGAATATTCCCAGCGCCTGCGCGATACCTGCCGGGCTTCTATTGCAACGAAGGAAAAGTCCACCGGTCGGGTCCTCTTCGACGGCGTCGTGGCCGGTGGTGCGCAGGCGGCGGGGCGTGCGGCGGGCAGGATATCGGAAGGATCGCTTGCCGATCTCGTCGCACTGGATGGTACCGCCATCGACCTGGAAGGCCGGGAAGGCGACGAAATTCTGGATGCCTGGATCTTTGCCGGTGACGACCGGATGGTTGCGGAGGTCTGGTCCGCCGGCCGGCATGTTGTTTCCGGCGGAAACCATGTAAAAGGCAACGCCATCCGCGCGAAATACCGGGCCACCATGGCCTCGTTGCGCGCCAGACTGTGAAGAACGACTTTGAAGAACGACTTGAACGGGTAAGACGACTTGGCGCTTGCGGACACAAATTCCTGGACGGGCATTCGCGAAGAACTCCTTCGGCGGATCCATGACCGGATCTGGCAGCCGGGGGAGCAGATCCCCCATGAGGCCGATCTTGCGGAAGAGTTCGGCTGCGCCCGCACCACCGTCAACCGTGCTCTCCGGGACTTGGCCGAAAGCGGTCTTGTGGTGCGCAAGCGCCGGGCGGGAACGCGTGTTGCGCTCAACCCGCCCCAGCGCGCGACGCTCACCATTCCGATCCTGCGCGAGGAAGTCGAAGCGCTTGGCCGCACCTACCGGCACAGCCTTCTGGAAAAGGATCTCCGGCCCCTGCCGCCCATGTTGCACGGCGCGTTCCAGGTGACGCTCGGCGCGGATGTCCTGTTTTTAAAGACGCTGCACTTTGCAGACGACCGGCCTTATGCCTTCGAGGAACGCTACATCAACCTGGAAGCAGCTCCTGCGGCGCGTGACATGACGTTCGAGGACGTCAGCGCCAACGAGTGGCTGGTGCACAACGCGCCCTACAGCCAAGGCGACATTTCCTTCTTCGCCGTCAATGCCGACAAGACCCTGTCGCGCAAACTGGATGCCTCCACGGGCGCAGCCCTCTTTGCGATGGAACGCATCACCTGGACCGGCCCCCTGCCGATCACCCATGTCCGCCTGATCTTCGCCCCGGGCTACCGGATGCGGACGGAGATCTGAGCTGGGAGGGGCGTTTTCCGACCTCTCCAGCAAGGTTGTTCAAATACCGGCCGGGCATGGCCCCGCTCATTGCGATTGCGCCCCTTAGAGTTGTAACTGGGTCGGCAATCAATTAGGGTTGGATTCTGAAAGTTTGTTAACTAGTTGATTTATTTCAATTTTCGGATTGGAAAACAATTTCTGTCCTGACCAGCCCGAGCAATAGAGGGGTTGAAGAAAATCATGACCGTTGTAGGCGATGAGGTCATCAAACTCCTGGAACTGGGAGATGTCTTCCGATGGGTTACCGACGGGGAGCGGGCAAAAGCTCTGGAACTTCTTGAACGTGACACGAGGTTCGATGCAACAATCACGCAATTTCAGACCGGGAAAGTTCTGAGAGATTTTTTTACAAGGTACTTCAATCAGCAAAGCGCTCCTTCGCTTTACGACGCGGTAATGCTGATGGCAGCGAAAGCCGGGCCTGTCTCAGTTTCCAGTATCGAAAACAACCTGGCTGGTTTCTTCTTTTTCGACCGGGATGCAGCAATCCTCAACGCGCAATTTGGCAATCCGGCAAAGGTGTTCGGGCTTGCAAACGATCTGGCCGACAGCATGCGCAAGTACGGCTTGCTTTCGATCAGCACCAAGAAACCCATCACCAGTGCGACTATTCCTTCAAGTGCATCCGCGTCTTTCTCAGGCAGCGGTGCAACGGGACGCGACATCTTCAATCACCGCGTTTCTGCGTTTGACCAGGCACGCATCCTCTATGAGCAGAAGACAAATCCGCAAGGTGATCCTGGCGCATCCGGTCCTGTGTCGCGCAGCTACTCCAATCCGCTCTGGAATGGTCTGACTGTTCCCAGTTCCGCCAGTGAACGTCTTCGGCAGGCCGCGCGCATTACGAGTTTGCCGATCTCCACTTTGTTTGAGCCGATTTACCTGAACGGTCGCCCGTCCCGGGGAGCCGTGATGAACGCTGCTGCAAAAACCTATAATCTGACGCCGGAAGTCATAGGAGCGATCGTCTTGGCCGAACAGCGTGATCAATCTCAAAACGAAGACATGCTCGACTACACAGCGGCGACGCATTCGGTCTCAAGGCGCACAACCTCTGTAGGCCTTGGTCAGGTGCGCGACGACACTGTTGCACGCACGGATCTGTTCTCCGGGCTGCTGGAACACAAACGGAGGCAAGGTCTCGACGGCGCGCAGATCGCGACGCTTCTGACGTGCGACGAGTTCAACATCTTCGCTGTTGCGAAATACATCAGGTATGTTGCCAATCTCGTCGGCAAAAAGACAAAAACGGACTTGCCAAGAACCGCCGCTGCGTTTCCCGGCATCAATTTTGCCGCCTATGCGCAGCATGCCAGGAACTGGCCCGCGGACAACGTTGCGGCGCTTGGGTCCGAATACACCTCACGGCCGTGGGACGACAGGGTGACCGGTTGGGGAAGCTTTGTCGGTGAAGCTCATTCCGACATGTCAGGCGCCAAGATATCATGGTGAAGTGGCTGAAAATATTCCCCTTTCTGGTTCCGTTTATTCTGGCGTCCTGCAATGCCGAGCAGCAAAGAGTGATTGAGATGAAGACTGAAGTTGTCGACGGCCTGCAGTTTGGCGTACCCGAAGGACGCAAGGTCGAAACAGGTGCCGATCACATTCTGCTTTTGCCGGAACAGGCTCTGCGCGAAGTCGATGAAATCGCCATTTGGACCACCGCGCCGCAGCCGGTCGCCGGCGGGGTCGACACCAACGGGACCGATCCCGCCCCGCACACCTTGACGACAGTCGAAGGCGGCATGGGCGGCCCGGAATATACCCTCACCATTCCCAAACAAATTGCAGGCCGTCAGGCCTATGTCCGCGCCTATATCCAGTCGGAAGGCGGAACACCGGCGTTCGACGAGGCGTGGCAGGTTTGGCAAAGCCTGGCGACCGAGAAGTAATCGACAGGGTCTCCGCAGGAAGTGAGGGAGGGGCTCTGCGCACCCCACAACACGCACAAGATGAATATTTCTGTGCTCGCTTTTTGATCAGCGCCGCCTTCTGCACGTCCTGAGCAGTCGCCTAAGGCCAGCAGTAGCCCGTCTCAGAAGGACGGGATACCGACAGCTTCCTTGGCTTTGTCCGTGAGGGTGTCCTTTACTGCATCCACAATGTCTTCCTTGAGCGGTGTCTCGTGGATATTGCGTTCCAGCAAACGGCTGGAAGACAATTCCCGTGCGAGATAGAACGCAACGGCGCGTCCGCCAAAACCCTTCGAGAAGTTGGCTTTCTGCTGATAGATCGGGTTGCCTCCCCGCAGACCGTAACGGCGTGCGCGTTCCATCAGGCCCATCACGAACTGGTAACGTTGCAGACCACTCATCTGGCGACCATGCTCGAGACCGGCATTGTAGAAGAACCTCTCTCCCGGGACCTTGTCGTGAAGCGCGTGGTCGTGCCCTGGAAAGAGCGCCGCCGCCACGCCGTTTGCGAACCCTTCATAATACTTCTTGCGCAGCTTACGAACCCGCTCGTTTTCCGGATGGAGTTCCTTGAGGGGCTTGAGCAAGGTCTTCAAGAGCGCCTTGTGCGGCGTGAGGAGCCCGCCGCCACCGTCAATCGCCTCGCCCACGAGAAATCCCGTCAATTCCTTTTGCAGATCGAAATCCTGCGAGTTCGGGACGTGGTTCTGGACGCGGCGGTAAATCATTTCGCGTGCCTGGACGACGAGTTTTTCACCCTCCGGAATGTCGATATTGCGGTTGTCCCATCGTCGGTCGAGGATGGTGCGGCGCTGACGGCGCTCCTCCTGCCTGTGCGCGCGTTCCACCACATCGCCGATCAGCGCATCCCGGAACGGAGCCAGGATAAGACCAGGCTTGGCGCCATCGAACATGAAGTTGAAGCCGCGAGGGCCAGGCTTGTGGCAGCCGACATATTCTCTCAGGTACCAGTTGATCTCGGCGGGGTCATAGGTCTCGAAGTTGGCATAGGCCACTTCTTCGGCAGGGATGCCGTCGCAGAACTTGCCGATCGTCTCCCAGCTGTCGCCGGCGCCGACAGGCATAACGACCCCGCACCTCACCCAGACGCCGTCGCGCTTCTGTTCCACACGGTTGTGGGGAAAGTAGTTCCTGGGGATGGGGTTCTTTGGTTTTCTGATTTGAACGTGCATCAGATTTACACCTCTATTTCGGTATCACTTGAGTTCTCATTGAGAGGCTGGATATCACGCGTCCTGCAGGTCGCACTTGTGCGGCATGTCACTTGACTTGAAGGCGGCGGTTTTGAGTTTTGGGGGAAGGTTTTGGCCGTTTTTGAGGGCTCAGGGGGAGGGTATGATGCCCCCTCCACCGGTATTCCGGGTGGGTCACGGCGTGGCTGCGCGGTAAGATCCGGGCCCTGGTTAACCTATTACCTTGGGCGCGTTGCCGTATTCAAAAACTCTGACTATTGCGCTCTTGTGAAAGCGCCTTTGCTTGCGCTGGCAGCGCTGGATTGCAGATCAGCGCGCAGAAGCCTGCTCTTTCTGGATCCAGTCCAAAAACACCTTGGAGGCAGGCGTTTCCGCGTAAGGTGGCGGGGTCCGGACGAAGTAGGCTTCACTCAGGGGCGCCTGATGTTCAAAGGGACGAACAAGGTCACCGCTTCGGAGGAGGTCACCGACGAGCGTGTCGTGTGCGAGGACGAGGCCCGCACCGTTCAAGGCTGCCGAAATCGCGATCACATAGGTCGACGCCAGATTGACTTCGGCTTCCCTTGCAAAGGACCTGCCCTGCGAGTTCATCCAACCGGACCAGGAGCCGGTGATGCCCGCGCAGTCGAACAGCCTGCCACTCTCGAGTGACCGCTCTTCTTCAGGCAGGCCGGGTGAGCAGACCGGATAGCATTTTTCCTCGGCAAGCCGAATGGCGGCGGTCGGCATGTCCTCCGGACGGGCGAAGCGGATTTCCAGAGAGGCATCGGCCGCGCGCTTTTCGGTGTCCCAGATCGATGTCACGATATTGAGCGTCAGCCAGGGAAATTCTTCGTAAAGTCGGCGAAGGCGCGGGGCCAGCCAATAGACGGAAAAGGCCAGATTGCACTGAAGCGTCAGGTTGCGCCCCAGGTCACTGCCGGTGACAAGCTGCGTGCTCCTGGTGATCAGGTCGAAGGCTTCACGCAGGCTCGGCAGATAGGTTTCCCCTTCGAGCGTCAGTTCCAGGGCACGCGTCTTGCGCACAAAAAGACTGCAGCCGAGCAAGGTCTCGAGGCTGCGTACGTGCTGGCTGACCGCGGACTGGGTCAGGTTCAATTCCTGCGAGGCACGGGTGAAGCTGAGATGGCGCGCAGTTGCCTCGAATGCCCGCAGCCAGGCCAGCGGAGGCAATCCAACCGTCTTCATGCGTACACCTCACTCATTCATCAACTGACATAATGCGTATTAATTTTATTAATGAAACGCCATCGAATATATTGTTTGTCAATGTTGAAAGCGCTCCCTAGCGTCGAAGAGAAAGCGAGGGAGACAGTGCATGCTGCGTGTTGCAGAACATTCGAACATCACCCACTGGGCGGAGCGGATCGACCTGGCGGCAGCATTCCGCTGGACCGAGCGTCTTGGAATGCACGAAGCTGTCGCAAATCATTTCAGCCTCGCCGTCAATGACGAAGGCACGGCTTTTCTGGTAAACCCCCGTCAGCGACATTTCAGCCGGATCAGGGCATCCGACCTGATTTTGCTGGATGCAAATGACCCGCAAACGCTGGAACATCCGAACGCTCCAGACCCGACCGCCTGGGGATTGCATGGCGCCATCCATCGGCAGTGCCCACATGCGCGCTGCGTCATGCATGTGCATTCGGTCCATGCCACGGTTCTGGCCTGCCTTGCCGACAGCACTCTGCCGCCGATCGACCAGAACACCGCGACTTTTTATGGCCGCTTCGCAATTGACGAGAACTATGGCGGGCTTGCTTTCGAGGAAGAAGGCGAACGCTGCGCGACGTTGCTTCGCGACCCGAAGATCAAGGTGCTGATCATGGGCAACCACGGCGTTCTGGTCGTCGCCAGCACTGTCGCGGAAGCCTTTGACCGCCTTTATCATTTCGAACGTGCTGCAGAGACCTACATCCGGGCACTGCAGACCGGAAAACCACTGCGCGTTCTAAGTCCGGAGATTGCGGAGAAGACCGCGCAGGAAATTGAAAATTATCCCGGCCTTGGGCACGACCACTTCGCCGAATTGAAAGCCATTCTGGACGACGAAGGCTCGAACTACGCCAGCTAGGCACCGGCACGGCCCAGGCTGCGGACGCAAGGCAGCGGACACTCGAAACAAAATCATGCAAGGCCCGATGGTGACACCGCCGGGCCGGGCGGGCGGAATTTGCCGAATTTCCGGTTTTCGCGACTGGCCGTCCGTACCGGCAAACAAGTTGAACTGAAACCTATCACGCTCATCAAGGAGAACCATGGAATGGGAGAGGCCTTTACGCCGCAAAACCGACTGGCAGTCTCGCGGCGAAGCGTTCTCGGGGGAACTGCTGCGCTCGGCGCCACGGCTCTCGTATCGTCTCTTGGTATCGGGCCGGCCGTTGCCCAGCCCAAAAAAGGCGGAACGATCCGCTTCGGGATTGCCTCGGGCAATACCAACGACACGTACGATCCGGCAGTTTGGGACAACACCTATTCGCAGGTCTTCGCCTTTGCCCGCAACGGCTACCTGGTGGAGATCGCCTCGGACGGATCACTCGTCGGGGAAGTGGCGGAAAGCTGGACGTCATCTCCCGATGCAAAGGTCTGGACGTTCAAGATCCGCAGCGGTGTCGAGTTCCACAGCGGCGGCACCGTGACACCTGATGATGTTGTTGCCTCGATCAACTATCACCGCGGCGCGGACAGCAGTTCGGCTGCCAAGCCCTTCCTTGCACCGGTTACCGACATTGCCAGCGACGGCGATACCGTCGTCTTCACGCTGGATGCAGGCAACGCCGATTTCCCTTATGTGGTGAGCGACTACCATATGCCGATCCTGAAGTCTTCGGATGGCAAGATCGATCCCACCAGCGGTGACGGGTGCGGTCCGTACAAAGTCACCAACTTCAAACCCGGCTACATCGCCGAGCTCACGCGCAATCCGAATTACTGGAAATCGGACCGTGCCCATTTCGATGCGGTTGTCCTGATGGCCATTGTTGATCCGGCAGCGCGGCAGGCTGCACTGATGACCGGAAATGTTGACGTCGTGGACCAGGTGGATCTGAAGACGGTGCATCTGTTCCAGCGCGCGCCGGGCGTCCAGATCGTTTCGGCGACCGGTGGCCAGCACTATACGTTCGCCATGGACACACGGGCAGCGCCCTTCAACGACAACAATGTCCGCATGGCCTTGAAATACGCCATCGACCGGCAGGAACTCGTCGACAAGATTCTCTTTGGTTATGGCTCGGTTGGCAACGACCACCCGATCAGCCCGGCCAACCGCTTTTACGCAGCCGATCTTGAGCAGACCAGTTATGATCCGGACAAGGCGAAATATTATCTGAAACAGGCGGGCCTCAGCTCGCTGGATCTGCAACTCTCCGCCTCCGACGCTGCTTTTGGCGGCGCTGTCGATGCAGCGGTGCTCTATTCAAGCAAGGCAGAGGCGGCCGGTATCAACATTCAGCCGGTGCGCGAGCCCAATGACGGTTACTGGTCCGATGTCTGGATGAAGAAGCCGTTCTGCGCGGTCTACTGGACCGGACGCCCGACCGAGGACGCAACCTTTACGCTCGCCTACGCTGCCGGAGCGCCGTGGAACGATACCTATTGGGACAACGAGCGCTTCAACCGGCTTCTGAGCGAAGCGCGCTCCGAACTCGACGAAGCAAAGCGCGCGGATATGTATCGCGAGATGCAGAACATCGTCAGGACCGATGGCGGCACCATCATCCCCATGTTCGCAAGCTACGTGATGGCACTCAGCGACAAGGTCAGTCATCCGGAAAAAGTCGCCGCAAACTGGCCGCTCGACGGTCTGCGCGCTACGGAGCGCTGGTGGTTTAGCTGAGTTCGTCTTCTCAAATCTGAAGCATTTTTGACTGGCACCTTGCACCTGGTTTCCCGCTGGGTGGCAGCTTCGCTTCGGATAATCGGGAATGACGACGATGAGACGTCCGCATACAAAAAACGCCCTCATCCGGAAGGAGAGGGCGTTTTCGTTTCTTGCGGAGTTGGCAGCGATCAGTCGATGACCGAGCCCTCTTCGTCCTTCTTCATGTGACGCATGCGGGCCTTCAGGACCTTGCCGAAGATGATCGGCAGGACGAAGCCGATGATGGCCATGCTCCACAGGGTCAGCGACAGCGGGCTGTCGATCAGGGTGAACCAATCGCCGTTGCTGATGGTGATCGCGCGGCGCAGGTTGTTTTCCATGGCGTTGCCGAGCAGTGTGCCGAGGATGATCGGGACCAGCGGCACGTCCAGCTTGCGCAACACCCAGCCCAGCACACCGAAGCCGACCATGACCAGAAGGTCGAAGGAGGAGCCGGAGATGCCGTAGATGCCGACGAAGCTGACCATGGCGACGATGGGCATGAGGATGCGCGGCGGGATCAACAGGACGCGGGTGAAGAGACCGATCATCGGAATGTTCATGGCCAGCAGCATGAAGTTGGCAATGAACAGGGCCGCGATCAGACCCCAGACCACATCCGGCTGCTGGGTGAACAGCAGCGGGCCCGGGGTGATGTTGAGCGCCAGCAGAACCGCCAGCAGCACGGCCGTGGTCCCGGAGCCGGGAACGCCGAGGGCGAGCATCGGCACCAGCGCACCGCCCGCTGCGGCGTTGTTGCCGGCTTCAGGCGCGGCGACACCGCGCGGGTCGCCCTTGCCGAAGGTGCCTTCCTTGTCGACCAGTTTCTTCTCGAACGTATAGGAGATGAACGAGCCGAGCGACGCGCCGGCACCAGGCAGAACGCCGGCAATGAAGCCGAGCAGACTGGTGCGCAGCATGGTCGGGGTGCAGGACTTCAGCAGCGAGAAGCTGGGCATTAGCCGGCCGACGGTAACCTTGCTGGAGTTGGCGTCGGCATTGCCGTGACGGTGTTCCAGGAACAGGAAGACCTCGGACAGAGCAAACAGGCCGACGATGGCAACCAAGAAGTCGATCCCGTCGTAGAGGTGCACTTCGCCGAAGGTGAAGCGCGGCACACCTGTCTGGGTGTCGACGCCGACGGTGGCAAGGCCAATGCCGAGCGCGGCTGCGAAGGCGGTCTTGGCCTGGTTGGTCGAGGCAACGCCGCCCAGGGTGGCGAAGGCCAGGGTGAACAGGGCGAAATATTCCGCCGGACCGAACAGAAGCGCGATCTTGACCAGCTGCGGTGCCAGCAGGATCAGGCCCCAGGTGGCCAGGAAGGCACCAACGAAGGAGGCAACGCCCGACAGGGAGAGGGCCTCGCCTGCGCGGCCCTGCTGGGCCATCGGGTAACCGTCGAGACAGGTCATCATCGCCGGTTCGTCACCGGGAATGTTCAAGAGGATCGACGAGATACGCCCGCCGTACATGGCGCCGTAATAGACCGACGTCAGCAGGATCAATGACGGCGTGGCGCCAAGACCGAGCGTGAAGGCAAGCGGGATGAGGATAGCGACGCCATTGGACGGGCCAAGGCCCGGCAGGGCGCCCATGATGGTGCCGAGAAAACAGCCGAGCAGGGCCAGCAGCAGGTTCTGCCAGGTCAGCGCGATGATGAAGCCGTCGGCCAGTGAAGAGAGAGTTTCCATGGCGATGCTCCGTTAAAAGCCGAACGGGCCCTTGGCCAGGGAGAGGCCAAGAACGAGGTGGAAGACCGCATAGATGCCGAGCGAAGTCAGGCAGCCGGTGATAAGCGAGCCGATCGGTGAAGAGCCGAGGCGCCAGGTCAGATAGGCAGCGGCAACGGCTGTCGCGATGATGAAGCCCGCTTCCGGCAGGAGTATCGCGTAGAGGATCATCGCCAGCACTGCCATGGCGACTTCAAGCAGACGCGGCAGCGACGGCCATTCCGGCGCGACGTCGGGTTTCAGGAAAATCGCCAGCGACGACAGACCCAACACGGATGCGATGATCAGGGGGAACGCCTTCGGGCCGACGGCGTCGGACAGAAAGCTTTCTTCGATGACAAGAGCGGCCCAGGCATATCCCAGCGCGAGAAGTAGCCCGACCGCGCCAAAGATGCGGTCGCTCATGGATACCTTCCTAATAGCGGCTCCTCCCCAAGTCCGGCGGCCGCCCCTTATGTGTTCTGTTGTTTGTTGGCACCCGAAGTGTGCCACTGTGTCCGCCGACAATCCACTTTGCCCAATCGGGCGGACAATGATCAGGCAGACATACTTCCGGCGTTACGCTGTCAGTCTCAAAGCTACGTGCGGTAAACCGGATATTTGCCCGCGTTCGGACGCGTCCTGAAAAAGAAGGGGGCACATGGACTGCGCCCCCTCCAGTCGGACTGACGGCATTCTTATTTGATGATGCCGATTTCTTTGGAGATGTTCTGGATCTGCTGAACCGAGTTGGCAACGAATTCCTGGAACTCGGCACCCTGCAGGTCGAGCGGAGCCAGACCGTTTGCAGCCATGATGCCTTTCCATTCTTCACTTGCGTACAGATCGGAGATCTTGGACACCCATGCGTTATAGGCGTCGTCGGACATGTTGCCCGGTGCGTAGAAACCGCGCCAGTTTGCGCCGATCGCGTCGACACCCTGTTCCTTTGCCGTCGGGAAGTCGGCGAATTCGCCGGACAGACGCTCAGGTGCCAGAACAGCGATCACCTTGATGTCGCCACTGTCGACAAAGCCCTTGGCTTCGGAAATGTCACCGGTGAAAGCCTGGACGGAACCGGCCAGAAGCTGGGTCACGGCTTCACCACCACCGTCGAAAGCAATGTATTTCACGGTGCGGACGTCTTCGATGCCGTAAGCGTTTGCAGCGATCAGAACCTTCAGGTGATCCCAGCCACCAACAGCGGAACCGCCGGCAACGGATACGGACGTCGGGTCGGATTTCATC
This sequence comes from Roseibium sp. ROS1, assembly GCF_054658215.1. Classification (NCBI taxonomy): domain Bacteria; kingdom Pseudomonadati; phylum Pseudomonadota; class Alphaproteobacteria; order Hyphomicrobiales; family Stappiaceae; genus Roseibium; species Roseibium sp. ROS1. The sequence continues at coordinate 489,127 of NZ_BAAGIG010000001.1, forward strand.
TGGTCGAGAAGTTCCGGCAGGGTGTTGATCGGGCTGTCGGCCGCAACGGCGATCACGCCGTAGTCAGCGCCAACGGAAGCCACCCAGCGAACCTGGTCCATGGTGTTGCCCGGGAAGGCACCCTGGGCAAGGCGGGTTGCGGTTGCCGAGGAAGCTGCAACGATCAGGTCGTTGTCGTCGCCGCGCTTGTTGACGACTTCAGCATAGGCCACACCGCCGCCGCCGCCAGCCAGGTTCACAACCTGCATGGTCTTGTCGAGAAGCTTCAGGTCCTGAAGGGTCTTGCCGACCTGGCGGCAGGTGAAGTCCCAGCCACCACCCGGGTTGGCCGGTGCGATGCACTCCGGGTTTTCCGGCGTGAAATCGGCAGCTGTTGCGCCGAAAGCGGATGCGCCAAGGAATGCGGCCGCCAGCAGAAGGCGGGTCGTTTTGAATGCCATGTTGTGTTTCCTCCACATGTGCAAGGCTTTTGGTGAGCCCCTGGTATCCGTTGTGCCGCGTTAAAGCGGGTCCTCCCAACGGACGTGAGGAGAGCCTAGCGCCAAACCCTGTCATCAACCTGTCACCAGGGGGCACATTGCTTGCAAGCAGCGAATTTGCGGGGCAAGACTGGAGGCAGGAGGAACGAATCTTTGCGCCTTTTGCTCGTTGAAGACACGTTTGACATGGCGGAGGCCATCATGATCCGGCTGGACCGGTCTGGCATTGCCTGCGATCTGGCAAAGTCGCTGGAAGAGGCGAGGGCCTGCGTCAACGTTCAGCATTACGACGTGATTGTTCTTGATATCAATTTGCCGGATGGCCTGGGCACCGAGCTATTGAAAGAGATCAGGTCTCGGGGCGAGCGCACGCCGGTGCTGATGCTGACGGCGGAATTTTCCGTCGACGACAGGGTATCCTCGCTCAATTCCGGGGCGGATGATTACCTGGTCAAGCCGTTCGACCACCGCGAACTGGAAGCCCGCATCCGCGCACTCTATCGACGAGAACAGGGCGACAAGGCCGAGGAACTGACGCTCGGCAGTCTCACGTTCAATGCTTCGGCGCGGGTCGTGCGTCAGGGCGACAGCCCGATCAATCTGACCCGGCGCGAATTCTCGCTACTGGAGATCCTGGTCCGCAATCGCGGCAAGACCGTCAGCAAGGAACGTCTGTTCGAAGGGGTATTCAGTTTCCAGGACACCGACGTCAGCATGAACGCGCTGGAGCTTTACGTTGCGCGGCTGCGCAAGAAACTCTCGGGCGGATCTGTCAGGATCGAGACCCAGAGAGGGCTTGGTTACAAGCTGGAAGTCGATGACTGATCTCATCCGCAGGCTGGCGTCGACCTCGCTCACCGCACGTGTTGCCTTCGGGATTGCCTTTCTGCTGATCTTCGGCGGGGTGATCGTTTCCATCGCGGCATTCGCCTATGGCCGGGAAGCGGCCAGAAGCGCCTACGACCGGTTGCTCCTGGGCGCGGCGACAGGCATTGCTTCGTCGATCACCGTTCAGGACGACAGGCCCGTCATCGAGTTGCCGGTTTCGGCGTTCGAGTTGCTGGCGCTCGCCCCCGACGACAGGATCGGCTATCGCATTATCGGCCCGGAGGGCGCGACGCTGACCGGCTATGATGAAATCACCCTGCCGACAGGTCGGCGCGATTTCCGGGAAGGGTTTTTCGACGGTTCGTTCTTTGGAGAGCCAGCCCGTTTTGCGGTGGTCTCGCGCCGGTTTGCCGAGCGTACGCTCAACGGTACGATCAAGGTGGTTGTCGGCCAGACCCTGCGGGCACGTAACGACATGGCCTATGACATCACCCGCAAGGCGCTCTACGTGCTTGCAGCCTCCGGCCTGGCAATGGTGCTGTTGTCGGTCGTCGTCGTCCGCTCGGTGCTGCAGCCGCTGGAACGGATCGCCGGCGGTCTCTCGGCACGGGACCCCCACGACCTGACACCGCTCGACACCTCGGTGCCGCGGGAAACGGCGGTGATGATCAATGCCCTCAACGGCTTCATGGCCCGGCTCGACCGGCAGATGAATTCCATGCGGCATCTGATCTCCGACACCGCGCATCAGCTCAGGACGCCTGTTGCGGCCCTCAGGGCCCAGGCGGATCTTTTCACCGACGAAGCGGAACTTTCCCGCAAGGAAAAGATCGTCGAGAGGATACAGACCCGAACGGCAAGCCTCGGCCGTCTGCTCGACCAGCTTCTGAGCCAGGCACTGGTGATCCACCGCGGCGACAGCGCCAGACGGGAGAAGCTGGACTTGCGCGATATTGCCCTCGACGTTTTCGAGGAAGGCGATCACGCGGTCCTCAATCCGGAATTCGACGTGATCCTGGATATCGGCGAAGACCCTGTCGAAGTGCTGGCGGATGTGCAATCGCTGAAGGAAGCCTTGAAGAACCTCCTGAACAACGCACTCAAATACGGCCGCTCGCCGGTGCGGATCGGGGCTTCGCTGCAAGGCGGGCGAGCCAGTATCTGGGTGGAAGATGCGGGCGGTGGACCGGTGGACGGGGTTCTTGCCGAACTGGGGTCCCGTTTCAACAAGGGCGCGCTGTCGCGGCAAAGCAGTTCCGGTCTCGGTCTTGCGATCGCGCATTCCGTCGCCCTTTCCTACGATGGCGAATTGCGCCTGGAAAAGACGGGTGGGGCGCGTTTTCGTGCAGCCCTTGTGTTTGCTGCCGTACCGGAGGGGCGGACATGAAGCGGCTCGCCTATCTGCTGAAGTGCCTGGCTGCAGTCGTGATGCTGCTTGCCACCGGCCAGGCCGTGTCGGCCCAGGAGCTGGTGGAAAATTTCGGACCGGAGACCACCAACCGTGTGCTGGTGGTGCGCTCCACGACGGATATTTCCATCTTCGGTCCCGTAGTCGAAAGCTTCCTGCGCACCCGGCCCGGGTTGCAGGTGCGCTACGAGCAATGGGGATCGAACGAGCTCTACCGCCTGACCCGCCGGGACTGCCGCGACGGCGTTCCAGGTGCCGACATTGTCATCAGCTCCGGTGTTCACCAGATGGTGCAGCTGGTCAACGAAGCCTGCGCAGCGTCTTACCGCTCACGGTTGACCGAACAGTTGCCGGAAGCCCTTCGCTGGCGCGACGAATTGTGGGGCATCACCCGCGAGCCCGCGGTGATCGTCTATAACCGCGAGCTGGTGCCCGTGGAGGATATTCCGCAGACCCGCTTCGACCTGCTCGATCTCCTTCGGCCTTCCGGCACTCCCTATGCCGGGCGGGTCGCGACCTATGACATCGAGCAGTCGGGGCTTGGGTATCTGTTTGCTTTTGCCGACGCGCAGGAAGCAACCACCTTCGGCGCGCTGCAGGAATCCTTCGGCCGCTCACAGGCGATTTCCACCTGTTGCTCGGTCGACATCATCAAGGGTGTTGCCGAGGGGCGCTACCTGATCGCCTACAACGTGCTTGGCTCCTACGCCCAGGGCTATCAGCTGAACGACGACCGGATCGGCATCGTGCTGCCGTCCGACTACACACTGGTCCTGTCGCGCACCTTCATGATCCCGAAGCAGGCAAACAACGAAGCCGAGGCCGAGGCGTTCCTGGATTTCCTCTTGTCCTCGGAAGGCACGCTTGCACTTCGGACCGCATTGCTGATCAGCCCGCTTCTGGAAACGGAGGATGGCAATGAAGGCGAGGTCCTGAGTTCGACAGCCCTGCGGCCGATCGGTCTTTCCCCTGCGCTTATGGTCGCACTGGATGCCCTGACCCGGGAAACCTTTTTGCGCCGTTGGCGGTCGACGTTTCCCGGGCCATGAGGCGCCGGCAGGCGCGTTGCATGATGCTCGTTTCAGGTCCTCAGGAAACGCCCAGGAAGGGATATGGCCCCGGAAAGGCGCCGACCGGAATGAGGTGCGTCAGGAAACCATCGTCTCGCCATTCGTGAAGCAGCATCCCGCCGGGTTCCTTGGTCAGGCTGTTGCCGGCGTTGGTGCGCTGGTCCAGCGTGACCGCATGCGAGGTGCCGGGGCAGACCTGACACAGGCTGCCGGAAAAGAGGCCGGCGATGGAGCGGTGCAGATGGCCGCAGACAAGCCGAACCTGCCCGGAATGAAGGGAGAGGGCGGTGCCCAGGCTGTCTGCGTCGTGCAGGTTCTGCGCGTCCATCGCCTTGATCCCCACGGCAAAGGGAGGGTGATGAAAACCGACTATCGCGGGTTTGTCGCCAAGACCGGAGAGCGCGTCCGTCAGGAAAGACAGGGTTGCCGGTTCAAGTGTGCCATGAGCTGCGCTTTCGGTAAGGCTGTCGAGCCCGACAACGGCAAAGTCTTCAAAATCGATCTGCCAGTCCAGGGGGCCGGTGCGAGGCATCCACTGTGCGTCCGCGAAGCTCTCCCGCATCGGCTCGCGCCGGTCGTGGTTGCCCGGCAGCACCCTGTAGGGCAGGTCGAGGTCCGCCATCAGCATCTTGAAGCGGTCGTATTCTTCCGGCGTTCCATGTTCGGTCAGGTCACCGGTAACGATCACGAGGTCGACTGGACCGATCTGCGGCAGCAGACGGTTGATTGTGGCGACCGTTTCGGCAAGGGCCGCGGCCGTGTCGACCTGTCCGTAGGCGAGTGCTCCTTCAGGAACAATGTGGGTGTCTGAAATCTGAATGATCTTGGTCATGAATGGGTCGATGTCTGGTCTGCAAGGAAGATGAGGTCGGAGGGATCAATGGCGAGGCGCACGGTGCTGCCGGTTTCAGGGGCTTTCCTGCCCGGGTGCTGAAGATAGAGAAGGCCGGCATCCGGAAGGACGCCGCCCACGGCGAGACGGAAATGACCGCCGGAGAACGTGACGGTTTCCACCGTCCCCGACAAGGATCCTGTCTGGTCTAGGCGGACGTTTTCCGACCGTATGTAAGCTGTTTTGCCAGCGGCGCCAGCGGGAAGCTTCAGCTGCCCGCCAGGCAGCTGCAGTACATCGTTTTCTATGTGTCCGGTCAATGGCATGGCGTTGCCGATGAACCGGGCGACGAAGGAATTGGCCGGAGTGTGGTACAGCTCTTCTGGCCGGCCGACCTGAAGCATGGTTCCGTTCGACATCACCGCGATCCGGTCCGCGATCGCCATCGCCTCGCTCTGGTCGTGGGTGACGAAAACAGCCGTGATCCGGAACTGCCGCAGCATGGCGGCCAGTTCGTCACGCAGGTTGTCGCGCAAGGCGGCGTCCAGCGCAGACAGGGGTTCGTCCAGCAGCAGGATCCTGGGGCGCGGCGCGACGGCACGGGCCAGGGCCACCCGTTGGCGCTGCCCGCCAGACAGGGCATTTGTCGGGCGATCGGCGTAGTCGGTAAGGCGGCAGAGGTTCAGCACCTCGTCCACACGTTGCCGGCGTTCTTCCGCCGGCACTTTTCTAACCTTCAGGCCGTAGCCGACATTCGCGCGCACGCTCATGTTGGGAAAGAGCGCATAGGACTGAAACACCATGCCGACATTGCGATGTTCCACGGCAAGTCCGGTCACGTCGGTCTCGTCGAACCGGATCCGGCTGCCCGCATCGGGGCGCTCCAGTCCGGCAATGATGCGCAGCAGGGTCGTCTTGCCACAGCCGGAGGGACCGAGCAGCGACAGGATTTCGCCGGGACCAACGGTCAGATTGGTCGGGCAGAGAGCCCGCGTGCCATCGGCAAAGGTCTTGGCGGCGTTTTCGATTGTCAGGGTCATTGAGCGATCCTTTGCGCTCTGGCGGAGGCCCATTGCATGGCCATCAACAGCGGTACGATCATCGCGAAGAAGACGAGCGTATAGGCGGAGGCGACCTCCAGCCGCATGGAGGCATAGCTGTCGGCAAGGCCGACGGGCAGGGTTTTCAGATAAGGCGTGTGCAACATCCAGGTGAGGTTGAATTCGCCGATGGAGAGCGTCACCACGGTCAGGGCACCAGCCAGGATGCCCGGCATGGCATTGGGGATGATCACTGTTCGAAACCGCGTGAAGGCAGACGCGCCAAGTGTCGCCGCGCTTTCTTCCAGGCTGCGGAAATCCATGGCCATCAGGACGGCGAGAACCGATCGCACCATGAACGGCAGCGTGTAGAGAACATGGCCGACGAGGATGAAGGTCCAGGACGTGCGGAACCCGGACAAGGTTCCGTAGAGCTGCAAGAGCGCGAGCGCCAGTGCGAGGCCGGGGATGGCGAGCGGCAAGGAGATAAACTCTTCCAGCAGGCGCGACAGGCGTCCGGGATTCCTGGCAAGGGCGTAGGCCGCCGGAACGCCGATCACCAGTGTGACGGCAAGGCAGGCTATCGCGAGCCAGAGCGACAGGAAGATGCTGGCGGAATATAACTCCCAGACCCTCCCGATCCATTTCAGGGTCAGGCCAGAGGAAAGTCCGCGGAAGTAGTTGGCTGTTACCCCGGCCAGGATCGACTGGATGGCCGGGACCAGCAGAAAGGCGGCGATAACAAGCGTGACCGCACATTGCAGCCACCAGGCGAGGGATCTTTTCATGTCAGCCTCCCGCCGCAACCGTCGTTCCCGCAAAACTGCGGGCGATGTAAAGCAGGGCCCAGGTCACAAGGCCAAGCAGAACGGACAGGGCTGACGCCATGGCGATGTTCGCCGACAGGGTGAATTCGGTATAGATCACCATCGGCAGGACATCGATATTGGTGGCCAGCGTGAAGGCGGTTCCGAAGGCTCCCATGGCGGTGGCAAAGGCGATTGCACCGGCTGCTACGAGGGACGGGGCAAGACCGGGCAGGATCACGTCGATGACAATGCGCCACGGGGATGCGCCGAGGGTGCGGGCGGCTTCTTCCAGTGCGGGGTCGAGTTTTTCAACGGCGGCCATCACCGTCAGCAGGACGCGCGGGATGGAAAAATAGAGATAGCCGAGAAAGAGGCCGATCAGCGAATAGGCAAACACGATGTGCCCGGGCAATAGCTGGTTGAACAGCCCCTGACGTCCCCCCAGGAGGATGATCAGGAAGCCGATGACGACGCCCGGAAAGGCCAGCGGCAGCGTCAGGACGGAAAGCAGCAGGCCGCGTCCGATAAACCTGTTCCGTGCCAAGAACAGGCCGGCGGTGGTTGCCAGAGCGAGCGCGGCAAGGCTGACCGCCAGCGACACCAGCACCGTGTTGACCAGGGTTTCAAGATATCGAGGCGTTTGCAGGATCTGCAGGTAGATGTACCAGCCGGCTTCCGATTCAAAGGAAGCCTGAACCAGGCGCACCAGCGGCAGAGCCAGAAAAGCGAGGGCGAATACCGCCAGCGGTACAAGGCAGGCGGTCACGAATGTTCTGTCGGACATGAAGAATGCCTTCGGAAAAACAGGCCGGAACGCCAATGCGCTCCGGCCCGCCAGGTCAGGATGTTATTTGACTTCGTTCAGGTAACGCTCGCCGAAACCGGCCTGGGCGCGTTCCATGTGGGCATAATCGACGGCAACCGCGCGCTCGTAATCGCTTGCAGGCAGGAACTTCGCGGCGACTTCAGCCGGCAGTTCCACCGGCCGGGACGGCTGCAGGTAGGCATTGGTCCAGATGGCCTGGCCTTCGTCGGACAGGATGAAGTCCAGAACCTTCTTGCCGGCTTCCTTATGCGGTGCGCCTGCCACCAGGCTCATCACGTAGGGAACGCGCACGGAACCTTCGCACGGGAGCACGAATTCGAAGTTGCCGTCTTCTTCGTATTTGCCGCGATAGGCGTTGAAGTCATAGTCGAAGAGGATCGGAATTTCGCCGGAAACGACGCGTGCGAAAGAGGTCTGCTTGGGAACGATCGGATCGTTTTCCGCCAGTTCCTTGAAGTAGCTGATAGCCGGATCGAAGTTCTCCAGATCACCGCCGAAGGCCAGGTTGACGGCAACAGCACCTGCATAGCCAACAAAGGCGGAAGACGGATCAAGGTAGCCGACCATGCCGCGGTATTCCGGCTTTTTCAGATCGGCGAAGCACTGCGGGACCGGAGCGCCACCGAGCGCGTCGACATTCACGAACATGCCGAGGGTGCCGTAGTGAACGGCAAACCACTTGCCTTCCGGGTCCTTCAGTCCTTCGGGGATGTCATCGAAACCGGCCGGCTTATAGGCGGTTACGACACCTTCGTTGCCGGCCTTGATGCCAGTGGTCACTCCGTAATAGGCAACGTCGGCGACCGGTGCGGCCTTCTCGGCCAGAAGCTGGCTGAGGGTCTGGCCGGAATTCTTGTTGTCATGCGGCATGGCAATGCCGAGCTTCTCATTGATGGCTTCCAGCATCGATGCCCAGTCGGCCCATTGCGGAGGGCAGTTGTAGCAAACGGCATCTTCGGCCTTTGCCGGCACGACGGCCGCCATTGTCATGGCCAATGCGAAAAGTGTACGTTTCATGTCAGTGACTCCTGAAGCGATCTCAAGCAGGTCTCGGGGTTACTCATTGGATGGCAGGGAAGTGGCAGCTTCTCTGCCATCGGCTTTTCCGGGAACGGGAGGGCCAAGGCTGCCTCCCGCGCGGAAACTGAATGTGGCGGCTGCGGACGGCAGGTCGGGTGTCGGCCGGTCCAGCAGCCTTGCCAGCACGGAATTGACGGCGCCCTGACCCATGGTGCGCGGATCTGTTTCGACGGTCGCCAGATGAGGGTCGACCAGCAGCCCGGTGGAAATGCCGTCAAAGCCGACCAGCGACAGATCGTCGGGAATACGCTTGCCGAGTGCGCGTGCGGCCTTCATGGCGGCAAGGGCGAGAAAGTCGTTCGACGCGAAAATTCCGGTCAGGGCCTGATGTTCGGCCAGAAGCGTGCCGAGCAATTCCAGAAGGGTGCCGTCCTGCTCCTCGATTTCCAGAAGAAGCGGGTCTGCCATGCCGAACTCGCGGCATGCGGCGGCAAAGCCTTCGTAGCGCTCACGCGAGCGGTCGGAGCGGTGGAACCGCAGGGCCAGAAATCCGGTTTGAACGTGTCCCTGGCTGTGAAAGGCCCTTGCGACTTCACGCGCGGCGGCACGGTTGTCGACGGCCCACGCGGGCAGGCCGAAAGAGGAGCGGTTATAGACGAGGCAGCAGGGGAGATCCCGATCCCGGATCAGCTCCAGAGCCTCGCTGTCGGCGGCATTGTTGACCGTCAGGACCAGGCCGTCGACCTGTTTGGCAATCAGGGTGCGTGCGGCCTGAAGCTCCAGCACTTCGTCGTATTCCGAACATGCTAGAATGAGCTGATAGCCTTCGCGGTGGGCTTCCTGCTGGGCAGCCTGGACGACTTCGGCAAACACGGGATTAGCGAGAGAAGGGACGATGCAGCCGAGTGTCTTTGTCGAGCTGCTTTGCAGGGACCGGCCAAGCGCGCTGAATTCGAAGCCGAGCGCATTTGCTGCCGAAAGAACCTTCCGGCGGGTGTCGGCGCTGGCGGAGCCGGTGCCGTTGAGGACGCGGCTCACCGTTGCAATGCCGCAACCGGCCTGCTCGGCAACATCCTTGATCGTCGGCGGACGCGATCTCACCCTTGGCTCCTTCAGTCTTGGAAACGTTTCCAAGACTGAATACAGGGTGTCGATGTCACTTTGATGAAAGCGTTTCCAGAAGGGAAAGAGCGCGCTTTTCGATGCGCAGTCGTCAGCCGCAACCGGGCTTGAAACCCGCCGCCCGCGGGGACAGGCGGCGGGTCATGGGTCAGAACTTCTTGGCGAAGCTCAGCTTGAAGCTGCGGCCTGCACCTTCATCTTCACTCAGGTGGTTCCGGTACGACTTGTCGAACACGTTGTCGACGTTGAACCGGACCTCACTGTCCGCCATGAAACCGTCGGTCGGTTTCCATGCCGCATAAAGGTTATGCAGCACATAGCCTGCGGTTTCCTGTTCGTCGGCGCCCACACGGTCCTGGGCGGCGTAGAAATCGCCCTTCCAGCCGAAGTCGAGGTTCCACGGACGGTAGACGTAGCCGATCTTGAGGAAGGCGCTGTCGGCGGGGACGGCATTCATGTAGTCGCCGGTAGTGACGTTCTTACCCCGGATCAGGGATGCGCCAAGCGTCCCGTAAATGTTATCGGTGTAGTAGGAGGCTTCCAGTTCCAGGCCGTGGTACCTGGCATTCGGGATAATATCGGTTTGGACCGTGGTTCCGTCCCAGTAGCTCGCGTAGTAGTTGGTTATGCTGTTGCGGAAAGCGGTCCCCTTCAGCCGGAGCGCGTCACCATCCAGGGCAATATCGTCAAAGGAAAGGGTGATGCCGCCTTCGATGTTGTTCGAAAGCTCCTTTTGGATGTCGTTGACGGTGTAGTTGCTAAAGACCTCATCAAGCGAGGGGAGGCGCTCGGTGTGCGCGTAGGAGCCGAAAACGCCGAACCAATCGGTCACCTTGACCATCGCAGCAAGTTTCGGCGAATATCCGACGTTGCTTTGTTCTTCGTTGAAATCGACGGCGTTGCCTCTGCTGTCCACATAGTTTCCGATCGAAACGTCGCTGTAGTCGATCCGCATGCCGGGAATGAGGGTGACGCGATCGTTCCACACGAATTCGGCCTGAGCATACCCGCCGACATTCGTTGTCTCGCCTTCAGGATGGGTGGAAGAACCGGTTTGAGTGTAGTTGGCAAAATGGCGTGGGTTGAGGCGCTCCTGATACTGTGCGTCTAGCCCCGTCGTGACGTAGGCCACCCAGTTTTCACCCAACTGCAGCGTTGCCGTGTTCTCGACATTTCCCTGCCAAGTTTCATAAGAGTATTCTGAACTCAGGCCAAAAGGGTAGGTGCAGGTAAATGGACCGAAACAGATCTGATCCTGGTTGCTTTGCTCGACCCGCGTGTCCGACCAGCTGACCTGTGCCTTCACATCAAGCAGGTCGTTGCCGGAAAAACTGTTCTCGTAGCCAATGATGGCGGTCTGGTCGGTTACCGTCCGGTCTACATCTCCAAAAGTGTTTTCCCAGGCAATCTGGTCGTAGTTCTGGTTGTCCTCGTCACTCGACCAGTTCTGGTAACTTGCGAAAACGGACTGGTCTTCATTTTCCCCGAAGGTGTAACGAGCCTTGATCAGACCGTTGATGGAGCTGAAATCCGTGTCCGGGACCTCGTTGCCCTGGCCATCCGTAATGTCCTGAGACTGCCGATAGTTGAGGGCGCCGAGCAACTCGAGGTTCTTGACCGGTTCTGCCGCGACGATCGCGCTGCCCAGCCAGCCGTTGCCGTTCGAATCCCAGGAGGTTTTCAGCCGGCCGCCGATCAGGTCACCCGGATCGAGGAAATCGCTGGCATCCTTTGTGGTGAAGGTGATCACACCCCCCATCGCGCCGGCGCCATAAAGGGTTGATGATGCCGGTCCGCGCAGGACCTCGATCTGTTTATAAAGTTCCGGGTCGGAGAAGAACGACCCCATCCGGTACTGTTCGAAAAACTTGTTGACCCCGTCTACCTGCATGATGATCCGGGTCTCGTCGCCGGAAAGGGCTTCACCGATACCGCGGATATTGATGCTTTCGCCGAGGATCGAGTTACTGCCGATCGGCGTGACGCCCGGGATCTCCTGGAAGACGTCTCCGATCGAGCGCGGTTGCAGGTCGTCGATGGCTTCCTGGTCCAGCACGGTGACGGCCTGAGGAGTGTCGATCGCGACTTTGGGCACGCCGGCGCTGACCACGATCTGTTGTAGCTGCGACACCGGTTGATCCTGTCCGGCAACGGGTGTCGCCGGTGCTGCATCCGCTACTGCATCCTGTGCAGCCGCCCCGCAATTAAAAGCCAAAACCCAAAGGGCAACACCACCCATCAAGCGGGTGTTACCGGTCTTCTTGAGCCCCATAAAAATTCTCCAAGAGTGCGCGTTGTTCGCGTCCTTTTCGCTGCCTCTCACACAGCGTTTTAAACATGAGTCAGTGACTCAGGTATTGTGTTCCTAATGAAACATGAATATAGGAGTCAAGTATTAGATTGCGGTCGCCGAGGAAAAGCGTCTCTTTGGAATGATTCAAAAATTCCTAATAATCTCAGTAATTTACGTTACGGGATGAAGAGGCGGGAAACTGAGCGCGGGCTGCAGGAAGACCATAGCGATTGGGGACAGAACTCATGAATGCCGATCAGATCTCCTCTGAAACCAGGCAGAGCGCAGCCGACATCCGGGCGGCACGCGCGGACAATCCGAAGATGCGGGAGCGGGATCTGGCGCAGATACTCGGCATTACGGAAGCGGAGCTGGTCGCCAGCTTCGTAGGGCATGGCGTGCGCCGCATCGCGCCGCGTTTCGAGGATCTGTTTCCGGGGTTGCAGACCGTCGGCACGGTCATGGCACTGACGCGCAACGAGAGCGCAGTGCACGAGAAGATCGGACCGTTCGAGAAATTCGTGAACGGCAAGCGGGCGGCCCTGATGCTGGGCGAGCAGATCGACACGCGCATGTTTCCGGCCAATTGGGTGCATGGCTTTGCGGTCGAAAAGGCTGACGGCAACGATATCCGCCGGTCACTGCAGTTCTTCGATGCCCATGGTGATGCGGTGATGAAGATCCACACCCGTGCGGAAACGGACCTGGATGCATGGAACACTCTGGTTGAAAAGCTCGTGCTGGACGACCAGACGCCGGATGTGTTGCCGCAAGTGAGCGATGCAAAACCGTTCAGCCGAAAACAGGCATCCGAAGGAGCTGAAGCGGTGCTGCGCGACCGCTGGCAGGCGATGACCGATCCGCATCAGTTCCACGGACTTTTGAAGGATCTGGACCTCGACCGGGTCAGCGCCTTTGAACTGGCGGGCGATGCCTGGGCCTGGCCGCTCGATCGTGGGGCGGTGCCGGCCTTGTTGCGCCTTGCAGCGTCGGAAAACATCCCGATCATGTGTTTTGTCGGCAATCGCGGTTGCATTCAGATCCACTCCGGGGCGGTGGCAACGGTGATGGACCGGGGCCCATGGATCAACGTGATGGACCCGACCTTCCATCTGCATCTGCGGACCGACCACATCCACGAGGTCTGGGCCGTGCGCAAACCGGCGGATGTCGGCCATGTCACGTCGGTGGAAGCTTATGACAGCGACGGACAGCAGATCATCCAGTTCTTCGGTGTGCGTGGTGAGGGCAACCAGGAACGGTCCGATTGGCGCGGCCTTGCCGAAAATCTGCCGAAACTGGATCGGGCGGTAAAGCTGGGAGCAGCGGAATGATCGGGTCACTTTCGCGTTTTTCCGGCGTCTCGGCGGCTGTCGCGCTGACCGTCGCAGCCCTGGTCCTGCCCGGCCAACCACTGTTTGCGGAAGGCACGGGCAGTCCGGACAGCAGCAATGTTGTTGCCATCGGCGGTTCGGTGACGGAGATCGTCTACGCCCTGGGCGAAGACAAGAGGCTGATTGCCCGCGACAGCACCAGCATCTTCCCGGCGGAAGCGGCAAGCCTGCCGGATGTCGGGTACATGCGCGCGCTGTCCCCGGAAGGTGTGCTCTCCGTCAACCCGGAGCTGATCCTGATGCTGGAAGGCAGCGGGCCGCAGGAAACGGTGGACGTGTTGCGCAAGTCCGGTGTGGCGATGGCGGATGTGCCGGAGGCATATACCGCCGAAGGCATCATCAAGAAGGTGCGTGTCGTTGGTGAAGTGCTCGGCGTCGAGGCGAAGGCCGATGCTCTTGCCAGCAAGCTTGAACAGGATCTGGCAGAGGCGCAACGTGCCGCTGAAAGCCGGACGTCTGGCGTTCGTGTCCTCTTCGTCCTGTCGACAAAAGGCGGGCGTATCCTCGCCGCCGGATCGGATACGGCCGCCAACGGCATACTTGCGCTTGCCGGTGCTGAAAACGCGACGTCCGGCTTTTCCGGCTACAAGATCCTCAGCGACGAGGCGATCGTCAGTGCGGCACCGGACGTCGTGTTGATGATGGATCGCCACGGCGACGGCGAAGACGCAACGAGCAGTGATGCGATATTCGATCATCCGGCCGTGGCGCAAACGCCGGCAGGGAAGAACAGGCGACTTGTCCGCATGAACGGGCAGCTCCTGCTGGGGTTCGGTCCGCGCACCGCAGAAGCGGTCCGTGAATTGTCGACCCGTCTGGCGGATACGGCAAGCTGATGGCACTGATGAGCGATACGGCCTTGCCCGCCAGAAGCGGACGGATTTCCTCTCTCCTTGGGCTTGCCGACCTGCAGCGCGGAGACAGGGCTCCGCTCGCGCGGGCCGTAATTGTGCTGCTCGCCGTGCTGACATGTCTCGTCGTTCTGGGAAGCCTTGCCATCGGCCCGATCTCGATCCCGGTTCTGGAGCTCCTGCCGCATGTGCCGTCATATTTCGCGGGAGCGGGAGAGGGCGCGCCACAGGGCGTTTCGGCAAGGGACTGGATCGTGCTCATGGATATTCGCCTGCCGCGGGTTACGCTGGGCGCGCTGATCGGCGCGGCCCTGGCGGTGTCCGGCGCGGTGATGCAGGGGCTGTTCCGAAATCCGCTTGCAGATCCGGGCATTGTCGGCGTTTCGGCGGGGGCAGGTCTGGGTGCTGCCGCGTTCATCGTTCTCGGAAATACCGTACTGGCGCCGGTGATGGCGCTTCTGGGTATCTATGCGGTCCCGCTGGCAGCCTTTGCGGGCGGCCTCGTTACGACGCTGCTTCTTTACAGAATCGGCACGCGCGGAGGCATCACGTCAGTTGCGACATTGCTGCTGGCGGGCATTGCCCTCGGCGCGCTCACCGGTGCGATGACAGGGCTATTGGTCTATGTGGCCGATGACCAGGAACTGCGCGACCTGCAGTTCTGGGGACTTGGGTCGCTCGCGGGATCCAACTGGCAGAAGGTTGCTTCCGCCGCGCCAATCATCCTCACCATGCTGGTCTGCGTGCCGTTTCTGGCACGCGGTCTCAACGGTCTGACGCTTGGCGAAGCCGCCGCCTCGCACATCGGCATCAAGGTGCAGCGGCTCAAGAACCTCAGCATCCTGCTGGTGGCGGCGGCAACCGGCGCCTCCGTGGCTGTCAGCGGCGGCATCGGGTTTGTCGGCATCGTCGTGCCGCATTTGCTTCGTCTCACAATCGGTCCCGACCATCGCTACATGCTGCCGGCCGCAGCGCTTCTTGGCGCCTGCCTGCTGATAGCCGCCGATACGCTGGCGCGCACCATCGTGGCACCAGCGGAAATGCCCATCGGTATTATCACCGCCTTTGCCGGTGCGCCTTTCTTCCTCTGGATCCTGCTGCGCAAGCGCGGCCTCACAGGTCTTTAGGGTGTAGTCATGTTGCACAGGACAATTGAAAATGGCACGGCGCTGGCACCCGATCTTGTTGTCGAGCAGGTGTCTGTTTCGGCAGGCAAGACCCGGATCGTGCAGGACCTTTCCTTTCACGCAAAGGCTGGGGAAGTGCTGGCGATCATCGGGCCAAGCGGTTCCGGCAAGACGACCTTGATGAAGGCAATGACCGGTGAACTGCCTTATTCCGGCGGGATAACGCTGGCAGGGCTGGAGGTTGGTGGCCTGTCACCGGAAGTGCTTGCCGCCATGCGCGGGGTGCTGCCGCAGGCAAGCCGGATTTCCTTTCCGCTGAACGTGGCTGAAGTGGTCGGTCTCGGCCTGACCTCCAGCCGCCGGGAGCGGAGCTTCCGTGCCCGGCGCATCGCCGAAGCCCTTGCGAAAGTCGGCCTGTCGGGGTTCGAAGGGAGAAGTTATCAGGAACTGTCCGGCGGCGAGCAGCAACGGGTGCAGCTCGCACGGGTGTTGTGTCAGGTCTGGGACCCGCTTCCGCAAGAAGGCCTGCCGCATTGGTTGTTCCTGGACGAACCGGTCTCCAGTCTCGACATCAAGCACCAGGTCCAGATCATGCAGCTTGCAGCCGATTACGCCAAGCGTGGTGGCGGCGTTGTCGCCGTGATGCACGACCTCAACCTGACCACTGCCTTTGCCGACCGGGTGCTGGTCATGCAGGGTGGCCGCCGTCTCGCCTTCGGTGCGCGGGACGAGGTCATGCAGGCGGAGTTGTTGTCGAAAGCCTATGACTTTCCGCTGGAAATCCTGACACGTCCGGGTGGAGGACGGCCTGTGATCGTGCCGATGGACATCGGCTGAGGGTCTTTCACCCTGGTGATGTTCGACGTGATCAGGCGGTCTTCAAACTGCGCAGCGCGGAGACCATTTCCTCTGAATCCCACACCCGGTCGCCAATGGCGGCCAGGGCAACCTTGCCGGTGCCATCGAGGACGTAGGTTACCGGCAAACCGCGCAGGAACCAGGTGCTCGGCATGGCCTTGTCGGTATCCATCAGGACGGTGAGGCCATCATGGTCGATCTCATCCAGAAAACCTTCGATCCGGTCCTGCCGGTCACCGACGTTGACGGCGAGCACTGCAAAGCCTTCGGGACCGAGTTCCCGGTTGAGACGCGCCAGACCCGGCATTTCCTTTCGGCAGGGCGGACACCATGTCGCCCAGAACGATACGAGCAGGATCTTGCCGGAATAGTCGGCAAGCGTGTGGACGGTGCCATCAAGATCGGGAAGGTCGAGTTTGGGTTCGATTTCGAAGGCCGGTTCGGCGAGGCCAAGTCGGAAGAAGTCGTTGCCTGCCGCAAACACCGTTCCCGGCAGCAATGCCATTGCCGCGCTGCCAGCCAGAAGGTGCCGTCTGTTCAGTTGTCTCATGCCCGTAATCCCGCCTTACCGCTTTCCGTCGTGCAGGCGAAGGTCAAATCCTCGTCTGTCAGTGACATCAAGGTAAGCGGGACAGGGCAAATTGAAAGGCAAATGGGATCACATTGCGCACACGGTGGCGCGAGTGTGATCCCTCGTTTGCTAGTGAACGTTCGCCTTGAGGGCAGCGGCGCCGTTGTCGAAGCGGCCGTCGAGGTAGGCTTTCAGCGTTGCGGCCACCCCATCTTCAGCGATCATGCCTGCGGCGTAGCTGAAGGCCTTCAGGAAGGTTTCGTCGGAGGCGAGACTTCCAAAGAGCTCCGGCATTTCGATGCGCGCCGGCTTGCCGGCGTAAACGCCCTGTGCCCAGGCCTTCAGGATGTCGGCGTTGTTGTCCTCGATGACATGCGGTTCTCCAGCCTCGTTGTGGCCTAGGCAGTAACGGCACCAAAGGGCCGTTTCGAGGGCAAGGCCGGCCACCGGCAGCCCCTTGTCGAGGCGGTCCTGGATAGAAGGCAGGATAAACTTCGGCTGCCGGTTGGAACCGTCAAGGCAGAGACGGGGGATCGTGTCTCCCACTGCCGGATTGGAGAACCGGTCCATCACGGTGGTGAGATAGGTCTCGAAGCTGACCCCCGGAATTACCGGAACGGTCGGCAGGATCTCGTCTTCTTCCAGCTTTTTCAGGAACGCGCAGATCAATGGATCGGCCATGGCGTCATGGACGAAGTAATGTCCCAGCAGCGCACCCGGATAGGCGATGGTCGCATGACCGCCATTGAGAATGCGCAATTTCATCAGCTCGTATGGAGCGACGTCCTCGACGAATTCGACGCCGACCTTTTCCAGCGCCGGGCGACCGGCCGGGAAATGATCCTCCAGCACCCATTGGCGGAAGGGTTCGCAGACCACAGGGGCCGCATCGGTCAGGCCGAAGCGTTCCTGAACCAGGCCGCGTTCGCGGTCGCCGGTCGCGGGGGTGATGCAGTCCACCATGCCGTTTGGAAAGGCGACGTTGTCGGCAATCCAGCTTCCGGCTTCCAGTGACAAGGCCCTGGCGAAACCGGCAACGGCCTGTTTCGCCATATGGCCGTTTTCGGGCAGGTTGTCGCAAGACATCACGGTAAAGGGTTCAAGGCCTTTGTCGCGGCGGGCCAGCAGGGCGGCAACGAGCACGCCGAACACGGTCTGCGGCGCGTCCGGTGAGGCGAGATCCGCCTGGATTTCCGGATGATTGACGTCGAAGCCACCGGTGTTCGGGTCGACGAAATAACCGCCTTCGGTGATCGTCAGCGAGACAATGCGGATATCGGCTTCGCCAAGGCGAGCGATCAATGCCTTGGGATCCACGTCGATGAAGTCGATCATGGCGCCACAGACCTGAGCGCTGAGGCCTTCCGGGTCGAGCTCGACCACAGTCGTCAGCCAGTCCTGGGCTTGGAGGCGTTCACGCATGGTCTTGTCGTAGGGCTTGAGGCCCGCGCCGACGATGGCCCAGTCACGGCCTTCGCCGAGATCGAACAGCTTACTCAGGTAGATGGCCTGATGCGCGCGATGGAAGTTGCCGACGCCGATGTGAAGGATGCCGGGGGTCAGGTCCGACCGGCGATACGCCGGTGCCTTGACGGATTCGGGAAGAGAAGAGAGCACAGTTTCACTTAGGTTCTGGGTCATTGGTCAGCTCATCCAGTTGCCGCCATCGACGTTGTAAGTCTGCGATACGATGTAATCCGCGTCTTTCGACGCCAGGAAAACAGCCATGCCGGTGAGATCTTCGGCGGTGCCCATGCGGCCGAAAGGCACCGCGGCTCCGACCGCTGCCTTCTTTTCGCCGGGCTGCAGGCCTTCGTATTTCGCGAACATCGAATCCACATGGTCCCAGTGCTCGCCGTCGACGACGCCGGGGGCGATGGCATTCACGTTGATGCCGTGTTCGATCAGGTTGAGACCTGCCGACTGGGTCAGACTGATGACCGCTGCCTTGGTGGCGCAATAGATGCCCACCAGCGCTTCACCGCGCCGGCCTGCCTGGCTGGCCATGTTTATGATCTTGCCGCCCTGACCACGCCTGATCATCGACTTTGCCGCGGCCTGCATCATGAACAGGGTTCCGGAAACGTTGATGTCGAACAGGCGCTGGTAGCTGTCGCGGGTGATCTCGACAATCGGTGCCAGATCGAACAGAGCCGCGTTGTTGACCAGGATGTCGAGCCCACCGGTCTTCTGTTCCACGGCGGCGATGGCAGCATCGATCGACGACTGGTCGGTAACGTCCAACTGAACGGCATAGGCATTCGGGCCGATTTCACTGGCCGCCGCTTCTGCGCCGGCCAGGTTGATATCGGCAATCGCCACCCGGGCGCCTTCCTCTGCAAACCGCGCGGCAAAGGCCTTGCCGATGCCCCGGGCCGAACCCGTGATCAGCGCGGATTTTCCTTCAAGTCGGCTCATGCAATCCTCAGGCCCTGGTTGTCGAAGCGGTGGATCTTGTCAGGAGCCGGGGTCAGGTGAACGGTGTCGCCATGACGGAACCCGATCTCACCGGACGAGCGCACGGTGATCGGTTCGTCGACGCCTTCCATATCGACGTAGAGGAAGGTGTCGGATCCGAGATGTTCCGAGACACCGACCTTACCGACCCATTTGCCGTCGCCTTGCGAGACGGTCAGATGCTCCGGGCGGATGCCGATCGTGGCGGCATCGTATTCAGTGGCGAAGGATCCCATCAGGAAGTTCATCTTCGGCGAGCCGATGAAACCGGCCACGAACTTGTTGCGCGGCGTATGATAAAGTTCCAGCGGCGAGCCGACCTGCTCGATCTTGCCTGCCTGCAGCACCACGATCTTGTCGGCCATGGTCATGGCTTCCACCTGGTCGTGGGTCACGTAGATCATGGTCGTCTTGAGGGACTGGTGCAGTTCGGAGATCTCGAGCCGCATGTTGACACGCAGCGCCGCATCCAGGTTTGACAGGGGTTCGTCGAACAGGAAGGCGGCCGGTTCGCGCACGATGGCACGACCGATGGCAACACGCTGGCGCTGACCGCCGGAAAGCTGACCCGGGCGACGGTCCAGGTAATCCGTCAGGTTCAGCACCTTGGCAGCGGCGGTCACCTTGGCGTCCTGCGCAGCCTTGTCGATGCCTGCCATGCGCAGGGGGAAGGCGATGTTCTTGCGCACCGACATGTGCGGATAGAGCGCGTAGGACTGGAACACCATGGCAAGGCCACGTTTTGCGGGCGGCACTTCGGTGGCGTTCTTGCCGTCGATGGTGATGTCACCGGAAGAGACATCCTCCAGGCCTGCAATGAGACGCAGGAGTGTGGACTTGCCGCAGCCGGACGGACCGACGAACACCACGAACTCGCCGTCGTCGATCTGCAGGTCCAGCGGCGGGATAACCTGAACGTCGCCGAAGCTCTTGGTAATCTGCTTGAGGGTTATCTGACCCATGTTCAGGTCTCCTATTTAACCGCGCCGAAGGTCAGGCCGCGTACGAGCTGCTTCTGGCTGAACCAGCCGATGATGAGGATCGGGGCGATCGCCATCGTCGAGGCAGCGCTCAGTTTTGCGTAGAACAGGCCTTCCGGGCTGGAATAGCTGGCAATGAAAGCGGTGAGGGGGGCGGCGTCGACCGCCGTCAGGTTCAAGGTCCAGAACGCTTCGTTCCAGGACAGGATGATGTTCAGCAGCAGGGTCGAGGCAATGCCGGGCACCGCCATGGGTGTTAGCACGTAGATGATCTCGGACCACAGCTCCGCACCGTCCATCCGCGCGGCTTCCAGGATCTCGCCCGGAATTTCGCGGAAGTAGGTGAACAGCATCCAGACGATGATCGGCAAGTTGATGAGGGTAAGCACCATCACGAGGCCGACACGCGTGTCGAGGAGGCCGGTATCCCGGAACAGGAGATAGATCGGGATCAGCACGCCCACCGGCGGAAGCATCTTGGTGGACAGCATCCACATCAGGACGTCCTTGGTGCGCTTGCCCGGCACGAAGGCCATTGACCAGGCCGCCGGTATCGCGATCAGCAGACCCAGAAGGGTGGAGCCGAAGGAAATGATGACCGAGTTGGAGAAGTGCCGGAAATAGTCCGAACGCTCCTGGACCGTGCTGTAGTTTTCCAGCGTCCAGTCGAAAAACAGGAAGCTAGGAGGAGACGCAATGGCTTCCGCTTCCGTCTTGAAGCTGGTCAGCACGGTCCACAGGATCGGGAAGAAGATGGCGATGCCGACGGCCCACGCACATACGGTGACGAGAGCCTTGCGGCGGTTGGAGACTGCGCGCGCCATGGGTCAGGCCTCCAGGTTCTTGCCGATCATCCGCATCAGGAAGATCGCAACGATGTTGGCGAGGATAATGGCGACCACACCGCCGGCCGATCCGCCGCCGACGTCGAACTGCAGCAGCGACTGGGCGTAGATCAGGTAGGTGAGGTTGGTCGAGGCATAGCCCGGACCGCCATTGGTGGTGACAAGAATTTCCGCGAAGACCGACAGCAGGAAGATCGTCTGGATCAGGATCACGACCGTGATCGAGCGCGCCAGGTGCGGCACCATGATGAAGACGAAGCGGTTCAGGAAATTGGCGCCGTCCATTTCGGCCGCTTCCAGCTGTTCGCTGTCCAGCGATTGCAGGGCGGTAAGCAGAATGAGCGTCGCAAAGGGCAGCCACTGCCAGGCGACGATCAGGATGATCGAGAACAGCGGTGCATGCGAAAGAAAGTCGAACGGTTGCAGCCCCAGAAACTTCGCAAAGTATGCGAACAGGCCGTTGACCGGGTTCATGAACATGTTCTTCCACACCAGCGCGGAGACGGTGGGCATGACGAAGAACGGGGCAATCACCAGAATGCGTACGATCCCCTGGCCCCAGAAGGGCTGGTCGAGCAGCAGGGCCAGCAGCACGCCGCCGACAATGGTGATGAGAAGGACGCCGCCAACGAGCAGCAGGGTGTTCTTCAGCGCTGCAAAGAAAGCCGGATCGGTGAGGAAGAACTCGTAGTTGGTCCAGCCGGTCCACTCTTCCATTCCCGGAATGAGCAGGTTGTAGCGCAGGAAAGAGAAATAGAGGGTCATCGAGAGCGGGATGATCATCCAACCCAGCAGCAGCAGAACTGCCGGAGAGATCATCAAACGGGCCGCCGCCCGTGAATGTTGGGTAGCCATGATGCGACCTTTGCTCGGTCAGAGCCAGAGCTCACGCGGAACAGAAAGGAGGAGACCGGCGGGACGGGCAGGCACCCGCCGGTCCGCGAAGGCTTCTACTTGAGGTAACCGGCCTTCTTCATTTCGCGTTCAGCGGTCGCCTGGGCAGCAGCCAGTGCAGCGTCCGCATCCATCGAGCCGGCAAGAGCTGCCGAGAATGCCTGGCCGACAACGGTTGCCATGCCCTGGAATTCCGGAATGGCGACGAACTGCACGCCGACATACGGAACCGGATCGACGGTCGGATTCTGCGGATCAGCGGAGTTGATGCTGTCCAGCGTCATCTTTGCGAACGGAACTTTCTGGTACTCCGGGTTCTCATAGAGAGACGTACGGGTTCCCGGGGGGACGTTCGCCCAGCCTTCTTCGGCTGCAACCAGCTCCAGGTATTCCTTGGAAGTCGCCCACTCGATGAACTTCTTCGCAGCAGCTTCCTTCTGGGTGCCGGCCGGAATGGCCAGCGACCATGCCCAGAGCCAGTTACCGCGTTTGCCGAGACCCTTGTCCGGTGCCAGAGCAAAGCCGACCTTGTCAGCAACCTGGCTGTCCTTCGGGTTGGTCACGAAGGAGGCTGCCACGGTGGCGTCGATCCACATGCCGCACTTGCCGGTCTGGAACAGGGCCAGGTTTTCGTTGAAGCCGTTGGAAGAAGCGCCCGGAGGGCCTGCTTCGTTCATCACGTCGAGATAGGTGGTAAGAGCTTCTTTCCACTGCGGCGTGTCGAACTGCGGCTTCCAGTCCATGTCGAACCAGCGTGCGCCGTAAGAGTTCGCCATGGCCGTCAGGAACGCCATGTTTTCACCCCAGCCGGCCTTGCCGCGCAGGCAGATGCCGTAGACTTCGTTTTCCTTGTCTGTCATTGCCTTGGCGGCTTCGACGATAAAGTCCCAGGTCGGGGCTTCCGGCATTTCCAGGCCGGCTTTTTCCATCAGGTCCTTGCGGTACATGACCATGGAGCTTTCGCCGTAGAACGGTGCTGCAAAGAGCTCGCCGTCGACGGTCAGGCCGCCACGGATGGCCGGCAGGATGTCGTCCGCGTCGTAGCTTTCCGGCAGGTCGTTCAGGGAAACGAGCCAGCCCTGCTTGCCCCAGATCGGAACTTCATAGGTGCCGATGGTCATGACGTCGAACTGGCCGCCCTTGGTGGCGACGTCAGTGGTGACGCGCTGGCGGAGAACGTTCTCCTCCATGGTCAGCCATTTGACTTCGATGTCAGGGTTCTTGTCGGTGAAGTCCTTCGTCAGACCCTGCATGCGGATCATGTCGCCGTTGTTCACGGTCGCGATGGTGATTGTTTCTGCAGATGCGGATGCGCACAGAGCCGCCATTGCACATGCGCTGAGGAGCGCACGGGTATGAAATGCCATATTTTCCTCCCAAGCGAGATTGGGCATTTGCCATTCTTGCGGGCAAATATTCGCTCCAATTCGCACCCCGAGTCAAGATGTGAATCGCCTAAAACAAAAAAGGCTTCTCGCTGCACTGCGAAAAGCCTTTAGAATTCATATAGTTATTTATATTGGGAAATCGCTCAGAGATTGAGCAATTGCTCAGCCGTCGTCTCGTTGGTGATCAGGCAATTGACAAATTTGCCGTTCAACGCTCCCAGCATGGCCGGCACCTTGCCGTCGCCCGCCGCAATTCCGTAAACCGGTTTCTCTCCGGCCGGCAGCAGGGGGGCACTGGCTACCAGGTCATTGGTAAGTCCTTCGACCAGCGCGCCTTTTCGGTCGTAGACCCAGCTCGTGATCTCGCCGATGGCACCGGCTTTCTCCAGTGCGCGCATTTCGTCGTGACTGACGAATCCGTCGACCGTCAGTGGTGCAGTCGGTCCCATGTTGCCGATACCCACGAAAGTAACGTCCGCCTGCCGGATGAGATCGAGGATATTGTGCACCGCTTCCTGGTTATGCAGCAGTTGCAGTTCCTCGCGGGAGCGGGCGAAGACGGGCAGAGGCATCGGGTAGTGCCGGGCATTGATGCGGTCGGCAAGCCGGATGATGACGTTGTAGGCCGAGGCCGAGCCGTCCGACATCATGTTGCCCAGAAGCGAGACGATGCGGTGCTGTGGACAGTCCATCATCGGCAACTGATCCACCGAAGCGCGCAAGGTGCGGCCCGTGCCGTAGGCGATGATCTTGGGTTTCTGGGAGCGGAAATGACGTTCCATCTCGGTGGCGGCCGCCTGGGCAATGCCGACCGTGGAGGACGGGGCGTCCGGGTCGCTGGGAACCACTTCGCAGCTCTGCAGTCCGAAGCGTTCCGTCAGGCGGGTGCTCAGTTCCATGCAGTTGGCGATCGGGTGGTCGAGCCGCACCTTGATCAGTCGTTCACTGACTGCAAGCGAAACCAGCCGCTGTGCCGATTGGCGGGATACGCCGAGCTTGCGGGCGATCTCGTCTTGGGTGTTGCCGGCAACATAGTATAACCAGCCGGCGCGGGCGGCGTCATCGAGACGGGATGCCTCGGCAGGAATTTTCTGTTTCATCTTAGTTGCCGTTGTTCTTCAGATCCGGCCTAAGCTGAAAGAGTTCGCCGAAAGATGCAAACAGTTGCGCGGCACCCGCAGTGGCAGTGGCCGAATTCAGAAGGCCGGAAAGGTGCGAACCGCCAATGAATCGGTAGACTTCCATACCGGCGGCAAGCCCTGCCTTGATGCCGTTTTCGCTGTCCTCGATCACCAAGCAGCGCTCCGGTGCGACGCCATGTTTTTCCGCCGCAAGGAGGAACAGGTCGGGCGCGGGTTTGCCGTGAGCGACTTCGGAAGCCGTGGTGGTCCGGCCGGCAAAGAGGTCCGTCAGCCCGGTTATCTCCAGCGATCTGGCGAGTCGCGGCGGGCTGGAACTGGTCGCAAGGCAATAGTCCACGCCAAGGTTCTCGATCACCTCCCGCACGCCGTCGATCGGTCTGAGCTCCGCTTCAAAGGCGCTGAGAAGGCTTGCCCGGTAGGCGGTTTCGAATTCCGGCGGCAGGTCGACACCGAATTCCTTGCGGATCTGCTGCAGGACAACCGGATAGCTTCGACCCAGGAAATGGTGAGCGACGTAGTCCATGGTGATGTGGACGTTCCGCGTCGCCAGTTCTGCCACCAGCATGCGCGCGCTGATGACTTCGCTGTCGATGAGAACACCGTCGCAGTCGAAGATGACTAGGTCGATTGGCTGATTCAAATTCGGGGTTCCTGCCGATTGGAAAGTTAAAACGAACGACCTCATCCTGAGGAGGCGCGCAAGCGCCGTCTCGAAGGATGGTCCGCTTGCTCAGGAGTATGAAGCCCGTCCTTCGAGACGGACCTGGCGGTCCTCCTCAGGATGAGGGCGGCGCAGAGAGCACGGTCGACAGAGAGGCACGCCGTTCCGGTCCCGTCAACCGAACCAGCGTTTCAGCCATCGGCGGAAGCCGCTCGTGGCTTCGCTCGCGCGACGATGGGCGCTGGCGTGGGCCTGCTCGGCGCTATCGCCGACATCGTCCATGAAGTCGTCGATACCGTCGACCACCGGGTCGATCCGGCGTTTCTTGAAGGCGTTGACGGTCTTGATGATCAGATAGGCGAGGGCGACAAGCACCACGACGAACAGGATATTGAACCAGGGGATCAGGAAGACATCCGGCCCGGAGACAACCTCGATGCTGATGGCATTGGGAAAGATCGTGAACAGCTCCACACGCCAGCCATAGTGGGTGACGGCGATCCAGACATCATCGCTTTTCTTGGCCAGATCCTGCGCCTGGGCGGTGATGTTGCTGCTGTCGAACTTGAAATAGGGCGGCCAGCCCCAATCGGTGTCTTCGTTGCGGTAGACCCTTGGTTTGCCGTTCGGCCAGACCGTGTTGATGAAGCGGACGTCCCGTGTCCAGTTCTTGTTGGTACCTGCATCGGGGGCGGCCCAGAAGAGCGACGAAGCGCCGATGTCCATGCGTTTGACGTCGGTGCCGACGATGCGAACCACATCACGTCCCGGCAACGTGTAATGGAGGAAGGCGACAAGGATCAGCAGGAGCGGAATGCCGATTATCCATTTGATCCACTTCATTGTGCGCCGTCCTCGCCGTCTTGTTCTCCGGGGATTGCACCCCACGGCCCCATGTTCCTGCCGAAGCCGTAGTCGGCCTGGTCTTCTTCCGCCATGGCGGCCTCCGGTCCGAACAGCTCCAGCCGCGTGCCGACCTTGTCGACCATATATTCTTCCGCAAGGAACTGGACCGCGTAGTTCTTCTTGGCTTCGCTCCAGCTTCGGTAATGACCGTAGAATGCGTCCTTGTGACAAATGAAAAGCTGGCGGAAGTCAAGCGGCGTCAATTCGGCCAGCAGCATGTTGACCAGGTTCTTGTCGCGGTGATTGCGCGAGCGAAGCAGGTAGAAATAGGCTGCGTTTTCCGGTTCGACCCAAAGCTTGTCGTCTTTCAGCTCCAGCCTGTGCACGATGTCGTTGAGGGCGTGATATTCCGCGGGTAGCTGCTGATGATACTTGCGTCTCAAAGCGCGCAGATCGCGCCGCGAGACGTCCGACAGATCCTCGCCCTGGCTGGCGGCCGTGTCGATGACGATGAAGTCCAGTTTCTGTTTCAAAAGGCTCTTGGCGACGCTGCCGCCTGCATCGAGAATAGGCTCCACCAACTGGTTTCGATTGAGGAAATCGGCCACCTCGTAGCGGTCTTCCAGGCTGAAGAGGTGCTTCACGGGCAGGTCGACGACAATGTCCATGCGCCTGGAGGCGATGCATGCGGTTTCCTTCACATCGCGAAAGATGTAGAGGCCGCCGAAATGGGAGGTATGGAAATTTCCCTGCTCATAGCTTTTCGAACTGATCGCCAAGGGGGTGCGGATGATGTCGCCGGTGTGCTTGGAAAGCTCGATCATGTCCGCGATCAGCACATCGTCCCACCAGCCGTCGGGCTCGCTCATGAACGCTTCGATCTTGTCGGCCAGTTCATCACCTGCTTCGGAATGCCCGCCGACGGTGTCGGCCTCCACCTCGATCGCCCTGATATAAAACAGATCCTGCGGCGAGGTGATGGAATAGATCGAGTTGACCAGTTCACCGACGACGCAATCGCGGATCGACAGCGCAAAGAGCTGTTCCTCATTGTCCTCGATGAAGCGTTTCAGGATCGAACGCGACGTGGAGAACCGCGCGTTCAGCAGCGGTGCGGTCTTCTGTTCGATCGACAGCAGAATGAACTGCCGGTTGCAGCCGTGCGGATTGAGGTAGTGGATGTCGTCCAGCTCGTCGCCGATCTCCGGCGAAAATCCGGAGATATCGACGTGAAAGGCTTCGAGCGCCGTTCGCTTGCCGGTCAGGTGTTCCAGCGCGCGGTTGTAGCGGGCCACCATGGACGGTGCGGAGACCTCGTAGAGGTTGCCGAACATCAAGCCATGTTTGACGAGCCTCATCATGTGCGCGTGATTTCCATGTAGCGGCGCTTGGCTTCTTCCATGCGCTGCATCTCGCGCACGGCATTCTCGATGGCAACCTCGTCCGACTTGTCCGCATAGCGGAATTCGCTGTCCGCGTAGCGGTTGATTTCCTGGATGACCATGTCGACGGTGATCGGCTGCGCCAGGTCGGCGATCATCGCCTTCTTGGTCTCGTAGTCCTTGAACAGGAACAGTTCCGGATCTTCCATCCAGGCATCCGGCAATTCGAAGTCCATCGCCCGCACTTTCACGGCATCGGTGATGTTCTTGATCGCCCGGCCGGTGAAACGTTCGTCCGCTTGCTGGATGGCCTTCAGGTAGGTCCCGAGCTTGGCGATCGTGTCCAGGTCACCGATTTCAGCCCGCACGTTGTCGAACACCTTCGTCAGCGCATCTTCCTGTGGCCGGGAGTGACGCTCGTAGGACGCCGCAACAGCCTTCTTCAGAGCCTGGGCCTCGAAAAGATCATGGTCGCCGACTGGGATCGAGTGGTTCTTGCCCATCAGCAGATGCAGGATGTCGATGTAGTCCTCGCGGCTTTGCGGGCCGTCGACCAGGAAGCGGGCACCGGCGCGCTGGCGCAGGGCGTCATCGACGTTCTCCGGATAGTTGGAGAACATGCCGAACGTGCAGTTGCCGCGCACCACCGTGTTGGCACCGGCAAAGCTCTCCATCAGGACCGCAGTAATTTCGAGCTGGCCGGCAGAGGACTGGCGATCGCCGCGCTTGCCGGCAAGCTGGTCTATGTCGTCGATGGTGCCGAAACCGATCACATTCGGGTCGGTGACATTGCGGATGAAGGCCTTGGCATTCTGGGCAGACTTGCCCTGGTAGCTGTCGATGCTCTCCGTGGAGAGGTTCTGATAGCGGAACGGATAGCCGGCGACCTGGCAATAGTCGTTGACCATGCCGGCCATCATCTGGATCAGGGTTGTCTTGCCGGTGCCCGGCTTGCCGTCGCCCATGAAGGTGAAGATAAAGCCGCCGAGTTCCGCGAACGGGTTGAGCTTGCGGTCGAAATCGTAGGCCATCAGCATCTTGGCAAGCTTCATCGCCTGGTATTTGGCGATGTGGTTGCCGACGACTTCTTCCGGCTTCTTGAACGCCATGGCGAGCGTGGTCGAGTGCGCGCGTGCGGAAGGCGTGAAGCCGGTAATCTCGAAATTGTCCGCTTCCACGCGGTAACGGCTTTCCGAGAATGCCTGCAGCACGCTGACGCCTTCCGCGCGAAGTGTCACCTTTTCCATCAGCTGTTCGCAGAAGGACGTCACCAGGCCGATCAACTGGGCATCGGTTTCAATCGCGGCGGCGGCAATTTCCTGGTCCAGCTCCCAGAGAACACCATGAAGGGCGAGCTGGTCGTTGTCGAAAAGGATTTCCTCGACGTCGCCGCACTGGACTTCGGTTTCACCGGTTTCGGCCGAGAGCCCCGACAGGAGGAAGTCCGTCATGTTGGCAAAGACGTGCAGCGCAATCATGGCCGTTGCCGACAGAAGATCCTGGAACCGCATCTTCTGCGAGGCGTCCAGCGTTCCGGCAAGGTTGGCGCGCTTTAGCTCGGCAAGGCCGGTCTGGTCGGCAAACTGGTCGGACGCCACCTGGGCGACAGCCAGCGCCCGGCGCAGGGACCGCAGAACGCTCGCCTGAAGCGGGGTGGTCAGAGCATCGTCGTCGCATTCCAGAATGCGGTTTGAAAGCTGCACACCTTCGGGACGGGCCGTGGAGCGAGTGACGAGGCCGGGCGTCGTGGAGCGGAACCGCCGGCGGGCGCCAAGGCCGGGCGAACGGTCCTGTGCAACGGGCGCATCCGACTTCTTGGCGATCCGCGGGGTGTGGTCGAAGCCCTGGAGCATTGCTTCCGCAAAGGCGTATTTCTCGCGGATCTTGTCTTCTTTCAGTTCCATGAGGTCGTTGGAAAGGGTCACGCGAAAAACCTATTTGTAACTGAGGATCTTGCCCGAAGGGCTGACGACATACTTGCGGATATTGGCAAAGCCCGGCGGGTTTCGCTCTTCCAGAATTTGATAAGGCCGCTGCGGCAGGATCAGCGATCGCTGCTGGTGTGTATGGCCTGCGACTTCCTGTGATGCCGGATTGTGCGCCGACAGCGGATCGAGTTGGTAGATCTGCCGCTCGACCGACGAAAAGAAGCCTGCGGATTCGAACTCGGAGCCGGAGGCGACCAGGGTTTCGGTCGTCCAGGCCAGAGCCCAGTCTTCTCCAGGACGACCGGCGGCTTCGGCCAGGACGTCGCGCAGCGGACCGGACTGTTGGGTAAAGGTGTGGCTGTACATCGGCCCCAGAAAGAACCGGCGCAGGCGCTTGGGATGCAGGTCATCGAAGTCGCGGTCGAAGCCGCGAGCGATTGTCACCAGCTTCAGGGACGCGGAGGATTGCGCGGTCAGATGGCTCTGGACGCGCGGCCAACGGCGCTCGTCCTTGGCCAGAGGCCACTTGCCGCTGTCTTCCAGGTCGAGAATGTAGATCAGCGGAATGTTCTGTTGACTGTCATAGACGGCCCAATGCAGCCTGTAGAGGCGGCGGTTGTCGACGACATTGCCCATCCAGGCCAGACGTGGGTCGTTCCGTGCCCAGAACAGGTCGCCCTTGGCGAGCTCTTCGTAATACTGGCGCTGCGAGGCGGCAAACTGCAGGTTGGTCGGCGAGGACTGTTCACGCAGGATATGGTTGACCATTTCCAGCTTGAGTTCGCGCATTGCCGGCAGCGACCGTAAATGCTTGTCCGCCTGCATGGCGTCGTTCGCCATCTGCAGCAGCTCCTGATAGATCGGGAAGCCGCTGTCCTGACGGTCGATGTTCAAAAGCGAGGGCAGCATGTCCGACACGCGGCCCGCCAGCAGATATTTGTAGGAAAGCGCCGTGAAGGTTCCCGACAGCGCTTCCAGGTACTCTTTCAGAACCGGTATTTCCGAGGCGAGCGCGGTGTTCTCGTTGATGACGCTTTCCGCCACCCCTTGCAAATGCGAGATGATCCGCTCGAACTTGGCGAAGTAGCGCCGTGTTTCATGCGCTTCTTCCAGGGTTCTGTGGTCCAGGGTCAGATCCACGGTTCAGACCCTCAGGCCCCGTACGTGTTCTTGTCGTGCTTCTCGACGATCTGCTGGAACCGGCGCGCGAAACGCTCGTCCGACTTGGCCTTTTCCTCCAGCACCTTGCGCGCGAACACCATGTGGTCCTCATGGGCTTCCATCATGTCGGCCATGCGCTGGTTGGTTGCGGAGCCGATGGCGGCCATCGCGGACTGGGCTTCTTTGTCGGTGGCCACGCCGATCTCGTTGATCTTGTGGGCAATATCCTGCTGCTGGGCCGTCTTGAGGGATTTCACAAGCGCATCGTAGAGCACGACGCGCTGCTTTGTGTCCGTCTGCAGCTTGTTGATCAGCACCATCTGGGTGGCCGCCTGGTTCTGAAGGCTGTCGACCCAGGTCTTGCCCTTTTCGATGTAGCGTTCCAGCGTCTGGCTCTCGGCCAGCTTGACCTGCTCTTCCTGGGCCAGGCGGTTGTATTCGGCATTCATCTCCGCCAGCTGGCTCTCCAGCTTGGTGCGCTCGGAGGCATCGGTCTCCACGGAAATCTTGTTTTCCAGAGCAATCACATCCGGATCCATGGCCACAAGCTTGGCCTTGATTTCCTCCAGCGTGCCGACAGTCTGTTCGCGCTGGCTCAGTGTTTCGCTGAGGTTGGTTTCCACACGCTTGGAATGTTCGTTCAGCGTGTTGAGCTGTTCCTGCAGCAGCTGTCCGATGACATTGGACTTGGTGATCAGGTCCTGCAGCTTGTCGTCGATGCTGGCGGAGCGCATGCGTTCCTGGCGGATGCTGTCGGAGCGCTGCTTGGAAAATATGCCGATGAAGCTTTCCCATCCGGTCTTCGTGCGCATGGCATCGAAGTCCTTGGAGAAGGTCGCGGTAACATCGTCAAGACCCATGATGAGCTCGGCGATGTTGGCGCCCATGAGCTCGGTGTGCTTGTGAACATCGTCCAGGGACGCGTTCTCGATGTCGATGGAAATGTCCTGCCCGGTGTCCAGCTTGGACTTCGCGGTTTCGATCTTCGAGGTCAGCTCGTCGATTTTCTGCCTCGCGGCGGCAACTTCCTTTTTCGACTTTTCAATCTGAGCGCTGAAATCCGCCATGGGCCCCTTCCGGATAAAATTTTTTCAAAGTGATTCTTATTTAGCAAGTCTTCTTGGAAATACAATTACAACGCGCTTGCCGAAACGTCATGGTTCCACATGCTTGCGGCGTGTTTCGTGGACGGCGTGAAGCGGCTCAGTCTTGAAGACGGCCGAGAAAGCCGATGCTGGATGCCCGTTGTACCCGCAGCCAGAGTTGTCCGTCGAAGGCCTTCCGGTCGAGAAAATCCACACGAAGTCCAAGACTGGTGCACTCGGTGTCGATCCAGGACTTGCTGTGGCGAACGATCCCCGGTTCATCGGAAACATGGCTTGTGCCGACCCATGCTGTGCCGTTGTAGTCCTCTTCCAGGGACTTCGCAGGGAGGTAGGAAACGAGGAAAACCGCATTCTCGCTCGAGTTCTGGAGAAAACCCTCCAGCATCGTGCGGATATGAGACTTGCTGCAATGGGTCCAGATGGACCCCGCCAGAACCATGTCGAACTTTTTACCGAACACGGACAGGTCGAATTCGGCATTGTGGTCGAAACGCGGCTGTCTTTGTCGAAGGACCTGATCATCAAACAACAGATCAAGTCCCCAACGCACCCTGTCGCGGTGCGGTTCGATACCGCAGTAGTTTTGCTCTCCAAGAAAGGGAATCAGCCAGTAGGCGGTCCGCAGACAACCGCAGCCGATTTCCAGCACACTCGTTTCCGGCGACAAGCCTTCGCGCAGGAGCTCTGCGAATTGACGTCTGCCACCTTCATCGAAGGTCTGGGTCGGCACGCCAAGAAATCCGTGGTCGAGCGCCATCTTCTCGCCAAGGCGCTGGACGTTTGTTTTTTGCTGATCCGATGCTGTCTTCATTGCCTTGTCTGTCTGCCCGCAACACGTTCCGTGTGAAGGTGTCAGGTCTCGCGGTTCGTGGTGTTTGTCCTGTCGTAACAGGACAGGACCGGGCATGTGGACTACCGCGAAACAGCACCTGCGGCAAAGGCGTATTTGAAAGCTTTTGACCTTTCACGCCGTCAACGGCTATGCCATTGTTCCGCAGACCTGATCTTCAAAAACAACAACAACAGCCCCGTCAAATCACATGAGCCAATCCGAAACGCCAGAAGAACGTTTTCCCGACGTGCTTTTTTACAATGCCTCACTCACGGAGGTGCAGGAAAACGTCACAATAGGACCCGGTACACGTGTCGGTTCCATGACGATAATTCACAAGAATGCAAGCATTGGTTCTGGAACTACTATCGGGTCGCATTGCAATATTTGCGAATGTGTCATTGGCGATAATGTTTCCATTCAGACCGGCTGCCATATTACACGTGGGGTTACTGTTGAAGATGACGTCTTCATCGGCCCGCAAGTCGTCACGCTCAACGACAAGCTGAAAGGTGGACCGATGGTCTATCCCTATATCGAGCGCGGAGCGAAGATCGGTGGTGGCAGTCGCATTCTTCCAGGTGTTCGTGTCGGCGCAAATGCAGTTGTCGGTGCCGGCAGTGTTGTGACCAGAGACGTTCCTCCGGGTGCTCTCGTGGTTGGTAATCCGGCTCGAGTCAGATCTGACGGACAGGACAGGCAAGCTCAGAAATCCCCATGAAGGACCTGATCCTGAACCTTGCACCCACGGGAATGGTGCCGACCCGTGCCATGTCGTCGGCCGTGCCGCTGTCGCCGGACGAGATCATCGCCGACTGCCGCCTGTGTGCGGACCTTGGCGCGACGATCCTGCACATTCATGCAAGAGACGAGGATGGCCGGCCAACATTCCGGAAAGACATATACGCGCGGATCATCGCAGGTATCCGGGAAACGCACCCGGATGTGATCATCTGCGTGTCCCTCAGCGGTCGGAACTTCCCGGCGTTCGAACAACGTTCAGACCCCTTGCTGCTGACAGGAGACCTCAGGCCTGACATGGCCAGCCTCACGCTGTCCTCGCTGAATTTTGCCCGCACCGAAAGTATCAATGCACCGGACATGGTTGTCCGCCTTGCAAAGACCATGGAAGACCGCGGCATTCGTCCCGAGCTGGAGGTCTTCGATGCGGGCATGGTGAACTACGCCAGGTATCTTGCAGACCGCGGGATATTGAAGCCTCCCTTCTATTTCAACGTGCTGCTCGGAAATCTCAGCAGTGCACAGGTAACGCCCCTGCATCTGGCGGCGATCACGCAGGATCTGCCTCCAGAATCCGTCTGGTGTGCAGGTGGCATCGGCGAAAGCCAGCTTGCCGCCAACACGCTGGGGCTCTTGTTCGGAAACGGTGTGCGAACCGGTCTGGAGGATTTTCTGTGGCTTGATGCGGACAGAACGCAACCGGCTACAAACGAGAAACTGGTTAGCCGGGTAAGCGAACTCTGCACGCTCCTTGGCAAGCGGTTTGCCTCTGCCTCGCAGGTTCGCGAAGCGCTTGGGATGACGCCTCATGCAGGCTGACCGTCGTCCGCTCCGGATCCTGATGACCAACAACACGCTGGATCAACCAGCCGGGTCTGAGCTTTATCTCAGGGATCTGGCGCTGGCCCTCATGCGGCGCGGGCACTTCCCGGTTGCTTACAGCCAGAGCCTTGGCCCGGTTGCCGACCGTCTCCGAGCGGCGACGATTCCTGTCGTTGACGACCTGCGGGACCTGTCCGCGGTGCCCGATGTGATCCACGGGCAGCATCATCTGGAAACGATGACGGCCGCGCTTCGTTTTCCGCAAGTGCCGGTCACCTATACCTGTCACGGCTGGATTCCCTGGCAGGAATGGCCACCGGTCTTCCCGAACATCCTGCACTATGTCGCAGTTGATGACCTGTGCCGGGAACGTCTTCTGACCAGTGCGGGCGTACCGGCTGACCAGATCTCGGTCCTGCATAATTTTGTCGATCTCGACCGCTTCAGAAAGGTGCGGGACCTTCCGGACAAGCCGAAGTCCGCACTTGTCTTCAGCAATTCTGCGGCTCAGGTCCCGAAGGCGATACGCGACGCCTGCACCCGCATGGGCATCGAGCGCGTCGATATCGTTGGACAGAACTCCGGCCGCTCCGCCGCGCACCCGGAGACCATCCTGGCGGACTATGACGTTGTCTTTGCAAAGGCGCGCGCTGCAATCGAGGCAATGGCATCCGGATGTGCCGTTGTCGTCATGGATTACGGTCAACTTGGCGGGCTTGTCAGTTCCTCCAATCTGCAAAGCATGCGTGGATTGAATTTCGGCATCCGAACCTTGCAGAACCAGCTTTTGCATCAGGACAAGATCGAGCGTGAACTGGAGCGTTACGACGCATCGGATGCGCGCACGGTGACACAGTGGATCAGGGCGAACGCCGGCCTGGAAGCTGCCGTGGATCGATGGCTGGAAATCTACTACAGGACCATCGAACGCTGGAGTGACGTTGCCGGGACGCTGCACGATGGCGAGAGACTGACCTCCGCATCGCGCTATGTCAGTCAGCTAGCACCGCGGGTGAAGGCAAAGGAACAGGCGGAACATTGCAAAAACCTCGCCGATGCAGACCTCAGGGCGGCGAAAGCTCAGTTGGAGCGGGATACGGCAGTAGCTGCCAACAATGATGCGCGACACAAGGCGAGGATCGCTGAACTGGAAAGAGAAGTGCAGGGCCTGAGGAGGGAATTGCAGGGTCTGAAGAGGGAACTGGAAAGACACAGATTTCCAGGATTGGCTGTTCGGATGGCCTGTCAGGGGTTTGAGAAGCAGGTTCTCAAGCGGTGCCGCCGGCAGATAGCGTCCTTCAGGAAGCCGAAATCGTGACCCTGCATCTTGCCGAAATTGTCTCCGAGGAACCATTGCGCGTGCTGCTGGTTGGCCTTGGCAAGATGGGCCAGCTCCATATGGAATGCCTGTCCAAAATGCCCGGCGTTTCTCTTGTCGGTATCGTCGATGAAGACGAGGGCAAAGAGATTGCTGCAAACGGGATCCCGTTCGCGCGATCGATCGATGGTCTCGCCAACGACTTTGCAGCTGCCGTTGTTGCGGTTCCTGTCGAAAGGCATGCCGAGGCTGCCGTTCCGTTGCTCGCGCGCGGCATCGATTGCCTTGTCGAAAAACCTTTGTCCCTGTGCCCGGGAGAGATAGAGACGATGATTGTCGCGGCCCGCACCGGCGGCGCCAGGCTATCGGTCGCGCAGGTCGAACGTTTCAACCCGGCCATCGAAAGCACGATGGCCGCCTTGCGCAAGCGCTCAGGCAAGGTGCGCGTGCAACGGCTGTCCCGGATGCAAAGCGTTTCCGGCGGCCCGGACGTGATCGCCGACCTGATGGTGCATGATCTGGACTGGATCGTGAAACTCGAGGGAACAAGTGACTGCGAGATAACGGTGCTGGAGAGCCGCAGGACGGCAGGCTGCCTGGATTATGTCTGCTGCCGTCTCGGTTTTGGCGACAGATCCTATGAGCTGGCTGCGGTCCATGGAGCCAGCGAACGGAAGCGCAGCCTTGACGTCAGGCTGGACGGAGATGAAACGCGCTGTTTCGACCTTCTTGCATTGTCGCCCGACGGGCGGCCGGACCCACTGACGCGGCAGGCCGAAGTTTTTGTCATGAGCAGAGCAGGTGACGCGGCTGAACTGGCGACAGCTGAAGAGGCGCTCGCTGTACTTCGACTGTCGGACGCAATCAGACGACGCGCGTTCGAGACCTCCAAGCTACCGGAAGGTGCGGCGTGAAGGTGATTGTTCCCTTCGCCGATGTGGTTGCCGAATGGCAACCTGTCCGGGCCAAGGCTCTGGAAGGTATCGACAGGGTGTTCTCACATGGGCGTTTTGTCGGCGGTCCGGAAATTGCCGAGCTGGAACAAAAGCTTGCCGGGATTACTGGGGCAAGATTTGCAGTCGCCTGTGCTTCGGGAACGACGGCCTTGCAAATGGCCATGATGGCTCTCGGCATTGGGCCGGGTGATGAAGTCATTGTTCCGGACTTTACCTTCATCGCGCCGGCGGAAAGCGCTCTTTTGCTCGGTGCGGAGCCGGTTCTGGTGGACGTCCTGCGCCCGTCCGGCCTGCTTGACCCGGATGAACTGGAAACAGCGATTTCCAGCCGCACCAAGGCCATCGTCGCGGTCTCGCTTTTTGGACTGCCTGCCAACTTCGAAGCCATCAATTCGATTGCCTCAAGGCATGGAATCCCGGTGATCGAAGACGCTGCCCAGAGCCTGGGGGCGGGGTTGGAAGACAGGCGGAGCGGCAATCTGGCGGGGCTCGGATGCACCAGTTTTTTTCCGACGAAGGTGCTCGGCGGGGCAGGGGACGGCGGAGCGGTCTTCACCAATGATGAGGCGCTCGCCAGCGCGCTTCGCGAGATCCGTGACCATGGACAAGGCGGCAAGTACCATCACCTGCGGCTGGGGATGAACGGCAGGATGAGTTCGATCGCCGCCGCTGCCCTGCTGGCGCGGCTCGACCGTTTCAGCAGGGCATTGGATCGTCGCCGCAGTATAGGTGCGCTATACGACAGGCTCCTCGAACCACTCCGGGAGACTGGTCGTTTGGATTATGTCCGCAGTCCGGACATGGCAGGCAGTGCCCGTTCGCAATATGCCGTCGTTCTGGAGGATCGCGAAGCGCTTGCCAGAGGTTTGCGAGAGGCAGGCATAGAAACGGCAGTTCATTATCCGGTTCCGTTGCACGACCAGCCGGTTCTGCAGCATTGCCGTCGGACTGGTCGCCTGGAAACTGCGTCCATGCTGGCAAGCAGGATCCTGTGTCTGCCCATACATCCCGGCCTGACGGATGAACAGGTGAACCTCACCGTGGAACGACTTGGCGCGCTCGTCCAAGCCTGAACACCCCACTCGTTCCCGAGGCTGATGTCGGTCAGGCCCCGGTAAAGTCCAGAAACCGGCGGCTGAACAATGGCCTTGCCTCGTGACGTGCGATGAGAAGATCGCGCCAGGCGGCGGGATAATCGTCCACGGCCAGCATGTCTGTCGTTTCGTGGTCGATGCCGGGGGCAACTTCGAGCAAGGCGTCCAGATCGCTGAGATCGGGTTTGGGAAGCGTATTGCTGCGGCACGCCTGCCACATTTCAGCATAAAGACCTTCCAGTTTCGAAACCAGAAGCGGCGTGTCGAAGAGGAGGCAGTCGTCCCGGCTCTCGGTCAGGCGTTGACGAAGATCCCGCAGCGCTTGGCGGTCCTTGCCGAGGTCTGCTGCGCGTTTCACGTAATCTTCCGGCGTCTGACAGACGAGCTCCTGAAGACCGGCGGCAGTGACCAGGCTCGCACAGACCCGTGCGGCGAAACATTTTCCGGCAATCGTGAGGACCGGCACGCCCATCCAGAGGGCATCGGAGGCGGTGGTATGGGCGCCATAGGGGGTGGTGTCGAGGAAGAGGTCGGCAAGCGGATAACGTGCCAGATGGTCGGGGTTGGCCATCTTCCCGGCAAAAACCAGCCTGTCCGGAGCAATGCCTGCCGCTTCGGCACAAGCCTTGAGACGCTGGTCGGTTTCCGTGCCGCCGGTCAGCAGCCAGAGAACGCTTCCCGGTACCTTCTTCAGGATGGCGAACCAGCGGTCCAGGCAGAACCGCGTGATCTTGTGGCTGCCGTTGAAGCAGCAGAACACCGTGCCGTCTTCCGGCAGTCCGAAATCGGAGCGTTGCCAGATGCGCTCGGAAACGACGCGCTTGCGGTTGTTCGGCTGGTAGCAAGGCAGGCGCAGAACCTCTTCGGAATAATAGATTTCGTGGTCCTGCGGAATGATGA
Organism: Roseibium sp. ROS1; assembly: GCF_054658215.1. Lineage (NCBI taxonomy): Bacteria > Pseudomonadati > Pseudomonadota > Alphaproteobacteria > Hyphomicrobiales > Stappiaceae > Roseibium > Roseibium sp. ROS1. The sequence goes on from NZ_BAAGIG010000001.1 coordinate 527,108, forward strand.
TGTCGTCGGCGACGATATAGTGATGGAACGGACTGGCCGTCGTGCCTGGAAAACCGAGCCAGTTGACGATGACGGGAGCCGGACGCAGTGCGACCAGCCGCGTGCGGCCTTCCCGGGTATAGCCGTTTACGTCGATCAGGATCTGGATGCCGTCTTCGGCGATCAACCGCGCGGCAGCTTCGTCGTCTATGCCGGAAATGGTGCGCCAGTTGTCGGTGGTTTCCCGGAAATTCCGGCTGAGCGGATCATCCGCCGCCGGACCGCAATCATAGGCGAAGACCTCGACCTTGGACCGCTCATGCAGGCCGAACACTTCCGCCATCAGGTGACCGACGGCATGTTCGCGAAGATCGGACGACAGGTAACCGATCCGCAGCGGGCCGTCGTGCTCCATGGCTTTTGGCCATGCCTTCATGGGGGCGGTGGGCGTTCCGACGTCCTGGCGGCTGTAGTCGGCGCAAAGGCCAAGCTGAAATAGCGGGTCGTCGCTGAAGGCCGCCGCCGACAGGGGCGACATGGCCCGCACCTGCTGTGAAGGCGTTACCCGTTCCAGCGGCTGCACCACCGGCCACTCGCACTGGCGTTGCCGAAGGGCAATGAAATGCTGCGCGACTTCCCGTTGGTGCGGGTCGAGTTCCAGGCTCTGGCGCAGCATGCTTTCGGCTAGAACGTCCTGGTTGGCGGCTTCCAGCGTGCGGGCAATCTGGTTGAGGGCCGTCAGACGAACGGAGAGCGAAGCCGGCGTCACCGCAAGGGTCTGTTCCAGCACTGTGTTCCACTGGCCAACCGCCGCGCCGATATCCCCCTGCTGTTCCAGAACACGGCCGAGGTTTATATGGGCCGCATGAAAGCTCGGATTGAGGTTCAACGCGCGCTCCAGTGTCTCGCGCGCAGCCGCCAGCTTGCCGGTTTCGGAAAACAGCACAGACTGGTTGAAAAGCACTGCATACAGCAGTGGGTCATCCGGGTTCTGTGCCACCCAGGTGCCATAGAGAACTTCCGCGGCACCAAAGGAGCCGTTGCCTTTCAGGGCCTCGGCCGCGCCGATGAGTTCAACGATCGACAGGCTGGTTTCATTTGCCATTCGTGGCGGTCCTGGGTGTGTCTGGTGAGTCGGAATGATGGCGCAAGGATCAGGAGACCGCTACAGCCATGGCGGCGATTTGCTCAGGTGTCATGGTCGCGATCTGTGTCTCTGTGAAGTGTCCGATCTGGTCGGCGTCGAGCGCTTCGATCGACTGCGGGCCGAGGGCAGCGATCGCCTGCGCGCTGAGCGAACGGATCTGGGTTCCGGTGAGGCCGGACAGCTGGGCGTAAGACATGGCTCCGATGCGTTCCGGTGCCAGGGCACCCAGCTGCGTGACTGTCAGTGCTCCGACCTGGCGCGAGGTCAGCGCTCCGAACTGGGTGGACGACAGGATCGAGATTTCACTGCTGGTCAGGTTGGAAACCTGGTTTGCGCTGAGGGAGGCGATCTGGGATGGGGTCAAAGCCGTGAATTGCGCATTTGACAGGGCGCGCAACTGCACACGCACGAGACCGGCAAGTTGTGACGCGCTCATTTCGGCGATTTCATCCGGAGAAAGACCGGCCAGCGCGCTGGTGGAAATGGATCCGACCTGCGCAGCGCTCAGGCCGCTGATCTGGGTCAGGGTCAGCGCTTCGATCTGGTTTTCCGAAAGTCCCGCAATCGTCGACGGCAAAAGGGCGCCGATCATGGTCGAGGTGAAGGCGGTGAACTGGTCTGCAGACAAGGCGCCAATCTGGGTTGCCGTCATGCCGGAGACCGCCTCTCTGGCAAGAGCGAGAAGCTGTGCTGTCGCCAGACCGCCGATCTGGTCCGCGCTCAGACCGGAGATCGCCGACGCCGACAGATATTCCATCTGCGAGGTGGAGAGCGAGCTCAGTTGCGACAGCGTGAGGCCGGCAATGGCGGTGGCGGTCAGGGCCTCCAGTCCGGTCGAACCGAGGGCGCCAAGCTGACCTGAGTTGAACTGCGAGAGCTGCGCTGCCGTCAGTCCCTTGATGCCGCTGGCCGAAAGAGCCGTAATCTGTGCGGGCTTGAGCGCGGCCAACTGGTCGGTGGTCAGCGAGGCGACCTGTGCCCCTGTCAGGCCGCCGGCTGCGGCGGGCGTCAAAAGGCCAATGCGTGTGCTGGAAAGGGATGCGATCTGGCCGGTGTTCAGTCCGCTGATCGCAGTGGCCGACAGTGCGCCGAATTGCGGATCGGTGAAGGTGGCAAGCGTCGTTGGCGAAAGCCCGGCAAGCGCTGCTCCGGACAATCCCTCGATCTGGCTGGTCGTCAGAGCTGTGAGTTGGTCTTCCGACAGTGCACTGATTTGTGCCGCACTCAGGCCGGAAACAGCATTTTGGGACAGGGCCGAAACCTGTCCTGTTGTCAGAGCGGCCAGTTGAGGGGCGGACAGGGCACCGGCTGCCGAGCTGGAAAGGCCACCCATCTCGATCAGCGACAATTGAGAGACCCGCAGTGGCGTCAGCGTGCCGATCTGCGTTGCCGTCAAGGCTGCAGCCTGGGTGGCGGTCATGCTCGCCCATTGTCCGCCGGAGAAAGCTGCAAGGCTCGTTGCATCGAGTGCGGCAATCGTGGTTGTCGAAAGCCCGGCAACATGCTTTCCGCTGAACATGGCGAGCTGGCTGGCTGACAGCCAGGAGAATTGATCGGCCCCCAGACCGGACAGGCCGGAAGGTGTCAGCGCCGCAACCTGACGTGTGCCAAGCGCTCCGATCTGATCCTGGGTGAGAGCGCCGACTTGCGCTGCCGACAATCCCGCAATCTGTGTCGTTGCCAGTCCGGCTATCGTTGCGCTTTCAAGGGACGCGATCTGCGCTGGTTTGAGTGCAGCGAGCTGACCGGCGGTCAATGCGGAAAACTGCTCCCCGGACAATCTGGAAAGCACGGCAGTACCGCTTCCTGCCAGGGCTCCGGGAGCAATCGCGGCTACCTGATCCGGATCGAACCGGGAGATCTGTTCCGGCGAAAGGCTCGAGAGGACCGTGGACGAAAGTCCGCCGATACCGGCTGTCGACATTGCAGCGATCTGATTGCCGGTGAGGGCGGCGGCCTGCTCAGTTGTCAGGGCACCTGTCTGCCTTGCCGTGAGGGCCTTTACCTGATGCGTGCTGAGGCTGGCGATCGTGCCCGGCGCCAGGCTTGAAATGACGCTTGTGGAGAGGCCTGATATCTGCTCGGAGTTCAGCGACAGCAGTTTGTCCGTGCCAAGCTGGTCTGCCTGGATCGGGGTCAGACCGGCAAGGGCCTTCGAAGACAAGCCGGAGATCTGCTTGTCGGTAAGAGCACCCAGTTGGCCGGCACTCATGGCGCCGAGACCTTCGGCGGAAAGCCGCTGCATCTGCGTTTTCGACAGGCTCTCGATCTGCGTGGTCGATAGCGCTCCGACCTGATCGCCGTTCAGAAGGCCGATGGTGATTGCAGCGAGGCTGGATATCTGGCTGGTCGAAAGTGCGGAAACAGCTGCCGGAGCAAGGCCTTTCCAGGCTGCGGCTGAAAGCGCGTTCAATTGTGTTGTCGACAGGGAGGCGGTGGTCGCCGGGCTCAGGCCTGCAGCAGCGTCTCCGGATATGGAGCTGACCTGGGTGGTCGTCAGCCCGGCGATCTGGCTGGTCGTGAAAGATCCGATCTGATCAGCCGACAGCGATCCAATCTGTGTTCTCGTGAGCGCGCTGATCTGTGATGTGGAGAGGGAGGCGGTCTGTGTGGTGGTTAGTCCGGTCAGCGCCGCGGTGCTCAGACTGCTGGTCTGCGACCGTGACAGCGCCGCCATCTGCTCACTCGAAAAGGCTTCAAGGGCTTCATCACCCAGGCCCGCAATTTGTGTGGTGTTCAGGGCCGCAAGCTGTTCGTTGGTGAGGGCGGCTGCCTGAGTGGCCTTGAGCGCGCCGATCGTTCCGGCGCTGAGGCTTTTCACCTGTGTTGCCGACAGGGCGGATATCTGGCCGGTGCTGAAAGACTGGATCTGCGTGGTGGCGAGGCCCGCCATCGCCGTACCGGTCAAGGCGGCCAGCTGGGCATCGCTCAAGGTTGCAATTGCGGTTCGTGTCAGGCCCTTGATCCCGGTGGCCGAAAGGGCTGCGGTTTGGGTGGTGGTCAGCGCTTCCACCTGTGCCGTTGTCAGGCGGGTCACCTGCGCCGCGTTGAAACTGGCGACCTGGGGTGCTGTCAGCGCCGCGATCTGACCTGGCACCAGGGCTTCGAACTGGGTTGCGTTCAAGGCCTTCAACTGAACTCCGGTCAGGCCGTTCAACTGGGCTGTTGTCAGGCCCGACACGTCGGAGGCGGAAAGACCTGCGAGACCTGTTGCAGACAATGCGCCGATCTGCTTGTCGCTCAGCGCCAGGATCTGCTCGGGCGACAGCGCATCGACCTGATCGTCGGTCAGGCCTTTCATCTGTGTTGTTGTCAGGGAGCCGAGTTGTGTCGTCGTCAGGGCGGCGATGGCCTCTTCACGCAGGCCACCGATCGCGGCTGCCGTCAGTTCTCCAAACTGCGCGTTCGACAGAGAGCCTAGTTCGGTCGCCGTCACCGCCGCCATCTGCGTCTGGGTCAGGGCACGCAATTGCACGGAGCTGAACTGGGCCAGCTGGTCCGCGGACAATGCGGCGATCTGGGTCGCGCCGAGAGATGCGGTCTGTGTGGCTGTCAGTCCGGCAATCTGGGTTTTCTCAAGCCCCGCAATAACGTCGCTGTTCAGCCCGGCAAGCCCGGAGGCCGACAGCGAGCCGATCTGTTTGGCAGATAGCGCGGCCGCCTGGGTCGAAGAGAGCACTTCGGTCTGGGTGCTGTCGAGGGCGCCTAGTGCGGCAGGTGCAAGGCTTGCCACCTGTGTTGTCGACAGGGACGCAATCTGGTCTCGGGTCAGGCCCTTGGCCTGATTGGCGACAATGGATGTGATCTGCGTTGTCGTGAAGGCATCGAATTGCGCCGTACTCAACTGGCCGACGGCGGTGCTGGAAAGAGCTGAAACCTGTGTGTTGCTCAGCGCCGCAATCTGGTCCGGTGTCAGAGCAGCGATCTGGCCGGAGCCGAGGGAAGAAATGCCGGCTGCCGAAAGGGCGTTCAGGCGCTCGCCCTGCAGGGCGGAAACCTGAGCATCCGTCAGGCCGGCAGTGTTGCCGGCAAGGGCTGCAATCTGGGTCGTGGACAACGCCTGGAACTGATCCGACGACAGCGATGAAACCGCCGATGCGGTCAGGCTTTTCACCTGTGCGCCGGTGAGAGCCGCGACTTGCGTTGTCGACAGCGCGGCAAGCTGGTCCGTTCCAAGAGCGGCGATTGCCTGGCCCGAGAGACCGGCAATCTGGGTCGGGGCAAGCTGGCTGAGCTGGCTCGTCGAGAAAAACCCGATCTGGGTGCCGGTCAGGCCCGACAGGGCAGTGGCAGTCAGGCTTTCCAGCCTGTCTGGCGTCAGGGCCGCGATATGGCTTTCACTCAAACCGCGGATCTGCGCCGGGGCAAGATCGGCAAGTTGCGTGTTGCCGAGCGCCGCAAACTGCTCGGCACTCAGGCTTGCGAAGGCGGTTTCGGTCAGGCTCCGCAACTGGCTGGTCGACAGGTTCGACAGGAAGCTGCTCGACAGCGCTTCCATCTGCTCCGGTCCGAGAGCGGCAATCGTGGTGGTGGAAAAGCCCTTGATGGCGGTGCTGTTGAAGGCGGCGATCTGGTCGCTGCTGAGCTGGCGGATTGTCGTGCCATTCAGGGCTAGCGCCTGAGCATAGCCCATCGAGCCGATCTGCTCGGTGCTGAAAGTTCGGAGCTGTCCGGCGGAAAAGGCCCGCATCTGGGGAGTGGTCAGTGAGCGGACCTGCAGTGAACCGAGAGCGCCGATCTGGGTTTCATCCAGTGCGGCGATCATCGTGGTGCCGATGCCGCGCACCTGGTTGACGCTCAAGGCGCCGATCTGGTCGGTCGACAGGGCGTCGAACTGGGTCTCGTTGAACCCTGCGATCACGAAACTGGACAGGGCGCTCAGGCGTGTGCCGGTAAGAAGCGCGATCTGGGTTTCTTTCAGCGCCTTGCCCTGGGTCGCGGTGATCGAGGTCAGTTGGGTCTCTGTCAGCGCCTTGAACTGGTCTTCGGAAAACAGCGACAGGTCGCCGGCGGTCAGTCCCTGGAATTGTGTTGTGGTCAGACTGGCGACGCGGGTTTCGCTGAGGCCGGAAATGACCTCGTTGTTGAGCGAGGTGATCTGCGTTGCCGAGAAAGACGCGAACTGGTCCGCAGTCAGGGAGGCGACCTGCTGAGCCCCGAGGGCAGCTACCGCCGTCCGGGTCAATTGGCCGATCTGTGAGAAGTTCAGCGTGCCGAGCTGGGTCTCGTTCAGGTAACGCGTCTGGGTCTGGGTAAGGCCCTGGATCTGGGCCTTGCTGAAATTTGCGATCTGGGGAGCCGTCAGCGCGCCGATCTGCGTGGTCGTCATGGCGCCGATGGAGGTTCCGGAAAAAAACCTGATCTGCCCGGGGCTGAAGGTCTGGATCTGGTCCTCGGAGAAGGACTGGACCTGCCTGGTCGACAGCACGGAGACCTGCTGGGCCGTGAGCCCGGCTAGCTGGGAGGACGTCAGCGCGGATATTTCCGGCAGTGTCAGCCCTTTCACCTGGGTGGTCGACAGCGTGCCGATATGGGTGGCGGTCAGGGCGCCGAACTGGGTCGTCGTCAGTGCGGCGATGCTCTGGCTGCTGAGGGCCCGGAACTGGGTGCTGGCGAGCGACAGCAGCGTGTCGACGCTGATCGCCTTCACCTGCGACATCGTCAGGCTGCCCATGTGGGTGGTCGTCAGCTGGCCGGATTGTTCCGCCGTCATTGCCGCAACCTGGTCCACGGTCAGATTGCGGAATTGCGACACGCTCAGCATGCCAAGCTGGGTGCTGGCCATGCCGGAAAACTGTTCCAGGCTCAGGCCCGCCACTCTCGCGGGTGAAAGCGCCTTCACCTGCAGGCTGGTCAGTGCTGAAATATCGTCAGAGCCGAAATGCGAAAACTGGCTGTCGGAAAACCCGGCAAGGACGGATGTCGCAAAGCTCTTGACCTGACCGGGCGAAAACGCCTCGATCTGTGTTCCGGAAAGATCCTGGATCTGGGTGGCCGAAAGGGCGGCGATCTGGGGTGCCGTCAGCGCCTGCAACTCGCTCGCGGAGAAGGCGGCAAGGTCCTCCGCCGTCAGTTGCCGGATCTGGGTGGTGGTCAGCGCGCGGATATGGTCCGCGTCGTCGGTGCTGACTTCCTGGTAGGTGATCGCATCGTAACTGGCGAGCGTCTGGGACGAGGTGAGGGTGCTGGTTCCAGATCCCGTCGCCGTTTGTCCGGAAGTTGTATCGGAAGATGGCTCCTCCGTGGCCGGAGACACCGACGTGCTTGCAGGTGAGACGTAGAAGGTTGCCGCGCTGGGCGTGGCGTTGATTGTCGTCACTTAAGGAGGTTCCAGAAAGCCCCATAGCGGGCCGAAGGCTGCTCAGCAACTTCCGTGCCAGTGCCTGTTTTTGCGAAAAACGCTGATTTCTCCTGTTGAATGGATGCTGGCTGTTGGCTCCGTCGGACAAAATCTGCCGCTGTCCCCAGGTAAAATTCGCCCGGTGCTGGTGGTGCGCTCGGCAGGAAATGCCCTGGCGCGGCCATGCCATGGGCCGGCATTGGCTGAGGGGTCTCCGAGCAAACGCAGCTTGATGGAGAAGCTGTCTGGCGGAATTGGCCGAGAGATTTTGATCCGCGGCAGCTTTGTAATACTGCCGGGCGTCTTTGGCACGGCGTGTGCTAGGCGCGATTTAACGGCCGAGCGGGTAGGCGGCCGGGCTTTCGCAGCTACCCTGGAACACACCACGTCATGTCCCTTCCCATACTGATCACCGGAAGTGCCGGTCTTATCGGGTCCGCCCTTGTGGACACGCTGACGGCGCTGGGCCGTCCTGTCCGTACGTTTGATGTTGCCGATGCTGGGCAGGACAGCCGCGACGGCGCTGCGGTTGAAGACGCGGTGCGGGGCTGCAGCGGCGTTATTCACCTGGCAGCAGTGTCCCGGGTGCTTTGGGGCGAGCATAATCCCGTGCTATGCCGGGACGTGAATGTCGGGGGAACCCGCAACGTTCTTGCAGCTGCTGCAAGTAGCGGGAGCCGTCCCTGGGTCCTCTTCGGCAGCAGCCGGGAAGCCTATGGGCCGGTCACGCAATTTCCGGCTGATGAAGACACTGCACGCTGCCCGATGAATGTCTACGGACGGTCAAAGCTGGCAGGCGAGAAGCTGGTGGAGGCAGCCCAGGAGGCCGGTGTCAAGGCCGCTATCCTGCGGTTCTCGAACGTCTATGGCCGGATTTCCGATCATGCGGACCGTGTTGTTCCCGCCTTCGCAAGAGCCGCCGCCGAAGGGCGGAGATTGCAGGTCGAGGGCCGCAATCATGTCTTCGACTTCAATTATCTGGATGATGTCGTTGACGGTATCCTGAAGATGGTCACTTTCATCGAGGCGGAACGGAAGGCGCCGCCACCTGTGCAATTCGTCTCCGGGGTCGGCACCAGCCTGACCGAACTTGCCGAAGCCAGCGTACGGCTTGCCGGAACGGACGCCGAAATCCACCATGTCGGGCCGCGCAGCTTCGACGTCAACGGCTTCGTCGGGTCGGGGGAAAGAGCACGGCAATTGCTCGGCTGGCAAACGAAGACAAGCATAGAGGAAGGGCTTGCGCATATGGTTCGGGCCTTTGCGGACGCAAATGGCAAGGCGCAGCTTGCAGAGCCTGCATGTGCCTACAGTGCAGGTGCTACTGACCCCGGTCTGTCCGCTGTTTGATTGCTGTTTCTTGAGCTGCTGCCGGTTGAAACGACCGGCCTGGCTTGCCCTGTTGCCATGAATCGGATTAGCTGCAGGAAAGCGTGGCCAATGGCGCCATCTTGCTTCTGCAACGCTTGCCCGCGATTTGCAATTACCTGATATCCTTGGGGAAATTTCTTCCGTCAATCGCCGTAAAGCGGATTTTTGATTGACGTATGTCAGAATGCTGCGCGACATTGTCTCCCTGTCGGTCAGCGGGTATCCGGTCGATCCCGTGGGGGCGCCCGGACGCTGATCGGCGTTGAAGTGGTGGATCATCTTGTCTGCGTTCACGAGAACGCGGGATGGTCCGGGAGACGTAATGGTCAAGCCAACCGTACACGATATCGCCCGCGAGGCCGGGGTCAGCCTGTCGACCGTCGACCGGGTCTTGAACGGGCGTGCGGATGTGCGCCCGAAGAACGCGGAGCGGGTGAAGGAAGCTGTTCGCAAGCTCGGCTATGTGCGCGATACCAATGCGGCCAATCTCGCCAGGCAGCGACAGTACAAATTCGTGTTCGTTCTTCCCGAAGGGCCCAATCATTTCGTCGAAACGCTGGTGGCTGCGGTCGAAGAAGCGTCCGGTGCGCAGGTGGCGGACCGGACCGACGTCAGCGTGTTGCTGGTCGACGCCGCCGATCCGCACGCGGTTGTCGACAAGCTGAAGACCCTGGACCTGTCCGAACTGGACGGCGTTGCCATGATGGTTCCGGAAACACCGCAGGTGCGCGATGCCATCGCGCATATCAAGAGTGCAGGTGTTTACGTCGTCGCGCTGGTGTCGGACCTGCCGAACTCGAAGTGCCACTATTTTGCAGGTGTCGACAATTTCTCCGCCGGCAAGACCGCAGGGGCGCTGTTGGGCAAGTTCTTGCGCAACGAGACCGGCAGCATCCTGGTGGTGACCAATTCCATGGTGGCGCGCGACAGTATCGAGCGCCGCTTCGGTCTGGACGAAGTGCTGTCGCGGGACTTTCCGCAACTGAAAACCCTGCCGACGATCGAATTCTACGACGATCCGGACCGGATCCATGAAACCCTTGACCACGCGCTCAAGGCACATCCGGAGCTGAAGGCGGTTTATTCCATGGGGTCGGGCAATGCGGCCATGCTGGATGCATTGCGTGAGCATGGCGTTGCCGGACGGTTTGTGGTGATCGCTCACGATCTGACGCCCGTAACGCGGCAGGCTCTTGCCGATGGCGAACTTGATGCTGTCATCGCCCAGAATGTCGGGCATCTCGTGCGCAGTGCCCTGCGGGTCTTGCGGGCCAAATGCGACGGCACGGACATCTATGAGGCGCAGGAAAAGATCCGGATCGAGATCATCATGCGCGAAAACCTCTATTAAGGCTGACCGTTCCGGCCAAGAGTTCTGTCCCCTAAAAATAAGTAAAATCAATGCCTTGCCCTGTGTTTTCGGCATGGTTCAGGTCTGATTAGTTTCGAAAAGAAAGACGTATGTCAGTTTTTTGATTGACGTGACATACGTATGTCAGATAGCGTGAGCCTGCACTTGGAGGAGTGCTGCGGTCCGGCATGCGCCGGCACGCGACCATTCGGGAGGACTTCACCCATGAAAACTGCGAAACTTCTCGCGGCAACCGCCATTGTTGCGGTTAGCGGACTATCTGTTTCCAATGCGCAGGCCGATGAGCTGACGCTGTGCTGGGCGGCCTGGGATCCGGCCAACGCGCTGGTCGAGCTGTCGAAGGAATTTGAAGCCGAATACGGCCACACCATGAATTTCGAATTCGTGCCCTGGCCGAACTTCGCCGACCGCATGCTGAACGAGCTGAACTCCGGCGGCAAACTGTGCGATCTGCTGATCGGCGACAGCCAGTGGATCGGCGGCGGCGCGGAAAACGGCCATTACGTCAAGCTGAATGACTTCTTCGAGAAGGAAGGCATCAGCATGGACGATTTCGCTCCGGCGACAGTCTATGCCTATTCCACCTGGCCCAAGGGCGAGCCGAACTACTATGCGCTGCCGGCCATGGGCGATGCCAACGGCTGGTTCTATCGCAAGGACTGGTTCGAAATGCCGGACATTCAGGCTGCCTTCAAGGAGAAGCACGGCCGTGACCTGGCTCCGCCCAAGACGCAAGCTGAGCTTCTGGAAGTCGCACAGTTCTTCCAGGGACGCGAGATCGACGGTCAGACCCGGTACGGCGCGTCCATCTTCACCGAGCGCGGCTCGGAAGGCATCACCATGGGCGCGACCAGCGCGCTCTATCCATTCGGCTTCAAATACGAGATGACGCCGGGCAAATACGACATGGAAGGTGCGGTCAACTCGCCCGAAGCCGTGGCGGGACTGGAGTTCTACAAGGAACTCTACAAGACCGGCACGCCCCCGGGCTACACCGACAGCTACATGGAACAGTCCCTCGATGCCTTCAAGTCGGGGCAGGTGGCCATGGCCATGAACTGGTTCGCCTTCTTCCCCGGCCTCTATGCCGACCCGGATGTGGGCGGGGACAAGATCGGCTTCTTCGTCAATCCCGGCCAGAACCGGGAAGCCTCGACGCTCGGCGGGCAGGGCATCTCCGTGGTGGCCTATTCCGACAAGCAGGATGCGGCGCTTGAGTACATCAAGTGGTTCGCACAGCCGAGCGTTCAGAAGAAGTGGTGGGATCTCGGTGGCTATTCCTGCCATGTCAGCGTCCTCAGCGATCCGAGCTTCCCGGACAGTGCGCCGTTTGCGTCCGACTTCCTTCTGGCCATGGATAACGTGATGGATTTCTGGCAGGAGCCGGCTTACGCCGAACTGCTGCTGGCGATGCAAAAGCGCCTTCATGACTATGTGGTTGCCGACCAGGGCACCGCCCAGGAAGCGCTCGACAAGCTGATCGCCGACTGGACCGAAACCTTCGAGGACGAAGGCAAGCTCTGACGGCTCCAGGCGAACCCTGACGATGCCAATGCGCTTGTCAGGGTTTGACCTGCCCTTGTCTCAGCAGATGGCCGGTCTTTTGGTGGCCAACTCCTGATCCTGCCTCTGCGGACGGCCCGCCTTCTGGCGGGCTGTCTCACCCTGAAAGACCGGCCGTCCCGGCCCGTGCTTTCCGGAACCGTTTCTCAAGAAGAGCGTCTCATGTCCGACACCCCGATAGACCGAGTAGCAAAGGCAACGCCGCCCACCGTTGCCGCGAAAATCCGAGGGCTTTCCGACCGTACGATTGCCTGGCTTTTTGTCGCCCCGACAATTTTCCTGCTGCTTGCGGTCAATATCTTCCCGCTGATCTGGACGATCAATCTCAGTTTCACGAATTTCCGGGCCAATCGGCCCAACCGCGATGTCGAATACATCGGCCTGCGCAATTACGAGCGCATCCTGACCGATGGCGACATCTGGCTGACCATGCAGGCGACCGCGCATTTCCTGTTCTGGACCATCGTCCTGCAGGTGCTGATCGGTTTCACCCTGGCCTGGCTGATCAACCGGAAATTCAAGGGCAACGATCTGTGGACCACCCTGATCGTGCTGCCGATGATGTTGTCGCCGGCCGTTGTCGGCAATTTCTGGACCTTTCTCTACCAGCCGCAGATCGGTCTCTTCAATTACGGTGTGTCCTTCTTCACCGGGGTCGATCCGGCATCCTTCCAGATGATCGGCGACGTGGCGCTCGCGCCCTGGGCCATCGTGATCGTCGATACCTGGATGTGGACCCCCTTCGTGATGCTCATCTGTCTGGCAGGCCTGCGATCGATACCGGACTATATCTACGAGGCCGCGGAAATCGATCGGGCCAGCAAGTGGCGCCAGTTCTGGACGATCACTGTGCCCATGGTGCTGCCCTTCCTCATGCTGGCAGTCCTGTTCCGCGGCATCGAGAACTTCAAGATGTTCGATCTTGTGGTGCAGCTCACCGGCGGTGGCCCCGGCTCCGTGACCGAACTCACCTCCATCAACCTGAAGCGTGAAGCCTTCGAGAAGTGGCGCACCGGCTATGCCTCCGCCTACGCGATCGTCCTGTTCGTGACTGTCTTCGGCCTCGCCTCGATCTACGTCAAAGCCCTGAACAAGGTGAAGGAAAGATGAGCAGCTATTCCATCACAGAACCGTCTTCGCGGCAGAAGTGGGCGGCCGGGTCGCTGGTCATCGCCTACGCGGTCATCACCCTGCTGCCGCTGGTCTGGATCCTGACGACAGGGTTCAAGTCTCCGGTCGATGCCATCGCCTATCCTCCGAAGGTGCTCTTCGAGCCGTCTCTGGAAGGCTACGTCAACCTCTTCACCACCCGCACCCGCGTGTCGCCGGAACAGCTTCAGGCCCTGCCGCCGCCCGCTACCTGGTACGAGGAAATCGTTCGCAACCGCGACATGGTGATCGCGGGCCCCTCCCGCTACGGCGAAAGGTTCCTGAATTCGGTTATCATCGGATTTGGCTCCACCTTCCTGTCGGTGTTCCTCGGAACGCTCGCCGCCTATGCCTTTTCAAGGTTCAAGGTGCCGCTAAAGGACGACCTGCTGTTCTTCATCCTGTCGACAAGAATGATGCCGCCGATCGCGGTCGCGATCCCGATCTTTCTGATGTTCCGCACCCTTGGTCTGTCGGATACGCACCTGGGCATGATCCTGCTCTATACGGCGGTCAATATCTCGCTTGCGGTCTGGCTGCTGAAGGGCTTCATCGACGAGATCCCGCGAGAATACGAGGAAGCGGCGCTGATCGACGGCTACACCCGCTTCCAGGCGTTCTACAAGGTGGTGTTGCCGCAGGCGGCAACGGGCATCGCCTCGACGGCCATCTTCTGCCTGATCTTCTCGTGGAACGAATATGCCTTCGCGGTGCTGCTGACCTCCGGTACGGCCCAGACGGCTCCCCCCTTCATTCCGACCATCATCGGCGTCGGCGGCCAAGACTGGCCGGCGGTCGCGGCAGGGGCAACCCTGTTCCTGGTGCCGGTCATGGTCTTCACCATCCTGCTTCGCAAACATCTCCTGCGCGGCATCACCTTCGGAGCGGTCCGCAAATGATCAGCGATTTCATGAGCGGCCTCGTCCGCCTGCGCCGCGGGTCCTGGGAAATGCTCGCATCCCTTCTGATCGCCATTGGTGTGATCATGCTGATGCAGCCGGTCTTCCTGTGGGCCTACACCTATTCCTTCATTGTTACGCTGACCGGAACAGTCATGTTCATCATCGTCAGCCACTTTCCGGAGTGACTGTCTTGGCAGAGATCGTAATCAGAAACCTTCGGAAGGAATTCGGCGACTTCACTGCCGTGCAGTCGTCTTCCTTCAAGATCGAGGACGGTGAGTTCTTCATGCTGCTCGGCCCGTCCGGCTGTGGCAAGACCACCACCTTGCGCATGATTGCCGGGCTGGAGCTGCCGACGTCAGGCGAGATCTATATCGACGGCGAGGAAGTCGGCCAACGGCCGGCGAGCCAGCGCGATATCGCCTTCGTCTTCCAGATGTTCGCCCTCTACCCGCACATGAATGTGCGCAAGAACATCTCCTATCCTCTGGTCAGCCAGGGCATGCCGAAACAACAGGTTGCCGAGAAGGTGGCGGAAGTTGCCCGCATTCTCGGGATCGAGAAGATCCTCGATCGGCCAGTGGGCGGGCTTTCCGGCGGCGATCGACAGCGTGTCGCGCTCGGCCGGGCCATCGTCCGGGATCCGAAAGCCTTCATGATGGACGAGCCGCTCGGTGCGCTCGATGCGGAGTTCCGCGAGCATATGGCCGAGGAGCTACGGGCCCTGCATGACCGCATGGGCGCCACCACTGTCTATGTCACCCACGACCAGCTGGAGGCCATGCAGATGGGCGACAAGATCGTGGTCATGAACCATGGCGTCATCGAGCAGTTCGGCACGCCGCAGGATATCTACGACAAGCCGGCAACCATGTTCGTTGCCGACTTCATCGGCTCGCCGCCGATGAACTTCCTGCGCTTTCACGGCGAGATCCATGCGGGCGCGTCCAAGGTGATGATGCATCACGAGGAACTGGACGTGCCGCGGCTGATGGAACCCTTTGAAGGAGACATGGTCTTCGGCATCCGTCCGGAGCACATCAGGCTCAACGACAGCGGATCCTACCGAGGCGAGGTTCTGGCCGCCGAATATCTCGGCACCACGCAGATCGTCACGTTGAAGACCGCCTCCGGTGAACTGAAGGCCCGCATTCCCTCAGACCAGCCTGTTCGCGCCGGTGAATTTGTCGGCCTCGAATTCAACGGATCAACGGTGACACTGTTCGACAATCAGTCGGGGCGGGCGCTGCGGTCGGAACTGAACGAGGGAGTGCTTGCTCATGGCTGAAGTCAGGCTGTCAGGCCTCACCAAGCGGTTCGGCGATACGCTCGCTGTCGATGAGGTGAGCATGAACATCCCCAACGGCGCCTTCGTGACGCTGCTGGGGCCGACAGGGGCCGGGAAGACCACCATCCTGCGTCTGATCGCGGGACTGGAACAGCCGGACGCGGGCGACGTCGTCATCGCGGGGCGGTCGGTGGTTGGCGACACGCCGGCGCAGCGCAACGTCGCCATGGTGTTCCAGCAGTATTCGCTCTATCCGCACATGAGCGTGCGGGAGAACCTGGCATTTCCGCTTCGCTCGCCCTTGCTCAAGACGCCTGCGGACGAGATCGACCGCAAGGTTGCCGAAGTGGCCGAAGTCTTGCGCATTTCACACAAGCTTGCCAACAAGGCGACCAACCTTTCCGGCGGCGAAATGCAGCGGGTGTCCATCGGCCGGGCACTGGTGC
The DNA here is from genome assembly GCF_054658215.1 of Roseibium sp. ROS1. Classification (NCBI taxonomy): domain Bacteria; kingdom Pseudomonadati; phylum Pseudomonadota; class Alphaproteobacteria; order Hyphomicrobiales; family Stappiaceae; genus Roseibium; species Roseibium sp. ROS1. Next base: position 542,665 of record NZ_BAAGIG010000001.1, read on the forward strand.
GCGATCCGTCCATCTATCTCATGGACGAACCGCTTTCCTCGCTCGATGCCAAGTTGCGGTCGGACCTGCGCATCGAGTTGAAGCGCATCCAGGAAAGCCTGGGGGCGACGTTGCTTTACGTGACCCATGACCAGATCGAGGCCATGACCATGGCAACGCACGTCGGTGTTCTCGATCATGGCCGCCTGGTGCAATTCGGATCGCCGCGCGAGATCTACGAGAACCCGGTCAATCTTTATGTCGCCGGGCGTCTCGGCCAGCCACGCATCAACGTGCTGCCGGCCGATCTTTTTGCCGGTGCGCCGAGCGGTGCCAGGACCATTGGTCTGCGTCCGGAGCATATCGCGCAAGGCGAGGGCAAGGTATCGGAAGTTCGCCGGGTCGAACATCTGGGTGATCAGACCCGGCTGCATCTATCTCTGGATGGACATTCCGTCGTAACGCTGTCAGACAGCCACACCGCCCTGGAACCGGGCGACACTCTCGCCATTCAACCAAGAAATCCGCTTTTCTTCGACGCCAGCGGCGCTCGCATTTCCTGAGGAGACGGGACATGAAGCAATTCATCAATACCAAGGAAACGCTCGTCACCGAAGCGATTGACGGCATGCTGCGCACGGCCGGTGGGCGGCTCGCCCGTCTCGACGGCTATCCGCATATCAAGGTGGTGGTGCGCACCGACTGGGACAAATCCAAGGTGGCGCTTGTCTCCGGAGGCGGCTCTGGTCATGAGCCAAGCCATGCAGGTTTCGTCGGCCAGGGCATGCTCACGGCGGCCGTCTGCGGCGAGGTGTTTGCATCTCCCTCCGTGGATGCCGTGCTGGCGGGAATTCTGGCCGTTACAGGCAAGGCCGGCTGCCTGCTGATCGTCAAGAACTACACCGGCGACCGGCTGAACTTCGGTCTTGCGGCCGAGCGGGCCCGTTCCTTCGGACTGAAGGTCAACATGGTGATTGTCGATGACGACGTTGCCCTGCCGGACCTGCCGCAGGCGCGCGGTGTCGCCGGTACGCTGTTCGTGCACAAGATCGCCGGAGCGCTCGCCGATCAGGGCGCGGATCTGGAGACGATTACCGAGGCGGCGAAGAAAACCATCGGCGGTGCGATCTCGATCGGCATGTCGCTGGACACCTGCACGGTGCCTGGCTCGCCCAAGGAAGACCGGATTGCCCATGGCAAGGCGGAGCTCGGGCTTGGCATTCACGGCGAGGCGGGGATCGAGCAGGTTGATTATTCGAATGCCCGCGCCGCCATGGCCATGGTGGTGGACCGGCTTGCACCGAACCTCGCACCCGGACCTCATGTGGCGATCGTGAACAACCTGGGCAGCACGACACCTCTTGAAATGTCGGTGCTTCTGGAAGAGCTCACGGCCTCGCGCATCGGCAGCCAGATCCGCTGGGTCATCGGCCCCGCGGCGATGATGACTTCGCTCGACATGCATGGGTTCTCGGTGTCGCTGCTGCCGGTCGGCAAGACGGAAGAAGCCCTGCTGCAGGCGCCGGTCGCACCCTGGGCGTGGCCCGGCTGCCTTGCGCTTGGCGCTGTGTCGGTGCTGCCGCTGCCGGACGGTCTGACGCCGATCCAGCCGCTGCCGTCCAAGAACCCGGAGACGCGGAAGTTCATCGAACGCTGCTGCGACATCCTGATCGCGGCCGAGGACGATCTCAATGCGCTTGATGCCAAGTCGGGCGACGGCGATACGGGCAGCACGCTTGCCACTGCCGCCCGCGCGCTGGTGAAGGCGCTCGACCGGTTGCCGCTGGCGGATCTCACCCAGCTCTACCGGGCCATCGGTCTGGAACTCAGCCAGACGATGGGCGGGTCTTCCGGTGTCCTGCTGGCGATCTTCTTTGCCGCTGCCGGCGATGCGTCCTCCAGCGGCCGTGGGGCCATTGGAGCGCTGAAAGCGGGCCTTGACCGGATCATGCAGGTGGGCGGCGCCCAGCCGGGTGACCGCACCATGATCGACGCCCTGCTGCCGGCGCTCAACGCTCTGGAAAACGGTGTCGAGGCGGCTGCTGCCGAAGCCCGTCAGGGCGCGGACGCCACGTCGCGGATCACGCGGGCGCGCGCGGGCAGGGCATCCTATGTCTCGGAGGCGAACCTCTCTGGTTACAATGATCCGGGCGCGGAGGCCGTCGCCCGGCTGTTCGAGCAACTGACCCTCTCACCGGCCCTTACCTCCAAGTCCGCGTAGGCCGGCACCTGACCGGCAGGCCGGGCTTCGAGCCCACGGCCTGCCGGTGCTTTCCCTGATTTTCCATTCCATTGAACCAGCCCCTGGTCGCGTGTCCACGCCAATGGTGTTCCGGCGTTCGGATAACCCGCAAGTCCCGGGACATTGCGATCTCCGGCAGGCTTTCCACAAATTCCCGTTGGCTTGATGCTACCGCCTTGATGCCCTTGCGTTAGGTAAGGTGCCTGTCGGCATGCCGGCTGGCGGGTCTTCCTTTGCAGGAAGTGGCAGGGTTGATGATAAAGACGTTTTCTGTCCATTCTTCTCACGGAAACCCTTGCCTTCGGGATTGATCCATCACAAACTCCGGCAAATTTTACGGGATCTTGTGATGCTTTTGCGGCTGACCAGAATGTATAACTTTCCGATTGGTCGCCTGCATGCAAAGCTCAAGGCGAAGGGAGTGAACCAGGTCGCCAAATAGAGCTTGAAAAAAGTTATGTAATATAACTATTATAGATCATCATCTGATCGGAGGGAGGAATCCGGTCAGGTTTTGAAGTTGATCGAACAGGGAGGAAACCATGATCAACTTGCATAAGCAGTTTGCCAAACTGGCTGTGGCTGCGACTGTCTCCGCAATCGCACTTGGCGGGAGCATGTCGTCCACACTTGCGCAGGAAGTCACGCTGCGCCTGCACCAGTTTTTGCCGGCTCAGGCCAATGTACCCAAGAACGTTCTCGACCCCTGGGCCGACAAGATCGAAGCGGAATCCGGTGGGCGCATCAAGATCGAGCGTTATCCGGCCATGCAGCTGGGCGGCAAGCCGCCGGAGCTGATCGACCAGGTCGTCGATGGTGTCGTTGATATCGTCTGGACCGTTGCCGGTTACACTCCGGGCCGCTTCCCGCGCGCAGAAGTGTTCGAGCTTCCGTTCACGATGACGGATGCGGAGACCATGTCCCGCGCCTACTGGAAGCTTGCCGAAGAAACGATGATGGATGAGGACTTCGCGCGCTTCAAGCCGCTGGCCCTCTGGGTTCATGGACCCGGTGTCATCCACTCCAGCAAGCCGATCGTCGCGCTGTCCGACCTGAACGGCGTCAAGCTTCGCGCACCGACCCGTGTCACCAACAAGCTGTTCTCCAATCTGGGTGCGACGCCGATCGGCATGCCGGTTCCGGCCATTCCGGAAGCGCTCAGCAAGGGTGTTGTCGATGCGACGGTTATTCCGTGGGAAGTCGTCGGCGCGCTGAAGGTGAACGAGCTGGTCAAGAACCACACCGAGTTCCCGGGCAAGGCGCTCTACACCACGTCCTTCATCTTCGGGATGAACAAGGACAAGTACGACAGCCTGCCGGACGACCTGAAGGCCATCATCGACGCTAACTCCGGTGAGGAATTCTCTGCCTTCGCCGGCAAGCAGATGCAGGCCGATGATGCCGGCCCGCGGGCCGCAGCCGTGGAGATGGGCAACAACATCATCACGCTGACGGACGAGCAGGCTGCCGAGTGGGAAGCCGCCGCTCAGGGCACCATCGACGAGTGGTACGCCGAAATGGATGCCAAGGGCATCGACGGCAAGGCGCTGCAGGCCCGTGCCGAAGCGCTGATGGCCAACTGACCGTCATGAAGCAGCCCTCCGGAACCAGGTGTTCCGGAGGGCATCCTTCGACAGGATACACGTAAAATGCTGCTCACTCTGGTGGAGCGTCTCGCGCGCTTCATGGCCATCCTTGGCGGTCTGGTTCTGACAGCGCTGATCGGGCTGACCTGTGTCAGCGTGCTTGGCCGCGGGCTGAACACATTCGGTCATTCCGAATTTATGACCTCGCTGTCCGAAAGCGCCGCCAACGCGCTGATCGCGACCGGTGTCGGTCCGGTTTCCGGCGATTTCGAGCTGGTCGAAGCGGGGATCAGCTTCACCATTTTCGCCTTTCTGCCCATCTGCCAGCTTAAGCGGGGGCACGCCACCGTGGACGTCTTCGCCGGCAGTTTTCCGCGCTGGATGAACCGGTGGCTGGAAGTCGTGTGGGAGGTTCTCCTCAGCTTGCTGATCTTCCTGATCACCTGGCGGCTGTTCGTCGGCATGGAAGACAAGATGCGCTACAACGAAACCACCTTCCTGCTGCAGTTTCCGATCTGGTGGGCCTTCGCGCTCAGCTTTGCCGCCGCCGCTGTTGCCTCCGTCGTCGCGCTCTACTGCGCCGTCGCCAAGGTGCTTGAACTGATCACCGGCCGGCGTTTCACGCCCGATGCCGAGGGAGGGGTCCATTGAGCCTGCTTGAACTCGGCTATCTGTCGTTTCCCGTTCTTCTGCTGCTTATCTTCCTGCGGGCGCCGATCGGCCTTGCCATGATGATTTGCGGTCTGGGTGGTCTCTATCTTGCGACCGGCAGTTCCAACATCATTCTCGCCAAGCTGAAGTCGGAGACCTATTCCACCTTCTCCAGCTACTCGCTGACGATCATTCCGATGTTCCTGCTGATGGGGCAGTTCGCGACCCACTCCGGCATGTCGTCGTCTCTCTTCAAGGCCGCCGTAAGCTGGCTCGGCCACCGCAAGGGCGGTGTTGCCATGGCTGCGGTCGGGGCCTGCGCGGGCTTTGGCGCCATCTGCGGATCGTCACTGGCAACCGCCGCCACCATGAGCCGTGTCGCCCTGCCGGAACTGCGCCGCTACGGCTATTCCGGCGGCTTTTCGACGGCAACGCTGGCCGCCGGCGGCACGCTCGGCATTCTCATTCCGCCGTCGGTCATCCTGGTGATCTATGCCATCCTGACCGAACAGAACATCGCCAAGCTGTTCCTGGCTGCCTTCATTCCGGGCATTCTGGCGGCCATCGGCTACATGATCACCATCTCGATCTATGTCCGCCTCAATCCCGGCTCCGCCGGAACGCGTGAGCCGGTGCCTTATGCGGAGCGCATGCGTGCGCTGATGGACGTCTGGCCCGTGCTGCTGGTGTTCGGGCTTGTGGTCGGTGGCATCTATCTGGGCTGGTTTACCCCGACCGAGGGCGCAGCCGTCGGTGCGGCCGGAACGGGCATCATCGCGCTCATTTCCGGCAACCTGACCTGGAAGGTCTTTGTCGACAGCATGATCCAGACGGCCATGAGCACGGCGATGATCTTCTTCATCGTGCTCGGTGCCGGCTTCTACAACAGCTTCCTGGCACTCAGCCAGCTGCCGCAGGAACTCTCCGGCTGGGTCGTTGGCCAGGGCTTCAGTCCGCTTGTCGTTCTGACACTGATCCTGCTGTTCTACCTGGTCTTCGGTTGCCTCATGGACAGCCTGTCGATGATCCTTCTGACCATCCCGATCTTCTTTCCGGTGATCAGCGTGCTCGACTTCGGCATGAGCCCGGAACACGTTGCCATCTGGTTCGGTATCCTGGTGCTGATCGTTGTCGAAGTGGGGCTGATAACACCGCCCGTCGGCATGAACCTATTCATCATCAACGCGATGGATCGGTCGACGCCGATGAAGGAAACCTACAAGGCGGTTCTCTGGTTCGTAACGTCCGACATAGTCCGCGTGATCCTGTTGGTCCTCTTTCCGTCAATCACCCTGTTCCTTCTGGCTGGCTAACCCAGCCGGAAGGAGTGCGCCCTTTCGGCGTATCAAAATAGGTATGAGATATAACAATGATGACTAAAACCAATTCAGAGGCTGTGCCATGCTGATATCCGGACAAGCGGCTTTCGTGACAGGTGGCGGCAGTGGCCTCGGGGCCGCGACAGCCCGTCATTTTGCGAGCCAGGGCGCGAAAGTTGCGATCCTTGATTTCGATATCGACCGGGCCCGCACTGTGGCGGAAGAAATCGGCGGCTTCGCCGTTCAGGCCGACGTCAGCGACGAGGCAGCCGTAGGCGCTGCACTCGACGAAGCGATCGGGTTGCTCGGTGAAACGCCGCGCGTTGTCGTCAACTGCGCCGGCGTCGGCTTTGCCGCGCGCATCGTCGGCCGGGAAGGCAAGCTCTCCTTCGATACCTTTGAAAAGACGCTGAAGGTCAATCTCTTCGGCACGTTCAATGTCATGAGCCATGCCGCAAGACGCCTCATGGACGTGGAACCGCTGGAAAACGGCGAGCGTGGCGTGATCGTCAATACGGCATCGGTCGCCTTCGAGGACGGCCAGCTGGGCCAGGCTGCCTATTCGGCGTCCAAGGGCGGCATTGCCGCCATGTGTCTGCCGGCAGCGCGGGAGTTTGCCCAGCACGGCATCCGCGTGATGGCCATTGCGCCGGGTCTGTTCAGAACGCCGATGATGGAAGGCCTGCCGGAAGAGGTCTCAGCCAAGATCACGGCCAACATTCCGTTCCCGCCACGTCTTGGCGAGCCGGAGGAATTCGCCCTGCTTGCCGGGCACATCGTGACCAACCCGTTCCTGAACGGCACGACCATCCGCCTGGATGGCGCCGTGCGTCTGCCGCCGCGCTGAGGAGACACCGATGACAGAACCGATGCTGAAAATTGAGATTTCCGATAGCGTCGCGACCCTGACCATGAACCGTCCGGACAAGCGCAACGCCATGTGCGACGAGCTGCTTGGGGCCATTGACGGCTTTTTCCTGTCTCCGCCCGCCGAGGTGAAGGCGGTGGTCATCACCGGCACGGCCGGGCATTTCTGCTCGGGCCTTGATCTGTCCGAGCATGTGGCCCGCGACGCGGAAGGAACCATGCGCCATTCGCGTGGCTGGCACCAGGTGATGGACCGGATCCAGTTCGGCGGATTGCCGGTGGTATCCGCCATGTTCGGCGCCGTCATCGGCGGCGGTCTGGAACTGGCCAGTGCCACCCACGTGCGTGTTGCCGAAACCTCCGCGTTCTTCCAGCTGCCGGAAGGCCGCAGGGGCATCTTCGTCGGTGGTGGCGCTTCCGTGCGCGTGGGCCGCATTCTGGGCGCGGACCGGATGACCGAGATGATGCTGACCGGCCGCAAGTACAACGCGGACGAAGGCCTGGCTCTGGGCCTTGCTCATTACACAGTCGGCGAGGGAGAGGCTCTGGCCAAGGCACAGGACCTGGCAGGCCGGATCGCTTCCAACGCGCCGCTGTCCAACTACATCATGATCCAGGCGCTGGCGCGCATTGCGGACATGTCCAAGACGGACGGTCTCTTTACCGAGAGCCTGTGTGCCGCGATTACACAGACCAGCCCGGACGCGCTGGAAGGCCTTGCCGCCTTCCTGGAAAAGCGCAACCCGACCTTCAGGTGATCTCATGAGGAAAACCGCGATGGAACCGGAGACCGAGACCGGAATTGTCAACGTCAGCGACAGGACCCTGCGCGCGCTTTACGGCTATCAGATGAAGCGGACGTTCAACGTCATTCAGTCGGACCTGAGCCGCACCCTGAAGCCGTTCGACCTGCGCATGCTGACCTATACCGCCCTTGTGCTGATCGTCGACAACCCGGGCCTGCGACAGTCCCAACTGGCCGAGGCCATGGATATCGAGCGGCCCAACCTGGTCGTGATTGTCGACGAACTGGAGCGGCGTGACCTGATCATCCGTGACCGGTTGCCGAGTGACCGCAGGGCCTATGCGTTGAAGGCGACACTGGCCGGTCGCCGGCTGTGTGAAAAGGCAATCGCCGCGGTCATGGAGCACGAGAAGATGCTGCTCAACGGTATCAGCAAGGACGCGTTGAGTGTCGCCACCAAGGTGATGCAGATGATTGAAAGCAACCGCCAACGGGAAGACTGACATGAAGTTTCGGGAGGAGACGATCATGAAGCGCACCACGGAATTTCTGCGCCACTCGGTCGAGCGGGAAGACCGTCCGGATGGCAGCATTCTGCTGCGGTCCACCTATCCGCTGAGCCCGGTGGTCGAGCGGACGGGAGACTGGCTGCACCAATGGGCGGGGGAAGCTCCGGACAGGGTGTTTCTGGCCGAACGCAGCGGCGCCGGCTGGCGCGAGGAAAGCTATGCGGGCATCCTGGAAAAGGTTCGGGCGATCGGTGCCGCGCTCCTGGCAAGGGGCATGGGGGCAAATACGCCGATCCTGATCATGTCCGGCAACGGCGTCGATCACGGCATTCTTGCGCTTGCCGCCCAGTATGTCGGAGTGCCGGTGGTGCCGGTGGCCGAGCAGTATTCGCTCATTCACGGTGCCCATGGCCGCCTGCGCGAGGCGATCAACCTCATCAAGCCAAAAATGGCCTATGTGGTGGATGCCGACCAATACGGTGAGGCGTTGAACCTTGCGGAGCTGGCTCAGGTCGAGATCGTCGCCAGCCGCCCGGGAAGCCGGAACGTTACCGCCTTCGCAGATCTTCTGAAGGGAGACGGCAGCGTCGATGTCGACAGCGCTTTTGCGGCCGTCACGCCGGATACGGTCGGCAAGATCCTGATGACCTCCGGCTCGACCTCCAGCCCGAAGGGCGTTCTGACCACCCACCGGATGATGTGCGTGAACCAGGCCCAGCTTGCTGACTCCATGCCGTTCCTGCGCAAGCGTCCGCCGGTGATCGTCGACTGGCTGCCCTGGAACCACGTTTTCGGCGGCTCGCATAATTTCAACATGATGCTGGCCAACGGTGGCAGTCTCTACATTGACGACGGCAAGCCGGTGAAGGGCCTGTTCGAACGAACGGTGGAGAACCTGTCGTTGAAGACCGGTACGCTGGTGTTCAACGTGCCGCTTGGCTTCGGCATGCTGCTGAAGGCACTGGAAGCGGACGCGGATCTGCGTCAGCGCTTCTTCGAGGATCTGGACCTGATCTTCTATGCAGGGGCCTCCCTGCCGCAGGAGGTCTGGTCCGGATTTGAGCGCATGGCGATGGAGGTCAAGGGCGAGGTGCCCTTGATGACGTCTTCCTGGGGACTGACCGAAACAGCGCCCTCGGCCCTGATGCAGCAGGAACCTGCCCCCCACTCCGGCATTGTCGGTGTTCCGGTGAGCGGCGTCACCGTCAAGCTTTTACCCGATGCGGACATGCGCTGCGAAGTCCGCGTGAAGGGCCCCAACGTGATGCCCGGCTATCTCAACGATCCTGAAAAGACCGCCGCGGCCTTCGATGAAGAAGGGTTCTTCATCACCGGGGATGCGATGCTGTTTCTTGATCCGGCAGACGCAAACAAGGGCATGCGCTTTGACGGCCGGATATCGGAAGACTTCAAGCTGCAGTCCGGCACCTGGGTGCGGGCGGCGCAGCTGAAGCTGGACATGCTGTCCCGTCTCGCACCGCTTGCCGCAGACCTGATCATCACCGGCGCCGATCGGAATCAGATCGGAGTGATGATCTTCCCGAATGTCGCGGAGCTCACCCGGGAAGGCTTTGACCTCAACGATGATGACGGTGCTTTCCGCTGCAAGCTGCTGCAGGGCGAAATCCACCGCCGGCTTTCGGCGCGCGCCCGCGAGATCAGCGGCAGCTCGACACTGGTGTCCCGCGCCATCGTGCTGTCTCAGCCGGCTTCCATGCCCGAAGGCGAGATGACCGCCAAGGGCAATCTGAACATCCGAAAGGTTCTGGCGCGCCGCGAGGCCCTGCTGGAACGGCTTTACACCGACGATGACCCTGCTGTGGTCACACTCTGATTGAGGAGCGCTTGAAATGGTCGACATCACCAAGGTTCGCGCCATCGACATCCACACTCACGCCGAAGAGCCCTGCGGCTGTCATTCCGACGATGGCTATGACGACTTGCAGGCGACGATGGCGAAATACTTCCGCGCGCCCTGGAGCCATCCGCCGACCGTACCGGAAACGGCAGCCCATTACCGGGAACAGAACATTGCGGCGGTAATCTTTCCGGTCGATGCCGAGCGCGAGACCGGCTACCGCCGTTACAAGAACGAAGAAGTGGCGGAACTTGCCGCCGAAAACGACGACGTGCTGATCCCCTTCGCCTCCATCGATCCGCACAAGGGCAAGATGGGTGCGCGCGAGGCGCGGCGCCTGATGAGAGACTTCGGCATCAAGGGTTTCAAGTTCCACCCGACGATGCAGGGTTTTTACCCCAACGACCGGATGGCCTACGAACTCTATGAAGCCATTGCGGAAGAAGGCTCCATCGCGCTGTTCCACACCGGCCAGACGGGCGTCGGCAGCGGTATGCGCGGTGGCAACGGCATGCGGCTGAAATACTCCAACCCGATGTATATGGACGATGTCGCGGTCGATTTTCCCGACATGAAGATCATCCTCGCGCATCCTTCGTTCCCCTGGCAGGAGGAAGCCCTGGCGGTCGCCCAGCACAAGCCCAATGTCTATATCGACCTCTCCGGCTGGTCGCCGAAGTATTTCCCGGAAATCCTGGTGAAATACTGCAATTCGATCCTGAAGAAGAAGGTGCTGTTCGGCTCCGACTGGCCGATGATCACGCCGGAGCGCTGGCTGGCGGATTTCGAGAAGATCGCCATCAAGGACGAGCTTCGGCCGGACATCATCAAGGGCAATGCGGCTAGGCTGCTGGGGCTGGCATGATCACTCCGGAGCTCACCCATTTCTGCGACCTTGAGGTCGAACTGGGCCCTGTCCGGGAACTAGGCCAGGGCAGGGCGGGTGCGCGGCGGATCATCCCGATTGTCGGTGGCCGGGTGACAGGTCAGGTGTCCGGAACGGTGCTGGACATGGGCGCTGACTGGCAGACGATCCTGGCGGACGGTTCGGCCGACATCGACACCCGCTACGCCTTCGAGACAGACGACGGCGCGGTGATCGAGATCATCAACAAGGGTGTTCGCCATGGTCCGCCGGACGTGCTGCAAGCACTTGCCCGCGGCGAGGATATCGACCCGACGCTCTATTACTTCCGCACGGCGGCGCGGCTGGAGACCGGAGACCCGCGTTATGACTGGGTCAACAATACTCTCTTCGTCGGCACCGGCCGGCGACTTGCCTCCGCCGTGCTTGTGTCCTTGTTTCGGGTGGGGTGAGGGAGCAACAACTTGGCCTTGGACGCCTCTTTGCCAGAAGCCTTTGTCCGGCTGCTTCCTCATCCTGAGGAGGGCGACAGCCCGTCTCGAAGGATGGGCGGCAATCTCCGGCGCAAGCGGCCCATCCTTCGAGACGGACCTGAAGGTCCTCCTCAGGATGAGGGGGAATACAAAGCGACTATCCGATTGAGTATCTGTTGAAAGCCTGGAACTGATGAAACCCTTCACCGCACCGCTTGACGATATCCTGTTCTGCCTGACCCATGTTGCCGGGGCAGCCGATCTGCCGGACTTCGATGCGGATCTTGCCGCCGAGATCGGCGGTCATTTTGCTGCCTTTGCAGAAGAGCAGTTGGCCCCGTTGAACGAACCGGGGGACAGCCAAGGTTGCCGGCTGGTGGAGGGGCGGGTGCGCATGCCGGACGGGTTTCGCGAAGCCTATGCCGCTTATGCGGAGCAGGGGTGGCCGGGATTGACGATCCCGGAAGCACTTGGCGGACAGGGGCTCGATGCCGGCGTACTTGCGATCACCTCGGAAATCTTCACCGGCGCCAACCACAGTCTGCAGATGGTGACGAGCCTTGCTGCGGGTGCCGCCCGCACCCTGCTGGCCTTTGGCACGGAAGATCAGCAGGCGCGCGTGATCCCGCAATTTGCCTCCGGCGAGGCCCTTGCCACCATGTGCCTGACAGAACCGGACGCGGGGTCCGATCTTTCCCGCATCCGTTGCCGGGCGGTGCAGGCTGGTGATGGCTGGTCAATCAGCGGCGAGAAGATCTTCATCTCTGGCGGCGATCAGGACATGAGCGAGAAGATCCATCATCTGGTGCTGGCCCGCACGTCAGACGATGGCGTGAAGGGCCTGTCGCTGTTTCTGTGCCCGTGCACCCGCGCGGACGGCAGCCGCAACGCGGTGACCGTGACCCGCATCGAGGAAAAGATGGGCCTGCATGCTTCGCCCACCTGCCAGCTTGCTTTCGACGGCGCTGTCGCCGAACTGGTCGGCCGGGAAGGCGAAGGCCTGAAGGCGATGTTCACGATGATGAACCATGCCCGTGTGGATGTAGCCTTGCAGGGTGTTGCCCATGCCGCCCGCGCTGCGGATATCGCCAGCACCTATGCGGCGGAACGCAAGCAGGGCCGGGATGCCGCGGGCAAGCCGGTGACGCTGGATGGTCATGCCGACGTACGTCGCATGCTGGACGAGATCGATGCCCTTGCCCTTGGCGGACGAGCAATCGCGCACCTTGCGCTGGTCACGGTCGAAGCAGGCGAGAACCGGGCACTGGCGGAATTCCTGACACCGATCGCCAAGGCTTACTGCACGCAAGCCGGCATGCAGGCAACGGAGCTTGGCATGCAGGTGCTCGGCGGGTACGGCTATCTGAAGGAATACTTCCTGGAACAGTGCTACCGGGATGTGCGGATCACCGCGATTTATGAAGGTGCCAACGCCATTCATGAAAGAGCACTGACCACGCGTCTGCTGCCGGGCAAGGAAAGCGAGGCATTCGAGGAATTCCTGCGGGCCGAATGTCTGCGGAACGATAAAACTTGCCCGCAACTGGGCGAGGTTGTCGCCAACTGGTGCCGGGTTAGGGATCGGGTGTTGCAGTGCGAGGACCCGACAGCCCTTGCCCATGACTTCATGAAACTGACGAGCAAGACCCTGTTGAAGGTCCTGTGGGCACGCATGGCGGAAAAGGCTGACCTTCATCCGGACCCCGAGCGGATCAGGCGGCTTGCAGGGAAAGTGCTTGAAAGGCCGAAACTGGCGCGGAGCGCCTGAGCCTGCACAGTAGCGAAATTCTATTCCTCAAGGGGCAACGGACACGACCCCCTTGGGCAGCAATATCTCGCGAAAAAGGCCGGGGATGAGGTTCTCTCTCGTTCTGCTTTTGCACGCCGGTCTTTTCTCGATACCTTTTCAATGTCCGCGGCTTCGCGCAAAGTAGCCCAAACCGATCACGCCGGGACGTTGCATGCATCCGCTCAATCTCGATCAGCTGAAGGCCTTTCTGGCCGTTGTCCGTCATGGCGGCGTCAACAAGGCCGCAGGAAGTTTGAACCTGACGCAGCCGGCGGTGACGACGCGGATCAAACGGCTGGAAGAGGCGCTGGGAACCGAGCTGTTTGAACGCTCTCCCGGCAGGCTGAAGCTGACCAAGCGCGGCGAGCTGCTTCAGACATTCGCCGAGCAGTTCGAGCGTCTGTCGGACAAGGTCGAGGAGACGGTGGTCTCCCGTGAGGGGATTGACCGGCATCTGCGCATTGGAGCCTCGGAAACCATTGCGCAGTGCTGGCTGCCGGATCTGGTTGCCGCGCTGCGGGCCGACTTTCCCAATCTGATCGTGGAAATCAACGTCGATATTTCCGTGAACCTGCGCGCCGGTTTGCTCGACCGGGAAATCGATCTGGCCCTGTTGCTGGGGCCGATTTCGGAATATTCGGTCGACAACATCGAGCTGCCGGGTTTCGACCTCGGCTGGTATGTGGCGGCGGACAGTCCGGCCAAGGGCGCGCAAGCCGAGGCGCTTTTGCGGGAAAAACCCGTAATCACCTACGCCCGGCACACGCGGCCTTACCGCGAGCTGAAAACACTGTTGTTCGAACGGGTTGCGCCGGACGTGCAGATGTTCCCGTCCTCGTCTCTGTCTGCCTGTTTCAGGCTGGTGGAAGCAGGGCTCGGGGTCGCGGCACTGCCGAGGGCGCTGGCACGGCCCTATGTCGAGGGAGGAAGCATCGTCGAGTTCGATCCGGGATGGGTACCGGATGCCCTGAGGTTTTCGGCGAGCTATCTCGGTGACCCGCGCAGCCACATCGTCGCGGCTGCTGCGAAGAAGGCGCTTGAGGTTGCGGTCGCCTACTCTGATTATAAAAATCATTTATAAGATCTGCTAAAATCATTCAATTTGAGTTTATAACCGCAATGCGGGAGCCTTTCTCCAATGGAGGAGAGCCCCAGTGCTGCAGTCTTATGAAACCCTTCGACAGGAAAACATCGAGACGCTTCGGGCGCAGATAAGGTCCGGCAGCTATCGCTCGCACACGGCGGGGCTGGGCAAGAACCTGCTTCAGGCAAATCTGGCGATCATTCCGGAAGCCTATGCGCTGGATTTCATGCGCTTCTGCCAGCGCAATCCGAAACCCTGTCCGCTGATCGGTGCTTCGGACACGGGAAACCCCCTCCTGTTCACCCTGGGACACTGCCTCGATATTCGTACCGACGTCCCCGCCTACAACATCTATCGCGATGGCCGGCTGGAAGGCTCCGTGACGGACATAAGCGCCTTGTGGTCAGACGATCTCGTCGCCTTTGCGCTCGGCTGTTCCTTCACTTTCGAACATGCGCTGATCGAGGCGGGGATCGACCTCTGGCACATTTCAAACAATGTCACCGTGCCGATGTACCGCTCGAACATGGAAACGACACCGGCCGGGCCCTTTCGCGGTGCAATGGTGGTTTCCATGCGGATGATCCCGGATGAGCGGGTGCGGGACGCGGTTGCCATTTCGGCGCGCTTTCCGCTGGCGCACGGGTCACCGGTCCATATCGGCGATCCGGCGGCCATCGGCATTTCCGATCTCGGCAATCCGGACTGGGGCGATGCGGTGCCGGTGGAGGCCGGTTTCACGCCCGTCTTCTGGGCTTGCGGAGTGACGCCGCAAGCCATCATCCAGAACGCTGGCCTGCCGCTGCTGATTACCCATAAACCGGGACACATGCTGATCACGGACATCCCGGATGACGCTGAAATTCCAATCATAACAAAAAAGACGCTGTAAGCTCGAACCTTCACGGAGTGGACACATGAAAAAGATTCTGACTTTCCTCATGGCCGGTGTCGCCATGTCCTCGGCCGCCGCCGCGGAAGACCTGTCGGTCGTCGGCAGCTGGTCCAGCCTGCCTCTGCACCAGGACTACGAGGCGCCGTTCTGGCAGACCGCCTTGCCTGAGGCATCCGATGGCACCATCAACACAACCGTCACGACCCACAACCAGATGAACCTCGGCGTTGGCGAAGTGTTCCGCCTGCTTGGCCAGGGTGTATTCGACGTCGGCATGACGGTGGGCGATTATGCGGTTGCCGATGCACCGGAACTGGAAGGCCTCGATGTGCCGCTGGTGGCCATGTCTGCCGACAAGGCCCATGCCGCGGTCGATGCCGCCCGGCCGATGGTCGAGGAGATCTTCGAAAAGCGCTTCAATTCCAAGGTGCTTGCGATTGCGCCCTATCCGCCGCAGGTGGTGTTCTGCAACGCTGAAGTCGGTTCGCTGGACGACCTGAAGGGCAAGAAGATCCGCGCATCCGGCCGCATGACGGCGAAGTTCCTGGAAGCGCTCGGAGCAGAAGGTATTACGGTTGCCTTTTCAGAGGTGTCGGGCGCGCTGCAGAAGGGCGTCGTCGATTGTGCGGTGACCGGGGCAGGTTCGGGCTACAGCGCCGGTTGGTGGGAAGTCAGCACGCATCTTCTGCCGATCCCCCTTGGCGGCTGGGACCCGGTGGTGACGGCGATCAATCTCGACAAGTGGAACGCTCTGTCCGGCGAGACCCGGGCTTTGATCGAAAAGGAAATTGCCGAAAAGTTCGAAGCCCCCGCCTGGGCATCGGCGGAAGGTGCGCTGAGCAATGACATCGCCTGCCTGACCGGCAAGGGGGAATGCGCCTCGGGCGACGTGCGGGACATGGTTCTTGTCGAAGCCAGCGACGGTGACATCGAGCGCGCACGCCAGATCCTGGAAACGGATGTTCTGCCGGAATGGGCAGAGCGGGCCGGTGGCGACTGGGCCGCGCGCTGGAACGACAGCGTCGGCACCGTCGTCGGTGTGCAGATCAAGACCAACTAAGCCCGGGAGACATCGAGGTGGCGGAGAAACTCCTGTCAATCCTGTCGAGGATCAACCGGGCGATAGCGATTTCGGTCGGCGTTCTGTTCCTCACCTGTGCAGGTCTTGTTCTGATTGATATCTGTCTCCGCCGTGTCGGTGCCTCCTTCGGCGGCACCGACGAAATCTCCGGCTATGTGATGGCCATCGGAACGGCCTGGGGCATGGCTTTCGGATTGAGCGAACTTTCGCATATCCGGATCGATTTCCTGCGCCGTTCGGTTGGACTGCCAAAATGGCGGGCGGTGCTGGATCTTCTGTCGATCTTTGCCCTGTCCTCGACCGTCTCGATCGTCGCGCTGAAGTGCTGGCCGGTGGTGGAAACGACACTGCGCAATTCCTCAAGGGCGAACACACCCCTGGAAACTCCGCTCGCGCTGGTGCAATTGCCCTGGTTTGCCGGGTGGGTGTGGTTCGCGGTCACCGCATGGCTGACCTTTGTCGCCGGTGTGCTGCTGGTCCTGCGCGGTGAATTTGCAAAATCCGAGCAGGCGATCGGTGCCTTTCCGGAAGGGGAGACGGCCTGATGCTTTCCTTCGTTTCCGTAGGCCTTCTTGGGCTCCTCAGCCTTTCCATTCCCGTCGGCATCGTGCTGTTCCTGCTGGGGTTTGGTATCGACCAGTTCTTCAGCGCCTTTCCGTTGACACGCGGTCTCGGGTCAATGGTCTGGTCGACGTCGGAAAATGCAGCGCTGATCGCCATTCCGTTCTTTGTGCTGCTGGGCGAGATCCTGGTGCGCACCGGCATTGCCGCACGCACCTACTCGGCGCTCGACCGCTGGGTCTCCTGGCTGCCAGGCGGGCTGGTGCATGCCAATGTGGCAACCGCCACCATGTTCTCGGCCACGTCCGGATCTTCCGTGGCAACGGCTGCCACAGTGGCGACGGTGGCCATGCCGCAGGCTGATCGGCTGGGCTATGACCAGAAGCTCTTTTCCGGTGCGATCGCCGCCGGGGGCACGCTCGGCATCATGATCCCGCCGTCGATCAACCTGATCGTCTACGGTTTTCTGACACAGACCTCGATCCCGCAGCTTTTTCTGGCAGGGCTTTTGCCCGGCATCCTGCTGGCGATGGCCTTTCTGGCAGTGACTGCGCTTGTTTGCCTGGTCAATCCGAAGCTCGGCGGGGCACGGCGGACGTTCCCCTTGCGGGAAATGGCGCTCGGGCTGGCGGATCTGCTGCCGATCATTCTTCTGTTCAGTGCCATCATCGGCTCGATCTACAAGGGCTGGGCGACACCAACCGAAGCAGCCTCTGTCGGGGTTGCCGGTGCGCTGGCGATTGCCGCGCTTTTCGGTGGGCTCAACACGCGCATGATCGGCGAAGCGCTGATCGGCACAGTGCGGGTCACGGCGATGATCATGCTGGTAGTTATCGGGGCGTCGTTTCTCAACTTCACGCTTTCGGCCGCCGGCCTGTCGCAGGAATTGCGCGGCTTTCTGGAGGGGCTCGGCTTCGGTCCCCTGCAGACGCTGCTGGTGATCGTCGCGATGTATATCGTGCTCGGCTTTTTCATCGAGACCCTGTCACTGATGGTCATCACCATTCCCATCGTTGTGCCGATCGTCATCAGCCTGGGTTATGATCCGGTGTGGTTCGGCATCCTGATGATCGTGCTGATCGAGATGGCGCTGATCACACCGCCGGTGGGGCTCAATCTCTTCGTCGTCCAGAGTGCGCGGCGCGGCGGATCCATTGCCGAGGTGATGCTGGGAGCCATTCCCTACGTGTTGGCGATGCTGGCCATGGTCGCGGCGCTGATCGCCCTGCCGCAGATTGCGCTTTATCTGCCGATGGCCATGCGCTGAGGGGAAAAGAGCAGAATTATTTTGGAACTGACGGACCATGCAGACGTTTCCACCGTGATGAAGGCGGACCGGAGCAATCCGGAGGCCACATACACGAAGGAGACATTGATGAAACGGTTTACCAAACTCGCCCTGACCCTGACGGGAGCCACGCTTCTTGCGACCCCTGTGATGGCCCAGGACAAGCCTGCTGGCGTTGAAGTTGGCAAACTGACATGCGTTGTCGAGCAGGAAACCAATTTCATCGTCGGTTCCAAGGCCGTCATGAACTGCACCTTCGACCGGGTCGGTGACGGCCCTGCCAGCTACTACACGGCGACCGTAAGCGAGTACGGGCTTGATATCGGGACCACCGACTCGGCCACGTTGATATGGGGCGTCGTTGCACCGACTGCCGATCTGGAGGTGGGCGCTCTTGAAGGTGAATATGCCGGCGTGACCGCAGGTGCCAGCCTTGGTGCGGGTATCAAGGGCAATGCCCTTATTGGCGGTTTCGACAAGTCGATTGCGCTGAACCCGCTCAGTGTCGAAAGCCAGACGGGCACGAACATCACGGTTGGTGTCAGTCGGCTGTCACTGGAAGCGATCAAGTGAACACAGTGACAAAACGTCAAGAAGGGTCGGCTTTGCCGGCCCTTTTTGCTTTTTCGGATGCAGATTTGGCTGAAAAGAGTGCGGACGTCCGACGATAATTCGAACTGGAGGGATACCTGGATGGCGACAGGTCAGTCGGAGACAATCAAGGGAGTTCTTACAAACTGGGAAGAGGAAATTGAAAAGGAAGGCCGCGCCGACGTCGGCTCGCTGTTGAATGCTTCTGGCAGCCGTGCGGCGGGACCTCTTCTGTTTCTGCCGGCCCTTGTTATGATATCTCCCATCGGGGCCATACCAGGTGTGCCGATTGTTCTCACAACATTGACGCTTCTGGTGGCGGGACAGCTTGTCCTTGGCAGGACCTCGATCTGGTTACCGTCTTTCGTGCGCAATCGCGGTTTGCCCAAGCAGAAGGTGAAGTCGATCATCGACAAGCTCACCCCTTATGCCGAACGCGCCGACCGTTCCCTCGGGCAACGCCTGGCCATGTTCGCCGGCGAAACCGCGAGCCGGATCGTCGCGGCGTTTTGCATCTTTCTGTCTCTTCTTGTCTATCCCGCCACCCTGCTGCCCTTTGCTGTCGCCTTGCCCGGCTCGGCAATACTTCTCCTGAGCCTCGGGTTGCTGGTGCGCGATGGCGTCGTGACGCTGGTGGGGCTGATGGTGGCCTTGGCAGCGGTCGCCACTGTCGTTTATTGGCTTGCCTGAGAGCTTCTCGACACATTTTTCCCTTGTCCTTCCGCCTTGAAGACAACCCATGCGCCATGAAGCCAGCTCCTCCTCGCAGGTAGAGCGATGACCCCTGGGTACGCAAAAAAACGGGCCGCCGAAGCGACCCGTTTCCTTGGTGTCTTTCAGACAGCCGTTCAGCCTTTCAGCAGAACCGCATCCGGATTGGCCTTGTAGGTGGCAGGCTCATAGGTCTGCGCATTCTCAAGCTCTTCCTTGGTGAAAGGGGCGGTGACCAGAAGGTCGCCGTTTTCCGTTTCGAACATCTTCAGGCTGTTGAAGGCAACGGCAACCGGCTTTGCGTTGAAGCCAAGGAAACCGCCGACATCGATGACAACGGCCTGGGCCTTGCCGTCCTTGCCGATCAGGACCTCGGCGACTTCACCGATGTTTGTGTCCTGGTTGGTGTAGACCGTTGAGTCGATCAGCTCGTCCGTGGAAACGCTGGTTGCATCGACCTCGGTCTTTTCCTCGGTCCAGCCGTCGGACATGGCGTCATCCAGCTGCTGCCTTGCAGGGTCGATGGCCTCCTTGCGCACGGTCTCATAGGTGGACCTGGCGTTTTCGGTGACCTTGTCCATTTGCTCGCGCGCACCTTCCGTCGTCATCCAGTACGGGATGTAATCCGGGCGTTCATAGGCGGTTGCCGCTTCCAGTTCCTGGCGCGAGACGTCACTGACGACGATGAGCCGTTTGTCCTCACCAGCCACGAAGTTGAGGCGGGCGAAATCGAGGGCGACTTCCTTTTCGCCAATGCCGAGGAAACCGCCGACACCGACAATCACCGCATGCACGGAGCCGTCGCGGCCGACGACCACGTCGTTGATGTCGCCGATTTCTTCCCCTTCAGCATTTCTGCTGGTCACCACAGGCTTGCCGACCATGTTGGTGGCGAGAATGCCGGTGGTCGTTTCCGGTGCAAGGGTGTGGAGTTCGAATTCGTATACGCCGGTGTCATCACTTGCACCGGCCTGACCGCCGTCTTTCATCGCAGCGGTCTCACCGGCAACAGCCGCCGTTGAAATGGCTGCTACGATTGCGGTGGTGGCGAGTAGATGGCGAAGCATTTCAGCATCTCCCTTTCGTGTTCTGAAAAGTTGAAAGTGCAGTAGGTAAATGGTTGAATTTTCGGGAAGTTCCGGGAGAAGGCGTCACGGCTGCGCCTGGGGGGCGTTGAGCCGCGACGCGAAAAAATCAGGCGAGTTTGCCTGCGCTTTTCGGACCGGCCAGCAGCCAGACAATAAAGCCGACGACCGGGAAAATCAGGATCCCGAGAACCCAAAGCAGCTTTGCCCCAGTGGAGGAGCCGCTTCCGAGGACCTGAATGATCGCGTAGACGTCCAGGATGAGGATCAACAGGCCGACAATTCCATATTCCATGACAGATCTCCGATGCTGGTGACTGTGACGGAAACGGCCGGGCGCGAAGAAGGTTCCCTGTGGTGGTCTTGAAGTTTTCGAGATAATTTTCAAAAATATTTGGAACGATTTCGAAAACGAGGCGTTTCATCTCCGTATCTCAAATATCGGAGGTTGCTATGCTTTCCTGGGCATTATTGTTCTTGGTGGTTGCTATTGTTGCAGCCGTACTTGGTTTTGGCGGTATTGCCGGTACTGCGGTTTCCATTGCCAAACTGATCTTCTTTGTCGCCATTGCGCTGTTCCTGATTTCGGCAGTCGCACATGCCATCAGAGGCCGCAGGGTCTGACACGAGAACAAAACGGGCGCTTCGGCGCCCTTTTTTGTGCATTCCCCAACAGGCATTCAGGCGACGTCAAACGCCTGACAAGACAACGCTTTCCTCGTTCAATGAATTAGGTGATTCAGTCGCCTTGCCGGTATCCGGTGGCTAGCGGGCCTCGGCCTGAATGCGCAGCGTATTGCGGGCAGTCCAGAGCCGGCGGGCGATCTGTTGCCTGTCCGGTCTGCTCTCGATCGAGAATACTGCATCCTGGGCTATATTGAACAGCTGCCTCGAGACAAGGTGCAAGTGCTCCTTGCGGCAGACCAGAGACGCCTTTTCCAAAGCGCAAATGAGGTGGTCGAGCACCAGGATGTTGCCTCTTGACGCCTGCCTGAGCGGACTGATCGCCGTGTCCAGGAGATCGTGCACTTCCAGGATCGTCAACCACAGGCGAGGGGTCTCGTCGTCATCCGTAATGAGCGAGCTTGGAGCGCCGCGCTGCAGGATCCGCGCGGTGGAGGCCGACAGGTGATCGATCGCGCTGATCGCGGTGTAGCTGTCGTTGACCCCGGGGGAGAGCGCACGCAGCGCGATCTCCACCATCAGGTGCACCGAAAACTGGATATCCCCTTCGGGAGCCCGGGCCTTTTCGATCTTGAAGGTCCCGTTCAAGGGTTTCAGATCAGGCTCTTCGGCCTCCGTGCGCACCTTTGCGATCGGCATGCCTTCGATGACGTAGGTACCGGGAATGACGGACACCTCGATGAAACCGTCGAGAGACTTCGCGATGTCTATCAGCCGTTCGCTGTCGATGAAGGTGATGTAGCCGCTGCGCGCCGCTTTGAAGGTGCAGACCGGCAGGTCGGGTATCTCCTCGCGGTCATTCGGCTTTTCACGCGGTTCGTGCGCCAGAAGCTCGTCGATCGAGGATCGCAACGCTGCATGAATGCGGCCGATTTCTGCGTCGACCCGGATACGGCCGGCAACGTCGTTGACGAAATAGACCAGCCAGAAAAAGCTGCTGGAGGCGAGGATTATCGAGAGGATGACGGAAAACCGGAGATCCTTGGTGTCGTCGACACCGAAAAGGACAAGCATGGAATAAAGGAAGGTCGCGCCCAGAAGGCCGATGGTAATCTGGGTGGTTCTGTTGCTGGCGAAGGTTTCCAGCAGGCGGGCCGAAATATTGCCTGCGGCGAGTGTGAATACGACCAGCGTCAGCGAATACACAAGGCTGATGACCGACATCATCGCGCCGGCAATGGTCGACAGGACCGAGCGGGCACCATCGATGCTGATGGAGCTGTAGCCGAAAAAGTCGAAGACACCGGTCAGGAGTTGCAGATCATCGATCAGGAAGGCTGCGAATGCGAGGACAGCCCCCAGAAGTGTTATGCAGACGGGGATGAACAGAAAGCCCTTGGCCAGACGGACGAGGGCTTGTTCGCGGGCGTTTTCCCGATAGGCCAGATCCATTCCCGTTCCCCCTCAAACCGGCAGGGTTCCATCGTCGATGGAACCCTGCCGGTCATTGTTAGCTGTCGTGCACCAACCGACTTGCCTGATCACACCGGATGCAGTGCGCCGGCCTGTAACGGACGCAGAAGCGGAAAGGTTCCGGTGTAGATGAGAATGATCAGACGGACAGGGCATCCCTGATCAGGGAGGCGGATTCGGCGGCGGCGATTTCGGACCGTTCAAATTTCTCGGTCCCGTTCATGAGGTCATCCAGACGAAGGCGTGCACGGGAGACGCGGCTTTTGACCGTGCCGACCTTCACGCCGAGGATGTCGGCTGCTTCTTCATAGGAAAAGCCGCTGGCACCGATCAGGATAAGGGCTTCACGCTGGTCGTCCGGAAGAACCTGAAGGGCGCTCAGGAAATCCTTCAGTTCCAGATGGCCTGCCTGTTGCGGTTTGCTTTCCAGGCTGGCGGCGTGTTCACCGTCAGGGTCGGCGACCTCGCGCTGCATCTTCCGGCCAACGGAATAATACTGGTTACGGAGAATGGTAATCAGCCAGGCGGTGAGGTTGGTACCTTCGGTGAACTTGTCTTTGTTGGCGATCGCCTTTGCCAGAGTTTCCTGGACCAGATCGTCCGCACGGTCGCGGTCACCACTGATCGATCTGGCAAAGGCGCGCAATCGCGGTATGGCGTCGACCAGATCCTGCTTGAACTTTGCGACGTTCATTCGGCGGCCTCCTCGTCAGAGCCTCTGTCGTCCAAGGCGGACAGGAGGTCCATCATGTCATCCGGTATGTCTTCCGATAGGGCCTCGTCGTAAACCTTCTTGAGCTGGTTGCCGATCCAGTCTTCTTTGGACTTGGCTCCGGCGGCCGGTGTTATTACACCAAATCCGGCGTTGGGCCGACTTGGGTTAAGCTTGCTTGCCATGGCAGATTCCCGATATTTGCGTCTTCGACGATAGGCTGATTTGCGACGTAAACGCGGCGGCAAAAAAAAAGTTCCTCGAGTATGGAACTTTTTTTTGCCGAATGCATTTCCAACTTATGGGTGCGCTCGACGCGGGCCCGTCGACCGCTTTCAGGCGGCAACTATTGAGGAACTAATTTATGTCCGTGAGCCTTTCGGAAGAAATCGCGCCGCTCCTGCCGTATCTGCGTAGATATGCAAGAGCACTGGCGGGAAGTCAGAAAAGTGGCGATGCCTATGTCAGGGCCTGCCTGCAGGCGCTGGTGGCAGATCAGACCATTATCGATACATCTCATGGCGTGAAAATCGGTCTGTACCGGCTTTTCCATGTCCTTTGGAACGCGAGCGTCGTTCCGCCCATCGCGAATGACGGGACGGTTTCCATCTTCGAGCAGACCGCTCAGCAGCGGCTGGCGACCATGGCGGCCGAAAGCCGGCAGACCCTGTTGCTGTCCACACTGGAAGGGTTTTCGCTTCCCGAAACCGCCCTCATCATCGAGCGTAACGAAAATGAAGTGACCCAGCTCGTCCAGGATGCCATCGCGGAAATTGACAGGCAGACCAAGACGGATGTGCTGATCATCGAGGACGAGCCGCTTATTTCCATGGATCTCATCCAGATCGTGGAGTCGCTCGGCCATGGCGTTACCAGCGTTGCCCGGACAGCGAGCGATGCCATCGCAGCTGCAAAGGCGCAGGCCCCGGGTCTTGTGCTTGCCGATATCCAGCTTGCCGACGGCTCGTCCGGCATCGATGCGGTCAAGGATATCCTTGCCGAAATGTCGGTTCCGGTCATCTTCATCACGTCGTTCCCCGAGCGTCTTCTGACAGGCGAACGGCCGGAGCCGACGTTCCTTATCACCAAGCCGTTCAATCCGAATACGGTGAAGGCGGGGATCAGCCAGGCGCTGTTCTTCAAAGGGGTGGAAGAGGTGGCCGCTGCCTGAGGGCAGCGCTGCGCGATGAGCACGGGGGGCGTGTTCCACTGCTTTCGTTCTTCGAGAGCGAAGCAAGATGCCGTTTTCGGCGTCTGCCCTTCAGTGCGCGATAACGATAGATCCCGTAGCGGGAGGAAGAGGCGGGCATTGCCCGCCTTCTTCCATCAGTGCTGCGAGATCCAGGTATCGATTTCCCGCTCGGCTTCTTCACGGGTCTTGCCGTATTTCTGCTGGATCAGACCTGCGAGTTCGGTCCGTTTGCCGGCAACACGATCCACATCATCGTCGGTCAGCCTGCCCCATTGGGTGATGGCCTTGCCTTTGAATTCTTTCCAGTTTCCTTCAATCCGGTCCCAATTCATCGGTCGTTTTCTCCTTGTCTTTCTGACATCTGGAAAACGGTTCCTGAGGTCAAAGGTTCCGAATGAATTGCGGTTGCTGCCAGCTTTGACTGTTTGCTGGCGCACCGGCGCGGGAGCGGCTTTTCCGATGCGGGACGGCCGCGAAAGTTTACATGCCCGGATGACGGAGCAAATTCGAAATGTCTGAAATCGTGTCCTATCTGTTTGGTGCGGCCGCCTTCATGCCGCATGGATACTGCCTGCTCTGGCGTCCGGATCTCGTGGCCATTCATGCGATCTCCGATGCCCTGATTGCGCTGGCCTATATTGCCATTCCCCTGATGATCTTCGGATTTCTGCGCAAGCGTCCGGATATTCAAGGCAATTCCCGCAAGATCGGTTACCTGTTCATCGCCTTCATTCTGGCGTGTGCGCTGACCCATCTGACAGCTCTGGTAACGCTCTGGTGGCCGATCTACGGTGCACAGGGTCTGATCAAGCTGGTAACAGCCCTTGTCTCTGTGGCAACTGCAGTGGTTGTCTGGCGGGTCCGGCCGATGCTGCTGGCCATTCCCTCGCTCAAGGATCTGGAGCGGGCCAATGATGTTCTGAAGGCTGAAAATCTCCAGCTTTCCGACAAGGTCGGCAGATCGCGGCGGGAGATAAGGCGGATCAACGAGCGGTTCGAGACCGCGTTGACCGGATCCAACATCTCCGTTTTCACCCAGGACAAAGATCTGCGCTACACGTGGATCCACAATCCGCGGTTCGGCAAGGAAGCCGATGACGTCATCGGGTGTACAGATCAGGATCTGCTGCCGGAAGAGACCGCGGCGGAACTGGAGTCGGTCAAGCGCCAGGTGCTGGAAACCGGCGAGACGGCATCTACCTTCTTCGCGCTCGACAGTGAAGAAACGGGAACTATTTCGCTGGACCTGATCGTGCATCCGACACGTGACAGCAGTGGTGAAATTGATGGTGTGCTGTGCACGGCCATCGATATGACCGAGAAGAACCTCTATGAGATCCGGCTCGCTTCGCTGGCAAGTCAGCTCGCGGAGGCGAACCGGCGTTTCGAAAAGGCGCTCGACGGTTCGCTTACAACCGTGTTCGAACAGGACCTGGACCTGAAATATATTCATGTCGTCAATCCGTCGCCCGGTTTCAAACCGGATTTCTTCATCGGCAAAAGCGATGATGAGCTGTTTCCGGAAGAAGATCAGCTGAAACTCATTCCGGTTAAGAAGAAGGTCCTCGAGACAGGCGAAAGCGCCGTCATCGAATTCGACATGGACATGAACGGAGTCAATCGCAGCTACAACATGCGCATGGAGCCTTCGCGCGACAAGGAAGGCCGGATCACCGGCCTGATCGGCATCTCCATCGACCTGACCCACAAGCGGGAAAACGAACGCCAGATGCATCTCGTCATGCGGGAACTGACGCATCGCTCGAAGAACCTGCTTGCAGTCATTCAGGCGATGGCACGCCAGACAGCGGCGCGTTCGGACAACACCGAGGATTTTGTCGAGAGTTTTGCCGCACGGCTTCAGGCGATGGCGGCCAGTCATGATCTGCTGGTGTCGCAGTCCTGGTATGGCGCTGACCTGAAAGAACTTGTGCTGGCGCATCTGGCGCAATCGATCGACCCGGGGAGCCCGCAGATCGAGATCGAAGGCGATCCGCATTCGATTACGGCGGATGCGGCCCAGAACCTTGGCCTTGCCCTGCATGAGCTGACGACCAATGCCGCCAAATATGGCGCCTTGTCAGTGCTCGGGGGGAAACTGTCGGTGTCGTGGACGACCGTAGACGGAAGGATCAGGCTGGTCTGGAAGGAACGTGGCGGTCCGGAAGTTGTGCCGCCAAGGCGCAACGGTTTCGGGCGAATGCTGCTGGAACGTTTGGTGGGGCCGGCGCTCGACGGCGACGTCACCATCGACTTCGCTCCGGAAGGCGTGCGTTGCGTCATCGAGTTTCCGGTCAGGAAGACAAGTTCTTAGAGCGCCCGTGCCGTAAACTGCAGGCAGGGCCGGGAGAGGTGCGTTACGTCCTGCGACGAGCGAAGCTTTACTAACCTTTTCCGCGCGCAGCCTTTTCGCGGCGAAGCGCCTTTAGGGCCTCGTCGATTTCTTCGATCAGTTCGGCTGGAGACCGGCCGTCCCGAGAAACCGCCTGGGGGGCCTTGCGCAGGCTGGCCCGCCAGGCCAGCAGGGCTGTCCGCTTTTGCTCTTTCGACAGGTGCCGGTCTTCCAGGACGCTTGCAGGCGTCCGGAACCCGGCAAATCGTTTCGATACGCTGATCATGGTATCACACGGTTGAAACTGAGTTGGTGCATACGCCAAAGGCCGCCTGCCGTCTTGCGGCAGACGGACCTTTGTCGTCTTGCAAGTTACCCGGGATGCGGGTGAGGAACGGTCATTCGGTAATGACGGCCCTCAGCATCCAGGCTGCCTTGTCGTGGAACGTGATGCGCTGGGTCAGAAGATCTTCTGTCACCGGGTCGCTATTGTCGCCGGCGTAGGCTGCCATGTCGCGCATTTCGGCAGCGATCATTTCATGACTGCGAACCAGATCCTCGATCATTTCGAAGGCATTGGGCATGCCGCCGGCCGGCAGGCTGACGGTCAGGTTCAATTTGCCTTCGTCGACATTGACCGGCGCCCGGTGTCCAAGGGCACGAATGCGCTCGGCAAGGTCGTCTGTCGCGGCAAAGAGATTTTCATAGTGCTCTTCGGTGAGGTCATGGATCGACTTGAACAGCGGTCCAACGACGTTCCAGTGATAAAGGTGCGATTTCACCGTGAGCATATAGGTTTCGGCCAGAATGACCGAGAGATGCTTCGCCAGTTGTTCGCGCACCTCGGCAGAAACACCCGTCTTGATCGGGTCGACCTTCGGGGTTTCGATGTTCAGAACCTGAGACGTCGACATAGTTCTTCCTTTCGTGCTTTCGATTGGCGATCGATGTGTCCGGGTGTGCTGCTGACAAGAGCGTGGCCCGGACGTTCGATAGGAAAAGTCTTCAGCTCGTCCTCAGTTCCATGTTTTTGAAAATATTTCGATTTTTGACAGTATGGAAAATGTGATCTGAAATTATTTCAAGAATAGCATTTGTATTTTTTATAAGTCTGAGCTTTCGGGCGGCATAGTTCATTTTTATCACTTCGATAAAAGGATCTATATCCAGTCCTTTCATCGAAGAGATATTGGAACGATCCCGCGCGAGACGGCGTTTTTCATTTGAGGTTGTTTTGAAAACAGCGGAACAACAAATGAAAGGACACGACCATGGCTTCCAAAAACAGCTCCAGCATCAAGAAGGAAGACACCTACGACGCCCTGCGCGACAAGGGCTACAGCAAGGAAAAGTCGGCGAGAATTGCCAATGCGCAGGCAAACGACCACCAAGCGCCGTCGCGCAAGGGTGGCAAGGCCGCACCTTATGAAACCTGGACCAGGGATGCGCTTTATGAACGGGCACAGGAGCTCGACATCAGCGGCAGGTCTTCAATGAACAAATCCGATCTGATCGAGGCCTTGCGCGGCTGACAGGCAGCCGTGAAGACGGCGCTGCAACAATTCATGCTGTGTTGTCTGGAACCAAATGAGCGCAAGGCCGTTTACAAGCCAGACCGCGCAATTTGGTTCAGCGCGGTGTCCAAGTGTCCGAATTCCGGGCTTGATTCCATTCACGCGATGCGTGTCGCCCGTCATCAGGGCCTCACGCGATTGAAAACAGGAGCGACAAGATGGCAACTGCGAAGACTGCCACGGCATCGACCGCCAATCCTGCCAATGACACCGTTAGCGCTCGTGAGATCGAGGAAAACATCGAACGCATTCGCGGCGATATTGCCTCTCTCGCCGGCTCCTTGAAGAAGTACGGCGCGGGCAAGACGGATGAATACAAGACCAAGGCCGCCGAAGCAGGGCAGGATCTGACCAAATTGTCCCAGGACGCCTTGAGCGATCTGTCTGCTGAGCTGCAGAATTACGAACGCGCCTTCGTTGCTGAAGTGCGCCGTCGTCCGCTGCAGTCGATCGGCATTGCCGCCGGTGTCGGCTTCCTGATTGCAGCGCTGGTGCGCCGCTGATGCTCCTGCGCGCCCTTCCGCTGGCCTTCGGGGCTGTTTCGCGAGACTTCAATGGCATGGTTCACCGTGCCAAGCGCAATGCCGTGTTGGGCGGCATTGCGGCAGTCTGTTTCGCGACAGCCTATGTGGCCGGCGTGGTGGCAGCCGGCGCCTTTCTGGCGCCGGTGTTCGGCCCTGCGATGGCGGCTTTGCTGATTGCCGTCTTCATGGCCGTAACGGGACTGGTCTTCGTGGCGGTGCTCAGCTTCCTGAAGCACAAGGACCGAAGACGCAAGGCGCATAGTCAGGCTGCGCAGCGACTGGGCCTGGCTGCTGCCATTTCCGTTCTGCCACAGCTCACAAAATCAAAAGGCCTGATGATCACCGCCGCTTTGGGCGGTCTGGCCTTTCTGGCAGCGCAGGCACGAGGTGACGAAGAGCGCGGCTAACCCATTGCCGCGCCTTCTTGCCGGCCACTGGAGCAAACAGTAATGACAGCGCAGCCAGACCGACCCGCAGTAACAGGACTTGTTCCCCCCGTAACAGTAGGCGAGGCTGTCAGATCGGACCCGGTTGTCCGCTACTCGGCGGCCATCCTGTGTGGCATCGTGGTGATTGCTTCCCTTGATCTTGCCCAAGTGTTTTTCGCACCGGTTTTCCTGTCGGTGGTTGTCGGCACGATCTTCGGACTTCCCATGGAAAGATTGTCTCGCCTGGGCGTGCCGAGCTGGCTCTCGGCAGGGGGGATGGTGCTCGTCTTTATCGCTCTGATGCTGACCGCCGGGGCGGCTTTCGTCGTACCGCTGTCGGACTGGCTCGACAGGCTTCCGCTCATCTGGTCACGGCTGCAGGCGCAACTGGTCAGTTGGCAGGGATTCTTTTCGTCTGTCGCGAGCCTGCAGGAAGACCTTCGCAGTGCCATGGGCCAGAAGGGCGGCATGCAGGTGAGTGTCGATGATAACTCCGCGGTAGAAAGCGTTTTCTATTTCGCACCGGCCTTCATGGCCCAGGTGGTCCTGTTCCTGGCAAGTCTCTATTTCTTTCTGCTGACGCGCCCGCATCTGCGCAGGGCAGCGCTCCAGCTGTCTCCCGACAGTGAAGGCAGGCGTTGCATTGTGACGGCATTTCGGACAATCGAAGCGCGTCTTTCCACCTATCTGATCTCCATCAGCGTCATCAACGCGGGGCTCGGCGTGGCCGTGGCGCTCACCATGTGGCTGCTTGATGTTCCCTCGCCACTGTTGTGGGGGATGCTGGCCGGCGTCTTGAACTACGTCGTCTATCTGGGGCCGGCGATCATGGTCCTGGTGATGAGCGGCATCGGACTTGCGACGGGGTATACGGCGGTGGAGATCCTGACGCCGCCGCTGGCCTATCTGGTTCTCAACCTGATCGAAGCGCAGTTCGTCACGCCAACCGTTCTCGGCCGGACCATGACGCTGAACCCCTTTGCGGTTTTCCTGGCAATTGCCTTCTGGATCTGGATGTGGGGACCGATCGGCGGATTCATCGCCGTGCCGTTGCTGCTGGTTGTGGTCAGTGTGCTGGAGATCATCAACAACACAGACCAGTCCGAAGAGCCCGGGCGTTCCGAACCTGAGCCCGAGCCCGGCGCATCTCACTGACCAATCGCAAGCCTGCGCGAACCCGCGGACATGACAAAGGCCACCCATGCCGGCGTTCAAATGCCCGCGGGTTCAACGTTGTCGCCGGTTTCTTCTTTCAGGAGCGGATGGAAGGTGACGCCCAGGCAGCAATTGCCTCATGTCGTGGGTGAGGGTGGCACCGGTTCTAGGATCCAACAGGTGAAACGCTCAATTTGTCATTTGCCGGATTGCTGGCCGGGTGGGGCCATTCCAGCGGGGTCGTGTCGCTCGTCGTCATGGATCAAGACAAAATAAAAGCCGCCTGGAGAAGGCGGCTTTTCAACGATTTTGCGTCATGAACTCTTTACTCGGTATTGAATGCCAGCATGCCGTGGGAAATCGGCCAGCCGGTACAGGTGGTTACGCGCGTGCCGGAGACGCAGCGCATCGGGCGGCCATGCACGTCGGCAAGTTCAACCTTCAGGTCGCCTTTGGGAGCGGCCTTCTGTTCAACTTCTACCGGTGCGGGCGTGTTGCTGTTGTGAGCGGTTTCCGCGTCCGCTTCATTGGTGAAAAGGGGTTCTGCCACAATCAGGCTGGAAGCCAGAAGGGCGGCAACGGCGATTGCCGTAGGGGCGTTGGTCGGAATTCGTTTGCGATGCGTGAACATGGTGTCTACCTCCGCCTAGTAAACTCCCGAGTTAAGAAAAGGTTTCACGCTTCTTTTCGACAACAGAAGACGCTGACATCAAAGTGGAAAATTAACTGCAGCGATAACTTATGTTAATGCGGAGCGATTGATTTCGTGTCATCGTGCGGAAAGTCAACAAGTCTGACGATGAGAACCCTCGTGACAATGGAAACCCCAAATGCCGTGCCGGTAATGCGCGGCGCTGCCTTGGTTGTCGAAGACAACCCGATCATCGCGCTCGATACGCAGATGATGCTGGAAGAGCTTGGGTTCTCGCCGGTGCAGACGCTCGCAAATCTTGCGGAAGCGGCGGAAACACTGGCAGCTCAGCTGTTCAGCTTCGTCATTCTGGATGTGAAGATCGGCGACGATACCAGCCTGGCTTTTGCCAGCCAGCTGCTGGAAAAGGGGACGAAGTTCATCTTCGCCAGCGGTTACAGCGATCTCGACCCGCTGCCCACGGCGTTCGAGGGGCAGGTGGTCCTGAGCAAGCCCTACACCAAAGCCCAGATCGGCGCCCTGATCTGACGCGCTCGTTTTCGCTGGAAGATGCCTTTCAAGCAAACGTGAAGATGTCGGCCGCCGCTCAGATGAGCGGGCGGCACTCATCGGCCATGCTCTCGTATGAGGCAAGTTTTTCCAGAGCATCCCTGTCCAGGATCCGGATGCGGTCCTTGGCCCAGCTGATCAGCCCCTTTTCCTGAAGCTTGCGGAGCGTACGGCTGGTGTGAACCGGTGTGATGCCAAGCGCATCAGACAGATGGCTTTGGGAAAACGGTGCATCCAGCGCCTGATTGCTCGCATAGCCGATGGTTTCCGCGCGGTCGTATAGATGCAGGATGAGATAGGCGAGCCGTTCCAGGGCAGAACGTTGACCCAGGCTGATGATGTGCCCGTCCAGGATCTGTTCCTCGCGGGCTGCGATCCAGGTCATTGAAAAGGCGAGGCTCGGGTAGTCCTTGAAGATCGACCAGACCCTGTCGCGCTGAAAGACGCACAAGGTGGTGTCGGTAAGGGCGGTGACCGTGTGCTGCATCTCGTTCAGGACGGCAAGCTGAAGGCCGACAAGATCGCCCGGAAGGGCAAAGTTCAATACCTGCCGCCTACCATCGGCCAAAGCCTTGTGACGAAACGCCCACCCATCCAGAATGGTGTAGAGATGCGGGCTCTTGTTCTCTTCCTGAACAATGGTCGCTCCGGCTTCGACCATCAGTTCACCGGTCTTAAAATCCGAAATGAAGTCCAGTTCCTTGTCTTCCAGCGAGCGGAATACGGATTTCCGTCTGAGGGGGCAGGTTTGGCAATTGGTTTGAAACGGGACTGTTTCGGTCATTCAAATGGCATCTCCATTGGCAATCCATCAAAACGCCTAGAACTGCTGCTGGTTCCCATTTGAGGCAGAAGAACAGGGGAAAGCAAGTCCGTCCGATGCCGGACGCGAATACTGCTTGCAAAAGAAAGTCCTGCAACGGCTGACAATTGATGGCGAAAATGCAAAAGCCGGGCGTCCCGGCGGGCTGAATGCCGAAAGGGACGAGCCGTACGGACCTTGCAACTGTCCGCACGGCGGGTCTTGAGGCTGTCTAGGGCCGCAGGATGGTGTAACCGTCTTCGTCCAGCTCCATCAGAGTGACGGCACCGGCGGGAACGACTTCGACACCTTCCAGAAATTCGATGTCCTTGCCTTCGTTCCTGGCCATGGCCTGGCGGGTGTTGTCGCAGGCCTCAAAGGCGACATTCGGCATGCTTTCCACGAAGGATTTCATGCGATCCGAAACGGGAGACGTATCCGCCCGGAACATGTGCAGGCCCGCGTTGAAGGCAACAATCTTGATATCGGCCTCCTCGCCGATTTCAGAGTAGTGGCGCGCCACATTGGACGCGACGTTCAAGACGGTGTTCATCTTCTGCGGATCATTGTCGCTGATCTGCAGGGCAAGCTTGTGGATGCCGTCGTCTGCCAATACGGCAGAGCCAAGCATCAGCAGGGCCGAAGCGGCCACTGCCAGTCTTGAAAACATTCCCATCGTTTCCTCCTCCTAACGCCGCAGGATATCCTGCGGCGGCCTTGCGCGGGCGGCCTTTCTTTCACGGGCCGTTGCCGCAAAACGATGTCAGTCGACGCCTCCCATGCCGGAGGCCTCGTCGTCGTCGACGGATCCCGGGGTCACGTCGAGTATACGGGCGCGCATGGTGATCTCGACCGCGCTGTCCTTGCAGTCGCTCATGCAGGGTTCGGCCTTGGCAGCATAATGCGGCTCTTCGGCGCGATCGTCAGCGATGAAGTTTTCCTCGTTGGGAAGACGGATCTCCAGGAAGTTGTCTTTCGACAATTCGAAGTCCTCGTCCTCGACGATGTCGTTCAGGTAAAGGAGATAGGCCGTCAACGCGTAAACGTCGTCATCCGACAGGGAACGGGCGTTGCCGTAGGGCATGGCGCGGCGGACATAGTCGTAGACCGTGGACAGATACGGCCAGTAGGAGCCGATGGTCTTTTCCGGGCGTTCCTCGGTCAGGGTGTCCTGGCCACCGGCCAGAACCGGCCAGCGGCCGACACCTTCGCCAAAATCGCCGTGACAGACGGCGCAGTTGTCCGTGAACAGCACTTCGCCATCGGCCACCGTACCGGAGCCTTCCGGCAAGCCGCTGCCGTCGGGGCGTACGTCGATGTCCCAAGCGGCGACCTCGTCTTCCGTCGCCACACGGCCAAGGCCGAAGATGCCACCTTCACGGACTTCGGACACTGGTGCGGCTGGAGCCTCCGCTGCCGTGTCGGCGCTGGCGGTTTCCGTTTCAGTGGCAGCAGGTTCTGCGGCGCCCTGCTGGTCGGCGGGAGCAGCAGCACTGGAGAAGGTGGCCAGATAGGCAATCACGTTGTCCAGGTCTTCCTGCTTCTTCAGACCGGCAAAGGCCATCTTGGTGCCTTTGACCATGTCTTTGGGCTTGGTCAGATAGGTCGTCAGTGTTGCCTCGTCCCAGACGAGCCCGCCATCACCGGCCTCGATCATCGCCTTGGAATACTTGTAGTCCTCAAGCGATCCTGCGGTACGGCCGAAAATCTCGTTCAGTTCCGGACCGACCTTGTTCTTCGCACCTTCCCCGACCGCGTGGCAGGCAGCGCATTTCTTGAAGACCTTTTCGCCTTTTTCTGCATCTCCCGCCTGGGCCGTCGCGACAAGCAGGGGCAGGGTGGCGAGCACGGTTCCAAGGCTGAGGGCTTTAAGAAACTTCGACATTTTCCACCATTCCGTCTGCTTTGACATACCAGGTCTGGATGCCGTTGTTGTGGTAGATCGAGTTTTCGCCGCGGGCGGCACGCAGCTCGTTCTTGGTTGGCTGGAAGAAGCCGTGCTCGTCCATCGCGCGGGACTGGATCAGCATGTCCGAGCCGTCCCAGTCGATGTCCAGGTAGAAGCGATGCATGGCTTTCGACAGGCTCGGGCCGTCGAGGCGGGCGGTTTTCCAGTTCCGGCCGCCATCAAGCGACACATCCACCCGCTTGATCCGTCCGTTGCCGGACCAGGCGACACCGGAGATGACCATCGGTCCCTTGCCGTGGCTGATCGGGGCCTGCGGGCTCGGTGAGGTGATGACGGACTTGGGATCCATCACCCAGGTGAAGCGGCGGGCCTTGCCGTTCTCCAGAAGGTCCGTGTATTTGGACGTTTCCTCGCGCTGGTGCCAGGGTTCGTCGCCGACTTCGATCCGGCGCAGCCATTTCACCCACATGTTGCCTTCCCAGCCGGGCACGACCAGACGCAGCGGATAACCCTGTTCGGGACGCAGAGCCTCACCGTTCATCTTGAAGGCGACCAGGCAGTCGTCGAGGGCCTTTTCCATCGGGATGGACCGGGTCATGGCCGAGGCATCGGCGCCTTCCGGCATCACCCATTTGGCGTTGGTCTTCAAGCCTGCCTCTTCCAGGATCAGTTTCAGCGGCACGCCGGTGTACATCACGCAGTGAACCATGCCGTGTGTGTACTGACAGCCGTTGAGCTGGGAGCCACGCCACTCCATGCCGGAGTTGGCGGCGCATTCCAGGAAGTAGACCCGGTTCTCGCGCGGGAAGCGCTTCAGGTCTTCCATGGTGAAGACGAGGGGGCTGTCGACCAGACCGTTGATCATCAATCGATGATCTTCAGGATTGATGTCGGCAATGCCGCCGTGGTGGCGCTCGAAACACAGGCCGTTGGGCGTGATGATGCCGTCCAGCTCGTGCAGCGGTGTGAAGTTCACCGAACTCTCGGTGGAGGCCGTCAGCCACTCCACGTCGCGGCGGACCACATGGGCCTCGTATTCCGACGGCGTGCCATAAGGTCGCGCCTGCACACCGTCACCGAGGTACCGGTTCCAGTCCTGTATCTCGGTGATCAATGGATCGCCGGCCGCGCGCGCGGCACCAGCCGTGCCTGCAACGGCGCCTGCGGCGAAGCCTGCTTTCAAGAGGGAACGCCTGGAAAGACCCGGCGTCTTGGAGTTGGTTTTGTCAGTCATGATCGTGTCCTCAGGATCTCTGAAGAAAAGGCGTCATCCTGCCAGCTTGACGGACTGGTTGTCCGGCAGGCTGACCACGGGATTGCTTGTGAGATAGGCTTCAACGACTTCGGAAATGGGCGGGCCTTCCGTGCCCTCGTTGACCGAAGCCCAGCCGGCAACGACATATTCCCTGGCGGGGTCGATGGCTTCTCCGGTGGCGAGCAGGGTCATGCCCGAGATGCGCTCGCCGATTTCCTTGCCGGGATCGATGGTGTAGCCCATGCCGCCAACGCGGACCATGTCACCACCCTGCTGGTAGTAGGGGTCCTTGTTGAAGAGGTTGTCGCCGACATCCTCCAGAATGTCCTTCAGCATCTGGCCCGTCATCGACGAACGGTAAGCGGCCGGATAGGTCATGGCGCAGGCGTTATGGACATCCTCGAAGGTGATGTCCTGGCCCGGCAGAAGCGATGTCCCCCAGCGGAAGCCGGGTGACAGGGCAATTTCGGCGTCGCGTTCGGTCAGAAGTGCCTGGCAGATCAGATCGTCGAAGGTGCCGTTGAAGTTGCCGCGCCGATACAGGAGGTTCTCGGTCTTGCCGAGAACGCGGGCGAGGTCCGCTTCGTAAGGCGCGCGAACCTCATCGATGAGCGCAGCCATGTCCGCATCTGGCGTGATGACGTCGGAGAAGATCGGGATCAGGCGATAGGCATACCCGGCCAGCTTGCCGTCCTGAATGTCGAGATCGACCCGGGAGACAAACTTGCCGTTGGAGCCGGAGGCGATCACCAGCGTGTTGTTGACGATGACCGGTTCCGGCAGGGCGTCGTGCGTGTGGCCCGTCAGGATGACGTCGATACCGTCAACGCGCGAGGCGAGCTTCCGGTCGACATCAAAGCCGTTGTGCGACAGCAGCACGACGATTTCGGCGCCCTCGTCGCGAGCCTCGGTCACATGTTTGGCAATGTCTTCCTCGCGGATGCCGAAGGACCAGCCGGGGATCATCCAGCGCGGGTTGGCAATCGGCGTATACGGGAAAGCCTGACCGATGACGGCGACCTTGGACCCGCCACGTTCGAACATCTTCCAGGCTTCGAAGGCGGGCTCGTCCCATTCGTTGTCGTAGATGTTGGAGCCGAGGAAGGCGAAGGGCAGACTGTCGATGACTTCCTGAACCCGGTCGGTGCCGTAGGTGAATTCCCAGTGCCCGGTCATGGCGTCGGGCTCGAGCGAGTTCATGATCGTGATCATGTCTTCGCCTTGGGTGACGTTGGATGTGTAGCTGCCCTGCCAGGTGTCGCCGCCATCCAGCAGGAGAACGTTGTCAGCGCCGCGTTCGGCGCGAATGCGCTTGATCACGGTTGCGACCCGGTCCATGCCGCCCATCTTGCCGTAGCTCCTGCCAAGGGAGACGAAGTCTTCCGAGGTCAGCGCATAGGCATCCGGCGACCCGGCCTCGATGTTGTAGAGCTTCAGGAAATCGGCACCGGTCACGTGTGGAGGTTTGCCGTTAACGTCGCCGATGCCCAGGTTGATGGACGGTTCGCGAAAGTAGATCGGCTTCAGCTGGGCGTGGATGTCGGTGATATGCACCAGCGTGAGCTTGCCTTTCGGGTCCATCCCCAGGAGCTGGTCTTCCGTCAGGGCTTGCTGGGCCATCAGCCGCGACCACGATCCTGCCATGCCCGATCCGAGCAAGGCACTTGTCGCGGTTGCCGCCATCAGGAACTCACGTCTTGAGAACATCCTCAGTTACTCCAAACCAACGGCCGATGCCCGGCCGGTTGCACAGTTTTCCCGTTGAGGCACGGCGACGCCGTGCACCCCGGTTATCCCACGTTCGGGACATTGATGTTTTCAGCCCTCTGTTTCCGCCTGCTGGCCGGGCGGGAATTCGCCGGCGACAGGAAAGAAACCGGCGCGGTGGCTGCGACCGCGCCGGAGTTTAAACGGTCAGCCTACTGGCGAACCGCCGGGGTTTCGATGCCGAGCCCCGAGCCACGCCAGGTCACATAGACCTCCAGAGCCATCAGCTCATCGGAGAAGGCGGCCGGGAAGGCTGCCCGCGTATCGCGGATACATCCGCGGAAGCGGTTGTGCAGGGAGACAAGGTCCGCCTGCTTCAGACGATAGGTCGGGAACCCGTTGACGCTGCCCTGGCTGAGGTGGTCAGCCCGGATGTAGTTGCCGTTGTAGTTCTCGTGGCAGGTGGCACAGGACAGGTTCAGCTGACCCGTGCGGGTGTAGTAGAGCTCCTTGCCCTTGTCCCACCAGGTCTGCATTTCGCCTTCGCTCAGATCGACTTTCATCGGCATGCCAAGCGACTGGTGCTTGATGTAGGTCGTCAGAGCCTTCTGATCGGCCGCGTCGAACTTGTAGGGCTCAGCCTGCATGTTCTGTTCACGGCACTGGTTGATCTGAAGCTCGATGTTGAACGGCTTGCCGGCGTCCTCATTCCACTTGGGATAGCTGGCGCCGAGACCCTTGAGGAACTCCTCGGAATCCTCGTGGCAGGAGGCGCAGGACTTGCCAGCAGCACCGTCCACGGTGTTCCAGATTTCCTCGCCGCGCTCCACATAGAGCATACCCGGGTTCTGGAAGCTGTCGGCCTCCAGATCACGCGTTTCTTCCGTGCGGTAGTGCCAGCCCGAGATCAGTTCGTCGAACGGGTGCCCTTCCGGCGCCGGTACACGGGTCATGATCTCCACTTCCCCGTCGATAACGAGCTTTTCGTCAACCGGCCCCCCGGCCAGGCTTGCGCTTGTGCCGACCATCGTTATTGTGAACATGGTGGCTATGCGTTTCGTTCTATTGGCCAAATCGTCTCCTCCCGATTTGAGCGATCCCTGGAACATCCTGCCTTCAACAGACTGCAGATACGATGTCCCGACACTCTCGATGCACCCTGTCCCGGGCTTTTCAGTCCATGCGGACGTCACAGCCGCGGATGCAGGGCCGCCGCCTATTCAACAGTGATCTTGTTCTCGGATTCGTAGACGCTGCCGTCGTCATCGACCCAGGTGAACTTGAACGTGCCGGTTTCATTCACCTTGGCGCTGAACTCCATGTAGGGGTTCGCCGAGACGGCCGGGTCCATGTCACAGGAAAACACCACCTGTCCGTTGAACTCGCAGGTGAACTTGTTGATGATCTGGCGCGGAACGAGGTTGCCCTCCTTGTCCTTGCGCTGACCGGATTCCATCGGGTGGCTGATAAGCGTCTTGATGGTGATGACTTCGCCCGCAGCTGCCTTCTTGGGCACTTTCACACGCGGTTTCGGATCTGCCATGATTTGGTTCCTTCGTATCCCTGATCTGCTTGCCGGGCGGCGGTTCGGCTAAAGGCCGGTGCCGGTCCTGCGGACAAGCCGCTTGCGCTGTTGCGGATTAGCCGCCGCAGCCGCCGATGGTGACTTTCACTTCCTTGCGGTCGATGAAGGTGGAGCCATCGTTCATCTTGGCGACCGCGATGACGTTCTGCGTCTTGGCGAGCCGGATGCGGGTCTTGGCTTCGGCAACACCGCTCATGGCAGTGAAGTGGAACGTGGCAACAGCCGGGTTGGGGTTGCCGTCGGCCAGGATCAGGACAGACTCAACGAAGCTGTCTGCCGTCATCGGGCTGTCGACGGATACGCCGACCGGCACCGTGTTGCCGTTCTCGGCAATTTCCGGCGTGTCGAGGGAAACTGTTCCCTCCTTGGGATCTGCTCCGCCGGTGAAGGCCTTGATGGCCTCTTCGGTCTGGTCGGTTGCGGCGAAGGAAACCCGCGATCCGGCGGCCACGAATGCAGCGGCTCCGATCGTGAGACCAAACACCTGGCGTCTTGTAAAGCTCATCTCTTGCTCCTTGAAACCCGAGATCAATTCTCTTTCAGCGTCATGAGATAGGCGACGACGTCCTCTACCTCTTGCGCTGACAGGATGGTTTTGCCGGCGAATTCCTCGTCGACGTTGATGCCCACCTTCAGGGTGTAGAAACCGGGCATGATGGTCTGTTCGCCGAAGACGTCCTTGCTGTTGACCACGATGGCGCGCAGTTGCGCCTCGCTCCAGCGGTCGGCGGCACCGTCGAGGACGGGGCCGACTTCGCCGTGGAACAGCTGGTCGCTGAGATCGGCATTGGCATGGCAAGCCAGGCAGTTGCCCTTCTTGCGGTCGGCGAAGGCTTCGCGTCCGGCCTGCGGGTCTCCCTGAACGCCCGTCAGGGATTCGGACAGTTCCATATCGACGATGGGAACGCTGTCCGGAGCAACCGTTCCGGCGGCCGCTGCGGAAGCGGCCAGGACGGCTAGGCCGGCAAAGGCCGCCGGCAGGCTGAAATGTGTCGCGCCCTTGAACATTGTGTCGGCTTTCCTCCTCAGTGCGGAACGGCCGGCTGTGGTGCCGTTTGCGTTCCTTCGGCAGGTCCGATTCCCCAGCCTGCCTGTCCTCCTCATATTAAAAGATATGATTTTTTGCATATGTTATGCAATAGGCCTTTTGCCGTATCCGGCATAAACCTGTTTTATCCGCTCTTCCTATTCCGCGTCGAGGCGGCCTTTTTCGCGCAACTCGTTGATTATGCGGGCA
The DNA here is from genome assembly GCF_054658215.1 of Roseibium sp. ROS1. Lineage (NCBI taxonomy): Bacteria > Pseudomonadati > Pseudomonadota > Alphaproteobacteria > Hyphomicrobiales > Stappiaceae > Roseibium > Roseibium sp. ROS1. The sequence goes on from NZ_BAAGIG010000001.1 coordinate 582,554, forward strand.
TGATACTTCTGGAAATGCTCGTCGCCTTCGTAGCCTTTTTCCTGAACCCAGCGAAACATGTTCAGGAAAGTCCACTTGCCGAAGGCGCCAGGCATCGTCGCAACGGCCACTTCCGACACGGTTCCCTCGCTTGGAACCTCTTCCGGAAGGAACACGATTGTGGGTGTGAAGACATAGCCCCATTTGCGCGCGGCGGTCTTTTCGGTCAGTTCTTCGCCGTCCAGGTCGATCACTTCCTCGTCGCCGAACATGTTGTATTGCACGACCATGAAGTTCTCTTTGATGTAGTCGGTCACTTCCGGGTCGGAGAGGATCTTTTCGTGCATCTGGCGGCAATAGATGCAGCCGCGTTGTTCAAAGATGATGGCAAGGCGCTTGCCTTCTCCTGCCGCGGTTTCAATGTCTTCGCCTATGTCGCGGAAGGTTACGGTGAACCAGGGCTGCTTGTGCAGGCCATCGTCGCCGAGCGTTGCGGCGAGCGCCGTTGTGGTCAGGGCCGCCAAGAGCTCGACTGCCAGCACCAATTGTTTCCAGATACGCATGTCATTGTCCTCCCTGGACCGGAAATGGCCGGTCAGCCGATTTGTGAGAAAGCCGGGAAAGTTTCGAGCAGCCAGAAGGCGATTGCCGACATCTGCCCGGTGATGAACAGCAGGCCGGTGAGCACCAGAAGGCCGCCCATGATCTTTTCCACCGTGCCCATGTGTTTGCGGAAACGGCCGGCCAGTTTCAGGAACCGGCTGGCAAATGCTGCCGCCAGGATGAAAGGCAGACCGATGCCGAGTGCATAGACCGCAAGCAGTCCGGCGCCGTGCCAGGTGGTGTCCGACGATCCGGCAACGAACAGGATTGCCGCCAGAACCGGGCCGACGCACGGTGTCCAGCCGAACGCGAACGCCAGGCCCATGACGAAGGCTCCAACCAGACCCGCGGGCTTGCGTTCCACATGAATGCGGGCTTCGCGGAACAGGAGCCCGATGCGAAAGACACCGAGAAAATGCAGGCCCATGACGATGATGATCGCGCCTGCAACATAAGACAGGATATCGTAGTAGCGGGCGATCGACTGGCCGATGACGCTGGCCGTTGCACCGAGGGCGACAAAGACGAGCGAAAAGCCGAGCACGAAGGCGATCGCCGCCAGAATCACCCGGCGACCCGTTTCGGCCGTGGCCGTGTCGCCCTTCAGTTCATCGACGCTGACACCGGCCAGGTAACACAGGTAGGGCGGCACAATCGGCAAGACACAAGGCGAAATGAATGAAAGCAGACCTGCCAGAAAGGCAGCGCCCAGAGAAACATCGAGCATTCATTTCCTCCCAGAGAAACTCGATCTTCGGTTGCTTTAAAATATTCAAAAGTTCCTATATATTGCAATGGAAGAAATGTGGAGACTGCAAAATGTCCGTCGCGACACGTGCGATGATCCTTGCCGGAGTGTTGGTTTCCGGCCTGTTTCAGGCGTTGCCTGCCTGGAGTGCCGAGCTGGTCATGCTTGAGCAGCCGGGGTGTGTCTGGTGCAAGCGCTGGAACGAGGAAATCGGCATCGCCTATCCGAAGACGTCGGAAGGCCGGCAAGCGCCGTTGCGCCGCGTTGATATTACCGACGCCTGGCCGCAGGACCTGGCCGGCATACCGAAAGAGCGGATGACGCCAACCTTCATTCTGGTGGCCGACGGCGTTGAAATCGACCGTCTGCGCGGCTATCCGGGAGAGCACTTCTTCTGGCCGCTGCTGACCGATATGTTGGGAAAGCTTCCGGACACGAGCAAGTGATGCTGTTGATCCGGTGCTGAAGTTGAGGCATGAATCTGAAAAGCGGTTTTGTGCGCTGCAATGGCAATGCTGAAAAGGGTATGGGTTCCGGATGATACTGCCGGCCTTTGACAAGAACCTGGATGCGAAGGACCTCGACCTGCTGATGGAGCAGGCGCGGAAGGCGAGCGATCTGCTCAAGGCCCTTTCGCACGAAGTGCGCCTTGTCATCCTGTGTCTGCTGTCCGAAGGCGAAAAGTCGGTTTCCGAGCTCGAAGAGATCCTCACAATGCCGCAGGCCGCGGTTTCCCAGCAGCTTGCACGGCTTCGCCTGGAAGGCCTTGTGCAGTCGCGGCGCGACGGGCGCATGATCTACTACAGCCTCATGAACGATGAGGTGAGTTCGATCATTTCGAGCCTTTACGAGCTGTTCTGCAAGGACGTGCGTGCACCTGAAAAATAAACGCAGGTAGCGCAACATACGGGCGTGCGATGCAGCAACGAGTTCGATTGCTGCAAATTTCGCTGCCTGCTACGGTTTGAAAAATCGCCGAAAGAGCGAGTACGGGAAACGCGGCCGGAATAACCGGCGGAGGGTAGGACGCGCATGGTCAATCTCGATCCGGCGGTGCTGACACCGCTTCTGGGTGTGCTCGCGGGGTGCGTGCTGGGGTTCGTTGCCAGGTCAAACCACTTCTGTACGCTGTCGGCCCTGGAAAGGCACTGGTACGCGGGCGACAGCAGCGCGCTCAGGACCTGGGTGCTTGCTTCCGTATCCGCACTGATCGGCACACAGCTGCTCGTCGCCTTCGGCATGGCCGACACGGCTGCCTCCTTTTACCTGTCACCGGAATTTGCCTGGACGGGCGCCATTCTCGGCGGCTTCATGTTCGGCATCGGCATGGCGCTTGTCGGCACCTGCGGTTTCGGCGCGGTTCTGCGTCTGGGTGGCGGCAGCCTCCGGGCGCTCGTGGTGCTGACGGTCATCGGCCTGTCGGCACTGGCCGCCCAAAGGGGCATCGTCGGCATCGTGCGAGTGCCGATCGTTGATGATCTTGCCGTTTCCTTCACCGCAAGCGGCAGCCAGTCCATGGGCGACATTGTCTCGACCCTGGTGGGCATGAAGCTGCAGGGTGTGGTTGCCATCGTGCTCGCTTTGGCCGGTCTGTTCTGGATCTTCAAATCGGCGTCCTATCGCCGGCAATGGAGCAAGATCGGAACCGGTGTTGTCATCGGCGGCGTGATCGCCTTCGGCTGGTGGGCGACAACCTTCCTTGCGGGACGCTCCTTCGATCCGATCCAGATCGAGGCCGGATCCTTCGTGGTACCGGTCGGTGACACCATCATGCAGCTGATCACCTATACGGGGACCCTGCCGGATTACGGCGTCGGTCTGATTGCCGGTACGCTGGTCGGCGCTGTGGTCGCAGCCATGTGGAAACGGGATATCCGCTGGGAAGCGTGCGACGATGCACGCGAACTCGGCCGCCATCTTCTGGGGGGCACCCTGATGGGTGTCGGCGGCGTGTTTTCCATGGGCTGCACGGTGGGGCAGGGCATTACCGGCTTTTCCACGCTGGCGATTTCTGCGCCCATCGTGATGGTATCCATGGCACTCGGTGCGCGGGTCGGGCTTGCCTGGCTTGTGGAAGGCAACGTCCTTGCCGCCTTCCAGCGCAACCAGGGCAGTGCCCATCACTCGGCGGCGGAGTGAAACCCGGCACCTTTCATCCGGCAGTTCAGGCTGCGACGAAACTGTAGGCATCGCCGGTGCGTTCCACGTGCCCTCCACCGGGGTGGGGGAAGTGGTAACCGATGACGCGGGAGCCATCTTGCGCCAGTCGGTCGAGCAGCGCCTTGCGGGTGGCAATGCCCATGTCGCGGTCCTGATCGGAGCCGGAGGCCCAGCCGGGTTTTTCGAACGAAATCACCGTGTTGGAAATCGCGTCGCCCACCACCAGCAGGCTCTCGGATCCGCCGTGCAGCATGTAGGACATGTGCCCCGGAGTGTGGCCCGCCGTGTCGACCGCCTCAACGCCTGGAAGCACTTCCTGGCCCGGCTTGATCATGTTCACCCGGTCTTCGATCACGTCGAAACGCGCCTGTGCCCCGACCACGAAACTCTTGCGCTCCTCCGGCGTCTTGGCCAGCGTATCGTCGGCGCGCCAGTAGTCCCATTCGGCCTGTGGCATCCAGATCTGCGCTTCCGGGTAAAGCGGATCGTCGAAATCGTCCAGGATGCCCCAAAGATGGTCCGGGTGGGCGTGGGTGAAGACAATGTCGGTGATGTCCGACGGATCGATACCGGCTTCCGCCAGGTGGTCCGGCAACTCACCTGCCGTCGACTGGAAATTGGCGCCTGATCCGACGTCGAAGAGGACTATGCGGTCGCCGGTGCGGAGCAATGTGATGTTGCAATCCGGTGTCAGAGCGTCTGTGGCAAGGCCATGGGGTTTCAGCAGCGTCGCGATCTCTTCTTCGCTTTGCTCTGGCAAAATGAAGTTCATCGGCAGGGTCAGATGACCGTCGGAAAAGACGGTGATGTCGTGTGCGCCGAGGGTCAGGTTCGCAGTTGCAAAGGCAGGCGTTATCCGGCTGGCAAAACCCGCGGTCGCAAACGCGAGGCCTCCGGCAAGAACGTTGCGTCTCGTCAGATCTTTCCGAAATTGCCCGGACATGGCATCCTCCACATATTCAAACTTTTGAATTTATCTATGTTTCATTGAGAGAGGTCAATGCCCGTTGAAGCGAAAGGGCACCAAGCTGGTGGCAATCGAGGACGCAGTGTGCCCGGGAGGGGCCCATGGACCTGACATTTCTTCTGGACGAAATTTCCGAGCCCTGGTTGCTGGCAATCGGCGGGCTGGTTGTCGGCGTCCTTTTTGGCGCCTTTGCCCAGCAAAGCCGCTTTTGCCTGCGCGCTGCCAGCCTGGAATTTTCTCGCGGTGCGCCGAAGGACCGGTTGCCTGTCTGGCTCCTGACCTTTTCCGCGGCGGTTCTGTGTACGCAAGTGCTGATCCACCTGGGCGAAGTGCAGGCAAATGAAGCCCGCCAGTTGGCGTCGCCGCAAAGTCTTTCCGGAGCTTTGCTGGGCGGGTTGATGTTCGGCACCGGCATGGTGCTGGCGCGCGGATGCGCAAGTCGTCTGCTGGTGCTTTCGGCCACCGGCAATCTGCGGGCATTATTGTCCGGGCTTGTCTTTGCCGTCGTCGCCCAGGCGAGCCTGCGTGGCCTGTTGAAGCCGGTGCGCGAATGGTTTGCAGGTCTTTGGACGACAGGGGATATCGGCGGCAACAATCTGACCGAGATGCTGGGGCTGAGCACATCCGTGACGCTTGGTTTCACGGCGCTCTGGCTGGTGGCGGGGCTTGTCTTTGCCTGGCGGTCGAGGGTGAAGGTCTGGCAGCTGGTGGCGGCAGCGGGCGCGGGGCTGGCAATTCCCCTGGCCTGGTGGTTCACATCCGCCATGGCCCGGCAGGCTTTCGACCCCGTGCAGGTGGAAGGCGTAACCTTCACCGGACCGTCCGCCGATGCCCTGATGCTGGTTCTGTCACCACCGGGCGATCTGCTTGATTTCGATGTCGGCTTGGTGCCCGGTGTCTTTCTGGGCTCGTTCCTGGCGGCTTTCGTGACGCGGGAACTCGCCCTGCAGGGGTTCGAAGGCGGCAAGTCGATGGCGCGCTACCTCACCGGAGCAACGCTCATGGGGTTCGGCGGCATGCTTGCCGGCGGCTGTGCCGTCGGGGCCGGTATCACAGGAGCTTCCATCTTCGCGCTGACGGCGTGGATCACCCTGACCGCCATCTGGCTGTCTGCCGGTGTTGCCGATCGCCTGCTGACAAGCTATGACGCCCGGCGGCAGACGGTCGTTGGGTCTCCTGCAGCAGAACAGGTGAAAACCGCAGCCTGAAGGCAAAGCAGGAAGAGGCCTTGCCTGCCGGGAGCTGACGGGTTCAAGGCCCTTATCGGCCTATCATGGTTTCTTCTGTTGCCGGACGGGTGAACTGGTCGAATTCGGAAACGAAGCGGGCACTGATCCAGCCGCCGGTGGACAGTTGATACCAGACACCTTGCGGCCCAGAGACGATACGGCAATCGGAAATCTTGACCTTGTCGCCGATCTGCACCCGGCCAACGGCTTCCGCGTCGAGAGAAGGGTTCTGGCGAACGTTGACGTCCCGCGCGATGGTGCGCTCCCACGAATTCCAGTCCGTCAGAACGGTCGGTGTTTCCTCGCCGATGTCGTAGTCGATGACATCGCTCGTCCAGTAGGCGTATTCGGTCGTCAGCGTGCCGCCGTGGCAACTGGCTGCATCGGCAAGCAGCGCATTGGTCACTTTCGGCAGGGTATCGTCGAAAGGTCCCGGCATTGCGCACCATGTGGGGGCGTCATACCCGCCCTTCGCACAGGGCAGCGAACCGGAGGTGATGCGCATGCCGACGGTGCCGTCTTCGGAAAGTTCGACCGTGCAATAAGCAACGCCATTGTGGCTTGCGGCGATACGGCGTGACCCCAGCTGCTGGATCAGATCTTCCAGCTTGGTTTCCTGCGGGTTCGGACCAGACCCGTCAATTGCGCCGAATTCATATTCGACTTCAGATTTCCTGATTGAATTGTCTGCCTGGAAAAGCTGGGTGCACATGGCGCCAACCGTGTCCATGTAAAGGGCGCTCTTGTTGATCGGGTCGGCAATCGTGCCGGCAGAAACCGGCGTCAGGCCCATCGCATAGGACCGAATGCCGCCAGCCAGATAAAAGAAGCTGTCGGCAGTACGGTGGGACAGGGCCTCCTGCAGCAGAATGGACGGGGCAATGCCGCCCTTGATCAGCTTGACGTAGGTCTGCGTCACTTCGTAGGCCAGATTCATGGCTTCCTTGACCGCCACAAGCTGGTTGGCCTTCTCCTCCGGCAGGAACGCCATGTGGTACCCGAGTGCCGCGCCAGCTTCCAGAAAGCGGATATCGCCGCCATAAACAGCGTTGCGCGGGGTAGCTGCCAGGGTGAAGGCGAGCGCGCAGGCGGACAGGCACTCGTTACCGTTGAGAACGAAGACACCGTTGAGATCCGGGTCCTGCGAGCCGACGTTGTATTGCAGATACTGGCCGATGCGGATGCCTTCCAGAAAGCTGCCGCCGGGGCTGTCGAAGACGATGAATTTGCCCCAGGTGCCGTCGAGAGCAGCCTTCAGCTTTTCCAGATCGCCTTTTTCGATAACACCGGAAATCAGGAATATCGTTCCCTGCAATTCATTGACCACGCTGCCGGCAGACCCTTTGCCCGGATACAACGGTTTCAATTGTGCCAATCGCGGTGCGAGATCGGGACGCTGAGTAATCTCGGCGGCAGAAAGCTGCGAAACCGAGAAAACCAGCGAAAGACAGAAAACGATGGATTTGAGCAACATGGGTACCGTCGACTGCTGAGTGAAGCGGGCGCCGGGCCGCCCCGATGATCTTGACCAAATGAGGTCCGGGAAAGGGCCCGTTTGCGATGCCTGAAAGTGAAGTTTGAGGCCTGCTTGAGCAAGCCTGCAAGGGATTACTGCCGGATTTCATAATCCTGATAACCGGCCGCCCAACGGGCGCTGCGATTGGCGTTGTCCGCGGTCCAGACCTTGTTGAGGCGGCCGGAAAGTTCCTTCATGAAATCGATCTTGTCGCCGATCGGCTCGAATTCGCCGTTGGCAGCAAGAAGGTTTTCCAGGTCCACCGGATCCTCGGTCACGATCGCCAGCAGCTTGCCCTTGCCCGCCGGTGCCTCTGCCTCGAAGCTGAAACCGTAGGACGGGTCGGGAACCGTGAGCGCGGAGTTGGCGCGGATGCGGCCGGTCTTGCCGGCGGAGCGATCCTCATCGGTCGGGAACAGAAGCACCAGATCGTCTTCGACGGTGAGGTCGAAAAGGGTCAGGTAGCCATCGACCGCACTGGTGAGCTGGAATTGCACCTCGTCACCGATCTGGTGCACGGAGCCGGGCAGGATGGAGACCTTGATTTCCTGCGAGGATTGCTCCGGAAGCACGTCGGAAACATCGTCGGCGGTATTTCCGGTTACCGTCTGGACAGGGCCTTCGGCCGATGCCGGTTGCAGAATGAAGGCTTCGTTGCGCGGCGACATGTTCGGCGTGAACTGCAGATCACGGCAATCCTCCACGCGCTGGCACCATTGCTCGGTCCGCGGACGCAGATAGTTCAGAAGTTCCGCGGTGGTGACACGGCCATTGCCGTTGAGGTCGGCCTCGCGCGTGCGCAGACCCCGGATCAGGTTCTGGGTAAAGATGCCCGAGCCGTTGGTTTCCCAGGCCAGCTGGTGTGGCAGGGCAGCAGACAGGGTCAGGTGCACGTTGGTTTCGCGCGCCAGAGGCTCTTCGTCACGCACCACCGGCAGGGATCTGGAAACGCCCGAAAACGGCAGGTAACGCGCTTTCGCATCAAGACCCTTGGAAACAAGATCCGGAACGACATCGCGGTTGACCGTGCCTGAATGGCAGGAATCGGCGATCAGGATCACTTCTCGGCCCTTCAACGTGGACAGCGCGGAGGCGATCTCGTCATCAGTGAGCATATCCTCGGCCCTTGCACCCCTGCGGCCGTAATCGGTCGGGACGAAGGTTTCATCGAGGCCGTCTTCCTCGTCGCCGTTGCGATCGGGAACCTGCGAGCCGTGACCGGAATAATAAATGATGACGCGGTCACCGGGGCGCGTTTCACTGGCGAGCCAACCGGTGATGGAACCCAGAATGTTGTTCTTGGCCGCGCCTTCTTCCACCAGGATGCGGACATCGGAGGATGCAAAGCCCCAGTCGCCCTTGAGGAAATCCGCCATTTGGCGCACGTCGTTGGCAGGGCCAGAAAGCTGCGCGTCCGGTTCCAGATAGGGGTAGACGCCGGCGCCGATCAGCAATGCCTTTTGCGCGGCATGAACCGTGCCGGCGGACAGGCACAGGCACATGGTTGCCGCGAAGGCCTTGAGGTATCCGGTTTTCACTGAAGGTCTCCCTTTGCGCGCGTATAAAGCCCGACCCAGTCCAGGCCGAAGGACTGGCCGTCGAGCGTGTGGCCGATTTCCTTGGCCAGGGCGGCGAGATCGTTGTTTTGTTGTGCGTCCTGAACCGCATCCACGAGATCGGGCATGGGGGACGGCGTGGTGATGGCGATGAGATGGTCGGCGCCGAAGGGCGGGATCACCGCGGATCGGAAGCTGTCAGTCCGGCCAAGCCGGAGCTTGCCTGCAGCCAGACCGCGCTTGCCTCTGCGAACGGGGCCGACCAGTTGAACTGCCCCGTTTGAAGCGAGGTTGAACAGGACCACATTTTCGTTGCCGGACGAGCGGATCGAGAATGTCACCTGCTCACCTTCGACATAGGTCCGGCTGCCGTCGGAAAGGTCCAGTTCCGGACCTTCGGTTTCGGCAAATTCGATCAGGAAGGCAAGGAAACGCCATTTGTCGACGGTCGCCTGCAGGGCCTCGGCGGAAGGCGGGGCGGGAAACGAGGCGATCACGTCGCCGGTCTTGTAGACCAGCGAAGCGCCGTCGCCGTCATAAATCAGATCGGCCTCAGCCTTGCTGTCGACCTTGCGGATGCCTGACAGGGCGGGAATTGTCTCGCCGGGGTCGGCGTAGAGCGTCAGTTCCGGAAATCCGGCGCTCGGGGCAGGCGTGCCGGCAGCATCATGCAGCAGGATTTCCAGGTCCCTGGATCCGGCATTGACCTCCGGCCGTTGCCGCCGTTCGGTATGGCGCTTGACCGAGCTGTTTACGTAACGCTTCAGCTCGGCCGTGTTCAAAACGCTGTCGCTGTCACCGTCCGCTTCACCCTCGAGAGCGCGGGAAAAGGCATAGGAGAGCGCACCGCGCAGCTCTTCGCCGATCCGCACTTCCTGGGTGACCTTGTTGCGGTCCTGGGCATAAAGCCAGATGACATTTTGAAGTGCATCTTCCTCAACTTCGCCAAGTTGCCTGACCCGCTCGGCGATCCGGTCCGAGGATTTGTCGACCCGAACATCGGCAACGCGCACATTTACTTCGGCGCGGAAATCGGCTGCCCGGGCCATATCGCCTGCAAAACAGCTGTCGGCGACGAAGACGACGGTTGCTTCCTCTTCTTCGGCCAGCAGATGGCCGACCTCGTTGTCGATGATGCGCTCGTTGACACCCGGGCCGGTTTCGTCGAAGCCCGCCAGCAGGAACATGTTGTCGAGTTCTTCGTGCCCGGGAAGGATCGCTTCCTGCCGGGCACCGTGACCTGCATAATGAAACACCAGCGTATCCCCCGGGCCGGCAAGTTCCGTCAGCTCCCGCCACGAGGCAAAGACGTTGTCCCGCGTGGCTTCGGCATCGGTCAGCAGAATGACCTTGCTGGCCTCCAGCTTTTCCAGTGTTCCGGCAACATCTCTCGCGTCATTGACGGCGCCCTTGAGGTCGGTGATGTGCTGGTAGTCGTCAATGCCGATGACGAGGCCGTAGAGATTGCCTGCAAATGCGGGAAGCGGCGCGGCAAGGCCTGCTGCAAGCACGAGGGCAGGGGCAAATCCCGGCACCCGCTTTTTCAGGAAAGCCGCGGAGGCCGGCAGAATGGATCTGGTCATGCGGGCCGGCCTATTTCTGGACGAATTCAACACGTCGGTGCGCCTGATTGCGCACGTCCTCGGTGTAGAGGGATGGATCGTCGAACTGGAACGGCTGGCTTTCACCCATGCCAAGCACCTCGATGGAGCCGGAGTATCCGGCTGCCAGCAAGGCGCTACGTACGGCCTCGGCACGCTTCATGGACAGTTGCATGTTGTAGGCATCAGAGCCGACCGGATCGGTATGGCCGACGACCTGGATGTCCGGGGAGCCCTGCTTTTCCAAAGCTTCCTGCACGTCTTCAAAGCTGGTCCTGCCGGCTTTGGTCATGACATCCTGATCGTAGACGAACTGGATTGGAACCAGGGTCTTCTTGCGTTTGTAGCCACGCGTGGAAAAGCTGTATTGCGAGATCGACTGTCCGCTGCGGGTGACCGGAATCTTGATGTCTCCCGGTTCCTCTGAAATCTGGGCAACGACCACCGCCAGCTCATCCAGGCGGTCGCGCAGCCGGGCGATCATGGCATGTGCCGGTTCCGCAGGGGTCAGCTCGGTGTCGTCCACCAGGCCAAGGGCTTCCTGATAGGCGCGGAACGCGGGCAGGGTTTGCTGCTGCTTGCGCAGAATTTCTCCGAGCAGATAGGAAATACGCCAGTGGCTGCCGAATTCCTGAAGGTCGGCCAGGTCCTGTTTCAGGGTTTCAAGGTTGCCGGTATAGCCTTCAAGATCCTGAAACGGCGCGATGACGTCGAGCCGGGCATCGATGATTTCCTTGCCAAAGCCTTCCACCACCATGCCGTCGCAATCGCTGTCATTGAAGGCCTGGTCGTAGATCCTGACGCGGTCTTCGTGACCGGCGCTCAGCGGCATCGCAAGCCAGTCCTTCTGAATGCTCTCGCATGAAACGAGTTGTGCGGAAGCGTCAGTGGTCAGGAGGGGCAGGGCGATGACGGCGGAGACGGCAAGGCCCGCCAGATGCATAAGGCGGGCGGGTAAAACAGTTCGGATAAGCGGCATGCTGGAAAGTCTCTCCAACTCTTGCATGATAAATTATAAAATAGGTCGGTCTGGCGGGTGTTTGCAGCGAAGGGTTGAGGGCCGGTTGTTTCCAGGCTCGCAGACGTTGCAACTGACGCACCGGTGTAAAATCCCGGTTGCTTCTCCGTTCCTTATTGCGTTTCAATCTGTTCGCAAGACAACATCACGCAGGGTCGCTTGAGTCAATTGTCAGGGCGTCATGAGGTATTTCAAATTGATGATTTCTAAGGATGAGGTTGCAGTGGTGCCGGGCGGTCAAATGTCGAGATGTGTCAGGCTTCTGACGGGGTTCTGCTGTCTTTTTCTGATGGCCGCCGGTCTGGCGCAGGCAGAGGAAAACCGCTTTGCGCTTGTTATCGGTAATTCGTCCTACGAGCAGATCGGCCGGCTCGGTAACCCGGGACGGGATGCGGATCTTGTCGCCAAGTCGCTGGAAGCGGTCGGATTCGAAGTTTCGGTTCATTTCGACCTTGATGAGGACGGTCTTGGCAAGGTTTTGGACGATCTTGCCGATCGTGCTCCGGACCTGGATGTGGCGGTGCTCTATTTCGCAGGCCATGGCATTCAGAAGGATGGTGAGAATTTTCTGATCCCCGTGGATGCGCAACTGAAATCTGCGACCTCGATCGAACGGGAAACGGTCAGTCTGCGTTCGTTCATGGAGGTGATGGAAGAGGTGCCGATCAGTCTCCTGTTCCTTGACGCCTGCCGCAACAACCCCTTTGCCGAACATCTGTTGTCGCAGTCCTCCTCCGACGGGCGGTCCGCCGGGATCACCCGCGGGCTTGCCCCTATCCGCACCGTTGGCGACATGCTGGTCACTTTCGCCACCCTGCCGAACTCCGTTGCAAAGGATGGTGCCGGACAGAACTCGCCTTTCGCCAAGGCGCTGGCCCGCCACGTCGCCACACCGGATGCGGAAGTCTCCGTCTTGATGAAGCGGGTGACGCGTGACGTGATGGCCGAAACCGACGGCGAGCAGCGGCCGCAGCAGCTGTCTCAGATGCAGACGGAATTCTATTTCCAGCGCACAAACGCAGCCGCTCCGGAGACAGATGATCAGCAGACCCTGCTGGCAGTCTATCCCGGCTCGGTCAGTGCCGGCGAGGAAGTCTCGGTTCTGGCGGATGTGCCGCAGCAGTGCGCACCGGATTTCTTTAACATAACACCGTCAAACCGGGTGACGCCGATCCCGACTTCGTACTTCAAGACAGTTGAACTCGGCGGCGGCAAGATCCGTTACGAAATCTCGCCCGGCTCGCGCTATGGGCTGGTCGTGGAAGAAGCGGACGAGAAGGGGGCGAACCGCATCGGCTTCTTCTGTTCAATGGGTCCGGCTCTTTCCGATCAGCAGAAAAAGGAAGTGCTCAGGCGGATCAACGGACAGCTCGCGCAAAACGAGATGTCCGGGACCATCGGGTCCGACCCGGAACGGGTCGCCTATCATTTTGCCGAGTTCAAGATCAACTGACGCAGGAGAAGAGGCGGGTCGCTTTCAACGAAGATGCGCCCGCGCTCTGAAATCGAAAGGTCTGTGCATCCCCGATCCCAGCCCGCGCCTCGATTGGCCGGGAGGGCGTCGGGGAGGCGACTGTGCAGGCAGGTCCTTTTGTGAGGATCAGTTGACCGGCAGCAGGACCAGCTGGACGCGGCGGTTCTGTTCGCCGTAGGGATCGCTCTGGTCCTTCAATCTGGAGGCGCCCATTCCGCTTGCCAGAACACGCTGCTCTGAAAGCCCACCCCAGGCTGCAACGAAACCTGCGACCGTCTGGGCGCGCTGTTGCGAGAGGGCAAGATTGTACTGCGCACTGCCCTTTGCATCCGTGTGGCCAAGCAGCAGGAAGCGATAGTTCTTGAACTTGTCCTGGCTCAGAATGCGCGAGAGTTCGGTAATCTTCGCGGCCTGGTCCGGACGCAGCGATGCCGAGTTGTAGTCGAACAGGATTTCCATGTCGATCGTCGGCAGTGGTGCCGATGACGCGGTTTCCGAAGAGCCGCCGACTGGTGGCGGGGTGGAGGCAGCACCTTCCCGATCGACAAGCTTGAGATTCACTACATCGTCCATCGACAGGGCGGTGTTTGACTTGAATTCCGAGTTGCTGCAGGCGGCCTGATCAAGCAGGCATTTTTCCATCTCGGTCTCCGTCGGGGCACTGGCGTCACGCGAGGCGGAAGTTGCGGGTTTGGTGTCGCCGCCAAGATCGAAATCCTCAAGCGTGATAGTGCTTTGCGCCGCGGCAGGCAGAGCCAGGGAAATAAAAATCAAAAGAAATGCAAAAGGCTTCATGGCAATATCCCGAACCGTTACGTGGTCGTTTCACGGATTGATCCGTTTCTACCATACGGCTGGCAAAAAATGAAAGTGGCCACTGCGTCAGTTGGGTATTTGACGCTGTCCCATCATCCCTGCCACATTTGCGGCCTTACAAAATCAAATTGCAGACAACCGGGTTGAATGAGGGGCTGATCATGTTGCGAAACGCTGTAGCGGCGGTGGCGGGAAAAGGCTTTGCCCGAAGCGTAATACAGACGCTTGCGTCGGTGACTGTATGTATTCCTGCCTTTTCGGTGGCCCATGCTGCGGAAATGCGTCTTCTCGACAGCAATCCTGCATCAGCCGCCGGCTACCAACTTCTGGACCTTGGGACGGTGAGCGCAGAAGCCGTCGGTCACGCCAAGGGCCTTGAAGACGGCTTTACATCGAAGAGTGCCGTCAAGGACGGATCACTGCCTTATTTCGAAAACGGCATCGCAGGCGATGGCGCGCATACCTATGAGACACTGCATATCGTGCCGGCCTGGGGTGGGCTAAAGACGGGCAAGGTCATATCCATCGAGGGACAGATCCAGAAGGGGGACCTCGATCACCTGAAGGCTCTTGTGGAACGCACCGGCTTTTCGGACTGCCTGAGGCCCGGCTACTGCCCCTATAACAACGTGATTTCGCTCAACAGCCCGGGCGGCAACCTGCGCGAGGCGCTGGAAATCGGCAAATACATCGCGGAGCAGAACTTCATCACGCTGCTGCCGGAAAATGCCGTCTGCGAGTCCGCCTGTTCCCTGGTCTTTCTGGCGGGCTACACGCGATACGAGGGGTTCTTCTTTCCTCGCCGTTTTGCTCATGAAACCGCCCGTCTCGGCATTCATCAGCCTTATATCCAGCTTCCTGAGGGCAACTACAGCGCGGAGCAGGTCGGGCAGGTCGTTCAGCTGATCAATCGGGGCGTCAACGAGGTTACGGACTATTTCCTCAGCACAGGTATCGGCATCGGCTTCATGCGCAATATGTACGGCACGAAACCCGGGTCCATGTATCACTTGTCCCTGGCGGAAATGGCTGCCGAAGGGATCTTCGTCGTTGGACGTCCACAGGATCTGTCAAATCTCAGCCGCAGCCAGATGCTGTCCTATTGTTCCAGCCTGTATCAAGGACGCTTCAACACCGTGTCGCAGGACCTGCTGGCCAATCTGCAATCGAACGAACGCACTTTCCTGACCTATGTTACCGGGCAGAATTTTATCTGTCTGGGCGTGAAGAGCCCGAATGGCGACAGCTGGCGGTCCTACGTCTGCGATGGCAGTTCGAAATGTCTGCTCGGCGACTTCGGGCAAGTGGCGCTGTTCGAGCTGGAAGCCAACGGCAAGCTTTCGGAGTTTCGCGACCGGGATGCGTCGGCCTTGATGAACATTGCCGCAGGGATCGACAACACCGAGGTTGGTCTGGCGCTGAAGGAGTACAATCACCGGGTGGCGCTGCTCTATTTTGTCGAGCTGTTCGCCGAAAACATGGGAACGTTCGAGACATCTTTCAAACGCATTCCGGCAAGCCTTGCCTTTGCCGAGGTGCCTCGGGAGTTCTGCGGTCAGGTCGATGAATATGATGCCGGTCTTGTGCGGCTGGTGCAGGCCGGTCTCAACAACAGCGGTATTGACGTGGGCACTCCGGACGGGTCGCTCGGCCCGAACACGCGCAAGGCAATCGGGCGGGCCAATAAGGATCTGCTGAACCGCTCCGAAACCGTTATCGATCCGTCTCTTCTGAAGGCGCTGGGCGTGCCCGAAGACGAAGTCCGCGGGCACGTCCTGTGTAACGGCTAGGCCTGGACAGCGCGGCGAGCCGTCAAACCTGCGATCACGCCGCGCAGTTCCGCCAGTCCGCGCATTCGCCCGATCAGGGGGTAGCCCGGGTGCGCACCGCGTTCGGCATCGCTCATCAGCTCGTGGCCATGATCTGGCCGGAAGACGATTTCGGCATCTTCACGGCCCTCGCGTCGCCGTCCAGCTTCTTCGCCAAGTAGAACGCCGAGCAATGCAGGCATGTCGGTGTCGCCGCCAAGATGCGCTGCTTCCTCGAACGAGCCATCCGGATCTTTCGCGACATTGCGCAGATGGGCGAAATGGATCTTGCCGGCAAAGCGTTCCGCAATTGCAGGGACATCGTTCTTCGGGTTGGCGCCAAGAGAGCCCGAGCACAGCGTCAGGCCATTGGAAGGGCTGTCCACCGCTGACAGGATCCAGTCGATGTCGTCCGCATCCGAGACAATCCGCGGAAGACCGAGCAGATCCCGGGGCGGGTCATCCGGATGCACCGCCAGTTTCAGGCCAAGCTCTTCGGCCGCCGGGACCACTTCCTCCAGGAAACGCTTGTGGTTTTGTCTGAGAGCCGCCCGGTCGAGTCCCTGATAGGGCACCAGTGCCTCACGCAGGCCGTTCGGGTCGTAACGATCATAGGCCCCGGGCAGACCCGCCATGATGGCCTGGGTCAAGCGGTCGAGGTCCGGCTGTTTTGCGGCATCGAACCAGCGTTTTGCCTCGACCAGAACCTGTTCGCAATAATCGTCTTCCGCCTTGGGTCGCTTGACCATGTAGATTTCGAAGGCCGCCATCCTGGCAGCGGAAAACCGCAGGCAGGTACCGCCACGTGCCACGGGCGCGGCCAGGTCCGTCCGGGTCCAGTCGAGCAACGGCATGAAGTTGTAGCAGATGACCTTTATGCCTTCAGCGGCCAGGTTTGCCATCGATTGCCGGTAGTTGGCGAAGAGTTCCGAAAGATCGCCTTCCCCGCGCTTGATGGCTTCGTGAACCGGCAGGCTTTCCACCACGGTCCAGTCGAAACCGGCAGCGTGGAGCCGGGTCCTGGTGTTCGCGATTGTTTCGCGAGGCCAGATCTGGCCGTAGGGAATTTCGTGCAGTGCCGTGACGATGCTGACAGCACCGGTCTGGGCGATTTCAGAAAGCGAGATGCGGTCATAGCCGCCATACCAGCGCCAACCTTCGATCATGACAGGGTTCCGATTGATTTGCCGACACCGTCAGCCTTCAAGGCAGCATAGGCGGCGGTGACGGGCGCCAGAATGGCAGCGGCGAGGTCGGGTTCGAAGACTTCGGTGACACCCAGAAGCGCTGCCACCTTGCCGGCGTCGCCATCGCTTTCTCCGACAAGAGACTTGAGGCGATCGCTCAGCGGATCGCGCACGTCAATCGGCTTGCCTTTAAGATCGGTGCCGCCGACATAGATCATCCAGGCGGCAATCGCGAGGCAAAGGCCAGGGCAGTTTCGACCGTTCGTCAGGTTGTCGCGCACGGTGCCGAGAATGCGCTGGGGCAGTTTCTGGCTGCCGTCCATGGCGATCTGCCAGGTCCGGTGCCGGATGCCGGGATTTGCATACCGTTCGAAAAGCGCATCCGCGTAGGCTTCCAGATCAACACCCGGCGGAGCCTCGAAGGACGGAATGATTTCCTGGCGCCACAGGTTTTTCACGAACCGGGCGAAAAGCGGATCTGCAACGGTTTCGGCAATCGTCTCGTGCCCGGCGAGATAGCCGAGGTAAGCCAGCGAGGAATGCGTGCCGTTGAGCATACGCAACTTCATGTGCTCGAACGCGGTGACGTTTTCAACCAGCTCGACACCAACGGCACCTAGGTCCGGCCTGGCATCGGCGCCGTAAGCCGGGACAAAGTCATCTTCCACCACCCACTGCCGGAACGGCTCATGCAGCACAGGGGCTGCATCGTAGCGGCCGGTCTTGCGGGCCAGGGCGTCGATATCCTCGGGTTTTGTGGCAGGCACGATGCGGTCGACCATGGTTGCCGGGAAACGGCCTTCGGTTTCGATCCACGCGGCCAGTTCCGGATCGAGCTTCTCCGCAAGATCCAGCACAATCCGGCGGACCAGGCGGCCATTGTCCGGCAGGTTGTCACAGGTGAGCACTGTGAAGGGCGGCAGGCCTGCGGCCTTCCGCCTTGCGAGCGCCCGCACGAGGTAACCCGGAGCGGAGACAGGCAGCGCGGCTTTCAGGTCGTGTGTGATGTCCGGGTGATCGGCATTCAGTCTGCCGGTTGCCGGATCGTGGCAATAACCCTTTTCCGTCACGGTCAGGGTGACAATCCTGACGTCCGGATCCGCCATCGCGGCCAGCACGGCTTCCGGGTTTTCCCGTGCGACCAGCACATCCCGGATGATCTCTACCTGGCGAAGGGTTTCGCCTTCCGGGCCAAGTTCCTGCGCTGTGTAGACAAAGTCCTGCGGAGCCAGCTGGTCATGCATACGCGGGCTTTGCAGGCTGACGCCGATAATGCCCCAGTTGTTCTGTCCGGTGCCGCCAGAAGCCTTCATGGCTTCTTCTATGTATATCGCTCCAAAGGCCCGGAAGAATGCCCCGAGCCCCAGATGAACGATGCCGGCTTTTGCCGCCGGTGTTGTTCTGGAAAGGCGCGGCAAGTCAGCGTGCAAGCCAGCCTCCATCCACATTGAGGACAGCGCCGTGAATGTATTTGGCAGCCGGTGAAGCGAGAAAGACCGCGGCTTCTCCAATGTCGCTGGCTTCACCCCAGCGGCCGGCCGGAATGCGTTCCAGGATCTGCCGGCTGCGCTCCGGGTCGTCACGCAGGGCTTCGGTGTTGTTGGTGGCGATGTAACCCGGTGCAATGGCGTTGACATTGATGCCCCGCGCCGCCCATTCGTTCGCCAGCAGCTTGGTGATGCCGGCAACGCCGTGTTTGGCCGCGGTGTAGGACGCGACCTTGATACCGCCCTGGAAGGACAGCAACGAGGCAATGTTGACGATTGCCCCGGTCCGGCCGGCGTTGAACGCGGCATTGCCGAAAGCCTGGCAGGTGAAGAAGACGGACTTCAGGTTGACGTCCATCACGTCGTCCCAGTCGGCTTCGCTGAAGCTGTCTGCCGTGCCGCGGCGGATGATGCCCGCATTGTTGACCAGGATGTCGATCTGTTCCGCCTCGAACAGTGGCATCGCAGCCATCGGGTCGGACAGATCGAGGTGCACATGGCGGCCCCTGGTTATCTGGGCCAGCGTTTCGTCGCAGTCGCGCCGGGCCGCGCACAGAACTTCGGCGCCTGCCTTGCTCATGGCGATGGCAATGGCCTGGCCGATGCCGGTGTTGGCGCCTGTCACCAGGGCGCGTTTGCCTTCCAGGGAAAACGGGCTCATCGCAGGTCTCCCATCGCGACCATGTCCATGTCGGTGAAGTCGACATTGTCACCGGCCATGGCCCAGCAGAACGTGTAGGCCCCCGTGCCGGCGCCGCAATGGATAGACCAGGGCGGAGAGACCACGGCGTCCTCGTTGGCCATCACCAGGTGCCGGGTCTCGTCCGGCTTGCCCATGAAGTGGAACACACGCTGGTCCGGGCCAAGTTCGAAATAGAGATAGGCTTCCATGCGCCGGTCATGGACATGGGCCGGCATGGTGTTCCAGACCGAGCCGGGCGCAAACTGGGTGTAGCCCATAAGCAACTGGCAGCTTTCGGCGACTTCCGGATGCAGGAATTGCAGGATGACGCGCTCGTTGGAGGTTTCCGCCGAGCCGAGTTCCACCCGGCGCGCGTCCTTGACGGTGATCAGCCTGCTTGGGCAGGCCCGGTGCGCGGGCGCCGACAGGATGTAGAAGCGGCCCGGGCCGGAGAAGGTGACGGGTCCGGAGCCCATGCCGATGTAGAGCACATCTCCCTTGCCGACCTGATAGGTCTCGCCACCCGCCTTTACGGTGCCGGCCTCCCCGATATTGAGAATGCCGAGTTCGCGGCGATCGAGAAGGGACGGGGTGCCGGCTTCCTTCACTTCATCCAGAACGAGTTCGCCAGTTCCGGGGACAGCGCCGCCCAGAATCAGCCGGTCGTAATGGGTGTAGATCAGGTTGATCTTGCCATCCTGGAAAAGGCCGGCGGCGTGGAAATGTTTGCGAAGACCCGTGGTGTCGAGAGTCTTGGCGGTGTCCGGGTCGATGGCGTAGCGGGTTTCAACGGTCAGCATGGCAAAGTCCTTGGGTGCAGGCGATGTTCAAAGAAAGTCGTCGCGGCGCGGCGTGAAGGTGTCGACCAGTGTCCCCGGTTCCAGGCACACGCACCCGTGCAGGGCGTTGGAGGGGATGACGAAGCTGTCGCCGGGACTGACGTCGAAGCTCTCGCCGTCGATGGTGAAGCGGAAACGGCCGCTTTCGACATAGGTCGACTGTACGTGTGGATGATTGTGCAGCTTGCCTTCCGCGCCTTCCTGCTGGAAGCGGAAGGCGACGACCATCAGGTCGGGACTGTCGGACAGCACCTGCCGGCGGATGCCCGGGTCGGCGGTCACTTCGGGAAAGGTTTTCACGAACATTGGTTTTGCCTCAATGGAACAGGGATGGCAGCCACAGCGACAGGGACGGGATGTAGGTCACCAGGAGCAATGTGAAGATGGCGGCACCGTAGAAGGGCCAGATCGTCCTGATCGCATCCCAGACCGATATCCGGCCAACGGCGCAGCCGACAAAGAGCACTGTGCCGACCGGCGGCGTGCACAGGCCGATCCCGAGGTTGAGCACCAGGATCACACCGAAATGGACCGGGTCGACCCCGAAAGCGGTGGCAACCGGCAGGAAGATCGGCGTGGTGATGACGATCAGCGGCGACATGTCCATGAAGGTGCCGAGGAAGAGCAGCACGATGTTGATCATCAGCAGGATGATCAGCGGGTTCTCGGAAATGCCCTTCATGAATGCCACAAGTTCCGCGGGAATGCGCAGGAAGGCCAGCAGCCAGCCGAAGGAAGCCGCACAGCCTATGACCAGCAGAACCATGGCGGTGGTGCGCACCGCGGCTTTCGTCGCGGCGACGAATTCCGGCCAGTGCATGGTGCGGTAGGCAAGCGTGGTCACCAGCAGTGCGTAGACGGCCGCGATGCAGGAGCTTTCGGAAGCCGTGAACACACCGGAGCGCACGCCGCCGAAGATGATGCCGATCAACAGCAGACCCGGAATGGCGTTGATGAACATCGCACCAAGAGCCGACAGGCCGGGAAAGCGTTCCGTCGGATAACCGGCACGGCGGGCAACGAACCAGGCTGTGACCATCAGGGAAACTGCGAGCAGGAGGCCCGGCAGGATGCCGGCGGTGAACAGGTCGGCGATGGAAAGACGTCCGCCAGCCGAGATCGAATAGATGATCATGTTGTGCGAGGGCGGCAGCATCAGTGCAATGATCGAGGAGACCACGGTGACATTGACACCGTATTCGACCGAATAGCCCTTTTCCTTCATCTGCGGGATCATCAGGCCGCCGATGGCGGTTGCATCCGCCGCGGCGGAGCCGGAGATGCCGCCGAAGAGCACGGAGGCGGTGATGTTTACCTGACCGAGACCGCCGCGCATATGCCCGACCACGGCCCCGGCGAGCGCCACCAGCCTTCGGGCAATGTCGCCGCGCACCATCAGTTCGCCGGCAAAAATGAAGAAGGGGATCGCCATCAGCGCGAAAACGGAGACACCCGAGTTCAAGCGCTGGAAGACGACCACGGGCGGCAGGCCCATGTAGAGCACGGTGGCGAGCGACGCTGCGCCCAGGCAGAAGGCAACGGGTGTGCCGATCAGGAGCAGAACCGTGAATGTGCCGAAGAGGATAACGGGTTCCATATCAAGCAGCCTCTTCGATGGGATCTTCGCCGAAGCGTGCGGTCGGCAGACCGGCTGCGCGACGCATCAGGCGTTCGATGGAAAAGAGAAAAACCAGGCAACCGCCGCCAACGAGCGGCAGGAAATCAACCGCGCCTGAAACGCCGAGCGACGGCAGTTTCACGTCCCAGGCCGACAGTGCCAGTTCCGCGCCGTACCAGGCCATGCCCGCGCCAAAGGCGGCGACCACGGCATCGGAGATGCTGTAAAGCACCAGTTTGGCTCCCTGCGGCAGAAAGTAGAGCAGGACGTCGAAACTGAGATGGTAACCTTCACGGATGCCGACGGCGGCGCCCAGGAAGATGAACCAGCCCATCAGGATGACGGAAGCAGGTTCCGACCAGACGAGACTGTCGTTCATGACGTAGCGCATGAAGACCTGCGCCGTGATGAACACGGTCATGAGAATGAGGCCGCCTCCGGCAAGCCAGAGCGCTGCCGTGGAGACATGGCGCAACATCTGCGCGGTGAACTTGAGATGAGGCTGCACGTCGAGATCCTGAAGCAGGGAACCGGGTCAAGGCGGATCCTGAAAAACGGCCAGCAGCCAGCCGGGCCGTTCCGCGGTCGATGGACCGCGAAACAGCTTTGTCGGCTGCGGGCTTGCGAAGATCAGTCGGTCGCGCGGATGCGGGCGACGAGATCCTTCAGATTTTCGGAGGTCACGTGCTTCTCGTAGACGCTGTCCATGGCTGCCATGAACGGCTCCTTGTCGATTTCCGTGACGACTTCGACACCGGCAGCGCGGACTTTTTCTTCAGACGCCTTTTCGCGGGCCTGCCACTGTTCGCGCATGAAGGGGACCGAGTCCTTTGCAGCCTGACGGACGGCTGCCTGGTCTTCCGGAGACAGATTGTCCCAGGACTTCTTCGACATCACTAGCACTTCCGGCACGATCAGGTGTTCGTCCAGAGTGTAGTAGCCGGCAACTTCGAAGTGACCGGAAGATTCGTAGGACGGCCAGTTGTTTTCCGCACCGTCGATAACGCCGGTCTGGATGGACGAATAGACTTCGCCATAGGGCATCGGCGTCGCGTTGGCACCGAGCGCCGACATCATGTCGACGAAGATGTCGGACTGCATGACGCGAACCTTCATGCCTTCAAGATCTTCAATCGATTTGATCGGTTTGACCTTGTTGTAGAAGCTGCGCGACCCGCCGTCGTAAAAGGCAAGGCCGACATAGCCGTGCGGTTCGAACGCCGCCAGGATCTCGTCACCAATCGGACCGTCCATCACTGTGTGCATGTGATCGACGCCCTTGAAGATGTAAGGCAGCGAGACAACCTTGGTTTCCTCGACCAGGTTGTTGAACGGGCCCATGGAGACGCGGTTCAGGTCGATGACGCCGAACTTGGTCTGTTCGATGGTGTCCTTTTCCTCGCCAAGCTGCGCGGAATGGAACACTTCGACACAGATGCGGCCGTCAGTGCGCTCTTCCAGCAGCTTGCCCATCTGCTTGACGGCCTCCACCGTCGGATAGCCGTCCGGATGGGTGTCGGACGATTTCAGTGTCACTTCGCATGCAAGCGATGCGGATGTGAGCGCGGCGGTAGCCAGAAGCGATGCCGCAAGGGTCTTCAATACTTTCATAGTCTCCTCCCGAAATTGGCTCGTCAGAGCCGATAGGCCTGCTTGGCAAGCCTGTAAGTGAGGTCGTGAGCGACCTCATATGCCTCGTCCTCGTCCAGCCTCCCGGATGTCACGAGCGATGCGAGGTAAGCGCAATCGACACGGCGGGCCACATCGTGGCGGGCCGGAATCGAGCAGAAGGCGCGGGTGTCGTCGTTGAAACCGACTGTGTTGTAGAAACCCGCGGTTTCCGTGGTCAGTTCCCGGTAGCGGCGCATGCCTTCCGGGCTGTCGTAGAACCACCAGGCCGGACCGAGCTTGAGCGTCGGATAGACGCCGGCAAGCGGGGCCAATTCACGAGAATAGGCCGTTTCGTCCAGCGTGAAGAGAATGATCGAAAGGTCCTTTTCCAGACCGACCGCGTCCAGCAGCGGCTTGAGCGCCTTGACGTAGCTGGTCTGGGTTGGGATGTCGAAACCCTTGTCCCGGCCATGAGCTGCCATGATGCCGGACGAATGATTGCGGTAGCTGCCCGGATGAATCTGCAGAACCAGCCCGTCCTCGAGGCTCATTCGTGCCATTTCCGTCAGCATATGGCCACGGAATGCGTCGGCTTCCTCTGGTGAGCAATTGCCTTTCAGGGCCTTCTGGAACAGGGCTTCAGCATCCGCAACCGGCAGGTTCTCGGTGCGTGCGGTGGCGTGACCATGATCGGACGACGTTGCACCGAAGGACTTGAAATAGGCCCGGCGCACCCGGTGGGCATTGAGGTAACCCTGCCAGCTGGTGGTGTCTTCACCGGCGAGCTCGCCGAATTTTTCAACGTTGGCGCTAAATCCCTCGAACTCCGGGTCGACAACCGCATCGGGGCGATAAGCCGTGACGACCCGCCCTTTCCAGCCGCTGTCCCGGATCTGTCGGTGCCATTTCAGGTCGTCCAGCGGTGATTCCGTGGTTGCGATCACCTCGATGTTGAAGCGCTCGAACAGCGCACGCGGCCGGAATTCCGGGCGGCTCAGGCAATCGGCAATGTGGTCATAGGCTTCATCCGCGGTTTGGGCGGAGATCCGTTTGGTCCAGCCGAAGACTTCCTGGAAGGAATGCTCCAGCCACATGCGTGAAGGTGTGGCCCGGAAAAGATGGAAGTTTTCGGCAAAGGTGCGCCAGATCTTGCGACTGTCGGTCTCGCTCAAGCCGCCGTCGATGCGCGGTACACCCAGTTGGCTGAGGTCGATCCCTTGCGAGAACAACATGCGGAAGACGTAGTGATCGGGAACGATGAACAGTTGCGCCGGATCGGGGAAAGCTTCGTTTTCGGCATACCATCGCGGATCCGTGTGCCCGTGCGGGCTGACGATCGGCAGATCCTTGACGGTGGCATAAAGCTCCGCCGCGATCTTGCGCGAGGTCGCATCGGCGGGAAACAGGCGGTGCGGGTCAAGGCCCTGTTCCGAAATATCCGGTGCATCCGCTCTTTCCAGTGACATTCGTTTCTCCCGTGGCGCCTTTGGGCAGGCTGATGTTGCTACTAGTAAACTGATATGCTAGTTGAGTAGACGAGTCAACGGAGACAACGCTGATGTCAGAAAGTGGCGCCCTGAAGGTGCTCGAGCCGATCAAGATCCCGACCGTCGCAGATACGGTGTTCGAGGAATTGCACCAGCAGATCCTGTCACTGGACCTGGCGCCGGGCACGCGCATGTCGGAAGCGGAAGTGGCCAAGGCCTTCGGCGTGTCTCGCCAACCCGTGCGCGATGCCTTCTACCGGCTGTCGCAACTCGGGTTCCTTTTGATCCGGCCCCAACGGGCAACGGTTATCTCCAAGATCTCGGAAGTTGCGGTGCTGAAGGCCAAGTTCGTGCGGACGGCGCTGGAAGTTGCCTGCATGCGAGCCGCCATCGAAGTGATCACAGACGCACAGATCGACGATCTGGACGAGCTGCTTGCACAGCAGCAGGCGGCGGTGGATGCGAATGAACGCCAGTTGTTTCACACGCTTGACGATACGTTTCACCGGAGGATCTGTGAAATCTCGGGCCACGACTATGTCTGGGCGCTGATCCGCGAGCAGAAAGCGCATATGGACCGGGTGCGGTTCCTGTCGCTGGCGTCCGGCGCGCAAGTCGCACTGGACGACCATTTCCGTATCATGTCGGCCATTCGCAGGCGGGACGGCAAACTGGCCGAATCCATGCTGACCGAACACCTGGGCCGGATTGCCACCATTCTCGGCCGCATCCGCGCCGAGAACCTGAACCATTTCGAGGAATGAGTATGCCGATGCGGTTTCTCGCCATCGGCGAATGCATGGTCGAGTTTTCACCGACACCGTCAGGAACCTACGCCGTCGGCTTTGCCGGCGATACGTTCAACGCGGCCTGGTACGCGCGCCAGCTGACGGACACCGAAAAGCTGGATGTCGGGTACCTGAGTGCTGTCGGCGATGACGCACTTTCCGGACAACTGACGGATTTCATCGAAGCTGCAGGAATCAGGCCCTTGATGGCCAGGGTGCCAGGTGCAGCGCCGGGCATGTATATGATCTTCCTCAGCGAAGGCGAACGAAGCTTTCAGTACTGGCGCTCGCAGTCCGCGGCCCGACATCTTGCCGACGATCTCACAGCACTGGAGACAGCCGGGGAAGGGGACCTGCTCTATTTTTCCGGTATCACCGTGGCCATTCTTGCCAAAGCAGCCCGGGACCGGCTGCTAGCCGCCCTGCAGGCGGCTGCCGGGCGCGGCGCGGAAATCGTCTTCGACCCGAACCTGCGGCCGCGCCTGTGGCCGGCCAGTGACGAAATGTGCCGCTGGACGATGAAGGCGGCCAGTGTCGCCGGCATCGTGCTGCCGTCGTTTGAAGATGAAGCCAGCCATTTCAAGGATACCGACGAAGCGGCAACCGCGGCGCGCTATCTCGCCAATGGGGCGAGGCTGGTCGTGGTCAAGAACGGGGCGGGGCCGATCCTTGTTCGCGGGGCCGATGGCGACAGTTTTCAGTATCAGCCGGAACCGGCAAGCACGGTCGTCGACACGACGGCAGCAGGCGACAGTTTCAATGCGGCGTTCCTGGTCGAATACATGGAACGGGCAAGAACGCGTGAGGCTGTTCGTGCGGGCTGTGCCCTTGCCGCGCATGTGATCGGCAGCCGTGGAGCGCTGGTGCCTGTCACAAGAATGGACCTGATTGCCTGCCGCAACAGGTTGAGCGCCTGATTGTTTGTTTAACCTAACGGCAGAAAAGCCCCAATTTTAATCAACTGTTTACCATAAATATGTTGCTTTCGCTCCTGGATCGCGTGATGTGTCTTTAGAATTTTCTGATCCGGTCAGAACCGTATTATTGCAAGTTTGACGGTTCGAGCACGCCGCTGAAAGGACGCGAATATGGCTTCCACGATGAGCCGACGCACATTTGTTGCTGCAATACCCCTGCTGCTGGCAGCCTGCCAGAGCCAGCAGAGTTCAACCGTGCAGGCGGGATTGACCCCGCTGGCCGACGGGACACCGGATTACGCGACGGCCTATGCCGCCAGAACCGATGGCGGGTTTTCGATACCGGCGATCCAGTATCAGAAGTTCGACCCGAAATATCTGCGCCAGGTGGTGTTCTATCCGAGCAAATATCCCTCCGGCACAATCGTTGTCGATCCCGGCAGCAAGTATCTCTACCTGATCCAGCCCGGTGGTCGTGCCATCCGCTATGGCATCGGTGTCGGTCGCGCCGGCTTTGCCTGGAACGGTGAGGCGGAAATCCGCTTCAAGCGCGAGTGGCCGAAATGGTTTCCGCCGGACGAGATGATCGAACGGGATCCGAAACTGGAAAAATATCGCGACGGGCAGGACGGCGGTCCGAGCAATCCGATCGGCGCGCGCGGGCTTTATCTGTGGCAGGGCAACAAGGATACGCTCTACCGCATCCACAGCACCAACCAGCCCTCCAGCATCGGTACCAATGCTTCCAGCGGCTGTATCCGCATGTGGCATCAGGACATCATCGATCTCTACAACCGCGTCAATGTCGGCGCCAAGGTGGTTGTGCTGGGCTAGGTTTTCGGCACCGTCCACCACGGCCTCATGTTTGAAGAGCCGCCAGGTCCCCTCAGATGGATTGGCGGCTCTTTTTCGTTCACGCGGCCCATCCTTCGAGACAGCGCTTCGCGCTTCTTCAGGATGAGGAGGGTGGTTGGGAGGTTCTTCGGTGAAGGGGCTCCCGGGGATGGAAAGTCCGATATGGTCACCTGCCTGACGTAGTTACCGGGGTTCTGGCAGGCAGGCGTCTCGGGCCCGGTCAGTCAAGGTCAGCTCATACTGCCGCCCCAAGGCCTAATTCTGAGGAGGGCCGTCAGGCCCGTCTCGAAGGATGGGCACCTTGTTCAAGAGACTGCATCGAGCCTCTGGCCTTTAGCCTTCGACCGACCCAAGTAACTCTTTTGCCTGCCGGGCTGCACCGCGGATGGCCGCGGCATAGAGGGTGACGTCGATCGAGGTGGCGACGAAGGTTGCGCCAAGCTCCAGACAGGTGCGGGCGAAATCCAGATTGGTGGTCAGGATACCCGGTGCCTTGCCGGCAGCCTTGATGCGTTTCATGGCGTCGAGGATCGCGGCAACGACTTCAGGATGCATCGGGTCACCGAGGTGGCCCATATCGGCGGCCAGATCCGAGGGCCCGATGAAGACACCATCAACGCCGTCGACCGACAGGATGCCGTCGAGGTCTGCCAGGCCGGCGCGGTTTTCCACCTGAACCAGCAGGCAGATCTCACCGTCGGCAGTCGTCAGATAGTCGGGAATGGCGGAAAAGCCGGACGCGCGGGCAAGTGCGGATCCAACGCCGCGCACACCGACCGGCGGATAACGTACGGCACTGACGAGCTCTTCTGCCTGCGCCTTGCTTTCCACCATCGGGACCAGCAACGATTGCGCGCCTGCATCCAGGAACTGCTTGATCATCCAGGTCTCGCCAATGGGTACCCGCACGACCGGCTTGCTGGTGGAGGCCTCGACCACTTTCAGCTGCGCCATCATGGATCTGAGGTCGTTGGGCGCATGTTCGCAATCGATCAACAGCCAGTCGAAGCCGGCACTCGCGGTAATCTCCGCCGTGTAGGCATCGGCAAGCCCGACCCAGCAGCCCATCTGCGGCTGACCGGAATTCAAGGCGGCTTTGAAGGCGTTTTGAGGCGCTGGCATGGTTTTCCCTATTAGGCGAAGGAGCAGGATACAGACCCGAACGGGCCGAAGTCGGCGTGGACCTTCGAACCGGACGGGCATTCCACCGGCCGGATGAAGGATCCGGACAGAATAATCTGTCCGGCTTCGATTGTCTGTCCGTAATCGGCCATGCGCCGCGCCAGCCAAACGACGCTCTCGATCGGATCGTTGAGGACGCCCGCACCAAGGCCGGTCTCCTCCACTTCACCGTTCCTGGTGACGATGGCGCCGGCCCAACGGAGGTCGATTGCTCCGGGATCATGCTTTTCGTTGCCCAGAACAAGGCCGGCATTGGCGGCGTTATCGGCAATGGTGTCGAAAATCTTGCGAGCCTGTCCCGTCTCCGGATCGACGCGCTGGATACGCGTATCGAGTATCTCCAGGCTCGGGCACACGTGATCCGTTGCCGCAAGTACATCCTCGCGCGTGACGTTGGCGCCACCGAGAGAGGCCTTCATGACAAAGGCAATTTCCGCTTCGATGCGCGGCTGGATGAACCGGCCCTTGGGGACCGTGGCTCCGGTTTCAAACAACATGTCGTCGAAGAGGACGCCGCTGTCCGGAATGTCGATCTTGAGCGCGTCCTGCATGGCTTTCGACGTCAGACCGATCTTCCAGCCGATGATCTTGCGGCCTTCGGCAAGCTTCGCCCTGGCAAGTTCTTTCTGGATTGCATAGGCCCCGTCCATGTCGAGGTTCGGATGGCGCAGTGTGAGAAGACCGATCTGCTCGAGCGTCTTTTCCGCGTTCAGGAGATCATTTGCGGCTTTGGAGATGTCTGCTTCGTTCAGGCTCATTTTTCGTCCTCCACACCGTTCCGCAAGATGCCGATGCCATCGACCTCGATCTCGACCACGTCACCGGGTTTCAGATAGCGGGGAGGGTCGAACCGGGCGCCGGCACCTGTCGGCGTGCCGGTGACGATGATGTCGCCGGGCTGAAGCGTCATGAAAGTCGAGATGTAGGCGATTTCCTCACGGATCGGGAATGTCATGCGCTTCAGGTAATCGTCCTGGCGCAGCTCTCCGTTGACGCGGGTCTGAATGCGGGCCTCATCCAGTTGCTCGGCCTTTTCGAAAGGCACGAGCCAGGGGCCGATAGAACCGGAGCGGTCCCAGTTCTTGCCCTGGGTGACGTTGAATTTCGCGTGCCGGACCCAGTCGCGGATGGTGCCTTCGTTGCACAGGGTCAGGGCGCAGATATGGTCGTAGGCATCTTCCGCCTTGATGCGACGGCCGGTCTTGCCGATGACGATGGCCACTTCACCCTCGTAATCGAGCGTGTGGTTTTCGGGCGGCCGGATCAGCGGACGGTCGTGGCCGGTGAACCCGCTGGCAAAGCGGGGGAACAAGGACATGTATTTCGGTTGGGTGCTGCCGTCCTTGTACTCCGCATTGCGGTCGGGAAAGTTGACGCCAACACACAGGATCCGCGGCGCGTTCGGCAGCACCATTTCATAAGTGAACTCGGAATGCGTAACCGGCTTGTCCTTTGCGGCAGTGACGAGATCCTGCAGACCGCCGGCGTGGATGGCGTCGTAAAGCGTCGGCCACTGCGGAAAGTCCGGCGACAGAGCGATCATGCCGGTATCAGTGACGGCTCCGTAAAATTGTTGTCCGTCGGCGCTGTAGGTTGCGAGCCGGGTCATGCGGTCTCCATGTTTCTGGCAATTTCGGTAATGACGTCGAAGGCAAAGGCGACGTCTTCCTGTGTGCAGTCGAACTGCCCGACCTGGAAGCGGACCACCTTGGCACCATCCAGCAGGGTCTGGGTCAGGTAGATCCGGCCATCGTCGTTGATGGTATCGACGAGGCGCTGGTTGAGCGTGTCGAGGTCCCTTGCACCTTCAGGGGAAAAGCGAAAACTGAACAGGGAAAGGACGGGCTCGGAGGTGATTTCGAAATCCGGTTCTGCGCGCAAACGCTCGGCAAGAGCGGTTGACCAGTCGACATGGTTGCGCAGGCGCTCTCGCAGGCCTTCCAAACCGTAGGAGCGCATCAGGAACCAGAGCTTCAAGGCCCGGAAACGGCGGCCGAGCGGAACGGACCATTCGGAATAGTTGACGATCCCGTCGTGGCCGTGGGTCTTCAGATATTCCGGCCGGATCGCCAAAGTGCGCACAAGGTCTTCCGGATCGCGGACGAAATGGGCGGAACAATCGAACTGGGCACCAAGCCATTTGTGCGGGTTGAAAACCATGGAATCGACGCCGTCGACGCCTGCCCAGAGCTCGCGGTACTCGGGGACAAGCATCGCCGCGCCTGCCCAGGCCGCATCGAGATGCACATAGAGGCCGAAGTCCTTCGCGACCGTGACGACCGCTCCAACATCATCCGACGCGCCAACGCCGGTGCCACCGGTGCAGGCGATGATGCCGGCTGGCCGGAAACCTGCCGCAAGATCGGCTTCGATGGCCGCACGCAGCGCGTCCGGATCCATGGAGCGCCGTGGGCCCAGAACGGGGATACGCACCAGATTGTCCTGGCCGATGCCGGAGATCCAGATTGCCCTGTCGATGGAGGTGTGGACCTCGTTGGAGGAATAGACCCGAAGGCGCGGTTGTCCGCTGAGGCCGGCCTTGTTGCCATCCCAGGAAAGGGCGCGCTCGCGCATGGTCAGGACGGCAGCGAGAGTTGCGGTGGAGGCGCTGTCCTGGATCACTCCGGTAAAGGATCCGGGCAGACCGACGGCCTGGCGCAGCCAGTCCATCATCCTGGTTTCCATCTCGGTTGCCGCCGGAGAGGTCTGCCATAGCATGCACTGCGCCGCCATGGCGGTAACGAGATATTCCGCCAGCATTGACGGTGGGGACGCATTGGCGGGGAAATAGGCAAAAAAGCGCGGGTGCTGCCAATGGGTCATGCCCGGCAGCACGATCTTCTCGAAGTCCGCGAAGATCTCCTCCATCTCCTCGGCAAGTTCGGGAGGTGCCTCGGGCAGGGCGTTGAGGATTTCACCCGGCTTCACCTGGGCGCGGACAGGCCGCTGCCGCAAGGTCTGGTGATAGTCTGCGGCCCAGTCGGCCACCCTCCGGCCCCAGCCGGCAAAGTCAGTCCAGTTCATCGCATTCTTCCAACCATTGTCTGTTTCACCTATGGCGCAACAATCGGTTGTGCGGCAAGGCTGGGGGCTTGAACTTCGGTTCCTTCGAACAGGGATCCTTCCTCGAACCAGCTCTTGGGAGCTGGCGCTCCCCAAAGGGTCTGCCGCTGCGGATCCTTCAGATCCCACCTGATCGGTTCCAGATCCGGATCGACCGTCTGGTAATCCGAACAGTAGATCTCGATCCGGTGGCCGTCCGGGTCTCGAATGTAGAGGAAGAAGGCGTTGGAAATGCCGTGTCGGCCCGGGCCGCGCTCGATATTGGATACCCAGCCAGTGGTTGCCATCAGGTCGAGCAGGTCGATGATATTGAGCGGGGTCGGCACCCAGAACGCCGTGTGGTGGAGGCGCGGGCCCTTGCCGTTGGTGAAGGCAATGTCGTGGACGCCGCCCTTGCGGTGGGTCCAGGCGGCCCACAGACGGCCGGTTGCCTCGTCTTCCGTGTATTCGGTCACCCGGAAGCCAAGCTCGTTGTAGAAGGCAACGGAAGCATCGACGTCCGGCGAGAAGCAGTTGAAGTGGTCGATGCGGAGCGGCTTTACGCCCTTGTAGAGCGCGTATTTCTGATGGATCGGCGGCAGGCGGTCCATCTTGGCATAGAACTCCAGCGGAATGCCGTGCGGATCGCGGGTCCGGAATGTGCGTGACTGATAGGGCCGCTCGACCCAGTCGACCGGCAACCCCTTGCCCTTGAAGAAGTGCGCGGCCTTGTCGAGGTTTTCCTCGTCGAACACCTTGAAGCCGAGATCACGGGCAGCGGCGTCCGCCGATTTGCGCAGGACAAGGCAATGGTGGCCGCGTTCTTCCATGGCGCGCAGATAGATCGCCTCATCGGATTCGTCCGTGACCTGAAGGCCGAGCGTGTCGACATAGAAGGCCCGGCTCTTGGCCAGATCCTTGACGCCCAGTTCCACATGGCTGAGCCGGATGATGTTGAAGGGCGGATAGAGATTGGGGGCCGGAATGGGCATGGAAGGCTCCTGCGATAAACCTATTGGACCGGGAAAATGACGTTGGTCTGTCCGGTACCGGAACTGGGGAAATAGTCGGTCACGACCTCGCATTCGGCGGTGTAGCTGTCCCAGCCGAGCGCGCCGTAGAGCATGGCGGTGTCGTGCATGGAGCCTTCGCCGCAGCAATGGTCGGCATATTCCGGCAGCATCTTCAGGAAGGTGGCATGATCGCCCCTCCGCCACATGTCGAGGACATGCAGATCGACCTGCCGGTTGAACTCGGACGAGATGGTGAAAGTGCCGTTGTTGGCGGCGTAGTCCTTGTTGGCCCAGATCTTGTGAGACAGGGAGCCTGAGGCAAGCAGCAGCACCTTCTCGTCACTGGCTTCGACTGCTGCCCGGATCGCTTCGCCGACGATGCGGCTCTCGTCATGGCCGTGCACCGTGCACCAGGCGGCGACCGACACGACCTTCATGTCGTGTTCCCGGCTCATGAACCGCATCGGCACCAGCGTGCCGTATTCAAGTTCCAGGCTATCGAGATGATGGGCGAGCGTGAAAGCGCCGCGCTCGGTTGCCTCTCTTGCGATGGCATCGCCCATCTCCGGGTTGCCCTCGTAGGCATAAGGCAGGTTCTGGATGAAATGCGGAAATTCGTTCGAGGTGAACAGGCCCTCGAACCGCTTGTTGGCATTGATATGAAAGCCTGCGTTGATCACCCAATGCGTGTCGCAGACGATCGCCGTCGTCGCGCCGAGCGCTTTTGCCCGGCGCGCGATTTCGTAATGACCGTTGATGGCCGGCTGACGCTTGCCCTCCACAGGTCCGGGCTGTTCCGACATCAGCATGGTCGGCACATGCGTGACCTTGGCCGCGAGAACGATTTCTCCCATAGTCTCCTCCCGTTACTGCGATCTTATGTCGTTCACATTCCTCACGCACCAAGGCGCGGGATGGCGTGCTGGCCGGTCGCAAAGCCGATGTGTTTCTGCTCCATGTAGAATTCGAACGACCAGTCGCCGCCGTCGCGGCCGATGCCGCTGGCCTTGACGCCGCCGAAGGGGGTGGGCAGGTGGCGGACGTTTTCCGAGTTCACCCAGATCATGCCCGCTTCCAGAGCGTTGGTGAACCTCAGCGCCCGCGTCAGGTCGTTGGTCCAGACGTAGCCGGTCAGGCCGTAGGGAATGTCATTGGCGATCCGAAGTGCTTCTTCTTCCGAACTGAAGCGGATGGAGGTCAGGACCGGGCCGAAGATTTCTTCCTGGGCGATCTTCATGGAGTTGTTCGCGCCGGTGAAGAGGGTTGGGCGTACGAAACAGCCTTCCGTCCCGACGCGGCTGCCGCCAGCGGCAATCGTTGCACCGTCCTGGCGGGCGGTTTCGAAGTAGCCGGTCACCTTGTCGAAATGGGTCTTGTGGATCAGCGGGCCAATTTCGGTCTTTGGGTCGAGGGGATGACCGACCCTGATGTTGTTCACTCGCTCGATGAGCCTTGTCTCGAATTCCTCGGCAATCGTGTCCTGCACCAGAAGGCGCGAGGACGAGGTGCAGCGCTCTCCGTTGAGCGAATAGATCATGAAGATCGCCGCATCCAGCGCCCGGTCGAGATCAGCATCGTCGAAAACGATCACGGGGTTCTTGCCGCCGAGCTCGAAATGCACCCGCTTCAGGGTTTCCGCCCCCTGTCGCATGATCATGGACCCGGTGCGGCTCTCGCCGACGAAGGCGATGGCCTTGATGTCAGGATGTTCTGTCAGGGCCTTGCCGGCTTCTTCGCCGAGGCCGTTGACAAGGTTCCAGACACCTTTCGGCAGGCCGGCTTCTTCTGCAATTTCCATCAGGATGCGTGCAGTGACTGGAGAAAATTCCGCCGGCTTGTGGACCACGGTGCAGCCTGCTGCGAGCGCCGGCGCGATCTTCCAGGTCGACAGCATGAAAGGCGTGTTCCAGGGCGTGATCACACCGACCGGTCCGATCGGAAGACGGGTCGTGACGTTCATGAGGGTCGGTGATGGCAGGGCCTGACCGTCGCGAGCACCTGGCGCTTTGTCAGCGAAGAAGCGGAAGTTCTCGGCGCCGCGCAGGGCGGCCTTCGACATGAAACGCAGGGCCTGACCGGTATCCCAGCATTCGCAAAAGGCGATTTCTTCGGCGCGGGCGACAATGCCGTCGGCAATCTTGTGAAGGATTTTCTTGCGCTCCGTCGCGGCCAAATCGCGCCATGCCGGAAAGGCCTCCTTGGCGGCCCTGGCTGCAGCATCGATATCGGCAGCATCCCCCCTGGCAACCTTGCAGATCAGGCTGTCGTCCACCGGGGAGGTGGTTTCGAATGTCGCGCCGGAAGCTGCGGGGCAGGCCTTGCCGCCGATCTGGTTCAGCACGCCGGTCTCCCGGAACCTTGCGAGGTAGGTCTCAAGTTTTTCGATGTTGTTCTGAAGGTCAGACATGGGTCAGACAGTCCCCAAATGGTCGCGAATGGTGCCCGTCTTGGGCGAAAGGTCCGGGTCGATGTCGCGCATCTCAAGCGATAGCGCGAGCGAACTGGTGGCCAGGACCGGTTCCAGGAAAGCCTTTGCGGCCTTGAACAGACGCTCCGCTGCGTCGCGCTTGACGTCGTCCGGCCGTCCGGCGCGAAGGCGTACGGAAATGTCGATGAAGGCATGTTTCGGGTCGCCGTCGGCGATTGCATAGTGGTCGCATCGGATGGCCCGCACCCGCAGACCGGGCATGGGAAGGGCATCGATGGTCGCGGCCTGCGCACGCAGATGCTCGCACAGGGCCTTTATGTCGGCCCGCTGTTCCAGGTTGGCGGAATATTCCAGCGATATGTGCGGCATAGGATTTCCTTAACAGTGCAATATTTGCTATGTTAAATATATGAGATCGAAACTGTCAAACTTTTTGTGTCTAATAATCTGCCAATTCGCTATGGACCTTGCATGATCGACGACACTGAACCCGCTGACGGCCCGGCGCTGCCGTCCACAAGACGCTCCATCCCGATTGCGCTGATCCGGGCGCGCGAGAAGGTCATGGGCCCGATCCGCGAGATGCTCTCCGACTGCGGCATCACCGAACAGCAGTGGCGCATCCTGCGGGTGCTGGAAGAATTCGGTCCACAGGATGCCTCGACCCTGGCAGAGCGGGCCTGTCTGTTGTTGCCCAGTCAGACCCGGATCGTTCAGACGCTTCTGGAAAAGGGGCTGGTAACCCGTCAGGCGGACGAGAAGGACCGGCGCAAGCAAACGGTGGCGATTACGCCGGCCGGACAGGCAATCATCGAGGATAAGCTCGATGACGCCAAGGCAATCGCGGCGCGCATAGAAGAGGTCATCGGCAAGGAGAAACTGACACAGCTGCTCGACATTCTGGAGGATTTCCAGAAGCTGTAAAAGGCTAGGGACTGAGCCTGGGGCTGGGCCGGATTTCGGATTGAGGCCGGTATTCGCGCTGAAGGCCCGGCACCGGATGCCGGCTATGGGCCGGAAACGGCCCGGGCTCCCTTCAGCTTGCGTAGCCGGAAAGGAGCCCGGGCTTCTGGTCTCGTGCGGGAAGAGACCAGTTGTTTTAGTTGTAGCGGTACATCTTCTTTTCGGAGAACCACTTGCCCTGGCGGGTTTCGGTCGTGGATCCCGCCTTGTCGGCTTCCGCGAAGAGCTTGTGCGCCTCTTTCGACCGGCCCGTGTGATACAGCGCCCAGGCCCGAAGCAGTTTTGCCTTGCGGCTTTCACGCCCGCTCATTGCGTTTCTTTCAAGGTACGGCAGAGCGCCTGCATAATCTCCGGTGCTGATCTCCTGTTCGGCAGAGCGCAGGTAGGAAGACCCGGGGGAGCGCGATCCGCCAGAGGAGCGGCTGCGTTCTTCGGAAGCGGACGCAAGCTGTGCGCCGCCGAGGGTCTTGATCGCCGGGAATTTGGTTGACCATTGCGCGATCAACTGTCGTTCGCGGGCTTTCTGCTTCTTGCGCTGAGCAACCACGATCTGGCCGACGGCCGCGGATTCGTTCGGCTGGAACTTCATCGACTTGGCAAACCAGATTTCAGCTTCATCGAGTTCAAGCATGTTGTAGAAATGCCAGCCGAACACCTGGGCGGCAATCGGCGATTGCGCATCCTGGACGACGTTCGCAAATCTCGACAGGCGCTTGAAATCCATCTCGGTGCCGTAGCCTTCCAGAAGCTGGATCGAAACGACTTCCAGATATGCCTTGAGGATGAGCGGATCCTTGCGCCGGTTCTTGTAGGCAAGTTCCTCGGCTTCCTCGTATTCGCCATCTTCCTTCATGGAGACGACCATGCCTTCGATGGCCTTTGGCGAGGGGCGAAGCTTGTAGGCTGTCTGGAACCATTTGGTGGCGGTCTTGAACTCTTCGCGGGAATAGTAATACCAGCCAAGAAGTTCGGCATCGTTCGGGTTCTGGAGTTTTGCAGCCGAATTGGCGAGTGCGTCCAGATCCGATTTGTCGACCAGCATGGCGGGATCGGTGGCGCCTTCGCCAACTTCACCACGCAACAGGTCCAGGTAGATTTCGTTGAATTCCGAGCGACCGTCCAATCCGGTTCTGCCGTAGGCGACAAGCTGCTCCACCGCGTTGCGCGGCAGCACTTCGGCAGCCTTTTGCACGGTGGCCTTGCGTTCGTCCTCATTGGCGCAGTTGGCAAGGATGTACTTGTAGGCTTCGAGCGCCTTGACGTCCTGACCGGTCTCGTTGAGAGCCCTGGCTGTCCGCCAGATAATGTCGATTTCCTGGCAGGTCAGAAGATCGGAGTTCTTCACCGCGATCTTGATGACCTCCTGGGCGTTGCCCAGTTCGGACGCCTGAATGAGGGTCTTTCGCGCTTCGGCATTGATGATCTGTCGGCGCAATTCGGCTGAAGGCTCATAGCCCGGGTAGAGATTTATGTATTCCCGGATCTTGGCGTAGAGCTCCTGGGTCCGGCCGGTGGCGAAAAGATCCCAGAGCGGTTGTTCGTTCACCTCGATCCGGTTGCGGTCGTAAATGTTTTCCGGCGGTTGCCAGTCCGGATGAAGGGACTTCAGCCGCTTGATTTCCGCAGACACACGGCCGATCTCGCCATTTTGTGCGTAGTAGCGCAGAGCCGTTTCATCGACCTTGGCAGTCGCGGGGGCTGCCGGGGCGGCGGACTGTGCGGCTCCT
Source organism: Roseibium sp. ROS1 (assembly GCF_054658215.1). Taxonomy (NCBI): domain Bacteria; kingdom Pseudomonadati; phylum Pseudomonadota; class Alphaproteobacteria; order Hyphomicrobiales; family Stappiaceae; genus Roseibium; species Roseibium sp. ROS1. The sequence goes on from NZ_BAAGIG010000001.1 coordinate 619,855, forward strand.
GGCTGGGTGACCGAAAGCGCGAAAGGCGAAACATTGGCCTGCTGGACCGGCAAAACACCGGTTTCAGGTGCCTGCAGGACAAACGGAGAGCCGCCGGGCAGTTGTTGTTGCGGCGCGGCTTCCCACGGAGCGGATTGCGCCAGGGAACCGTTGGTCGCAAACGCCAGCGCGAAGGAGGCAATTACCATTCTGGTGAAAGACATTGCGGATACCTCTCTGCAATTGCGAGAATCGTGAAGATCTGAAGTGTTGTGGAGTAATAGTCGTCGGTGCCGATCTGCAGCAGTTCGGACGGGAATGGCTCGACCTTGTCCATGCATCTGGTCAGGGCGGCAATTGCGCGAAAACCGATGCCGCCCATGACACTCTTCGGCTCGCCCGTGACGATCTGCGTAACCGATGGGCCGCGGGGATCGGCAAAGCCGCGTAGCGTTGAAAAGTCCGCCGCCTTTTTCACGCGCAGGGCATTTCTGGACAGTGCGAGATAGAGCGGAACCCGGATGGCATTGTAGCCGAATTCAGGTGTGAACTTATCCGAAGGAACCAGCTTGAGGCCGCCGATATCGACCCAATCCGGTGGCAGGTAGCTTGGAGCCCTCTGGGAAAGGTCCAGGACGTCCTCTCCGACAACCGCAACTTCGCCCCAGTTCGCGGACGTATCGAACTCGGCAATGGTTTCGAGGGCCGGATAGACCCAGTAGGAGGGGTTGACCGTGACGGTCTGATGATCGCCGGAGACGAACCCTTCACTGCCGGGAACAAGAACCGGTCCGAGGGCGGTTTGCTGAAGAAGCGTTGCGGCGATATCCGCCAGAACGACCTTTGCCGAGGCAAGGTCTTCAGGATCTCCCCAGCTCTTGTAGGCCTCGATCAGCGCCCAGGCGATCAGCAGGTCCCCGTCCGTCGCGTTGTTGGTGTCGGCGACATTGGGACCTTCCGGCGTGTGCAGCACCTTCCAGGCAAACAGGTGATCCTTGCGCACCTGCAGGTTCTCGTAGGTGTAGTCGCGGATCAGCTTGAAGGTCTCGCGGTCATCCACCGCGACGGCCAGAACCATGCCGTAACCCTGGCCTTCGCTGTGACTGATGCCTTCATTGGCATCGTCGATGACGGCTCCTTCCTGGGTCATGTGGCGGCTCGTATAGTCCCGCCACGCCGACCCCAGCCAGAGCGACACGGCTTCCTTGCTGCGCGCGCTGGCGCCGAACACCGGTTCGGCGTGAGCGGGAGCAAGCGACAGGAAAAGTGCCATGCCGGTTGTCATGCAAAGCCTCAGCATGTCAGCGTCCGGACCGTTTGAGGAAGACGTAGTAGCTGAAGCCGAGGATCAGGCAGAACGCCAGCATGAACACGACGAAGTCGAGCATGTTGTGCGAGACCAATCCTGCCACGACCAGCCGGCTGTTCCTGAACTCGGACGGGTTTGCCAGCGAGGCAAAGTAGTTCGGATCGGACAGGCGTTCGGACGCAAACCGGTTGGTGGTCGCGTTATAGAGCGATGTGTCGCCGGTGAGCCAGGCAAGCCTGCCTTCGCGCAGCATCGTTTCCGTGCTGGCCTTGATGTCGTCACTCGTCAGGCCGGTCACGACGGTCCAGGTGTCCTGCTTGACCGGGGCTCCCATGAAGGCAACCCAGCTTTCCTTGGATGTCAGCGTCTTGGTGCGCTGTGCGATCAGGATGCTGTTGCCCTGCAGCGCGAAGCTGCGGTCGGACGGAACTTCGGAATTGAGCTTGAAGCCGACGCTGCGCCAGGCGGATCCGGCGTATCGCTGGATGCTTGCCATCAGGCTGGTGTCGTTTTCGTCAACAGACTTCAGCCCGAAAAAGCGGCCCACCTGACTGCGCGAGCCTTGCGTTCTTTCCGGGTCGAGCGTGTCCAGATAGGCTTCCTTGGCCATGCCCGACAGGCGATTGACCGGGGCAACAATCAGGCCTGGCTGATTGCCGACCGAGGCGGAGGCCGTCGTGATGGCGATCGGCCGGACCTGCTGTGTGATTGCTGCCGTTGCCACGGCAAGCTGTGCAGCGGCCTCCAGGCTTTTCGGGTCGTCGGCAAGCACCTGAATGGTGGTCGGCCGGTTTTCTGCAGGATTTTTCGGCAGAAGGTCGGAAGGAGACAGGCTCGGTGTCACGCGCATTCTGGCAAGTGCATCGAACTCGATCGTCGATGTGTCCGCATCAAGCGACAGCCGGTCGCCGTTGAGGCCGGTCGCGACGTCGCAGCTGGCATCATCTTCTGTCAGGGAAGACACTTCGATGCGCAGGTCGTTGAAGCCGGGCGAGAAGCCGCCAAGAGGGATATCGAGTGGATTGCGGGAAGAAATGCCGTCACGCGTCAGTTCCGCAGACGCAAGTGCGGCTCCATTGGCGAAGACCTGCAGCCGGTTGGCATTGGACAGGTTTGCCAGCGCATCGATGTTCAGGCTGAGTTTGGCCTTGCCATAGTCTCCGACGAAGTAGTCGTCCGGCAGGCGGATCGAGAAGTCCTGCCGGAGAAGCCGGCCGTCAAAGCGTTTGCTGCTGACGCCGATCTTTGCCAGGGAAACCGTTTCGCCGGGTTCGATCTCGTAACCGAACTTGTTTTCGAAGGCGGCAATACCCCGGCGGCTTCCCAGCATCGGCTTGGCCTGCAGGGCCTGTTTGAAGGCCTCGATGGACTTGTCCAGAGCCGGGCGGTTCTCTGCCGCGAGAAACAGGGAAACCCTGCCTGTATCCGGTCGGTGGACGATAGCAAGGCCGGGGATTTCCGAGCCGGTGTCGCCAACGGCAAAGCCTGCGTGCGAAAGCTCGGCCCGAGTGCCGACAATGATATCCAGGCCGGCATCGTTGCCAGGCTCGTTCCTGATCTGGATGTCCGGGTTATGATATTTCCCGAAAGCCGCGACAGTCTGTGCAACTGCCAGGGCCCGGTCCAGATTTCCGGCGCTCGCCGTACCCAGTTGCAGCAGGCGCATGTTGGTGGCGCCGCTCTTGTCGTTCGGGACCGCGCGCAGCAGTTCAAGGCTGGCCGACACCTTCGGTGAGTTGTCCGGGCCCGGATCGAACACGATACCCGTGTTTGCCGGGTTCAGCACCGTCCACAGTTCATAGGTGGCGGGGATCGTGCAGTCCACACGGTGCTTGTGTTTCGCGACGAACCGGATTTCGTTGAACCCCTCGACCATCAATCCGGGAGGGAGATCGAAGCTGCGCATGGAGCTTTGAGCGCCTGCGTTGAGTTCAATGTCGCCAACTGGCTGACCGTTGACCATGATGCTCATGCTGGAATGTTCCGGGGCGGTCGAAACCGCGGTCAGGTAGTCCACTTGCAGCTTGCGATAGAGAAGGACCTCGTCCCGGGGAGCGTAGACGGCCAGCCGGATTTCTGCCTGTTCGCCTTCCATCCGGAGCTGGTCGGCGGTTGCCGTCAGGCGGCGGATGGTGCTGCGGTCTTCGGTCTTGGTGTCGAGCACCGATACGTCGAGCTGCTGGGCAACTGCCGAAACAGGCAGAGCAATCAAGGTTGAGGCGACAAGCGCTGCCTTGAGGCAGGTTGCGGCTTTGAGGTGATACAGAGTTTTCATTGCTTCAATCCTCATTCTGCAGGTGCGAGGACGGATTCAGGCAGGTCCTGTTCGACAGGTGCCGGCTTGCGTTTCAGGCCGGACCGCAGGGCTGTCATGAGGCCGAGGACCGGGACGCGAATGCCGTAGTAAAGTGCCCATCTGGTCAGGCGCATCATGCCCGCGACGACCGAGGATCCCGTCAGCTTCCTGTTGTGCAGGGCTCTCGGTATTGTCAGGTCGGCAAACATCACGTCGCTGGAAACGATCGCTCGCGTTGCGACGGTGTCGAGATAGGCGGCGCCGATCAGAATTCCCTTCGAGCCGGCCCGCTGGGAGGCGACACGAATGTTGATGCCTGTTTCGGCAAGCGCGGCGTCAGGTTCCGGCGTTGCATCGGCGGACCGGTCCAGAGATTGACGGGGATGGAATGTCAGGTGGCCGTTGTCGCCGAGCACGTTCCCCCAAGCTGGTGCTCTTTCAAGCTGAAGGAGCAGGCCGTTGGTGTTGGATTCCACCAGATTGACGGGGATGGTCTCGTCACGAAGGCGGAGCGTCGCCTTGCGATGGACCCGGATACGCGGTGCGGTTCTGACTTCCTTCCGTTCCAGGATGGCGCCGAGGGCTGCACCGGCAATGATCAGGTTGAAGACATGCCAGATGCCGACAACACCAAGCAGGGCAGTCTGGCCGGTGTCGTTCTGCAGCCGCCAGGCCAGCACGCCGGTCGTGAGGAGCATGACCGCGAAGACGATGATGTAGGGCCATGCGATGACTGACAGCTGTTCTTCTTCGAGTGTTTCACCCTTGGTCGTGACGTTGAACTTCGGCGCACGCGGGTTCATCAGCACGGAGAAGATCGCCGGGAACAGGTAGATTGACTGGATGTACTCGTAGAGTTCGGAGATCCAGGGCCACCTGAGCTTGCCATAGAGGCCGGACTGGATCGTCACCACCGCAAGGATGTAGGTCATCGTGTAGGCCAGGAATTCCTGCGGCGAGGCGATGTAGATCTTCATGTTGAAGAGGATGAACATCAACGGCGCCAGCAGGAACACCAGCCGCGGGAACGGGAACAGCCAGAACATGGCGCTGGACATGTAGGCGACGCGCTGCATGAAGCTCAGGCCCGGCTTGAACATCGGGTTCTTGAGCATCAGGATCTGCAGCATGCCCCGGCACCAGCGAGACCGCTGGCCGATGAACGAGGCGAGAGTGTCAGGCTGCAGGCCGGCGATCATCGGACGATCGACATAGGCGCTCTTCCAGCCGCGCGAATGCAGCTCGAGAGCGGTTTCGCAGTCTTCCGTGATCGAGACGCCCGAGAAACCGCCGACTTCATTGAGGGCTGCACGCCGCAGGACGGCGCCGGAGCCGCAGAAGAAGGTGGCGTCCCATTTGTCGAGGCCCTTCTGGATCATGCCGTAGAACATGTCGTTCTCCGAGGGCATGATGTTGTAGGTGCGCAGATTGCGCTCGATCGGATCCGGATTGAGGAAGAAGTGCGGCGTCTGAACCAGAAACAGTTCGGGGTCCTTGAAGTAGGCGACGGTTTCGCGCAGGAACTCCCGTGACGGTGCGTGATCGGCGTCGAAGACCACCACGAGATCACCTTCCGACCGCGACAGGCCGTAGTTGAGGTTTCCGGCCTTGGCATGTTCGTTGCGTTCACGAGCAAGATATGTCGCACCGAGATCTTCGCAGATCCGCTTGAATTCCTGGCTGCGCTCATAGGCGGAAAGGGCGGCCTTCTGGTCCGTGGAATTCAGCTTCTGAAGCGTTGCGCCATCGTCCAGGAGGAACACACGGAACTTGTCCTTCGGATAGTCCATGTTCTTGGCGGCGGCGATGGTGCAGGCGACGAGGCCCGGATCCTCGTTGTAGCTGGGAATGAACACGTCGACGGTCGGAGCATCGGCGTCTGAGTTCTGCACTTTGCGGGGACGCTCATAACGGTCGGAGACGATGAGCGCCGACAGGAAGAACATCAAGATGCAGAAGAGCTCAGCAACAAGCAGCAGGACGCCGGGAACGAAGTCGTAAAAGTTCTCGATCGGCGGAACCGTCTGTGTCACGCGCCAGTAAACGTAACGGCCGACGAGCAACCCTCCGAGCGTCAGAAACGTGACGCGTCCCAGAGTGCCCGGCAAGACCTTCGTGAATTGCATGGCGACCAGAACGAAGAGGCCGAGAAAGAGTTGAACTTCAACCGAAAGCGGCAGCGTGACGATGAAAAATGTAGCGATGGTCGCTATCGTCGCGAATACGTATAAAAGTAAGTTCAGCATAGCCTAAGTTCCTGTACTTTGTACGTTATTGGTCTGGTGCTATTTGAATTGCTTTTGTCACCGAGTTGACGAGCTCTATTTGTGAGCTTGTTGCGGTTCTTTGCTGTGCCATCGCAAGGTGATTTCTTGCAGTGTTGTAGCTGATCCCGATTTCCTCGGCGGCTTGTCTTACGGTTTTGCCGTCTATTATTTTCTTGATGATGCGCGCCTGCTGATGCGTGACCCCGGTGGCGGCTTTGATCGTCTCGGCGCTTACCTCGTTGGAGGCGGTGTCCGCGGTGATCAGGACCTTCTTGCGGAAATAGGATCTGACGGGATCCCGGGTTTCCTCGTCGGACACCTGGGACGGGATGGCCTCCACAAAGTAGCGGGGGCCACCGGCAATGCTCATGACCCGTGCCCGTTCCTGCCGAGTTGATCCGGTGTTTGCCGGGGCATCGACGGGCAAGTCGCGAGAGTTGCGGGCAAAAAACGGTGCCAGGCTCAAAGGTGCCTGGATCCTGCCGTCGATGAGGCGAAGATCGCCGCCTTTCTGCAGCACCTTTTCCATCGCCGGGTTTTTGACAAGGACTGAGCCGTTGCCGAAGAACACAAGCGCTGGAGACTTGATGTGTTTGATCCAGTATTGCGCGCTTGTCAGTTCAGTGCGGTTCCGCCCGTAAACGAGATCCTCGGCATAGGCCTCGAAGCCGCCGAAGATGTCATCCGCATAAGCAACAACACCTTGGAAAAGACTGTCTGAAAAGCCGACTGGAACGTGGGCGGCAAGATAGAGCTGCAAACCCATTCCCAGTTCGACCATGAGAACAGCCGCACGGTTGGTTTCAAGGGTTGTATCGCGCGACAAACCATCCGGTGTTGTTGCGGTGCAATGCAGGATCTCGGTGTCGTGTGTAACGGGGGTGCAGGAGTTGGCTTTTACTTGGGAGAACGTGTCTATTTCGTTCCCAAGAAGATGTTCGGCTTCCCAGGCTTGACGATTGTCATCAATTGTATAGCAAATCTCGATCTTCTTCCTTCTTGCATCCAGAACAAAGATGCTGAAGAGAAGAAATTCAAATCGTTTGGCCAGTGCATACGGAAAGTCTAAATTGCTTCGGTTGCGGCGTTCTTTTGTCTGGCCACCGTATAAAACACTTTCGTTAAAGTCCCTTCCTGCAAAATACATTTTTTGCTCCCAGGTAGAAATGGATTTTATTCGTGGCGACGATCTAAGTTCTGGCTCGATTCATTCTCTGAAATTGAATTTTATCTAAATCGATCGATTGGTTTCTTAGGGGGTTAATAAATTATTAAACCTTTTATACCGGAAACTTCATGTCGTTGCTCTAGTGCAATTGCATCAATTTTAAAGCAACTACAGTCTTGGTTAATTTATAACTCTAAGATAATTATAGAATATGCTTCAGTATTAAATGAGATATATCGATGAATACATTAAGATCATCGGGTTGTGTTCAGGGGATGGTTTTCGCTGAATTTGAAAAATGCAAGTCAAGGTGGTGTGCTTGCGTGTATTGTTGCGCTGCAGCATTTGTCGTGTTTTTCGATTTTTACTGTTTGTGTCGAAATGTCCCGAGGCGATGTCGCGAAATTCCTGGTGAAATCTGTTTGAGATAAAATTTTGTCTTGTTTGATTTAACTATTCAGATTGCCGACAAATTAGGCGGACTTGGCTAATTTGAGTTCAGGCTCGAGAATTGAGCGTTTTGCCTGCCTGAATTTGTGATCGAATTTTTCGAAACTTGATACGCGGCGGCCAGAAATGTCGCGCAGCGGTTGAAAACGTTAGGGAAATTCGACCTCAAATTGGGGGGGCGGCTTGCTGTTGGGACAAACAGAAGAGCCAGGGCGCGCAAATCCCTTTGGCTGTTTGCGCGCCGCGTGCTGGTTTCTGATGGCAAGTGGCCTGTAGAGGATCCGAAGCCCTCGAGGTCTTGAGAGGGCTTCAGGGGAACGTGGTGGTGCCAGCCGTTGAGGCTTGCGTGTTACGGAAATGCTTCCGAGGGATTAGCCGGAAACGGCTTTCAGTCCGGTCTCGACCGCCGACAGGATTTTCGTCACGTTGTCCGAGTTCACGATCAGCGGCGGCGAGAAGATGGCATTGTTTCCGGAGACCCGGATCATGACGCCGTCCTCGTAGGCGGCCTGCTGCAGCTTCAGCGGGACATCCTTTGCCGAAGGTTTCTTGCTGGCGCGGTCGGAGACGAGTTCGATGGCGCACATCAGTCCTTCGCCGCGCACGTCGCCGATCACCTCGAAACGTTCCTGGAGCCCCTTCAGGCCACCAAGAAGTTCCTTGCCGCGTGCGGCGGCGTTTTCGTGGACCTTCAAACGTCGGATCTCTGCGAGGGCAGCCAGTGCGGCTGCCGCGCCGACAGGGTGGCCGGAATAGGTGTAGCCGGTATCGATGGACGCGATCCCGCTGGTGTCCTTTTCAAAGACTTCGGCCACATGCCCGGCGATCATCAACGCACCGAACGGGAAATAGCCGTTTGTGATGGCTTTTGCCGTGCACATGAAGTCCGGCTGGACGCCCCAGTGGCGTGCGCCGCTCTCGCTGCCGGTGCGACCGAAGGCGGTGATGACCTCGTCGGAGATCAGCAGGATGCCGTTGCGGTCACAGATCTCGCGCACCATCGGCATGAAGCTCGGATGGGGAGGCATGACACCGCCGGCGCCGAGGACGGGCTCCATGATGAAGGCGGCAATGGTGCCGGCTCCCTGGAAGGCGATCTCGTCTTCGAGGGCGGCTGCACAGAGCTGGGCAAGTTTCGCCGGATCGCTCTCGTTGAACGGATTGCGGTAGGTGTAGGGAGCCGGAATGTGGAAGCAGCCCGGCAGCAGAGGCTCGTAAGCGTTGCGGAACTTGCCGTTGCCATTGACGCTGGCGCCGCCGAAATGGGTGCCGTGATAGCCTTTCTTCAGGCTGAGAAACTTGGTGCGGCCGGCTTCGCCGCGAATGCGGTGATACTGGCGGGCGAGCTTGAGGGCGACTTCGACCGAATCCGAGCCGCCGGAAGTGAAGAAGGCGCGCGTCAGCCCGTCCGGGGCGAAGAAATCGGCCAGTTCGTAGGAAAGCTCGATCACCTTGTCGTTCGAGGTGCCGCGAAAGATCGAGTAGTAGGGCAGGGCGTTCAGCTGGTCGGAGATTGCCTGTTTCACCGGTTCGCAGGAGTAGCCGAGGTTGACGTTCCACAGCCCGCCGACGGCATCAAGAACTTCGTGCCCGTCGACATCGGTGATGAAAACATCGCGACCACCTGTCAGGATCGTCGGCAGATTGGTCTGGCTGTCGGCCGGATGAGCCATCGGATGCCAGACATGGCGGGCGTTGTTTTCCTTCAGGAAGTTGGAATCCTTCATGTCATGTCTCCTTGGAGTAAACTTGGCAGGCCGAGCAACGAAAGTGCCTGGTCATAGGAAGATCGGGGGGAAAGAACGTCGAAGTGAACCGTCTGCAGACCGGCCGTCTCCGCGCCGCGAATGTTGCGCAGCTGATCGTCGACAAAGACGCAGGCGGACGCGGGCAGGCCGAGTTCGTCCAGGCATAGCTGATATGCACGCGGATCCGGCTTCAGGATCCTGGTGTAGGTGGCATCGACGATGACGTCGAAATCATCCATAAAAGCGAGCTTTTTCCTGAAGTCTGCACCGTAGAAAAGGTCCAGCTCATTGGACAGGATCGCAAGCTTGCAGCCTGCCTGCCGGGCAATGTCGATTGCGGCCAGGGCTTCCGGGCGCATGACGGCATCGGGATCAGCGCCGCGCGCAGCCTTCACGAACTGGGCCATTTCCGTCCACTCGTTCCCGGTCAATTCGGCAATTTCCTGCGTGCGCCGGTGCCAGTAGTCGCGTTCGGAAATCTCGTCCCGCTGCATTGCCTGCCAAAGACTGTCGGTTGCCGGATCAAACGGGCCGCGCCAGGTCAGGCTGCCGGGGGCGAGCCCGAGGGCCTGTTCGGTCAGGTCGTGGGTCTCGAACATCGTGCGAGTGACAACCCCGCCGAAATCGAGCACCAGAGCCTTCGGGTCATGCGGCATCGCGCCAGATCCTTCTCAAATCGACCGGGACAACGCCGCCGAGTTTTTCAGTGACTTCCGTCGCCGCGATCGGCAGGGAAATTCGGATTTTTGCTTTCAACTCATTGGTCATGCGAACGGTAGGGGCGGCAACGGCTATGGTGCCGACTGCCTCTGGCAAGTCGCCGAAGATCGGCGAGGCAAAGGAAGAGACGTGCTCTTCAAATCCCTGGTCGATAAAGGCAATACCGTCGTTTCGAACCTGTTCGACTGTCTGTTTCAAAAGCTCGGTATCGGTGATCGTGTAGCCGGTGGAGGGTTTGAGCTTCGTCTTCAGAAGCTTCGGCAGCAGATCGATCGGACCGAAGGCCAGCATGGCGAGACCGGAGGCAGTTGCGTGTAGCGGCAACAATTCAGCTTCGTCGAAATAGACCCGCGTGCCGTGAATGAGTGCGTCATGATGATAGAGCGGTGACAGGTGATTGCCTTCCCGCAAGGAGACATGAACCAGCTCCCCGAGTTCTCCAGCCAACTGTTCCACCAGTGGAGCGACAAGCCTTCTTGCCGGGAACAGTCGTTCGCGGACTGCCGCAAGACGCAGGATGGCCGGCCCCAGGCGATAGCCTTTGGTGCCCGGGTTCTGCTCCAGAAAACCGTTGGCTGTGAGTTCGGTCAGATGCCGGTGAACCGTTGCCTTGTCCTGGCCCGAAAGGTTGCGGAACTCGGTCAGGCCGATTTCCGAACGGCTGGCGGAAAAGTGGTTCAGCAGGCTCAGCGCTTTTGTGATCGTGCCCATGCTTCAGCAGTTCCTTTCCCGCAGGCGCCGGATTGAAGCTCCGGCATTTGACGGGACGATGTTGACATGTAGTTTCATTTGAAACAATATATTTTTAAACCGATGGTTTGTTATTTGAACCGTTTTGCGAGGTAAACAAAAGCGTCAGCGCTTCGATTGAAGGTTGACATCTCATTATTTAAGATCACAATAATTAACAAAGCAAATAAAAAATGACCAAGACCGGCGCAAAGTCCGGCTGTCACCTGACCAGAAAAGGGACTGTTGAAATGAAGAAGCAAGTGATCGCGCTGACGGCCGCGACATTGATGTCGGCAACGGCCGCTCTGGCTGAATATCCGGAAAAGCCTGTATCGTTCATCGTTCCGTGGCCTCCGGGCGACCTGGAAGACGTGCTGACCCGTCTGATCGCGGACAAATTCCAGGAAATGTACGGCGTGCCGGCAGCGGTCGTGAACAAGCCGGGTGGCGGCGGTGGTCCGTTCCCTGGTGCAGTGGAAGTCGCGACAGCGCCTGCCGACGGTTATACGGTCGGCTCTTTCGTTACCGACGTGCCGATTGGTGGTCCGCAGATCGGAATTCCCGAACTTTCGCCGAACCCGTTCGAGCCGATCGGCATTTTCATGACCTATCCGTTCGTGATTGCCGCTGGCGCAGACGCGCCCTACGCCACGTGGGCGGAGCTGGCTGATTACGCCAAGGAAAACGAGATCGCTCTCGGCCATTTCGGTTCGTTCCTGCCGCCCACCCAGATCACCTTCGCTGCCGCCAAGACCTCCGGCTTCGACTTTGCCAGCGAAGCAGCTTTTGACGAGCTGAACTGCAACACGCTGGCCTCCGGCGATGTCGACGTCATCAACACGACACTGCAGCAGATCCAGCCATGCCTCGGCGAGGTCAAGATCCTGGCCAGCATCGGCAAGGAACGGACGTCCCTGACGCCGAACGTGCAGACCATGCAGGAAATCAACCCGGATCTGTCGGTTGCGCTGTGGAACGGGCTGTTCGTTCACAAGGACGTTCCCGAAGATGCGCGGATCAAGATTTCCGAAGCTGCGCAAGCTGCGCTCAAGTCGCCGCAGGCGCTCGAGCTGATCGGCCAGACCGGCGTCCTGATCTACTGGCAGGACCCGGTTCAGTCCGAACAGCAGATCGAGGCTGATGCGGCGGCGCTTCAGAAAATCTCCGAGCTGATCGAACAATAAGGCGACTATTTCGGCCGGCGCATCTCGCGCCGGCCGGTTGCTTTCGGGTTCCAAGGAGGGTTCGGCTTGGCGCGCATCAAGACGCTGCAGGAACTGTTCAAACGCTATCGCCGGCCCGGCGACATCGTGTTTGCAATCCTGTTCCTGGCATTTTCCCTATTTCTTCTGTCGCAGATCCCGGGTGAGACGGTCTGGGCCAAGCGGACCAAGTGGTTTGCACAGCCAAGGTTCTGGCCCACAGTCGCTATCGGCGGCATGGTGCTGTTCGCCAGCCTGCATTTCATAGGCTCGCTTTGCTCCAAGCGCATTCCGGGCCGATGGCGCGAGGTCGGCTTCTGGCTGAAGTCGTTCGAGTTCGTGGCCTATTTCCTGATCTACGTGCTCCTGGTGCCGCAAATCGGCTACCTGCCGGCAACACTCGCCTTCACCTTGTTTCTGTGTGTCCGGATTGGCGAGGCAACGCCTCTCAACCTGGGTGCCGCTGTTGCCTTCAGCATTTCTGTGGTGGTGATCTTCCGCGCGTTTTTGCAGGTCAAGGTTCCCGCCGGCCATATCTACGAGGCGCTGCCTGACGGCATCCGCGCCTTTGCCCTGACCTATCTGTGAGGCGAGAATGGAACTGATCCTCTCCAGCCTGTCCATGCTTGCCCAATGGGACGTTCTTGCGGCCCTGGTGATCGGCTCCATCGGTGGTGTCATCATCGGCGCAATTCCTGGTGTCGGAGCTGCCGTCGCCATCGCAATCCTGCTGCCGGCAACCTTTTCCTTCGAGCCTATCGTCGGCTTGACCCTGCTGCTCGGCGTCTATGGCTCATCCATGTATGGCGGCGCCATTCCGGCGGTGCTGATCAACACACCGGGTACGGCGGTCAATGCGCTGACCACCTATGACGGCTACCCCATGACCAAGAAGGGGCAGGGGCATCGGGCGCTGTCTCTCGCCTATTCGGCTTCTTTCTTCGGCGGCATGTTTTCGATCCTGTGCCTGATCGTCCTCTCGCCGGTTCTGGCGATGATCGCACCGCATTTCGGCAGTCGCGAGATCTTCCTGGCCGCGTTGATGGGCATCATCCTGGTTGTGGTTGCGCACCGCGGACAGGTTTTTGCCGCCGGCATGCTGGCCTGTTTCGGCATCTTCCTCAGCACCATCGGCCTGGAGCCTGCCAAATACACCAAGCGCTTCACCTTCGACCAGAGCTGGCTCACCTCCGGTGTCGATCTCATCGTGGTGGTGCTCGGTCTCTTTGCGATCTCGCAAGCGTTGCTGCTGCTGGTCGACAAGGAACATCAACCCGGATCGGCCAAGGTCGAGGGCAACCTCTTTGCCGGGCTCAAGGAGCTGTTCGCGTTCAAACGGGTGGCGACCGTTTCTTCCGGCTTCGGTGTTCTCATGGGCATGATCCCCGGCGTGGGCGAATTCACCGCCCAGTTCCTGTCCTACACCTATGCGCAGAAATCCTCGAAGGACCCGGACCTTTTCGGCAAGGGATCACCGGAAGGGCTGATCGCTTCGGAAGCTGCCAACAATGCGGTTCCAGGTGCGGCGATGATCCCTTTGCTTGCTCTCGGCATTCCCGGAGAAGCGCTGACGGCAATGATGCTGTCTGTGTTCTATGTTCATAACGTCATCCCGGGGCCACAGCTGTTCCAGGGGCAACTCGACTTCGTGGTCGCGCTCTATCTGGCGCTGATCCTCCTGAATATCATCGTCCTGATCTTCCTCCTGTCCTCCACGGGGATGCTGCTCAAGATCATTCAGATCCCGACGCGTTTCCTGGGCGTGATGATCATGACGCTCTCCTTTGTCGGCGTGTTCTCGCTGCGCAACTCGGTGACCGACTGCGCGATCGCCGCCGGCTTCGGCGTCTTCGGCCTGGTGCTGAAGCGTCTCAACCTGCCCATTGTGCCGATCATCCTCGGCATGGTGCTTGGCGGGATCATGGAGGTGAAACTTCGCAGCGCCATGGCGCGGGTGAATTCCCCGCTCGATTTCATCGACAGGCCGATCGCCGCAATCCTCTTCACAGCGATCATTCTCATTCTCGTCCTGCACGTACGTACGGTCATTCGCGAGCAAAAGGCGCGACGGGATCGGGAAGAGGACACTTCCGAAACCTCAACCCAGCAAGGGTAGGAACCAAGATGCTTGACCAGGCCGCAATCGACGTTTTGCGCAACCAGCCCGTTGCCGAGCAGGGGCATTTTGTGAACGGCGCCTTTGCCGCGTCCCGAGAGGGGGCGACGCTGGATGTGCTTTCCCCCATCGACGGAAAACCGCTGACAAGGATCGCAAGCGGAACGGCCGCCGATGTGGGAGGTGCGGTTGAGGGTGCGCGCAAGGCGTTCGAGGATGGCCGCTGGTCGAAAACCGCCCCGGCCCACCGCAAGAAGGTATTGTTGAAGCTGGCGGATCTGATCGAGGCGAAAGCGCTTGAGCTTGCGGTTCTCGGCGTGCGCGACAACGGCACCGAGATCAACATGGCCTTCAAGGCCGAGGCTTTGTCCGCGGCCGGGACCTTCCGGTACTACGCCGAAGCACTCGACAAGATCTATGGCGAGATCGCGCCGACGGCAGACAATGTGCTGGGGCTTGTTCACCGGGCACCGGTCGGTGTCGTAGGGGCCATCGTTCCCTGGAACTTCCCGCTGATGATCGGCGCCTGGAAGATTGCTCCCGCGCTCGCCACGGGGAACTCCATCGTGCTGAAACCGGCGGAATCAGCCTCGCTCAGCCTGCTCAGGATTGCCGAACTGGCGTCGGAGGCAGGAGTTCCGGACGGTGTCTTCAACGTCGTGACCGGCCCCGGTGCCGTTGTCGGCGAAGCCCTGGCCCTCTCCATGGACGTCGACATCCTGGTCTTCACCGGTTCCGGTGCGACAGGGCGGCGGCTTCTTGAATATTCCGCCAGATCCAACCTGAAGCGCTGTTATCTGGAGCTGGGCGGCAAGTCCCCCAACATCGTCTTCAACGATGCGGCTGATCTGGCGAAAGCTGCCAAGGTGTCGGCGGCGGGGATCTTCCGCAATTCCGGCCAGGTCTGTGTCGCCGGTTCGCGCCTCCTGGTGCAGGAGGACATTCACGACGATTTTGTTGCCGCGATCTGCCGGGAAGCGGAAGCTTTCAAGGTGGGCGATCCGCTGGATCTTTCCAGCCAGATCGGTGCGGTGCATTCGATGGCCCAGCTGGAGGCCGACCTGAAATTCGTGGAGACCGCGGAAGCCGAAGGTGCCGAGCGCCGTACCGGCGGTGAGCGGATCCTGACCGAGACCGGCGGCTACTACATGGCTCCAACCGTCATGAGCGGGGTCAAGCCGAGCGATACGATTGCCCGGAAGGAAGTGTTCGGGCCCGTACTGGCCGTAACCGCCTTCAAGGACGAGGAAGAGGCCATCCGGATCGCCAACGGCACCGAATATGGTCTCGCCGCCGGTATCTGGACGTCCGATCTCGGCCGGGCGCACCGGATGATTTCCGGTGTCCGCTCCGGTGTCATCCATGTGAACACCTATGGCGGCTCGGACATGACCGTCCCGCTCGGGGGGATGAAGCAGTCCGGCAACGGCCACGACAAGTCGCTGCACGCGCTCGACAAGTATGTCGACCTGAAGACAGCCTGGATCCAGCTCTGAGGATATCCATGACCAAGACAATCCTGTCCATCGGGACCTACGACACCAAGAATGCCGAACTGGAATTCATCGAGCAGACCATACGCGACCAGGGCGGCGAGGTGCTGACGATGGATGTCAGCGTGCTGGGTGATCCTGCGATGCCGACCGGCATTTCCAAGCATGAGGTCGCCAGGGCAGGCGGCATGTCCATTGAGGACGTGATTGCGCAAGGCGACGAGAACAAGGCTTTTCAGGTGATGGCGCAGGGTGCGGCAAAGCTTGTCGCCGACCTTTATGCGCAAGGCCGTATCGACGGCATGATCGCGCTTGGCGGAACCATGGGGACGGACCTGGCACTCGATTGTGCCCAGGCGCTGCCGATGGGCGTGCCGAAATTCATCGTGTCCACGGTCAGCTTCTCGTCTCTGATCCCGCCGGAACGGCTGGCGCCAGATATCCAGATGATCCTGTGGGCCGGTGGCCTTTATGGCCTCAACGAAATCTGCAAGTCGTCGCTGGCGCAGGCCGCGGGCGCCGTGCTGGGTGCCGCCAGGGCCGCGCAGATGCCGGATCGCTCAAAGCCGCTGGTCGGCATGACATCGCTTGGCTCCAGTTGCCTGTCCTATATGAAGCTTCTGAAACCGGCACTTGAAGACCGGGGGTACGAAGTCGCTGTCTTCCATTCCACCGGCATGGGCGGCATGGCCTTCGAAAGCCTGGCGCGGGAAGGGGCGTTCTGCTGCGTCATGGATTTCTGCTTGCAGGAATTCGGCAATCTCCTGGCAGGGTCGCTAGTCAGCAGCGGGCCGGACCGGCTGCAGAATGCAGGCAGGCTGGGCACGCCGCAGATCGTGGCGCCGGGCGCGCTTGATCTGGTGGATTTTGCCGGCTGGCAGGAAATCCCGGCGCAATATGCCGACAGGCCGTTTCACGAGCACAATCGTCTGATCAAGAGCTCCGTCTTCAACCCGCAGGAGCGCCGTCAGTGGGCGAATGCACTCGCCGACCGGCTGGAGGCGGCCAAGGGGCCGACCCATTTCCTGTTGCCGCTTGGCGGCATCGAGGCCTGGGACAAGGAGGGCGAGGAAGCCCACGATCCGGAGGGGCTGGCGGCCTTCATCGACGAAGTCAGGACAGTCTTCCCGGGCCGCATCGAGACGACCGAGGTTTCGGCGCATATCAACGACAAGGCGTTTGCGGATGCTGCGCTTGGCGTTTTCGACAGATGGGTCGAAGAAGGGATTGTCATGCGGGGCGGTTAAGGCCGCCGCGCGTGCCACGAAAGGAAAAAGCGCCGGCGAGCGGCGCTTTTTGGGGTCGTGAGATGGGGCTTTAGCTTGTTCTTGTGATCTGAGGTCAGTCCGTGGCACGTCGTTGCCTGTCACGGGCCTTGGTCATCAGGACCGTGGTTTCTGGTTTTCCGGATCGTAGAGCGGCTGATAGCCGACACCGGCGACCTCGACCGGGTAGGTTTCCGAGAAATACTCGACATTCAGCTTGCGGCCGACCTGGCAGTACTCCTGCGGCAGGTAGGCAAGAGCGATGTTCTTGCCGATGGTCGGGCCATAGGCGACCGAGGTCGTGTAGGAAATACGGCCCAGGCTGTCGACCAGCGTTTTGCCCGTGTCCGGATCCTGCACCGGCATCGCGCCGACCGGGTAACGTTTGACACCGCTTGCATCTGTGTTTTCAAGCATCACCAGCGTGCAGAGCATGGCCGGCTGCTTTTCGCGCTCCCGGTACTCGACGTGCTTTGCCTTGCCGCGGAAATCCGCTTCCTTGACCTTCGGGCGGGCCAGATCAGCCTCCAGGAGGTTATACTGGGTCAGAAGATCGGCGTTCTGCAGGCGCAGGGATTTTTCCATGCGGCGCGAGTTGGCGTAGGTTTCGACGCCGACTGCGATGACACCCGTGGACCGCAGAGCGTCCCAGACGGCCAGGCCGTCTTCGTACTTCATGTGCAGTTCCCAGCCCTGTTCACCGACATAGGACAGGCGCAGGGCCATGACGGACTTGCCGGCGATCTCGATCTGGCGGATGCCCGCAAACGGGAAATTTTCCGGATCGAGTGCTGCCGGATCGGCAACCACTTTCTTCAGGTTCTCACGGGCGTTCGGGCCCCAGATGCCGATGGTGGTGTACTGCTCGCTGACGTCGGTCACCGTGACGTCGAAGCCTTTGTCCTCGGCGATGCGCTTCACATAGTGATAGTCGCGCGGGCCGGCGTCCGCACCGTCGACGATGCGGCAGCGGTCTGCCATGCGGAAGACCGTGAGGTCGGCACGTACGTTGCCTTCGTCATCGAGGAAGTGGGTGTAGATACCCTTGCCGATGTTGGCATCGCCGCCGATCTTCGCGGCACACAGCCACTCCAGCAGTTCCACGTGGTCCGGGCCTTCGACGTCGAACATGTAGAAGTGCGACAGGTTGATGATGCCGCAGTTCTCGCTGAGTTCGAGCTGCTCGGCGTTGGAGACGCGCCAGAAATGGCGGTTGTCCCATTCGTTTTCACGAACCGGAACCCGGTCGCCGTACTTTTCCAGCAGATGCTCGTTGGCGGCATACCCATGCGCGCGTTCCCAGCCGCCCAGTTCCATGAAGTGGCCGCCGAGTTCAACCTCGCGGTCGTAGAACGGGGACCGCTTGACGCTGCGGCTCGTCAGGTAAGGCTCACGCGGGTGGATCGCCGGGAAATAGATCTTCTGCGCAGCTTCGTAGCAGCGGTCCTCGATGTATTTCTCGGTCAGCTGGTGGGAATAGAAGCGCGAATAGTCGATGGACGCATGGTCGATTTCAGTCCGGCCATCGGTGATCCAGTCAGCCAGCAGCTTGCCGTAGCCAGGTCCGTCCTTGACCCAGATCGCAACGCAGTACCACAGGCCGCGGACTTTCTGGCTTTCACCGCAGGAGGGGCCGCCGGCCGCGGAAACCTGCAGAAGGCCGTTGAAGGAATGGCCTTCGTTGTAGCCGATCTCGCCCAGGATCGGGGTCAGCTCCATGGCGCGCTCGAGCGGCTCCATGACCTGTTCCATTTCCAGATCGCGCTGGGAGGGGGACAGGCGTGCCTGATCCTTCTCCAGGAGATCGCGCGGGTGGCACATTCGCGGATGGGTCGGTTCGTAGTACCCCCACTCGATCTGGCCGCCTTCGGCCGTCTTGGGATCGCCCGTGTCGCGCATGTAGGCGGAGTTGCCCTGGTCGCGCAGCAGCGGATAGCCGATGTCCTTGCCGGTGCCTTCGAATTCGTTGTACGGGCCGAAGAAAGTCAGCGGATGGTCGACCGGCATTACCGGCAGGTCTTCGCCAACCATCTCGGCAATCAGGCGGCCCCACAGACCGGCGCAAACGATGACATGGTCAGCCATGATCGTGCCGCGGTGGGTCTTGACGCCCTTGATGTGGCCGTCCTCGACGATAAGGGACTGGGCCGGGGTATTGGCAAAGGCTTTCAGCTTGCCGGTCTTCTCGCCTTCATCAACAAGCTTGCCTGCAACCGTCTGCGAGCGCGGGATAACGAGACCTGCATCCGGGTCCCACATGCCGCCCTGGACCATGTCCTCTTCGATCAGCGGAAACTTTTCCTTGATCTCGGCCGGGGTCACGAGGCGCACATTGGTGCCGAAGGCCTTGCCCGAGGTCACCTTGCGCTTGATTTCCTCCATCCAGGTGTCGTCGCCGGTGCGCGCGACTTCCAGACCGCCGACGCGGGCGTAGTGACCCATCTTGTCGAAGAAGTCGATGGAGTACTGGGTGGTCCAGACGGACAGGTAGTCGTGGCTGGTGGTGTAGCAGAAGTCGGACGCATGGGCCGTCGAACCGATGTCGGTCGGAATGCCGGACTTGTCGATGCCGACAATGTCGGTCCAGCCGCGTTCGATGAGGTGATGTGCGATCGACGCGCCGACGATACCGCCGAGACCGACGATGACGATCTGTGCCTTGTCAGGAAATGCTGACATGTCTCATTCCTTTTTCATCGACCGGAGCGCAGTCCGCCTGCGTCCGGTCCGTGCGACTGCACCGGATTTCCGTTTCGTGGCGGCAGTATCGCGACTGATCGACAGGCAAAATAGCGTAATTGCGTCATGGCGGCATAAGCGCCACGACACGGTGGTTCAAATCGTCAGGAAAAGCTGGCTTGTGATTGCGACAGGCTGGTCGTGTTTCGAGAACGCGGCACGGTACGAAAACGGTCGCGAATTATCAGGGAAATGTCAGGGTTTCGGGTGCGTGGTGAAGTGTCCGGCAAGCGCGCCACGCCGGAAGGGAGTGGCGGCAAATGATAGGCGTTCGCCGCGTTGCGCTCCGGCCATCATATCCGTCAGGTGAGGATGGTTGCCCCGGGGAAACGTAAGCTGGAAAGCGGCGGCCCGGGGCAACGCGTCAGGTCCAATCAGCGAATGCTGCAGTTGCCTGAAGTCGATGTGCTGTTGATTGTGTAGCGCCACTTGGTCTTGCCGCCGTAGTAGCCAAGGCAGGGTCCGTCACAATAGCCGTTCTTGGCGTTCGAGAACTCCGAGAAACTGATGAAGCGGCAGCTGTTGCCGTCATAGGCGAACTTGTAGGTCCGCTTTGTGGTGCGGTCCTCGGCTGGGTCCTTTTCCTCTTCGGAAATTTCGACGATGCCGTTGCTGTAGGTGTAGCGCGAACAGATATTCCGCTTGTAGCCTTCCTCGATTTCCAGCTTGACGCAGTTGGTCCTGCCCTTGCCGGAGATGCTGCCGGAGGTCTTGACGCTTTTACCGTTCACAAACACGGTTCCCGCCTGGTTGTCCGGATCGGCGACCAGCAGATTGTCGCCGTTCTGGCGGATCAGAACGGCCGTGGTGCCTGTGCGGTTGTTGGTTTCGGTGAACGAACCCTTGTTGGTGTTGGAATAATAGTCCTTCTGCTCGATCTTGATATTCGAGCTCAGGAAAATCTTCTTGCTGCCGAGATCGAAGGTCGCGGGAGCTGATTTGGAACTCTGGGCCGGGGAGGCGCCTTCCGGTGCCGTCGACTGGCAACCGGCCATACCCAGCATTGAGGTCGTCAATGCCAGGAACAAAATCTTCTTCACAATAAGTCTCCTTCCGGGAAAATGCCCTCCATCTGGAGGATCTTGAAATTCGATGTTGATGGATTTGTTTGGAGCTGTGGTTGCGGGTTTGCCGGTGCGCTGTCCATGCCGTCACTTTCCATAGACATCGGTTTGCGGACCGTCCTGAACCTTGCAAATGAGCGAGGTCGGCTTTCCATAGGCGTACTTGAGCTGGGTGTTGGAGAAGTGCTCCTGCCTGAACTCCAGGATCCGGCACTCCTTGCCGTTCATTTCCAGCGTGAATGCGTTTTTCCGGATGTATCCGTCTTCAACCATTTCCATGGTGTGGACTGCATGAAGACGGTTTGCGGAGAGCCGCTCAACATCCACGAAATGGACGATGGGGTCGCCAGATTTGGTTTTATTGACCCTCTCACCTGATCCCGTGCCGGTTGGTATCCGGACGCCTTCCGTTTCGAAGTTCGAGTGAAACGAAAAGGAATAGAACAGGTCGTCGTTCCCGGCGAAGAAGATGGCGGCGAGATAGAACCACGCGCTGTGTTCCCAGACGCAGGACTGTGTGCCGTCGGCAAAACCGCAGATCGGCATGGTGATGTCGATCGTTATGGTCTTGCCGGACATGTCGTCCGCGCTTGCGTTTCCTGCAAAGCCGGCCGCAAGAAGCAGGCAGGCTGCCAGAGTTTTTATCAACCCCATCTTGCCCCGATCATCTGAAACTCGAGCACGTGTGCCGCTCTGCCAGGTCAGTCACAATATTGCTGGCCGTTGAACGTGAAGCAGTTGCCTCCGGATGAGGAGGACTGGGGACTGGGTTTCGACTTCGTGTAACACTGCCCTGCTGAAGAGAGCAGTTGTCCGGCCGGGCAGGTTTTCAGAACACACTCGTTGTTCTTCAATACGTAGCGGGCGGAACAGGTCAGCGGACATATCCTGCCGTCGAGCTGCCGAAGTTTCTTCAGGACAGCCGCGTTGGGAGACAAGGACGCAAGCTGAAGCTTGGCTTCGTTCCTCAAGGTGTCGAGCGCGCGGCCACTTTTCGGGCCCCAGACACCGTCTGGCGAACCTGCGTCGCAGCCAAGCCTGTTGAGTTCCACCTGGACGGCCCTCGTCAGTTCCTTCGGGTCGGACGGGACCGGAGCTTCGTTTATCGGTTGCTCGGCTTCGCTCGGTGCAAGACTTGCCTGGACCTGCGGCTTGTCTTCGAGGTCCTTCAGTCGGTTGGCGGCGACACCTGCGAAAAGGCCGTTTGGAAACTGGGCGAGATAGGCGCGCAGTTCCGAGATGGAAGGATTGTCGCGAATGGCGGTCCAGTAGGCGACGTCGAGGCTGCCCTGGCTGCCGGCTTCTCCGGCGGTATCGTCTGGCAGCGGACCGTCTTCATAAAAGTAGAAATCACCGGTGATCGAGCTGACTTCCCAAGGCACCTGCCGGTCGGCGGTTTCGGCCAGAACATCGCGCCGGGCCTGTTTGAAGACGGATTCAATCGGCTCGCCGGGACTGGTCTCGATGGCGCGGCTGAGGGCGGCCGTGTAGGGGGAATTTCCAGCGGAACCGTCCATCGCGACCTGCCCGGGTGACGTCGCATAGGCGATCAGGGTGCCCATTGGTGCATCGATGGGGGCAAGGCCACGGGTGGCCGAGCGGAAAGAGCCTTTGAAGGGATTGTTGCGACAGGCATCCAGTACGACGATGTTCACCGGACTGCTGGACGAGTTCATCACCTTGAGGAAGTCGTTGACGTTGATGCCCTCGAGATCGACCTCGTCCTCATCCGCCAGAAGGGCGTTCACCGGGATGAGATAATTCTCCCCGCGTACCTGCACACCGTGCCCGGCGTAGTAGATCAGGCCTGCTTCGATCGACGAATCCCGCAAGGTGCGACCAAACTCGAGAAGTTCCCGCTTCATATCCCTGTAGTTGCCGTCGATGAGTTGCCTCACTTCAAAACCGGCATCGCCCAAGGTTTTTGCCATGAGAAGGGCATCGTTTTCAGGGTTTTTCAGAGATTGAATATGTTCGTAATTCGAATTGCCGATGATGAGTGCGACACGCTTACCCGCAAAGGCGGATCCTGTACTGGAAATTATTTGAATAAATACGATGGTCGTTAAAATGACGCCTAAACGAATAATATGTGCTGGCAGCAAATAGTTCACTTGTAGCCCCCGCTAAGTGAATGAAATAAAGCAGTTCTTGCTGAATACTCTCCTTTGTATAGCTGCAGCACCGGTTTCCTGTCCACAGCGTCAATGGAGGAAGACCATTGCCAAAGTGACGGGTTCGTCCTGTCTTCCGGTTTTGGTCTTGTATTTTTCGCGGGGGAAGGTGCTGGGCGTGCAGAACGGGGGCACGCCCGCAGTCTTTAGCTCCAGACCGTTTCCTGTCCGTTTTCAAGCACATGAACCACGCCCTGCGGTTCCTTGAGGCTGAGGATCCCGGTGTCATCGAGGCCAAGAACGATACCTCGAATAACCTTGCCGATCTGGCCATGGGCCACTGCGATTGTCGGTCCCGTCAGGCCTGCAAGCCAGGCTCCGGCGCGCTCACGCATCTGCTGCAGTGTCTCGCCACCCGGCGCGCCAAAATACCAGGTGTTGCCGGGCTTGCCGTTCATGTGTTCGGGATACTTCTCGAACATCTCGGGCCTTGTCAGGCCGCTCAAACCGCCGACATCGATTTCGACGAGCAGGTCGGTTTCAACCGGCGAAAAGTCGAAGTTCTGCTGCAGGTACTGCGAGGTTTCCAGGGTTCGGCCCAAGGGGCTGACCATCTGGTCGTAACCTTCGGCTGATACCAGTTCGCGGGCGAGGATCTTTCCCAAGAGGGTCGCCTGCTCGCGTCCCTTTGCGGTCAGGGGAGAATCCAGCCGGCCTTGCGCACGGCCGATCAGGTTCCATTCTGTTTCGCCGTGGCGCATGAAGATGATTTTCGGATGGGTCATCGGATTGTCTTTTTAAGTGTCATGTTGGCGGTCCGTTCGGGCCGAACCGGTTTCTCGGGGGGGAGTGGGCGGGCAGCAGTCAGTGCTCCTGCCCGGCAGGCGTTTGACCTCAGGCGGCCGCCACTTCGTTGAGGAATGTCGTCACGGTCGACCGAATGCGTGCTGTCTGCTGGTTCAGGTTGTCGGAGGCATTCAGAACATCGCTTGCGGATTTCCGGGTGTCGCCGATCGCATCCGAAACGCTGGACATGTCTTCGACGACCGCCATGGTTCGATTGGAGGCGAGGGCGGCATTCCGCGCGATTTCGTTTGTTGCGTAGCCCTGCTGCTCGACAGGAGCAGCAATCGCGCTGGTGCACTCCGAGACGTCCTGCATGATCGCGACGATCTCGCCGATGGCCGTAACCGTTTCCGATGCGGACGCCTGCATGGCCGCAATCTGCGAGGCGATTTCATTTGTCGCTCTTGCGGTCTGTGTTGCCAGCGACTTGACCTCTGCCGCCACAACGGCAAAGCCCTTGCCGGCTTCCCCGGCACGAGCCGCCTCGATGGTGGCGTTGAGCGCCAGCAAGTTGGTTTGTTCGGCGATCTCGGAAATCAGGGAAACAACGCCTTCGATGCTTTGTGCGGTTTCCGCCAGGCCGGTGATCTTGCTGCTGGTCCGGTTGGCGTTGTCCGCGGCGTTGCTGACGATCTGGCTTGACGTTTCCACCTGCCGGGCGATCTCGGCAATCGAGGCAGCCATCTCGTCGGTGGCAGCCGCGACGGCCTGAACGTTGCCGGAGGCTTCGTTCGAGGAACCGGTGGCGTTGCCGGTGAGGGAAGATGCCGTTTCGGCAATCACCGTCATGGACTGGGCAGTGTCCTGCATCTGTCCGGCATTTTCGGACAGGCTCTTCAGGACGTCCTGAATGTCATTGCGGAACCCGGCCACCAGCCGGTCTATATGCTGTTGGCGCTCCTCACTGGCCAACTGGCTTTGCATCCGTTCTTCGCCAAGGCGGCGGTTTTCCAGCAGGCTGTCACGGAAAATCAGGAGTGCCTGACGGAGCTGCCCAACCTCGTCGCGCGTGACCGCACCGTCGATCGTGACATCGACTTCGCCGTCAGCCAGACGACGGGTCGCAGCTGTCAGAACGGACACGGGGCGGGCAACGGTGAACCAGAGTGCAACTGCCGCCGCAATGCCGAATACCAGCCCGACCGCGGACACTGCCAACAGGATGAGTGTCGACCTTGCCTCCGTACTGGCGGCACTGGTTTCCAGCCTTTCGTTGAGCGCGGAAATGCCTTCGGCAAACTTTGTCTCGGCAGTGTCGGCAGCAGCAAGCGCAACCCGGAAATCTGCCATGGCTGAAGACAGTTTCGCAAAGGCGCTGCCCAGGGTTTCGATTGCGGTGCGCGCTGCGACCGCATCGGCTCCCGTCAGCATGGTGGACAACACCTGTTCCTGTTGCATCTGCAGGGCCGCGATACTGTCGAGCACCGCCTTGCGGGTAAGATCCGACCGGTTGACCTGGAACTGCCAGAACGCATCTGACAACACCCGGGCTTCGGCAGCAAAGTCGTCGCCGGCCTTGGCTTCGGCAACAGCGGAGCGGGCAAGTCCCTCGATCGCCAGCATGTCGCCGTGGGCCGTCTTGAAGGCGCGGCCAAGGTCATTGCGCACGGCATCGGTCAGGCCTGCAAGGCTGTCAAAGCCCTTGGTCAGAGCGTCTCTCCTGGACAGCGCCTGGGACGGATCCTTCTGTACAGCGGAGAGCAGGGCGCGCATGGCGTTGGCGCCTTCGGCAAGGTCACGTGCGGGCTGCAGGTTTTCCGACACGGTTGCGGAGGACGTCAGCTTGCGGATCAGGAGATAGTACTTGCCGAAGGATTTGCTGACCGCCTTCATGTGAGCCGCGTCCGGATGTCGAAACAGGGTCTCCAGATCCAGCTTGAGCTGCATGGAGTGGGCGCTGGCAAGTGTTGCTGCCTGCGCGAGTTCACTGGCTGCTTCCCCACTTGTTCTCAAGGATTGCAGTTCGTCGACCAGCTTCTGTTCGCGTTTCGCTGCCGCCTGGGCAACGCTGTGGCCGATCGCCATCAGGTTTTCCAGGGACGTCGTCATCTGCAGGCGTTTGCGTTCGATTTCTTCCTCGGAGGCAACCAGGGTGTCGAAAGCAGTCGAGAATGCCGCAATGTTGCCGGTCGCCGAGGCAACGTCTTCTCCACCGGCTTGCAGTACGGACAGCGTCGCGGAGATGTCGGTCATGCTGTCCTTCACCACGGAGACGTCATCCGGATTGCCGGATTCGACGTAACGCGCTTTCAGGCGGTTAAGCTGGGCCATGGACATCAGGGCAGAGCCCGTTGTCTGGGAGGTTTGAATTGCCCCGCCCATCTGGCGGGTCGCGACATAGCCGACGACCGCAACGGACATTGTAAGCAGAACGGAAACAGCCATGCAGATGGCGAGTTTCATCGATATCGGAAGATTGCCGGCGGCTCTCATGTTTCCCCCATGAATCGAGTTTCAGTGGTTCACTGAACTCCATGCCGCCACAGGAGTAATCCGGGAAAGCTAGGTGGTAGTTGTTACCAAACTATTTATGATCAGGTCAGTTTTATCGGTGAGGCAAGTGCCTAGCCAAAGTTGACTAATATCACCGAGCATCGGAACCTTCCTTGATCCACTGAAATGCTTGAAAGGCGTTGCGATTTTCTTCGCGGTGCGAGGCCTGTATCGCGATTCCGATTTCAAAAACTTGACCTTGCGTCATATTGGCAAGTGTTTCTGCGAAAGATGGCCCGTGAACTGACGCTCACGGGCCCCGGCGCCCGAACCTTGGGCTTTCAGCTCCTCCCAGCCGGCAGTGGCGGCCGCCCGCAGGGAGAAGGGTGAGAGGAGGTTGGGCCGGGCACCGGAACTGAATGGCGTGAAGACACCTGCACCGGGCAGGAAGCCGGCACGATCCCGTGCAGGCCTGATGCCGAAAAACGTCAGAGCAACACGGCGTTCCGGGTGTTGACGCTCATCTTCACTTCCATGCCGGGTTCGTACCAGTCGACACCGCCCACATGTTTCTGATCGATGATCAGCTCACTGCCTGCTGCTTCCACCAGGTAGCGCGTCTGGCTGCCGAGAAATTCCCGGTGCTTGACCTTGCCCGTAATCAGGTCCGGGTGGTTCTGGTCGGTGACGATTTCAATGTTCTGCGGCCGCAGCACGAGCGAAGAACCGTCGGGGCTGCCTGCACCGAGATGAAGCACTTCGCCGGAGGCAATCTTGAAGGTATTTCCGCCGTCGCCACGTTGAAGTGTTCCGTCGATGATGTTTGCGGTTCCCAGGAATTTTGCCACGAACAGATTTGCCGGCGTGTCGTAGAGTTCCTGCGGCGTGCCCATCTGCTGGATGACACCGCCGTCGAGCACGGCCATCCGGTCGGCGGTGGTGTTGGCCTCTTCCTGGTCGTGGGTGACGAAGATGGTCGTCAGGCCCAGCTTCCTTTGAAGGGACAAAAGTTCCCGGCGCATCTGGATGCGCAGGCTGGCGTCAAGGTTCGACAGCGGCTCGTCGAGCAGCAGGACATCCGGCTCGACGACGACGGTGCGGGCAAGAGCCACGCGCTGCTGCTGGCCGCCGGAAAGCTGGGAAGGCATGCGGTCGGCGAGATGCAGGAGGCCGACGAGTTCCAGTGCTGATTCCACACGGGTACCGATGTCCTTGCGCGCGACTTTCCGCTCCTCAAGGCCGAAGGCGACGTTGGCACGAACCGACATGTGAGGCCACAGGGCATAGGACTGGAACACCATGCCGACATTGCGTTTCCAGGGCGGAAGCTTGGCAATGTCGCGGCCTCCGATGAGAATGCGTCCTCTGGGTGTCGGGCCGAAGCCTGCAATGGCACGCAGGAGGGTGGACTTGCCGGAGCCGGACGGGCCAAGGAAGGCGTAGAATTCACCCGGTTCGATGGTCATGTTGACGCCGCGCAGGACTTCGGTGGTGCCGAAGGAGAGATGCAGGTCCTCGATCCGTATTTCGACTGCTTTTCTGGTCATTGGAAGTGTTTCCTCGAAATTGAACGCTCAGTGGGATGCGCGGACTTCGGCCTTGCGGGCCCGGTCCTTCTCGATGATGCGGTTCGACAGGTACGTCCCCAGGCCGACGATCACGACGGCGAGGATGCCGAGTGCCGCTCCGGCACCCCGGCCGGACGGACTTTGCATGTAGAGGTAGATCCCGTAGGAGAGCGGAGCGTCGTCGCTGGTGGAGACCAGCATGATGGTTGCCGACAGTTCGACTGCGGCTGTGGCAAAGCTGGTGACGAAACCGGCGAGGATCCCCCCGGCCATCAGCGGAACGACGATCCTGCGGATGGAGCGGCCCTTGGAAGCGCCGAGGTTTTCCGCTGCTTCCTCAAGCGACAGGCTGACCTGCTGAAGCGCGGCCATGCAGGCTCTGAGCGCATAGGGCAGGCGGCGCACGGTCAGGGCGATCACGATGATGACCCACCAGGACGCCAGCGGCTTGCCGATGACCGGCACCTCGAAGCTGTGGAACAGACGCAGGTAGCCGATGCCGAGCACGACGCCGGGTACGGCAAGCGCGGCGGTCGCCATGTAGTCGAGCATCTTGCGGCCCTTGATGCCGGTTCGCAGCACGATGTAGGCGATTGCCGTTCCCAGGATGATGTCGAAGCCGGCGGCAAGGCCTGCGTAGATCAGTGTGTTGACCACATATTGCAGGGACTGTTCGAACACGGTGGCGAAGTTGGCCAGTGTGTAGCCGTCCGGCAGCGGGCTGAACGACCAGATCGTGCCGAACGCAAGCAGCGTCAGACCGAAATGCGGCGACAGGACCAGAAGCAGGATGAAGACGACGACGCCATAGGCAACGATCTTCTCGCCGCGCGACAGGTCGCGCCGCGCAAGGCCGCCACCACCCTTTTGAACCGTGGCGTAATCCTTGCCCCGCATGAACAGGAAGGACGCCCACAGCGAAAAGACCGAGAAGGCCACCAGGATGAAGGAAATGACGTAGCCCATCGGATCGCTGATGCCGACGGAGGAAATGCGCAGATAGGCCTGGGGGGCCAGCATGTTGTTGACGTTGAGCAGCAACGGGGTGCCGAGATCGTCAAAGACCTTGATGAACACCAGCGCGGCGCCGGCAATGTAACCGGGCATGGCGAGCGGGAACACGATCCGGCGGAACAGGCGCAAGCCCGTGCAGCCGAGGTTCTGTGCCGATTCTTCCATTGCCTTGTCGATGTTGCGGAGCGACGCCGACAGGTTGATCAGGATGAACGGGAAATAGTGCAGGGACTGGACGAAGATGACGCCGTTCAGACCTTCCATGAACGGGATCTTGAAGCCAAGGTATTGCGACAGCAGAAGGTTGACCGTGCCGTTGCGGCCGAACAGGAGCTGCATCGCGATGGCTCCGACGAAGGGCGGCATGATCAGCGGGATGACGCCGATGCTCTGGATCAGCGCGCTTCCGCCGAAGTTGAAACGGGTGGTGATATAGGCCAGCGGCAGGGCGATAACCGTTGCCACGACCACGGACATCGCCGAGACGTAGAAGGAGTTCACGAAGGAACTGCGGAACAGCGACGAGCGGAAGAAATCGCCGAAATTCTGGAGCGTCAGGGCTCCTGTGTGGGGATCCTGGAAGGCGACATAGGTCACCTTCAGGACGGGAAGGATGAGAAACGCCAGCAGGAAGATGGCGATCGCGACGCCCGCAATTGCGGTGCCGGACAGCTCGGGAAATATGCGCCACTGCCTTGCAGGCGCAGTCGCTGCATTGCTCGTAGTCATCGGCTATGAACTCCGGGGAAGAGGCCGCACCTTCCCTGTTCCGGGCGGTGCGGCAAGTTCGACGTGATGTTGTTTTTGGTTTTCCGTCAGAGGCTGGCGGCTTTTTCCGCCAGAGCCTTGGCCTTTGCGTAGTTCTCGACCACGAAGGCATCCCACTGCTGCTCGACTTCTGCCTGGCGGCCCTCGATGACGTCGCTTTCCTTCTTGCGTTTCTGCTGGAAGACGGCGGCGAAGGAGGGGTCGAGACTTTCTTCCTCGGTGATGGGGGTAGCGTCGATGAGTGCGCGTGCTTCGGCGATCAGTGCCTTGGCTTCCGCATTGTCCTTGTCGGCAAGCGCAATCTCGGCAAGCTGCACGGCCCTGACGGCTTCACGCAGCTCGGTCAGACGGTAGGTGACCATGACGTCGAACAGGGAATTGACGACGTTGTAGCGCTTTTCCGAGCGGTCGGCGTCGAAGTTGACCGATGCCTTCACATCATCGCCTTCGAACGGGTTCGGAATGCCGTCCGGTGCGGTCGCGTAAGCCGCCGGGTTGACCGGCAGACGCATGATGGCCGGATCGAACAGGACCTGCTGGCCTTCCGGCGACAGCACGAACTCGATGAACGCCTTTGCACCTTCCGGGTTGGGAGCGTTTTTCACGACACCGATGTTGGCAGGTACAACGGCAGTGACCGACGGATAGGCGAAGTCGACCGGGAAGCCGGACGCGCGGGACGAGAAGCCGAAGAAGTCGATAACGACGCCGAGGCCGAAGTTGCCCGAGTTGACGCCATCCGGCACACCGAAGCTGCGCTCGGTGACCGTGTTCATGTTACCGGACATCCACTTCCAGTCGGCCCAGCCCTTTTCCCAGCCGGCGCCCTGCAGAAGCGTTTCGACCGTCAGGTGCGTGGTGCCGGAGCGGGACGGTGCGGACATGCCGACATGACCGAAATATTCCGGCTTGGCCAGGTCTTCCCATTCCTTTGCCGGTTCCAGCTCGTTGGCCTGCAGGTAGCGGGTGTTCCACATGATGCCGTAACCGGATGCGGCAAAACCGTAATAGAAGCCGTCGGGATCATTGATCGGGTACGTGCCGATCTTTTCCGGAATGCCTTCGGCGTTGATTTCGACCTTGGCAAGCAGGTCGTTGCCCTTCAGCACTTCGAACGCATCCGGGGCGGACGCCCACATCAGGTCGGACGTGTTGTTTCCGGCGGTTTCCTGAATGTATTTGACGGCTGCGGATGTTCCCTTGCTCAGGATTTCCAGCTCGTAGTCCAGGTTGGATGCAGCAAAGGCGGCTTCGAATGCATCGGTCAGTTCCTTCGGAAAGGATGTCACGACGACCACCTTGTCGGCAGCATTCGCCACGCCGGCAGACACCAGCAGTCCCAGTGCCGTCAGGCCCAGTAATTTCCTCATTGGATTATGTCTCCTCCATTCTGACGCAAGGGGGGTGATCCAGCCCCTTGTTCGTTCAGCGAGGAAACGCTATCACTGGCGAAATTTTCGAGTCAAATTATTGAATTTATTGATATTTTTGTGTCAAAACTGACACGTTCAACGTGTCGATCATGACCCGTCTTCCTCCGCAAGGCCACAGCTTTTCAGGCGCAGGTAAAGTCTCTTGCGCGGGATTCCGAGCAGTTCGGCGGCTTCTGCCTTTCGGCCACTGGTCTGAAGCAGAGCGTTCTGCAAGAGCTCGGTTTCGAAGGCGGTCATGGCCGCCTCATAGCCTGTGGAGACCTCAATGGGCTGGCCGCTGCCTATCTGTAGGTCAGCCTCCAGGCCGATGACAAGCCGTGCAGCGATGTTGCGAATTTCGCGAACATTGCCGGGCCAGTCATAAGTTAGGAACTGCTTTTTCTGGCGCTGCGACAGTTTCGGAAGCGGCAGGCCGTGGTTTTCCGAGGCCTGATCCAGAAGGTGTTCCATCAGTTCGATGACATCCCCGCCGCGTTCACGCACCGGCGGGAGGGACAGGGTTGCCACATTCATCCGGTGATAGAGATCGCCCCGGAGGCGGCCATCGTGAACGAGGGCGGCAGGGTTGGTCTTCACGCCGGCGATGACGCGGATGTCGACCGGGACGGCATCGCTGCCGCCCAGCCTGGTGATCTTGCGCTCTTCCAGTACACGCAGAAACCGCGTCTGCAGCGCATTGGGCATGGAATCAAGTTCATCCAGATAGAGTGTTCCGCCCTGCGCCCGTTCGATCCGCCCCGGGAAGGAGCCGTTTTCGGTTTCGAAGCCGAACAGTTCGCGGTCAATGTCCATCTCCGTGACGGCACCGCAGTTGATCGTCACAAGCGGTCCCGGCGCGCGCGGGGACAGTTGATGCAGACAGCGTGCGGTCAGGTCCTTGCCGGTGCCGGTTTCGCCGTGCAGAAGCACATCGACATTCAGCGGGCCGATCCGCGAAATCGTCGACCGCAGGTCAGCCATGACCTGCGAACTGCCGATAAGCTCACCCTGAGGATCGCGGATGCGCTGAACCTTGCGCCGCAGCGCCAGGTTTTCGAGTTGCAGCCTGCGCTTTTCAAGTGCCCGGCGGGCCGTGTCGATCAGGTGTTGCGGTTCGGTGGATTTCTCGATGAAGTCATAGGCGTTGTGCTTCATCGCCTGGATCGCGGTCTTCACGTCACCGTGTGCCGTAATGACGATGAAGGGGACCTGGGGGGCATTTTCCTGGATCAGGCGCAGAAACTCCATGCCGGTTCTGCCGGGCATGCGAATATCGCTGATGACGATGCCGTTCCAGTTGGGCTGGATCTGTTCGGCAATCACATTGGCGTTGGCGTAGCAACGTACGCTGAAACCGGCGAGCTCGAGCGTTTCCTGCATTGCTTCCAGCAGATCCGCATCATCGTCGACCAGAACGATTTCGCCCGTTTCAAACCGAGTGCTCAAGCTGCCCCACCTTGTTCTGTGCCGCGCATGGCAGCCTCAGCTGAACGGTTACGCCACCCTGGTCGTTTTCCGCAAGTTCCAGATGCCCGTCCATGTCCTGCATGATATTGAAGGAGATGGTCAATCCAAGACCGAGACCCTTGCCGACTTCCTTGGTGGTCACGAACGGGTCGGTCAGCTGCGTTGCCGATTGCCCCTGAAGGCCGATGCCGTTGTCGGCGATCAGGATGGTCGCGTCACCGCCGGTTTGCTCTGCCTCGATGCGGATTTCACCGCCGCCTGCCGCTTTCATGTCGATGGCGTCGACCGAGTTGCCGATGACGTTGATCAGGACCTGTTCCAGCAACACGGGATCCGCGCGGAGGGTTAGCTTGCCGGTAGCGTCGGAGACCTTGAGCGCGACGCTGCTTTCCTCCAGGCGCCGCTCGAACAGCGATACGACAGGTTCCAGGGCGTGATCCAGTGTCAGGTCCTTGACCGCGTAGTCCGAACGGCGGGCAATGCCGTTCAGGTGCTTGATGACGCGCGACATCCGCTCGGCAAGGTTTTCAACGACGTCGACCTTGGCTTCGACCGCTTCGCTCTTGCCCTTGGCAAGCAGCAGTCGAAGGTTGTGCAGGTGATGTTTCATAGCCGCGAGCGGCTGGTTCAGTTCGTGACTGATGCCAGCAGACATCTGGCCGAGAGCCGCCAGCTTGCCGGCCTGAACAAGTTCGCGCTGGGTCTGCTTCAACTGGTCGAAGGCGCGTTTGCGCTCGACGATTTCCTTTTGCAGGTTTTCGTGGGTTCTGTTCAGTTCGACCACGGAGGATCTGAAGATCTCCGTCGCTGCCCCCATGCGGGCGATCTCGTCGTTGCCGCGGGTGGGGATCGGCGTGGAGAGATTTCCCTGAGCGATCTCGATCAGGGCTTCTGCCAGCCGGTGCAGTCGGGCAACAATCTGGTTGCGGACATAAAACAGCAGAATGCCGGCGCAGATGACGCCGCAGATAACAGTTGCGACGGCCAGCAGAAGAGAGGCAATGCGCAGCCGTTCGGCTGCCTGATTGGTGAAGGTGAGGGCGGCAAGACGGCGTTCCCTGCCCAGTTCGACCAGGGCTGCCTGAAGATCTGCGACGGCGGCCTGTGCGGTGCTGAGGTCGCCAAGTGCCTGTTGCTGCAGCTCGATCCGGTCACGCGATCCTGCAAAGACACCCGTTTCGTCATAGGCGAAGGCCTGCAGACGCTCCAGCGAGGACACCAGCGTTTCGGTGTCGGCCTTTTGCGGGACTTCCGCCAGCATGCCCTGGAGGTTTTCAAGCGCGTCGAAATTCAGATCTTCGAGCTGCGCGAGTTTTTCCGCCGTGTCGACGTAAAGTGCCTGCAGCAGGAAGGTAATCGCCGTCGCAGTGCTTGACCCGATTGTCTGCATCTGTTCGCGAAGAAGGGTTTCCTGCCGGATGATCGCGGCAGCCGCGACCCGGTCGGTGCGCGACTGCGAGCGGACCATTTCTGAAGACAGGCTGTCGATGTTGAAGGACAGGTCCTGAATGCGGGCAGCGACTTCGGTCTGGATATCGATCTGCAGCCAGCGCAGTTCCACCTGGTAGTGTTCCAGCGACCTGTTGATCGCCTGCAGATCCCGGGAGACCTGCAGGAAGGACCCGAGCTTGTCGCTCAAGGTTTCCTTCGCCTCGATTATCTTCGCGGTGTTTTTCGTGTCGCTCAGGATGTTTGTTTCCAGAAGGCCCGAGATGCCCTGGCTTGCGGCTTCCACATCCTCGCGCATGGCTTCCGGTTCGCGTTCCCGGGTCTGAGCGGCAATCTCGGTCGCGATGACGGCCAGCCGCGTCGCATATTCGGAAAGTTCGGAGGCCAGGGCGATTTCCGGAATGCTCTTTTCGGTGATCTCACCAAAATCGCTGCGTGCCTGAGTGAAGAAGACCACGCCGATGGCCAGGATGATCCAGGTGATCGCGGCAATCGTGAGGATGGACAGCAGCAATCGAAACCATATCGTGCCGCGCCCGCGGTTTGCCGTCTCAGTCATTGACAGTCAGACCATTCCGGATGCTTGCCTCGAGCCCGGTCAGCATGGCATCGACTTCCGCCAATTGCTCCCTGGCGGCAACGCGCCAGGTGGCAAGGCTCCATTCCTCGCCCGTTCCGACAAGCGAGTTCGCGCCTTCCTCCTGCGCGTCCCGGTAGCGTTCCGAGCGCACGGCATCGATCTCGGACACGGGAAGCTGGTTGAGCTTCTTCTTAATCTTGATCAGCGAAGGGACGAGATCGGGAGGCGCCTGACGGCTCAACGTTTCCAGGCGCCGCAACAGGTTTCTGCGCTGAACCAGATTTCTGGTGATGAAGATGTCGAACAGGTCGTTGACGGCCTGATACCGGGTTTCGGCAAGATTGGGGTCATAGGTGGACCAGCTGAATTTCAGCGCAGCCTGCACTTCCCTGGGGAACTGGTTCAGGGATTGTTCGCGAACAGTGGTGTCCACCGGGATCCTGCGGATGTCGGGCTGTGTCAGCAGTTCCTGCGCCGGTGTGCTCAACATGAAATCGATGAACAGGCCCGCCTCCTCATGGGCGGAACCGTGGTTGAGAACGGAAATCCGGGCAGGGGCCATCATGACCGGTTGACCATATTGAAAGCGGACGCCGTCGTCGGCTTCCGTCAGCGCGAGAAAATCAATCGACAGGCCGACATCGAAGCGGCCGCGCTTGAGCCCTTCTATGACACTGAAACTGCGGGCGGTGATGGTCTTGAGGTTCTGGGACAGGCCGAAGATATACTGCCAGCCCCGATCCCAGCCGCGGTCCTGAAGGATGACTTCCAGCAGCATGTGCGTGGACCCTGACCGGGCAGGGTGGGACATGGCCAGCCTGTCCTGAAAGCGTGCGTCCAGCAGATCGTTCCAGCTTGTGGGCGGCCTGCCTTCAAAGTCTTCCGTCCAGCACCAGCCGACACCGGAATAGGCGAAATCGACAAAGGTCTGGCTGCTGTCCTGTGAGCGTTCCCGCAGGCGGCCGAATTTCTCGAGAAGGGAAAAGGCCTCCGGTGACGACGACCAGAACAGGTCGAAGCCGCGCGGGTTGTCCAGCAGAATTTCCTCGACCGAGGCAACCGTGTTCTTGTTCAGGACGGTAACGTTGATCGCCGGATACTTCTTCGAAAACGCATCGACGAAGGGCTTCGTGAAATAGTCCGGAAAGGACGTCAGGACACGAAGATCCCGCGCGTTTGCGGCAGTCAACTGGAGGAGTGTCGCCAGGCAGGACATCGCAATGACGACCAGCATGACGGATATTTTCTGAAAACTGATTGCGCCTGACATCCCGGATTGCCTCATTTTGAGGCACCTTATATCAGAATTCCGAGCGTCGACGGAAATATGCAAGGCGAGGGTGCCAGACCCTTCGGGTTCCGCCGTGTGCTCGGCAACCTGAGCGAGACAAACCGGGCTAGCTGTCCATCTTGCAGGCGGCGCTAAAGGAATATCCGACGCCATAGACAGACTTGATGGGCGATTCCACCCCGGTCTGATCCTGGATCTTGCGCCTGAGGCGGCTGACGACGGCATCCAGATGCCGGTTGTCGAATTGGGTCTGGCGATTGGAAAGAAGCCGGGAAAGATCGTCCCGGGCGCAAGGAGCGCCGGAATTGGAGACCAGGGCTTCCAGAAAGATCCTTTCGGTTGCGGTCAACTTTATGGCGTCGCCGTCCGGTGGCAGAAGCTTCCAGGAGACATTGTCCAGCACCCATTCAGCCGTGCTGTTGCCTTCTGATGAAGCGCCGGACAGTCTGCGTATGAGGCTCTGCACCGCAGCCAGTATTTCCCTGAGGCTGGTGTGCTTGACGAGATAGATGTCCGCGCCGCTGTCGAACCCGCGGACACGGCTTTCGCTGTCACCGTGTGCGGTCAGCATGATGATGCCGCAATTGATTTTCGCCCTCAGGTCACCTGCAAGGTCGAAGCCGTTTCCATCCGGCAGCGAGACATCCAGGATCACGACATCCGGTCGGTCCGCGTCATCCAGCGCGGTCCACATTTCAGCTGCGCCGCCCGCGCCGCTAACCTGAAAGCCGTTGAGACGCATATAATCCAACAGGTCGGCGCGAAGAGCACTTTCGTCCTCCACGATCAAAATCCTGTTCATGCCGGTTCCTCCTCCTGCATGGTCTCAGAGTCCGCTCGAGCAAATCCGGGAAGCGGCAGGAAAACTCTGGCAATCGTGCCGCCGCCTTGTCTTGCACTCAAATCCAGATGTCCCTGGTGATAGCCGACAAGCTGCCGGCAGGAATGCAGGCCGAGCCCGCTGCCTCCGGTTCCGCCTGTATTCGAGGCCCTGTAGAAGCGGTTGCCGATCTGCGCCAGGTCCCGATCCGGAATGCCGATCCCGCGGTCTTTCACTTCCAGAACGATATCACCGCTGAGGGCCCCTATCGTGATCTCGACCTCGGCGTCCTTTGGTGAGTATTTGAGCGCGTTGTCGACCAGATTGACGATCACCGTGCGGAGCATCTCGGTATCTCCCCGGTATGCCGGCATCGGCGCAACGGGATGAAGTCTGAGGCGTTCGCCAAGGCCGGCATGGTCGAAGTGCCGCTGAACGTCCTCATAAAGGGCCGAGAAATCCACCTGCTCGATCTTCAGCACACCTTCATCCTGCCGCTCGCTTGCAAGAAAACGATCGATCAGCATCGTCATGCGGGAAACGGCCTCGTCGATGCTTTTCAGACGTTGGGCGACAGCCTGCTGCGGTCGTTCCAGCATCAGGGCAAGCATGTCGCTAGCGTAGCGGATTGCGGCCAGGGGGGTGCGAAACTCATGGCTGACCATGCGCATCAACTGGCGCTGGTCCTGACGGGCGGCCTTCTCCCCTTCCAGACTGGCGGACAGTTCTCCCTCCAGACGCCGTCTCAATGTTACTTCGCGCGCAAGCGCAGCGTTTCGGTCGCGCAAATCCATGGACAGGCGCATGCCCACCATGAAGATCAGACAGAAGAAAAAGCCGACAATGAAGATGTGTCCCTGGAAGAAGTACCATGTGTTGATGTTGGTCATCACCGGATTGGCGACCGTTGATGGCTGAATGTAGACGAGTGCGCTCTGCAGCAGACTTGCGGCGGAATATTCCCCAAGCAGGAAGATCATGATCCAGCGCAGGAAAGGGGGTTGGGAGCGGTCGCGGTAAAGCGTCCGGATCATCAGTGCCATCATCACCACCGTGAAGGCAGTGGAGGCATGAATGCGCAGACCGAGGTCTGTCGGGTCATAGATAACGGCGAAGATCCAGAACAGGAGCTGTGCCGCCAGACAGAACGCGCTGATACCGACAAAACGGGGTTGTCCCAGGAAGCGCGCCAGGCCGTCGGCCCACAGGACCAGGCCAAACTTGATCACCATGTTGTCCGTCACAACGCGAATGAGCGATGGGTCCGGACCGCGCTGCAAATAGAGAAACAATCCAATCGCAATGGCGAAGAAACCGGCCGCGATGACCTTCAGTTCATAGATCTGGCGCCAGACGAACCAGACGAGAAGCCAGGCAACTGACATGAAAGCGGTTGTCGCGAATTCCAGTAGCAGCATGGTCTTGAGATCGAGCATGCGCTTGTGATGACGGAAGCGGCCTGCCTGTTCAAGTAACAGTTTCGAGGCCTTGATTGCGGCAGCTTCGATTTCAGGCAGGTGTCACCCAAAGGAAGCAAATCTCGTCAGAATCTGTCAGAATTGATTAGTATTGGTAGGTGGAATTCGATCACTCGCCATCTGTATTTACACCAATGTTGACCGTCGTGGGCACAAGACGACGCAACAGCGGGAGTAATGATACAAATGGCGTCCAGGACCCAAAACACCGGCGTTTCAAGCGCAACGGTTGAGCCTGCCATTCCCTCCGGCTCAAACCGGACAGCCTCCCTTGCCGCATTTCTGCTGCTGACGACAGCCCTTGTCCCCACCGCAGCCTTTTCAGGCGATGCCCTGCCGCAAGGGGGCAGTTTCACGCATGGCAACGGAACCATTACGCAAGGTGGTTCACGGGTTGATGTGAAGCAATCAAGCGATGCCGGTATCGTGAACTGGGGCAGCTTTTCCATCGGGTCCGGCAATCAGGTTCATTTCGACAACGGCGCCGGTGCCACGCTCAATCGGGTCACGGGCAATGTGCCGAGCCGTATCGATGGCAGCCTCAGCGCGACGGGCAGCGTGTTTCTCGTCAATCCCGCCGGAGTTGCCGTTGGCAGCGGCGGGCTTGTGTCGACAGGTGGTTCGTTTGTCGCTTCGACGCAGGACGTTACCGACAGCGATTTTCTGAATGGCGGCGGCCTGACCTTTTCCGGTACGAGCGGTGCCGAAGTCGTAAATGCGGGCACTATCCGGTCTGCGCAGGGTGATATTGCACTGATTGCGCGCCGCGTTGAAAACCGTGGCACGCTTGAAGCGCCCAACGGCACCGCAGCCCTTGCCGCTGGCTACGAAGTCCTCATGAAAGACGTCGCCGATGCAGACGGCCTGTTGTCGGTCAAGCTTGGCGGAGCCGATACCGAAGCACTCAATTCCGGAACCATCGCGGCGGCCAACGCTGAAATCCGCGCGAATGGCGGCAATGTCTTTGCGCTGGCTGGAAACACGGATGGTGTCGTCAAGGCAACCGGTGTCAGCACTTCCGGTGGCCGGATATTCCTGACGGCGGGCAATACGGGCAAGGTCCAGGTCAGCGGCAAGCTCAAGTCGCGCAGACTGGCGGAGAACGTTCCGGTGCCGGGTGCAAAGCCGGCGACCGAGGGGGGCGCCATCACGGTGACGGGCGGAGAAATCACGATCACCGGTACGCTCGACGCCTCGGCGGAAGAAAGCGGCGTCAAGGGTGGTGAAATCGTGGTGTTTGCCGAGGACACGGCAAGTGTTTCCGGATCGTTGAGCGCCAGGGGTGGCGTGGGCGGTGAAGGCGGCTTTGTCGAAACGTCTGCCCGAAACACGATCGATTTTTCCGGAATTGCGGTCGACACCTCGGCTGAAGGCGGTCAGACCGGTCTCTGGCTGATCGACCCGGTTGACCTGACGGTCGATGCGGCGGCGGCGGCAACGATCTCTTCCAACCTTGCCAGCAACAACGTGAGCCTGCAGACCACCAACTCGTCGGCAAGCGGTCCGGGCAACCAGAGTGCGGGCGACGGCAACATCACCATCAATTCCGGCATCACCTGGACGAGTACAAACACACTCACGCTCAACGCCTATAACGACATCGCGATCAATGCGGCCATCGACGGCCAGAACGGTGGGCTGACCCTGCTGGCTTACGGTAACAGCGGCACGGCTGCCGTCGGCACAATCTCGACGGGAGCGGCCGGCGCGGTCGATGTCGACAATTTCACTCTCACCAGGGGTGTCTGGGATCAGGTCGGCGCGGGCCTGCCAGACTTTGCCACGAACGCACTGAGTGTTGGCTTCGGGACTTTCATCCGGGCGCAGGGTGGCGATGGCACTTTTTCCAACCCTTATGCGCTATTTGACGTTTATGGCCTGCAAGGGATAACGACCCATGACAGGCGTGGTGGCGGGTCCGGCGATATCAGCCTTTACTATGAGCTTGCGAACGATATCGACGCGTCGACGACATCATCTTGGAATAACGGTGCTGGCTTTGACCCTGTTTCCTTTTCCGGAAGCCTGGATGGCAAGGGACATACGATAGACGGCCTCTATATCAACCGGCCTTCCGAAGGTAATGTCGCACTCATAAGCTATTGGCAAGACAACTATTTCACTTCCGGACGTGACCTTGAGATAAAGGACCTTACACTCACGAACGCGTCTGTTACCGGCGACAACCAGACGGCAATTCTGGTCGGCGACACAGGTGGTGGAAACTATCACGGTCACAACATGTCGAATGTGACTGTCAGTGGAACCGTTCAGACGAATTCCTGGGGCGCAGGCGTCGTGGCCAGGTATTTCGGCAACATCGACCAGTCGACCATGACCAATGTTCATGCGGATGTTTCCGTCACGACGACGGATGGGGGCAGCGCCACCGGCGGCCTCGTCGCGATCATGGGTGAAGGGCTGACAATCTCGAATTCCAGCTCGACAGGATCGATAACCGGAGGGCAGGTCGGTGGTCTTGTCGGCACCACAGACGACAACGACAACAGGATCGAAAATTCCTATTCGACGGCGACAGTCACCTCGTCAGGGAGCTTTCGGGAGGCTGGTGGACTGGTTGGGTACGCAGAAGATCTGACGATCTCGAACTCGTCTTTTGCGGGCCAGGTGCTCGGCACAAACGGTGCCGCGGCTGGAGGGCTCATCGGTACGGCCGACAGGAACACGGTTATTCAGAACTCCTTTGTTACGGGTCTTGTAGAGGCTGAAGGGTATGCAGCCGCATTGGTCGCTGAAGTCTCCGACTCAAGCGTTTCGATAACCGACTCGGCCTGGGATACTGAAACGACCGGACAAACCGAGGTGATCGGTTACTCGGCTCCCTATACCGCTACCGTGACCAACACGAGCGGCCTGACGACTTCTCAGATGCAGGGATCCCTGACGCTGGGCAGCTTTACGCTGGACAGCAGCATCTGGGGCACTGGCAGCGGACTTTTTCCTTATTTCAAGTGGGAGTATGCCGCCACACCCGAGGCGGTCTCAGGTATCGTCTACAGTGACGCGGGCACGACGGCCCAAACCGGAGCAAATGTCAGCGCACTTTCCGGCGGCAATCTTGTCGGCAGCGCTGTGAGCGGGGCAAACGGGTACTATTACATCCTGACTACGGCCGGATCGCTTAATTCCGCAGGGGCACTGGCCTATCTGGACGGTGAAAGCACCAAAGCGGCGACTTTCGCCGATACAGTAACGTCGACCGGCGTCTCCGGAGCCGATATCTGGGGCAATGCTTTCAACGTCAATACCGGTGCAGCGGCCACGACGGACGTGGTCACCGCTCTGGACACGACCATCGGCGCGTTCAGCGACACCGATCTCGACTTCCTGTTCAACACGTCGGCGGTTGTGCGAACCGACCAGAATGGCAACAGTCTCGACTTCAATTTGAATGCGACGTCCAACTTCAATCTCGACAACAATCTTTACGCCGGTGGCAACCTGACTGTTGCAACGAATGGTACATTTTCGGTCGGCGACAGCAACACCATCCTGTGGGCCCATGACGGTGACCTGACAGTGAACGGCGATGTCGCGTGGTCTAACAGCAACCAGCTTTCTCTCTACGCCGACGCCAGCAACGCCTCCATCAAGATCAACGGCTCCGTCACCGCGGCGAACGGCAAGCTGCGTGTGGACCAGACGAGCAGCGCAACGAATGTCACTTCAACGGCGACGGGTGATATCCATGTCGACGATTTCCAGTCCGATACCGCCTGGCTGCAGGTCGGCAGCAGTTTGCCGGACTTTTATGCCCGGGATTTCGATATCCAGGGCGGTCATTTTGTGCGTGCGCTTGGTGGTGATGGATCGCAGGCCAACCCGTACCAGATCTTCGATGTCTACAGTCTTCAGGGCATACAGTCGGGTTCCGGAACCACACCGGTAAACTATGTGCTGACCCGGGATATCGACGCTTCGGGAACAGCGGCATGGAACGGTGGTTCCGGCTTTGCATCGACAAGCCTTCGCGGCAATTTCGACGGTGGCGGCCATACGATCGACGGCCTGACCTCGACAGGTAACTTCAACACGATCGGGTTGTTTGGCGTCGTTAGAGCCGATGGTCAGGATATCTCCATTCATGATCTCAAGCTGACGAACGTCAACATCGCGGGAGGGATCGGTGTTGGCGGGCTGATCGGCAACGCCGTTGGTGGCAAGGTCTCGGTATCGGATGTTTCGGTTGGCGGCACGGTGACAGGCGCAGGTAATGTCGGCGGCGTCGCCGGTGTTATGGCGTCGGAGTATTCCGTTACCGACACACATTCTTCGGCTGATGTCAGCACCACGGCCTATGCTGCAGGTGGCCTTATCGGCAACAGTCAGACTTCTGATGCATCACAGGTTACCCGTTCGTCCGCTTCCGGCAACGTCAGCGGCCGTTATGACATCGGTGGACTGATGGGCCGGGTGTCAAATGTCGACGTTTCCAGATCTCATGCCAGCGGAACTGTCACGCTCCTTGCCGACAACACGGGTGGTACCACCACACCATATGGCGCAGGCGGTCTCATCGGCTCCATTGATTCGGGCTCGGTAGATCTCTCTTATGCGACCGGAACGGTGCAAAGTTCCGACAGCATCGCGACGCGTCTCGGTGGGCTGGTTGCCCACTCCCTCGGAGCGCCTATCACACGGTCCTTTGCGACTGGCGACGTGATCCACACCGGCAGCATGGCCGGCGGGCTCGTTGGCCTGACGGTCAGCAGCATTTCCGACAGCTACGCCACCGGGGACGTGTCTGGCAGCAATGAGATCGGCGGCCTTGTCGGGCGGATGCTTGACGGGTCGTCCGTTACCCGTTCCTACGCAACCGGTGCCGTCTCCGCAAGCGTGAACGGCGGCGGCCTGGTCGGCACAATGGACGCAGGTACGATCACGCTCACCAACAGTGTCTGGGATACACAGACTACCGGGCTGAACAATGCAGTCGGCAATCAGCTTGGCGGTTCGGTCACCAATGTTTCCGGTGTGACCAGCAGTGCCATGCAGCAGCTCGACACGTTCGTTTCAGCCGGTTTTGGAATTGACGACCAGGGCGGCACGGCGAACACCTGGCGCATCTACGAGGGGCAGACAACTCCGCTCCTGCGAGGTTTCCT
Source organism: Roseibium sp. ROS1 (assembly GCF_054658215.1). Classification (NCBI taxonomy): domain Bacteria; kingdom Pseudomonadati; phylum Pseudomonadota; class Alphaproteobacteria; order Hyphomicrobiales; family Stappiaceae; genus Roseibium; species Roseibium sp. ROS1. Next base: position 662,769 of record NZ_BAAGIG010000001.1, read on the forward strand.
GACCGCAATTACGGTAACGGGTGACGACAAGTCCAAAGTATATGACGGAACGGTCTACTCCGGCGGGTTCACCTATGCCTTGTCGTCTGCCGGAGCGAGCCTCCTCGGAAGTTTCGATGGCGGTGCCGCCGTCACGGCAACCGCGGCCGGAAGTTATGCCATTGGGAACAGCTTCTATTCGCATCAGTTCGGCTACGACATTGTCAGCGTCGATGGCACGTTGACGATCACAAGTCCTTCCGAAACGTCTGGTTCTTCCGGCAGCGGACAGTCCTCCACCGATCCTCGCCAGCAGGTACTGGAGCGCAACCGGTTGCAGAACCCGGATGCCGACGAGGCACTTGAAGACAACCCCTCTGCCTGCGAGCCGGGCGTCGTCGGCGGCGAAGGTGCCGTTCACCCCTGCAACCGCTCGTTCGGTCGCTGGCTCAGTGCGGCGGCAGAGTAGTCCGTCATGACAAGACATACGATAACTGCGGCCCTGGTGGCCGGTCTTGCGCTCGTTTCCGAAGGTTCATTCGCCCAGCAGGCTCTTGAGAGAAACCTGCCTGCTGCCGAACCCGGAGAGCCGGTCTCGCTGGACGTCGCCCCCCAGGACTTCGGTGCCACCGACAGGTCACCACTCGGCGTTGACCTGGCCGGCGTTTATCTGATCGGCCAGTCCGACGATGTGGCAGGCCGGGCTCCAAAGGGCATCGGTGGTCCGGCGGCTGCTTTCGATCAGGCCGCACTGGATGCCGTACTGTCGGAGTATCTCGGCAAGCCGCTTTCCCTCGCCCTTGCGGGGGAAATCCAGGCTGCCATAGCCCGCGTTTACAAGGATGCCGGCTATCCGTTCGTATCCGTTACCCTGCCACCGCAGGAAATAACCAGCGGGGTGCTGCAGGTTAGGGTGATCGAGTTCAAGTCGGGCAACGTGACGGTTCAGGGGCTCGACGAGCGCGACGCCGAGGAGATCCGCGCAAGGCTGCGGATCAACCCCGGTGGGCGCATTGATGCGCGCGCACTGGAAGAGGATCTCGGCTGGTTGAACCGCTCCCCCTACAGGCGGGCGGGTGGGGTCTTTCGCCCGGGCGAGGATGCTGCGCTCAGCGACCTCGAAGTCACGATCGATGACGGCAGGCCCTGGCAGGTGTTTGCGGGGTGGTCCAATTCCGGATCGCAGGACACAGGACGCGACCGGTATTTTCTGGGTGGCAATGCGCGTCTTCCCTTTCCGGGCGGCCCCTGGCTTTCCTACCAGATGACGGCCAGCGACGACCTCTGGAGCGATCCGGGAATTGTCATTCCGCGTGAAGGCGACTACCCCTCCTATGTGTCCCACGCAGGCAGGCTCACCATTCCGACGTGGGCCCGGCAAAGTCTTGAAATCGCACCGGCATTGGTTGCCTCACGCGAGACGCCGAATCGCTTTTTCGACTTTGAAAACACCACCTACGAATTGCCGATCATCTACAGGTCTGCCGTCTCTAATCTCCTGCCGGGGCGCTATTGGGGGGATATCTACACGGGCGTCGAGCTGAAACGTCTGGAGCGGACAACCTTCTTCAATGGCGTCGCGGTTGCCGACGGTGCCGCGGACCTGTTCCAGATGGTGCTTGGCTGGAGCAATTCGTTCGATGACCGTCTTGGCCGCACGGCAGTGGATGTCAGGGTGAAGGCCAATCCGGGAGGTGTTCTTCAGGGAAATGCGGCAACCACCTGGCAGACCTTTACCAACGGGCGTGTCCAGTCGGTCGACTATGCGTATCTTGCGGCAGACATCAGCCGGACAACGTCTCTTCCGAACAGGTTCTTCTGGGTAAGCGCCCTCTCGGGCACGCTCGCCGGGCAGGTGCTGCCGGATACGGAGCGGATCTCGCTTGGTGGGCGGTATGCTGTGCGTGGCTATAACTACGATGATGCCAGCGTGGACAGCGGTGTCATCTGGCGGAACGAATTGCGTCTGCCGTCCTTCTCGCCGCTTGCCGGCAACCTGCCTGAAAGCTGGCCGCAATCGCTGACAAACGACAGTCTGTCTGCCTACCTGTTTGCCGATATCGGCTTCGGGATCGATCACGCCACAGACGACAATGCGACACTGTCCGGTGTCGGCGCCGGCTTCGACTATTCTCTTGGAGACAATCTGACGGCAAACCTGATCGCGGGCGTTGCCCTGCAGGACGCAGGAGAAACGGAAGCCGGGGACCTCAATCTGCAGGCCTCGATCACGGCGCGCTTCTGACGCTTCTCACGAGGCCTGGGCGCTTGCCGGTTCATATTGCGCTTTTGCCGCTTCCCTGGCGATCCAGTTCAGGTAACGGCCGTAAGTCGTGCCTGAAATCTCGCTCGCCAGGGCTTCGAGATCACCTCTTGAGATCCAGCCCTGGTAGAATGCGACCTCTTCAGGACAGGCAATCTTCAGGCGTTGGCGGGATTCCAGTGTCTGGATGAAGCAGGCTGCTTCCAGGAGCGATTCCGGCGTTCCCGCATCCAGCCAGGCATAGCCCCGGCCCAGCATCTGGACGCTGAGGTCACCGCTTTCCAGATAGGCCCTGTTGATGTCGGTGATTTCAAGTTCGCCGCGTGCGGATGGGGTTAGGGTCCGGGCGATGTCGACAACCCTGGCATCGTAGAAATAGAGGCCGGTCACCGCCCAGTCCGATTGCGGGGCAACCGGTTTTTCAACGATTGAGGCAGCCTTGCCAGCGCTGTCGAAGCCGACAACGCCATATCGTTCGGGATCATGAACCTGATAGGCGAATATGGTTGCGCCGGTCTCGTTTCTCCGGGCCGCAAGCATTTTTTCCGACAGGCCGGTGCCGTGGAAAATGTTGTCACCCAGAATGAGGGCCGACGGTTCCCCGCCCAGAAAGTCTTCCGCGATCAGGAATGCCTGGGCGATGCCAGCAGGGTGCTTCTGGACAGCGTAGGACAGGTTCAGACCCCAGCGGTTTCCCTTGCCGAGGACGCGCTGGAACGCGCTCAGGTCCCGCGGTGTGCAGATGATCAGAATGTCTCGAATGCCGGCAAGCATCAGCGTGGTCAGCGGGTAGTAGATCATCGGTTTGTCGTAGACGGGCAGAAGCTGCTTCGAGCTTGCCAGCGTCATGGGAAACAGGCGAGACCCGGCGCCGCCGGCAAGAACAATTCCCTTCATACCCGGTTCCACTCCGTCACCACGTTGCGCCTTCCGGCGACTGGTCCAAGGCGGGGCTGCCGTTGCGCCGAACGGTTCGGCAGCTTGCTCAAGAGCGCCTGCAGGCGCAGGACGCAGGCTGACAATTCGTATCTGGCTACAACGGTCCGGCGCGCTGCCCGGCGCATGGCCTGCCGTTCTGCCGGAGACTGCAACGCCGAACAAACTTCGGCAGCGATTGCCTTCGTATCCCAGAATTCGACGAGCCTGCCGTTGACCCCGTCACGAACGACTTCCTGAACCGGAGCGGTTTTGGACGCGATGACAGGTGCCTCGCAGGCCATGGCTTCGAGAAATGACCAGGACAGGACGAACGGGTAGGTCAGATAGACATGGGCTGCAGAGACCTGAAACAGGCTCAGGAGATCCTTGTGCGGGATCTGGCCCAGAAAGTGGATCCGATCGGGTGGAAGGCCGGTTTCCTGAAGAAGCCGGTTGCGCCATGTGTCGCCACGAGACGGTGCGCGTCCGTAGCTGACGCCGTCGCCACCGGCAACAACGAACCTGGCTTCCGGATTTTCGCGGGCGACCAGTGCTGCCGCCTGCATGAATTGCGGAAAGCCGCGGTAGGGTTCCAGGTCACGTGCCGCGAAGGTGACCACCGGATCGCCCGCGGTCAGGTGCCTACCGTCCGGCAGGCGAAATCCGGCCATCGCGTCGGGGCGAGCCCGGGTCGTGTCGATGCCTTCATGCTGCACGAGGATCTTTGATCGGTATTCTTCGGGATAGCGGCTCTTCTGCCAGGCCGTCGGGCTGATGCCGGCATCGAGCTGATCCAGAGTGGACAGCTGGATGGCGTTACGGAGCCTCATGGTCTGGCGCTGCTGCAGCGACATCTCGTCGGAAGGTGCAAACCCGACGTCTCCGCCTTGCGGCTGGAAGTAATATTCGCAGAAACCGATGGCAGGTACATCCGGCAGGGCATCCTTGACGAACATCATGCCGCCCCAACCGATATGTCCCATAACAATGTCGGGCTTGTGGCCGTTCAGGTCCAGCTTGTGCAGGATATCGGCAACCTTGCGGCCTGCCTCGATGTAGGGCACGGAAGGCCGTCCACCTGCGTTGCCCGCCTGCCGGGTGTCACCGGCATAGCGCAGCACACGCAGGCCCGGCACCGGCCGGTCCAGGGATTCGCATATGAGCGTGGCAGTCCAGCCATCGGCGATCAGACGTCGGGCAAGATGAACGAACTGCCCGGGCCCATGCCGGTGCACGAACACGATATGCATGTGCCAAACCTTCGATCAGAAACGGGTGCCGTCCAGACGCAAGGGGGATTGTTGAAGGTCCGTTGCCCACAGGACTTCAAGCTTGCGCAGCAGTGCGAATGTTTCCTCAAGAGCCTTCAGGTCCTGCTCGGATCGCACGATCTGGTCCTGATTGACCTCGTCGGCTGCCTTCACGGCTCTGCAAAGCATCTTTCCCTTGTCGGTCAAGCGGATACGGGCTGAGCGCCGGTCCCGTGCCGAAGCCGTTCGGTCGACGTAGCCGGACTGGACAAGTTGCTTGAGGCTGTAGGACGCATTCGATCCGAGATAGTGGCCGCGGTCCATCAGATCCCGCACGGACAGGTCGTCGTCACCGATGGTGAAAAGCAACATGGCATGGGCGGGAGAGATGTCGTCCGCGCCTATTCGGATCAGATCGACACGGAGGCGGTCAAGGTAGCGCCGGTACATTCGTTCGATGACTCTTACGAGTTCGAAATGGTTCGCTTGCGACGCCGGAGCCGCGATCCTTTCCCTTTCCCCGTATGATGAATGATTGATGGATTCTTCAACCATAGGTTCAGTCCGCGAAACGTGCCCATTCATGTCCCTTGTTGCGTCTTCTAAGACTTTGTGCATTTGCCCCAAACTCCCACCTACATTCGAACTAAATTCGAAATAATTTCATCGCTATTCTGCTCCCTGTCTATGCACATTGATGCATTTATTAGTTTTGTTTTTGCATTTCTTCTCTTTGCCAATCGATTGCCATAATTAAAGGCACTAGATACCCCAAGTTAGTCTATATGCTTTCGTCATTCCTATGGAAAAGATGTGTCGTTTTCTGGGCAATCGCTCTTTTTTTCGCACGTGCGAACACACCTATCGGTTGAGGCTTCGGAGAATCTTGAATGGTTGAAAAGACAACACCGGACGCAATCGATCCGTTCCGTCTCATAAGAGAGGCTCGAGTCACCTTTGCAACCGGTCTCGCCGCAGCGGCGCTTCTGAGTGGGTTCATCACGCTGCTGCAGATGATCGTTCCGCTGTTCATGCTGCAGGTTCATGACCGGGTTCTGAACAGTCAGAGCCTCGATACCCTGACAATGTTGCTGATCATCGCCTGTGGCGGGCTGATGCTTTTTGCGATTCTGGAATTTATCCGCAGCCAGATTTTCCAGGTGATGGGGAGCGAACTGGTTCGGCGTCTCAACCTGACGGCAATCGAGGCGGGGGTGAAATCCTCGCTGGAGAAGGGGGGCGGTATGGCCTCCGAAGTGCTGCGGGACCTGAACGATCTTCGCACCTTCATAACCAGCAACGCCATCAGCGCACCGCTGGAAGCCATGTGGGTGCCGCTGTTCCTGATTGTGCTGTTTGCCCTGCATCCGCTTTACGGGCTGCTGGCTGTTGTTTCAGCGATTACGCTGATCGGGCTCAACCTCCTGTCCGACATGACGACACGCTCGCTGTTGAAGGAAGCGAACACCGCCAACTTGCAGAATGTCGCGACGATCGCCTCCACGCTTCGCCACGCAGAAACGATCGAGGCAATGGGGTTGATGCCTGCCCTGACGCGCCGTTGGCGCAAGGGGCAGCTCCATGCCACTGAACTGATGGCAATGGGAAGCCGGCGCGGCAAGGCAATCCACGCGCTGACGCGAAGCCTCCGGTTTGGCATGCAGATCGCGGTCCTGGCGCTTGGCGCGGATCTTGTGATCAAGGGAGAGGTGACTGCCGGCACGATGATCGCCGCAAGTATCCTGATGGGGCGCCTGCTGACCCCTTTCGACAATCTCACGGAAAACTGGCGCCAGTGGGTGTTCGCTTCAACCGCCTGGGGCCGGGTGCGCGAGGTTCTGGAGAACCACTCCTCGCTTCGCCAGACCGTGCCGACCCCGCCCAGCCAGGGATCGCTCAAGATCGACAAGCTGGTCTACGCGCCGCCCAACGCACCGGTGCCTGTTATCAAGGGCATTTCGTTCACGCTCGAACCTGGTGACGTTCTTGGCATTGTCGGCCCGTCGGCAGCCGGAAAGTCGACCCTGGCCCGTCTGCTTGTAGGTGTTCTTCAGCCCACGACGGGCGGCGTCTTTCTTGATGGACACAACGCCTATCTCTGGGAGCGGGCGTCCTTTGGCGCGATGGTCGGGTATCTGCCGCAGTCGGTGTCTCTTCTGGATGGAACTGTTCGGGACAACATCTCGCGCATGTATGATGCCGATCCTCAGATGGTGATCGATGCGGCACGTGCCGCCGGCGTTCACGAGATGATCGGCCGGATGCCACTCGGCTACGACACGCCCGTGGGTGACAACCGTTACACCCTGTCAGGCGGGCAAAAGCAGCGTGTCGCCCTTGCGCGTGCGCTGTTTGGACGGCCGCGCCTGCTCGTGCTCGACGAACCCAATGCCAATCTGGATACGGAAGGGGAAGTTGCCCTGTTGCGTGCTATTTCGCAGGCAAAGGAAGACAACGCCATCGTCATCGTCATCGCGCACAGACCGGCGATCATGGAGGCGGCCGACAAGATCCTGGTGCTGGAAGATGGCCGGATCGGCCAGTTCGGTGACCGAACGGATGTCGTCAGCAGTATTTCCAGGCGACTGCCGGCACCTGCCGCACCCCGTGCCCTGCCGACGAGTGGAGAAGTGGCATGAGCGAGCGTTCCGAGCAGGCAAAGCCGCCGGTTGCCACACCTTCGTCCGAGGCGGCGACCGGAACAGGCCAGGCTTATTGGATGGCCGCCCTCAAGGCGGACGATGCGCGCCCGCCAAGCTTGCGCAAACCACTTCTGGCGGCAGCTCTGGCCGTTTCGATCGGCTTTGGCGGATTTCTGCTTTGGGGATTTACCGCCGATCTCGATAGTGCGGCGGTTGCCACCGGCAAGGTGATTGTCGACAGCAAGCGCAAGACCATCAGTCATCTGGAAGGCGGGATCCTGCGCCGGTTGCTCGTGCAGGAAGGGGATTTCGTGGATGCCGGCCAGCCGTTGGTGGAGCTGGACGACACACGCGCACGTGCCGAGCTGGCGCAGCTCCATGGCAAACGGACCAGTTTGCTGGCGAGACTGGCCCGTCTCAGGGCCGAGCGGGACCTGTCGGAAGAAATCGTATTTCCGGAAGAGCTCAAGAACAGCAGCGAGCCCCTGATCGCCGAAGTGGTGGCGGCTGAACAGGGTGTGTTCGAAAAACGCCGTCAGGTCTACGAGGGCAAGATCGCCTTTCAGCAGAAGGAGATGGAGCAGTATGTGGCGCAGATCGAGGCCAATCAGGCCCAGATCGAAGCCACCGGGCACCGGCGAAAGCTGCTTGAGGAGCGTGTCGACGCCCTCAGCGGCCTGGAGAAGAAAGGTTTCACGTCAAAAGCCATGCTTAGCGAAGTTCAGCTGGAACTGAGCGAGATGATTGGCGACGGCGGTGAGCTGGAGGCCCAGAAGGCGCGTGCGGAAAAGGCGCGCCAGGGTGCGGAAGTTGCCCTGTTGCAGGCCGAACAGGAATGGCAAAGCGACATTGCCGGAAAGATCCTCGAGGCTCAGCTTGAGCTGAACCTCACCAACGAACAGATCATCTCGTCGCAGGATGTCCTCGACCGGCTGGTGGTCCATTCCCCTCAGGCCGGTATTGTCTCCAGCATCGAGATGCGGACACCGGGAGGGGTGGTCGAGCCTGGCAAGGCGATCATGGATATCGTTCCGCGAGACGAGAAGATGCTTGTCGAGGTTCGGATGAACCTGAACGACATCGATACCGTTCGTGTCGGCTCGGAGGCGCGTATCCGACTGACTGCCTATGACCGGCAGAACACCAGCCCGCTGGGAGGGGAGGTGACCTATGTCGCTGCCGACCAGACCGTCGATCCCCAGACGCAGGCGGCCTTTTATGTCGTGCGCGCACAGGTTCTTTCCGAAGAGCTGGACGGCAAGCCCGCCTTGACGCTTTACCCGGGAATGCCGGCGGAAGTCCTGATTATCCGGCGTGCTCGCAAGGCAATGGACTACCTGCTCGAGCCGATCACGCAAAGCCTTGATCGAGCTTTCCGGGAAGACTGACGCGCATTTTTTTTGTGCTCCAACAAATTTTTTAACGACGGGCGGCATTGACCGCCCGTTGCTTTTTCGAAGCCCCGGTCCATTCCGAGCGTAGAGGCATTTTCCTGGTGCAGTGCGAAAATTGCACCTTTAACGCGATTAGTGCGTTGCAAAACTACCATGTCGTTCATTTTTCCGGCGAGGCGGTTGAGTGCTGTTTCTGCATGAAGTGCGGGCGGTTTCAAGCATCTGAAAAATCGCAGAAATTGGATTTCAATCTATGGGGGATCATGTGGTTTCATTGATTTTATTTTGAATTTCGAAATAAAATAAACGTAAAGGAATTGTATTTTCGAACTACTATTAAATGAAAAGTAGAATTAGTTTATCTCATTCAAAATATTGCCTTATTTTTTTCACTATTCGTCCCTTTGAAGAGATTAGTAATTGTGTATTGTACTTCTCGCGCTGCAAAAATACGGGGTTTGTGCAGTGCGGTGTGCCGCGGTTCGCGGGGCGTCAAATGTAACGAGGCGAACTTCAGGAGTTAGCTACATGGCCACGATTGAAGGCAGTGCTTTTCAGGATTTCCTGCAAGGTACAAATGCTCAGGATTTCATATTCGGATTGGGCTCATCGGATGTTCTGCTCGGCAATGAAGGGGACGACTTCCTCTTCGGCGGCCGAGGTGGAGATCTGATCGTCGGCGGAGAGGGTTCCGACAAGATTTTCGGGCAAGGTGGCGAAGACGTCATTCTTGGTGGTGAAGGCAGCGATACCATCTTCGGCGGAGCGGGCTCCGACTACATCGAAGGTGGTGCCGGCGGCGACATCATTTTCGGTGGCGAAGGAACCGACATCATTGACGGCGGCGCCGGCAACGATCTGATGTTCGGTGGTGGCGACCACGATGTCTTCGTGTTCTCCGGCGGTGGCGGCAACGACATCGTCATGGATTTCCAGGTCGGCGATCTGGTGCAGATCTCTAGCAACATCAACGATACCGGCGTTTCCTCTGCTGCCGATGTCGCCGCACGGGCGACCCAGGTCGGCAACAACACGGTCATCGATCTCGGCAACGGCGATACCGTCACGCTCAACAACGTCGATGCCGACGATCTTCAGGACAATCCTGACGGCTACATCGTCGTTTCCTGATGATCCCGCACCCGGGCACGCGGTCGTCCGTGTGCCCGGGTACCGGCCTTTGGCCTGTGGCCGTCCGCAACTCAGGCCTTAGAACAGTGATGGACAAAGATGCTCGAGACCCTGGGCAAATACGCCGAGGCGGACTTTGAGTCCCCGCATTACTTCCAACTTACGCCGGAGGTTCTTCTTCTTGTCTGGGATCCGGCGCATCAGGTAAATGCTGCGCCCCGGCTTGTGGAGCAGGGCGGTCAGTCCTTCGGCTCCATTGCGAGTGTCCGGTTGAACCGGCTTGATGGCCGGTCGCGTGTCGTATGGGCTGTTTCGCTGAAGGAAAAAACCAGGCTCAGTCTGAAGTTGAGCGCCGGCGCGGTCGGGTCAGAGGCGACGCTTTCTGTCGACGCCGCGAAGCCTGGTCCTGCCGCCGATGCCTTTGCCATTACCAACGACCTCAGTCAGGCCGCCTGCGCCGTTTTCGTCACGACTTTCCTGAGCGCCTGGTCCGGCATGTTCCGGCTGGGGCGCTCCCGCAGTTTCGTCAATTTTGCAAGAGAGCTGCTGCGCTCCGTCAACGATGCGCCGCCGGTTGTGGATGCTGTCGCGAGCATCGGTTCCGTCCGGTTGCTGGAAACTCTCATCAACAGCGACAGCACCGACATCAAAACAGCGGTCGTGATCGGTGATACGGGTGTTCTGCGGCTGGATAGCGGAACGTGCAACACGCCGTACAATGGCGGCAAGAGCAGATTGTTCCTCGGTGCCGTCGACATGCCGCAGCCGCCTGCCAACGGCTTTCTGGTGCTGTCCGGAAGCTGGGGTCTGGCGATCCGGAAACTGGCTACCGACAACGTGAAGCGCACTGTCGGTGCATGGTGGGCCACCAATTCGCGCAAGCTGCCGGAAGTGCGGGACTACCTGGTGTCGGACGTCGGCGCCAAATCCGATGAGGCGCGTGCGGCCATACGGGACCTGCAGGTGAGCGATCCCTTGCCGGCGCGCCGGCATGGCTTGCTGTCAGAAACCGGCTCCTTCTGTGCAGTGGAAACCGCTGTCGCCTGCGAAGCCGGTGTCCTGGTCGGTGGCTGGCTGCGCGATCCCGGCCGTGTCTATCAGGGGCTCGATATTCTTGCCGGTGACGCCGGTCCGGTTGCGCTTGAACTACACACGTTCGATGGCGTTCTGCCGGAAACCCAAGGCGGTTATGCGATAAAGCGCTTTGTCGCGTTTGCGCCGGTCGGCAGGGCGCTTCAACACAATCTGCAGCCCCGGTTCGAAGTCCGTTTGGCATCGGGTGAGCGGGAACTGCTGGTGCCGCCACCGCAGCCGGGTGACATCCCCGACACGAGGGCGAAGGCGCTTTCCGTCGTGACACCGCGCCATGCGAGCGACGAGGTTCTGGCGACCTGTCTGTCGAATGTCTTGTCCGATATCCAGTCGCGTTTCCGGCAATCAGTCGGTGAACCGTTCGAAGTTCTGTTCGGCAAACCGCTTGCCGATCCGACCGTGTCGATCGTGATCCCGCTTTACAAGGTGTTCGAGTTCATCAAGGCGCAGCTTGCAGCGTTTTCCGCCGACAGCTGGCTGGCGGAGAACGCCGAGGTGATTTTCGTGCTCGACTCTCCCGAGCAGGTAACCCATGTGGAGGACCTGCTCGCCGGGTTCCATCTTCTTTATGGCCTTCCCGTTCGACTCGTCGTGATGGAACGCAACGGCGGCTATGCACTTGCCTGCAATGCAGGTGCGGAAGCGGCGCGCGGTCGCTATCTGGCGATGATCAATTCCGATGTCGTGCCGGTCGAGGCCGGCTGGCTCGAACAGCTGTGTGCCAGCCTGATGATGGACGAGCAAGTCGCGGCTGTAGGCGGCAAGCTGCTCTATGCAGACAACGCCATTCAGCATGCCGGGTTGAAGTTTATCCAGGACGACAAGGGCCGATGGTTCAACCATCACTACTACAAGGGTTTCCCGCGTCAGTTTCCGGAAGCCAGCACCTCCCGCGAGGTGCCGGGGGTAACCGGTGCTTGCCTCGTTCTGTCGAAAGCCGATTTCGAGACGGTGGGAGGGTTCACGACGGACTTCATCGTCGGTGACTACGAAGATAGCGACCTGTGCCTGAAACTCCGCAAGTTGAATCGCAAGATCTACTATCTGGGCGACGTCGAACTCTACCACTTCGAGCGTGTTTCCATTCGCAAGAACGAAGATTACACGCGCGGTGTCGCCTCTCAATACAATCGCTGGCTCCACCAGTCACGCTGGCAGGACGACATCGTTGCCCTGATGGAAGCTGCGGAGCGGCGTGAAAAAGGGCTGAGTGCATGAATTCGCCGGTTCTCATCAAGGATGCCACCAGTCTGGTCACATCCCCACTCGGCAGTGAGCGGATTGCAGACCTGCAAGGTTACATCGGCCGTAACAGGTTCCTGCCGGTTCCCCCGAGCGAGGACAACTTCGTCGGAGATGGTGACTATCTTGCCATCGGCACGGAGTTTCTGGGTCACTTTATCGACCTTGGGGGCTTGCGCGCGCATGAGCGGGTGCTTGATGTCGGTTGCGGCATTGGCCGGATGGCAGTGCCCCTGACCCAGTATCTGGATCCGGACACCGCCCGGTATGTGGGTATCGATCCGGCATCGGCGGGCATTCAATGGTGCACGCGCAACATCGGGTCGGTCTATCCCAATTTCCGGTTCATGCATCTGGATATCGCCAACGCTCTCTACAATCCCGACGGCTATATCCGCGGCACGGAGATTGCCCTGCCGTTCGCCAACGGTTCGTTCGATTTCGCCATCATGACATCGGTGGTCACCCATCTGCCGTCGGAAGAGATCCTGCCCTATTTTCGCGAAATCTCGCGCCTCATGGAGCTGGGAGGCAGGTTGTTTCTGTCGGCTTTCGTGATTGCGCCGGACCGCGGGGAAGGCTTGATCCCGCGTGTCGTGTTCCGACGCGACGGCGAAGGGCCTGCCTGGTACGGCAACCCGCAAGCGCCGCTCGCAGCGGTTGCCTTCGATGATGGTTTCCTCGACAGGGCGTTGGAGACGGCAGGATTCGAAATCGCCCTGAAGCGGTTCGGGCACTGGCGCGGCGGCAACGGGGCTCCGCATTACCAGGACTTTTTCGTTGCCGTGAAAACGTCGCGGGGGGTGTCCTGATGCGGATCCTTGTCTTCGCGCATAATCATCCGGATCTTCACCCCGGCGGGACGGAGACGGTCGCGCTTGACCTGGCAAGGGCCTATCGCAAGGCCGGGCACCAGTCGCTGTTTGTGGGGGCGACCAACCACCTGCACCGCGAGCCGCATCCCGGTACCAGCTTTCAGGCGATCAGCGACAGCGGTGACGAGTTGCTGATGTGGGCTGGTCATTTCGACCGGTTCAACATGAGCCAGATCGATCTGCAAGCCTTTGTACCGGACATGCGGACACTGCTGGAAAGCTTCCGGCCGGATGTGGTCCATATCCACCATCTGCTGTTGTTCGGTGTCGAACTGCCGGTTCTTATCCGCCGGGTGCTGCCCGACGTGCGCATCGTTATGACGCTGCACGACTATTACGCGATTTGCGCCAACGACGGCGTTCTGATGAAAAGCCCGGACGAAGCCTGTGCCGCGCTTGGGTCGGGAGGGCTGTGCAAGTGCCTGCCCGAAGCAAAGCCGAACGACATGCGTCTGCGCGAGCGGTTCATCAAGACGCATCTGGAGGCCGTCGACGAGTTCGTATCTCCAAGCGCGTTTCTGCGTGACGTCTATGTGCGCTGGGGCCTGCCGCCGGAGAAAATCAGGATCATTCGAAATGGCAGGCCGGACGCGGCACCGGCCAAGAGCCGGTCGGCTGACGACACGCCCAAAACCGTGTTCGGCTATTTCGGAAACCTGACCCCCTGGAAGGGTGTCGAGGTTCTGCTGCAGGCGGCAAGGCTGTTGGTGGAAAAGGACATGGAATTCGAGCTGCGGGTCCATGGCGGTGCTCCCTTCCAGAACCAGGAATTCGTCAAACGCATCGAAAAGCTGTTCGAGGAAACCGCGCCCAGAGTGCAGCGCCTGGGGGCTTACAAACCTGATGATGTCGCCGGTCTCATGGAACCCGTGGACTGGGTCGTGGTGCCTTCGCTGTGGTGGGAAAACGCGCCGCTGGTCATTGCAGAAGCACAGCAGCACGGACGGCCGGTGATCACCAGCGGTGTCGGCGGCATGGCCGAGGCCGTCAGGGACGGCGTCGATGGCCTGCATGTGCGCAAAAACGATCCGGTCGGCCTGGCAATCGCGATGGCGACAGCTGCCGGAGATGCCGCGCAGTACCGGAAACTTGCAGCCAACATCCGCAAGCCACTGTCCGTCAGCGCTGTTGCCGAACAATATCTGCGCCTGTTTGCCGACCGGCAAACCGCGGCGCGTGAACCTGCTGCCTGAGGAAAACGGAATGAGTGTAACCCCTCTTGAACAGGTAAAACCCGGATCGGACGCCAAGCCGCCGCAAGCTGTTGCGGAGACCAGGGAACAAGCCATTTCCGCACGGCTGCAGGGGCGTGTCGATGCATTCGAAAACGGTCGTCTGCTCGGCTGGGCCTGGGATGCGTCGAGCCCGAGCGACCGCATGACCATCCACGTCTTCCACGACGGTGAGCGAGTTCTCAGCAAGGTTGCCGAAACCCAGCGCATCGACTTGAAGCGCAACGGCATCGGCGACGGCCATTATGCGTTCGACATCGAGTTGCCCCAGGCCGTTGCCGCAGCACCAGGCGGTCTGACTGTTGTGGCGGAAACCCCCAAGGGGGAAGCGCAACTGAAGCTGCCGCGCCCGAGCGCAGAAGAACGCGCCGCGGAAGCTGCCGTCGCCATGCCTCTGGCAGTGGTGATGGAGAAAGTCGACCGGCTGATCGTGGCGCAGCGCCAAAGCGCTGTTGGCCAGCGTGATGCAACGGCGGTCTTGCGCGAGACGGTGCAGCGGATCGATGCGTTGGCATCGAACGAGGGCGAACTTGGCGAAGCCATGTCCCTTCTGAAAAACGGCCAGGGCGACCTCTCCCAGAAGGTCAAGGAACTGGAAGTCTTCCTGCTGCGTTTCGATACGACGCTGAAGGGGTTCGATGACCGGTTGAAGGTCCTTGGAGAAAAGAGCCGCAACAACCTCAAGGTTCATATCCTGCTGCTGGCGATCCTTCTCGGGTTTGTCGGGGGCATGCTGTTTGCCGCCGCAGGCGGTCTCTGGAGATAAGCAACGATGGAGCCTGTCGTCACCCTGGAAGGCGTGAAGAAGCTGCCCGCGAGAGCGGAGCGGCAGGCGCCTGCGCTGAAGGCGCAGGGGAGCGCAGGGGCGCAGGTTCCACTCGACGGTCATTCGGTTCTTTACGTCAACCTCGACCGCGAAACGCTGTTGATCGCCGGGGTGGGGGAAGCCTTTGCCGGCGGGGTGCCGGCTATCCTCAACGAAGACCCGAAGATGGTCGTACCCTGCACGGTGACGGTGCTGCCAGCCGGAAACGGCCTTTCGGGCAAAAAACGTCCGTTCATCGCTATCCTGTCTCCGGTGCCAGGTTCTGCCATCCTGCCTGAGCGGGTGACGATCCGCAGCCAGGGGCATGCCTACCCCTATGGCGTCAGGCACCAGGCAGAAGATCTCAAGAGCTTCCTCAACAGTGTCGGTGAGCTGTCACCTCAATCGGTGCCGGACATCGTTGACGGCCTGGTTCAGGCATTGCTTGGCGCGGGAACCACACCTCAGGCAATGCAGACGGCCGCCAGACTTGTCGATGCTGTCGCGGGACGCGACGGTTTCATCGAGGTGCTGGGTGTCTTCGACGCCGGAGATATCTACCTCCAGGGGTGGGCCAAGGGCATGCCGGTGGGAACCAACCGGGTGTTTGTTTTCGACGGCGCATTGAAACTCGGTCAGCTGGCCGGAAGTCTTTTCGAGCGCAAGGACACTGGTGGCAAGGCACATGGTTTTGCCGGTTTGCTCGAGGTCGAGGGCGGTCTTGATACCGCGCAACTTCGCAAGGTTTTCTTCCGTGGCCGCGCCGGATGGAGCGTGGTCGAAGTTCATGAACACAGGACGATGCCGCCGGCCCGGGCTCTTCCCTCCCACATACGGGCCCTTCTGCCGAAGCTCTCCCCCGCGGGTGACGGCAGGGCCCGGCTGGAGCTGGCGGGCCGGCGGTTCGATGGCCGGGAAACGGTTAGCGAGCTCGACGTCCCGGTTCGTGTCGGTATCGATTTCAGCGCTTCACTGGATCGGGCCGGCGTCCTGTTGTCGGGCTGGCTGCTTAATCCGGAAGACCGTGTCGAGTCGGTCTTCCTGCGTTCGGGCTGCATGAGTTGTCGCCTCGACACGCGCTGGACGACGCAGCTGCGGCCCGACGTGACAAGCGCTTTCGAAACATTGTCACCCTTTCTGAACGGGCCGGATGCACTGCAACGGCACGGGTTCCTTGTTCATGTACCTGCCGAGGAAATGTCCGGCACCGAGGGTACGTATCTGGAGATCGTGCTGAAGGATGGCGGGTCCGCCTTTGCTCCGCTGGCGCTTGGCAGGGCTTCGCCGCGTTCCGCGCTAAGGCGACTTCTTTCCGGGCTGGATCCGGCAACGGCATTCCGTCCTGATTTTTTGGAGCGCCATCTTCTGCCGGTTTTGCAGGCCAATGATGCGCCTGAACCAGTCATCGTCGAGGCGATCGACTTCGGGATAGTGGATGAAAACGCCGCTTTTGCCCTTGTGATCGGTCTCGACGGAAATTTCGAGAAATCACGTGTCCTGCTGTCGCTGTGTGCGCTTAATCCGCTGCTGCGGAGCGCGCCGGTGGTCTTGGTTGCCTCGCAGGATGATGCGCTGGAGCAGGTTGAAGACTTCAGGCAACTTGCCGGTTTCTACGGTCTCGCCGTCCGCCTGGTGCTGGCGGACCACGTCGAGGACGCGCTCGATGCGCTTCAGGCGGGCGTCGAGGCCTCACCGGCGGAGACGGTTGTTTGTCTGTCTTCCGGCGTGTTGCCGCGCGGTCCGGGCTGGCTGGAGCCGCTGCTTGCGGCGTTTCAGGCACAGGATGCTACCTGTATTGCAGCGCCCACGCTGCTCTATGAAGACGAAACCATCAGATGGGGTGGTGCCTGGATCGAGCCGGAAGACGGCCGCTATCTGTTGAAGCAACATTATCTCGGTTACCCGCGCCGGACACTTCATGGCGCGGATGTCAGCCCTGTTGCCGCGGCACCGTTCGATTGCTGTGTGCTGCCGAGATCGGCCCTCGCGGAAGCGGGAGGCTTTTCAAGGAAATATCTTGGCACGGACGAGAAAGGGCTCGATGCCGCCCTGCGGCTGAAACTGTCGGGCATCGGTTCGCTCTGGGTGCCTCAGGTGGAGATGATCCACGCCGAGGACGGTCGCCCGGGAGAGCGGTCCTGGAAAAAACTGGTTTCCGAACTCGATCGCCGCAGTTTCGAGCGAACCTGGTCTCCGTTTCTTGCTGACCTGGCAGAGGATATCCGATGACGGCTGCTCACGAGGAAAGAACACCTTCCAAGGCCGCGGCTCTGCGCGTGCTCGTCATTTCTCACGGCCATCCGACACTGTCACTCGGCGGAGCGGAAGTGGCTTCCTACAATCTGCACCAGGGCCTGAAGGCCCTGCCGGGAACACAATCGTTCTTCCTGGCGCGGGTTGGTGACGGCTATCCGCGGCACGGCCAGTCCGCGCTGATGGGGGTCGATGACGCCGATGACGAGCTGCTTTTTCACGCCGACGACTACGACCCGTTCCTGGTGTCCAACCGCAACACCGGAGACCTGCACAGGGACCTGCGGCGGTTTGTGCGCACCCTGCGTCCGGACGTGGTGCATTTCCATCATTTCATCGGCTTCGGGCTAGAGACACTCTACACGGTGCGCGACGCCTTGCCGGACGCCACCATTCTGGTGACTTTCCACGAGTTCCTGTCCATCTGCCATCATCATGGGCAAATGGTCAAAGCAGGTGGCCACAAACTCTGCGAGGCAGCCACGCCGATTGCCTGCAACGGTTGCTTTCCGGAGATTTCGCCAGCCAGTTTCCTGCGCCGGCGGCAGTTCATCAAGTCCATGCTCGGGCTTGCCGATGGCTACATCTCGCCCAGCCGTTTCCTGGCGGACCGCTATGTCGCCTGGGGGCTGCCGGCGGACAAGATGACCGTTATCGAAAACGGCCTGAACGTGAGCGAACAGGCGGCGCAGCGTTCCGTGGCAGCCGGTGGACGGCGGAACCGTTTCGCGTTCTTCGGCCAGATGACGCCCTACAAGGGGGTGGATGTACTTCTGGATGCAGTCCAGCGAGTTCCCGAAAGCATCTGGGGGGAAGATGCCACGCTGACCATTCATGGCGGCAATCTGGAACGTCAGCCCGAAGCGTTTCGCAGTCGAATTTCAGAGCTTCTGGAAGCGGCCGGATCGCGCGTGCGTTTCGCCGGCAGCTACCAGAACAAGGATATGCCGTCGCTGATCCGGCAAACGGACTGGGTGATGATGCCGTCCGTATGGTGGGAGAACTCACCTGTGATCATCCAGGAAGCGTTCTTCCATGGGCGACCGGTTATCTGCAGCGGCATCGGTGGCATGGCCGAAAAGGTTCGCGACAAGGTCGACGGTCTGCATGCCCGGCCGGCAAGCCCGGAAGACCTGGCGGACCGCATGGCGGAGGCCTTGCGCGATCCGGGTCTGTGGCAGCGTCTGCGGACGGGCATCAGGCCACCCAAAACGCATCTCGAAAGTGCCGGCGAGCACGTGACCCTTTATCGCGAGGTTCTAGATGGCGGCCTCGCGTCTCGTCCCGGTGCCCTCAAGCAAAGCGCCTGAGAAGACAAAGGAATATGGAATGACACGCGTTCTGGTGATGATACCGTCCGGCGAAGTCTACGATCACAACAATGTCCGCTGGTACAGCCATCAGGACATTCAGCGCAACCTGAACCACTATCACAATATCGGCGATGCCTTCGTTTTCGATTCCTCGCTGAAACTGCTGATGTACGACAGGCTCGAAACCCTGACGATCCGTGAATTCAACCCGGCGGAAGTCGACCGGTTGCGGGATGAATTCGACTATGTCGTATTGCGCGGGTCCAACTACATTCACGGCGAGATGGACTGGGAAATGGCGGAGCAGGTGCTGCGCCGGCTCGGGCTTCCGGTTCTGGCTTTCGGAATTGGTGCCCAGGCGCCGGTGGACGGCAAGCTTGTGCTGTCGGATGCCACGAAGAATGTCCTGCGCCTGATTGCAGGTTCGACGACATCTGTCGGCGTTCGCGGTGCCTACACCGCCGAGGTGCTGGAAGACATCGGAATTTCCAACACGCGGATCATCGGTTGCCCGACGGCATTTCGCCACAACGACCCCCGTCTGAGGATCACGCTGCCCGAGATCGACCGTATCCGGAAAGTCGGCCTGACCGTGCGGCGCGAAGTGTCGCCGGCATACGCCAGAGATATCCGGCAGTATCTCACGTTCCATCGCGACCTGATCAAGTCGGTTGCGGCCCGCTTCGATACCGTTCTGATGGCTCAGGGCGAGCTGGAGGAAAAGAAGCTGGTACTTGGAACGCCTGCGCAAAAGGACCAGGCGATCTCCTCGCTTCGGGAGAATGCCTGGGTTGGCGAGTGGTATCTGGACGACGACATCGAGTGCCTCTACCGCAACTCCATGTTCTATTCCGACGTTGTTGCGGACTATGATGCCTGCGTCAAAGCCTGTGACCTGGTGCTCGGCTATCGCCTCCATGGCAACCTGATGGCTTTGGCAAATGGCGTTCCGGCGCTTTATTTCACCTACGACAGCCGCACGCGCGAATTTGCGGAGACGTTCCGGATCCCGAGCTTCGACGTCTTCAGCGAGAAGGTGTTCCGCCTGAGCGACTATTGGGATCAGGGCCTCTTTGACCGGTTCAACCGGGCCTATGAGGCCACCTATTACGCCATGGGTGACTTCCTGAGCGAAAACAATGTGCCGCATGTCATGCGGGAGCGTGCGCCGGCGCAGCAGCGGAAGATGGTGGCTCTCATGTGATTTGATAAGAATATAATTTCGAATTTTGAATTATTTTATTTGTATTATTTGAGTAATATTGCGATAGAAATGCATTTATATTTTGTGAAAAGCAATAAGTAGATAAATATATTTACATAATTCTATGTTGCGCCGCATTATTGTCACAAACAAACATAAATCTTGTGCATGTATATTAGTTGAGCAAGCGGATCTCCGGCAGGGGGACGCTTCACAGTTCAGATGGGGGCTTGCATGACAGTCGTGGCTACACAAGACACGTTTCCCGTTCACAACGCTACGCGTGAGATGCTGCTGCTGAAGGAGCTGACCTTGATCGTCGTGGGCGTATCAAGGCAGGACATTCCCGGGCCGTTGCTCGAGGCGGTCAAGACGGTCTGGTTCGAGGGTGTCGAGGACGACTTCGCCCTGTTTTCCGACGAGAGCGCAGGCCGGTACCAGGTGTCGGAAGCGCCGCTTCTGCCGCTGGCCGTGATCGTGGATCCGGCTGCAATGGATGCAAAGGACGAACTGCACAAATGGATGCAGCAACGCGGTGTGGTTCAGTTGCCACCGGTTATCGGTTGGGGTCGTGGCGGTGAAGTGGAGGCTGTTTCCTCGATGGTCGGGCTGGTTGCCGATCATGTGAAATCGGGTGCGCGGCGCCTGGTTCTGTCCAGCAAGGAGCTGAAGACACTTCGCAGCCTGAACGACGACCTGCAGAACCGGTTTGCCGCACTTGAAGCGTTCCTCAACCGGCATGGTCTGCAGCCGCTGGATCTCCTGTTCAGCAACGAACCGGCCGAAAACCCGCTCAATCCGAATGTGCTGGCAAGTGCCTCCGTCGATGGTGTCAGCCAGATCCTGCCGGTGCCCAGTTCCGGTGTCAGCGGAGTGGCGGTGCATGTCGAACAGACCGGCAGCCGTCCCGATATCAAGCTGCGTGCCCAGTTGATGACGCTGGAGGACCAGAGGATCGTCGATACCTGGCATTTCTCCAGTGGCGATCTGTCCACGGGCTGGAACATCTTCGGCCTGTCTCGCTCGACTGCGGGCCTGCGCAGAACGCTGGAGTTCCGCATGCAGGTTGAAGAAACCGAGGACGAGGTGCCGCTTCTGTCCGTCGGTGGTCTGCAGCCGGTCGAAATGTTCCATGTGCGCGATGCCGCCAACGGCTTGTCGGTCCTCAAGAACAGCCTCGCCCTTCAGGTGTGGGGTGGCATTCCGGGCGTTTCCATGCCGCCGCACGCCAACTACATTCCGGCGCAGTCGCAACAGGTGAACCTGGACGAAGGCTTCCGTGACATGCCGATCGCCCCGGGCATCCTGGAGCACGCAAGCCTTGCCAATTCCGATGAGGTGTCCTTCGATTTCGAAGCGATCATGCCTTTGCCGACGGAACGCGCCATCGGCTGTCACCCGCCTGCGGAAGGCATGACCATCGGGCAACTTCCGGCAGCTTGTCCGCCGCAGGTGATCCGCATGTCCGCCAAGGCGTTCATCGACAACAGCCGCGCCGCCGATATCGATTTCGCCATTGTGGTTGCCAAGGACCTTGGCGCGGCCAAGGCTCTCTTCAAGGGAGAGCGTGAACAGTCGGTCGGCGAGGCGTTTTCCGGCTGGAAAACCGTCAGCTACGGCGAGACGGCACATCTGAGCGCCTTTGCAGGTGAACGGATCGGGGTCTGGCAGAATGTCTATTTTGCCACCCGGATGAACGAAACGACCGGTAACGATTTTGCCTGGGCGAAATTCGCCAACTTCCGCGCTGTCGTGAGCGGGTAGGCCGGCATGCTCCAGCACACTGGATCAAGACCGGGCTTGCCGAATGTGCGTTACGCACAGTTCGGCGGTTCCGGCACGGCCTCGGCCACGGTCGCCATCGTCATTCCGGTCTACAAGCACTCGGTCCTTTTGACCGAAGCCATCGACGCGGCATTGGCCCAGCAGGCGCCGTTCAACATCGCGGTCGTGATCGTTGACGATGGTTGCCCCTTTCCCGAAACGGGGCAAACGGGGCGTGCCTATGCGCTCGCCTACGACAATGTCTATTACCTGCGGAAGGCCAACGGCGGTCTGAGTTCTGCGCGCAACTACGGCATCGACTTTGCCTTGCGCAGCTTCTCCGATCTGGAAGCGGTCTATTTCCTGGATGCCGACAACCGGATCACACCCTCGGTGATCCGCGTTCTTCTCGACTTCATGAAATCCAGTGATGGTGTGGATTGGGTCTATCCCAATATCGACAAGTTCGGGATCGAGTGGAACGGCAACTACACGGCGGAATATTCGCGCCTTCTGCACGTTACCTTCGACAATATCTGCGAGGCCGGCAGCCTGGTCTCCAGATCCCTCCTCGACGCCGGGGTTCGTTTCGACGAGAGCATGAAGTCCGGCTTCGAGGATTGGGATTTCTGGCTGCAGGCGATTTCTCATGGCTTCAAGGGAGCGAACTATCCCTTCTTCGGCTTCGAGTACCGCCAGCGCGCCGAAAGCATGTTGCGCGATTCCAACCGAACCCGTGACAGCATCCTTGGATACATCAAGGACAAGCACAAGAAGCTGTTCTCCACCGAGACGCTGCTTGGCTGGGAGCACGAGGAAGCACCACGGTTCGTCGCATTCGGAGCAGATACCTACCTGGTCGATCTCTTCACCGATCCTGTCGTTACGCACAAGAAGCGCAGCATCGAGGAATTCGTGAAGACCTTCTGGGCAGCGCAGGCCGAACCGGAAACCTACGGCGTACCTCCGTTCTGGCTGTGGATGTCGCCGGCACACAGGGACGCGCTGAAAAGCTGCGGTCTGCTGCACAACGTCTTGTGGCTGACCGAGCGCCTGTCGGCATCCCATCATTTTGTTGCGCTTCGGTTCGAAAGCGACAAGGACCGGTTGGCGATCGAGGTGAACGAGCTGGGCGAAGGCAAGGAACTTGCCAAGAAGCCGCTTGGCTGGATGTGCTCGCTCGACATCATGAAGCAATGTGTCGAGGACAAGTCCGACGACTGGATCCGGACATTGAGAGGTGCCAATCCGGCACCGAAGATAGCCGAAGTCGTCGTGCGTGGGCCGTTCTCGGCGGAAGACATTCAGGGCACCGCCCTGTCTGCCACAAACAGCCTTCTGGCTACGCTGGGGGCCTTGCGCGAGTCCGGCTATCGCCACGGGCCCGGCGAACGCTGGATCTGGCGTTCTGCCTACTTCCCGAACCGCAGCAAGTATTTCGAGCTGCTGCGGCACAGTGCGGGGGCAGCCCCGATCATGCCGCGTCTTGGCCGTGAGGGCGCGCCCCTCAGGGTCGGTCTGTTGTTGCCGATCGCCACGTTCGGCGGTGTCGAGAAGGTTGCCTACGCGGCTGCCCGGGTTCTGAAAAAAGCCGGGTGCGAAGTCCACCTCTATGTGTTCGGAAAGCCGGTCTACAACCACATCTCCGACAACGACGGGGTGTTCGACACCATCAACTTTCTGGCCGACGACTATCCTCTGTGGGGTGGTCCCAACATGTTCTCCGGCCACGAGTTGCTGATGGGGCATGACGAAAACGCGCGGGCCGAACAGGTTCTCGGGTTCCTTTCCGGCCTTGATGTGGTGATCAACAACCAGCTTGCCCCGGCCAATGCCATTTTCGGTGAACTTCGCCGGCGCGGGGTCAAGGTCGTCAACTACGTGCATGTGCTGGACAGTTCCGAACTCGGCCGTCCGGCGGGCCATCCCTATCTGACGCTTGCCTATGAGCACATCTACGATAGCGTGCTGACCTGCTCGCGGGACATGGCCGAGTGGCTGCACGGCATGGGCGTGCCTGTTGCCAAGCTGCTTCATATTCCGAATGCCGCCGGTTACCCGATGGCGCCGGAAGAGGCCAAACGGCTGTCGGACAACCGTCAGCAAGACCGCGATGGCCGCCTGCGGGCTGTGTTCCTGGGACGGCTCGACAGGCAGAAAGGCATCGAGCGGATCTTTGCTGCGGCTCGTGCCCTGAAGCGCAAGGGTGTCGACATCGACTGGCGCATTGTCGGTTCCGACGTCATGGACGCCGGGGCAGGCGGTTCCTGGAAGGAGCGGTTTGCCGAACTTGGTATCCGCGTCGATCCGCCGATCTATGACAGTCGAAGGCTCAGCCGACTGCTGGCCTGGGCCGATGCCTTCGTGTTGCCGTCCAGATGGGAAGGTGCGCCGCTCACGATTATCGAGGCACAACGTCTTGGCTGTGTGCCTGTCGCCACCGATGTGGGGGCCGTAAGCGAGCTGATCGAGAACAAGGTTGATGGCCTGTTGCTGCGCTCCTCTGACGATGGCGTGGTGACCCATGATCTGATCACGGCGCTCGAAACACTGGCAAAGTCGGAAAGGCTGCTTCGAACCCTTTCGACCAACGCGTCGCAGCGCAGTGCAGAGCGCAGTTGGGAAAAGAGCCTGCAGCCGTTCCTGCGGCAATTGCACAACTGGTTCCCGGATCGCCTGCAAAGCATCCGCCGAACCAAGGCGCCGGTGGCGCAGATTTCCAGTTCATCCGAAACGACCGTCCGGGGGAGTGCGGCTGACGGAGCAACGCTCTGGCAGCAACGCGGACGTCAGACGTCCGTCCGGTAATCGAAGGGCCCGAGCCCACATTTTTGAAAGGTGCAGTTCACATGAAGAAGCTCTTCGTTCTCAACGGCGGCGCTGCCGTCAAGCCGGGCAACAAGTCGGCATTTCTGAAAATCGATGATCCCCTGTCGACCTTTGCACGCGGCGGGATCAACACGGGCGACGTTCTCGTCTATGACGCGATGTTGAAGGCACTTGCCTACGACCAGATCACCAACGTGCAGTTCGCCCATGCGGCCGACGAGAAACTCTGGCCGACCGACGATTATGACGCCACCGTCATTCGCGGATCCAACTACCTCACAGAGACGGTCGATATCGGCAATGTCATTCCGCTCCTGAAGAAGCTCAAGGGACCGATCGTCCCGGTGGGTGTCGGCGCCCAGGCGGCGAAATACAAGAAGCTGGAAATGCCGAAAGGCAGCATCGAGGCCTGGAAGATCATCGCCGACAAATGCGAAACGATCGGCGTACGTGGTGTCTACAGCGCCGAGGTCTTTAACGACATCGGCATCAAGAACATCCGGATCATCGGCTGCCCGAGCTTCTACCGCAATCTGAGGCCGTCCATCGAGATCAAGCCGCTGGATCCGGCCAACGCTCGTGTCGGTCTGACGCTGAACAAGTATCTTTCCGCCGACTATGCGTCCAACGCCACCAAGACCAACCGCATGCAACGGGCGCTCATCGAGGCTGTGGCCAAGCGGCCGGCCAATCGTCTCTATTCCCAGGGTGAGCGCGAGGAAACGCTGGCAATCTTCGAGACCGGCGAAGCCAAGCAGAAGCATATCCGTTCGATCCTCGGAAAGTACAATCTGGAGGGCGACAAGGATGTCGAGGCGCTGATGAGCGAGCGGATGCAGGCATTCTTCGACGTTGATGAATGGGCGGCAGATGCGCGGGACAATGTCGATGTTCTGGTCGGCTTCCGCCTCCACGGCAACGTCATCGGCCTGCATCAGGGCATTCCCGCCGTGTTCTTCACCTACGATTCCCGCATTCGCGAATTGTCGACGCTGTTCGCGATCCCTTCCGTCGAGATCGAAGACTACATGCCGATCAACCTGGAAAAGATCTTCGAGAGCGCCGACTTCTCCAAGGTTCAGCATGTCTACCGGCTGAATTATGCCGAGTACCATCGCTTCCTCACCGAGAACGGCCTCAACCACGTGCTCGCAAAACCGGTGGCTTCGCCGCCTGAGCAGCCGCTGGTCAAGCCGAACCTTGTGAAGATCGACCAGACGACCGAGGAAGTAACCGACTGGTTCCGGGGCGAGGTCGATTTCATGACCGGTGAGATCGAGACCTTGCGCAGCCGCGCGTGGAACCTGGAACTGAAGCTTCGCGAGAAGACATCGCCGGACGCCGGCGCGAAACTGGCGAGCTGACCGGTTCGCGGGATCATGACACGACCTGGACCTGTGTTGAGCCGTCGTCGGTTTCTGACCGGCGCGGCAGCCGGTGGCATGGCGGGGGCGGCGCTTCTTGCGTCGCCCCGCAGCTTGCTGGCTCTGACCTCGAACGACCTGCCTGCCCCTCTGCAGCGGATGGACGGCGACTGGCAGCTGACCTTCCAGGATGATTTCGACGACCTCCACCGGTTTCAGCAAACCTGGGACCGCATGCGCATCGGAGGGGACGGTCATCCGACCATGCGCTACCCGAAAAACGTGGTGATGCGGGAAGGCGAACTCGACCTCAAACTCGGCCATCAGGCCGATCCGAAACGGCCTTTCACGGGAGGCTACGTTCGGACCCGGACCTTCCGCCAGACTTACGGCTATTTCGAGTGCGAGATGCGCATCGCGCGCGAGGCCGGTGTCAACAATGCCTTCTGGCTGATATCCGATCGCGATACGGAGGGCGACACACATTTCGAACTGGATGTGGCCGAAGTCAAATATCCGAACATCGTTCAGGTTTCAGCCCGCCGGTGGCGCCCGGAAAAGAAGGTGCTTGCCGCAAGTTACCGGGCGCATATTCGGCTGGACGACACCTTTCACCGCTATGGGATGCTCTGGACCCGGCAGGGCTTTCGTTTCTATGTCGACGACATGGAAGTCTTTGACGCACCCAACGATTTTGCTCACACGCCAGCGCTGTTACTTCTCAGCAATGCGGTCGCGCCCTTTGCCGGCAAGAACGATGGCGACGTTGCCGGAGCTGCAACCAGCATCCGCACCGTGAGAGTGTTTCAAAACACTTCAGCCTAGAAACGAGTGGCATCTGCCAATGAATTGAGCCGGCAAGTTCGCTTGCCGGCTCAAACATGTCAGGCGTCAGACCTGGTCAGGCGACGGTTTCGTAGCCGCGCGGGTTCTTGCAGACCCAGTTCCAGGTGTCTCGGCACATGTCCTCAAGGCCGCGCTCGGCCTTCCAGTTGAGCAGTTTTTCCGCAAATTCGGTGTTTGCGAAACACTGTGCCACATCGCCTTCCCGGCGAGGAGCGATTGAGTAGCGGATCTGTCTGTTGGAGGCCCGCTCGAATGCCTTGACCATCTCCAGCACGCTGTAGCCGTTGCCGGTGCCAAGGTTGACCGCAAAACAATTGGACGGGGCGGAGCCTGATCCGAGCACTTCATGTGCCCTCAGATGGCCTTCGACCAGATCGATGACATGGATGTAGTCGCGGATGCCGGTACCGTCCGGCGTGTCGTAGTCGTTGCCGAAGACCGAAAGCTCCTCCCGGCGACCGTCCGCGACCTGAGTGATGAACGGCATGAGATTGTTCGGGATGCCTTGCGGATCTTCGCCCACCAGCCCGCTTTCATGCGCGCCGACCGGGTTGAAATAGCGCAGGATGCCGAAGCGCCAGGAGGGGTCGCTGGCGGCGACATCGCGCAGCATTTCCTCGATCATCAGCTTGGTGCGGCCGTAGGGATTGACGGCGCTCGTCGGGTGATCTTCGGTCAGGGGCAGGAATTGCGGGTCACCGTAAACGGTCGCCGAGGACGAGAAGATCATTTGCTTCACGCCGCAATTGGCCATCGCCGACAGCAGGCGATGGGTTCCCACGACGTTGTTGTCGTAATAGGCGAGGGGGATCTTGGTGGATTCACCAACCGCTTTCAGGCCGGCAAAATGCACCACCGCCGTACAGCGGTACTGCTTGAGGATTTCCTCCATCCGCGACTGATCCCGGATATCGGCTGTTTCCAGAGATACCTTCGCACCGGTGATGGCCGCTACCCGCTCGAGACTGACCTGGCTCGCGTTGGACATGTTGTCCACCACAACGATGTCGTGCCCGGCCTGAAGAAAAGCCACGCAGCAATGCGAGCCGATATAACCGGCACCGCCGGTAATGAGTACAGTCATCCAAACCTCTTTTGGCTTCGACGGAGAAAACGGAAAGGAAATTCAGCCCAGAATATCAAACGATTATTGTTGTTCGATGTCATGCATTCATCAGTATTTGTTGGGCTGAAATAAGGCTTCAAGATCGAGGCAAAATGAACATATTTTCGTGGCGTTTTGAAGTGTTTCCGTCCAATTGATCTGAACGTGCTCGGACAGATGGCGTTCCAGGCGTGCGTCCGACCGTATGATCGGACAATCGAGGCACCTGGAGCTGCCGGCTGTGTACCACGCGGTGGTCCGGCAAGAGCGGGGTACAGCCAAGGTATTGAAATGAAACGCGCTGTTTTATACCTGTCAGACCATGGTAAACAGGCACATCTTCATTGGCGATATTCATGGAATGAGTGAAGCTCTGGCTGCGCTTATTGAAAAGCTTGCTCCCGATGCCGGCGACAGGGTCGTCTTTCTGGGTGATCTGGTGGACAAGGGCCCCGATGCTGCCGGCGTTGTGCGCATGGTCCGCCAAATGAAGGATGAGGCAGCCTTCGAAACCGTTCTCATCGAGGGTAATCATGAAGATCTGCATGCGCGCTATCGTGTCAATCTGGCTGTCCGCCCCACGGTTGCT
Organism: Roseibium sp. ROS1; assembly: GCF_054658215.1. Classification (NCBI taxonomy): domain Bacteria; kingdom Pseudomonadati; phylum Pseudomonadota; class Alphaproteobacteria; order Hyphomicrobiales; family Stappiaceae; genus Roseibium; species Roseibium sp. ROS1. The sequence goes on from NZ_BAAGIG010000001.1 coordinate 690,859, forward strand.
GCGGAGCAGGAAGCTGGAAACGGCGAACTGGCGTCCCTGAATGCTCAGCTCGCCCCGGAAGATGTCGCCTTTCTTGAAAGCGCTGTACCGTTTTTTCGGTTGGACGCGCATGACATTCTTGCCGTTCATGGCGGTATTCCCGGAGACATGCTTGCGTTTCCAACCAGTCTGGACGAAGCGCTTGAGCTGCAAGGCAAGGACCGTCGCAGCTTTCGCAAGATACTGCGTACGCGGTTTGTCAGCGCCGACACCGGTGCTTTCCTGGTTCAAGGGCATGAAACGGCTGGTGATCCATTCTGGGCAGACAGCTATGATGGCCGTTTCGGCCACGTCATTTTTGGCCACAATCCCTTCATGCAAGGGCCGGCTATGTTTCCGTTTGCTACAGGTATCGATACGGGAGCAGTTCATGGCGGTGCCTTGACCGCCCTGGTCGTTGACGGAAACGGTCGCCGGACGTTCGTGTCCGTGCCCTGCTAGTTAACCTGCGTGAACCGCTGCCACCAGGCATACACGTTTGGCATCACACCCAAAATCTGTGTTGTAAGCCTGGTGATTAGCAGTGAACGATACTGCAAGCAGGTTCCTGCCGTCCCACTCCCATTCCTGAGGAAAAGCTACTTGACGAAGCGTCAGGTTCAATCTTGACTCTGCCTGCACCAAGTGTGGGAGAGTACATGAAGATTGGAATATCCGGCGCCTTTGCGGCCGCATTTATTTTGTTTGGTTCCAATGCCTTTGCGCAACAAGCACCTTCCACTGCTCTCGAATGGGCGAAGTCGCAAAGGCTCCTGCCTTCGAAACGGATAAATGGTGATCTCCGCCAGGGTATTCATACGCTCTATGGCCTCAATTCAGTAGGCTCTAGCTCCTTATCGATGCTGGGCAACAGTGACACGAGCCGCTACGTCACGATCGTTAATCCCAGCACCAACCGCACCACGAACATCGTAGAAGTCGGCCGTCCTCAGGACAGGGAGTATCGCGGCATTACCGGGCCTGCAGAACAAGGAAACTCTGTCTTTACCGGAGCATTCGGACCGATTGACTTTTTCGACCTGGACAAAAAGCGCAAACTACTGACGAGCGAAAGAACCAAGGCAAGTCCGGAGCCAGTTGCCGGAGACAGTGCCGGCGGTTTTTCGGTCACTGTTGCCAAAGCCCCCAATGACGGTGGTGTGCTCTTGCACGTGGTCAAGAACGGCCGGGTTTCCACGCTGCAAACAACACTAGGCGCACGTCTGGACAGCGTCTCCATCGGTCAAGTCAGCGGAAGGGAGGTCTTCTTCGCTGTTCTGGGCGATCACACAGCCACCCATTTCTCAATGGTCGAGGGAGGGGACATTCTCAAGCGCGGTCAAGCAAGCATCTTTTCGCCCAAGTTGGAAGACCCGAACGGGCGTTGGAGGCGAGAGGGAGATAGCGGGCCGGTCAGTCGTGCCCGTCTGATAGATGCCGTCAGCAACGTGTACGGTCTCTGGCCACTGAAGAACTTTTACGGCGTGCATGTCCGGCGTGCCAAGGAAGCTGGAAACGATGCTGTTGTAACCAGTCCAACTACCAGCCGGGCGTTCGTGAGCGCCAAAGGCGGCTCGAGCTACCTGATGGACATGGAGGGAAGTTGCAAGGAACGGACGAACTCTCTCGATCCGGTAAAATGCACGATCGCGGTCTCCGTGGCCTTTCGCGACACAAGCGACGGGGTCGACGCGGGTTACGTCATATTCCTGAATCACAAGCTCGAACCTATTGCCCACTTTGGGGGCGCCAACCTCGTCTATCATGATCTTCTGCGGATGCCTGACGGGCAGCTCGCCGCTGCAGGCACTCTTGTGGACGAGGGAAAACGCATGGGTCTGCTCGATGTTTGGGAGAGGTTCCCCGGACTTTGAAATATCTTGGAAAAGTCAGGAATATCCGGGACCAAAAGATCGGACTTGAACTTCCTGAGGCGTTGATGGATGGGGCTGCTTGATGACTGGGCTGCTGGGCTTCTGGAAAAAAATGCATTCCGTCAAAGCCAGGGATCCCGAAACCGGTGATCCGTTCGATGCAGCGGCTTGGCTGGAAAAGGGCCTTGCGGATTTCGATGAAGCAGTCCGGCCAACATTCGGGCTGGTTCAGGTGCGGCGGGACATGGTTGATCTGCTTGCGCGGGCCGAAGCGGAAAATCGAATGACACCGGCCGAACGGGAAGCAACCTGGGCGGCATTCGATGCAGAGATAGCAAGGCGCTTTGGCGAACTTGGAAACGGTTCTACAACAAATTCAGATGTCACCCCGGCAACGACTGTGTCCAGGCCCTTGGACCGTGAAGCTGCGGCAATGGATGCAGCGCTTTCTGTTTTCGATACAACGATTGATGGTAGCCAGGAAAGAGCTGACTTCCTGGCAAACAGGGCCACTGGCATCCTTTCAATGTTTCTTGATGAGCAAGGTATCAAGGGTCCGGAGCGCAAGCAGATCGAGCAAAAGGTTCGTCACGCGATAGCCGAAGAAGCGAGAAACTGCGTCTTTCCAAGTTAAGTGTCGTGTTGATGACGTGGTCCAGACTTCAGGCAGGTACGTGTGCCCTGTTGGAGACACTCCCCAAGATGGGGTTCCGGATACGCATTTGTCGTCAATGCAAGTGGTTCTGGAAATTGCAACTTAAGATTTAGCTTCTATAAGCCGGACGGCCGTCGCCGGAATTCTCCACTATGGAATGCCGGGGCGGGACCGCATGGGGCATGTTTTGCCTGTCCCTGTGCTATCAAAAAAGTGTTTTCAAGTCCTGGGGGCCATTGTGCAGAAAAGTGTTGGATTGGTGAGATTTGCGTTGGTGTACACAGGGCTGTTGATCGCCCTGGCTATTTTCAGTGTCATTCTGGAAACGCTAACCGGCATCAGCGTGAGCGGTTCGGTGAACCAGATTGGTGCCGTATTGGGCGCTTCAAGCGACGCAGGGCGACACTTTTACAAAAAGTACGAAATCATCCCCGACAGCGGTTTCGCCTGGCGGGCCGCTTTTCAGATGACGCTTGTTGAACTGGCCATTTCGGTAGCTATTACCGGGGTGTTCGTATGGTTTCTTCTTTCGCAAGGCGAACTTGCGAACGGGCTTGGCTCCCTCATGGTCATTGTGGTGCCGCTGTTGATCTTTGTGTTCGCGATTTCCCTGGTTGCGAAACGGTACATGTTTACGAGCGGCGCTCGACATGCAGAAAAAGCCCACCTGAGAAAACAGCAACAGAGCAGTACTGTTTTCGAGTGAGGTGGAAACCTGTCTGGAGACTTCGCAGGGCGCCGCCGCCTTCAGGTGAAAACCAAGGCGGCGGCTCCAGTGGAGATTACCCGGTCGGACGTCCGGAGCATCGATACAGGGTTAAGTGAGGCAGGAAGGCCAATGGCAGCTTCGTGTCAGGAAGCCGCGAAGGTGACCTTCACACCACGCTGGCGAAAGTAGGCTTGCATGAGCTTGCGTCCGGAGCGGTTGTTCTGGACGAGCTTTGCCGGATCAAAAACGGCTTCCTTCTGGCCCTCGCGTTTCAACGCTTCCTTGAGAGCTGCGATATGCAGGTCGATATCTTCGTTGTCAGCCTGCAGGGATTCATAAACGCGGTTCGTTGCTTCCGCTACGGTCAGTTCGCTCAATGGTGCATTCCCGATGTTGTTTAGCTGGCGATTACCACACTTTCCGACCTGATCCAAAGGGAGTTGATCCTTCCCAATCTTCACGCCTTCGGATGATCGCTGGCAAGGCGGCGCAGGCACCACTTTGCCAGGCTGGTAAATCTCAGCGCGCTACACCCACTGCGAAAGGGCGGCGCGAACATGGGGGTCTCCATCGTCGCGGACCAGGCCGACATCCTCGGCGAGATGTTTGCTGTTGGGCAACAGGGATTGCCAGGCCAGTGCCCGCACCTGCGGCGTTTCATGATGTCTTGCAATGTCGCGCAAGGCCTCATGAAGATCGGTGTCCCCCATCGCCGCTGCTGTTTCGAACAACGCGCGCTCCTGCGCCTGGCGATCAACATTCCCGGCGATAAGCTTGCCGAAGACACCTTCCGGCGTTTCTTCCAGGGTCATCTCGTATTGCCGGCGGTGTGCCGGATAGGTCTTGGGCAGGAGCAGGTTGATCGACGCGGAGATGGAGGGCGCCGGGAGCTGCGTGTGAATATCGCGGCTGCCGTAATAGTACATCACCTTGCCTGGCGGCAGCCCGGTTTCCTCCTGAAACCTCAAGGGAACAAGTTCTCCCGGGACGCCGCGCACGTTCTCGTATTCGTAGTCGTACAACTGGGTGCGGTACCCGGGACCGAAAGCGCCGACCGTGAAGAAATCGAAGCTGTGATCATGGGTTTCGTAATAGGAAAAGATTTCGGGGGGATGTTGAGGGCTTGGCGGCATCCACAGGACGGCACGCAGGGAATACCCGTCGCCCTTGTGCAGCATCAAGGTTGACGGTTTGAAATCGTTGTCGACCTGGTAGTTCAGAAAATCCGCCAGACCATCGACAAGCAGACCGCGCAGCACATCGGGATCGCGTGCCAATGCAGCCATCCATTCGGCAACGCGCGACATTGCTTCCGGAGTGTAGCGGGAGGCGCGAAGATCCGGAACGATGCCGGATGCCTCCAGCCTTTCAACGAACTGATCAAGCGTCAGGGTCTCGTTCCCTTCGGGAAAATATGTCTCGGTCATGCCGCATCCCCGTCCATCGTTCTTGCAAGGGTTGCTCGCGCCGCTTCGCGAAGCGACGCATCGCGGTCACTGTGCGCCATTTGGTGCAAAGCGGTGAGAGCCTGCTGTGGCGCACAGCGATGAAGCAGCTTCAAGGCATCCCAGCGTGCAAAACCTGCCATGTTCGAATGCACCATTTTGGCCAACGGTTCTTCAAGTCCATCGATCTGTTGCATGGCCTGAAGCAGTTGGAGAACCATCTGCATGCGCGAGGCATGCAGATCGGTGCTGACCTGCTGCAGTGGCTCCAGTGTCTCGCGGTCGAAGGTCCAGGTGCTGTGGGCCCGTGGCGGGGAATGCACGATCAACAACGGCGCGATCGGCGTGGCGGCGGCAATGTCGATGATGTCGCCGAACGCCGGGGCGTCATAGACGTCATGTGCCTTCAGCACGAGGTCGCTGCCCTGGCGCTTGAGGCTGGGCGGGCGTTGATGAAGGTTGTTGCGATCCAGTCCGCACTCCAGCCGCGGTATGTGCACGTCATTTGGTGACAGGTTCAACACGAAGGCATCAAACTCGTTGGCGGTGTAGACCGGTTGCCGGCCACCTTGTCCACTGAAGCGCAGCATCAGGCTGAACTGATCGGTCCGGCACAGGTAGACGTTGCCTTCCCGCTGTGCCGGCAAGCTGCCGCGTTCGCGCACAACGTGCAGCAGATCCAGCAACAGGCCGTTTATGCGTTGCGGATCGAGTGACCGCAGAATGCTGCCCAATTCGATGAATGAATCTATTTCGCCAGAAGGTGGGGTAAGGGCCTCGATCAAGTGTTGATATGGATTGTCTGTCTTCATCATCACACCTCCGCGTTGTTTCAAATGACGCTCAGAGGACGGATCTCCGGAAGCCGCCTTCGAGCAAAAGCATAGGATATCAAACCCTTGCCCGCCAAGACCAAACCGGTCACGGCGGCCATGCCGTTGTATGAAAAGAGGTAGGTGGCGATGAACCCGCCCCCGAGCACGATAACGAGACTGACTGTCGAGATGCGGGTCGCGACCTGTTCGTGACCCATGGTCTGCAGGATCACGAGAGACTGCCGCGTCAAGGCCTCAATGAAGGCTCCGACAGCAACCATCGCGAGTGCAGTCGTTGCTTCGGAGAACCCGGGGCCAAAGGCATTCAGAATGAAATGTCCACCGACTAGCATCCCGACCAGGAGCAGTGAGCAGATCCCCAGGACGACGGCATTCGACTCGTTGATTGCCTTTTGCAATTTGGAACATTGCGACCGGTCGTCGGCGGCAGCACCGCACAACGGGCGGATCATGAAGGATATGGTGGTCGGGATAAGCTGCATGATGCGAACCACCAGCAGGACTGCCGCATATAAACTTGTGGCGGCTTCGTTCGGCGAGGCGATTTCGACGATGAACAGGTCGAGGTGCCACAACATCAGTGAATTGACCCGCATGATCAGCATTCGATTGCTGGTCCGTGACCAGGTCCTGTGGTGTTCGGCGGAGGCGCCCCGCGCCGGTGTCCACCATGCACCGTATATCTCGGGCTCAACGGTCCGAAAGATGACGGCATGCAGGAGCCCCAGGAACACAAACGATACCACGAGAATACCGATCATGACGCTGCTGCTCGAGACCGACAGCCGCAGCCCGTACACTGCCGCGGCGACACAGAAAAGCAGCACAAGATGAAGGGCCAGCGAGCCCAGGATGCTCCCGGTTCGCGGGTACCCGCTGGCGACGAGATATCGGTCGGTCAGAAGCGAAAGTGCGGCAATCGGGGCAATCCAGATACTGTGAAAAGCCAGATGATACTCTTCGAAGCGCTTGTAATCGGCCAGATGTGTTGCAAGTGCGATTGCCAGAAACACTGCATAGACTGCTAGGATGATTGAAAAGCCGAAGCGTATCCGGCTGCGGTTCCAGGCACAGTATGCCCGAATACCCTCGAGGTTCACCGTTTTGCGCATGGTGGGCAGGTAGCGCGAAGCCACCATATCCGTTCCGGACAGTGACAGGGAGGCCAGCAGCGACAAGAGGGCGAATGCAACCTGATAGTCTCCGAAGAGCTCTGTCCCGAGCATATTGGACAGAAGCAGGTTCGTCAGGAGAGCCAAACCGTAGCCGGCTATGCTGATCACGGCCAATTGCACTGGTCTGGATGTCATGCAGAGACCCGCGATATCGGCATCCACGCCAAAACGTGCCGCTTTCGTTGAAATTCGAGCCCGTCAGTTGCCTTCGACACGCAGTCTTCCTGTTGATCGTTTCCGGTTGCAGATTATCAGTCTATCGCCGCCTGACAGCTGAAGTCGCTTTCAGAAAATTCACCACATCGCGAGATCGCTCTGGACAATCTAGTAGGTATGAGTGCAGGATTGAAACTGCAAATTGCAAACAAGGAGCACTAGATATGTCTGAAGCGAAAGCAAATATCGAGCGCAATACCGAAGTTGAAGCCGACATCGAGTTTGTCGATCCGTCGGAAACCGTTGCACTTGCCGGCTCCACGCCGCGCCAGTTGACGGGGCAAGAAGCAGGTCGTGTGGTCGGATTTGGCTGCGACGAGGATAAAACCACAGGTCGCTGATACCGGGTCTGCCGTTTTGGCTTCCCTGTTGAATCAGTACCGATAAACGCATGTCACGAATTTTGCTGACAGGCGCAAGTGGTCGGGTTGGGCGAGCGTTGATCGAACGCCTTGCCAGCCCGGAATTCGAGTTTGCCCTGGTCGGGCGCAGTGCGGAGTCTCTTCGGCAATTGTCGGATGAGATACACGCCAGGGGCGGAACCGCCCACATCATCGAAGCAAATCTCTCTTCAAAAACCACACCCGAAACTGTTGTCCAGCAGGCGGCAACTGCAATGGGCGGGCTCGACGTCCTGATCCATGGTGCGGCGGCATATGGGTTCCGGCCCTTCGCACCGTCTTCACCGGAGCTGCTGCTGCGCGTGCTGGAAACCAGCCTTCAGTCCGCCATCCTTCTGACCCACGCCGCCATTCCGGCGTTGAAGCTTTCAAACAACGCCGTCGTCGTGCAGATCGCGTCTACCGCCGGTCTTCGACCCGTTACTGAAGCCGTTGTCTACAGCGCAGCCAAGGCGGGAATGATCGCGTTCGGCCAGGCCCTGCGGCCAGAGGTGGAGGGGCTGGGTATTGCCCTGCACACCGTCATACCGGGCCAGTTGCAGCTTCAGCCCGGGAGCGACGGGCTTCCGCCCGCACATGTTGCCCAATGCATTCATGAGCTGATCATGCAGCGGGCAGCCGGTTGCGCCGGAAGCGATGTCATTCTGGACGAGACGCCTTCCGAATAATCCTATGGATCGTCGCAGCCGTTGTATTTGCCACCTTTTCTGGCCTCGACGAATGTCTTCCAGTCACGCCAGCCCTGGGCACAATGAAAGCCCCATTCCCTCACGCGCGGCCCCGTGATGAAGAGGGTCCAGGCCGGTTCGGTGAGGACGGGAGACAGACGGTGCGCGAAGCGGGATTTACGGAGTACGACATCTCCGGCACGCAGTTTGCGCACCTTTTCGCCTTTACGGGCAGCGAAAGTCTCGTCGATCGTGCCGGCCAGCATGATCGACACGCTCGGCCAGGGGTGGTCGTGCAGGGCTGCCTCGTCGTCAGCCCGTACGACATTATGTAAATACGCGTTGATGAGCGGGTTCTTCGGCCATAAGCGCCAACGGAAAATATACGGGGCGTCCGGATCACCCACTAACTGATCAGGCGGCCTGTCGACAGGCAGGAGCCGCCTTTTTAGCCGGGAGGCTAAAGCAGACATTCGGATCATCTGAAAATCCTCGCCGACCTGACCGTCGGTGTCAATCCAGATCCCTTCCCGGGTGAAATGGTCTGCGTTTCTTTTTCCGGTTTGTGGCCCGGCATCATCAGCCGCCAACAGCGACACGCCGGATGATGCCGGGCAGGACTTACAGGCTGGTTTCGCCGTTGATCAGATTGCTCCGTTTACGGGGAAGATACCTGCCTCGGCCCTTGCCAAGAACGGGTACACCTTTTTCCATCACCAGGTCGCCGCGCAGAAGAACCTTCACGGGCCATCCGGTCACCTCCATGCCTTCGTAAGGCGTGTAGTCGGCGCCATGGCCGAGGTCGTCGTTGGTGATGGTTTTCCTGAGTTCCGGATCCCACAGGGTCAGATCGGCATCCGAACCGACCGCGATGGTGCCTTTCTGCGGATAGAGACCATACAGCTTGGCGTGATTGGTGGACGTCAGCGCAACGAAGCGGTTGAGGTCGATCCGGCCGGTCTTGACGCCTTCGGAGAACAATATCGGTAGTCTGGTCGCAACACCCGGAATGCCGTTCGGGACCCATCTGAAGGACTGCATTCCCTTCTCGGTCTTCTTGCCGCCGGGGTCGTCAAACCGGAACGGGCAGTGGTCGGAAGAGTAAAGGTCGAACACGCCGTTTTCCAGACCGGACCAGCAGGCGTCCTGGCTTTCCTTGTCTCTGGGAGGAGGTGAGCAGACGAACTTCGCACCCTCGAAATCCTCAAGATCCAGATCGTCTGCCGTCAGAACGAGGTATTGCGGGCAGGTTTCACCGGCGATCTTCTGGCCTCTCAGCCTTGCGCGCGAGATTTCCTCCATCGCTTCGCGGTTCGAAACATGGACGATGACGATCGGGGTATCGACGATTTCGGCCAGAGACAGGGCCCGGTGTGTTGCCTCTCGCTCTGCCGCGATCGGGCGAGACGTGGCGTGGTGGTACGGGGCGGTATCGCCATCTGCTTCGCGCCGTCCGATCAGATAGCGGATGGCATCTTCGTTTTCGCAATGAACCAGCACGATCTGTCTGGAGCGTTTGGCCGCATCCAGCGTGGCCAGGATCTCGTCGTCGCGCAGGCGCAGGCCTTCGTAGGTCATGAACACCTTGATCGACGTATAGCCTTCTTCCGCAAGTGCCGGCATTTCCTGGCCAAGCACATGCGGTGTCGGGTCGGAGACGATCATGTGAAAACTGATGTCGGTGAAACAGTTGCCCTCTGCGAGGGCGTGATATCCCTTCAACGCCTCGCGCAAGGTGTCGCCTTTCTGCTGAAGGCAGAAAGGCATTACCGTCGTGTTCCCGCCAAGAAGCGCCGACCTCGTTCCGCTTTCGAAATCGTCCGCCATGACAATGCCTTCGCCTGACGGCTGCGCGATATGGACGTGACTGTCGATGCCGCCCGGCATCACGAGCAAGCCGGTCGCATCGATGGACTTGGCCGCTTCCTGCAGATCACGCCCGATTGCCACGATCTTGCCATCCGTAATGCCGATGTCTGCCTGATAGACATCGGCTGCGGTGACTATGGTGCCACCGCGCACCACTGTGTCGAAGGAGGGTGCCGTCATGCCGATGCTTTCACAGGTGCTGTTCCGGACGCTTCTTGACCGAGGGTTTCATCCAGGGCGTTGGTCAGGCGATCGACTTCTTCAAGCGTGTTGTAATGGACCATGGACAGGCGCACGACGCCCCCGGCTTCGGCCAGCCCGAGGTCTTCGATCAGGCGCCGGGAATGGAAATCACCATGGCGGATCGCAACATGGTATTCGTCGATCTTCCGGCACAGTGCCTCCGGCGCCCAGCCTTTTGCCGTGAAGCTGATGGTTGCGATCCTGTTGCCGTTTCCAACCGTGTCACGCCCCACAATCGTGATGTCCGGGTGTTGCTTCGCCCAGTCGAGAAAGCGCTGGGTCAAGGCAATCTCTTGCGCTGCGATGGCAGAAAAGGCGGTCTCGATCAGGGCGCGCGGCTCGGACGAGGCAGGGGCTCCGCATCGTTTCCCAAGTTCCTGCAGATAGGCAGTGATGGCTGTCAGCGAATAGGCAAGTTCATAATTCGGATTGCCTGCTTCCAGTTTTCCCGGGACTTTGTCCTTGCCGTAAAAATAGTGGTAGAGCGTGTCCAGCTCCAGAAGGTGGTCGTATTTGCCGTACATCATCGCGATGTGCGGACCGAAGGTCTTGTACAGGCTGAAGATGTAGTAATCGACGTTCAGTTCCTGCACGTCGATCGCCCGGTGCGGCGCATAGGCGACCGCGTCGACGCACAGTCTGGCACCTCTGTGATGCACATAATCGGCGATTTCGCGAACGGGATTAACTTCACCCAGGATGTTGGAGACGTGGTGGACCGCAACGAGCCTGGTGCGTTCGTTCATCAGTTTGCCGAGATCATCCAGGTGCAGGGTCAGGCTGTCCTTGTCGAGCTGCCAGAAGATCACCTTGATGCCGAATTCCTCGAGCCGCAGCCAGGGGCCGATATTGGATTCATGGTCCGCGTTGGTCACGATCACCTCGTCCCCCGGCGCCAATTGGCGGCGCATGGATTCGACAAGGTTCTGCATCAGCACGGTGGTGGAATGGCCGAAGACGATCTCTTCGGGACGGGAGGCGTTGACCAGAAGCTGACCGGCCTTGCGCGCTTCCAGGAGAGCTGCCGCGGCGGCCTTCGAAACTTCGTAGCTACCGCCTATCTGAACGTTTTTTTCGAGCAGGAACTGTTTGATCCGCTCGACTGCCTGGTTGAGGATCTGCGATCCGCCGGCATTGTCGAAAAAGACCCAGTCCGATTTCAGTCCCGGAAATTGATCCCGGACCCAGGCGATGTCCAGTTGTGCATTGTTTGGCATGGTTGGCTCCAGCAAAGGCAGTAAATTTCAGTGGTTGAGGACCGCGCTTAGAAAATTGCGGGTTCTTTGTTCTTTCGGGGTGTCGAAAATCTGCGCCGGCGTTCCGGTTTCCACGATCCTGCCGCCATCCATGAAGATCACCCTGTCGGCCACCTGGCGGGCAAAGCCCATTTCATGGGTGACCACGACCATGGTCACGCCGGTTCCGGCAAGCTGGCGCATGACGTCGAGAACTTCGCCCACCATTTCCGGATCGAGCGCCGAGGTCGGTTCATCGAACAGGAGCACCTTGGGTTCCATTGCCAGTGCGCGGGCAATGGCAACACGTTGCTGCTGACCGCCGGACAGTTGGCCGGGAAACTTGTCTGCCTGTTCGGCAATGCCGACGCGAGCCAAGAGTTCGCGGGCCTTCGTGGCAGCTTCCGCAGCCGGTGTCCTGCGCACACGCATGGGGGCCAGCATCACGTTCTTCAGGACACTCATGTGCGGGAAAAGATTGAACGACTGGAACACCATGCCGACTTCGGCGCGGACCTGGCCCAGTGTCGGTCCGGGTTGCACCGGAATGCCGTCGACCCGAATGCTGCCCTTGTCGGAATAGCTCTCCAGAAGGTTGATGCACCGGATCAGCGTGGATTTGCCGGACCCGGACGGGCCGATGACACAGACAACCTCGCCTTCGCCGATCGCCAGGTCTATGTCGCTGAGCGCGGCAAAGGCGCCGTAGTGCTTGGTAACGTTCTCGATTTCGATGATGTTTCGCATCACGCACTCCTCCGCCCGAGCCGGTTTTCAAAGCGCGAGACCAGGGCAACCAAAGGCCATAGGAACGCGAGATAGATAATGGCAGCGCCGATCAGGGGCGTGGGGTTGGCGGCAAGGGCCTGGGCCTGGGTCGCCTGCTTGAGAAGGTCCGGCATGGCAACGACGGAGGCCAATGCGGTGTCCTTCATCACGTTGATGCAGTTGTTCGTCAGTGGCGGGATAACGATCTTGATGGCCTGCGGCAGCACGACGTCGACCATCATGTCCTTGTAGGACAGGCCAAGTGCGCGCGAGGCTTCAAATTGTCCGACGGGAATCGCCTGAATGCCCGCCCGAAAGATTTCTGCGGTATAGGCACCGGACACGAGCGTCAGCGCGAGCGTGGCGGACAGGAATGGTGACAGTCTGATGCCGACGAATGGAAGGGCGTAGTAGACGACGATCAGGAGTACGAGCAGCGGGATTGACCGGAAGATGTCGATATAGATGGCGGCCGGTACACGTATCCAGGGTGAGCCGTACATGCGCACAAGGGAAAGGCAAAGCCCGAGAACAAGGCCGGCAACGATACTGGTTGCCCCGATTTGCAAGGTTACGACAAGGCCGCTCATGAGGAGCGGAAACGTTCGGATGAAGACCGGAACGTTGAAGAACGTTTCGAAGAGGTCCATGAAAAGTCCGGAAGAATGGCTGGAATCAGGGAAGGCGCGGGCCCTCCCGAAGGCGGCCCGCGCGTGCTTTGCTTACAGCTTGGGCATGTCGAGGATGGTGACTGTCGAGGTGGTTTCTTCGGCGCGAGAGCCGAACCATTTCTCGTGCAGGTCAGCCACGACGCCTTCCTTCTTCAGTTCGGACAGGACGTCGTTCACCTGGCTTGCCAGTTCCGCGTCCTTGGCAAACATCATGGAGTACTGTTCGCCGGTGGTGATGCGTTCGACGACCGCAAGGTTCGGCTTGTCCTTAGTGTAATAAAGCAGCGCCGGGATGTCGCTAATGTAGCCGTTGATACGGCCGGCCGTCAGGTCGAGCATGGCCGGGGCCAGGCCTTCGTAGCGGCGGATTTCGCCAAAGCCGTATTTCTCCTGATTTTCGGTGGCCCAGATGTCGCCGGTAGAGCCCGTGTCGACACCGATGACCTTGCCTTTCATGTCGGCAACCGATTTCAGGCCACTGTCGGCGGCAACGGTGAGGGACTGGTCGCTGTCATAGTAAGGCTGGGCGAATGTGACCGATTCCAGACGCTTCTTGGTGATGGTGATCGAGGAAACCGCCATGTCGATCCGGCCCGACTGGACCGCGGAAAAGAGCCCGTTGAACGGGATGTTTTCAAACTCGATCGATTTGCCGAGCCTGTTTGCGACCTCGGTTGCAAGATCGATTTCAAAACCGACGGTCTTGCCCGACTCATCCTGGAATTCCCACGGAACGTTGCCGATGTTGGCGCCGACTGTCAGGTCTGCGGCCATGGCGGTGGTCATGGAGGAAAACGTGAGCAAGCCTACGGTTGCAGCCGTTTTGATGAAGGAGTGAAGAGACATTTTATTCCCCTGGTGATTATTCTTGGTCTAACTGGTATGACTGGTCTGACCAGTTAGACCAGTAAACAGATCGATCAAACGGGATGCAAGCGTTAAAATGATGCTGATCGCGTTTCGGCGGGCTAAAAGAAGGCAGAACGGCACACGCGCCGTACGAACCATGAAAGACACAATGATTACACGTACGCCGGTTCCGCAGAGCATCGCCCGCAAGCTTCAGGAGATGATCCTCAGCGGAGCGCTCAAGAGCGGGGAGAAGATCCCTTCGCAGCGGGAAATGTCGGAAGAGTTCGGTGTCAGCAGGGCCTCATTGCGCGAAGCCCTTCTGACCCTTGAAACCATCGGCTTGATCAAGACCGAAGCGGGCAGGGGGACGTTTGTCGTCGGCACCGGTTCGGGCAAGACCATGTCGGACTGGAAGTTCGCCGAGGAACACTCCCTGCAGGAAGTGTTCGAGACCCGGCTTGTCCTTGAAGGCGAGATTGCGGCGCATGCAGCTGGGCGACTGTCGGAGGAAGATCTCGACCGGCTCTCGCAACTGACCGACCTGATGGAACAGGCCTGGTCCAATCGCGACTTCCTTAGCAACGTGGATGCCGATCTGGAGTTTCACGACCTGATTGCCCGGCGGTGCAGGAACCGCATGATCGCGGGTCTCTACGATCAGGTCCGGAAACTTCTGACGGAGACCCAGCGCCAGCCGATCCCGATCACGGATCCGCTGCGCATGCGGGCCTCGCTGGCAGAACACCGGGTCATCGTTGCCGAACTGCGCAAGGGCGACGCGGAAGCCGCCCGAACCGCAATGCGCAGCCATGTCGCCAACACCGCGCTGTGTGCCGGGTTCGAGATCGCTTGAAGTGCGAAACGCCTGCGCCATCTCCGGCTTGTATCGAAGCGGCAGGGGGCGGGGCGGTTGGCGGAGAGGAGTCTGCTAACCCTTTCCACCAGCCTACAACTGGCCTTCGACGGGAAGCGTTGCGATGATGCCGGAGGTGAAGCGCTGGCCCAGTGTCGATCCCGGGTCCGAGGTGAAGGTGACGATCTCGCCATCTTCTTCGCTCTTCCAGAGGATCCTGCCGTTGTCGTCCAGTTCGAGCCGGTAGCTGTTTTTCAGCGAAACGCCTTCATTCAGGAACACTGTCAGCCTGCGGGCAAGTTCGGGGCTTTCCACGTAAAGGCCGATCTCCGTATTGAGGTTGGCTGATCGTGGATCCAGATTGAAACTGCCGACGAATATCGAGGTTCCGTCAAAGACGGCGGCCTTGGTGTGCAGCCCGGCCTTGGAGTCTGTCGAAAAGAGCGTTTGCTGGACCCTTGCGGAATCGGCCCTGACCTCATGCAGCTCTATGCCGGCTTCCAGAAGTTCCGCGCGGTATTTCGAATAGCCGGCGTGAACCGCAACCACATCATTTGAACCGAGCGAGTTGGTGAGAACGCGGACCTTCACGCCGCGCGCCGTAAGCTGCTTCAGCTTGTCCGCGCCTGCCTGCGTGGGAACGAAATAGGCGTTTTCCATCAGGAGTTCGCGTTTGAGCCCGTCCACCTTGCCGACAAGTGCCTTGAGGATCTTGCCGCCGCTTTTTCCCGCGATGAAATCCGCCGGATCGTCCCAGACGACAAAGGCCGGTGCCCAGACCAGTTGCCTTGTGAGCGAGGACATCGACTGACGGACGGCAGTGACCCTCTGGCGGAAAGGATAGGGATATCCTTCGGTGTCGATGGTCTCTTCCAGTTTCACCCGGGCCATTTCCAGGTCGGTTTCGCCAAAGGTCCGGTTGACGCTGGCCGCGACGGGCACCGACCAGTCCCTGTTCCAGAAATAATCAAAGACGCTCGAGGCATCCCGCACCACCGGGCCGACCGCGGCTATATCCAGATCGCGATAGTTGGATTCCTCGGAGACGTCGAAATAGTGGTCGCCGATATTGCGCCCGCCGAGAAGCGCAACCGCGTTGTCGGCGATCATCAGCTTGTTGTGCATGCGGTGGTTCAGGCGGTCGAAGTCACCGATCAGGTTGAAGACCCGCGAGGACCGGCTCACGAAGGGGTTGAACAACCGGATCTCGATATTCGGATGGGCGTCCAGACTGGCGAGGATTTCATCGCGTCCGTTGACGTTGATATCGTCGATGAGAAGACGCACGCGCACGCCGCGATCCGCGCTGCGCAAAAGGGCCTGCGCGAGGATGCGCCCGCTCTGGTCCGCATCCCAGATGTAGTATTGCAGATCGAGGCTGTGCTCGGCGAGTTCCGTCATGGCCACCCGGATGGCAAAGGCGTTGCGCCCTGTCGTGACGAGCGAGACACCTGATTTGCCCGGATGGCTTTTTTCCGCGGCCTGGAACAGGCGGCCCAGATAGGTGCTGCGATAGGCCGTAAAGGCACTCGTCTCGACGCGCGGATAGTCCGTGTTCAACGTCGAACAGGCTGCCAGAAGCAGCGTTGCAAGACAGAGAAGGCAGGCCCAGCTTCGCATCGTTCCCCGCATGACAGACACAGGTTGCCAAGGGCCCCCGTTCTCGCACGGCGTCAAGGATCGACGTTGGTGACTGAGGCAAGGACCGGGGCTATCGGCAAACTCTACCCAGAATTGTTACTTCATGCCTGCACGCCGGTCCATTGTGCAGATTGACAGGCGCGCTCCGGCGCCTGCCGCGCGGTGCTTCTTTTCCTGGGTGCCTCAGGACATGATCTGCAAAGACGCATGGTTCGGCTTGATGTGTCCGCGAAGGAGGTTTCCCTCACCGAGGTGGCAGAAACCTGTCCTGCGCCTTCGGGCGAAGTTCGCGTGAACGGCGCACGCTAGACGTGGGGGAGACCTTTAAGGAGCAGGCAGCGCTTCAGGCATCCAGTGCGTGGAGTTGCGGCTGGCCTTGAAGAAACACTGCCCGTATTTCTTAAGGGTTTCCTGATTGATCTCGAAGCCGAGGCCAGGTGTCTGCGGCATGGCAAACCAGCCGTTTTCGTGCAGGAATGGCTGCGAGAAGATCTGGTCGCGGCCTTCCGGTGTCCAGCCCGGTGGTGAGATCGGATATTCAAACAGCTCCTCACCGGCAAAGCCGCTGGCGGCAAACACATGCGCATTTGCGATGAAGCCGAAGCCGTTCGACCAGCAATGCGGCGTGAACCTGATGCCTTCTTGCCTGCAAAGCGCGGCAACCTTGAGGCACTGTGTAATCCCGCCGGCCCACATGGCATCGGGCTGGAAGATATTGTAGCAGCCCATCTTCATCATCCGCGCCAGTTCCCTGTAGCCCATGACATGAAGTTCGCCGCCGGCGACAGGAACGCGCGAATAGGTTGTCAGTCTGGCGATTTCCTCGTGCCATTCGCCAAACAGCGGTTCTTCCACCCAGGCAAGGCCGACACCCGCGGCGGCATCGACAAAGCGTTTGGCCCGGTCCAGCGACCAGAGCGGTGCATCGCCGTTCTGCGTCAGGCGGAAGGCCTGATTGCAGTCGACCGAGATCCTCATCCGTCCCTGCATGTGGCGGGCGATATCGGAAATATGGTCGATATCAACGGCCTCATCGAAGTCATGGACACGAATTTTCATCGTGTCGAACCCTTCGGCAAGCCGGGCTTCGGCTTCCTCGCGCCGCGCGCCCGGGGCCCGAAGCTCGCCGGATGAGGCATAAAGCCTGATGCGGTCATCCGTTCCGCCAAGCAGCTTGTAGAGCGGCAGGCCCGCGCTCTTGGCCTTGATGTCCCAGAAGGCAGGCTCAAGCCACCAGTTGAAATTGCCACCCGCCGCCATGATCTGGATACGCTCGGAAAGCTTTTCGATATCGCCTGCATCCTGGCCGAGAAAGAGACCCGCCAAAAGGTCGCCCAGCCCGGCGCGCTCACGCCCCGCAGCCGGAAACCCGCTCCATCCTTCAACACCGTCATCGGTGATGAACCGGACGATGCACATGGAGACATGCGTCCGGATTGTTCCAGGGATCCACGACGGCGCATGTTGCGCGGGCAGGGGTGTTTTCACAAGGTAGAGTTCAACGCGGTCAAGCACTTGCATGTTCGGTCCATTGAAAAGGGGGCGCTGCCTGAAGGATCCAGGAGCATCAGGAGAACAGTCGGCTGTTGCGTGAACGCTAGAAAGGAATTGGTCTGGCCAACATATCCAATTTGACAATTTTCAGAGTCCAATTGGATGGCGGGGGCGGTCTCTATAGAGGCAGTGTTTCAGCCTGAATTGCTGAGCTGCCGTTAGTTACGGACGAGTGTGGGTCTATTGAGGGCGGGAAGCGATCGTTTGCGCTTAGTAGGCGCATAGCCGCTTTCGATCCGTGGCCATCCTTCCGGTGATGCGCAGCGAATGACTGGTTTGAACCTTTGAGCGGAGAAATCTGCTCCGTGCCCCTGGCTGCTTATAGTGGTAATGTGCACCATGGGGTGTGGCGAGGCTTTCCTAGCAGTAGATACAGAGTCTCCGAAAGCGGTCTGACCAGAGGGCGCGATGTTCGAAACAGACTATGTCGAGTGCGATGGATTGAGCATTGCCTACCGAGCCACTGGTGACGGTCCGCCAAATATTCTTATGGTGCCGGGAATTTTCTCACATGTGGAGCTGTATCATGAGTTTCCACAATACTCGGATTTTGTATCCCGACTCGCCGACTTTTCCCGTGTGATTGAATTCGACAAGCGAGGACAGGGTTTGTCGGACCGCATTTCTAATGCTCCGACGCTGGAAGAACGGGCTAATGACATTGCTGCCATAATTCACGAATTGAACCTGCGAGATTGTGTGCTCTTTGGACTATCCGAAGGGGCTGCAATGTCTTTGCTTTATGCAGCGACACATGTTGCGCAAGTTTCCAAGGTGATCACCTTTGGTGGTTATGCAAAATCGTGCGGGGCCGGCGGTTATGACCTTATGCCGTCCTACCGAGATCGGGCCGCAGCCGTTGAAAGTGCGCTTTCCAATTGGGGTTCTGGGTCAAATTTGGACATCTTTGTCCCGTCACTAGGTGCCTCGGATGCTGCAAGGAAGATCTTTGGGAAGATCCAGAAATCATCCTGTTCGCCGACGGCAATGCGGAAGTACTTTGACCTGAACTTACAAATAGATGTGCGCGAAATACTCCCATTGGTCCAGCAGCCCACGCTGGTATTGCACCATTCAGATGACCGACAGGTTCCGGTGGCAAATGGTGAGTTCATCGCCGATCGAGTGCCCAACGCGCGTTTCGAAGACTGTGGTCCCGGCGGGCACTATTTCTGGGGCGAAGACAACGGACTAGTGATAAACAAGATTAGATCGTTTCTACTAGAAGACATGCAAAATTCTGTTAACTCGGACAGAGTCCTTGCCACATGTTTGTTTCTCGATCTTGTTGGATCGACGGAAGAAGCACATTCTCATGGCGACCGTCAGTGGCGCGCAGTCTTGGATCGGCACGATCAACTTGCAGGAGACCTTATTGAGTTGTTCCGCGGTCGTTTGATCAAACTAACAGGTGACGGGCTATTGGCGACGTTCGATGCCCCAGGGCGTGCAATTGAATGTGCGCTCAATCTTCGCAAGAAACTACTCGACCAAAGTTTGATTTCTCGAGCCGGGCTGCACACCGGTGAAGTTGAAATGCGCGGCGGAGACATCAGTGGATTGGCGGTCCATGTAGCTTCAAGAATTGAAGGGCGCGCGGCACCGAATCAGATTCTCGTGTCGCAGACCGTTACCGACCTTACAATCGGAAACTCCGCCTTCCAGTTCCGTGACGCTGGTGCGTTCGCACTCAAAGGGTTCGAAAAGAAATGGAACTTATTTGAGGTTGTCGCGAGCTAAGGTTCAGGAATGACGCTATTGTCCGCACAAGCGCACAATTAGAAACATGCAGCGATCAACCGTTATCCGGCCTTGTGGGCCTTCGTTCGCGGCGCAACGAACGGCCGCTTTCAGGACAAGGTCGAGAGAGAACGATCGTCCATATCGGGGCAGCGAAGCCGCCATTGATTGAGACCGCGACGTACGGCAGCTTTGGGCCGAAATTGCCTGCGCTGCCGATACAGTTGAATGACTGCTTCGCTCGGATCATCGTAACGAGCAGACCGTTTCCTAACGGCCTCAACCAAGACGTTTGTGGTCTTTGGTGAAAAAATGGGTCGTGATCAATTCGGCGGGTGTTGAAACCAAGCCATTGGCTGCGATGCCTGACCACAAGTAGCTGAGAAATTGCTTTCGCGCTCTTGCTGGCCGCAAGCAGAGTTAGCCTGCGATCATGTTGCGACTAGGTACGGGGATTTCGTTGAAAGATGTTGGTAGCGGAGGAGGGACTCGAACCCCCGACACGCGGATTATGATTCCGCTGCTCTAACCGGCTGAGCTACTCCGCCATCCCGTGCGGTCCGGGCCTAGGTGGCCCGCGCGACGTGGGGTGCTTATAGTGAGGCGGCGGGCGGGCGTCAAGCGTTGAATTGGCGTCCGGCCGCAAAGTTTTTTGTCTGGCCTCAGGCCGCGGAAACCGGGGCTTTGACCTGTGGAAAATCGATCGCCCAGTCGCCCGTGCGTTCGGTCTTGTGGATCCAGCCGCCGCCCAGAACACGGGCTGTTTCGTCGTCCGTATCAAAGAAGACGCAGGCCTGGCCCGGGGCGACGCCGGTTTCGCCGTTGGCAAGATCCACGAACGCCTTGCCGTTCAGGATGCGCAAGGTGGCAGGTGCCGGCGGGCGGGTGGAGCGGACCTTGGCGAAGAGCTCGATCTCGTCGCCTTCGTCCAGCGGCTGATCGCCGATCCAGTTCATTTCGCGCAGCAGGATGGTGCGGGTCGCCAGTGCTTCGCGCGGGCCGACCACGACACGGCGCTCGTCCGGGTCGAGGCGCACCACATAGAGCGGGTCGCCCGTGGCAACGCCAAGGCCGCGGCGCTGGCCAATGGTGTAATGGATGATGCCGTCATGCTCACCCAGCACACGGCCGTCCATATGGATGATCTCACCCGGTTCGGCCGCATTGGGGCGCAGCTTGCGGATAACCTCGGCATAATCGCCATTGGGCACGAAGCAGATGTCCTGGCTGTCCGGCTTGTTGGCGACGGTCAGGCCGAATTCGGCTGCAAGCTCACGCACCTTCGACTTGGGCATGCCGCCAAGCGGAAAGCGGATGAAATCGAGCTGGTCCTGCGTGGTGGCGAACAGGAAATAGCTCTGGTCGCGGTCAAGATCGGCCGGGCGGAAAAGCGCGCGCTTGTTGCCCTGCTGGGCGGAGCGGACATAGTGGCCGGTTGCCAGTGCATCGGCGCCAAGATCCTTCGCGGTCTTCAGGAGATCGGTGAACTTGACCGTCTGGTTGCAGGAGACGCAGGGGATCGGGGTTTCGCCGGCGATGTAGCTGTCGGCGAAACGGTCCATGACCTGTTCCTTGAACCGGCT
Organism: Roseibium sp. ROS1; assembly: GCF_054658215.1. NCBI lineage: Bacteria > Pseudomonadati > Pseudomonadota > Alphaproteobacteria > Hyphomicrobiales > Stappiaceae > Roseibium > Roseibium sp. ROS1. The sequence goes on from NZ_BAAGIG010000001.1 coordinate 711,865, forward strand.
TTCATAATCCAGCACGTAATGGGGAATGCCGATGGTTTCGGCCGCACGGCGGGCATCATGAATGTCGACGCCCGCGCAGCAGGACTTTGCCTTGCTGACGGCGGCGCCGTGATCATAAAGCTGCAGGGTGACGCCGATGACGTCGTAGCCTTCGGCCTTCATAAGGGCGGCCACGACCGAGCTGTCGACCCCGCCGGACATGGCGACGACAACGCGAGTGTCTTCCGGGCGGCCGGGCAGATCCAGACTGTTTCGCATCCAGTGTACTTCCAGAAGTTTTTGGCCGATCGCGCAGGCGGGGCGGTTGTCCGTCCCGAGCCTTCCACGCCCTGCCGGGCGGGCGGCGATCAAGAGCCCTATTCAAAGTTGGCGGCACTATACAGATAAGGAGAGCGGCTGCCAATTGCTTCCCCCGCATGGCAGGCACGCTTTGCCTAACCGGCAAAGCTTGCCGCCCGGAACCCGACGCAGTTTCGCTTCGTCTTTGAAAAAGATGAGCAAAATCAAAGGGTCTGACAGAATTCAACGTTTGGCCCGATGTTTGCTTTCTATTCCGGTGACGAAATATGCCCGCCGATGCGGGCCGGGATCTGGGGGCAAGCGTGCTGCCATTTGGACTGACAACGGATGTTTCTGCCGGGGCGCTGGCAGCGGGTGCGGGCAGCGCACTTGCTGGCGGGCAAGCTTCTGCAGGTGCGGCTGCTTCCTCTGTTGGGGGCAAGGCAAACGGATTTGCCGAGGAGCTGAGCTCGATTTCGGGGCAGGGCGCCGCGAAGGGCGCAGGGCAAGACAAGGGTCAGGTCAGTGCCGTGGTTTCCGCCAAGGCCGGCCGGGCGGCCGAACCGGTGAAGCCGGGGGTGGTTGCCGCGCAGATCCAGACCTCTGTGGTGACAGGCGAGCTTGCACCCGCCGTTGCGGTGGATCCGACGGTCCCGGTTACCGATCCTCTTCTTTCCGGCGATATCGTGGCCGGCACTCCGCCGCTCAACGCGGGGCAACCCGGTGATGCGGATCAGGGTCTGCTTCCCTCTGAAGGAGATGAGGCAGCGCAAACCGCCGACGTTGCCCTGGTTGCGGAATTTGTGCCGGTCGCTCCTGTTGCACCTGTTGTTCCGGCTCCTGCTGGCGAAGGCGCGGCTACCACGCCTGCCACTGCCGATGCGGGCGCACCCGGTGCAGCTCTTTCGGGAGGCGCAGGTCTTGCAGGCAACGTTCCAGCGGTGCCTTCAGCTGGTGCCGCAAACGGGGCTGCGCCTGTTCCTGCAGCTGATGCAGGAGCTGGTGCCGGTTCCGGAGGTTCTGCGCCGGCTACGGCACCGGACTTTGCCGGCGCGTTGAACGGTGTTGAGGCAGGTGCCGCGCAGCCTGAAGCAGCCGGACAGACAGCACCTGCTACAGCGGCGGAGGCGCAGGCGGCAGTTGCGCGGCCAGCGCCTGCCACGACAGAGCGCCGTTGGCAGAGCGAACTGCCGAAAGAATTCCGGGCGTCGGTAACGCCCGCCGCTCACCCAGCCGGCCAGCAGCCGGCCGTGACGTTGCCTGTCCAGGCAAATATGCAGGCCGGCGCAGTGGTTGGCGGTCAGGCGCCGGGGCAGGGGGCTGGTGAAGCGCCTGGTCTCCAGGTTGCCGCGGCAACGCCTGCTGGAACTGTTGCTGCGTCTGTCTCGGCTGTCGCCAAGGCTGCTGCGGCATCTGACGGCACGCAGGTTCCTGCAGTGCCTGCCGCACCCGTGGTGGATGGCAAGACGTCAGCCCAGCCGGTAACGGCGAACACGCAAACGGGTGATGCGAGCGCGCAAGTCGGAACCGCGGTGAGTGCGGCCACCACACAGGTTGCTGCCGCCGTGAATGCGGGTGCCGTTCCTGTTCAACAGCCGGTTCAGGCAACGCCGCAGCCGGTGTCGTCCGAACAGTTGCTGGCTGGTGAGCCTGTTGCCGAGGAAGGTACGGGTCTCGTCAAGCCGGTCACGGGTGAGGCTTCCGGTCCGCAGGGGGCAGGCAATACGCAAGATGCTGCTGCCGGACCTGCTGCCAAGGGCGCGGAGCAAACGGGACCTGAGCCGCGCGGAGCGGCCCTGGCTGGTCCTGTCGCTGCTGCGGCGCTGTCGAATATTGCGGCTGATGAAGCGGATATGCCTGCTGAATTGCAGCACACCAGCATTTCCGGCGAGTTCGGTGCGGCAACGGTACGCGGCGGCGATCTGGCAGGGGCGATGCGGACCGAGAGCCTGCAGGCGCCCAGCCAGAGCCAGTCCGGTCAGGTGGCTACCCAGGTGGCCGCAGAGATTGCGCGCAATCTGAAGGATGGTCAGACCCGTTTCCAGATGCGTTTCGACCCGCCGGAACTCGGCCGGGTCGAGGTTGAGATGAAGGTTTCTCACGACGGCAAGGTCCAGGCCCATCTGCGTGTCGACCGGCCGGAGACGCTGGACATGTTCCTGCGTGATCAGCGCGGCCTGGAGCGCGCGCTGGAAGCGGCAGGGCTCAACCCGGATTCAGACAACCTGCAATTCTCCCTGAGACAGGACGGCGGCCAGCAGTTCGGCTCCGAACAGGGAGGGGATGGACATCAGCCGGCCTCGAATGGTGGCGGAGGCACGGTTTCCGAGGAAGCCGATCCGATGCTTGAAGACATTGTCAGAATGACCATCGCGGAACAGCGCGGCGGCCTGGACATGAAAGTGTAACGGGGCGAGTTGCTGCCTCAGGAGTGAAAAAATGACAACCGTTTCTCCAACTTCCTCTGCATCGTCGCAGACCGGCTCGGCAACCAGCCAGGCCGGCCTCATTGCCGATTACGAACTGTTCCTGAGCATCCTGACGACGCAGATCCAGAACCAGGATCCGCTGGATCCGCTGGACTCGGCCGAATACACCAATCAGCTGGTTCAGTATTCGAGCGTCGAGCAGGCCATCAAGCAGAACCAGAACCTTGAAGAAATCATTGCCTCGCTGACGAGCAACCAGAGCATGAGTTACGTCAGCTATATCGGCAATGAAGTGACTGCTGATGCTTCCACGACGACCCTGTCGGGCAGTCAGGCCAGCTGGAGCTATAATGTGGCGGAAGATGCGACTGGCACCTTCGAGATCCGCAACACCAGCGGGTCCATCGTCTATAGCGGTGACATCGAGCTGGCAGCAGGCGACGGCACCTTCTACTGGAACGGGCAGACTGATTCCGGCCAGCAGGCCGTGAACGGGCTCTACACCATCTCCTTCGATGTTAAGGACGCCTCCAGCCGGCCGGAAACCGTCAAGACAACCGTATCGGGCATCGTCGACAGCGTGGACTGGTCGAGCGGGGAGGCGGTGTTGAAGGTTGGCAGCCAGGAGTTTCCGGTCAGTTCCGTGGTGTCGGTCGCCCGACCGTCCTGATCAGCCACACATTCACATTTTTTGAAAACCGCTCCGGATGCCTCCGGGGCGGTTTTTCGCGTTTTCTCGATGTTTCAAGGGGCTGAGGGTAATCCGCGGGAGATTTGCCGGCACAAAAAACAAGAATGAAGTGTGGCCGGAGCAGGGATGCAATTTTCAGGTTAATCGAATTGCCTTGCAAATTGCACGGCCAGGTAAATATGGTTAACGATTTCATATAATACTATTTAGAATTGGACCCTTTATCTTTGCGAAATCCTAAATATCATTCACTAAATTTAGATTTTATAGTTAATAAAAACACAATTTTGCTTTAGGCGTTTGTTAAGCGTCATCTTGTAGTCTCAAATCAGCCTTGGTCATGGTTAGTGTGAGAGTACAATGACCGAACACATTCGTTCGCGTGTAAAATATGTCATCGGACCGGACGGGAGCCCGCTTACCATTGCGGACCTGCCTCCGACTTCGACAAAGCGGTGGGTCATCCGCCGCAAGGCAGAGGTGGTTGCCGCAGTTCGCGGTGGCTTGTTGTCCCTTGAAGAAGCGTGCCAGAGATACACTCTGACAGTTGAGGAGTTCCTCTCCTGGCAAAGCTCGATTGAAAAGCACGGTCTTGCCGGGCTTCGAGCGACCCGGGTCCAGCAATATCGAAATTGACCCGGAACACGGTTTCTGCAATGCGCCGGTGGGGCGCAATCAAAAGGTCGGCACTGCCGGCCTTTTTATTTGTCTTGCTGTCCGTACGGAACTTATCCAAAAATTAATGAGGTAGGCAGTTTTTCCCCACCTCAGTTGCAGTTTGCATTAATCGAAATGGCGGAAACTCGCCGATCCGCCCCTATTGGAAAGGTTTTGTTAACCACTTGTTAACCACCTGGGCGGCAAATTTTGCCCATCGAAGGTGTGGCGTGCCCAGCCGACTCCAATAATAACGGCAGGGGCATGTTTCAAATGCGGGCGGGCATTCGTGAACGGACTTGTAGAATTCATCAGAACCTTGGGGGCGGCACGCATTGCTGCAATGGGGGCAGTTGCCGCCATCCTCGTCGGCGTCTTCGCCTTCATCATCTTTCGGGTGACGGCACCCCAGATGACGACACTCTACAATGAGTTGACCCTTGAGGATTCCGCATCGATCGTTTCCCAGCTGGAAAGCCAGGGCGTGCAATTCGAGATCGCCCGCCAGGGTGCCTCGATTCTCGTTCCGAACGAGCAGGTCGCCCGCCTGCGCATGCAGCTTGCCGCTGAAGGCCTGCCGACCGGCGGTTCTATCGGCTACGAGATCTTCGACCGTTCAGACACTCTTGGCGCCACCAGCTTCGTTCAGAACATCAATCACCTGCGCGCCATGGAAGGCGAGCTGTCGCGCACGATCGGCTCCCTCGACCGCATCCGCGCCGCCCGTGTTCACCTGGTTATCCCGGAGCGTCAGCTGTTCCAGAGAGACCGTCGTCCGCCGTCAGCGTCCATCGTGCTGAACGTTCGTGGTGCTCTCGGCCCGGGCGAAATCCGCGCGGTCCAGCATCTGGTTGCCACCGCGGTTGACGGACTTGAGCCGGACCGTGTCTCGATTGTCGACGAAAGCGGCCGTCTGCTGGCTTCCGGCGCGGGCAACGACGAAGACGGCCTGATGACGAATTCGCTGCAGGAGCGGACTGTCGAGGTCGAAGGCCGGCTGCGCAACCAGATCGAGGAAATTCTGAACTCCGTCGTCGGCCCTGGGCGGGCACGGGTTCGCGTCAACGCGGAGGTCGACTATAATCGCCTGACGGAGACCACCGAGACCTTCGACCCGGACGGGCAGGTGGTGCGTTCGACCCAGTCCAAGGAAGAAGCTTCTTCCGCCGTGTCCCGGAACGGGCAGGTTACTGTTGCCAACCAGCTTCCGAACGCCGATGCTGGTCAGGGGCAGGCAGAGCGCGACACGTCGTCCATTACCGAGGAAATCGTCAACTACGAGATTTCCCACTCGACCCGGACCGAAGTTGTCGAAGCTGGCAAGATCAAGCGTCTGTCCGTTGCGGTGCTGGTTGACGGCACCTACCAGCCGGACGGCAATGGCGGCAGCACCTATACACCGCGCGCCCAGGAAACCCTGGACCGGATCGCTGTTCTGGTGCGCTCCGCAGTCGGTTTCGATGCCGAGCGGGGCGACGTTGTGGAAGTCGTGAACCTGCAGTTCGCCCTGCCGCCGCAGGATGACCTGCTGGCTGAAAGTGACAGCCTGTTCGATTTCACCCGCAACGACATCATTCGTTTTGCCGAGCTGGGTGTTCTGTTCCTGATTGCCGTGATGCTGCTGCTCTTCGTGGTTCGCCCGCTGCTGCGCCGCATCGTGACACCGGAAGAAAAGCAACCTCAGGAGCTGATGATCGGTCCGGATGGGACGCTGGTAGTGGAGACGGAAGTGCCACAGGAAGAATCGGCTGAAGACGAATTCGTGATCGAATGGCTGGAACAGGCCAAGCAGGAAGGAGCCATGCAGGCAAGCTCGATTGCCAAGGTAGGCGACATGATCAAGGACCATCCGACCGAAGCGGTGACCATCGTTCGCGGTTGGCTGGATGAACAGGCGGCCTGACGGTGAGCGATCAACTCCAGAAACAGCTGCAGGTCAGCGCGGACGAAGAAGAGCGCGAGCTGAAGGGAGCGGAACGGGCAGCCGTTCTGCTTCTCGCGCTTGGCGAGTCCCATGGCGCGCCGATCTGGGCAAAGCTTGACGAGATCGAGGTGCGCCAGGTTTCGGCCGCGATGGCCAACCTCGGTCCGGTCACGCCGAACATGCTGGAGAACCTGTTCAAGGATTTCGTGCGCCGCGTCAGTTCCAAGGGATCACTGACAGGGAACGTCGATGCGACCGAGCGGCTGCTGGCCAGCTTCCTGCCGGGCGAGAAGGTCTCCATCATCATGGAGGAAATCCGCGGTCCGGCCGGGCGTAACATGTGGGAGAAGCTCTCCAACGTGCAGGAGAACGTTCTCGCCAACTATCTGAAGAACGAATATCCGCAGACGGTCGCGGTGGTGCTGTCGAAGATCAATTCCGACCACGCGGCACGGGTGCTGGGCATTCTGCCGGAGGAACTGGCGCTGGAAGTGGTCAGCCGCATGCTGCGCATGGATGCCGTCCAGAAGGAAGTTCTGGAGAAGGTGGAGCAGACGCTGCGCGTGGAATTCATGTCGAACCTCACCAACACCTCGCGGCGCGACAGCCACGAGATGATGGCGGAGATCTTCAACAATTTCGATCGGCAGACCGAAGCCCGCTTCCTGGCAGCCCTGGAAGAGGACAACCGCGAAGCTGCCGACCGCATCAAGACCCTGATGTTTACCTTCGACGATCTGTTGAAGCTGGACGCAGCCAGTGCACAGACACTGCTCAGGCACGTCGAAAAGGACGCCCTGGCCATTGCGCTCAAGGGCTCCACGGATACGGCAAGGGAATTCTTCTTCGGCAACATGTCGTCGCGTGCCGCAAAACTTCTGCAGGACGACATGGATGCGCTCGGACCCGTGCGGTTGCGTGATGTGGACGAAGCGCAGACCGGCATGGTGAACAAGGCCAAGGACCTGGCAGCCAAGGGCGAGATCATGATCTCCAAGTCCAAGGGCGAGGATGAAATTATCTACTGATGCGGCAAACGGCAGGCACTTACAGCAGAATGGGACGCATGACCAACCCATCGAAATTTCTGTTCAACGTCGACTTTTCCGAGCCTGAAGAGCCGGAAGAGGTCGCTCCCGTCGAGCCGGAGATACCGATGATTCCGGTCGCCCAGCATGAGGAATTGCTGAAGAAGGCAAGGGCCCAGGCTTTCGAAGAAGGCCGGGTGAAGGCGCTTCAGGACCTGCAGACCAAGCAGGAGACGTTGCTTACGGCGGAAGTCAATCATCTGGCCGGAGCGGTTTCGCGGGTGCTGGAGACCCTGGACGGGCAGGTGGCGGAACGCGAGAAAGATGCCATCAGTCTCGCTTTTCTTGTGGCCAGGCGTCTGTGTGCCCATCTGATCGCACGCCAGCCGCTGGCCGAGACGGTGGCTTTGGTGTCAGAATGCCTGGGACCGCTGCGCAAGGCGCCGCATCTCGTCATCCGTATCGCCGAGAAGGATGTCGAGGCGCTGAAAGCCCAGGTGGATCCGATCATTCACGAAAAGGGCTTCGAAGGGCGGCTGGTCATCCTCGGCGAGCCGGAAATCGGACGCGGCGATTGCCATATCGAGTGGGCTGACGGCGGTATCAGACGCGACCGCAAGGCGATCGAAGCCGAAATCGATGCCAGCATTCGTTCCTATCTGCGAGGGCGCAGTGCGGAAAGACGCGGCAAAACCTCCGACACGTCGGCGGAAAAGGAAACTGACGCATGAGCGACGAGCAAGATCACAATATCCCGCTCGACGAGCTCGAGGCGCCGCAGCGCCGGCTCGACGATGGCGAAATGCATGTACCGCAGTCCGCGGCTGACCTTGAGGCCGTGTTCGACGTTCCTGTGCGCATTTCCGCCGTTCTGGGGCACTCCAGAATGCATGTCTCGGATCTGTTGAAACTGGCATCCGGAACGGTTCTGGAACTCGACCGGAAGGTGGGGGAAGCCATCGATATCTACGTGAACGACCGGCTGGTCGCCCGTGGTGAAGTCGTCCTGGTGGAAGACAAGCTCGGCGTGACCATGACTGAAATCATCAAGACGGATCGATAGGGAAAGTAACGGATGCGGCTGTTAATTGTCGGAACGCTCGGCGGTCAGCTGACGACGGCTTCCAAGATCGCGATGCAGGGCGGGGCCCAGGTCACCCATGCGGACGATATCGAAGGTGCCCTGAGGGTGCTTCGGTCCGGGCGCGGAGCGGACCTCCTGATGGTCGAGGTTCATCTCGACATTGCCGGGCTGATCCAGAAACTCCAGAACGAACGCGTGCATGTGCCGGTGGTGGCCTGCGGCGTGGAAACGGATGCACAGGCCGCGGTGTCTGCCATTCGGGCAGGTGCGAAGGAATATATCCCGCTGCCGCCCGATCCGGAGCTGATCGCAGCCGTTCTGGCGGCAGTTGCCCAGGAACGCGGCGACCTGATCTATCGGGACGATGCCATGGCATCGGTGGTCAAGCTTGCCGAACAGGTGGCGCCATCCGATGCCTCGGTGCTGATCACCGGTGAATCCGGCACGGGTAAGGAAGTCATTGCCCGCCATGTGCACAAATGCTCGAACCGGGCCTCGAAGCCGTTTATCTCGATCAACTGCGCGGCCATTCCCGAACATCTTCTGGAATCCGAACTCTTCGGCCACGAGAAGGGCGCTTTCACCGGCGCCGTTGCCCGTCGGATCGGCAAGTTCGAGGAAGCCGATGGCGGCACGCTGCTGCTTGATGAAATTTCGGAAATGGACGTTCGCCTGCAGGCCAAGCTCCTGCGTGCCATCCAGGAGCGTGTGATCGACCGCGTCGGCGGCACGCGCCCGGTTCCGGTCAATATCCGCATCCTGGCAACGTCCAACCGGGATCTTGCCGAAAGCGTGCGTCAGGGCCATTTCCGCGAAGATCTTCTGTTCCGCCTCAATGTTGTGAACCTGAAGCTGCCGGCTCTTCGCGAGCGGCCGGCGGACATCATGGAACTCGCCCTGTTCTTCATCAAGCACTACTCGGAAGCCAATGGTGTTCCGGTTCGGCCACTGTCCGTCGAGGCCCGTCAGGCGCTAATGTCCAATCCGTGGCCGGGTAACGTGCGCGAACTGGAAAACACCATGCACCGCGCGGTGCTGCTGGCTTCGGGAGGTGAAATCGGCGTCGAGGCGATCCGCATGCCGGACGGCACGCCGCTAAGCGTCTCCAAGGGTGCTGCGGAGCGGGCCGCACAGACGGCCGAAGCCGTGACGCGATCCTTCGTCGGACGCACGGTTGCCGATGTCGAGCGTGATCTCATTCTCGACACGCTGGATCATTGCCTGGGCAACCGGACACATGCTGCAAAAATTCTGGGTATTTCAATCCGGACGCTGCGCAACAAGCTGAATCAATATACCGATGAAGGAATAAGCGTTCCGGGACCGGGCGAAGCCCGGGCCTGATCGCACCGGCAGGAACCATAACGAAGGCCACGTCCGTTGATTGACCCGGGCGGCGGTTACAGGAAACCAGACCACAAATGTCGGACACGGCAGCAGGCGAACAGCGCAGACCGGAAGGCCCCGCAGCGGAGCAGCAGACGGCTGCGCCCGCCGCGGCCACCGGTCTTGCAGGCTTCCCCGTCCTTCAGGAGATTGTAGATACCCTTCGCCGGGGTGACGTCGGTCTGGCAACCGGCATTCTCGTCATCCTGACGCTCCTGATCCTGCCGATGCCGCCGATGATGCTGGATACGTTCCTGGCGGTCTCCATCATCTTTTCCGTCATGATCCTCATGACGGGCCTGTTCATCCAGCGGCCGCTGGAATTCTCGTCCTTCCCGACAGTGCTGCTGATTGCGACCATGCTGCGGCTGGGTCTCAATATTTCCTCCACCCGGCTTATCCTGGCAAACGGGCATGAAGGCACTGCTGCAGCGGGCAACGTCATTCAGTCCTTCGGCAATCTCGTCATGGGCGGGAACTTCGTCATCGGGATCATCGTCTTCGCGATCCTGGTGATCGTGAACTTCGTCGTCATCACCAAGGGTTCCGGCCGTATCGCGGAAGTCGCGGCACGCTTTACCCTGGATGCCATGCCGGGCAAGCAGATGGCGATCGATGCGGATCTGTCCGCAGGCCTCATCGACGAAGCCGAAGCCAAGTCTCGCCGCAAGGCGCTCGAGGACGAAAGCGCCTTCTTCGGGGCCATGGACGGTGCGTCCAAATTCGTACGCGGCGACGCCATTGCCGGCCTTCTGATCACCTTCATCAACATTCTCGGCGGCATCTTCATCGGTGTTGCGCAGATGGAGCTGACCTTTACCGAGGCCGCCAACAACTACACGCTGCTGACCATCGGCGATGGCCTTGTCTCCCAGATTCCGGCACTGATCGTTTCCACGGCAGCCGGCCTCCTTGTTTCCAAGGCAGGTGTGCATGGCGCTGCCGACAAGGCGCTGACCAGCCAGTTCACCGGCTATCCGAAGGCGCTTGGCATGTCGGCCGCGGTTATGGTGATCCTGGCGCTGCTTCCGGGCATGCCCATGGTCCCGTTCTTCGGTCTTGCAGGTCTTGCCGGTTACCTGGCCTTTTCCGTCGGGTCGAAGAAGAAGAAGGCCGCAGCAAAGGCCGAGATGGTCAAGGCCGTGGAAGCTGCGCCGAAGCCGCCGCCAGAGCCGCCGATTACCGACGCCCTGAAGATGGACGAACTGCGGATCGAGCTCGGCTATGCCCTGTTGCCGCTGATCAATGGCAAGGCAACGGGCGACAACGATGTTCTGACCGAGCAGATCAAGGCATTGCGCCGCCAGATCGCGGGCGACATGGGCGTGATCATGCCGCCGGTGCGCATCCTCGACAACATTCAGCTTGGCGCGAACGATTACGTCATCAAGGTGAAGGAAGTAGAAGCCGGCCGCGGCGTGCTTTACCCGAACCACTTCATGGTCATGGATCCGGCAGGTGGGCAGGTCAAGCTGCCGGGCACGCACACCACGGAACCGACGTTCGGCTTGCCGGCAACCTGGGTTGAGGCCCAGTATCGCGAGGATGCTTCCTTGCGTGGCTACACCGTGGTGGATCCGGCAACCGTTCTGTCCACACATCTGACCGAGACGATCAAGGCGAACATCAGCGAACTCCTGACCTATGGCGACGTGCAGAAGCTGCTCAAGGAGCTGAAGGGCGAGCAGGCCAAGCTGGTCGAGGACCTGATCCCGTCGCAGATCACCGTGTCCGGTGTCCAGCGTGTGCTGCAAACCCTCCTGGGCGAGCGGATTTCGGTTCGCGACCTCGGAACCATTCTGGAAGGCGTGTCCGAAGCAACCGGCATGACCCGCAACACGGACACCATTGCCGAGCACGTGCGCACCCGTCTTGGCAGGCAGATCTGCGCCGCCAATCTGGCGCCCGGCGGCTATCTGCCGCTCATCGCGCTATCGCCGCAATGGGAGCAGGCTTTCCTGGAATCCATCATCGGCGAGGGGGACGACCGCCAGCTTGCGATGCAACCCAGCAAGCTGCAGGAATTCGTCGGCAGGGTCCGCGATGCGTTTGAGCAGGCTGCGCAGCAGGGCGAGGTTCCCGTGTTGCTGACATCCCCGCAGACCAGGCCGTTCGTTCGCTCCATCGTCGAGCGTTTCCGTGCCCATACGACGATCATGAGCCAGGCTGAAGTTCACCCGCGGATCAAGCTCAAGACAATCGGTTCGATCTGAGGCGGGGCAATCATCAGTGCGTTCAACAAGGCTCTGTTGAACGCCCGCTGATGTCATGCCCGGTGTGCTAGACGACCACGTTAATCCTGGCCATGGCGGCGGTCTGACTGGCGTATGTGCCCAGCCGGCCCTGGTTCTGCAGGACAAACAGCGAATTGGCCTGAGAGGCCTGCGTGTTGATCGATTGCATCACGTAAGCGAGGTTGTTCAGCTGGTCGATACGCTTTGCGGCTGTCTGGCGCCGCTTTGTCCAGGCCTTGTTGTAGTCGGCCAGGGACACCTTGCGACTGGAGCTGAAACGTTTGGAATAATCTCGTTGGAAGTAGTTGCCGACCTTAGCCATGCGATTGCCTTTTCAAAAGACTGAAACAGCATAGCTCCCGAAGGAATGAACAAGCTCTTAACGCGCGTATCTGCAGAAAACGCTACGTAACTTTTTTCGAGAAAATATCATCTTCCCGGGCCTTTGCCCGGCAGTTTATCCGGGAAAATCTAGACGAGTACGTTGATACGGGCCATCGCGGCTGTCTGGTTCGCATAACCACCCAGCCGGCCCTGGTTCTGCATGACAAACAACGTGTTCGTCTGAGCTGCCTGCGTATTGATGGTCGCGAAGGTGGACGCCAGGTTCCGAAGCTGCTGCATTTTCTGCGACGACGCCTGACGGCGCCCGTTCCAGGCCTTGTTGTAGTCAGACCAAGTCGACTTCCGCTTCGTGCTGAAAGTTTTGTGGTAGTCCCGCTGGACGTAGTTTCCGACCTTTGCCATGGCAGCTCCTTCCTGGAGATCTGAACAGACTGTGTGCGAAGATGGTTAACAAGCCCTTAAATCAGCGCATTGTGCACAGGGCGGCTTGGCGACAAACGTTCCAGCTGTTAAGCCCGGAAAAACACCCGAGATTCTGGAGTTTTCATGTCGACGCAAGCGCTTAACCTCGATGGCTATACGGATATTCCGGAGGGCAAGGTTGCCTTCGTGGTCACGTTCCTGGAAATGCTTCAGGCACCTGAACAGCCTCTCGCGCCATCACGCAGCGATGTGACATTGCAGCGGTGGCAGACGCCGGATCTCGACAGCTATCGAAAGCTTTTTCGGGAGGTTGGTGAAGACTGGATCTGGTTCGGCCGGCTGGTTCATGACGACAAGACGCTGGAGCAGCTGCTCGCCGAGCCTGCCCGCGAGAACTACCTGCCGATCATCGATGGCAAGCCGGTCGGTACGCTGGAGCTGGATTTTGCCAACCCGGAAGAGCCCGAACTTTCCTATTTCGGCCTGGTCCCCGGTGCGATCGGTGGCGGGCTTGGCCGCTGGCTGATGGCCCAGGCGCTGGACATCGTCTGGTCACGCCCGGAAACGAAACGGCTCTGGGTGCACACCTGCACCGGCGACAGCCCGCAGGCGCTGATCTTTTACCAGGCCTGCGGTTTCAAACCCTACAAGCGCGCTATCGAAGTTGCCGAAGACCCGCGTCTGCAGGGGCTTCTCGGCCGCGAGCGCGCCCCGCATGTGCCCGTAATCGAGTGAGGACGCGCTTCAGCGGGGTCTCGAAGGAATGGGGCTGCCCGCTCGCAAGCGCGCCCGTCTAGGCACTTGCCCGAACCCGCTCCGGAAAGGCATCTGCAATGGCTTTGCGGTTTGCCTCCAGCACGCCGCGCTCGGTGATGAGGCCGGTCACGAGACGGGCAGGGGTGACATCGAAGGCCGGATTTCCGACAGGTGATCCGTCCGCAACGATGTCCACCGTCTCGATCTCGCCGGCGCTGGTGCGGCCGGTGATGCGGCTGACTTCTTCGCCGCCGCGTTCCTCGATCGGGATCTGCCGGATACCGTCCGACAGGGAAAAGTCGATGGTCGGTGACGGCAGCGCGACGTAGAAGGGCACACTGTTGTCCTTTGCAGCCAGTGCCTTCAGATAAGTACCGATCTTATTGCAGACATCACCGGTGGCCGTGGTGCGGTCCGTTCCGGTGATGACGATATCGACCTCGCCATGCTGCATCAGGTGTCCGCCGGCATTGTCGACAATCACCGTGTGCGGCACACCATGCTGACCGAGCTCCCAGGCGGTCAGAAAAGCCCCCTGATTGCGCGGTCGGGTTTCGTCGACCCAGACATGAACGGGAATGCCGCCGTCATGGGACATGTAGATCGGCGCCGTCGCGGTGCCCCAGTCGACGGTGGCCAGCCAGCCGGCATTGCAATGGGTGAGGATGTTGACCGGCTCACCGGCGCGTTTCAGCCGCGAGATCGCGGCAATCAGCTCCATCCCGTGCATGCCGATGGCCATGTTGATGGCGATGTCCTCGTCGCAGATGTCATTGGCCAGCTTGAAGGCAGCTTCCTCGCGGATTTCAGGTGCCAGCCGGACCAGTGTCCGACGCGCCTTGTCGAGGGCCCATTGCAGGTTGACCGCTGTCGGCCGGGTTTCCAGCAGGGACGAGCAGGCAGCATGGAGATTGTCGTCTGAGGCGTCGGTCCGCATGGCCAGCGCGACGCCGTAGGCGGCTGTTGCACCAATCAGAGGCGCGCCGCGCACCTGCATGAACCGGATCGCATGGGCGGCGTCTTCCATTGTATGCAGTCGGATGGTCTCGAACGTGTGCGGAAATCTTGTCTGATCGATGATCTCGACCGAGCCGCCATCTTCCGCAAGCCAGATCGTGCGATATTTCTTGCCGTCCACGTTCATGAGCGAAACTCCGCAATCGCAATATGTTTTTTGCATAACCCATGAACTGGCTTCAGGCCAGTCGCGCGTTACTGGCGTGACTGTCAAAAATACCTTAATCTCCGTTAACCATGTTTGGATCATTGCCAGTGGATAGCTCGCAGGTGGAGGCCATGCGGCTGTTTCACTCGGGATAGAGTCAGTTAAGACTTGATTCACCAACGGCAGTACAACGGAGTCACGTGTACCCCATGTCTGAAATGCAGGATAACGTTGTCCCACATACGCGCATGCGGTCCTTGCGCGATGCGATCCGGAAGGTTCAGCTTGGCGAAGTCGAACGTTCGGACGTGGTTGTTGAGCTCCAGGAGACCGAGCGTGCCCGACTGGACATGCTTGCAGACGAACTCAAAGACGTTTTCAGGGAAATCCCGGAAGACGACGACCAGTTTTCCCTTCAGATCATCTCCGGTTCCACGCCTCGGCTCTGGATCGATGCGACCAGCCACGTGGCCGTTGGTGGTGACAGGCGCACCTATCGGTTCCTGAAGGAAACGCGCCTCGGCCGGGTGGTCATTCTGGAAACGGCCAACATCGACGACATGGCAGACTGCCTGACCGAATATATTGCCGAACGCGTGCTGGAGCGGGAAAAGGCGCTGGAAGGCGACTGGCTCAACAACCGGCTGCGGCAGGTCGCGCTCGACAGCAAGGTCGTGCGTGTCAAGGAAAGCCGTACACCCTGGATGGCGGTCGCAGGTGCCTTCGGGATCGGTCTTGCGGCGGGCGTCATCGGCCTCATTGTCTTTGCCTGGTTCGCCAACCCGCTCTAAGGCGGCTTTTGTGAACGACGTCCAACACTCTCCAGTCTCGGTCCTGGTTACCGCAAACCTGTGAGTGCCTTTCTGGGTAACTCGTCAGGCCTGCAGGAAGGGCCTCAGGGCCTGCCGCCCGGAATGGCGACTTCTCGTTCCGCGAGCAGCTTCACCGGCTCGTCTGGTGCGGAAAAGCCATGCTCTTCCATTTGGCAGGACCAGCCCTCGTTTGTCTTTTCGATTCGGAACAGGTTGTAGCGCGCCGCCGGTTTCTTGCCGCCAGGCGCGCTTGTGGCAGATGGCACACCAACCACCGGGACAAGCCCGTCCGGTCCCTCGATATGCTCGAAACTGTCGACATGGGTGTGGCCGTGCAGGATGAGCTCTGCACCGGCTCTCTTGACGACGGCGCGCACCCTGGAGGCGTCCGACAGGCGCTTGTGCCAACGGGTGGCATGGGGGAACGGCGGGTGATGCAGCATCACCACGCGGAAGAAACCGTCCCGGCCAAGGTCGTCCAGAATTGCCCGCAGACGCTTGCTCTGCTTGCTGCCGACACGGCCTGTTGCGAACCAGGGGCCGCTGGCACGACCGGTCGTCACGCCGACAAGGGCGATGCCGTCCCGCTTGCGAACATAGGGAAAGGTTGCTTCCGAGTTGGTGCCGTTTGACGGCACATTGCCTGCGCCATCGCCGCGCATGTAGGGCCACCATGCCGCACGAGCCCTGCGCACGGCTCCAGGCACATAGGCGTCGTGGTTGCCCGGAACGACGGAGACATCCTCCGGCGGGCCGATATCTTCAAGCCAGGTTCGCGCACCGGAAATTTCAAGGGGCAGGGCGATATTCACCAGGTCGCCGGTGACGGCAATATGGTCGGGCGCCTGCGCCTGCATGTCATCGACGAGTTGTTCGAGATAACTGCCGCCCATGATCCTCGACCGGTTGCGGCGCCAGTTGAGGTAACCAAGGATCCGCTTGGAAAAGAGCTGCAGCAGCTTGGGGTCCGGAAGCGGGCCGAGATGAGGGTCGGAAAGATGAGCGAGCGTGAATGTGGACATGGTCGCGCATCTTCAAAACGAAAAGCGCCGCGTCAAGGGGAAATGACGCGGCGCTTTCAAGTGAGTTCAGGAACTGCCGGGAAACCGGTTACTTGACCGGTTTGACTGCCTTCGCGGCTTTCGGCGCTTTCTCGGTGTTATTGTCTGCGGAGCGCGTGGTTTCGCGCAGCGTCGCGCCAACAACATTCACGAATCCGAACATGGGTCTTCTCCGTACAGGTTCCTTCAACCGACCTTAGTTGGTCGGGAAAGTGGTCAGGGTTGCGACGATGCGCGGGTTGGTCAGGTCGATAGCCGGCTTCCACTGGTAATTGTTGCGGTTGCGGCGGCGTTTTCCAAACAGAGCGTTCAACATTTTATTTTCCTTCAGGTTCGGGCGGTCAGAAGGGCTGCCCTCGAATTCATCAACTTGCCCGATATATATGCATGCGGTGCACAAAGGAGGAGCGTTATTCTCACGGGTCAGCCCTGCGGGGATTGCATGGGTTAAAAAAGTTTTATTTCCCGTCTGGATCCGGTAACGTCCTGAAAATGTTGAAGATATTATCAGTCTTGCCGAAGTCGGTGACCACACGCCTGATCCAGGGAATTGGACTTGTCCGAAACCCGTTCACGCTTGGGGTGCGCGTGATCGTTGAAGACCGCAACAGCCGGGTCCTTCTGGTGCGGCACAGTTATGTCACGGGCTGGTACCTGCCGGGTGGGGGCGTGGACAAGGGCGAGACGATGGAAGAGGCTGCCTGCCGGGAGGTTCTGGAAGAAGCAGGTGTCGTCTCGGTAAGCCGCCCGCAGCTTCTCAATATCTTCCTGAACCAAGAAGCGACAGGCCGTGATCATGTCGGGCTTTATCACATGCCCGAGTGGAGACAGGCGGACACCTTCCTTCAGCCCAATGCGGAAATCGAGGAAGCGGCATTCTTTGAGCTTGAGGCTTTGCCGGAGGGGCTTACGCGGTCCACAGCCCGGCGGCTTGACGAGTTCCGGTCCGGCCGCGAACCGGAAAGCGGCAAGTGGTGAAGCCTGCCTCCACCAGGTTTGTCATGTCGTCTTCCAGGTAAGCCGGAGCCGGCTCACCTGGAAGTTTCGTACCTGATCAGGCAGCTGCCTTGAAACGCTCACGGTCGTGAGGGCGGGTGAAATCCAGGGCCGGCCCGACAGGGACGATCCTGGTCGGATTCACGCTCTCATGTGAGCCGTAGTAGTGCTGCTTGATCGTTGTCATGTCGACCGTGTCTGCAACACCCGGGACCTGATAAAGCTCCCGCAGGTAGTTCGACAGGTTCGGATAGTCGTCGATCCTGCGGATATTGCATTTGAAATGCCCGACATAGACCGCGTCGAAGCGCACCAGCGTCGTGAACAGTCGCCAGTCGGCTTCCGTCAGCTGGTCTCCGACCAGATAGCGCTGACGGGACAGGCGGTCTTCCAGCTCGTTCAGTGCCTTGAACAGCTCCGTGACGGCTTCTTCATAGGCTTCCTGAGTGGTCGCGAAACCGGACTTGTAAACACCGTTGTTGACTGCGTGATAGACGCGCTCGTTGATACTGTCGATTTCGGTGCGCAAGGCAGTCGGATAGAAATCAAGGTGTGAGCCGGTCAGGTCGTTGAACGCCGAGTTGAACATCCGGATGATCTCGGAGGACTCGTTGCTCACGATCGTGTTCTGGTGCTTGTCCCAGAGGATCGGCACGGTCGCACGGCCGCTGTAGTGCGGGTCGGCCTTGGTGTAGACATGCCAGGCGTATTTCGCGCCGGTCAGCGGATCTATCTCCGGAAACTCCCAGCCGTTCTCCAGCATGAGCGGCTGTACGGCGGAGACGGAAATCAGGTCTTCCAGTTTCTTGAGCTTTCGGAATACCAGCGTGCGATGCGCCCAGGGGCAGGCATAGGAAACGAACAGATGATAGCGATCCGCTTCAGCCTTGAAGCCGCCGTTGCCCGTGGGGCCGGCAGACCCGTCCGCCGTGATCCAGTTCCGAAATGCCGCGTCCTTGCGGACGAAGCGTCCACCGGTGGATTTCGTGTCGTACCATTTGTCTTTCCAGACGCCGTCGACCAGCAGTCCCATGATGCGCTCCTTGTTGTGCTTCGTCTCGTTAGGTTGTGCACACAGGCGGAAAATCAATCAATTGAATGCTCTGTTCCGGCTCGGTGAACAATCAGCGGACTGGTGAGGAGGGACAAAAAAGGCTGGACCGAAGCAGCCATTGCGTGGTAACCGCTTCTCCTCTTTCTGGAAATATCGGCTTTCGAACACGCTGATATCGCAACGAGACTGGGATAGATGACCGCAGGTCTTACGCTTCGACGACGAACCAGCCGACGAGATAACTCTCGTCCGCACCGTCGCGGCTGACCTGATCCTGGATCTTCCTTACGTTTTATCCAGGCACTGGCAGGCGCGCATTTCTCCAAAGACTGCATGCTTGCTGGAACCAGCCAAATGAAACAGACCACATGGGTCATCCGGCCCGAAGACGCGACAGACACCTCCGCAATTGACGATCTGCAGGCCGAAGCTTTCGGCCCAGGCCGGTTCGCGCGAACCGCTTTCCGGATCCGCGAAGGCGTCCCGCACCGTCCGGATGTCTCTTTCGTCGGCCTTGCGGGTGAGCAGGTGGCCGGGTCAATCAGACTGACACCGATCAGGATTGGCGAGAGTGACGCCCTGCTGCTCGGTCCATTGACCGTATCTCCCGACTTCAAGAACCGGGGTCTCGGCAAGGCGCTTATGCGTACGGCGATGGAAGCGGCGGCTGCGGCCGGAGACAAGGTCGTGCTGCTGGTCGGCGATGCGCCTTATTACAGCCCCTTCGGCTTTCAGCAGGTTCCGTTCGGACGCATTACGTTGCCCGGGCCCGTCGACCCGGCGCGGCTCCTCGTCGCGCTGTTGAATGACGGCGACATTCCGAGCGGAATGGTGCACGGCGGAGCTTCTGTTGCGGTCGCTTCCTGAGGTTGTTTCTGCGTGACGCGGGGCGGGGTGACGGTGGGTGTGGCCCATCCTTCGAGACAGGCCTTCGGCCTTCCTCAGGATGAGGTCGAGGGGAAGCTACCGGCCTATCAATATTCTCTTCCTCATCCTGAGGAGGCCATCAGGCCGTCTCGAAGGATGGGCCCCAAACACAACAGATCGGTTCGTACTTAGCTCAAGCGGATTGCCGACCGCCGCGAGGGTGGTCGGCGCAAAAGCTACCGCCCTTCGCGATACCAGGTCAGAGACAGGGCACCCAGCAGGAGTGCAAGACCAAGCAATCCGATCATCAGCGGATAGCGGTCGATGCCGTTGAGGACGCTCGCCTCAGTGGCCTTGAGCCCCAGCCAGCCATTGCCGGCGTAGCTCGCTGACGGACGCATTGAAACAATGCGCGGGACGGTCAAGTCTCCGCCGACATCCCGCAAGCGCTCAGACGCTCCACCCGTCGCTTCGCTGAGCGGGGCCAATGGCTCGGTGGTGGACAGAACGTCGGTATATTCACGCGGGTTCTGGGGCCCAACGTGGATCAGCGCACTCATGTCGCCTTCGGTGATCGAGAACAACCCGGTTTCACCGGCAGGCATGCCGCCACGCCACAGGCCTGGTTCCTGTTCGGTCAGAACGATCTGCGACCGGTCGCCTGTCGGCGAGACGACCGTGACCTCCCCGACGGTCTCGCCCAGGGTCTGGCGTTCGATGACCAGTTCCGGTCCGCGCATGGATACATTCAGCGCTTCTTCTTCCAGATCCGGCTCCTTCATCAGCCAGTGGGCCAGACGGCGCAGCAGCGGAACATGCGGACCGCCGCCTTCATAACCACGTGCCCAGAGCCAGACGTGATCGGACAGCAGCATGGCCACTCGGCCTTCGCCTTCGCGGTTGAGAACCAAGAGCGGCGTGTCGCTCGGTCCGGACATCAGCGTCTGGCCGGCGTCGAGCTCGGTGTCGACCACGCGGAACCAGCGGCTCCATGCGGGCGGGTCCTGTTCGGATCCGGGAAGCCCACGGGTGACCGGGTGGCGCTTGCCGAGGTCGGCGAGGGTGGCGTGGTAGGGTTGTTCGAGAATGGTGCCGGTCGGACGGGCCGGAAGGATCGGCGCCAGTGGCGTGCGGTAAAGGCTGCCACCTTCGGCGTAATCAGGACCGCCGGCCAGCAGCATTGCACCGCCATCGCGCACATAGCGGGCGATATTGTCGAAATACAGCATCGGCAGAACGCCGCGGCGCACGTAGCGGTCGAAGATGATCAGGTCGAATTCGTCAATCTTCACCGAGAAGAGTTCCCGGGTCGGGAAAGCGATCAGCGACAGCTGGTTGATTGGCGTTCCGTCCTGTTTTTCCGGCGGGCGCAAGATGGTGAAGTGAACCAGATCCACCGAGGCATCGGACTTCAGAAGATTGCGCCAGGTGCGTTCACCGGCATGCGGTGACCCGGAAACAAGCAACACACGCAGATTCTCGCGGATGCCGTCGATGGTCACAACGGCCCGGTTGTTGAGCGTCGTGAGTTCGTCGGTCAGCGGCTCGGCGTCGAATTCGAAGATATTGTTGCCGCCATGGGCGATCTCAACCGGAATGTCGATCTTCTCGCCTGTCCGGGCCGTGCGTTCGGTGACGACATCGCCATCGCGTTTGACGGTCAGGCGCACCTGGTCGCCAGGTCCCGTGCCACGGCCCTGGTCGACGACTGTCAGGCTGACGATCTGCTCTGAATCAACCAGGCCGAACCGTGGGGCCTTGTCGAGTACGATGCGTCGGTCCCGTTCATCAACCGTACCGGTGATCAGGCCATGAACCGGGGCGTCGAACCCCAGGGCGCCTGCGTTGCCGGGGATGTCGTGGATCTGCCCGTCGGTCACGATGATCGCACCACCAACCCGATCCGGCGGAACGTCTGCAAGGCCGTTTGCCAGGGTTTGGAACGCCTCGGTGCCATCACCAGAACCGGAGTTTCGCGCTTCCAGAACGCGCAGGTCAAACCCATCAAGGGCACCGATGCGGCGGGTCAGTTCTTCCACGGCCTCATCGGTTGTCGACTGGCGATCGGAAAGGCGTTGGCTCTGGCTCTTGTCGACGACAAGAGCAACGACGCTTGAGAGCGGTTCCCTGTCTTCCCGCTCAACAGCAGGGTTGGCCAGCGCCAGCAACAGCAAGGCCATTGTCAGGGTGCGCAGCAACCAGCCACGCAAATTCAGAAAGCCGGAAAAGGCGGTGAGAAGAACAGCGATAACGCCGCCTGCCACAAGGGCCCAGAGCGGAACGAGGGGATCGAAGGCGAGTGACCAGACCATCTAGTCTCCTATTGTCCCAAACGCTCAAGCAGAGCGGGAATGTGCACCTGATCGGCCTTGTAGTTGCCGGTCAGGCTGTACATGACGATGTTGACCCCGGAACGGAACGCGTAGTCCCGCTGCATGGGATTGTTGGGCACCGTCGGATACATGAATTCACCAGCCTCGGTGATTGCCCAGGCAGCGGCAAAATCGTTGCCGGTAATGAGGATCGGTGACACGCCGTCACCCGCCCGCACCGGCCGGTCGCCCCTGGCCGCAACTTCTTCCAGGCTCTCCACCCAGAGCGGGCTGGTCGCATACCGTCCCGGGAACGAATCCAGCAGGTAGAAAGCCTTCGTCAAAACGTGATCGGGCGGCACGGGCTCAAGCGGGGGAACGTCCAGGTCTTCCAGGATTTCGCGCAGCTTCAGCGTTGCCGGCGTCGAGGCAAAGCCGTTGGCCGAGGCATTGATGTGATCGCGCGTGTCGAACAGGATCGTTCCGCCGTTGCGCATGAAAGTGTCTATGCGGGCAATTGTCTGATCGTTCGGTTTGTCGGCAGCCGCATCAATCGGCCAGTAGAGCAGGGAATAGAACGCAAGTTCGTCGCGTTCGATGTCGATGGCAATCGGTGCCCCAGGTTCAAGCGCAGTGCGTTCCGACAGGAATTGAGTCAGTCCCGAAAGCCCCGCTGAGCTGGCATCGTCGATCTCCGGATTGCCCGTCAGCACGTAGGCCAGGCGGGTTTCCAGGGTCGATTCCAAGGCCAGAAGATCATCCGAGCTTGATTGCGCCCTGGCTTGATCGATGCCGGCAGGGGCCAGGAGGCCTGCACCGAAAGCCAGAACAAGAGCCGTGGCGGCGGTGCGGCTGCGCAAGCCGAGACGGCTCAGACCACCGGCCAGCAGGAAGACGGCAATCGTATCGAGGATCATCAGCAGGAAAGCCAGCGTGAAGAACAGGGCTCTCAGATCAAAGGGATCGGAGGTCGGGTAGGCAGTTTGCACGGTTCGGTCGCCCAGCACCGAGAGGTCGAGCGGCAGGAGCTCATCGTCCCGCTGCATCAGATTGAGCGCACGGAAGCCGTCTTCCGTGCCGTAAAGACCGGGCGGTGTTCTGCGGCTAGCTTCCGCATCCCGGAAAACGGACGCGTTCACTGGCGTGACTTCTACCGGCGGCGGGCCGAAACGGCCATAACCGTCCAGCAGGCGCAAGGGCGGCAACACGCTCGTTGCCGGCGTGCCATCTTCGGCGGTTTCAGAGGCGGCGGCCACGATCGAGACCGACAGGATCCGCCGCAGCATGTTCAGGAAGACGCCAGACAGCGGCAGGTTCGACCAGGAGGAATCCGCTGTGACGTGGAACAGCACCATCGACCCCGCACCGATCGGAGCCGCCGTCACAAGGGGAGTGCCGTCTTCGAGCATGGCCCAGGTGCGTTCAGGCAGATCCGATGTAGGCTCGGCCAGTACCTGCCGGGTCACAGTAACTTCCTGTGGGACCCGCAAGCCCGCGAAGGGCGATCCTTCCGGAAAGTCTGCCAGATGTTGTGGCTGTTTCCAGCTGAGTGAACCACCAAGGGACCGGTCACCTGCGCGCAAACGCACGGGAATGAGATCGTCGCTGCCACCCGCGGTCCGCGGGCCGGCGAAGCGGACAAGCGTGCCGCCGTTTTCAATCCAGTCGCGAAGCGTCTCGGTCGTCGATTCAGGCAACCGGCCGACGTCGGCCAGAACCAGCACGGAAATGCCCTGCTCGATCAGCGAAGGTACAGCATCGGCAATATCCGCATCGCGCGGGCGACGTATGTCCGAGAAGGGCGCAAGGGCGCGCTCCAGATAATAAAGGGGCGACAGCAGCGGCTGATCCAGATCGCCCGACTGGCCTGAAATCAGTCCGACCGTGCGTCGGCGCCAGCTGTCATCCACCAGTTGGACGGCGCCCGCGGCGGCCTCACCGGTGACTTCGACCCGGGCAATGTCGTTGCGCAACTCGCTTGGCAGTTCGAAGCGCGCCTGTGTTTCGGTCGCGCCAGCGTCAAAATTCGCTTGCACTTCGCCAAGGACAAGGCCTTTCAGATCGAGAGCCTGAAGTGTTGCGGAGCCCAGTCTCTGATCCGGGTGGCGCACAACGGTCAACGACAGGGCGTCGGCGTCGTTGTTGAGGTCCTTCAATCCCATGGGCGTGTCCAGACCTGTCAGGACCGTTATCGGAGCCGTGCCGGAAATCTGTGCGAGATCGGTTAGAAACGAACCTTTGGTGCTGGTGTTGTCCGACAGCCAGATCACGGCACCGGGCGGTGTCTCTTGGGCTGCCTTGCGCAGGCCGATGCTGAGTTCGGCGCGCTGCGGCGGATAGGGACGCGGTTCAAGTGCGCGCAGTTTTTCCAGAGCCGTTGTTGCTGCCTCCGGTGTGAAACTCTGGCCGGGGCCTTCGGCGGAGGCTGCAAACAGGATTGGCTGACCGCTCTGTTCTGCTTCGCTCAGGATCTGCTCGGCTGCATTGACCTGCGCGGTCCATCCCTTTGCGGATGTCCAGCCGTTGTCAACCAGAACCCAAAGGACACCTTCGCCGGTTTCGAGCGGTTCGCTGGAGCGCCAGATCGGTCCGGCCAGGGCAATGATGAGGATGGCTGCCATCAGCAGGCGGAGCAGTGTCAGCCACCAGGGGCTGCGCTGCGGTGTTTCCTCATGCTGATCGATGCCGATCAGCAGCCGGGTCGGCGGAAACCGGATTTCGCGTGGGCGCGGCGGTGTCAGGCGCAACAGCCACCAGATAACCGGCAGCAATGCCAGCGCGGTCAGGATCCAGGGGGCGGTGAATGTCAGAGGCAATCCTGCGAACACGGGTCAGATGCCTCCTTTTGGCAGTACGTCCAGCGCACCGGACAGGGCACTGTGAAGCACAAGCAAAGGTTCGGATGCCGGACGATCGGTGTGGTGCAGGACATATGTCCAGCCGGCACGCCTTGCGATGTCACGAATTTCCGCGCGGTGGGCTTCCAGCCGGTTGCGGTAATCCTCGCGCCATTTTTCCGCGCGTCCGGCGGTCAGCCGAAACCCCTTTTCCGGATCGGTGAATTCGACCCTGCCGTCAAACGGGAAGGTTTCCTCGATCGGATCGAGAACCTGAACCAGGTGACCACGAGCACCCGTGCTGGCAACACGGGCAACCCATGCCGCGACTTCCTCGATCGGGTCCAGAAAATCGGACACCAGAACCACATCGGCAAACCGTTGCACGGCAGTGGTGTCCGGATAGGCGATCGGTTTGGAAAGATGGGTGAGTGCATCGGCGAGGCGTTCAGCGGCACGCCGGTCGGAAAAGGCTCTGGTCAGGCCAGGCAGTCCGATCCGTTCGCCTGTTTCAGCCAGCATATCGGCAAGTGCAAGCATCAGCACAATGGCGCGGTCGCGCTTGGCGACACCTGCAAGTCGGGAGCGGAAGACCATGGAGGGCGAAAGGTCTGCCCAGAGCCAGACCGTGTGCGCGGCCTCCCATTCGCGTTCGCGAACATAAAGATGATCATCGCGTGCGGAACGGCGCCAGTCGATGCGCTTTGCCGGTTCGCCCATGTTGAACGGGCGGAATTGCCAGAAGCTTTCCCCCGGGCCCGCACGTCGACGGCCATGCCAGCCGGCGATGATGGAACTGGCAACATGGCTTGCCTCGACCAGCAGATCCGGCAGGGCATCGGCGACCGACCGGGCCTCGCCGATGACGTTCGGCCAGGTATCGGCATCAATGCCTGTCTGGTTGCTGCCCTGCGTACTGCTCGAATCCATGCGGTCGGCTTCCTGGCTGGTTAAGGGGAGGGGATCAGGCGATCAGTTCCTTGACCCGTCGAATGACGTCGCGAACGGTGTGACCGTCGGCTCTGGCCGCAAACGTCAGCGCCATGCGATGCTGAAGGACCGGTTCGGCAAGAGCCAAGACGTCGTCGACGGAAGGTGCGAGACGCCCGTCGACAAGCGCGCGTGCCCTGACGGTCAGCATCAGCGCCTGGCTGGCACGCGGTCCCGGACCCCAGGCGATCAGGTTGGTGAGATCGGAAGGTGCGGAGCTGTTGTCCGGGCGTGCGGAGCGCACAAGCTTCAGGATTGCTTCAACTACGGATTCGCCTACCGGCATGCGACGAACGAGCTGCTGGTATTCCATCAGTTCTTCCGCGCGCATGGCTACCTGGGCCTTGGCCTGATCGGCACCGGTGGTTTCCAGCAAGATCCGGCGTTCGGCTTCAAGATCCGGGTAATGCACGTCGATCTGCATCAGGAACCGGTCGAGCTGGGCTTCCGGCAGCGGGTAGGTGCCTTCCTGTTCGAGTGGGTTCTGCGTGGCAAGCACGTGGAAGGGGCGCGGCAGGTCATGCGGGTGCCCGGCGACGGTCACATGATACTCCTGCATGGCCTGCAGAAGCGCCGACTGGGTGCGCGGGCTGGCACGGTTGATTTCGTCAGCCATCAGCAACTGAGAGAAAACCGGACCGGGAATAAAGCGGAACGAGCGGCTGCCGTCGGCACCCTGTTCCATTACTTCGGCACCGAGAATGTCGGACGGCATCAGGTCTGGCGTGAACTGGATGCGCCGGGCGTCGAGGCCCAGAACGGTGCCGAGCGTTTCCACCAGCTTGGTCTTTGCAAGGCCTGGCACACCGACAAGAAGGCCGTGGCCGCCAGCCAATATGGTGACGAGCGACTGCTCCACCACATTTTCCTGACCGAAGATGATCCGGGCGATATCGACCTTGGCATCGCTGATCCGGTTGACGGCGCGTTCGGCTTGTTCGGCGACGGCGGCGAGATCTTCTTCGCTTGGGCTGGAGGGAGAAA
This sequence comes from Roseibium sp. ROS1, assembly GCF_054658215.1. Lineage (NCBI taxonomy): Bacteria > Pseudomonadati > Pseudomonadota > Alphaproteobacteria > Hyphomicrobiales > Stappiaceae > Roseibium > Roseibium sp. ROS1. Next base: position 738,179 of record NZ_BAAGIG010000001.1, read on the forward strand.
TAACGCTCATGGATCACCTTTCCCGCAATCTACGTTTCGACTGCCTGTCCGGCCCTGGGGCTAACAACACCCCTGACCTTTGTTGCTGCGACTCAAGCAGTCTGACACCATATAAATCAGTAGATAAGGCGCAATTGTGCGCCATACAGTGGAAAGGTCCAAGAATCTTTCCTCGCTTTGGGGAAAAGGTCGGGCCTGCGGGAAGCCGGGAGCAGGCGAAGAAGATCCGGGCGGTAGCGGAATTGTCAAAAATTCCGGTACCTTGATGAAGACGACAAGGGCGAAACATCCATGGCGGAGGCAACCGCAAAAACGGACGGGGCACTACCCGAAGGTTTAAAGGCACTGATGAGCCGGGCGGACACAGGCGGCAAGGGACCACCTCCGGTCGAGAAGTGGAATCCGCCGTTTTGCGGGGATCTGGACATCCGCATTGCCCGTGATGGCACGTGGTATTATCTCGGTTCGCCCATTGGCCGCATGCCTCTGGTGAAGCTGTTTGCCTCTGTGCTGCGCAAGGACGAGGACGGCCGGCATTATCTGGTCACGCCAGTCGAGAAGATCGGGATCACCGTGGAGGATGCCCCGCTTCTGGCCGTCGAGATGGCGGTGGAAGGCGAGGCGGAAGAGCAGCAGCTCACGCTGCGGACAAATCTCGGTGATCTGGTCGCCGTTGGTGCGGACCATCCTCTTCGATTTGAAAAAGAACCGGACAGCGACGGTTTGAAACCCTATGTTCACGTCAGAGGGCGCCTGGAGGCCTTGTTCACCAGAGCGCTGATGTATCAACTGGCGGATCTTATGGAAGAGCAGGAAACAGATGACGGCACCCGGATGGGGGTCTGGAGCGGTGGCCGGTTCTTTTCGGTAGATCCCGCCTTCCTGAGCGTTCAGGACTGACCGAATGAACTGTTTCGTACGACCGGAAACCCCGATTGCATGACTGCATTCCTGACCAAACCACCTGCGGATTCCGGGCACTGGACTTCCCTGTTCAGGACGCGGCTGGATGATGCAGCGCTTCGCGATATCGAACGCGAGACCGGTGACCACATTCTCAATCCGGACCTTGGTCCCTATGCAAAGTGGGACGGTCCTCCGCGCGATGCGGCAGTTCTCATCGGTATCGTGGAACGCAGCGACGGGCCCAATGTGGTTTTGACGCAGCGAACCGGTCACCTGAAATCCCATGCCGGACAGGTTGCCCTTCCCGGAGGCAAGATCGATCCGACTGACAATGGACCTGTTGAAGCAGCGCTGCGGGAGGCAGACGAGGAAATCGGCCTTGCTCCGGAGCGCGTCGAGTTGATCGGCAATCTGGCGCCCTATCTCACCGGTTCGGGGTACCGGGTTATTCCGGTGGTTGGCACCATTCAAGACGGCGCTGCCTTCCGGCCCAATCCCGGCGAAGTCGAGAGCGTCTTCGAAGTGCCATTGGGCTTTTTGATGGATCCCGCGAACCATCAGAAACTCAGCCGCGAGTGGCAGGGAAAACGCCGCTACTTCTACGCAATGCCCTTCGGAGAACGTTACATCTGGGGCGTCACCGCGGGCATTATCCGCTCCTTGTACGAAACGGTCTACCGCTGATGGTTCGTGTGTTCATACTGCATCTGTTACTTTTCCTTCTTCCTTTCATCACCTACGGACTCTGGCTGTGGCTGAGCAAGCGCAACACCGAGCCTGGCCGCTGGTCTGCCAAGCCGATGGCGTGGCTCACGCTGGTGGGCCTCGTTCTGGTCATTACCGGCCTGGTCGGCATGGCATCCTTCGATCACGCACCGGATGGGGCCAATTGGCGGCCATCGGAAATGCGCGATGGTGTGTTTGTTCCGGGCCGGTACGAATAAAGCGATGACAACGACTGCCGATCAGATCCTGCAACAGGCGGACTGGCTGAAAACACCGGGTATTCAGGCGGTGTTTGCGGCGATCGAGCAAGACGGCGACGAAGCCCGCGTTGTCGGTGGAGCCGTGCGCAACACGTTACTCGGTCACCCTGTTCCAGATGTCGATATCGCGACGACCGCCTCGCCCCAAACGGTGATGGAACGCACGCTGGCCGCGGGCTTGAAGCCGGTTGGAACGGGCATTGACCACGGTACGGTGACGGTGGTCAGCAACGGTTATCCATACGAGGTCACGACGCTGCGTGAGGACGTGGAAACCTTCGGCCGTCAGGCCCGTGTCGTTTTCGGCAGGAACTGGACGCGCGACGCGGAACGTCGCGACTTCACTCTCAACGCGCTCTATGTCGACTGCGATGGCCGATTGCACGATCCGCTTGGTGGACTGGACGATTGTCTGAACCGGCGTGTGCGTTTCATTGGTGAGCCGGACAAGCGCATACAGGAAGACTATCTGCGCATCCTCCGTTTCTTCCGGATCTACGCGGCCTATGGTGCCGGAGAGATGGATGCGGACGGGCTCGGGGCGTGCCTGCGCCAGCGGGACGGCCTGCGGCATCTGTCCGCAGAACGTATCGGCCACGAGATGCGGCGGCTGCTGCGTGCGCCTCTGGCCGGATCCGCCCTGAAAATGATGAACGATTGCGGTCTTTGGGAAATCGCGACGGGCGGCCTTGCCCGCATCGATGATTACCTGGCCCTGCGCAGCCTGGAAGCCACCGCAAGTGATGTGACCGATCCGGAGCTCGGGCTGGTGGTGCTTGCCGGTTTCGTGCGCGAGGACGTGGAGCGCGTTAGCGACCGGCTTCGGCTGTCGAATGCCGAACGGGACCGGATGCGGACCGCCTGGGCGGCGATGAAATGTCTTCGCCAGGCCGATGGTCTGCCCGAAGCCGAGCACTTGGTGTATCAGTTCGGCCGTCAGGGCGCGGTCGACGGCCTTTTGGGGCGCTGGGCCGGATTGCGTGCGCAAGGATCAGATCCAACGGAGATCTTTGGCGGGCTGCTGGAGCGGTTGCGGGAGGTTGCCGTGCCTGAATTCCCGGTCAAAGGCGCAGATCTGATTGCAGCCGGGCACTCACCCGGGCGCGCGTTGGGGGATAGCCTCAAGGCTCTGGAGGCCGATTGGCGCGACAGCGGTTTCTCGCTCTCCAAACAGGATTTGCTGACGCGGGCAGGCGCTGCGACTTAATGAAATCTTATTGAGATTGCGTCACATCGTAATGGTGATTTCCTGTTGGGCGGGTTTTCCGGTTAAATTGTCGTGAGAAGGCGTGTGCGGAATACAATGAGGCGATGAATGGAAATTGTCCTGATCTCAGACGGCCCGCTTCCCCTCGATTCTCCGGTCAGAAAACTTCCGTTCTTCTTTCCCGCGCGCCTGATCGACATGTCCAAGGTGTCTGCGAAGACGGTCGGCGAAGGCCGTGTCGCTGTCGTGGAGTTGCTGGACGCGACTGATGCGGGGCTGACCGCGCTCAAGAAATCCTGGGCCAGCATTGCGGAAATCCCGGTGATCTGCCTGGTGTCCAAGAAGAACCGGCGTGAAGTGATCCAGGCGGCAGCGCTCGGCAAGACCGACATCATGGAGCGTGACACGCCACTGGCAATTCTGGTGCGCAAACTCAAGGCAATCATTCCCGACGACCCGCTTGCCAACGTTCCAAAGGGACTTCCGGCGAAGACACTTGAGGCCTACAGGAAAGGCAACTCCTTCCTGGAAAGCATCGCGCTGTCTGCAACGGAAGGATCCAACATCCAGATCAGCCTGATGAACGAGGGGGCGGCGGAGATCCTGTCGTCGCTGTCACTTGACGGTCTCTCACCCTGGCTGGAAGCCGTGCAATCTCACCACAGTGGAACCTATTGTCATTCCCTGATGGTGGCCGGTCTCGCCGGGGCTTTTGCGAAGCATCTCGGCTGGAGCAAGGCGGATTGCCAGGAAGTGATAGCCGGCGGTCTGCTGCATGACATCGGCAAGATGCGCATCCCGCTGACCATCCTGGACAAGGCCAACAAGCTGACGGACGCCGAGCGCGCCATTATCGACAAACATCCGATGTTCGGTCGCGAGATTCTGAAACCGCGGCTCGAAGTGTCGGTCGACATCAAGAAGATGGCCATCCAGCATCACGAGTTTCTGGATGGATCAGGCTATCCCGATGGGCTGAAGGGAGACAGGATCTCGCCAAAAGTCCGCCTGATGACCATTTGCGACATATTCACAGCGCTTACCGAGACCCGGTCCTATAAGGACGGTATGCCGGTTCGCGCTGCCATTGGCGTCATGCTGGAGATGGGCAAGAAACTCGATCAGGTCATGCTGAAGCAATTCGCCCAGATGGTCCTCGATCGGGATTTCGGTGAAGTCAGCCGGCAGCCTCAGAAGGTGAAAGGCACCTCGGCCTTCTGAGCTAGGGCCATTTTACCACGGGGGGCATGGACGAGAGGATCGAGGCAACGTTGCCGCCGGTCTTCAGTCCGAAAATCGTCCCGCGGTCGTAAAGCAGATTGTACTCCACGTAGCGGCCCCTGCGGACCAGCTGTTCCTCGCGCTCCATGTCGTTCCACGGCTTCTGGAAATTGCGGCGGACGAGTTCCGGATAGATGTTCAAGAAGGCCAGGCCGACATCCCTGGTGAAGGCAAAATCGTCTTCCCAGGTTCCGCTGTTGAGGTAATCGTAGAAGATGCCGCCGATGCCGCGCGCTTCGTTGCGATGTTTCAGGAAGAAATAGTCGTCACACCAGGCCTTGTAGGCGTCATAGTCGGCAACATCATGTGCGTTGCAGGCAGCGCGCATGGCTTCGTGAAAGGCAACGGTATCGGGGTCGTCCTGCGTTCGCCGTGCGTCCAGCACCGGCGTCAGATCTGCGCCGCCACCGAACCACTGACGGGTGGTGACCACCATGCGGGTGTTCATGTGAACGGCGGGGACATGCGGGTTCTGCGGGTGAGCGATCAGGCTGATGCCGGAGGCCCAGAAGCGCGGATCCTCGTTGGCACCGGGGATCTGACCGCGAAATTCGGGCGAGAATTCACCGTGTACGGTGGAAATATGGACGCCGACCTTCTCGAAAACGCGGCCATGCATCATGGACATGACACCGCCGCCGCCCTTTGCCCCGGTGCTGTCGGTGCGCTCCCAGGGCGTGCGTTCGAAGCGCCCGGCCGGCTGGTCGGCCAGCGGACCGGCGAGATCGCCGATCTCGTCCTCGAGGTCTTCAAAAGCCTTGCAGATACGGTCTCGCAACTCCTTGAACCAGGCCGGTGCGGTTGCCTTCTTGTCCTCGATGCCGTCCGGGATGGGACCGCCGCGGTTTTCAGGTGTGGGTGCGTTCATGTGACTGCCTGGACTGGTTGGGGCCTGCCGGACCGGCGGGCATGCATGTGATTGCTATCTTTGAGTGTACCCTGGGCTTTTAGGAAATGTGCCTGATTGCCGCAAGGCTTCACCCAGCACCATGCCTGTTGAGACGGCGACGTTGAGCGAGCGCATGCCGTCGGCCATGGGGATCGTCAGCCGGGCATCGGCAAGCGTGTGCACGTCCTCCGGCACGCCCGAACTTTCCCGGCCCATCATCAATATGTCGTCTGGCTGAAACGCGAAATCCGCGTAGGGCACTTCCGATTTTGTCGTCAGCAGGATCAGCCTGCGCTTGTTCGAACGTCGCCAGTCATCGAATGCGGCAAACGAGATGTGGCGGACCATCGCGGCCCTTTCCAGGTAATCCATGCCGGCCCGCTTGAGAGCGCTGTCGGAGATCGGAAATCCCGCAGGTTCGATCAAGTGCACAGTTACGCCCATGCAGGCGGCAAGACGCAGGATCGTGCCGGTATTTTGCGGGATGTCCGGTTGGTAAAGGGCAATGTCTGGCATGGGTATCCGCACTGGTTTCGGGAGACCGGCTCAATAGCAGCAGGCATAACAATTGTCACAGGAAGACCGGTTTCAATGCCCGGTACAAGGCCGGGAGCTGCGGGTTTGGGGCAAATCGTTACATATTTTCATTGGGCCAATTTCGCGCCTGGCGCGTAGGATGACGTGAAGAATCGCTCCAGCCTCCATGGAGACGCCACGTGTCCCCGCTCTTTCGCGCTTTTGAAACCTGGATAGATCCTTTCCGGGAGCCGTCCAAATCCGACATGCCCCATGGCGGGTTTGCCTTCCTGATGTATTTCGTCACGCAGGTGCGCTGGCCGTTCATCGCCATGCTCGCCATAGGCGGGGCGACCGCCTTTGTTGAAGTGGCGATTTTCAATTTTCTTGGCCGCATCGTGGATCTTCTGGAAGAAGGCAATCGGGCGACATTCTTCTCCGATCATTTCTGGACACTCATGACCATGGCCTTCGTGGTGCTGGTCGTGCGCACGCTCACCAATTCGCTGATGGCGCTGGTGGAAGAGCAGGCGATCGTGCCCGGGTTCTTCAATCTTGTGCGCTGGCAGTGCCATCAGCGGGTGATGAAGCAGAGCCTTTCCTATTTTCAGGATGATCTCGCCGGGCGCCTGTCGCAGAAGGTGATGCAGTCGGGCATGTCGGCGGGCGATTTCATGACCAACCTTTTGCAGGTGGTCTGGTTCATTGTCGTTTATGCCATCACGACGCTCGTGCTGGTCGCGGATCTGGATCTTTGGCTGGGTGCACTCGTGGCCATCTGGCTGCTTTGTTTCACCGCAACCGCCATCATCTTCGTGCCACGGGTTCGTGCTGCGGCAAAGGATTCAGCAAATGCCTATTCGGGCATGACCGGACGTCTGGTGGATACCTACACCAATATCCAGTCGGTCAAGCTGTTCGGATCATCGGAAGAAGAAAGCCGGGGAGCGCGGACCTCGGTTGAGACGATGATTGCCAAGATACGCGTCTTCACCAGGCTTTTGACCACAATTCGCATGATCATGACGCTGGTCAACGGAGTGATGATCGTTTCGATTGCGGGCCTGGCGCTGTCCATCTGGCAGGACGGCGGCATCAGCGCCGGTCATGTGGCCTTCACGCTCAGTCTGATCCTGCGGCTGAATATCCTTTTGAACCGGCTGTTCAACCAGCTCAACGGCCTGTTCCGCCACTTCGGATCGCTGCAGGACAGCATGGAGACCATCGTCAAGCCAGTGACCCTGACAGACAAACCGGCGGCGCCGGAGCTGAAAGTGACTGAGGGGGAAGTGCGGTTCGATAAAATCCGGTTCCACTACGGCAAGGCGGGCGGTGTCATCGATCATCTCGACCTGACGATCCAGCCGGGTGAGCGCGTCGGTATCGTCGGCCCGTCGGGGGCGGGTAAAACCACGCTGACAAGCCTGCTGCTTCGGTTCTTCGACGTGGAGGCGGGGCGTGTTCTCATCGACGGACAAGACGTGCGCGATGTGAACCAGGAATCGCTGCGCCGGTCGATTGGCATGGTGACCCAGGATCCGTCCTTGCTGCATCGTTCGATCCGCGAGAACATCCTCTATGGCCGTACGTCGGCCAGTGAAGAAGAGTTGCTGGAGGCGACGTGCAAGGCCCACGCGTCCGGTTTCATCCAGAGGCTGGAAGACAGGCGCGGCCGCAAGGGGTTCGATGCCTTTGTCGGCGAGCGTGGTGTCAAACTGTCCGGCGGGCAGCGTCAGCGCATTGCAATCGCGCGCGTGCTCCTGAAAGACGCCCCGATCCTCGTTCTGGACGAAGCGACCTCGGCCCTCGATTCGGAAGTCGAGGCCGCCATCCAGGAGAACCTGCAAGGATTGATGACAGGCAAGACCGTGATCGCGATCGCGCACCGCCTGTCGACCATCGCGGCCATGGACCGACTGATTGTCATGAACAGGGGCCGGATCGTTCAGCAGGGGACACACGAGACGCTCCTGGAAGATGCAGACGGCCTTTACGCGCAGCTCTGGCACCGCCAGTCCGGCGGATTTCTGGAACCGGAAAGCGAATTCGCCTGAGTTGAAGTTCGCCGCAGCAGCTCAGCTCAATTCCTGCTGATCCAGTGCTCTTTCCGAGGCGTAGAACCGACGAAACAAGGCAGTGCAAAACCAGGGGGCCGATCTTGAAATACGTCACGGCATACATCGCAACAGTGCTCGTTTTTCTTGCCGTGGACTACGTCTGGCTGACGCAGGTATCCACCCGGTTCTACCTTGACCGTATCGGCCATCTGATGATGGAAAAGCCCAACATCGCCGCCGCGAGTGTTTTCTATCTGGTGTATGTCGTCGGCATAGTGATCTTCGCGGTTGCGCCCGCGCTCAAGGCAGACAGCCTTGTGACCGCCATTATTTTCGGAGCGCTGTTCGGGTTTTTCACCTACGGCACATACGACGTCACCAACTACGCAACGCTCAGGGAGTGGCCGGTTTCCGTTGTTCTCGTCGACGTTGCCTGGGGGACGGTCCTGTCCGCGGTTTCGGCCGGTGCGGGCTTCACGATCACCCGGCTGATGTCCTGATCCGCTAGACGCGAAACGCAGGGCACAACAGTCTCGTCAAAAATATCAAGACTACGTAGTTCTCCGAGGACTGGCCGTTACTGAATTTTTACGTGCAGAGCGGTAGTGTTTCATCTTGCGATAACGGCGCTGATCGACAGCGGCCGTAAGCGGGGCTGAAAAATTACTGTCGGGGTTTCCACGTGACGCTTTCAATCAAGGGCCGGTTCGTCGCCATGGTTCTGACGGCTGCCGCCATCATGATGGCCGGTACCGCATTTGCTTTCTATACCTTCCGCCAGGCCTTCATGGAAAAGATCGGCACACCCGCCGGTGCGCAGGACTTTCTGACAGGCAATGTTGCCGGCAAGATCGACGGGCTTATCCTGGATCAGATGATCACCATCGGTCTGGTCGTGCTGCCGGTCGGTCTGGCCTTTCTGGCATTTGCCGTCATTCTGGCCGTGGGGCTCGCCCGGCCGATGAACCGGTTGCAGACTGGCCTCGACATGCTGTCCGAAGGCAATCTCGACATCCAGATCGACGGTGCCCTTCGGAGCGACGAAATCGGAGCCATTGCACGGTCCGTGACCGCTTTCCGGGCCAATCTCGCCGAACGGGCCAAAGAGCAGGCAAGGCAGGAACTTGCCCACCAGGAAGCCCTCAGCGAAGAGCGCAAGGCGCTGATGCAGGATGTTGCCGATGATTTCGAGAAGTCCGTCATCGGTGTGGTTTCTGCCTTGTCGACGGCCGCCAAAAGCGTTGAAGGCAATTCGGCGGATCTGAACAGGGCGGTGAACTCGTCCATGCAGGCCGTTCAGGAAGTACATCAGGCGACATCGGAAGCCAGCAGTTCCGTCGCTTTCGTGACGAGTTCGGCAGATCGGCTGTCCGGTTCGCTGAGCCGTGTGCGTGAGGACGTCGACCAGGCAACGGACATTGCCAGCACCGCGGTGGCGGAAGCCCGGAAAACCGACGAGATTGTTGGCCGGCTTGCGGAAACGGGCCGTGCCATTGGTGAAATTGTCGAGTTGATCAGCCAGATCGCAAGCCAGACCAATTTGCTCGCGCTGAATGCGACCATCGAGGCCGCAAGAGCTGGCGAAGCCGGGCGGGGATTTGCCGTCGTTGCGAATGAGGTCAAGGCCCTTGCCGAGCAGACGACCAGGGCGACCGAAGACATCTCCGCGCAGGTGACGGCGGTGCAGGAAGTCGCGGAGCTTTCCGAAACCGCCATCCGTTCGATCGCGGAAACCATTGGCCGCGTTAGCGAGATTTCCGGAAAAATCCGCGAAGCGGTCGAGGAACAGACAACGGCCACCCACGAGATCAGCAGCAATGCACTGACGGCGCGGACCAGTTCCGATCAAGTGGCCGAAAACGTCGATACCTTGAGCGACGTTATGGAGACCAGCCGGACGGCTTCCGATGAAATGAACGGTGCCGCTGCCGAACTTGGGCAATTGTCAAACAGCCTGCAAGAACAGGTTCGGCAATTTCTGCAAAGCGTGCGGGCTGCCTGAGAGGCATCCGCGGAACGTCTTGTGTATTGGTATAAATGACAGTAACCCAATAAAATCACTTGCAGTTTAGAGATTGGTTCAGTTTTGCTCCCGTAGAGTAAGCGTAACTAATATCTTGGCTGAAGACGGAATATGGCAGAATTCTTAGCGAATGTGCCGGGTCAACATCTCCTGCTCGCATTGGGAACCGCTCTGGTTCTCATGGCCGTATGCTATTTATGCGGCCGAAAGCAGCGGGACGGCTCGGCTCCTTCCAACGTTTCCAGATTTGGCAATGATGCCGCAATCCTTCAGCTTGTCGTGGAGCATGCCCATGAAGGACTGGTCATGCAGGACATCGACGGGCACATCGAATGGACGAACCCGGCCTATTCCCGCATCACCGGTTTCAGCGCTGAGGAAATTCGCGGCCGGCGGCCTCAGGAATTCATCTTGCCGCCGGAAAACCAGCTCTCCCCGGACGAGATCGAAAACTTCCGCTACGACCTGACGAAGTTCCGGTCGGGAACCGAAGAGCTGATCCTCAACCGGCGCAAGAACGGCGAATTGTTCTGGAACCAGCTGACCTTTGCTGTGGTCGAGGGAAAGACGCTGGAAGAAACCAAGATCATTCTGATTTGCCGCGATGTAACCAGCCAGGTTGAGCATGTGAAGGAGCTGGAGAACGCGCGCATTCGTTTGAAACATCAGGCGGAGCATGACGACCTGACCGGCGTTGCCAACCGGGCCAAGCTGAATGCCTATCTGAAGGAGCGCGTTGCAGAAGGTACGGCCGGCAACGCTCAGATCGGGATCATTCATTTTGATCTGGACCACTTCAAGGACATCAACGACAGCCATGGACACGGAGCAGGCGATGCCGTGCTGCGCCATGTGGCCATGGTGATGAGCCGTGTGCTGGGCGACAAGGGGGTGGTCGCACGTATCGGCGGGGATGAATTCGTCGCGGTGGTCGCTGACCCGTCCGGACCAGGCGAAATGGAAGATCTGGGCAACCGGATCCTTGAGGGACTGGCCAAGCCGGTGAGAGTGGACCGTCACGAGTTGCGGGTTGCCGGCAGTGTCGGGCTAGTGCTGGCGAAAACGGCGACTGCGAGTGCGTCGGAGCTGATCAATTGTGCCGATATTGCTCTTTATGCTGCCAAACGTTCGGGCCGTAGCCAGATCTCCTGGTACACGGATGCGCTCGGAGCGGCACATCGCCACCGGCGCATGATCCAGGCACAGCTGGACGAGGATCTTGAAAACGGCGGTCTGTCTTTGATGATGATACCGCAGTACGATCTGGAGAGCCGGCGGATCATCGGATACGAAGTTACGGCCTGCTGGCTGCATCCTTCCGAAGGGCTCGTGGACCCGGTCAGCCTTCTGTCGACGCACGAAGATGCCAAGAGAATCGCCCAGATCGAGCGTTTCGCGCTGCTGGAGGGGCTTTCCCAGGTCAGGCGACTTCGAGAGCTCTCGAATACGGCGTTCTTCCTGTCGGTGAACCTGAGCGGAGCCAGCCTGAAGGAAAAGGGCTTTATTGAACAACTTCGCCAGGCTGCCTGTGAGGCCGGTTTCAGGACCGACGACATCGTGGTCGAGCTGGACGAAAAAATCATCCGTTTCGACGAACCGGACGGCCTCGCCGGATCCGTTGACCTTCTGAGGGAAATCGGCTGCAGGGTTGCCCTGGACAAGTTCGGCGGCGGACATGGCGGCGCCGGTCAGCTTATCTATCTGAACGCGGATCGATTGAAGCTGTGTCCGATGCTTATTGCAGGGCTTGAGGACAGCAAGGAAAAACGGCAGCTGGTTCAGTCGGTCACCCGGCTTGCCGGCAATCTGGGGCTGAAGATTTCCGCGGCGGGGGTCGATACGACAAAGCAGGTCGATCTGCTCAAGCAATTCGGCTGCACGACGGTGCAGGGCAAGGTCATTGCGGATCCGCTATCGCCGCATGAAGCGGAAATTCACATGCGCGAGTTCGAGCTGCTGGAGTATCAGTCCTAAGCTCTCTGCCGTTGGGAGAGGTTTGGGGGTCTGTGGCCGATGGGCAACAGATCGATATTTCGTGCTGCAATTTGACGCATTTTTGCTTTTCAAGTTCTCCGAAAGCAGGTACCAACATCCCCAGTCAACTCATGGTGGTTGGCTTTGTTTCCCCAGCAGCCGCCCGGCTGCGCAACCAGGAGGGCACTAAATGACAGATCGCTGCATGATCCACCCATATGCCGCTCTCCAGGCTTGCCCAGGTATCACTGTCCGCTTCCGCTAGGAAGCCACAGACCTTCTTCAAATTCCTGACTTTTGCGGTGACCGGCTGAAGCCGTTCCCATTGAGCTGCATGCGTTGCCGCGCGTGTCTGCCGTCACCACGTTTACGATCCCATTTCGGAGATGATCCGATGTCATTCCATTTCACGCCGGACCTGTCCCCAGCGACAGGCCGTCCGGATATTGAAGTGTCTTTACCAGAAGAGCCACGACAGGCTTTCCCCCGCCGTGCGATGCGTGCCGCTGTCGCCGCCGGCGTCTTTCTGGGAACCACTTTTGCGATCGCCGTCGTGTTCTTCATTCCGGTCATCGTCTTCAATCTGAGCCGGATCGAGGCTCTGGAAATCGCCGGCCGACACATACCGGTGACGCAGTTTGCCGATGAACTCGGCGCGCTTTTCTGGGGCACCTTCATCGTGGCTCTCGCCTTTACAAGTTTCATCGCCAGTCTGCTGCTGTTCGCGACTGGCCGCATAATTCGCCCGCATAGAAAACCTGTGCGCACTGACGATGCCCTGGTGCATCTCAATGTGTTACGGTTGAGCGGGGCCGAGAGGTAATCATGTTCGAGCGTTTCGAAAAACTCGTGGACCCCTTCGAGAAGACTGTTCTCGAAGTGCCCCCGAAGGGCTTCTGGGCCTTCTGTTGGTACTACACCAAACCTGTCTGGCCGATCCTGGCCGGTGTGTCGCTTCTCGGCACGCTGGTCGCGATCGTGGAAGTCTATATCTTCACGTTCCTGGGCGACCTGGTCACCTGGCTGGAAAAATCCGATCCGGATACGTTCGTCAGTCAGAACTGGCGCACGCTCCTCTTCATGCTGGTGATCCTGCTGGTGCTGCGCCCGCTGCTGGAGGTTATCTGGCAGCTGCTGTTTCACCAGGGGCTGATGGGCAACTATCCCATGTCCATCCGCTGGCGGGTGCATCGATACCTGCTGCGCCAGAGCGTGTCGTTCTATCAGAACGATTTCGCGGGCCGGATCGCGACGAAACTGATGCAGACAGCGCTTGGCGTGCGTGAGGTCGTCTCGCGCATGGCCGATATCATGGTCTATGTCGCGGTCTACTTCACCGCGGCCGTGATCGTGGTCGCGGGAGCCAATATCTGGCTCAGCCTGCCGTTCCTGGTGTGGATCTGTGCCTATCTGCTCACGATCCGCTTCTTCATTCCGAAGTTGCGGGACGTGTCGAAGGAGCAGGCTGATGCGCGCTCCCTGATGACCGGTCACGTGGTTGATGCCTATACCAACATCACCACGGTGAAGCTGTTCTCCCATGCGGAGCGCGAAGAAGCCTATGCTCGCACGTCGATGCTTGGCTTCCTGAAGACGGTCTTTCTGCAGATGCGGCTGGTGACGGGACTGAATATCGTCCTGGTGTTCATCAACATGCTGCTGCTGACCTCCATCGGTGGTCTTTCGATCATTCTGTGGCAGGCCGGCACTGTGACCATCGGCGAAGTCACCATTGCGGTTGCCTTCGTGCTGCGTCTTCAGGGGATGTCCCACTGGATCCTTTGGGAGCTTGCAGGATTGTTCGAGAACATCGGCACCGTGCAGGATGGCATCTCCACCATTTCGCGGGAACGCGAGGTGATGGACGTCAAGAACGCCAAGGCGCTCGAGGTCGGGCAGGGCGAGATCCGTTTCGATCGCATCCGGTTCCATTATGGCAAGGAAGCCGGCGTGATCGAGGACCTCAGCCTGACGATCCATCCGGGTGAGAAGATCGGCCTGATCGGTCGGTCGGGTGCAGGCAAGTCGACGCTGGTCAACCTGATCCTGCGCTTCTACGACCTGGAAGGCGGCCGGATCCTGATCGATGGCCAGGACATTGCCAATGTCCGTCAGGACGACATCCGGGCCGAGGTTGGTGTGGTGACGCAGGATACATCGCTCCTGCATCGGTCGATCTTCGACAACGTGGCCTATGGCCGTCCGGATGCGACGCGGGAAGAGGTGCTGGCAGCGCTTGAAAAAGCACATGCACTGTCCTTCGTCGACGAGCTGGAGGACATGGAGGGCCGCAAGGGTCTCGATGCCCATGTCGGCGAGCGGGGCGTCAAGCTGTCCGGTGGCCAGCGCCAGCGGGTGGCGATTGCCCGAACCCTGCTGAAGGATGCACCGATCCTGGCTCTCGACGAGGCGACATCCGCTCTCGACAGTGAAGTGGAGTTGGCCATTCAGGAGAGCCTGTTCGATCTGATGCAGGGCAAGACGGTGATTGCGATTGCCCACCGTCTGTCCACGATCGCGGCCATGGACCGGCTGATCGTGATGGACAAGGGTCGAATCATCGAGGAGGGGTCCCATCAGGAACTTCTGGAGCGGGGCGGACTTTACGCACAGCTCTGGGAGCACCAGTCGGGGGGCTTTCTGTCCTCGGTTCAGGCCGCCTAAATCCAAAGACCAATGGCAAGAGCGGGATTCAATCGGATTCCGCTCTTGCACTCATTCCCCAAAAAAGGGCAGAAAAGCGGCGCGGCGGTTGTTTTGCCTGCGACATATGCGTTTCGAGGCGTTTGTTGAACTGGACAAGCGTTTCGAAGGGTGCAAAAAGACAAGCCGCTTGGCCGGTGCGGAATAGCCCGTATCCGGCCCCCGATGAGCCCGGCATGGTTCCGTTCCCTTCTTGGGCAAAGAAGGGGTCCCGGACGTGATGCGGGCTTTCGGTACAGGTTGAACAGGTTTCGAGAGGACGCGACCTTGGCACATACGGATCAGGCGGAACCGACCCGCCGCGATTTCCTCTATATTGCGACCGGCGCCATGGGCGTCGTTGGCGCTGGCGCGCTGGCATGGCCGTTCATCGATCAGATGAACCCGGATGCCTCCGCATTGGCTCTGGCTTCCATCGAGGTGGATATCTCTGCCGTGGAAGAGGGGCAGTCGATTACAGTCAAATGGCGCGGTAAGCCGGTATTCATCCGCAACCGTACCGAAACGGAAGTGGAAGAAGCCAAGGCTGTTCCCCTGGCTGATCTTCCCGACCCGCTTGCACGAAATTCTAACCTGCCGGCGGACGCGGAAGCGTCTGACGCCAACCGTGGCGTCGAAGGCAACGAGAAATGGCTCGTCCAGGTCGGTATCTGTACCCACCTCGGCTGCGTGCCGATCGGCAGCTCCGGCGACTTCGGCGGCTGGTTCTGCCCGTGCCATGGGTCTCACTACGACACCGCCGGCCGTATCCGTAAGGGCCCGGCTCCCGAGAATTTGCTGATTCCGCCGCTCGAGTTCGTCAGCGACTCGACGATCAAGATCGGCTAACGGCATAGATTTTTAGGAGACAGCCATGGCTGGACATTCAAACTATGTACCGCAGAGCGCTCCGGCAAAGTGGCTGGAAAGCCGCCTGCCGGTCATCTCGCTCGTTCGCGGCTCTTTTGTTGATTTCCCGACGCCGAAGAACCTGAACTACTGGTGGACCTTCGGTGGCATCCTGTTCTTCGTGCTGATCGCGCAGATCATCACCGGCATCGTGCTGGTGATGCACTACACGCCAAGCACCGATGCGGCCTTCAACAGCGTCGAGCACATCATGCGCGACGTGAACTTTGGCTGGATGCTGCGTTACCTGCATGCAAACGGCGCGTCGATGTTCTTCATCGCCGTGTACATCCACATCTTCCGTGGTCTTTATTACGGTTCCTACAAGGCACCGCGCGAGATCTCCTGGATCCTCGGCGTGATCATCTTCCTGATCATGATGGGCACCGCCTTCATGGGCTACGTGCTGCCGTGGGGCCAGATGTCCTTCTGGGGCGCAACGGTTATCACCAACCTGTTCTCGGCCATTCCGCTGGTCGGCGAAGAAATCCGCACCTGGCTGTGGGGTGGTTTTGCGGTCGACAACCCGACCCTGAACCGCTTCTTCTCGCTGCACTACCTGCTGCCGTTCATGATCTTCGGTGTCGTTATCCTGCACGTGTGGGCGTTCCACACCACGGGTAACAACAACCCGACAGGCGTTCAGCCGAAGACCAAGCAGGACACGGTTCCGTTCCACCCGTACTACACGATCAAGGATCTGTTCGCGATCATCGTGTTCATGATCCTGTTCGCATGGTTCGTCTTCTACGTGCCCAACTACATGGGTCACCCGGACAACTACATCGAAGCAAACCCGCTCGTGACCCCGGCGCACATCGTTCCGGAATGGTACTTCCTGCCGTTCTACGCGATCCTGCGCGCCATCCCGGACAAGCTCGGCGGTGTTGTCGCCATGTTCGGTGCCATTGCAGTTCTGTTCGTTCTGCCCTGGCTGGACACGTCCAAGGTTCGCTCCGGCACCTACCGCCCGCTGTTCAAGCAGTTCTTCTGGATCTTCGCTGCCAACGCCGTTGCGCTTGGCTATCTCGGCGCCATGCCGGCCGAAGGCACCTACGTTCTGCTCGCCCGGGTCTGCACCGCCTACTACTTCGCCCACTTCCTGATCATCCTGCCGATGCTCGGGTTCCTGGAAAAACCGCGGCCCTTGCCGGCCTCGATTTCCGAAGCGGTTCTGAAGGGCGGAGCCGGCAAACCGGCTGGTGCGACTTCAGCACCGGAAACGAAGTAACGCGGCCCGGATCAGGAGTTAATTGAGACAATGAGCACCATGATCAAAATGGTTCGTTCCTTCGCTGCGGTGGCGGCTGTCGCCATCGCGACCCCGGTCTTCGCAGCAGGCAACGCCCCGCATATCGAGCGGGAGCAGTGGTCCTTCTCGGGTCCGTTCGGTTTCTACGACCGTGGCCAGCTGCAGCGTGGCTTCAAGGTCTACCGGGAAGTCTGTGCTTCGTGCCACGGCCTGAAGCAGGTTTCTTTCCGTAACCTTGCTGAAGACGGTGGCCCGAGCTTCACCGAAGACCAGGCCAAGCAGATCGCGTCCGAGTACACCGTCATCGACGGTCCGAACGACGACGGCGACATGTATGAGCGTCCGGGTATCCTGGCGGACAAGTTCCCGTCTCCGTTCCCGAACGAGCAGGCTGCCCGCGCTTCCAACGGCGGCGCTTACCCGCCGGACTTCTCGCTGCTGGCAAAGGCCCGTGCTGCGCACCGCGGTTTCCCGTGGTTCGTCTTCGACGCCTTCACCCAGTATCAGGAGCAGGGCCCGGATTACATCTACGCGCTTCTCACCAGCTATCCGGAAGAAAACCCGGCATGTCTGGGTGAGGACTTCACCGGCAACTACAACCCGGCATTCCTGGGTGGTTCCGTTACCGCTGAAGCTTGTGCGCACGAGCATCTGACAGGTGGTCCGATCGGCATGGCCGCACCGCTGTCCGACGAGCTGGTCGAATACACTGACGGCACACCGATGACGGTCGACCAGTATGCGCATGACGTCGCTGCATTCATGATGTGGGCCGCCGAGCCGCATCTGGAAGAGCGCAAGAAGATCGGCTTCCGGGTCATGATCTTCCTGATCGTCTTCGCCGGCATGCTCTACTTCACGAAGAAGAAACTGTGGCGCAACGTTGAGCATTGATTGATTGCCGCCTAAGTGCATGATGAAAGCCGCCGGACCTTCCGGCGGCTTTTTCTTTGAGGGGTAATGCAATGCGCCGCGCATTGATGTTTCTGGCAATTCTCCTGCTTCCTGTCCCCGCAAATTCGCAATCGGCCGCAACCCACATGGTCGAGGTCCTGGACATGCATCTTGCCATGCGCGCTGCGCTGCGAGCCGTCGAGGTCTGCAACGAGGCAGGTTTTCAGGCTGGAGCTTCCGTGGTGGACCGTTTCGGCGTCGAGCAAGTGACACTGCGCAGTAACATGGGCGGTGCGCATGTTGCCGAAACCGCCCGTCGCAAGGCCTGGACCGCCGCTTCATTCAACCTTCCCAGTTCGGATCTAGGTTCGCTCGCCGGACCGGGCGGAGAGGCCAGTCTTGCTGCTATTCCAGGGGCGTTGCCTCTGGCTGGGGGGCTGCCCATCGTCTCGGCGACCGGAATGCTTCTCGGAGCGATTGGCGTTGCCGGAGGCGGTGGCGGCGAGAACGAGGCGAAATGCGCCAAGGCCGGGCTTGACGCCATCGCGGATCAATTGAAATAAACCATCGCTGATGCGGGCCTGTGTCCCGCAGGAATTGATTTTGAATCTGTTTGGAGTGGTTATGGCAGACGCAGTATTGGGCATTATCGGCGGGTCTGGAATCTACGACCTTCCGGGTCTGGAAAACTCCGAATGGATCGCCGTCAACAGCCCCTGGGGCACGCCGTCCGATGAAGTGCGTATCGGCACCATTGATGGTCTCAAGGTGGTTTTCCTGCCCCGCCATGGGCGCGGACACGTTTATTCGCCGACAACCATCAACTACCGCGCCAACATCGACGTGATGAAGCGCTGCGGTGTCACCGATCTTCTGTCTGTCTCTGCCTGCGGATCGCTCAAGGAAGAACATGCTCCGGGCACCTTCGTGCTGGTGGACCAGTTCATCGACAGGACGTTTGCGCGGGAGAAGAGTTTCTTCGGTACCGGCTGTGTCGCGCATGTGTCCATGGCGACCCCGGTCAGCCCGAAGCTGGTCGATGCAGTGGCGGCAGCCGCGAAAGCTGAGGGCCTCGCCCATGCCAGGGGCGGCACCTATCTGGCCATGGAAGGCCCGCAGTTCTCTTCTCTAGCGGAAAGCCAGCTCTACCGGTCCTGGGGCTGCGATGTCATCGGCATGACCAACATGCCGGAAGCAAAGCTCGCCCGCGAGGCGGAGATTTCCTACGCCACCATCGCGATGGTCACCGACTATGACAGCTGGCACCCGGACCACGGCGAAGTCGATATTCAGGCCATCATCAAGGTTCTTCACGAGAACGCGGAAAACGCCCAGAGGCTTGTTGCCCGTGTCGCTAGGGATCTGCCGCGCGAACATCAGTCCTGCCCGGCCGGGTCGGATACTGCGCTGGAGTTTGCCATGATGACCGCACCTGACAAACGCGACCCGGCGCTGGTGGCGAAGCTCGACGCTGTCGCAGGACGGGTCCTGAACCGGACCTGACCAGATTGCCGGCCGAAAGTGTCGCCGGCATAACCCCTTGAGACAAAGCGAAATTGCTTCGACCGGCAGGTCAAACTTGCTATAACCACCGGCCGGGGCAGATGCCTGGAACTATTTTAACAGAGAGATATCCCGATGACCGCACAGACCATTCAGGATGAACTTGTCAGTGCAATCCGCACGATCAAGGACTATCCGAAAGAGGGCATCCTGTTCCGGGATATCACGACGCTGCTCGGCGATGCCCGTGCCTTCCGCCGGGCGGTCGATGCCCTGGTGCAGCCCTGGGCCGGCTCCAAGGTCGATCAGATTGCAGGCATCGAGGCGCGCGGTTTCATTCTCGGGGGCGCGGTCGCGCACCAGCTGTCCGCCGGCTTCGTGCCGATCAGGAAGAAGGGCAAGCTCCCGCACGAAACCGTCCGGATCGCCTATTCCCTGGAATATGGCCTGGATGAGATGGAAATGCACAAGGATGCGATCAAGCCGGGTGATCGTGTCATCCTGGTTGACGACCTGATTGCTACCGGTGGAACGGCAGAGGCTGCCTGCAAATTGTTGCGGTCCATGGGCGCCAACATCGAGTCGGCGTGCTTTATCGTCGATCTGCCAGATCTCGGCGGGCGCAAGAAACTGGAAGCGATGAACGTTCCAGTGCGCACCCTCGTGGAATTTCCGGGTCACTAGGTCTGTCATGGCGGGAGGAGCCGAGGGCAGAGACGTGATACCGGACTTTTCAGCGAAATTTCAGAAGGATTTCGAGACCCTTCTGAAATGGCGACGGGACGTGCGTCGTTTCAAGCAGGAGCCGTTGCCGGCAGGCGCTCTCGACCATCTTCTGCAACTGGCAGACCTCGCCCCCTCTGTTGGCAACAGTCAACCCTGGCGAATTGTTGTTGTCGACAGCGCCGAGGCGCGTGGGCGGATCATCGCGAGCTTCGAAGCCGAAAACGAAGAAGCCGCCAGGACCTACAGTGACGACAAGGCGCTCGCCTATCGCCAGCTCAAGCTGGCAGGGCTGAAGGAAGCCCCCGTGCATCTGGCGATTTTCTGCGACGACGACCCGGAACAGGGCCACGGACTGGGCCGGCTGACCATGCCGGAAACGCTGGCCTATTCCACGGTCAGCATGATCCACACATTCTGGCTGGCGGCTCGTGCCGAAGGTGTCGGGGTTGGCTGGGTGTCGATCCTTGATCCGGACGCGGTGACAGAGGCGCTGCAGGTTGACGCCGGTTGGCGCCTCGTGGCTTATCTATGCGTCGGTTATCCGGAAGAAGAGCATATCGACCCGGAGCTGGAGCGAGCGCGTTGGCAGGCGCGCACGCCTCTGGCATCCCGCGTCATTCACCGATAGGGCATCCTGCGGCCAGACGACCGCAGAAAGGATGCTCGCAAATTATGGAAGCGATCGGCAAATGGTTGTTCAATTGGTGACGATTGAATGGCCGCTGATCTGGAGGCAGGGCAGACCATGAGCGTGATCATCCGACGGATCAACGAGGAAGACAAGGAAGCTGTGTTCCAGCTTCTGGCAGACCGATGGGCAGGCCCCGAAATGCTACTGGACGGCGAGATCGTCGATGCGTCGAGCCTGCCGGGTTATGTTGCCTACGCAGGTGACGATCTTGTGGGGCTCGTGACGCTGATCAAGCGGGAAAGCGAATGGGAAATTCTCACGCTGGACTCGCTCAGCCGCTGGGGTGGCACCGGAACACTGCTGCTGAACGCGGTGGTCGATGAAGCAAAGGCGTCCGGCATCAACCGGCTGACCGTCCGTACGTCCAACGACAACCTCGACGCCTTCCGCTTCTATCAACGGCGCGGCTTCCGTCTGGAGCGGATCGCGCAAGGTGTCATCGACGCCGAGCGCGAGAAGAAGCCGGAAATCCCGCTGCGTGGCGACTACGGTATCGAAATCCGCGACGAAGTCCTGTTTGCCCGCAGCCTTTGAGGTGCTGGCGACATCCCCTTTCTTTCCCACCTTTTCTGCATCGGTCTTGCCAGCCCGAAAACCTGTCCGAGCATCCTGTTATTGCCGGACGATCGCACCGACGGCGTTGACCAAAAGTCTTGAGGCGGTCAGCGCGCTGAGGCCGTCGATATCGTTTGGCGGGTAGAATTCAACCAGGTCAAACCCAACGATCCTTGCGCGTCTGCCCAGACCCGCAATCAGATCGATCACCTGCGTGTAGGTGAGCCCGCCAGGCGTGCGCGCGGCAACGCCGGGCATGATGGCCGGGTCGAGGCCGTCACAGTCCAGCGTGACGACGCAGCGCGCGCCTTGTGGAATATGCTTCAACGCGGCCGAGATGCCTTCTGCGTGGACCTCGCGCGCTGTGACAAAGCGGCTACCATAGGTTCGTGCAGCCTCGATTTCGTTTTTGCCGGCGCTGCCGACGGCACGCAGGCCAACCTGAACGAGGCCCGCAACATGCGGCATCTCGCTGATGCGGCGCATCGGGCTGGAGTAGCCGTAGCGCTCGCCGTCGACCTCGTCGCGCCAGTCGATATGGGCATCTATCTGCAGCACCCACAGGGGTCCCTGATCAGCGAAGGCGGCGAGGAAGGGGATCGGTAGGGAATCATCACCGCCAAGCAGGATCGGAACGGCTGGCAGTGCCAGGATCGAGCGTGTTTGTGCCTCGATCCGTGCCCGGTTGCCTGCGTTGTCGTGCAGCCGGGTGTCGATATTGCCGATGTCGGTGCAGCATACCGGCTGACCCTCGAATAGCGGTCCACCGAGATCGAAGTCCCAATGGCCGACGAGACCGGCATCTTCCTGACTGGCTGCGCGAATGGCATCGGCTGCTCCGGTGTACCCGCTGCTGTCCTTGCCAGGGTAAGTGCTGCCGTGTCCGGCACCGAAGATCACGGCACGTGGTGTCCGGTTTTCCGGAAGCTGTGCGGGAAAGTCGAGAAAAGGCACTCGGTCGGTCCTGTTCGGTTTCTTGCGGGCGGTATACTGCAGAAAGGCAAATTACCAGGCGTTTGAGAATGCTTTCGATGCCTGACAGCATCGGCCTCAGCTTAATCGAAGACCGGGGTCTGCCAAAGTTCAAGGACAAAAACCGGCTCCCGCGTCAGCTCTTGCCGGCTGGGGAGCGGAATTTGCATTGCGGCGCACAATAGTTATACTTGCTCATTCCCAAGTTCATTTTTCCTGAACGGAAAAATTCCGCACATTTGTGCTCAGAATTCCTGAGGAGGATAATTTATGCCCGTCGCCAGGTCCTTGGAAACGGCTGAGGAAATTTCAGATATTGCTTTCGGATTTATGGGCTCAAAGGCTCTTTTTTCTGCACTTCATGTAGATTTATTTTCACTGCTTTCCGAAAAGACCTTGACGCCACAGCAAGTTGCTGAAGAAAGCGAGCTTGATCTTGATCGCGCCACAACACTGTTGACCGCGCTTACGAGCCTCGGCTTGGTGCGCCGGGAGGGAGCAGGCTTCACCAATTCGCCCGCAGCGGAGGCGTTTCTGGTGAAAGGACGGAAGTATGATTTCGGCGACTATCTGCGGTTTCAGATCGACAAGCAGATGTACCCCTTCATGACGCAGCTCAATGACGCCCTGACGGACAGTCTGGAGGACGACCAGGTTGCTTCCTACGAGACGTGGTTCAGCGACCCGGAAGAAGCACGGCTTTATTCCCGGTCCCAGCATGCAGGCTCGCTTGGGCCCGGGCGGGGACTTGCCAAGCTTGTGGATCTGTCCGCTGCCAAGCAGTTGCTGGACGTTGGCGGTGGCACCGGGGCCTTCTCGATTTCGCTTTGCAAGGCGTATCCGGGACTGCGATCAACCGTTCTGGATTTTCCGAATGTCGCCAAGGTGGGCGAAGAGTTCATTGCCGAAGAAGGCCTGCAGGACCGCATCCGCTATGCGCCGGGCAATGCCCTGAAGGACACATGGCCGGACAGCGCGGACGCAGTGCTGATGTCCTATCTCTTTTCCGGCGTCCCAGGCACGGCCATTCCCGGGCTTGTGCGCAAGGCCTTCGAGGTTCTGACACCGGGCAGTGACTTCATGGTGCATGACTTCATGGTCGACGAAAACCGCGACGGGCCGAAGCTGGCCGCGCTCTGGCAGCTTCAGCACACCGCCTTCAACCCGGAAGCCCGTTCGATCACGAGTTCCTACGTTGCCGGCTTGATGGAAGCCGCCGGCTTCACGGATATCGCAGTTGAAGTGATGATCCCGGGCATGACGATGCTGGTGCACGGCCGCAAGCCGGAATAGCATCACGCGGCAAACTGCGGCAAATGGGCATGATGTCCGTTTGCCGCAGTGCCTGGAACAGGCAAACGGATTAGGGACAAACTCTACGTGTTTTCCCTAAGATCCGGAGAAGAGATGTCTGCTTCATCTGCCCCCAAGGAAGTCCTGGTGCTACGGCTGCTTCTGGCCGTGCCCATCTTGAACCTGTTTCTCAAGGAAGCGCTTTACGGCGCGGAAGATGCCAAATACTGGTTCATCGCCAATCTCGCGATGATCTGGGCGGTGTCGATCTATGCCTTCGGATACCCGGCGATCATCCTGCCGGCGCTGACCATGGTGCCGATGGCCTTCTTGTGGATCCTGGACGTCTGCCGCTGAGGCACAGCTCGCATGCGAGACATGGCAAGACAGGATCACCAACCGCACAGCGTGCTGCCGTCTTGAGGACGCAGCACGCTTTTGCGTTTTAACAGGGCGGATTGATTGTCCGGTTAGCGCTTGCGGCGTTCGACGAACACCGTGCCCTTGAAGGAGAACACCAGCGTGCCGTCCTGATTGAAGGCCTGCATGTCGGAATGAACCAGACCCCAGTCCGGGCGGGTCCGGCTTTCGGTCTTGCCGGTGACCACACGCCGGTAGCGCAGCGTGTCACCAACAAAGACCGGCCTGATCCACTTGAGATCCTCGAACCCGGGCGAGGGGCCGATATTGGCTGGTGTTTGCCCTGCCGCCAGCGCTTCTTCCTGAAGAGCCTTGTGCCTGGCGACCCAGAGCTTCATGAATACCGCTGCTGTGTGCCAACCGGAAGCGCACAGGCGACCGAAATGGGTCTGCGCGGCGGCCTCCTCGCTGAGGTGAAAAGCCTGCGGATCGTATTTTTCCGCAAAACGCACGATGTCTTCCCGGGTGAAGGTGTGTTCGCCAAGGTCAAGCGTGTCACCCACTTCAATATCTTCGAAAAAGGCACTCACCGGGCGACCTCCCGTCTTGCGAACAGGTTCGGGTTTTCCCAGACGAGCACTTCGATGCCCTTCTGGTTCTTGGCCGTCACGCGAATGTTGACAAGTCCAAGGTCCGGTTTCGACCGCAAGTCTCTTGTGTCGAGTATTTCGACCCGGGCCGTTAGACAGTCACCTGGATGAACGGGACGCTTCCACTGCAGCTTGGTGATACCCGGCGAACCACGGCCGCTTGTTCTGGTCAGGAAATTTTCGGCAAGCAGGCGCATCACCATCGAACCTGTATGCCATCCGGAGGCGGCGAGCCCACCGAGGATGGATGCCGTGCCGGCCTCTTCGTCGAGGTGGAAAGGCTGCGGATCGAACTCGGCAGCGAAATCGATGATTTCGTCCCTGCTGACGGTGAGGGAGCCCAGCTCGAAGACCTGACCAGGTTCGAAGTCTTCAAAATAAAGGAGATCGGTCATGAATTCCGGTGGTGTTGGCAGTCCGCGGAAACGCGATGGTCCGCGTTTCCGCCTTGAGATTGGAAGAAAAGATCAGTCGTAATAGATCTCGTTATCATCCATGTAGACGTTGCTGGCTTCGCAGATATCGATGTCGATCGGATCGTCGAGAACTTCGGTATCGTCGTCGGCCAGCCAGCCGACCTGGAAGGTCTGCGCGCAATTGCCGGTGTCGGCGGCGAACTCGGCTTTCGCGCTTTCACCCGGCGACAGCGGTCCGGACAGCCAGTTGTCAGACCAGCCGTCGCCGTCATTGGTGTAGAAGCCGACGACTACGTTGTCTTCGGTGTTGTTGTAGATCTGGAAGTACCCTTGCGAGCCGGTTCCCTGTGCGACGGCTGCAGTCGCAGACGCCAGGAGGGCAAGGCCGAGAGTGGCAGATTTCAGTAGCTTCATGGCACGTTTCCCAGGTGGGCAGCCTTGCTGCCCGACAGTGTTGCGTTCAGAAGCTAGTCCCAGCCGTATCGGAAGTAAAACTAAATCCGCCAGCCTTCGTTCTTGCCTGGATCGCCGGTTATACGGTCACGTATTTGCGCCAGTTGTGCTCTTCTTGGAAGCCCAGAACCTCGCGGATCTTGCGGTTCGAAAACAGGGCCTCGTGCTCGCCGAGTTCCCGGCTCAGCGGCACATCGGGGAAGAAGCGTTTGAGGATTTCCGCATTCGGAATATCGACGGAATTCGTGTCGTTGCCGGCGTTGAAGACCTGGTAGCCGAGCCCGTCCTTTTCGAGGCAGCGGTTGACGATCTGACCGAGGTCGCGCGCATCGATATAGCAGAAGATGTTTCTGCGGCGTTGCGCAGGATTGGCGAAGTAATCCGGGAACCGGTCGTATTCGTGCGGCTCGATGACATTGCCGATCCGCAGCGCATAGATATCGAAGCCGGACCGGCGCTGGAAGGCGCGGGCGGTCTGTTCGTTGACCACCTTGGAAAGCCCGTAACTGTCCATCGGGTCGACGTCATAATCTTCTTCGACGGGTAGCACCTTCGGATCGACCACGCCATCGGCGAAACAGACACCGTAGGTGGTTTCCGAAGAGGCGATCACGATCTTGCGGATGCCGAGCTTCACGGCGGCTTCAATGACGTTGTATGTGCCGATCGTATTGACTTCGAAGGTTCTGTTGTCCGGATGAATGAGAATGCGCGGCACAGCGGCAAAATGGACCACCGCATCGAAAGTTGGCACCCCGTTGCCCGGTTCCAGTTCATCGAAATTGGCGTAGCTGGTCATGACGTTGAACATTTCACCCGATGAGGTGATGTCGGCGATGAGGTTGTCGACACCTGGATGATCAAGCGGTTTCAGGTCGACATTGACGACGCGATGTCCCTGCGCCAGCAGATAGGGAATGACGTGCCGTCCGGCCTTGCCGGAACCGCCGGTGAACAGAATGCGTTTCTGGGTGGTCATGGTTCAACTCCCCTGTTTTTGAGTTGCGTACATCATGGCCATTCCGACGCCGGAAGCCAGTGCCTGTTTTGTCTTTCTGGAAGAAAGACCTTGTTCTTCCGGAATGTGCCGGTGTGAGGGGCTGGAAGTCAGCAAGATTTATCAAAAAGCATGGTGCTAGGGTCCCATCAATCGAACGGGGCCAAGTCCATGACCAATCACGAAAAGCTCACACTCTCACCGCGAGACAACGGCTATGTCCGCCGTTTCACAAGGGTGATCGAATATATCTACGCCAACCTCGACGAGGATCCTGATCTGGCGACGCTTGCCGAGGTGGCAGCCCTTTCTCCCTCACACTGGCACAGGGTCTGGCAGTCGACCTATGGCGAATCCATCTTCGCGACGGTCAAGCGTCTGCGCCTTCATCGTGCCGCGGGAGACCTTGCCTATACGGACCTGGCCTTGCCCGTCGTCGCAAAACGGGCCGGTTACGGCAGCCTGGAGGCTTTTTCACGCAGCTTCAAACAGGCTTACGGCCAGACCCCCACCGCCTACCGCTCCTCCGTTTCCTCGCGCCGGGTTCAGCCGGCCAACGGCGGTGCACCACTTCCCAAACAGAAAGGACCAGCTCCAATGCATGACGTTTCCGTCAAAACCCTTCCTTCCGAAACCCTGGCCGTGCTGCCTCACCGAGGCGCCTACATGGAAATCGGCAAGGCGTTCGAGACACTTTTCGGCATTCTGGTGAGCCGTCAGCTGGTCGACCGGATCGGTGCGATGAAGGCGCTCTATTATTCCGACCCGACCCATGTTGCCGAAGATGATCTGCAGTCGGCTGCCGGAGCGGTCATAAACGATAGCTTCCCGGTCGATGCTCCGCTCGAAAGGCGGGAAACGCGTGCCGGTGACTACGCGGTGCTGCGTTACAAGGGACCCTACGCCGACATGAAATGGGCCTACGAGTGGCTTTACGGCGAGTGGCTGACGCAGTCTGGCCGTGAACCGGACGATGCGCCCTGTCTGGAAGTCTATCTCAACAACCCGCGCGACACGGCGCCGGCGGACCTTCTGACCGACATCTGCCTGCCTCTGAAGCCTGCTGCCTGAGCTCTGTTTCAGAGCGGCCAGAACAGCAGGATGGCCGGGATGCTGACGGCCAGGACGAGGATCTCGAGCGGCAGGCCCATACGCCAGTAGTCGCCAAAGCGATAGCCGCCCGGGCCCATGATGATGGTGTTGTTCTTGTGGCCGATCGGCGTCAGGAACGCACAGGACGATGCAACCGCCACCGCCATCAGGAACGGATCGGAGTTCACCTGAAGGGAATTGGCGATCTGGACCGAGATGGGCGCTGCGATCAGGCAGGTGGCAACGTTGTTCAGGAAGTCGGAAAGGGTCATCGTCACCACCATCAGGATGGCGAGGGTGACCCAGGCCGGAGCCGTCGAGGTGAGGGCGAGAATACCGTCGGCGATCAGCTGTGCGTTGCCTGCCTCCTCGAAAGCCTGTCCAAGGGGGATCAACGAGCCGAGCAGCACGATCACTTTCCACTCCACGGACTGATAAACCTCCGATCCGCTGATCAAGCCGGCGGCGGCATAGAAAATCACACAGGCAGCCAGGGCCACCGGGAGATAGGCAAGGCCGGCAACGGCTGCTGCAATCGCAACGGCAAAGCCTGCAATGGCCAGCCAGGCCTTGTTGCGCTGCATGACGCCCGTCTTGCGTCCTTCCAGAGGCAGAACACCAAGCCAGGCGCAGGCACTTTCCAGCCGCTCCGGGGTGCCCAGCAGCAGGAGCACATCACCCGGGCGTATCTCTTCGTGGCGAACGCGTTTCTGTACGCGGCGACCCTGCCTGGAAATGCCGAGCAAGGTAACGCTGTGGCCGTAAAGGAGACGCATGTCGAAACTCGACCGGCCGATGATCCGGGCATTGTCCGGCGCGATTGCCTCGATCAGTGACAGGGCGTCGTTGTTCAGGCCACCCTTGTGCTGTTCTGAGCCGGCGAATTCCAGCTTGGCGGCGCCCATGAAGGCTTCGATGGCCTTGGGGTCGCCTTCCACGAACAGGTAATCTCCGGATTTGATCGCCTCGCGGCGGGCAAACCCGCGTACACGTCGGCCATTGCGGATGAGGCCGATGATGGCGACATCCTTCTCGTCGGCAACGGGGTAAAGATCGCCGACGGTAAGCGGCTTTTCTTCCGAGATTTCCCCGACCTTCAGTTCGGCCGCATAAAGGCTTTCGGCAAAGCCCTCCTGTTTCGGCTTGTCCCGGAAATGGCGGGGCAGCAGGCGCCAGCCGAACAGGGCAACAAAGGCAATGCCTGTCACTGCGACCACGAGGCCGACAGGGGCAAAATCGAACATGGAAAAGGGCGCGCCAAAGGCATCAGAACGATACTGTGCGATGACGATGTTTGGCGGTGTTCCGATCAGGGTGATCATGCCACCGAGGATGGTTGCGAAAGACAAGGGCATCAGGGAGAGGCCGGGCGAACGTTCCGCCTTCTTGGCTGCCTCCATATCGAGCGGCATGAGCAATGCCAGCGCAGCGACGTTATTGATGATTGCCGACAGACTGGCCCCGACAATGGCCATGAGACCGATATGCCGCGACAGACCTCTGGACGCGGAAATCACCACGCCCGCAATCAATTCCACAGCGCCTGAGTTCATCAGCCCGCGCGAGACGACCAGCACGAGGGCAATGATCATGACAGCGGAATGGCCGAAGCCGGAGAAGATTTCCTCGGAAGGGACGAGACCCAGGAACGCACCCAGGATCAACGCGCCGAAGGCAATGAGATCGAAGCGGATACGGCCCCAGACCAGCAGTGCGAAGACAGTGCCGAAGAGGACGAACAGGGCAATCTGGTCAAATGTCACGAACAGGCTCCGGCAACGACTTCAAAATCCGGGTTCGACCTGAACATGGCCGACCCGCAATCTCAAGACCACTTAAAGGACTTGGTCCGTCTTCCTTTGCATTTCCGGCCGAACGGAGCTGGACAGCGCCGTTGTCGGAGAAACCGGGACCACGACTTCTAAACACGGATTGCCACTAAAAGGTTCCGCAGCTTTCAAGGGCGTGAGAAGGCCAATAAGATCGGGCCTGGAAAGCGGCTGCTTTCCGGGCCCTTGCAAAGCGGCAAAACCGGGGATTTCAACGCGAGCGCGCCCACGCCCACCCGGGCCTGTCAAATGACCCTGACGGTCAGCTCCGGCAAGCCGTCGATGGTCGCCAGCATGAGGTCGCCGCGCTGGACGGACCCGACACCCGCGGGAGTTCCGGTCAGGATGACGTCGCCCGCACCAAGCTGGAACAGCTCGGACAGCTTGGCGATGATTTCCGGTATTTTCCAGATCAACTGATTGAGGTCGCCTTCCTGGCGAAGCTCTCCGTTCACGCTGAGAGCAATCCGGCCCTGGTCGAGGAAGCCGCTGTCTGCCGCCGGCATGATCCGGCCGATAGGGGCAGAGCGTTCAAAAGCCTTGGCGGCTTCCCACGGGCGCCCCGCCTTCTTGGCCTCGGCCTGCAGGTCGCGGCGGGTCATGTCGAGGGCAACGGCGTAGCCGTAAACATGTTCAAGTGCACTGGCTGCCGGGATGCTGCGCTTGCCGGACTTCAGAACGACCGCAAGTTCGACCTCGTGATGCACGTCGCTGGATAGGGGCGGATAGGGAAATTCGCCGGAAGGATCGAGGTTGTCCGGGTTCTTCTGGAAGAAGAACGGCGCTTCCCTGTTCGGATCGTGGCCCATCTCCACGGCATGAGCGGCATAGTTTCGACCGACACAATAGACCCGGCGGACCGGAAAACCCTTCTGGCTTTCGCTGACGGGCAGGATCGTGGGGAAGGGAGCCGGAATGACGGTCGACATCGCAGACACTTTCGAGAATTGACGAAAGCCTGCTTGTACCGGGTTCGGCAGCATCCTGTCGAGCGGGAGTTATGTTCGCCCCGGTGGAGCCAGCCTTTGCCGTGCGATTTGTTGGGCACACCAGAGGCGTTCAGGCCGGAATACAAGCGGTCCTGTTGCCTTGAACTAATTTGGAGCCGGCTCCGCTTCTTCGTCCTGGCTGATACTGCCGTCTTCCGAAGGCATGAACCAGATGACCACGAAGGCCAGCAGGCCGGCAGCGATCATGTAGAAAGCCGGCGCAAGCTGCAGGTGGGTCTTGTCGATCAGATAGGTGGCAAACAGCGGTGCCGTGCCGCCAAAGAGCGCCAGCGGGATGTTGTAGCCGATGGAATAGCCGGTCACGCGTACGGACACCGGGAACTGGCCGACCATGGCGGCCATGAGCGGGGCAAAGAAGGCGGTGAGAATAACGGCCATGCCGAGCTGGCCCAAAATGACCATGACCGGATCCGGATGATGCACCAGCCAGAACATCGGCAGGGCGAAGAGGGCGACACCGCCCGATCCGAACAGCAGTATGGTTCTTCGGTCGATCCTGTCGGCGAGATAGCCGACAATAGGCAACAGCAGCATGAAGACGACCATCACGCTGGTATTGATCGTCAGGGCCCGGCTTTCCGTGAACTTGACGTAGTCGACCAGGTAGGAGGTGAGATAGACGAACGTCAGATAGAAGCCGACGCCGTTGAGGATGTTGCACGCTATCGTCCGCAGCAGGGCGGGCCGGTGGTTGCGCAGGACCTCGCCAACCGGAGCACTGACAGGATCATGCGAGGAGGGCGGTTGATCCTTTTCTTCTGCCTTGGTGCCGCTGCGGATCATGAAACCGGTGAGGCCGACCAGCAGACCGAAGGCGAAGGGAATGCGCCATCCCCAACTTCCCAGATCGTCCGCCGGCAGGAGGCCGGTTGCCAGTGCCGCCACGCCGGAACCGAGCAGAATGCCGAATGTTGCCCCGACCAGGGCCCAGGAAACCGTGAAACACCGACGCTTGGGCGGGGCGATCTCGTAAAGGTAGACGGTTGAACCGGTGTATTCGCCGCCGACGGAAAGCCCCTGCAGTAATCGCAGCAGCGTCAGCAGCACAGGTGCGGCAATGCCAATCTGGTCGTAGGTCGGCAAGAAGGCGATCAGCGTCGTCGGAATGGCCATCAGGGCGACCGACAACAGAAGAGCCCGGCTGCGGCCGGTCTTGTCGGCAATATGGCCGAGCAGCAGACTGCCGATGGGACGCATGAGGAAGCCTGCCGCAAAGACAGCGAAGGTGCTGATCAGGCTGACGGTCGGATCGTCACTCGGGAAATACTGTTGCGCAAGGATGGGGGCAAGATAGCCGTAGACGGCGAAATCGTACCATTCCAGCGTGTTCCCCACAGTTCCCGCAATGATCTTGCGGATCCTGGTGTCGCTTCGTCCCGCCATATTGGCCCCTCCTGCAGGTCGAATTCCCGTTTGTTCGGGTAACCCTAGAGGGGATGTCTTTATCTTCCGTTTCCGTGCCTTCTGAGGAAGGCGGCTGAC
Organism: Roseibium sp. ROS1; assembly: GCF_054658215.1. Lineage (NCBI taxonomy): Bacteria > Pseudomonadati > Pseudomonadota > Alphaproteobacteria > Hyphomicrobiales > Stappiaceae > Roseibium > Roseibium sp. ROS1. Next base: position 769,784 of record NZ_BAAGIG010000001.1, read on the forward strand.
CGGGAGGTGGAAGCGGACGGGAAACGCGCAGGCGGCGCCTGGCTGCCTGCGCGGGATTTCGTCAGGTGTTAAACTTGAAGAGCAGGACGTCGCCGTCCTTGACGACATATTCCTTGCCTTCGTCGCGAGCCTTGCCCGCTTCCTTGGCTGCGGTTTCGCCGCCGAGGCCGACGTAATCGTCGTAGGCAATGGTCTGCGCGCGGATGAAACCGCGTTCGAAATCCGTATGGATGACGCCGGCTGCGCCCGGGGCCTTGGTGCCTTCGGTGATAGTCCAGGCGCGGGTTTCCTTCGGGCCTGCCGTGAAATAGGTGATCAGGCCCAGCAGGCCGTAGCCCGCGCGGATCAGCCGGTCGAGGCCCGGCTCTTCAAGCCCGATGGTCTCCAGGAACTCTTCCTGTTCTTCCTTGTCGAGCTGTGAGATTTCCGCCTCGATGGCCGCGGAAATCACGACGGCGGCAGCGCCTTCTGCCTTCGCCTTTTCGGCGACCTTGGCGGAGAGGGCATTGCCTTCGCCTGCGGATGCTTCGTCGACGTTGCAGACGTAGAGAACCGGCTTTGCAGTCAGGAGGTTCAGACCCTTCAGGATCTTCTCTTCATCCGGACCGGACACTTCTAGAACGCGTGCCGGCTTGCCGTCCTGCAGCAGGGCCAGCGCGGCTTCCATGACGGGCAGCACAGCCTTGGCTTCCTTGTCGCCGCCGGAGGCCTTTTTCTTCAGCGGCGCAATGCGGCGCTCAAGGCTTTCCATGTCGGCGACCATGAGTTCGGTCTCGACCGTTTCGGCATCGGCGATCGGGTCGACGGTTCCTTCCACATGGGTGATGTCGTCGTCTTCAAAACAGCGCAGCACGTGTGCGATGGCATCGACTTCGCGAATGTTGGCCAGGAACTGGTTGCCGAGGCCTTCGCCCTTGGAGGCGCCGCGCACGAGGCCGGCGATGTCGACAAAGGTGATGCGCGTCGGAATGACTTCCTTGGACCCTGCAACTTGACGGATCGCGTAGAGGCGCGGATCCGGAACGGCAACTTCGCCCGTATTCGGCTCGATGGTGCAGAACGGATAGTTGGCAGCCTGTGCAGCTGCCGTCTTGGTGAGCGCGTTGAAGAGTGTGGACTTGCCGACATTCGGCAGTCCGACAATGCCGCACTGGAAACCCATGGGAGTTCGCTTTCGGTTGGTCTTGAGACTTTGCAGCGCTAAATGCCCGAGCCGGGTCAAGAGGTCAAGGCTTTGGCGGACTGCGGGCGGGTGTTTGTCAAGAGCATGTCAGGATGAAGCGGCAAAAGGAAAGGCGTCCGGCGATGTGATCCGGCTGAAAGCTTCCCTCCGGTTGTTTATCGGTTATAGTCGTGTGGGTGTTTTGGGCGATTGTTTTGGGAATTGGGACGCGATGATTTTCAGTCGCAAGAAACACGGGTTTCTGTGTGCATTTTCCGGCAGCCTGTTTGCCACCCTGGCTGCCGTCACCACTTGTGCCACTGTCTTCTCGGCAAGTCCGGCATCGGCTCAAAGCTTCAATCCGCGTGATCTTACGGGCCTTCTGGGCGATGCGCCGATCGATCCTGCGCTGCTGGAAGGCGTCGGACAGGTAAATGTCACACGGGCCTATATCCCCGACGCGATCGACCTGTCGCCAATGATGCCACCACCCCTGCTGCAGACATACGGCAGCTGTGTTTCCTATGCCATCGGGTATGCCATGCGCGGCTATTACGCTGCGCTTGAAAACAACGTGGAACCCGGCAACCGCACCTTCACGCCAAGTCCGGCGTTTCTCCATTCGCAGATCCGCAACCGGCAGGAGTCGTGTGAAACCGCCGGAAGTCATGCGCTTCTGGCGATGGCCTATTTCAAGGGCAACGGCTCTCCCGACCAGGACGACATTCCGGACGCCGCCATGTGCTCGGAACGGGTGGAAACCGCAACGATGGCCCCCGACAGGTTCCGCATTCGAGACTTCCTGTTCGTGTTCGACAAGGGGCGCCAGCGCCGCAACGCGACGGACCGGGATCTGGATGCGATCAAGCAGCAGCTGGCGGCGGGTAACCCCGTGGCCACCGGGTTCCTGATGGTCGGCGTGGTGCCGTCCTCCCAGACGCCGGACGGGGTGACGCTGCAATATCTGAAATCGGGAGAGATCTACCAGGGATCGCTCGGGCGTCACAGCGGGGCCGCCGGAGGACACCAGATGGTGTTCGTCGGGTACGATGAACGGCGTCAGGCATTCCTCGTCCAGAACTCCTGGGGGCCATACTGGTCCGGAGACGGGTATGGCTGGATCAGCTACGAGGCAACGAAGGCCGACATGCACAACGCGTCGATCATGCGCACGTCCATCGTGCCGCCGCGTCCGGTGCCAGGGCTGACCAGAACCGACCGGGACAATGAGGTGGCCTTTGCGGGGGATAGCTGCAGCAGCCTTTACGTGAGCGAAGATACGCCGGACGGCATGCCGCTGCTCGCCGGTTTCGTGAGTACTCAGGAAGCGCTCCGGAAACTGGAAGCGGAGTTTCCGCCCGAGCAGCTTCAGAAAATCGATGTCAGGCCCTGGCCCGTGTGTGAAGCCCTGAAGACCCTTGCCCGGCCACTGGCGGAACCTTCGCGACCGCGCATTCGGCTCCTGGGAGGCAGTGCGGATCTACGCTACGGAGATTCGCTGGCATTCGAGGTGACTGCACCGGATTTCGCCTCGTTTCTCTACATCGTCTATCTGCAGGCCGACGGCACTGTGGTGAACCTCTTGCCGCGTCGCGGTCCGGTACGCCAGCAGGTGCAATTCGGCGACCGTTTCGTCTATGGCGATGGCCGGCAGGGGCGTCAGAAGTTCACCGTGCAGCCCCCTGCCGGATCGGAAGCCATTATCGTGATTGCAGCTCATAGCCCCGTCATCCAACTGGAAGAACTGGAAAACGGCGGATCCGGGCAATTCTCCATGCCTGTGAGCGCTGAAGGCGGCGCCGGTACCGCGGACGATAGATATTTCCTGACGGCATTGCGGGCAGGGATGGCGGACCGGCCGGACGAAATGAGCCTGCCACGTGAGATTTCTGCAGCCGTCCTTCATTTGACGATCCGGGAAGAGTGACACTCAAAGGTTTCGACATGCGCTTTCTTATCGAATTTGCGACCGCCCGCCTGGCATTGGCACCCGTTCTGGCACTGCTGGTCCCCTTGATGCTGCCAGCCGGCGTCTCCGCTCAGTCCGTCACGCCGGATCAGATCATCAACGCGTTGTTGCCAGACGCCGGCGCGCCGAAATCCCGGTCCATGCGAAAGCAGGAACCGCACCCGTTTCGCGGGATCAGCATCGAGGGCCAGTTGCCGCCGGAAGTGGAGCTGCCGCGCATCAATCTGACGGTCAATTTCGAGTTCGATTCCGCCTCACTGACCAACGACGGCATTCTGACGTTGCAGGCGCTCGGACAGGCCTTGCAGGATCCACGGCTCAGGAACATGCGTTTCCAGATCGCCGGGCACACGGACCTGCGCGGCACGTCGGCCTATAATCTGGACCTGTCGAAACGAAGGGCCTTCATGGTCGCGGAGTTTCTGGCAGCGTTCTATACGATCCCCCGTGAACGGCTTGTGCCTGTTGGCTACGGCGAAAGCCGTCCTGTCGATCCGGGCGATCCGGCCAGCGGCCGCAACAGGCGCGTGGAGATCATCAACGTTCAGCCGCTGTCCTGACCGCCAAAGGCAGGCAGCCCCGTTGCGCTCGTGTTCTTGGACAGACCGTCCTCAGTCGCCGCCGCCGAGCAGCTTCTTCAGCATGTCAGCCATGGGCCCTGACTTGGGCAAATTGACTGACTTACCTTGCCGGGCCTGGCGGATATGGCTCTGGCCCTTGGGTTTGGCTGGTGCAGGGGTGCCCTGTCCGGGAGCAACGGCCTTGGCGGCTCCAGTCGTGCTGTCCTTGGCCTTGCCGTCCTGGCTCTTGCCCTTGCGCTGTGCCTTTTCGGGCTCCAGGGCCAGGGTCAACTTGTTGGCAAACTGGCTGTCCTTGCCTTCGGCCAGCAGTCCGGCCTGATCGGCGACTTCCATCAGGAGCGGCTCCAACCAGTCCCGATCGGCCTTTGCGAAATCACCCAGCACGTAGTTCGACACCAGCTTCTTGTCGCCCGGATGACCGATGCCGAGGCGCAGCCGGCGGTAGCTTTCGCCAATATGCGCCGTGATTGATCTCAGGCCGTTGTGGCCGCCGTGGCCGCCGCCGATTTTCATGCGGAATTTCGCGGGCGGCAGGTCGAGTTCGTCGTAGATGACGACAATGTCTGCCGGCTCGATCTTGTAGAACCGCATGGCTTCGCCGACAGAGCGGCCGGATTCGTTCATGTAGGTGCTGGGTTTCAGCAGCAGGACCTTTTCCGAGCCGAGGCGGCCTTCGGAAACCTGACCTTGAAAACGGGCTTTCCAGGGCTGGAAGCCGGAGTGGCGGCGATGGATCTCATCAACGGCCATGAAACCGATATTGTGCCGATTGCCTTCGTATTTGGCGCCCGGATTGCCCAGGCCGACGATCAATTTCATGGTGTGCCTTTCAAGGTAGAGCGGCTGCATGTAGCGCAATGCAGACCGGCTGGCTAATCCTGAAACGAAAAAGCAGCCGATGGCGGCTGCTCTGCAAGTTTTCCCGCAAGGGGAAGGGAGGCGGAGGCCGCCTCCCGATTTTTAAAGCAAGGCTGCAGCTTATTCAGCTTCGCCTTCACCTTCTTCTGCTTCAGCTTCGTCGTCGGTCTCTTTCATGCCGGCCGGAGCAGCGATCGTGGCGATGGTGAAATCGCGATCGGTGATGGTCGGCTGGCAGCCTTCCGGCAGCTTCACTGCGGAAATGTGCAGGCTGTCGCCCGGCTGTGCCTTGGCCAGGTCGATTTCGAGAGCTTCCGGAATGTTGTCGGCCGGAACGGTCATTTCGACGGTGTGGCGAACAATGTTCAGGACGCCGCCCTTCTTGATGCCCGGGCAGGTTTCTTCGTTCAGGAAGTGAACCGGAACTTCAACCGTCAGCGTGGAGCCCTTGGCAACGCGCAGGAAGTCGACGTGCATGACGTCGTCGCGTACCGGGTGCAGCTGGAAATCCTTGGCAATAACCTGATGCTTTTCGCCGTCCACATCGATGATACCGATGTGTGTAAGGAAACCACCCTTGTGCAGGGTAATGGTGGTTTCTTTCACCGGAATGGTGATCGGCAGTGCCTGTTTCTTGTCGCCGTAGATCACGGCAGGGAGAAGGCCTTCGCGACGCAGTGCCCGTGCGGCCCCCTTGCCCACCCGGTCCCGTGCCGACGCCTTCAGCTCATAGCTGGCAGCCATGGCAAAACTCCTTCGAGTGTATAGGTAACGGACCGGCGAACCACCGTGCCAGAAGACTCATGTTGTCCGGGATCGGTCCAGAAGCGCCTCCTCCAGGGGTGCAGGCGCGAGCGCGGATATACCCAAAGCGCAAGGAAAGTGCAAGTCCGCAGTCGCTCGTTTGTCGCAGGGAACTGCGGAAATTTCAAGCTGGTCACCTGCAAACCGGTCTGTAACGCAGATTTGCTGAACCTTCCGGTTGACCGATTGTCTCATCCGGAAGAGGCTGCGGTCCTCTGTGCGGGTGTGTCTCCCGCTGTCCGAAACCGTTTTCCTGACCTTCCCTGTCTGAAAGAATCGACCCCATGGCCATCGATGAAGACCTCAACGACCGCTTGCGCGAGGCGCTTGGAAACAGGGCAGGCATCAGCGAAAAAAGGATGATGGGCGCGATGTGCTTTCTGCTGCATGGCCACATGATTGCGGGTGCCGACCGCACCAGGGAGGGCGAACGGCGTTTCATCTTCCGTCTTGGCAAGTCCAGCCATGCTGTCGGGCTGGCACTGCCGGGTGCTGAACCGATCGTACAGGGCGGGCGCACGTTGAGTGGCATGTTCTTCGTCGGTGAGGACGATTGCACCGACGAAGTTCTGCAAAACTGGCTGGATCTTGCCATCGCCAATGCTTTGACACTGCCGCCGAAAGGTGCCTGACCTATCCGTTGAGCCTTTTCGATGTGTCTTCCTGAAAGGCCGGATCGGCCTTTTTGGCGAAGGAGACACGCCAGGGTTCTGCCAGCTCTTCAAGTTCTGACAGGGCCTTTGCCACCGCTGGATCCAGCCGAGGGTTGAACCGGGCGTGGATGACCTCGCGCAGGTTCCAGTCAGGGCAGGGGCGTTCAACGACGGTCAACTCGTCGCCTGCCTGAAACGACCCTTCCTGCAGCACCCGGAAATACCAGCCGGTTCGGCCTGTCTTCTGGAAATGGGCTGCCTGCGCAGGGTTGTCTGTATGCATGTTCAGCTTCCAGCAGGGCTGCCGGCCCTGGGAAATCTGCATGCGGACCGTGCCCGCCGACAGGATGTCGCCAATGCACAGGTCTTCCTCGGTAAAGCCTTCTGAAGCGATGTTCTCGCCGAAACCGCCTGGCTGATAGATTTTCGCCTTTTCCGGAAAGGCGTCCCGCCAGTGGGCATAATGCTCCGAGGGATAGATATGCAGTGCCTTTTCCGGTCCACCATGTACGGAGAGATCCGCCTGACGGTCGGTGGTGATGCCGGTGGAGGTGACCTGCAGGATACCATCTGCGCGGGTCTTGCGGATGGCAGACGGCTCCTTGCCCTCCCAACGGTGTTCTGGTTCTCCGGTGAAGAGGGAGACGATACGGGCTTTGGCGGTCATGGCTGATGGCTTTCGGCTGGTGTGTGTTCGTGGCAGAGCTGTGCGGCATCGACAGGTGAGAGCGGCACGTTGAGTAGCTGGCAATAGCCCCCCGTTTCCCTTGCCTCGTGATGGCGGCAGGTGCGGCAGAGACCGAACGAGCGGCCACCCCGCTGGTGCAGCATCGTCAGGACAAGTGCTTTCAGGGACGAGGCCAGCGACGCGGCGACGTCCGGCGGCAAGGCGTCGATGACATTCTCCAGAGACGAAGGGTCATGCAACAGGTCCCGGCCTGCCTGGGTGACGTCATAACGAATGCTGCGCTTGTCTTCGTCTGAACGCGTTTCGGCAATCAGCTCCTTGCGGGAAAGCGCCTTGAGGGTTTGCGAAGCCGTGCCGCGTGTCGTTGCCAGAAAATCGGCCACGTGCGAGGGCGCGCGTGAAAAGCGGTTTGCCCGGGCAAGATAGTTGAGCGCAGCAAACTGTGACGGGTTCAAAGGCCCGTTCCATTCCTCGGCAGCGGCAAGACGCGTCAACCGGTCGATCAGGTCGCGAATGGTCTGTGTGTCGGTTGGAGCAAACATGCTCTCTATGTAGCGAGTCGAAATTAAACTTGCAATAGTTTCGACTCGCTACTAATAAGGCTGCGTCCTCAATCAAGGAGAAAGCCGATGTACAAATCCATTTCCCAAGCTGTTTTGATCGCAGGTATGTCAACGATCGCCCTGCCGACTGTGGCATCTGCAGGCGGCAATCACGCGCTCCACCAGACGGGAGCAATCCTGTCGCAGGAAAACCCGGAGATCGACCCGAACTACGACATCCTGGCCGCCCATGTGCACCGCAAGGGGCGTGTCGTAACCTTCCACATGACACTGAAGGGAACGGCCGGTGCGAGCGTGCCGGAGGCAAACGGTGCGCTCGCAGCGGCGTCGGTGCAGTCCTATGTCTGGCCAACGTCACTGAAGCCGGAAACGGTCGGGTTTGAAGGGGGGAACGGCATCCTTGCGCTGGTGGCTACCAGCCATCCGGATTTCGACGACACACCGCTTTTTGATGAAGATGGCGACGGCGACCTTCTGAACGATGGCGCGAAATGGCACTCGCACTGGGTGGTGCTGACACCGAACGAGGCCTGCGGTGCCGGCGCACTCTCCGTGCAGGATATTCCCGCTGACACCAACCCGAAGATGCCGGCCACCTGGCCGGGCCTGCCGATCTACATCGACAGCCCTGGATTTTCACCCGTGTTGGAGGCAGAGGAAATTACCCTCAACGTGGCCTTTGCCGATGAAAGCACTGTTGAGACCCTGTCGTATGACGGCGTCACGTCGGCCCTGCGGGTGAACCAGAACGTCCACGCCCCACTGCTGTGCGTCGTCGACGTCTTCGACGTTGCCTCCGGCGATCTCAGCCTGCCGGGAAAATTGACCGGGAACTGAGCCGCATCAGCACCAACCACTCACCGCGTCATTGCCGGGCTTGTCCCGGCAATCCATGCCGCGACCGGGCCGGGTCCCTAGGCCGTGACTTGGGCAAGGAAATGGAATGGATGCCATGGTCGAGCCATGGCATGACGGGGGAAGGGGGCTCTGAGGGGCAGGGGTCGAACTTGGAAAAACGGTCAGCCCTCGTGCGGAGCGTAGGAGGCCGGGTCGACTTGGGCCGGACGTCCGGGGAGGGTGAGTTGCGCCTGCCGGGCCGGGGTTGTTGCGATCACCTTGCCGGACTTGACAACTGCAAGACGCGTTGCCTTCAGGCGAATGGCCTCGATCGTGTCCCGGGCCTGCAGCAACACGAAATCCGCCTTGCAGCCTTTGTCCAGTCCGTACCCGTCCAGGTTCATCGCCTTGGCCGGATGCGCGGTGACGCAGTCGTAGCAGTAGCGGATGGCGTCGCGGCTGGTCATCTGGGCAACGTGAAGCCCCATGGAGGCGACCTCCAGCATGTCGCCGGAGCCCATTGAGTACCAGGGGTCCATCACACAGTCGTGGCCGAAGGCGACATTGATGCCGTAGGACCGCATCTCCGGAACACGGGTCTGGCCGCGGCGCTTGGGATACGTGTCGTGGCGGCCCTGGAGCGTAATGTTGATAAGCGGGTTCGCAATGGCATGCACTTCCGCTTCGGCGATCAGCGGCAACAGTTTGGAGACGTAGTAATTGTCCATGGAATGCATGGACGTCAGATGCGACCCGGCAACGCGGCCCTGTAACCCGAGGCGCTGGGTCTGATAGGCGAGCGTCTCGATATGGCGCGACATCGGATCGTCGGTCTCGTCGCAGTGCATGTCGACCATCAGACCGCGTTCTGCCGCGATTTCGCACAGCCGCGCGACCGATCGGGCACCGTCGTCCATGGTGCGCTCGAAATGCGGAATGCCGCCGACGATGTCGACGCCCATGTCGAGTGCCGTCAGAAGGTTCTTCTCGGCGGTGGCAGAGCGGTAGAGCCCGTCCTGGGGGAAGGCGACCAGTTGCAGGTCGATGTAGTCCTTCACCTTCTCGCGCACTTCCAGCAGGCCTTTGACGCCCGTCAGCCTGTCGTCGCACACATCCACATGGGTGCGGATCGCCAGCAGCCCCTGCGAGACGGCCAGGTCGCAATATCTCAGGGCCCGCTCAACAACGGCATCGACGGTCAGGATGTCTTTCAGTTCTCCCCAAAGCGCGATGCCTTCCAGCAGCGTACCGCTGCGGTTCATGCGCGGCAGGCCGAGCGACAGCGTCGCATCCATGTGGAAGTGGCTGTCGACAAACGGTGGCGACACGAGGTGTCCGCCAGCATCGATCACCTGGCCGGCGTCCGCCGTGATCCCGGCTTCCACAGCCTCGATACGGCCGTTCCGGCAGGCAATGTCGATGCCGTGGCGGCCGTCGGGCAGGTTGGCGTTCTTGACGAGGAGATCGAAACTCATGGGACTGTCTCAGCGTTGACCACGGAAGTAGGGCACAAGAAGGGCCCTTGGATAGTCTGCCCGGCGGGCAACGACAATCAGCGCGGCGATGGAAAGCAGATACGGCATCATCAGGAACACCTGGCCGGGAATGAAACTGCCGACCTCGGTCTGAAGACGCACCTGGAAGGCATCAAAAGCCCCGAAGAGCAGAGCGCCGATCAGGGCCTTGCCGGGTCGCCAGGAGGCGAACACCGTCAGGGCGATGCAGATCCAGCCACGGCCGTTGACCATGCCGAAGAAAAACGCGTCGAAGGCCGACATGGTCAGGAAGGCGCCGCCAAGCGCCATGATCGCGGAGCCCGCAACCACCGTCCCGATGCGGATCGCATAGACCGAGAGGCCTTGCGATTCCACGGCAGCCGGATTGTCGCCGACCGCCTGAATGGCCAGGCCGAGCGGGGTTCGGTAGAGCACATAGGCCGTGACCGCGACCAACAGCAGGGCGAGGAAGGTCAGGGGCGTCTGCTGGAACAGGGCTGGCCCGAGGAACGGCAGGTCACTCAGGCCCGGAATGTCGAGCGGCTTGAAAGCCTCGATCCGGGGCGGTGACGAGACATCCGGCAGGGCCGTCCGGTAGATGAAATAACTGAGCGAAGTGGCAAACAGCGTCACGCCAATGCCCGAGACGTGCTGAGAGAGCCCGAGAGGCACGGTCAGAATGGCATGGATCAGTCCGAAGAAGGCACCGGCCATCGCCGCGACCAGAACGCCGCCCCACAGGCCTGCGCCGAGCCAGACCGCCATCCAGCCGGCCATGGCACCGGCGGTGAAGATACCTTCGATGCCGAGGTTGAGGACGCCGGCGCGTTCGCAAACAAGCGCTCCGATGACGCCGAAGATCAGCGGGGTCGCGATGCGGAGCGCGGCCGCCCAGAAGTTGGCGGAGATGAGAATGTCGAGGATCTCGGTCATTCTGCCGCCTCCGGGTTTGCCTGGCTGCCGACGAAGCGGATCTTGAAGCGCAGGAACAGACCGGAGACCAGGACGCACAACAGCGCCATGGCGACGATCAGGTCTGCCAGATAATTGGAGACACCGGTGGCACGGGACATGGAATCAGCCCCCACAAAGATGCTGGCGATGAAAAGAGCTGCCAGAACGACACCGGCCGGGGAAAGCCCGGCGAGCATGGCGACAACGATGCCGGAATAGCCAAAACCGGGCGAAAGGTCAGCAGTCAGATAGCCTTTCAGACCGGCAACTTCACCAACGCCGGCGAGACCTGCCAGCGCGCCGGACAGAAGACCGACGCGGATGAAAGTTGCGGTGACCGGAATGCCGGCGTGACGGGCGGCAGCGGCGTTCTCGCCGACCGCGCGGATTTCGAAACCCCAGACGGTGCGTTTCAAGAGGAAATAGACACCGAGCGACGAAACGAGGGCAATGACAAGACCCCAGTGAATACGCATCCGGTCCATCAGCTTGGGCAGGGCCGCTTCATCGAGTATGGGTTCCGATTGTGGCCAGCCCATGCCCATGGGGTCCTTCATCGGGCCTTCCAGCATCATCTGCACGAAGAGCAGGATGATGAAGTTCAGCAGCAAGGTGGTGACAACTTCATCGACGCCAAGCCGTGTTTTCAAAAGGGTCGGACCAAGCATGACCAGCCCGCCGGCGAGCGCACCGGCAACGATCACCATGGGAATGAGAAGGTAGGGCGGCGCGGAAATGACGCCGGTGCCGACGGCAACCGCCGCAAGGGCGCCGGCATAAAGCTGGCCTTCGGCGCCGATGTTCCAGAGCTTGGCCCGGAAGGCGACGGCTGCCGCCAGGCCGGTGAGGATCAGCGGTGTCGCTCTTGTCAGCATTTCGGTGAAGGCAAAGAGTGAGCCGAAGGCGCCCTTGGCCATGAGGCTGTAGGCCTCGAACACCGACAAGCCGGCAAAGGCCATGGGGATGGCTGCAAGCACTAGGGCGGCAACAGCCGCGGCAATCGATACACCCAGCATACGGGAAACGGAGGAGGGGCCACGCGGTTCGAAGCGGATCATGCTGCGTCCTCCGCATTGTGGCCGGCCATCCTGAGGCCGAGAGAGCCGCGGTCCAGCGTCTCGCTCGGTTCGGCTTCGGACAGATGCCCGCGGTGGATCACGGCGATCCTGTCGGAAAGGCGCATGAGTTCGTCAAGATCCTCCGAGATCAGGATGACACCGGCCCCGCGGTCGCGAGCCGCCAGCAGGCGCTTGTGAACATCGGACGTGGCGCCGACGTCCAGCCCGCGCGAGGGTTGGGCGGCCAGCACCACCTTTGGAACGGTTTCAAGGGTTCTGGCCAGTACGATCTTCTGGATATTGCCACCCGACAGCAGCCGCGCCGGGCTGTCCTCGCTCTGGCAGCGGATATCGTAAGCCTTGATCAGGTTGCGCGCCCGCTCCCGCATGGCGGAGAACCGCAGCAGACCGAGGCGCTGGTTTTCCGGTTTGCGGATGGCTTCGATGGCAAGGTTTTCCGAAACGCTCATCGCTCCGACAATGCCGTCGTGGTGACGGTCTTCGGGTATGCGGGCAAGGCCGTTGTCGATCATGGTTCGGGCACTTGCGTGGCCGATCACCGTGCCTTCCAGCGTCATGGATCCTTGGGTGAGCGGTTCCAGACCGGAAATGACCCGTGCAAGCGTCGTCTGGCCGTTACCCGAAACCCCTGCAATGCCAAGGATTTCACCGGATTTCAGTGTGAGGTCGACCGCGTGCAAGGCATCGCGGCCATGTCCGGCGGAGGCCTTGTTCAAGACGAAAAGCGGTGCGCCCGGTGTGCCAGGGGACCGCATAGTCTCGACAATGGCATGGCCGACCATCAACTCGGCCAGCTTGCGCCGGTCGCATTCGGCTGTCGGCAGGTCGGCCACCTTGCGGCCACCGCGCAGCACGGCGACCCGGTGCGAAGAGGCAAGGACTTCCGCCAGCTTGTGCGAGATGAAGATGATGCCGAGCCCGTCGTCGGCCAGCTTTTTCAAGGTCGCGAACAGAGTGTCGGATTCCTGGGGTGTCAGCACAGCGGTCGGTTCGTCCAGAACCAGCACGCGGGCATCGCGGTAGAGCGCCTTCAGGATTTCCACCCGCTGTTTTTCGCCGACGGAAAGCTGGGAAATGCGAGCGTCGAGGGAAACCGTCAGGCCGGAGCGGGCCATCAGCTCTTCCAGTTTGCGGCGGGCAGGCGCCCGGGAAGAGGAAAGCGCGGCAAGCCGTTCCGTGCCCAGAAGGATGTTGTCGAGCGCGCTCAGGTTTTCGGCAAGGGTGAAGTGCTGGTGCACCATGCCTATGCCGGCCTGGAGCGCGGCATGCGGCGAGCCTGGTTCCAGTTCGCTCAAGCCGGAGCCGTCCGGCGAAACCATGACCTGGCCTTCGTCGGCCACGTAGTGCCCGAAAAGGATGTTCATCAAGGTGGTCTTGCCAGCGCCGTTCTCGCCGAGAAGGGCAAGGATCTCGCCCTGTTTCAAATCGAGCGATACGTCGCCATTGGCCGTCAGAGCGCCGAAGCGCTTGGTGATGCCGTCCAATCGCAGCACGACACCAGCGTCCTGTGCCGGACCTGCCATATGATCCCCCCGGGAAAAGAATGAATGCCGCGCTTGAACCCCGCGGCCGGGAATCGCCGGCGGTCATTGTGACCGCCGGACGTGGCAGGCGAAAGCCTACATGGTGGATTTCGGTTCGCTGTCGTTCACATTGACGCGGAACAGGCCGTCGAGGATTTCCTGCTCCTTGGCCTTTGCCGCGGAAACCGCGTCGGCAGGAGCAAGGCTTTCGTCAACAACGAAGCTGCCTCCGCCGTAGGACATGAAGCTGTAGGGGCCGAAATCGGCAGGTTCAAAGGTGTCGCTGGCAACAAGGCCGATCGCCTTGTCGATGGTCGGTTCCATGTGCCACAGCGCGGAGGACAGGATGGTGCCCGGATAGTCGCTTGCCGTGTCGATCACGTTGCCGATCGCCAGAATGCCCTTTTCCTTGGCCGCATCGGAAACGCCGAAGCGCTCTGCGTAGAGAATGTCCGCACCCTTGTCGATCATCGCGAAGGCAGCTTCCTTGGCCTTGGGCGGGTCGTACCAGGAGTTGATGAAGGTCACGAGGAACTTCACGTCCGGGTTCACGGAGGTTGCGCCTTCCATGAAGGCGTTCATCAGGCGGTTCACTTCGGGAATGGCGTAGCCGCCGACCATGCCGATGACATTCGACTTGGTGGTGGCGCCGGCGATCATGCCGGAGAGATAGCTCGGCTCATGGATCCAGTTGTCGAAGACGGCAAAGTTCGGCTGAGCCGGTCCGAAGGACGACCCCATCAGGAAAGCCGTGTCCGGATATTCCGCAGCCACCTTGCGAGCGGCGCGCTCGACGGCGAATGCTTCGCCAACCACCAGATCCATGCCCTGTTCGGCGTATTCGCGCATGACACGCTCATAGTCGGTGTTGGCAACGTTTTCGGAGAAGGTGTAGGTGATTTCACCGCGTTCCTGGGCGGCTTTCAGCGCCTTGTCGATGCGGCTGACCCACTGCTGTTCGACGGGAACGGTGTAGATCGCTGCGACCTTGACCGGGTCGGCGGCATTGGCGGAAGGAACGGACAGTCCTGCCGATACTGTGACAGCCAGAGCGGCCGTCAACATGGCCCTGCGGGCCCTGGAAAATGGTTTGGAAGTGAGCATCTGAAATCCCCTGGAAAAGACCTTGTGCAGACTTAGATGACCACAAAATATGCGTGCTCACAAGCTGGGCAGGAGCTTCGGTGGCAAATTTTTTGAACAATTGGGAAAATTTGTGAAGCTTGGCGCGGACTGGTTGTGAGGGGTGGAAACTACCCGTCCGGTGTCGGCGTGAATGCGGCCCGAAGGAGCGGTTACAAGGTCCCGGCTGCAAAACCTGTGGCTGCCGGCATCCGGCTCCGATTCCCTCCCGCCGGCTCGGGCGTGGCCGCAATTTTACGGCGGCGAGCAATGCGGCAATCGTGGAAAAGGCAAGTCTCGCAGAAAAATGTGGGCTGAACGCAAAAACGCCCGGCACGGGCCGGGCGTCTTGAGCAGTCGACGTTTCGGCGATCAGCTGAAGAGGCTGGAAACCGACTTTTCCAGTGCCGTGCGGTTGATTGCTTCGCCGATCAGCGGGGCAATCGAGATTGCACGGATGTTGGCTGCAGCCGTGATGGCGGCAGTCGGTTCAATGGAGTTGGTGATGACCAGCTCCTTCAGCTTGGAAGAGGTCACGCGGGCAACGGCACCACCGGACAGAACGCCGTGAGTGATATAGGCCGTTACCGACTGTGCGCCCTTGGACAACAGGGCTTCGGCGGCGTTGCAGAGCGTGCCGCCACTGTCGACGATGTCATCGACCAGGATGCAGTCATAGCCTTTGACATCACCGATGATGTTCATGACTTCCGATTCTCCGGGCTTGTCGCGACGCTTGTCGACGATAGAGAGCGGAGCTTCGATGCGCTTGGCAAGTGCACGGGCGCGCACCACGCCGCCGACATCCGGAGACACGACCATGACATTGTCGGTCGCGTAGCGTTCCTTGATGTCGCGCGTCATGACGGGCGCTGCGAACAGGTTGTCTGTCGGGATATCGAAAAAACCCTGGATCTGACCGGCGTGGAGATCCAGGGTTAGAATGCGGTCGGCACCGGCTTCGGTAATGAGATTGGCCACCAGCTTTGCCGAGATCGGGGTTCGGCCGGAGGCGCGGCGATCCTGCCGGGCGTAGCCGAAATACGGAATGACCGCGGTGATGCGGCGCGCAGAGGACCGGCGGAGCGCATCGATGATGATGAGCAGCTCCATAAGGTGGTCGTTTGCCGGGTAGCTGGTCGGCTGGACGACGAATACATCTTCGCCGCGTACGTTTTCCTGGATTTCTACGAAGATTTCCTGGTCGGCAAACCGCCGGACCTGGCATTTGGCGAGAGGGGCATCCAGGTATTTGGATATTTCCTCAGCCAGGGCTCGGTTGGAATTGCCCGCGACGATCTTCATGAGCCGCAAGTCCTTCTGGTGCGACGGCGGTTTTGCAGACAGGTTGTGCCTTGCAAACACGCGGAAAGGCCTAGGTCTTAAGTCATGTGCCGGGTGCCGGGAGCCTCGCTCGGAAACCCTCGGCAGGCGGCGGCGTTGTAACAACCAAGCAACCGGACCACAACAGGCGTTCGTGCCTGACGCCCGCTTTTTTTTATTTTTTGTGACGCCACGCCGGAATTACCCGGCAAAGCAATTCATTATCGGTTGAGCCAGGCCTTGATTTCCACCATCGAGCGATTGGCAATGCGCGACAGCGTGCCGGAGCTGACAGCCTGCCATGGGTCACCCGAGGCTCCGCCGGTATCTTCCGTTCCGGAGATTCGCTTCACGCGGCGACCAGAGCTGTCGACGATGTCGAAAACGTAGAAGACCGTGCCGTTGGAAGGCTGCCCGGTGGCCGACAGATAGCCATTGACCCGGTAGGTGGCGGCCGCGCCGATGCGGCGTACCAGCGTGATGCCCTGTTTGCGGGCTTCGGAGCCGATCATTTCGGACAGCTCGTCGGCAATGTTGCCCGGTGCGCCGGTAAACGGTTCAAACGCGAAGGTGATGCCTTCTTCCGGGTCGACCTGACCGGCGATCGTCGGCGCGGTGACAGTGGTCGAGATCGGAGTAGGGGGCTGTGGAGCAGCCTGACAGGCTGCAAGCCCTGCTCCAAGCAGTAGAACCGCCAACAGGCGCCGGGAAGAAATGGATTGTTGGGTGGTCTTGTCTGTCATGGAGACGCTTGGCTCTCGCGGTCGATATCGTCGTGGCAGCGGCCCTGCCGGAAACGCGAAACGCGAACCGGGCCGCAAGGTTGAAACTGGTTTAGCCTGACTTGACCGGCAGGTCGAGAGGCAGCTTGGACAAGCACTCTGGCGTTCCGGTCGTGGTCAGATAGGTCTGGCCGAGCGTCATGGCGGTTCCGGAGTTGGAATCCATCAGGATCATATGCATGAAGATGACCATGTCGGGCTTTACCTCGGCCGGATTGGCCCGGTACGCCATGGGCATATCCATCCAGCTTGGTGTGAACCTGGCACCCAGGGAATAACCGCAGGCGTTCAGCCGGTGCGGCATCAGGCCATGAGCGTCCACCCGTTCCGCATGAGCGTCGAAAACATCGCCGAATGTCTTGCCGGGAACGAGCTGTGTTTCAACGGCGGCCAGTGCTTCACGTGCGGCGGTGTACATCTCCAGATGCCGGTCCGTCGGCGTGCCGATCACCACCGTGCGCATCAGTGCGGCATGGTAGTGGCGGTAGGCGCCTGCCCATTCCAGTGTCAGCTGGTCCTGTTCGGACAGGTTCCGGCGACCTGCCTTGTAACGGCACAGGAGAGCGTCGCGGTCGGAGCCGATGATGAACTCGTTGCCGGGGTAATCGCCGCCACCTTCAAAAATGGCTCCCTGCATCGCAGCCAGGATGCGGCCTTCGTCGGCTCCGGGGTGGATTTCATCCATTGCCGCATAAAAGGCCTTGTCCGCAAGCTCCGCGGCCTTGCGCACATAAACGATTTCCTCGACGCTTTTCACCGCACGAAGTTCGGGGATCAGGGGCGAGGCATCGCTGACATCGGCGAAACTGGTAAGTTCCTCGTTCAGCTTCAGCGCTATTTTGCCGGTCATGCCCTGTGTGTCGTATTCAACGCCCAGCTTGCAGCCGAGCAGGTCCATGTCGAACAGCAGTTCCTTCAGCTGCAGCACCGGGCTGGCGGAGCCGCGGTCGATCCAGATGCGGATGTCCTCGATGTTCGAGGTGTGCTTGGCCTGGCGTTCGTCGGCAGATCGGGTGAGGAGCACCCGGCGTCCTTCCTTCGTCACCACGAGGCACTGGAAGAAGCAGAAACCGAAGGTGTCGTAGCCGGTCAGCCAGTACATGCTCTCCTGGGCGAAGAGCAGCATGGCATCCAGCTTCTGCGCCTCCATGGCGGCTTTCAGCTTGTCAAAGCGGCTTTCAAACTCGGCATCGGAAAAATGAAGTGCCATGGGTGGTCCTCACAAAAGTGCAATCGCGCTGATCTGGCGGCCGTAGTCCGGTTCCTTGCGATGGGTCGTCCGGCGGTAGGAGAAGAAGCGGTCTTCATCGGCATAGGTGCACAGTGCCAGGTCGGCAACGGCCCCCAGTCCAAGAGCCTGAAGCTTGTCCGTAATGAAGGCGGGCAGGTCGAACATGAAGTGCTCTGCCCGTTCCGAAGGCTTGAAGTAGCGGGTGTTGTCCGGGTGCTCCTGAAGGAAACGTTCCTTGAATTCGGGGCCGACCTCATAGGCGCCCTGCGAAATCGTCGGACCCAGCACCGCCGTGATGTTGGTTCTGGTCGCGCCGAGAGCCTCCATGGCGGCAACCGTATTCTGCAAGATGCCGGTAACGGCGCCTTTCCAGCCTGAATGGGCAGCGCCGATGACACCCGCCTTGGTATCCGCAAACAGAAGCGGGCCGCAATCGGCCGTCGCGATGCCGATGGCAAGGCCCGGTGTGGCCGTGACCAGGGCATCGGCCTTGCGGTCCGCATCCAGTGCGAATGGTGCGCTGACAGTGATCACGTCGGCGGAGTGGATCTGATAGGGGGACACCAGGCGATCGGCACCAATGCCGAGCTGGCCGGCAACCCGGTCGCGGTTTTCAAGAACGCTGCTGCGCTCATCGTCCGAACCGAGA
Organism: Roseibium sp. ROS1; assembly: GCF_054658215.1. Taxonomy (NCBI): domain Bacteria; kingdom Pseudomonadati; phylum Pseudomonadota; class Alphaproteobacteria; order Hyphomicrobiales; family Stappiaceae; genus Roseibium; species Roseibium sp. ROS1. The sequence continues at coordinate 788,058 of NZ_BAAGIG010000001.1, forward strand.
CCGATATTGAGGCTGGTGTAGATGCCGCCGGAAACGCCGCCCTGGCGGGTGAAGAAGCCGTGCCGGATGCCATCCAGCTTCAAGACGTCTGCTTCAATTTTCATTCAGGGCTCCTGAGGGGAGGGGATTCGCCACGCCAGCGACTGATCCTTGGGGTGTTCAGGACGCGCTGTCAAACGGGGGAAACGAATTTCCGGAATTCGTCACAGCGAGCACCTTGAAAAGATCCCCCATCTGGTCAGGCGCGGCCAGCCGTTCGACGGCATCGCGGATCGCCTCCTGTTCGCTGTGGGTTTTACCCGCACCAAGGGCACCTGCCCGCTCCAGAAGACCGGTGCGAAGCAGGAATTCGCCCTGGGTCAGCGGTTCCAGCGTGTGTGCTCCCGCCCGGACAGCGGCCGCCGCCAATGCCTCGAAATTCACGTGGGCGGTCAGATCCGCTTCTCCCGGATGAGCCAGGACGTCGTCATAGGCGTGCCTGTAAAGTGCTTGCAGCGTGTCGCCGGCGGCAGTCTTCAGATACCCGTAGTCAATGAAGAGTGCTGCACCGCCGCTATCTGCAATCCGCCGGCCGATTTCTTCGGCGATCGCATTGGCTGCAGGCTGGGTTTCGAAGATCGTGCCGTCCGGTGCAGTGGAAAGGCCAGCGGGCACAGCGTCATCGGGCAGACGGGCGGTGCCGACACCGAAGATCAGCTCTTCGTGCTGCGAAAGCCCGATCTGGCGTTCCTGCCAGCCGTGTTCGGTCTTGACGAACTGATGGATCGGCAGGGCGTCGAAAAACTCGTTGGCAACCAGGATCAGCGGGCCGTCCGGAACGTCCTGGAACCGATCGCGAAATTGCGGTTTCAACGGACCGCGCTTCAGAGCCGCTGACTGCATGTCCCTCAGTCGCTGGCTGGTCTCAACCAGGTTCAGGCGAGCCGCCTTCACAAAGGCAGGACGCAGGGCTGCCATCCGCAAGAGGTCGGACATCAGTGTGCCGCGACCAGGCCCAAGTTCGACCAGCTGAAATTCCGCGGGCTCTCCAAGTGCCTGCCAGGCGGACAGGCAGGCTGCCCCGACGAGTTCGCCGAACATCTGGCTGACTTCGGGTGCTGTGACGAAATCGCCCGCGGTGCCGAACGGTTCGCGCCTCATGTAGTAGCCGGCGTCCGGGTCCCCAAGGCAAACAGACATGTATTGTGCGACCGAAAGCGGGCCCTCGGTTTCGATCCGTACCTTGATCCTGTCTTTCAGTCCCGTCACGCCGCGGTTGCTCCGGTCCGGCGCCGGGCGGCCCAGATCATGGTTGCGAGGCCCGCCAGGATCATCGGTACGGACAGCAGTATGCCCATGGTGAGAAAGCCGCTCAGATAGCCGATATGGGCATCCGGAACCCTGTAGAGTTCTGCTATCGACCGGGCGATGCCGTAGCCGAAGGCAAAGGCACCGGCAAGAAAGCCGGGCTTTTGCAAAAGCTTGAAGCGCCGGCTGAGCACCATCAGAACCAGAAACAGCACGATGCCTTCGAGCGCGGCTTCATAGAGCTGGCTTGGATGACGGGGATCCGGTCCGCCGTTCGGAAAAACCACGGCCCAGGGTACATCCGTCGGCCGGCCCCAGAGTTCGGAATTGATGAAATTGGCGATACGGCCGAAGAACAGGCCGATGGGAGCCGCACAACCGGCAAGGTCGAACAGGGTCCAGATCGACAGGCCGCGTTTCCAGGCAAACAGGATCATCGCGATGACGGTGCCGGCGAAGCCGCCGTGGAAGGACATGCCACCGGTCCAGATCTCGAGCGCTTCGGCCGGGTGGGCGATATAATAGCCCGGATTGTAGAACAGCACGTAGCCGAGGCGGCCACCGATGATGATACCGAGCGTTCCCCACAGCACGAAGTCGTCGATCTCGAGCTGTGTGGGGCGGGCAATGCCACCCCACAGCCGGTCGTTGGCCACCAGCAGACGCATGTAGCGCCAGGCCAGCAGAATGCCGACGATATAGGCAAGCGCGTACCAGCGCAGGGCAAAGGGCCCGAATTCGACGAGTACAGGATCGATTGCGGGAAAAGGCATAACCAGAACAGGCGGCACGGCAGAACCTTCCGATGGTGCGCGGGCGGGTTTCGGGCTGAACGCTTGCGCGATCTTGTCCGCCTCGTCAAGCCGACACGGGTTTGTCAGGCCGGTGGGGCGCTACCCGCAAGAGGGCTCGGGAGATTGCTCCTGTTGATAGTGAATTCGGCTGCGGCGGAATTGGTCCTTGAAGTTCCCGCCATTCCCTCATACCTCTCTCCCATCGCATGTTTTTCCGATCAAGGAGGGTCCGATGACCCAAGGCCCGAACCGTCTTCTCGATGATTTTGCCAAGCTGATGACCGACGCCGCCGGTGTTGCCCAGGGTGCCCGCCGCGAGGTGGAGACCGCCTTCCGTGCGCAGGCCGAGCGTTTCCTGTCCGACATGGACGTGGTTTCGCGCGAAGAGCATGAAGCGGTCAAAGAGATGGCAGTGCGCGCTCTGGACCGGATCGACGAGCTCGAATCGCGGATCGCCAAGCTCGAAAATCCGGAATCCGGCGCTGCTGGAGCCGCTTAACCCGATTTGTTGACGTCGATGTGAGCGTTTTCTGTTAATAGTTGATGACAGAATTACGACGCGTGAACATGGCGGGTTTGCGTTGATTTTGGGCAGTGTGATGAAAAATACCGCTGAGTCGTCCACAAGTTTCGGCTTTTTTCGCTCAATTGGTATGTATCGCTTAAGTCAATCCTGCTCCTATACTGAAAGATAACAGGGATTCGTCGGAGCAAGACGGAACCGGTTCCCTTCTAAAAGGGCCGTAACAGGACGCGTTTTGCTCCTCCGGCATGGGACTTTTCCCGGCGGCCCGCCCGGTTATCGTGATCGGGTTCCAGGCCCCCGGCTCAGAAGGGGAGTAGGCACATGAGCCTCATCGAGCTTGAACTCGAGCGACCTGGTAATCCCGTTGACACCATCGAGACGTTCGCCGCGTTGAACGACTGGACGTTCGAAAGGTCGGACGAAGACGAGATCACCATATCCCTGGAGGGGAGCTGGTGTGATTACCACGTCTCCTTCTCGTGGATGGAGGAAGTCGAAGCCCTTCATCTTGCCTGCGCTTTTGACCTCAAGGTCACCGAATTGCGCAAGACGGAAGTTGTCCGTCTGCTCGCACTGGTCAATGAACAGCTCTGGATGGGCCACTTCGATCTCTGGAACAAGGAGAACGTGGTGATGTTCCGGCAGTCGCTGCTTCTTGCGGGCGGTGCGGAGGCCTCCTCGGCACAGATCGAGGGAATGCTGACAAATGCCCTTGAAAACTGCGAACGTTTCTATCAAGCCTTTCAATTCGTCGTCTGGGCCGGTCATTCGGCAGCCGAGGCGTTGAATACGGCCTTGTTTGAAACCGCAGGAGAAGCATGAGCTTTTCAAAGGAACGGCCTTTCCTTCTTGTCGGAGCCGGCAAGATGGGCGGGGCAATGTTATCAGGCTGGATGGCGGAAGGGGTCGATCCCGCCGCCATCGTGGTCAGCGACCCGCGTCTTTCCGAAGAGATGGACGCGCTCCTCAAGAAACACGGCATCCGCCATGTGACTTCGGTCCCGGATGACCTTACGGCTGGCATCGTGCTGGTGGCGATCAAGCCACAGCTCATGGACCAGGTCCTGCCCGGCCTGAAGTCTGCCGTTGCTGCAGACACGCTCGTGCTGTCGATTGCGGCGGGTACTCCGGTTGCCAAATTCGAGGAATACTTCGGCAAGGTGCCGATCTGCCGCTGCATGCCGAACACACCGGCCATGGTCAAACGCGGCATCACGGCGGTGTATCCGACTGAGGCAGTTTCCGCTTCTTCCCGTGAAGATGTCACCAAACTTCTGTCGGCGGTCGGAAAGGTGGTCTGGCTCGACAGCGAAGACCAGATCGATCTGGTGACCGGTGTCAGTGGTTCGGGCCCAGCCTATGTTTTCTTCCTCGCAGAAGCCTTGAGCGAAGCGGGCAAGCAGGCCGGGCTTCCCGAAGAGATAGCTCATGAGCTGGCCGTCGCCACGGTGTGCGGTGCAGGGGAGTTGATGCACCAGTCCGGTGAACATCCCTCCATCCTGCGCCAGAACGTTACCAGCCCGAACGGCACGACGGCTGCTGCGCTTGACGTCCTGATGCACGCCGAAGGATTGCAGCCGGTTATGAGCGAGGCGGTTGCCGCCGCCGTCAAACGCGCGCGGGAGCTGGCCGGCTGAGGTCATCCCGGCAACACGGGTTTTATCAGACAAAAGGCCGCCGGACCTCCGGCGGCCTTTTGGTTCTCTGACCCGAAAGCCGAAGGGCCTTCGAGCAGCATGGCGTGGTTACTGCGCGTTGATGGTCGAAACGGCAAGATTGGTCAGCTTGCTGTTTGCCGCCTTTTCCTGGTCGAGAATGCCGGTCAGCAGGTCGTGGGCCTCATCGTGGCCGAGGACCTTGGCCCATTCGCGTAGTGTCCCGTAGCGGGCGATCTCATAATGCTCGACCGCCTGGCAGGCAGCCAGCAATGCTGCGTTCTTCGCCGCGCCGCTCGCCTCGCTGATGATGCCGTCGGTTTCCTTGATCAGGCCTTCAATGGCATCGCACTTCTCTCCTTCCGGCTTCTTTCCGAGCGACTTGAAGACCTGTTCCAGAACCTTGACCTGGGATTTCGTTTCTTCCAGATGCTCACCGATCGCATCCTTCAGTTTCTTTCCGTTTGCAGCTTCCTGCAGTTTCGGCATGGTCTTGGTCATGGTTTTTTCGGCGTAGTAGATGTCCTGAAGCGTATGCTCGAAAGCATCGGCAAGTGTTTTCATGGGGCGTCCTTTCACAAGATGCGCTTGGCCCGGGGCGGGGCTCGGCAAAGGTCTGTCAAAGCCACCCGGAGACGATCGGCGCGATGTTCCGTTTCAACGGGGCTTCGCGTGGGGGAACCGATCGCTCGGGCGGAACAGGCCATGAGAAAGGTGACCGGGAGTCCTTTCGGACACTCTGTACACGGTCTCAGGCCCGTCAGTTCAGGAAACGCCGTGCCAGTCGGTTTGGTTCCTGTTCGGTACCTGCATTTGCCTGAGACCCGCGTTCCTGGAGGGGCGTTCCGACAGCCTGCGGCAGCGGGCCGCCCTTTTCTGCAAGCGCCTGCGATCCTATGTTGAGGGCAGAAAACACACAGGAGGGCCAGCAATGGCGACCGCGAAGACCAAGCAGAAGATCCTGAAGACCTTTCTCGATCTGTTGTCGGAACATCCTTATGAAGACGTCTCGCTGCCGTTGATCGCCGAGACGGCCAAGGTCAAGCTTTCCGAAATGCGCAGCGCTTATGCCTCCAAGCTGAAGCTGGTTGCCGCCTTCCTGGAACAGATCGACACCGCTGTTCTGGACGAACGCGACGAGGATATGGGTGACCAACCCCCGCGCGATCGCCTGTTCGACATCCTGATGAGCCGCATAGACGCCATGGCCGAACACAAGGAAGCCGTGCGTGCGCTCCACAAGGCGGCGCGAAAGGATCCCGCCCTTGCGCTTGACTTCAACGCCCTTGAAGTGCGCTCGCAGAAATGGATGCTGATCGCTGCCGGGATCGATGTTTCCGGGGTCAAGGCAACCGTCGTTGCCCAGGGTCTCTCCGTTGCCTTTGCCCGTGTCATCGGCGTTTGGCTGGACGAGGAAGACGAAGGCATGCCGCGCACGATGGCGCGCCTCGACAAGGAACTGGACAAGGGCACGTCCTTCATGAAGCGGCTGAACAAGCTGGACGGCGTCGCAAAAGGCATCCGGTCGTTCTTCCGCAAGGCATCTGAACGCTCTGGCCGCCGCGGTGACAGGGCGGAAAGTGGCCGGGAAGACACAGACCTCGGCGGAGAAGCCCCGGCAGGCGCCTGAGCGCTGCCCGGGCCTTGCGAACAGTCATCTGACCGTCCATGGTCGCTCGCGGAACAAAAGGAATGTTTTCGTGAGCGATCAGATCAGTTTTGACGATTTCCTGAAAGTGGATGTGCGTGTCGGCCGGGTTATCAAGGCCGAGGAATTTCCCGAAGCACGCAAGCCTGCCTACAAGATGCAGATCGATTTCGGTCCGGAAATCGGCATCAAGAAAACCTCTGCACAGATCACCAAACACTACACGCCGGAAACCCTGGTCGGAAAGCTGGTGATGGCGGTGGTCAACTTCCCGCCGCGCCAGATTGGCCCCGTCATGTCCGAAGTGCTGACACTCGGCGTTCCGGATGCTGATGGCGAAGTGGTGCTTTTGTCGCCGACCAAGGACGTTCCGATCGGCGGTCGGCTTTACTGATCCTGCGCACCTGGCCCCGTCTCCAGGGGCAAGCCCGTTTCAGGGTTGCAGATTTTGCGCAAGCCGGTTCTGGCGTTCGATCACCTTCGGCAGGTCGATCGTGGTGATCTGGCCGTCGTTGACGACCTGACGACCTTCCACGAACAGGTGTTTGACGCGTGTCGGGCCGGCGAGCAGCAGGGCCGCCGGATCCCAGCTGCCCGCGCTCTCTATGCCGGAAACATCCCACAGTGCGATATCGGCACGTTTGCCGAGGGCGAGCCGGCCGCAGTCCGGCCGGTTGAGCACATCGGCTCCGCCACGCGTCGCGATTTCCAGGGCTTCGCGAGCAGACATGGCATCCGCACCGTTGGCCACCCGTTGCAGCAGCATCGACTGGCGCGCTTCCAGGACCAGGTTGCCGGCATCGTTGCTGGCCGAACCGTCAACACCAAGGCCAACCTTCACCCGGGCGTCGCGCATTGCGCGAACAGGGGCAATGCCGCTGCCAAGTCGGCAGTTGGAGCAGGGGCAATGGGCAACGCCGGTGCCGCTGCCGGCGAACAGCCGGATTTCCCGATCATCCAGCTTGACGCAATGGGCGTGCCAGACATCCGGCCCGGTCCAGCCGAGATCCTCGGCGTATTGACCCGGTCGGCAGCCGAATTTTTCCTGCGAGTAGGAAATGTCCTCATCGTTTTCCGCAAGATGGGTATGAAGCATAACCTTCTTGTCGCGAGCTAACAGAGCCGCATCACGCATCAGGTCCCGGCTGACCGAGAAGGGTGAGCAAGGGGCAAGGCCGACACGAACCATTGCGCCTTCTGACGGGTCGTGAAAGGCGTCTACGACGCGAATGGAATCTTCCAGAATGCTGGCTTCCCGTTCAACAAGACTGTCGGGCGGAAGGCCGCCGTCGCTTTCGCCAATACTCATGGCGCCACGGGTCGGGTGAAAGCGAAGGCCGATCTCTCTTGCGGCGGCGATGGTGTCATCAAGCCGCGACCCGTTGGGATAGAGGTAGAGATGATCGGAGCTGAGCGTGCATCCGGAGAGTGCCAGTTCGGCAAGTCCGGTCTGCGCTGACACGAACATTTCCTCCGGGCCGAAGCGGGACCAGATCGGGTAAAGGGTCTGCAGCCAGCCGAAAAGCAGGGCGTCCTGGCCACCGGGAACGGCTCTGGTCAAACTCTGGTAGAGATGATGGTGCGTGTTCACAAGGCCGGGTGTCACGACGCAGCCACGAGCGGACAGCGTTTCGCCGGAGGTCTCCAGTTCTTTACCGATTTCCGCAATCACGCCATCACGCAGACGAATGTCGACGGCTGACAGTTCCCGACGGTCATCATCCATCGTGAGGACGGTATCGGCATTTTTCAGCAGAATTTCAGGCATGGTGCATTCCTCAAGTCCCCGTCTCATCGGAATGCGCTCGGCTGGTGGAAAACGGGGGCAAGAACCAGCAAGCCATTTGGTAGAAAATTGATGTTTGCCCAGTCAACCGGAAATTGGGTGGCGATTGTGTTCAATCACCTTGAAAGACTTTCAAATGAAACAAACTGGTGGCTGAAAAGGCAAGTCTCTCGGCCAGTATGGCGGCGAATTCCTGCCTGGAAAGTAAAGTTTTCCTATGCCGGGATACGCAGCCGTGCCCGCAATCCGCCCATTGGACTGTCTTCGAGATAGAGGTCGCCGCCATGGGCACGGGCAATATCACGGGCGATGGCAAGGCCGAGACCGCTACCGGTTTCATCCATGTTGCGGGCAAGATCCAGCCGATGGAAGGCCCTGAAGGCAATCTCGCGCTGGTCTTCGGGAATGCCCGGGCCGTCGTCGTCGACGGTGATGGTGATCCAGCCTCTGTCGACCCGGCCGAGTACTTCCACCCGGTTGCCGTATTTGCAGCCGTTGGTGACCAGGTTTGAAAGGCAGCGCTTCATCGACAGGCGCCGGATCTCGACTTCCGGGGAGCCTTCGAACCGGGTCCTTACATCGTGGCCCGAGATCTCCGCTTCTTCTTCGAGTTCCTCCAGAAGCAGCGACAGGTCGGTCTTCTGGATGTCCTCGTCGCCATCGCCGCTGGCAAAGGCCAGATAATCCTCGAGCATGTGGCTCATCTCGTCGACATCCTTGCGCATCGCCTCGCTTTCCGGCGAGCCGCCGAGGAACGCGAGCTGCAGTCTGAGACGCGTCAGAATGGTCCTGAGATCGTGGCTGACGCCTGCAAGCATGGTGGTACGCTGCTCGATCTGCCGTTCGATGCGCCGTCGCATGTCGATGAAGGCAAGGCTTGCCTGGCGAACTTCGCGTGCGCCGCTGGCCCGAAAGTTCTCCACCGGACGCCCTCTGCCGAAGGCCTCCGCCGCATTGGCAAGGCGCACGATCGGGCGGATCTGATTGCGCAGGAACAACAGGGCGATGATCACCAGAACCAGCGACGTGGAGAACATCCAGACCAGGAAGATGTGCGAGTTGGAGGCGTAGGTCTGGCTGCGCCTTGTGAAGACGCGCAGGATGGAATCCTTCAACTGGATGCGAATTTCGACGAAGCGGGACCTGCCGACCGTATCGATCCAGAACGGCTTGCCAATGCGCTGCCCGATCGCCTGGCTCAGTTCCTGGTCGATGACGTCGAAGAAAGGTTTGGGCGTGGGAGGCGGCAAGGGCTCAAGCGGTGTCACCGTCATGGACATGCCGAGCGCCCGCGAGGCGAGTTCCTCGATGTTGGCGTAGTCCGGATCCTGCGGATAGTTCTCCAGAACATAGACCACGGCCGCAATCTCGCGCACCACGGCTTCCGACATCCTACGCGAAACAAGCTGGTAGTGCCGCTCCATGAACACGAAGACGAGCACCGACTGCAGGATCACGATGGGGGCGACAATAATCAGGAAGGTCCGGGTGAACAGGCCCTTCGGCATGACCCGGTACATGAGCCTGGCGACCTGACGATAGACCGCCATCAGCGGTTTCAGGGGAACCGTCAGGGGAACGCGCCGGAAGAAGCTGTCGAGTCTCGCCATTTGTTTCCGGCTCAGTCGCACGCGAGCCTGTATCCGATGCCGCGCACCGTCTGCAGGTAGATCGGGTTTCCCGGATCCGTTTCGATCTTGCGGCGCAGCCGGTTGATCTGGACGTCGACCGTCCGCTCACCCAGGCCGCTATCATCACCGACGATCTTGTGGCGAGGAACGGTCGCGCCCGGTTGCTCGGCAAATATCGACAGGATCTGCTTTTCCCTGTCCGTCAGGCGCACCATGGCCTCGCCATTCTTGAGTTCACCCCGGGAAGAATTGAACGAAAACGGGCCGAAGCGGATCTCTTCGCTGACAATGACCGGCTGCTGGTTGCCACGACGCAGGATCGCGGCAATGCGCAGCATCAGTTCCCGCGGTTCGAACGGCTTGGAAAGGTAATCGTCGACACCGGCTTCCAGTCCGGCGATCCGGTCCGGGGCTTCGGAGCGCGCGGTGAGCATCAGGATCGGGACGGAAGAGTCCTGGCGTAGGGAAACGGCAAGTTCCAGACCGGTCTCACCCGGCATCATGACATCGAGGATGATCAGGTCGAACTCCAGCCCGGACAGGCACGTGCGGGCTTCGGCCGCATGGGCGGCGGCGGTCACACGATAGCCGTTCTCCTTGAGCAACCTGGACAGAAGGTCCCTGATGCGCTTGTCGTCGTCGACCAGGAGAATGTGGTTGGCGTTGTCGTCAGGCACCTGGGCATTCATGTCGGCTTTGTCGTCCTTTTGTGACCTCTGCCGGTCAATCCTTCAGATCGTAGAGACTGCGTATCAGCTGCAGGATCTGAGGCCGCGCTTCGGGATCGATCATTTGGAGCAGAAACCTGCGGATAATTTCGTCGCTGCCATCTGGCAATCCAATTAGGGCGCGTTCAAGGCGCTTTTGCTGCAGGCTGGTAAGGTCCACAGCAAGGGCGTGTCCGCGTTCGGTGGTATAGAGCAGTCTCTGCCGCCTGTCGTGATGGCCTTCGCGCTGCTCGATGATGCCGGCGTCCACCAGTTGCTTGAGCACCCGGCCAAGGCTCTGCTTCGTGATCCGGAGAATGCCGAGCAGGTCAGTGACCATGATCCCCGGATTGCGATCCACAAAATGCAGAACACGGTGGTGTGCGCGGCCGAACTCGTACTTGGCCAGTACGTCATCCGGGTCACCGGTGAAGTCGCGATATGCGAAAAAAAGAAGCTCGATAAGGTCGTAGGACAGCGCGTTGGCGCCATCCGTATCGTCCCCTTCGGGCTGCCTGGGCCGAACCCCGTCCGTATCCCGTCTGAGGGGCGGTTGGTCCGGTTTGAAATTTACGTCAGTCATATTGACTTAATTCTGGTCGATTGTTACTTCTATCCGGTCGCGAACGAAATGATCGGTCTTTTTGATGCATTTTCACGCATCAGATGATAAACGAATCCTATCATCGTCGCCGCGGCCATCAGGATACCGATAGTTGGCGTGCTGTGCAAAAAATACAGCGGTAAAAAAGGCGCAAGTCTTTGGCGTCATTTGCCTCTGTTAAAGAGAAAACAAAACAACGCTCATAGAGCGAGCGGGAGATGAAAAATGGCTGGAACGCCCTTTGATCAGCTCAGTGGTGATATCTGGTACGACGGCACTTTCGTGCCTTGGTCGGAAGCCAAACTGCATGTTCTCAGCCACGGACTGCACTACGGCAGCAGCGTGTTCGAAGGTGAGCGTGCTTATGGCGGCCGGATCTTCAAGTCCGAAGAGCATACGGAGCGCCTGCTTGCATCGGCGCGCATGCTCGGTTTCGAGATCCCGTACACTGCTGAACAGATCAACGCTGCCAAGGAAGAAACCCTGGCGCGCATGAACCTGACCGATGCCTATATCCGTCCCGTCGCCTGGCGCGGCAGCGAGATGATGGGTATTTCGGCTCAGCACAACACCATTCACCTGGCGATCGCCACCTGGGAATGGCCGAGCTATTTCAAGCCGGAAGAGCGCCTGAAGGGCATTCGCCTGGATATGGCCGAATATCGCCGTCCGGCGCCTGCAACGGCACCGTACAAGGCGAAGGCCGCCGGTCTCTACATGATCTGCACCATCTCCAAGCATGCCGCGGAAGCCAAGGGCTACACCGATGCGCTGATGCTGGACTGGCGCGGCCAGGTGGCCGAGGCGACCGGCGCCAACGTGTTCTTCGTCAAGGACGGCAAGATCCATACGCCGACGCCCGACTGCTTCCTGAACGGCATTACCCGCCAGACGGTGATCGGTCTGGCACGCGACCGCGGTATCGAGGTTGTCGAGCGCGTGATCATGCCGGAAGAGCTGCCGGAATTCGAACAGTGCTTCGTTACCGGAACGGCCGCTGAAGTGACGCCGGTTTCCGAGATTGCCGGAAATACCTATCAGGTCGGCGATATCATCAAGACCCTGATGCAGGACTATGATGCCGCTGTGCGTCCGCAAACTCCGGCCCTGCAGGCCGCAGCAGGCTGATAGAACTGCCGCACGGCAAGGACCAGAAAGGCGGGCATTGGCCCGCCTTTTATTTTGCGGTGATGTCGGAATGCGCAGTCAAAAGGAGCTTGCCGAGTAACTTGGCGCGTTCCACCGACCGGTCGCCATGAAGCGGCCAGGTCTGCGTCAGACCTTCCAGAAGAAGCGAGAGTTCGATTTCACAGCCCGCAAGTCCTGTTGCGCTGGCGGCGCGGTCGGCCACCTGTGTCTTGTGTTCCTTCAGGAGGTCAAACAGCTTCTCGTCATGGGGAGCAGATGCCACAGCGGCATGGAACAGGCAGCCCCTCGTGGTTTCGGTTTCCATCCAGCTGGCGACCCGGTCGAGGATTTCCCCAAGAGCTTGTTCCGGGTTGGCCGGCAAGTCGCCAAACACCAGTTTCAGGTAGCGCCGGTGCCGATGCTCCAGGGCCGCGTAGACCATGTCTTCCCGCGACGGCACGTATTTGTACAGGGTGCGAAGGCTTACGCCCGCCGCATCTCTCAAATCTCCCACGCTTGGTGAGGCAAAGCCGTTTTCGGCAAATGCCCGCTCAAGTCCCGAAGCAATCCTGGTCATGGTGTCGGTCATGCTTGACTATGTAGAATGATCGTTCTACACGTGGCAAGTAGAACGATCATTCTACCAAAGGAAAGCGTATGGCGATCCCCGAAAAGATGAGCGGTGTCGTGCTGACGGGGCACGGCGGACTTGAGAAGCTGGTCTGGCGGACAGACCTGCCGGTTCCCGTGCCCGGAAAGAACGAGGTTCTGATCCGTGTCGGTGCGTCGTCGGTCAACAATACCGATGTGAACACCCGAACGGGGTGGTACTCCAAGACCGTGCGTGGCGACACCGCCTCCGGCGCGGCTGACGGATATTTGGCCGACACCGGAGCGGATGGCAGTTGGTCCGGCAAGCCTTTGACCTTCCCGCATATTCAGGGCGCTGATTGTTGTGGTGAAATCGTTGCGGTTGGCGACGGAGTCCCGACGAGCCGGATTGGCGAACGGGTTCTGGTGCGGGCGCTTCAATCCGTCGAAGCAGATGGCCAGGAACCTGCAATCTGGACCTTCGGGTCAGAGAGCAACGGTGGATTTGCACAATACTCGACGGCAAGATCTCACGATGCGCTTGCGATAAACTCCCGTCTGAGCGACGTCGAACTGGCTTCGTTTCCCTGCGCCTTTTCCACGGCTGAAGGAATGATGCAGCGCGCTGGTGTCAAGGCTGAGCGTGTGCTGATCACAGGGGCGTCCGGCGGGGTCGGCTCTGCGGCGATCCAGCTTGCCAAGCGCCGGGGGGCGTATGTCACGGCGGTTACCAGCCGGGAAAAAGCAGCCGACTTGCGGCTTCTTGGAGCCGACGACACCCTGGATCGGGACGCTGTTCCGCCCGAACAGTCCTTTGACGTTGTGCTGGATCTTGTTGGCGGCCCTTCCTGGGGCAAGCTGATCGATGCGCTTTGCAACAGAGGGCGCTACGTCACATCGGGTGCGATAGCCGGGCCGATTGTCGAACTGGATCTTCGCACGCTCTACCTGCGTGATCTGACGCTTCTTGGAAGCACCTATCAGCCGGACAACGTCTTTCAGGACCTGGTGAGCTATATCGAAGCGGGCGAGATCCGGCCGGTGGTTGCTGAAACCTATCCCTTGCGCGAGCTGCGTGTCGCGCAGGAAAAGTTCCTGGAAAAAGCCTTCATCGGAAAAATCGCGATTGATGTCGGCGCGTGAGGCGCCGACATCAACATCTCATTCTCAGTCCTGGGACTGCTTGTCGTGCATGGCGTGGAACATGCGGCCACGCTCGGCGTAGAGAATGCAGCCGATGGCACAAAGTCCATAGACTGTGTAGGCGAGGCCAAGGGGTTGGGTCGTGCCATCAAAAAGCTGCCCCATGATGTACCCCAGGATCGCGCCGCCAAGCGTCGAAATGGTGCCGATAACGGAGGAAGCGGTTCCGGCGATGGCGCCGAGCGGTTCCATGGCCATGGCATTGAAATTAGCACCCAGGAAGCCGAAGCTGGTCATGATCAGCGTTGCCAGTATCATGAACGCCCAGAAGTTCTCCAAACCTAGAAACGCCAGAAGCCACACGATAAATCCGAGCGCGGTGTAGACGACTGCAGCTCCATGGGAGAGCCGACGCATGCCGATGGCTTCCACCAGCTGCGCGTTGGTGAAGGACGCACCGGCCATGGTGATGGCAATGGCAGCGAAGACGATCGGGAACAGCGTCCCAAGGCCGAAAATGTCGACAAAGATCTGCTGCGACATGGCCAGGAACGAGAACAGGCCGCCGAAAATGAATGCGGTGCCGACGGTGTAGCCAAGGCTCACGCGGGTGGTCAGAGCCGTCATATAGGCACTGACGATAGTGGAGACTTCCATCGGGCGGCGGTTTTCGACCGCCAGGGTTTCCGGCATCCTGAGGGCGGACCAGATCATCATCGCGACGCCGTAAATGAGCAGAAGCGCGAAGATCCAGTGCCAGCCGGCAATCAGGAGAACGGCCTGGCCGATGGAGGGCGCGACCACGGGAACGGCCATGAAGACCATCATCACCAGTGACATGACCTTGCCCATGCGCCTGCCGGTGTAGCAATCGCGCACGACGGAAAGCGCCGTGACGCGGGCAGCCGCACAGCCGATGCCCTGAAGGACGCGCGCGATCAAAAGCGTGTCGAGATCCATCGCGAAGATGGCGCCGATACTGGCAAGGCTGTAAAGCGCAAGGCCGCCGACCAGGATGCCGCGCCGCCCCAGTGCATCTGTTACCGGGCCGAAGAAGAGCTGCGCGCCGCCAAAACCCACCAGATAGGACAGGAGCACAAGCTGGCGGTTGTTCTCCTCAACGATGTTGAGTGCATCGCCAATCGCGGGCAGGGCCGGCAGCATGACGTCGATGGCCATGGCATTCAGCGCCATGATCATGGCGATGATGGCAACAAACTCGGCAAAGGGAATGCCTGGCTCGCGCAGAACTTCTGAAGAAGAGCCTGAAGCACCCTTTTCTGCGGCGGCTGTGCCGGAGGGTTCACTGTCGTGTTTCACGGGGTCGGACCAATTCAAATGGGTGGGCTGCCGGGGCAGCCGCAAAGCTTGAGAATGGGAAAGAAGCGGCAGAGCGGCCTTGAATCAATAGCAGACTATTCGCTTGTGCAGCTCAGGTCCAGCGTGCGGCGTCCGTGTCGTCTTCGGTTTTCGCTTCCACCCAGGCTCCGGTGCCGCCTTCCGCAGGGTGTTCCTTCTTCCAGAAGGGGGCGCGGGTCTTCAGGTAGTCCATCAGGAAGTCGGCAGCCTCGAACGCGGCCCGTCGGTGGGAAGAGGCAGCGATCACCAGAACGATGTTATGCCCTGGTGCAATCTTGCCGAAGCGGTGGATCACGGTAAGGCCCGTCAGCGGCCAGCGCTCTGCCGCTTCTCCGGCAATCCGGGTCAATTCGGCTTCGGCCATGCCAGGGTAGTGTTCCAGTTCCAGTGCCGCCAGGGTTCCGGCTTCATCCCGGCACAGACCTGTGAAGGTCACCAGCGCACCGACGTCCTTGCGTCCTTCTGTAAGACGAAGGCTTTCGGCCTGCAGGTCGAAGTCTTCTGCCTGGACGCGGACAAGCGGGGTTGTGGCCATCGTTCAGCCGCCTGTCATGGGCGGAAAGAAAGCAACTTCCCGGGCATCGCCAAGCGCAGCGTCGGTTTCCACATGCATCTGGTCAAGTGCGACGCGAATGGCGTCTTCTTCCTCGAACGCGGCGGCGTGATTGTCGTCGAGTGTCTTCAGATGCGAGATCAGATCAGCAACTGTCGCAACCGATGCCGGAACCTCGATGGTTTCCTCTTCGACGCCGACCCGTTCACGGACCCAGGCGAAATAGCGGATGTTCATGAAACCTCCAGGTGGTGTGCGGTCAGGGCCGGAATGAAGGCGCCTATTCCGTTATCAGATGGCCGATGCCGGCCCGGAAATAATCGTAACCCGTATATAGGGTAAGCAGGGCGGCGAGCCAAAGTGCCACGAGGCCTGTTTGCGTCGTATAGGCGAACACGGTGTCGCCCGCCGGGCCAGCAAGCAGAAAGGCGACAGCGATCAACTGGACGGTGGTCTTCCACTTGGCAAGCTTGGTAACGGGAACGCTGACCTGCAGTTCGGCCAGAAATTCGCGCAGTCCCGAGACCAGGATTTCCCGGCACAGGATGATGATTGCCGCGATCATGGTCCAGCCGTAGATGGTTCCGTCACCGGCCAGCATCAGCAGGCTGACGGACACCAGCAGCTTGTCGGCAATCGGGTCGAGCATGCGCCCGAGCGCGGACTGCTGTTGCCAGGCCCGCGCCAGGTAGCCATCGAAGAAATCGGTAATCGCTGCCAGAACGAACAGCGCAAGCGCAACCCAGCGGGCTGTGTTGCCTTCGAAATAAAAACAGACCGCAACCGCAGGAACCGCCAAAATGCGCCCATAGGTGAGGAGATTGGGCAGGCTCAGGACAATATTTCGTTTCATGTCGGCTTTCGGATTTCGGGCTGAACCCGGCGCTTTCGGCCCGGAATACGGGTTCCCGGCAGCGCCCTGACTATTCATTTCCGGTGAAGATCCGGTCCTTGCTCAATCGAATATGCTATCGCCAACCTGGTCAATCATCAATTTGGCCTTGCGGATCATCTCGTTGGCCGCAGCTTCCTCGTCCGGCAGCGTGTCTGCACGAATGAAGGTATGCACCTTGGTTGTCTCGCCAACCTGCTTTTCAATCCGGCCGCTGACCTGCCATTGGCCGTTCGACAACTGGGGCTGAGCGACGATCAGGTAACCTTCATAGTCCACCGTCGTTGCCTTCGAGGCGCCTTTGTTGCCGTCTCCGGAAGAGCCGAAAAGGGATTTGAACATCTTGCCGAGCATCTGAGGCCTCAATCCGTTTCATTTGCCCCCTTTTACGAGGGGCGGGGAAGGGCTTCAAGGGGAGAGGCCGGAGAAGCTTGCGGGAATTTGCATTCTTCAGCGCAAGGTGATGGCGCAGAGGCGTCTCGTCCGGCCTGCTCACGTGTTCGGCGATTTGAGGTTCCTGCGTTGTCTGGCTTGAATACCTAGCGATCGAGCACGACGAAACCCTGACGTTCGAAGGCTTCGCGCGCGTCGGGGCCCTGGAGATAGGCTAGAAACTCTTCTTCCGCAGGTGAGTCCCGATTGGCCAGATCCGCCACCGGATACACAATCGGCGGATGGCTTTCTGCCGGAAAGGTTCCAACGACAGTCACATTGTCCTCTGCAACGGCGTCCGTGGCATAGACAATGCCGTAGGGCGCTTCACCCGTTGCCACCAGCGCAAGCGCGGAACGAACATTGTCCGACTGCGCTACACGAGGTTCCGCATCGTCCCACAGCCCGAGGCTTTGCAGGGCTGCCTTGCCGTAAATGCCTGCGGGCACCGCATCGACCAAAGCCATGGCAAGACGGTTGTTGCCCAGGATTTCGGGGAGGTTCAGATCCGCCGAAATATCGAGCGGCTTTGCTTCACGGCCATGTGCAATCAGGACGAGGGAATTGTTCAACAGGTCGAACCGGGTGCCAGCCTCCAGCAGCCCGTCCTTTTCCAGAACATCCATCCAGTCCGGATTCGCCGAGATGAAAATGTCCGCCGGTGCTCCCTGCTGGATCTGCCGCGCCAGCGCCGAAGAGCCCGCAAGTGATATCACCAGATCATGTCCGGTGGCTGCTTCGAAACGCTGTTCGATCTCTTCCAGGGCGTCCGCCAGGCTTGCTGCGGCAAAAACAGTGACTTCCCCTGCTGCCGCAGTAGTTGGCTGAGCCGCAAGGCCTGCAAGAAAGGCCGCACCAGCCAGAGAGCGCAAGCAGGCGAAGACACTGGAATTGGACATGCAGCTGGTTCCTCAAAATTGCGATATGTTTCTTCGGGAATATCGCAGGCGAAGTTGCCAAAAGGCAAGCGTTATATTTCTTCGGGAATATCGCTCAGCAGGGTTTTCAGCTTTTCAATGTGCGGGTCTCCGGCGGCACGGGCCTTCAGTTCAATCGCGCGATACTCCTCGAGAACGGCGAGGCCGGTCTCGGTAATCTGCGCCCCACCGCCTTTTGCGCCGCCGCGGCTGCGTTCCACGAGGGGAGAGCGGAACATGGCATTGAGTGTTTCCACTAGTTGCCAGGCCCGCTTGTAGCTCATGCCCATCTCACGGCCCGCGGCCGCTATCGATCCGGTGCGCTGAATGCGTTCCAGCAACTCGGCCTTGCCGGGGCCCATCATTTCGTCCGGGCCGAACACGAGGCGGATGCGGAACCGGGGACTGCTGTCTTCGTCTCTCATGCGCCGATATTGACCTTGCCGGCCACGCCTGGACAAGGCGCAAATTTCGGTTCCGCGGGTTTGTCCAAGTGTGCCGGCGAGGTCGTCGCCGACGGATTGGCTCAGCGTACGGTAGACCCGGGCAATTCCGGACCGGTGCGCAGGTACCGCGCACCGGCTCGTTTGGTCTATTCAGCAGCCTCTTCCATTGGGCTCTGCCGCGCTGTGGCAAGCTCGCTTGCATCTTCCCAGCCGGGGGCATCGTCGAAAGCGATAACGGGGCGCTGTTTCTTCCGGTTGAGCAACAGTCTGGTGGCGTCCCGCTTGGCATAATGACCCGCCGGATCGGCAGCTGCCTTGGCGAAGGCGATCATGCCGAGGTCGATGTCCGCAAAGACGAGGCCTTCTTCGTCCTGAGCGATCTGAGTGCCGATTTCCTGTCCGTCCGGGGCGTAGATGCGGGTATAGCCGCCGCCGAGCGGGCATAGTGCTTCCTTTTCCGGATCGCCCTGGCAGAGCTCGTCCTGGATGTCCCTGGTGACCAGCGAGCAGGGTGCAAGCACGAAACAACCGCCTTCAACCGCGTAGATCATCGACGCCGCGTTATTGACTTCGTGGCCAAGGGCGTAGGCCGTGCCCTTGTAGAGGTGGAGATTGGGCCAGGCGGCACAATGGATCTGCTCGTTCTGGGCATACATGGCGTATTTTGACAGCGGCTGCAGGTGTTCCCAGCAGGCCAACTGGCCAATGCGGCCGAGGGAGGTTTCGACCACCGCAAGATCAGAGCCGTCGCCTTCGCCATAGACCGTGCGTTCCACATGGGTGGGTTTCAGCTTGCGCCGGCGGTTCACGACCGTGCCGGTCTCATCGAAATGCCATTGCGCGATGTAGAGCGAGCCGCCGTCCCGTTCCGAACAGCCCATGGAGAGCTGGATGTTGTTTTTCCGGCAGGCGTCGGAAAGGCGCTTTTCGTGGTCCGACCCGGCGACGATGGAGTTTTCGAAATAGCGTCCCGCAAACTGCATCTGCCAGGCGACGGGGCCGAGCCAGATGTAGTTTGGATAACCGGGCAGCCAGGTTTCGCTGAAGGCGACCAGTCTGGCTCCGGCTGATGCAGCTTCCTCGATCAGGCGGACGGCCTTGTCGATGCCGGCATCAAGATCGAGAAAACAGGGGGCAGCCTGGACGGCTGCGACTTTGAATTGCTTGGTCATGTGATGTCCTCCTAGGCCTCCCAGCCTGCCGGAGTGACGAAGAGATTACTTTTGTCCCTGAGCCAAAAAACTTGCGTTTTTGGGCAGACTGCCGAAAATCGACCAGTCGAACACGGAAACGGATATGAGCGGCCAGGCCTCATACAGCACAGTGGACATCGCCCCGCGCGATCGCTTCGCCTATTGGCGGGAAGCAGTCTGTGACTCTTATGTCCAGCTGGGCTGTGAAGCGGGCGAGGGCCCCGGTTTCGTCGGCAGTCTGGATATCGAGCGCCATTCGGCCCTGTCCGTTTCCAGAGTGTCCGGGACAGCCCACAGGGTGGTGCGGCGTCCCAGCGACATCCGGTCGGCGTCGGAAGCCGATTTCCTCGTCAGCCTGCAGACCGCAAACTCCTCGCGTCTGACCCAATTCGGAAAAACATCGGTGCTGCGTCCCGGCGACATGGTGGTCTATGACAGCACCCAGCCCTATTGTCTGGATCTGACTGAACCCTTCTCGCAAACGGTCCTGCAGTTTTCGAAGGCAAGTCTGCTCTCCCGACTGCCATTTGCCGAGACGCTCGGCGGAACCTGGATCGACGGGCAAAGCGACATCGGCCGTCTTGTGCGGGAGAGCATCCTGGCGTTTTCAGCTCACCTGAACAGCGGTTCTCCGGTGTTTGCCTCAACACTTCAGGAAACACTTCTGGACCTTGTGGCGACCGGGCTGGCGGGCAGCCGCAAGAGCGAGCTGGCGCTTTCGTCGTTCGATCGTCAGATCCTGCTCAGGGCACGCAGCTGCATTGCGCGCCGCATTCACGATCCGGAGTTGGACCGGAACCAGGTGGCGTCGGCCACCGGACTGTCGGTACGGCGTCTCAACGCGATCTTCCAGTGCGAAGGGTCTTCGATTGCAGGCGAAATCCGGCAGAAACGACTGGAGGTCGTTGCAGCGGCACTGCATGACTCGAGATTTGCAGCGATGTCGATCAGTGAAATCGCGATGCGCTGCGGGTACAACAATCTGCAGCATTTCTCGACACTGTTTCGCAAGGCTTTTGGCCGTTCGCCCCGGCAGTACCGGGGCGAGGAAGAGTAATCGCGGTAAAGTGTCCCGCGAAGGTGAAATCAGGAAGAGGCCTTGGCTGACTTAAGCTCGTCGCGGATTTCGATCAGGACGTCGATTTCCGACGGGCCGGTCTTGACCTCAGGCTCGACGTTGTCCGGCTTTTCAGCCATGGACTTGATCCGGTTGACCGACTTCACAAGCATGAAGACGACAAACGCGATGATCATGAAGTTGATGCAGGACGTCAGAAAGGCGCCATAGGCGAAAACGGCGGCCCCGCTCTCACGAGCGGCGGCAAGACCAGTGCCGGCAGGAACCTCCCCGGACAGAACGACATACATCGAGGTGAAGTCGATGCCGCCGATGATGAGCCCGATAATCGGGTTGATCAGGTCATTGACCAGGCTGGTGACGATGGCGGTGAAAGCTGCGCCGATGATGATGCCGACGGCAAGGTCCATGACGTTGCCCTTGGCGATAAAGTCGCGAAATTCCTTGATCATATGCATACCCCAAAAGTCTTCGGATCGCTGACCAGAGTGCGCGCGGTAGCACCTTCAACGAATTGGGCTGCGGCGGGGCTTCTTGTCAGAAAAACCGATAATCCTGCTCTGGGGGGCTTTGTCCATCACAAAGTGAGGGCACCGCGACCAGTCCGAGGTGCGGTTCTGAAAGGTTCCGAACGGAAAGTGGCGATCAGCCCAGCTTCCGCTCGCTCCAGTGACGGCGGCAGAGGGAGACATACTTGTCATTGCCACCAATAACGACCTGGTCGCCTTCCTCGACGATCTTGCCGTCCGCATCCAAGCGGGCAACCATGGTTGCCTTGCGTCCGCACCAGCAGATGGTCTTGATTTCCTTCAGATTATCCGCAAGCGCCAGCAAGGCGGCGCTGCCGGGGAAGAGCTTTCCCTGGAAATCCGTTCTGAGGCCGAAGCACATCACCGGAATGCGCAGCGTGTCGGCCACCCGGGCGAGCTGCCAGACCTGGTCTTCCGTCAGAAACTGGGCTTCATCGACGAAGACCGCGTCGACCTTTTTCGCTTCGTCGGCGCGCAGTATGTGATCAAAGACGTTGTCAGCCGAGTTGAAGACATCGGCATCCGCTCCCAACCCGATACGCGATGCGATCCGGCCCTTGCCGCCCCGGTCGTCGAACGCGGCGATCAGGAGCAGCGTGTTCATCCCGCGCTCCTCGTAGTTATAGGCGGCCTGCAACAGCACAGTCGACTTGCCGGCGTTCATCGAGGAGTAGTTGAAATAGAGTTTGGCCATGCGGAACTTTGGGAATCGGTCTTGAAGTTGCGGGCAGTTTTCAGGAAACCACCCGGAGCCTCAAACACTTTCCGGTTGAAGTCACAGCCAATGACTCAATTTTCAGGTGCCGGGCGCAGGTTGCCGAAGTCAGTTTCTCGGCGTCTGGGCGATCTCCACGATCAGCGGCAAATGATCGGAACCGATATCGGGCCCAAGGGAAACGTCGACGATCTGGATGTCCCTGGAGACGGCAAACTGGTCGACAGGCGCACCGAGGATCCAGTGCAGGCTGTAGTCGAAGAAGAAGCGCGTCGTCTGCGGCCATCCGTCCGGATAGGCCGTCTTCAGCCCGTTTCGTGTCAGTGTCTGCTGGAACCGGGCAGACCAGGGTGAACTGTTCCAGTCGCCGATCGCCAGAATGTTGCTGCCGTTGTCGGCCTTCAAGGTATCGATGACGTTATCGGCCTCGTCGAAATAGCGGCGCTTGTTGTCCCAGCGGATCTTCGAACGTGGGCTGTCCGGATGAATGACCAGGAGATGCAGCGGCGCCGAGCCGGTGTCGACGGAGAGCGACAGCAGTTCTCTGTCGCCATCGTAATAGACATTGGCTCCGGGAGGGACATCGCCAGAGATGACACGGGTTTCTTCCGACGTCAGCGGAAAGCGGGAATAGACCGCCAGGCCCCCCAGGTCTCCGACCTTCAGGTATTCGGGAAATCCGTTCTCGCCGGCACCGCCGGTCGGCAGCCCCAAGCGTTGCCAGCGGCGTTCCTGAAGCCACCACAGCACTTCCTGAAACACCACGACATCAGGCTGCTCCTTTTCCAGAAAGGCCTGCAAGACCTTGTCGCCCAGAAACAGGTGTTCAAGGTTGATGGAGACGATCTTGAGCGGACGATCTCCCGGTGCCGCGGGACCAAGGGGCTTGGTGTTGGCAAGCGTGCGAGCTCCGGTGAACCCGGCCAGGCTGAGAAAGGCGATCACGGCCACGAACCAGGTCAACCGGTACATCAGACGAAGCCGGTGCCGAACGAGGAAACCGGCCGCACCGCCAAGACACCCTGCCAGGCCTGCGGCCAGAAACTGTCGCAGGAAGAAGCTCATGTTGTCCGCAAGCCAGACGTCCGGCGCCAGAAAGGCAAGCAGGCCGAGCACACTGACTGCAATGGCACCAAGGCTGCCACACCAGCCGATCAGGGATAATACGCTATGGATCAGGGAACGCGGTTTAGCCTGGGGCTTTCGAAACATGGCAGCCTGGGTCCGATTTCATGAGAAGGCGGCTGTGCTTAGCACGGACTGCGCGGAAGGTGCGACCTGTTTTGCCGCAAAGTCAGTTCGCCTTTGCCTCGAGCGCTGCCAGCAGCGGCTGAATATGCGCTTGATAAGCCTTCCAGCGCCCGACGGACGAGCCATAGACAGGTCGGCGTGCCTGCTCGCGGCTGAAGGTGAAGATCTGGGTGGTCTCGTCAGGGGGCTTCAGACAATCGTCGTCCCAGTCCAGGCCGGTATGGGCGAGCAGGGCCCGACTTTCCGTCTCATTGTCGCTGACAAGGCTTTCATAGGACTGATGCCTCAAGGCAACCGGCAGAACTTCTGACCAGTGGGCCATCAGATCACGGTAGAGATTGAAATAGCGGCCGAGTGAAGCCTGGCTCTCATTGTAGGAATGATGCGGCGGTAGCGGCGTCATGTAGATCGAAAGACAGGTGTCTTCCGCGCTCCGCGTCACATGCACGAAACTGGCGTTGGGAAAAAGAAGGGCGAGAAGCCAGAGGTTTTCGTAATTGTGAGGCATCTTGTCGATTACACGGTGCGCTCTCTTGTCGATATCCTCCAGATGGGAGAGATAGCGGCGGCCAATGCGCTGAGCGTCCTGCCGTGTCATCTGACGGGCAGTCTCAAAGAGTTGCGGGCCGTGTGTCCGGCCGGACGCCAGACCTTGAATCCGATCGGGGATGAACTGAAGCTCACCCGCGGCCCGTGCGGCGGGGTGCCGGCCGATGATCCGCTCGACCAGGGTCGTGCCGGAGCGAGGCATGCCGAAAACGAAAACCGGCCTGTCACTTGAAAGCGCCCAGTCTTTCCGTTGTTCGAAAAACTTCCGGTCAAAGACGCCCTTGCAACTTTCCACGAAGGCTTTCTGGACGCCCGGATCGTGGGCGGGGTAAAGGCCCGTCCGGAATCCGTCGAAAAAGGAAAATGCCTTGCCGGTGTCGCCTGCAGCGTCGCAGATCTTGCCTGCGGCGAACGCAAGACGGGTGACTTCGGCGGTTGCGGCGCCTTGTGGCAGGTTCGCAAGATGCCGTTCAATTCCGTCAAGGACACTCGCCTTGAGAGTTTCGTCCTGAGCTTCGGCAGCCGCGGTCAGGATTGCGGGGTCGGAAGGGGCCTCTGTGAAAGCGATGCGAATATGGTTTTCAGCAAGGTCCCGATTGCCGAGCGTCATTTCCAGTTCGAAGAGGCCCAGATGAGCACGTGGCGACTGCGGATCGGCCTTCAGAGCCTGCTCGAAGGCCTGCCGGGCAAGTCCGGAGCGCCGGAGATCGGCGTAGACTTCACCGAGGACGCGTTGCGCGTATTCAGACCTCGGGGCGAGTGACGCCCCCTTTCGCGCATGAGGCAGTGCGTCTTCGCTGCGCCTCTCGATGTTGAGCGCGCTTGCGAGTGTGGTGTGAACCACTGCTTCCTTTTTCGCGCCTTTTGCGGCCTCTTCCAGATGCGGGATCGCCTGCGCGGTCCGGCCGAAGGAGAGGCAGGCGATGCCCAGGCCATACCGTGCACGAGCATTGCGCGGATCGTTCTGGAGCACTGCCTCCAGAAGCGCCTGAGCGCGGTCGAATTGTCCTGCTTGAAGAAGAGCAAAAGCTTGTTCGGTCGGATCTGGGTGCATCTTTGTCCGGTGGTCTGCACCGCACAAGCGGCTGGTCTCGCGAACACACCCGTTTCCAAAAGAGGCGCGGAAGACGCGCCGGGTGCCGGTTTGTCGCTACAGCTTGTGATAAACCGGCCTGAAGATGCAACCCTCCGGTGTCAGGTTTCGATCCCTGCAAGTCCTTCGAGCAGCGGGCCAATGTGATCCCGGTACTTTTCGAAACGGTTCACAGCCCCAGTATGAATGGGTTGCCTGACCTGGGCCATGGAGAAGGTGAAGACCTGCGCCTCATTGCTTTCGTGATGGCGGCAGGCATCGTCCCATGCCAACCCGGCGTGACTAATCAGTGCGGGGCGCTCCGTATCCGGATCGCTCACAAGGGTCTCGTAGGACTGATTGCGGATCTCAACCGGCAACACCGTGCTCCAGTGCGCCATCAGCTTTCTGTACTGGCCATAATAATGGGCGAGCGATTGCTGGCTTTCACAGTACCCGTGCTCGCCGGGCAGGGGCGTCATGTAGATGGAGACGCAGGTATCGGCCGGGTTGCGGCTGACATGGCAGAAATGTGCATTGGGGAACAGGAGGGCGATCAGCCAGAGGTGCTCGAAATTCTGCGGCATCTTGTCGATCACGCGGGCACTTTTCTTGCTGAAACCGTCGAGCAGGGTCAGGTACTTGCGGCCGATGCGCTGGGCGCTCTTGCGGTCGAGGGCCAGGGCGGCGTCGAAGAAGGCGTTGTCACCGGTGTGGCCGTCCGTCAGGCCATCAATCTGTTCGTCAAAGAAACTCAATTCACCTGCGGCGGTCGCCTTGGGATGAGCGGACAGGATGGCCTCGACCAGCGAGGTGCCTGATCGCGGCATGCCGAAGACAAAGACGGGTCTGTCGCTGGTGAGGGCAAAATCCTTGCGGTCTTCGAAAAACTGTTTCGAGAAGACTTCCCGGCAGGTTTTGACATGGCGTTCCTGCCGGTCGGCATCATAGTGGCCGTAAAGGTCGTTTCGATGCTGCCCGAGATAGTGAAAGGCCTTGGGTGGGTCGCCGGTGTCGTCGCAGATCTTGCCGGCTGTGAAGGCAAGCCTTGCCCGCTCGACCTTCGCCATCGGCCGGTCCTCATCGTTCAGCAGGGTCTCGATCTTTTCCAGCGCCTCTTTCTTCAGTGAAAGGTCGGAGAGGTCCCTTGCACTGATGAGAACCGAGGGTTCCTCGGGAGCCAGTTCCAGTGCGCGCCGGAAATGGGTTTCGGCTTCGTCCATCTTGCCGAGCGAGACTTTCAGCCGCGAGAGCGCCAGATGCGCGATCGCCGATGCTTCGTTGATGGCAAGTGCGTTTTGAAATGCATGTTCGGCCATGACGGGCCGCCGCAGCCTTGCGTAGATCTCGCCCAGGGTGCGGTGGGCGAATTCGGACTTGGCGTCAAGGGCGACTGCCTTGCGCGCATATGGCAGGGCCTCCTCGAAACGGTTGTCGAGGGTGAGGGCATCCGCAAGTGTAGCGAAGATGACGGCTTCCTTCTTCGCGACCTTCGCGGCAGCTTGTAGATGTTCGATTGCCCGGGATGCGTGACCGTGGGTCAGATAGATGACACCAAGCCAGTGATTGACCTGCGGATCGCGCGGATTGGCTGCATTGAGATCGGTCAGGATCTCCAGCGCCATGCCGTAATCCTTTGCGTCGATGCACCGAAGCGCGGCTTCCAACGGGTTTGACACTCTCAGAATTCCTTGGCTTTGGCAAAATCATTGGCCGGGAGAAACCGCCGGCAGGACGTCCTATTCATGAAAATGGTCATAGACCATTTTGGCAATCGCCTCGGAAATGCCGGGCACGGCGGCCAGGTCGTCGACCCCTGCCTTGGAGACGGCCTTGGCCGTGCCGAAGTGGCGCAGCAGGGCCTTCTTCCGCGTCGGACCAACACCCGCGATCTCATCCAGCGGGTTCCTGGTGATGTCCTTCTTGCGGCGGGCCCGGTGGCTGCCGATGGCAAAGCGGTGCGCTTCGTCGCGCAGGCGCTGGACGAAATAGAGGACGGGGTCGCGCTCGGGCAGCATGAAGGACTGCCGGCCGGGGATGAAGAATTTCTCCCGTCCGGCATCCCGGTCGGGTCCCTTGGCGATGCCGACGAGCGGGACATCGGTAATGCCGAGGCTTTCCAGAGTCTCGCGGGCCGCGGTCAGCTGGCCCTGGCCGCCGTCGATGAGCACCAGTTCCGGCCAGGCCGGTACGCCGGTATCGGCAGGCGCCGTTTCCAGTTCGCCCTCATCGGTATCCTGGAAGGCTGGGTCGACCGCCTCCGGTTTGCTGTCTTCGCGGGCGTGTTCCTTCAACAAACGGGAGAAGCGCCGCGTCAGCACTTCGCGCATCATGCCGTAGTCGTCGCCGGGGACGAGATCTTCCGACTTGATGTTGAACTTGCGGTACTGACCCTTGGCGAAGCCTTCCAGGCCGGCAACGATCATGCCGCCCACCGCATTGGTGCCCATGATGTGGGAGTTGTCGTAGACCTCGATCCGGCGCGGCGGTTGGGGCAGGTCGAAAGCTTCCGCGACGCCTTTCAGCAAACGGGCCTGGCTGGAGGTTTCCGCAAGTCTGCGGCCGAGCGCTTCGCGTGCGTTGGTCAGCGCGTGGTCGACCAGTTCCTTCTTTTCTCCGCGTTTGGGGCAGGCGACGTCGACCTTTCGGCCTGTGCGTTCGGAGAGCGCCTGCGCGAGAAGGTCCTGTTCGCTCAATTCGTGGGAGAGCAGGATCTGACGTGGAGCGGGTTTGTCGTCATAGAACTGCGCCAGGAAGCTTTCCAGAATATCGGCTTCCTCGAAGGACTTGTCGGCCTTGGGGAAGTAGGCCCGGTTACCCCAGTTCTGTCCGGTGCGGAAAAAGAACACCTGCACGCAGGTCTGGCCGCCTTCCTGGTGGATGGCGAAAACGTCGGCTTCCTCGACCGACTGCGGATTGATGCCCTGATGCGCCTGAATGTGCGACAATGCCGACAGGCGGTCGCGGTAGATGGCGGCGCGCTCGAACTCCAGATCGGCGGACGCGGCTTCCATCTGCTTTGCAAGCTGAGTTTTGATCAACTGGCTGCGGCCGGAAAGGAAAGCCTTGGCCTCCGACACCAGGCCGGCGTAATCCGCCGGATCGATTTCCCCGGTGCAGGGGCCTGCACAGCGCTTGATCTGATACTGCAGGCAGGGCCGGGAGCGGTTTTCGTAATAGCTGTCCGAACAGGTCCGGATCAGAAAGGCTTTCTGGAGCGCATTGATGGTGCGGTCGACCGCGCCTGCCGAGGCAAAGGGGCCGAAGTACTCGCCCTTGCGCTTGCGGGCACCGCGATGCTTGACGATCGCGGGGGATTCATGATCGCCGGTCACCAGGATATAGGGAAAGGACTTGTCGTCGCGCAGCAGCACGTTGAACCGTGGCCGCAGGCGCTTGATCAGGTTGGCTTCCAGAAGCAGGGCTTCCGGCTCTGTCTGGGTGACGACGAATTCCATCGACGCCGTCGCCAGGATCATGCGCATGATCCGGTTGGACTGGCCCTGCAGGCGCGTGTAGCTGGTGACCCGTTTCTTGAGGCTGCGGGCCTTGCCGACGTAGAGAACCTCGCCGTTTTCGTCCAGCATCCGGTAGACGCCCGGCCCGTTGGGCAGGCGCTTGACCTCGTCGGCAATGACCTCGACGCCCTTGCGTGCGGGGGCATTGCCGGTCTCCGGCGCGGATTCGGCGCTTTTTTCAGAATCAGTATCGTCCTGCATGCCAGACATTTAAGCCGCACAAGGCAATAGGGAAAGAGGCGGGTGCGGCCAAGCGGTGCTCTGCTGCCAACTGGCGGCAAAAAAGAGCCTTCAGGAGGTGTGACCCAGCACATAGACGGTGGCGATATAGGCGCAATAGGCCGCCGTCATGACAGCGCCGGATATACGGCCGAGACAGATGCGCATTCCAGCCAGGATTGTCAGCAGGATCGCACAGGCCAGCATCACCCAGATATCCAGCTTGAGGACTTCCTGCGGCACGTCGATCGGCACGATGACGGCGGTGATGCCGATGATGGCGAGCAGATTGAAGACGTTGGAGCCGATGACGTTGCCAATGGCGACGGCACCATGCTGGCGAATGGCGGCCATGACCGTTGTGGCAAGTTCCGGCAAGGAGGTGCCGAGGGCGATGACGGTCAGGCCGATGACGGCTTCGCTGACGCCCCAGGAGGTTGCGATCGACGTTGCTCCGCTGATGGTGAAATGCGCACCGAGCGGCAGGCCGACCAGGCCGAGAAGAATATAGGCAAGCGCGATCCAGACGGAATCGGGAACATCCTCAACCTCGTCCAGGCCATCATCGTCTTCCATCGGGATATCTGCAGCGGCGGCGCCCGCGGATGCCGCGGCGATGGCTTTCTGCTCTTTCCTGTGCTTCTGCGCCATCATGGTGGAGGCTGCAAGGAAGACACCGAGCAGTGCCAGAAGAATGAGGCCGGCGGTCAGGCCGATGGGCGTGAAGAAACAGAGCGCCATGAAAACAATGGTGACTGCGACCATGAACAGCGCGTTGCGCGTTGCGCCGGTTTCACCACACGGGGTTGCCGCAATCAGCGCGGGCATGCCCAGAACCAGAAGCACGTTGGCGATGTTGGAACCGACCACATTGCCGATGGCGATGCCGCCGGCGCCTTCCAGCGCGGCTTTCAGGGAAATGACCAGTTCGGGAGCAGAGGTGCCGAAGGCGACGATGGTCAGACCGATGACCAGATTGGGAATGCCCAGACGCTGCGCAATACCGACCGAACCCCTGACCAAGACATCGCCTGCGATAATCAGAACAACAAGTCCGCCTGCGAGGCTGATGTAGTCAAAGAGCATTTACGAATTTCCGGTTCGGGTCAGTTTCAATCTTCGAAGGCGGCTTCAATGTGGCAGCGCCAAAGTTCAACTTGGCGCCTTATACGCAATAGATCGGTGAGGGGAAAGCCGCGGACAAGGATCTTTCTACCGGCCAAATGGGGTTCCTGAATGCAAATTGCAATTGTCTTTACGGGTCTTTCATCCTGTCAGAATGTTGCCTCCATTTGTCATCAAAACTCCCCATTCTCAATCCTGATCCGCCACAAACGATCTCCATATCTTGTCATTGGGGGAGAGTGAGGACGCGGCTTTATACCCGTCCAACTCGCAACTGGCCGGCAATTTCCGGCCAACGCACTAATGGATAAAGTGGATCTGGAGTACTCAAATGAAACGTCTTGCACTTGCTGGCATGGCCCTGACAGCCGCGACGGTCGCATCGGCGCCTGTCCTGGCTGCGGATTTGCCGCAGTCGCCGGCACCGGCCTATGAGGCGGTTCCGGCTCCGCAACAGAGCATCGATTGGACCGGCCTTTATGTCGGTGGCAATCTCGGATGGGCTTTCGGCCAGTTCGACAACAAGGCCGGCAACAACACCGGGCTTGGAGTGGATGCGAACGGCATCGCCGGCGGTCTTTACACCGGTTACAATTTCCAGGTGACGCCGAACATCGTGGTCGGCGCGGAAGCGGACTTCAGCCTGACCGACCTGGAAAAGTCCAAGTCCAACGGTGGCCTGACCCTCCGGTCCAAGTCTGACTGGAACTCCAACTTCCGTGGCCGTGTCGGTTACGCCTTCGACCGTTACATGGTCTATGGTGCCGGCGGTCTGGCGATTGCCGACCTGGAAGTTTCCGGCAATGGCGACACGGACAGCAAGACCGCCCTGGGCTGGACCCTTGGCGCAGGTGGCGAAGCAGCCATCACCAACAACATCAGCGCCAAGCTGGAATACGTCTACCAGGATTTTGGCGAACAGGATTTCAACCTGAACGGAACCGGCGTGAGCTCGGATTTCAACAATTCGCAGGTTCGCATGGGTATTGGCTACAAGTT
This sequence comes from Roseibium sp. ROS1, assembly GCF_054658215.1. Lineage (NCBI taxonomy): Bacteria > Pseudomonadati > Pseudomonadota > Alphaproteobacteria > Hyphomicrobiales > Stappiaceae > Roseibium > Roseibium sp. ROS1. The sequence continues at coordinate 818,406 of NZ_BAAGIG010000001.1, forward strand.
CTAAGCCAGCCTCCCGGCCGATACGGAAAACCCGGTGCCGCAAGGTGCCGGGTTTTTTCTTGTCTGCTTTCCGGGTGTCTTCGGCCGGCTGCGGCAAAGAGAAGCGGCTGACGGGCGAACAGGCGGCCGGCGTATACAAGACGATACAAGTCGTTACAAGCTTTTCAGAATTTCGCCCCAGTACCGTGTTACTTAAGGGACCTGACGTTAAGTGCCGGTGCCCGGGTGACTTCCTTACACCCCGCTAGTCCGGCCCTTCAGGTGGAGAGGCGAATGCGGTTTCTGATGCGCGGACTTGTCGGTCTGGCATTGATGGCGATCATGATCGGGTTTGCCGGTTTTGGCGGCTACCGTCTGTATACTGCCATGACGGCAGAAGAGACCGCGCAGCGACGTCCTGCCCGCGAACGCAGCTATTCGGTCAATGTCGCGGAGCTGACATCGCAAACGGTCGCGCCTGTCACGACAGCCTACGGTCAGGTGGAAAGCTGGCGGACGCTGGAGCTCAGGGCCAGCTCGGAAGGCAGGCTCGTCGAGGTTGCCTCCAAGTTTCGCGACGGTGCCGCCGTCGCGAAAGGCGAACTCCTGCTGAGGATCGATCCGGCCAATGCGGAATTCCAGGCGCTGGACGCGGAAGCGGCCCTTGCCGATGCCGAGGCCCAGAAGGCGGAAGCCGCGGAAGCCATTGTCGGTGCCGAGCAGGAACTGGAAGCAGCCCGGCGCCAGCTGGACTTGCGCAAGCAGGCGCTGGAGCGCCAGCAGCAGCTGAGGGACAAGGGTTATTCCACGGCCGTACAGGTCGAGACCGAAGAACTGGCCGTCGCTTCCCTAGAACAATCGCTCAGCAATCGCCTGCAATCGGTCATCACTGCACGCAAGCGCATCGAGCGGATGGATCTGACGGTCAAGCGAGCCCGGCTCGCTCTGGACGATGCCAGGCGTACCCTGGAGGAAGTCACTCTGACGGCCCCCTTCACCGGCTACCTGTCTGAGGTCAACGCCACGCTGGGCCGCCGCGTCAGCTCTTCGGAGACGCTGGCCCTGTTGATCGATCCGGCGGCGCTGGAAGTTCGTTTCTCGCTGTCGACCGACGAATTTTCCCGGCTGCTGGATACCAGCGGAAGTCTGGTGAAGGCACCCATCACTGCAGTCCTGCAGCTGGGAGGCCGGTCCATCGAGGTTCCAGGTACCATCGACAGGGCCGCGGCCGTTGTCTCTGAAGGCGAAGCGGGGCGGACGCTGTTTGCGACGCTGGATCTGGAGCCGGGTACGGTGCTGCGGCCGGGCGACTTCGTGAAGGTGAATGTGCTTGAACCGGAGCTGACCCGTGTCGCGAAGGTGCCTTCGGCGGCGCTCACGGAAGACGGCCGCATGCTGATCGTTGGCGAAGGGGATCGGATCGAGGAAATCAAGGCGACGATCCTGCGCCGGATGGGCAATGAAGTCATCGTGGCCAATGTCCCCTTTGGCGCTGATTACGTGCGTGAGCGCTTGCCGCAGCTTGGCACCGGTCTGAAGGTTACTCCCCGGCGCAACACCGGGGGGCAGGATGACTCGCAACCTGACGAGCCAGCGACGGCGCAGGCGCTGGAGGCGGGCGAAGTGCGTCTCTCCGGCGACCTGGTGGCGCTGGAACCTGAACGACGGGCGGCGCTGATCGATCAGTTGAACAGGTCCGACATGCCGGAAAACCGCAAGGCCAGGCTGCTTGCCCTTCTGAACAAGCCGATGGTGCCGAAAGAGCTGATCGAACGGCTGGAGCATGGCGGCGGCAACAGCGGCTGAACACCGCTGTAAACCCTGTCACATCCGACCTGATATTCTGATTGGAGTGTCCCGACATGCGTTCTCCTGGCGGATCGCAATTTGCCTCGCTGCTGGACTACATGGTCCGGCACCGCACAGCGGCGAACCTGCTATTGGCCATGATGCTGATCAGCGGGTTCGCGGCCTCGACGCAGATCCGGACGCAGTTCTTTCCCGATTTTGTCCGCGAGGAAGTGGACGTCGTCGTCAATTGGTCGGGCGCCGGGCCCGAGGATCTCGACCGGGCCGTTGTCGAAATCCTGGGGCCGCAACTGCTTGCCATCAACGGTGTCGACGAAGCCACATCCGTTGCGCGTGAGGGTCGGGCCAGCATCGAACTGGAGTTCGAGGACGGCTGGGACATGGGCCAGGCAACCGACGAGGTGAAGGCCGCTGTCGATCAGGCCCGCTCCAGTCTTCCCGAAGGCATCGACGAACCGGTGGTCACCCGCAGCGTCTATTCCGACCGGGTGACAGATGTCGTCATGTATGGGCCGGTCGATATCGACCAGCTTGCCCGCTTTGCCGAAGATCTCCAGACCGTCTTTTTCCGCCAGGGCGTCACGCGGGTCACCATTCGAGGACTGGAAGACCCGATCATCCGGGTGAATGTCGGCGAGAACATGCTGGTGCGGCATGGTCTGACGCTTGCCGAAATCGCTGACGTTGTTTCGGCGGAGATGGAAACGACGCCCGCAGGCGATGTCGCGGGCAGTTCCGCCCGGCTGCGTACCGGCCAGACCCGGCGCAGCGAGCAGGAGCTGGGAGAGATCGTTCTGAAAGCGCCCTCGCAAGGAGAAAAGCTTGAGCTGCGATCCGTTGCCGACATTGTCACCGAAGGGGTGGAAAGCGGCCGGGCCTATTATCACAAGGGCATGCCGGCGGTGGTTCTGCGGGTCAGCCGGAGCGCCCAGGGAGACACCATCGAGATCCAGCGGGCCGTGGAGCGGATCACGGCGGACTTCCAGCACACACTTCCAGAGGGTGTTGTCGTTCAGCTGACCAACACCCGCTCGCAGGCGATCATCGACCGGTTGGACATCCTGGTTGAAAACGGCTTCTTCGGGCTGGCTCTGGTGCTGTTGTTCCTGTTCCTGTTTCTTTCAGCCAGAACGGCCTTTTGGGTGGCCGCCGGAATTCCGGTGGCGATGGCCGCCACGATCGGCCTGATGTATGTCTTCGGGATCACGCTGAACATGATCTCCGTGTTCGCGCTGATCATCTGTCTCGGCATCGTCGTGGATGACGCCATCGTGGTCGGCGAGCATGCCGATTTCCTGCACAGGCGCGGCTATTCGCCAGCGGAAGCCGCCAGCCTTGCGGCAAGGCGCATGACGGCACCGGTCTTCTGCGCCTCCATCACCACGTTGATTGCCTTTGTCGGACTGGTTGCCATCGGTGGGCGTTTCGGCAGTCTTGTCGCCGATATTCCCTTTACGGTGTCGGTGGTGCTGATTGCCAGCCTGGTGGAATCCTTCCTCATCCTGCCGGCCCACATGAACCACGCGCTGAAGGCCAGCAAGAAGAAACACTGGTTCGACCTGCCCAACCGCCTGTTCAACCGGGGCTTCGTCTGGTTCCGGGAAAAGCTGTTTCGCCGGTTCGTCGGCTGGGTTCTCGCCGTGCGGTATCCGGCTATCGGCTTTGCGCTGATGGTCCTGGCGCTGTCGCTCACCTTGGTTTTCGACAAGTCGGTTCGCTGGCGGTTCTTCAACGCGCCGGAACAGGCGGTGGTTTCCGCCAGCATCGCCATGATGCCCGGGGCAAAACGCGATGACACCAAGGCGATGATTGCCGAGATGGAACGCGCGCTTGACGTGGTCAACCAGCGGTACGGCGAGCAATATGGCGCCGAACCGGTGGTCTTCGCGCTCTCCACCGTCGGTGCGACGGCGGGGCGCGGCCTCATGGGGGCAGATACCAAGGACGCCGACCAGCTTGGCGGGATTTCCATAGAACTGCTCGACCCCGACCTTCGGCCCTATTCGGCCTTTCAGTTCATCGGCGACTGGCGCGAGGAGATCATAAATCCGCCGCTTCTGGAAACGCTGGCCCTGCGCGGCGAGCGCTCAGGCCCGGGGGGCGACGCGATCGACATCAAGCTCTACGGCAACTCCACGGAAAACCTGAAAGCCGCTGCCGAAAGCCTGAAGCAGTCTCTGGCGCCTATGGAAGGCGTCAGCGCGCTGGAGGATACGCTGGCTTATGACAAGCCGGAGCTGAACCTGACGCTGACGCCGCGCGGCGAAGCCCTTGGCTTCACCACGGAGGAAATCGCCCGCATTCTGCGCAACAGGCTGGAGGGCATCGAGGTTGCCGAGTTTCCGATCGGCAGGCGAACGGCGACGGTGAAAGTGCTGTTGCCGGATGAGGAAACGGATGCCGCGTTTCTCTATTCAACGCGGGTGCGCACCGATGCCGGCACCTATGTTTCCCTGAGCGAGATTGTCAGCATCGATAGCACCTACGGCTTTGCCTCGGTCCGCCGCAGCGACGGGCTGCGCACGCTGCGGGTCTTCGGTGATGTTTCGGAGGACAATCCGGCAGCCGCTGCCCGAGTGACCGACATGCTGCAGAACGAGCTTCTGCCACAGCTTGCAGCCGACTATGACGTCGAAAGCGAGATGAGCGGGCTAGCGGAGCAGGAACGTTCGTTCCTCTCCGATGCACTGATCGGCTTTGCCATGTGTCTGGCCGGCATCTACCTGGTGCTGTGCTGGATCTTCGAATCTTGGACCCGGCCGCTGATGATCATGATCATCATTCCCTTTGGCTGTGTCGGCATGATCTGGGGCCACTACCTGCACGGCATTCCGCTGTCGATGTTCTCCGTGGTCGGTTTCATCGGCATGGCGGGCATCATCATCAACGACAGCATCGTGCTGGTGACCACTATCGACGAATACGCCAAGGACCACCCCTTCCGGCAGGCAGTGGTCAACGGTGTTTGCGACCGGTTGAGGGCGGTCGTGCTGACGACTGCAACGACGGTGTTCGGCCTGGCGCCGCTGCTGTTCGAGACCAGTCGCCAGGCCCAGTTCCTGCTGCCGACAGTCATCACGCTGGCCTACGGGCTGGGCGTCGGGCTGTTCCTTGTCATCCTTCTGGTGCCGGCTCTGCTGGCGGTGCAGAAGGATTTCGGTCAGGCGATCACCAGTGGCAGGCGCCTGCTCAAGCTTCGGGGCAGGGCACCGCTTTCCGGTGGACAGGCGTGACGGCAGGGGGAGGGTGCAGTGATGGACTGGAGCAAAGCCTGAAACCGGATCGGAATACCTGATCCAATCCCGACGTCTTACCAGAAAAGTATCTGATCAAGGTCAGTTCAATCAATCGTGGAAGGAGACACGCATTGGACCGTCGTTGGCTGGGCGATCGTGCCCTGTCTGTGCCCGTTCTCAGCTTGGGGACGGCGAGTTTCACGTCCGGGCCATGGTCCGGCAATGATGCGGGTGCAGCCCGGCGTCTTGTCGACATCTGTCTCGGCGAGGGGCTGAACATGTTCGACACCGCGGACGTCTATGCCGGCGGAAATGCAGAGATGGTGCTCGGGCAGGCAATCAACGGGCGCCGGGACAAGGTGATCATCTCCACGAAGGCGGGTTTGCGGACCGGGCAGGGCGAACATGACGTGGGCAGTTCACGCGGCCACCTGCTGACTGCTGTCGAGGGAATGCTGAGCCGTCTGCGCACCGACTATATTGACCTGTTCCAGCTCCATGCGTTTGACGCAATGACACCGGTCGAAGAGACCATGGAGGTGCTGGATGACCTGGTGAAAGCGGGGAAGGTTCGGCACCTGGGTGTCTCGAACTATGCCGGCTGGCAGTTGATGAAGTCTCAGGCTGCGGCACGATACAACGGTTGGCAGTCGCTGGTGGCGCACCAGGTGTATTATTCGCTCATCGGCCGCGATTACGAATTCGAATTGATGCCACTGGGCCTGGACCAGGGCGTTTCAGCCCTGGTGTGGAGCCCGCTTGGGTGGGGGCGCCTGAAGGGGGGGGGGAAGCACGCTTCAGCAGGCCGGCACAAGGACGCAACCCCGGACTATGCACCGCCTCTTTACGACGAAACCCTTCTTGAGCGCGTACTTGCAGCGTTGGGGGAGGTGGCTCGTGACACAGGCAAAAGCGAAGCCCAGGTCGCACTGAACTGGCTTCTGCAGCGGCCGACCGTGGCAAGCCTCATCATCGGCGTTAGCAGCGAAGCTCAGTTGCGCAACAACATGGAGGCCACCGGCTGGGAGCTGGCTGCCGAACATATGCGTCTGCTTGACGAAGCCAGCACCACTCCCGTTCCCTATCCGTATTGGCACCAACGCGCATTCCCGGAACGCAATCCGCAACCGGTCTGATCATCGTTTCATCCCATGCCTAAGGGGCGGGTGTGAACGTCCTAACTGGATCAGAAGGGGCAGGGTGCGGCCATTTCACATGCCGATTTGCGGGAGCATGTCGAGGCGATGCCATGCGGCCTGATCCCGCAGCCAAGGGCATGAAACCTGCCGAAGTGCTCGATGAGCTGGATCGGTCCATACACCTTGCAATCAAGGGCTATCTGATGCCCGACAATCAGAACAGGAAACTGGTCGGCGGCAACATCCACAGCGTCTCGGGAACAACCCACAAAGCCCCCGGCCTAGGTTGCTTCAAGGCCTCCTTGCAAGCAGCCCGGTTCGCGGCTTTGTACTTCGCTTGAGCCCTATGGCTCATGCCTCCCAGGTTATCAATCCCGGTTTACGCAGTGGATCCCTCTTTCGATTTGTGCAAAACCGCATCATGTGCTTAATTTTTAAGCGAATATTAACTGGGGACTAACCCCGTCGATTTTGATATATATAGTACAGGTTGTTTACCTGTGTGGTTCCAAATGAGTGATCATCAGTTCAATACCTCGGTCAGGATGGGCTCCGAACGGAATTTCGGGCTGGTCTTCGCCGTGGTCTTTTTGCTGATCGGGTTGTGGCCGGTCACTGGTGGCGCCGCGCCGCGATGGATTTTGCTATCCCTTGCGGCTGTTTTTATTGCCCTTGCCATGTTTGCGCCGCAGAGCCTGCGCCTACCCAACAGGTTGTGGTTCAAACTGGGTCTGCTGCTTGGTGCCGTGATGGCGCCGGTGGCGATGGCGGTTGTCTTTCTTTTAATCTTCATTCCCATCGGTCTTGCGATGCGAGCCAGCGGGAAGGATCCGCTTTCAAGGAAAGTGGATCCGAATGAAAAATCTTATTGGATTCCCAGAACCGACCAGCCGAAGTCCATGAAACTGCAATATTAGGACAAAAATACCGGCACGGTTCCCAGACAAAGCAAGGAATTGCCTCTATGTCGATGATCGCCGAATTGTGGGGTTTTCTGCGTGATAGGCGGAAATTCTGGCTTTTGCCAGTTTTCATTGTACTGGCGATTTTCGGAGCGCTGATCGTGCTCAGCCAGGGCTCGGCGGTCGCCCCCTTCATCTATGCGCTGTTCTAGACCAGTGACCGCGATCCTGGGGATCTCGGCGCTGTATCACGACAGCGCCGCTGCACTGCTGGTCGATGGCCGGATCGTGGCCGCCGCGCAGGAGGAGCGCTTTACCCGGCGCAAGCACGATGCGGGCTTTCCCGCCCATGCCATCGCCTATGTGCTGGACGAGGGCGGGCTGGACCTTGCCAGCGTCGATCACGTCGCGTTCTACGACAAGCCTTTCCTGAAGTTCGAGCGCTTGCTTGAGTCCTATCTGGCCTATGCCCCGCGCGGTTTCAATTCGTTTCGGATGGCGATGCCGGTCTGGCTGCGCGAGAAACTGTTCCTGAAGGACCTGCTGAAGCGAGAACTGAGCCTTTTCGACCCGGGCTTCTCCGTGGACAAGCTGCTGTTCGCCGAACATCACATCAGCCATGCCGCCAGTGCCTTCTACTCGTCACCCTTCGAAGAAGCGGTGGTGCTGACCATCGACGGGGTGGGGGAATGGGCGACGACCACGGTCGCGATCGGACGCGGCAAGGATCTGGAAATTCAGCGCGAACTGCATTTCCCGCATTCGCTGGGCCTGCTCTATTCCGCCTTCACCTATTACACCGGCTTCAAGGTGAATTCCGGCGAATACAAGGTGATGGGGCTGGCCCCCTATGGGCAGCCGCGATTTCGCGACCTGATGCTGGATCGGATCGTTGATGTAAAGCCGGACGGCTCGTTCCGGCTGGATCAGCGTTATTTCAACTATGCGGCGGGTCTGACCATGACCAGCAAGGCCATGGAGGACCTGTTCGGCAACCCCGTGCGCCAGCCCGAGACGGAACCGCTGACACAGTTCCACATGGATATCGCCGCCTCGGTCCAGGCCGTGACCGAGGAGATCCTGCTGCGCATGACCCGCGCGCTGGCGCAGGAATACGGGATTCCCTCGCTGTGCCTTGCCGGCGGGGTGGCGCTGAACTGCGTGGCCAATGGCAAGATCTTGCGCGACGGTGCCTTTCGCGACATCTGGGTGCAGCCGGCGGCGGGCGATGCCGGGGGCGCGCTCGGGGCGGCGCAGGCCGCGTGGCATATGGAACTGGGCCAGACCCGACAGGCGCAGCCCGGCGATGCCATGCGGGGTGCCTATCTGGGTCCAGCCTTCGACGACGACCGGATCGCGGCGGATCTGACAGCGGCGGGGGCCAGCTTTACCCGGCTGGACGAGGGTGAGATCCTGGCCCGCAGCGCACAGGCGCTGGCGGATGGCAAGGCCGTGGGCTGGTTTCAGGGACGGATGGAATTCGGGCCGCGCGCCCTTGGTAACCGGTCCATCCTTGGCGACCCGCGCTCGGGCTCCATGCAGAAGTTGCTGAACCTCAAGGTGAAATACCGCGAGAGCTTCCGGCCCTTCGCGCCCTCTGTCCTGCGCGAGCATGTCAGCGAGTGGTTCGATCTGGACGGGGACAGCCCTTACATGCTGTTGGTCGCCGATGTTGCCGAACGTATCCGGCGCCAGATGACGTCCGAGGAGCAGGCTCTTTTCGGCATCGACAAGCTGAACATCCGCCGCTCGGACATCCCCGCCGTGACCCATGTCGATTATTCGGCCCGCGTGCAGACCGTGCATCGCGACACCAACCCGAAATATCACGCGCTGATCTCCGCCTTTCACGACCTGACCGGCTGCCCGCTGCTGGTCAATACCTCGTTCAACGTGCGCGGAGAACCGATCGTCTGCACTCCGACCGACGCCTTCCGCTGCTTCATGGGCACCGGGATCGAGATGCTGGTCGCCGGCAATTGCCTGCTGGAGAAAGAGGCGCAGGACGCCTCGCTGCATGAGAATTACGAAAACATGTACGAACTGGACTGACCGGAGGAGCCCTTGCACATCTTCGGCCGCCATCGCCGGATCGCTACCATCTTGTGCCTGATCCCGGCGGGTTACTTCCTGCTGACCGCGATCTTTGCGCTGGTGCATTTTGACGATTTCGCCTCAGACCTGCCCAGGCTGCTGCGTTATGTGCTGGGGCCGCTGGCGATTGCCGCGCTGCTGGTTGGCTGCGCCTGGCTGCTGTCGCCCGACAACGCGCTGACGATGGGGATTACAGCCTGCTCGATCCTGGCCGGGATGTTCATGTTCGAGGGGTACATGCGCTGGCATAACCTGCCGCAGCGGATGGGGCTGGCCGGGATCGTCGATGGCGGAACCGATCTGGAACGCTATGGCGGCGCCATGCCTCCGGCCTATACGATCAAGGCCCTGAATGCCAAGTTGGGGACTGAAACTCTGGCCGAGGCGGTGCTGGCCGGGACGCCCGGAGCCGAGATGCTGCTGTGCAGCCGTATGGGCGTGCCGGTCACGACACGGATCGACAGTTACGGTTTTCGCAATCCGCAACCGGAAACCGCCGCACCGGTCGATCTGATGATCCTCGGCGATTCCTTTGCCGAGGGGATTTGCCTCGACGATGGCCAGCATTTTGTCGACCAGATGCGTGCGGGCGGGGCTTCGATCCTGAACACTGCCAGCCGGGGCGCAGGCCCCTTGTATGAACTGGCGGTCCTTGGCCGCTATGGCCCGCATTTTCGCCCCCGCATCACCGTTCTGGCCTTTTTCGAGGGGAACGACTGGGAAAACCTGTCCGTTGAAACAGAACAGCCGTGGCTGCACGAGGCCCTGGCGCCGGAGGCTGATTTCGGCCCGATCGAGTTGGACGCGGCGCGGCGCGCGGACGCGGCCCGGATCATTGCCGGCTGGTGGCAGGGCACTGCTGCCACTCTGGAGGAATATCTGAGCCGCCGGGCCTATTTACGCAATTTCCTCGCCCTTCAGGAAACCGCCAGCATCCTGGGTCTGCACTACCCCAAGGCGGCCAGCGACAACCCGGTTTTCGAGCAGATCCTGCATCGCATGAAGCAGATCGCAGATGGCTGGCAGGGGCAGGTGGTGGTGGTCTATATCCCCGCTCTCGACCAGTTCGGTGGGGTGTTTCCGCATGGCTTTCTCAGCGCTCCGCTACGCGAGAACGTGGCGCGCGCAGCCGAGAGCGCAGGGCTGGGTCTGATCGACCTGACCCCGACCTTTCGCGACTATCCCTCGCCGCTGGGCCTTTATGCGCCGGATGCGCATCTGAATGCCGAAGGCGCGGCGCTTGCCGCCGGCACGATCATGGCCGACCCGCTGATGACCCTTCCCTGACCCAGCTTTGCCGAGTGGATGCTTGGTGCCGCAATGCCGTCGTTTTCCGCGCCCTGGTTGCCGAATTTTGCACATGGCCGTGCACCATCCCTCCAGCGTCGGAATGCCCTGTTTCTGGCAACGGTGTTGACAGGCAGCCTCGTCATGTTTCCCGGGCTGACGACGCCGGCACGGGCACAGGATCTGAATTGGGACGGCGCGGGTGCGACAGCCCAGGGCACTGTCGAAGGCGGATCAGGACAAGGCGGCCAGGGCTTCTGCGTGCAGTGCGGCGTTGGCCGCGGCGAGAACCTGACCTTCGGAGTGCAGGCCCAGCCTTTCACCTTTCCAGTCGGTGATCACGCCTCCCGCACCCTCGATAACCGGAATGAGGGCCATGTAATCGTAGGGATGCAAATTCATTTCGAACACCAGATCAATGTGGCCTGAAGCCAGCAGTCCGTATCCGTAGCAGTCGCCCCCGAAGCGGCGCATGGCGACCTTGCTTGAGAGTGCCTCGAACTGTGCGCGTCCCTCGGTGTCGAACGTGTCGGGTGTGGTCGTGTAAAGGATCGCGTCGGCCAGTCGGTGCCGGCCGCTGGTACGGCAAGGTTCACCATTGAATGTTGACGGTTCACCACGCCGCCCCATCCAGCGTTCGCCGGTCGGCGGTATCGAGATGATGCCGAGTTCCGGTGTCCCATTGAAAAGGCAGGCAATGAGCGTGCCGAAGGTCGGCATCCCGGAAACAAAACTCTTCGTCCCGTCAATCGGGTCGAGCACCCAGAGGTATTGGGCATCCAGACGTGCGTCCTCGTGCTCTTCGCCAAGAATGCCATGGGCCGGGAACTCCTTGAGGATGCTTTCACGCATCGCGGCCTCGATGGCGCGGTCAGCCTGCGTGACCGGGGATAGGTCGGCCTTTTGTTCCACGTCCAACGGCTTGCGGAAGTAGGTCATCGCCATGGCGTCGGCCACATTGGCGAGCCCGTTGGCAAAACGCGCCAGCATCTCCGTTTCGGGCGGCGTCGTGGAGCTTTGCATGGGTTTTCCTTGTCTGCGGGGAAGCTGGCAACGATGGTCAGCCGGCAAATTAACTCTAGACAAAATCCACAAAAATGCAAGACTACACAAATATCCCCAGAACCGCGACCAGAGGACGCGGCAATAACAAAGGGTCTCGGGAGGATCCGATCCGGGGCAGGCACTGGCACACGAACACGTGGATCAACAAGGAGAGACGACAATGAAGACCTGGACGAAATTCACCTTGGCTTCGCTGTTTGCCGTCGGCATGACGGCAACAGCCTCTGCCGACGAAATCACCGTCTACACTGCGCTTGAGGAAGAAGAGATCGCGGCCTATATCGAGGCCGCCCAGAAGGCGATGCCCGATACCGAGATCAATGTGCTGCGCCTGTCCACGGGCAAGCTGGGCGCGCGTCTTCTGGCAGAAGCGGGCAACCCGCAGGCCGACGTGATCTGGGGCTGGGCCGTCAGCGCCATGATGGATCCCCAGATCCTGGAGATGCTGGAACCCTACGCAGCCAAGGGCGTCGATGTTCTGCCTGCCTCCTTCCGTGGTGAAGACGGCAAATGGTTTGCTCCGATCGGCTACATGGGCGCGTTTTGCGTGAATACGGCACGGCTTGAGGAAAAGGGCCTGCCAATGCCCAAGAGCTGGAAGGATCTGGAGAACCCGGACTTCAAGGGCGAGATCCTGATGCCGGACCCGAATTCTTCCGGGACCGGATACCTGCACGTCAATGCGGTTCTGCAAACCATGGGCGAAGAGGCAGGCTGGGCACAGCTCGAAGCCGTCGATCCGAACATGGCACAATATACTTCATCCGGTTCCAAACCCTGCAAGTCCGCACGCGTCGGCGAATACACTGTCGGCATTTCACTGGCTTTCACCGCGATGCAGTCCATCGAGGAAGGCTATCCGCTGGCAATGGTCTTCCCCGAGGAAGGCGTTGGATATGAACTGGAAGCATCCGGCCTGATGGAAAGCTCCGACAACAAGGATGCGGCAAAGGCCTTCCTCGACTGGACGATGTCTGACGAGGCAATCGGTCTCTACCAGCAGTACAAGGCGCTGATCACGGTTCCGGGTGTCGATGCTTCGCAAGCAGCTGAAAAAGCGGGCCTGCCGGCTGATATTTCGACCGTCCTGGCGAAAATCGATTTCGTCACAGCGGCCAAGAACCAGACGGCCGTGAAGGAAACCTGGAAAGAAAAGCTGGGCCGCTGATCGTGCCCGCGGCAGCTCCGGCTGCCGCCAGAAGCGCGCGGGGCTTCACTGGAGGCCCGCGCACCTTTGACAGGAGACCGATCCGCCGTGTACTTGACCGTCCGTAACGCCACCAAGACCTTCGGGTCCTTCAAAGCGCTCGACAATGTCTCGATCGAGATCGATCGACGGGAATTCGTTTGCCTGCTGGGTCCCTCCGGCTGTGGCAAGACGACACTCCTGCGGCTGATCGCCGGCCTGACGGAGCTGAACAGCGGCGAAATCCTTCTGGAGGGGACGGCGCTTTCGAACCTTCCCGCACGCAAGCGGGGCTTCGGGATCGTGTTCCAGTCCTACTCGCTCTTTCCCAACATGACAGTGGCCGAAAACATCGGTTACGGGCAGAAGATCCGTGGCACGCCGCGGTCGGAGATTTCACGGCGTGTGACGGAACTTCTGGAGCTGGTGAAATTGCCGCAAGTCGCAGGCAAGTTCCCCGGTCAGCTGTCCGGCGGACAGCAGCAGCGGATCGCGTTGGCCAGGGCAATCGCCGTCGACCCGCGCGTCTTGCTGCTGGACGAACCGCTTTCGGCGCTCGACGCGAAGGTCCGGGCCGAACTGCGAGACGAAATCCGCCATGTTCAGCGTTCGCTCGGGATTCCAACCTTGATGGTGACACATGACCAGGAAGAGGCACTGGCGCTGGCGGACAAGATCATCTGCATGAACCATGGTGTCGTGGTGCAGGCCGGCACGCCGGAAGACCTCTACCATCGACCGGCGACGCGCTTTGTGGCGGACTTCATGGGGATCAGCAATCTCGTTTCTGCCGCCCCGATCCGGCGTGAATTCCCGGATCTTATGGCAAAGTGGCCGGGGGGAGCGGGGACGGAGCATGTTGCCTGCATTCGCCCTGAACAGATCAGTCTGACCCCGGCGCCGGACGGCAACGCCACGGTGCGCAGCATCAGTTTCCTTGGCAATCTCAGACGGCTTGAGGTCGATAGCGCAATCGGCCCGCTGGTCGTCGAGACCCACGGGTATAATTCCTGTCACGAGGGCGAACGTGTGAACCTGAGCATTCCACCGGAAGCCTGCACCTGGGTGGCTGACGACATGGCCCAGCAGCCTGCCGAGACCGCCGCATGAGCGGTGTGGAAACGATCACCACGCCAGCGCGCAGACAACTGGATGCGGACCGGCTGCTCACACTTGTTTGCGTTGGGCTGCCGCTGATTGGGCTCGTCCTCTTCTTTCTCTACCCGATGGTGATCGTGTTCCTGCGTTCCCTGACGGTTGACGATGGTTACGGGTTTGCCAACTACACGAGGGTTCTGGGGTCGACGGGGTTCTGGCGTGCGACAGAACATTCCCTGATCATGGGGGCTGCCACCACAGTTCTCAGCGTCTTCCTTGGTTTCATCATCGCGCATGGGCTCTATCGCTGCGCTTTCCGGGGCAAGTGGCTGATCCGCGGCGTGATCGTTCTGCCGCTGCTCGCCCCTTCTCTTGTGCAGGCGCTCGGGCTGATCTTCCTTCTGGGACGCAACGGCGTCATCAGCCGTGCCCTGGGTGTCGAGATCGAAATCTACGGCTTCTGGGGGCTGTTGATCGCCAACACTCTTTATGCCTTGCCGCAGGCGGTGATGATTATCGGCGCGGCGCTGGTCCTGCTGGACGCGCGTGTTTACGAAGCTGCGGAAGTCATGGGCGCTTCGCCGTCACGCCAGTTTCGCGATCTGACCTTGCCCGCGGCTCGCTTCGGGATCCTCAACGCGGCTTTCGTCTGCTTCACAATCACGATCACCGATTTCGGCAACGCGGCGGTGATCGGCGGGGACTACTCGGTTCTGGCGACCGAAATCTACTCTCAAGTGGTCGGCCAGCGGAATTTCAACATGGGAGCTGTCGTCGGCATCATGCTGTTGTTGCCGACGGTGGTTTCCTATGCCATCGAGCGTCAGGCAATGAAGCGGCAACAGGTCGGACAGATGGCCGGCCAGGTGCCGTATCGGCCCTCCTTCGCACCCGTGCGCGACCCGGTCATGGCGTTCCTGTCGCTTCTGGTCTGCACCGGCATCGTCGCGGTTATCGGCATTGTCGTCTACGCAAGCTTTGTCACCTTGTGGCCTTACAACATGGCGCTGTCGTTCAAGCACTACGACATCACATTGGCCGGGGGGTATTCTTCGCTCTGGATGACCATCGTGATATCGCTCATGGCGGCGTCAGGAGGCACGCTTGCGGTCTTCCTCCTGTGCCTTGGGCTGCGCCGCCTTCCGCGCAGCGTGGCCCAACCCATCCAGATGCTGGCCGCCATGCCGGCCGCAGTGCCCGGGATGGTCCTGGGGCTTGCCTATATCCTGACTTTCAATTCAACCGCGACGCCGCTCTACCTTCTCTATGGGACGGCGGCCCTCATCGCGATCATCAACTTCTACCACTACCACACGCAGGGTTTTCTGACGGTGATGACCGGGTTTCGCCAGTTGCCCCGGGCGCTTGAGGAAGCCGCAGACAGTCTTGGAGCTGCAATGGCAAGGACGGCCGTCGATATCGTCGCGCCGTTCATTGCTCCAATGCTCGTTTCAGTGTTCTTTTTCCTGTTCATGCGGTCCATGGTAACCCTGTCGGCAGTCGTCTTCCTCACTACGCCTGACCTGAGTGTCGCGGCTGTCACCATCATGCGGCTGGACGATGCCGGTCTGACTTCGCAGGCGGCAGCCTTTTCCACCTGCGTGATGGCAGTCGTCTGTATTGCGCTTTTGAGCATGAAGGGAACGCTGGTGCTGATGGGACGAGGCAACCGGAGCAAGGTGCGGACCTGATGTGGGCGAAAGAACGTCACCGGCTCATTCTGTCCATGCTGAGCGCGAGCCAGCAGGTGAGCGCCAACGATCTTGCGCAGATGCTGAACGTCTCTCGCGAGACGGTGCGCCGCGATTTGCTGGACCTCGAAGAGTCTGGACAGGTCAGCCGCGTCCATGGCGGTGCGGTCTTGCCCGAGCCGCGTTCCGAGGAGCCCTTCCGCCAACGGATGACGACGCAGATCCGGGCAAAGTCGGAGATTGCCCGCAAGGCTGCCGGACTGATCCAGCCCGGACAGACGATCCTTGTGGACGCGGGCACCACTACGGCCCTGTTTGCCCGCGAACTGGCCAAGCTGTCGGATCTGTCAGTGATCACCAACTCGATTGATATTGCCACCACGCTGCAAGGGGCGGGCAAGGACGTGCTGCTGCTCGGTGGACGGATGGCGGCCGACGTCCCTTCGACGGTCGGCGAACTCACCCTGTCTGAAATCCGCCGTTTCCGTGTCGACCTGTGCTTTTCGGCTCCGGTTGGGGTGCATCCGGTCAAGGGGGCGTTCTTCTACGACCTGCAGGAAGCCGAAATCTCCAAAGCCATGGCGGCACAGGCGCAGCAGACAGTTATTCTGGCCGACCAGAGCAAGCTTGGAAAAACCAGCAGGGTTCAGGCCTTGGAGGCCGGAGAGATCGGCAGGCTTGTGACAAACAGGGCAGCAACTGAAGAGCAGGTAGCGGCCTTCCGCCAAGCGGCCATAGACGTAATGGCTTGAGAAGCGAAAACCGCTCGATAGACACGACCCGATTGCACAACGCGGTACAGATTTTCTGCACTCGCGCCTGGTTCGGCAAACTGAAACCTCTATTCAATGTCGTCTTCGTTCAGCTCTGGTGGAGGGATCGGCCATGGCGACATGGGGGATCGACACCCGCATCACGTTGCCGCTTCGCCCCTTTCATCCCCAGCCTGCGTTACTCCCGACCGGATATCGACAGCCTTGATATCGAAAGCCCATGGTTTCAGCTTCCCGGCTCCATCCATTTTCAGGCCCTCAAGGAAGGGGGGTTAAAGTTCCAAATGGGTCAGCCAGGCCGGACAACGGGCAATGTTCCATCCCGGTTTGCGGGCCCTCGACGCTTGCGACATGATACAATTGATACAAACGGCAAGGCCAAACTGAAAAGAAGCTTACGTAGAAATGAGGTCCGGCCTGCCGCCCTTGCCGAGGCGTTGATACAAAGTGAGATCCAATGTTGCTTCAAGACGGAGCGAGTGCTTCTGAAAGTGAAGCCGATAGAAACCGGATCCAGCTGCTCATGGAAGAAGCTGTCGAGGCGCTGAGCGATGGCTTTGTGCTCTACGACAGTGACAGAAGGCTCGTTTTCGCAAACAAACGCTATGCGGAGATGCTGGGTCCGCACAAGGATCTGCTTGTTCCCGGCGCGCGGCTTGACGACATCGTCGGCAGCGCTGTCGGCAGTGGGCACATTTCATTCGTTCGCAGCCCTGAAGGCGGTTTGCCTGGTGTCCTGGAAACCCTGGCAGCCAGGGGAAAACTGAAGATCGAGATCAAGGTTGCCGACGGCAGCCAGCACAAGATCTATCTCAAGCATCTGAAAGACGGCAGCATTGTCGTGAAGGTTCGCGACATCACGGAACAGCGGACCGCAGAGGCGCGTGCAAGAGAGATCCTTTATGGCGCGGTTGATGCCGTCGACGTTGGTATCGCGCTCGTCGATGATGATGACCGGCTGGTGTTCGCCAACAAGAAGTTTCGGGAGATTGGTGACCCGGACGGGACGCTTTTCGTCCCTGGCCGTGCGATGCGCGACATTCACGCCGAGGCCATAGCATGCGGCCTGATCCCGCTTCCGGGGGGCATGAAACCCGCCGAAATGCTCGATGAGCTGGATCGGCTTATACGCCTTGCCATCAAGGGGTATCCGATACCCAACAATCAGAACAGGGAACTGGTCGGCAGCGCCTACGAGACAAATCTGAAAGGACGGCTGCTCACGATTGAAGACGTCACGGATCGCGTCAGGGCGGAGCGGCGCTTTACGACCGCGGTTGAACGGTTGCCGGTTGGCATCGCCTTTGAAGGGCCGGACGGGCAGTTCACGCATTGCAATGATGCGTTTGCAGCGCCCTTTCACCTGACCGCGGCCGAAATTCTAAAGCTGTCGGATATTGACCGGATCGACTTGCTGGCACCGCAGATATCGATGGTTGCCGGTCAGGAAGTAGGTGACCGCGCGGCTGAGCTATTCACCGCTGCGGTGAAGCAGCAGCGCGAGACGCTGGAACCCATGGAGGTTCGCTTCTGGGATGGCCGGCACTACCGTGTCGAGCGAGCCATCTCCGAACACAACAGCCGCGTTGTCGTGGTCACCGACATCACCGCCTTGAAAGAAACCGAGGCCAGAAGCCTGGCCACCCTGAATGATGCCATTCAATCTCTTGATGAGGGGTTGGTGCTCTTCGACAAGAGCCTCAATTTCGTGCTCGGGAACCGGCTCTGGTACGAAATGTACTTCAGTGAACTGGCGCCGCCCGTTGCCGGGGAGAACATTCTCACCATCCTGGGCCGGTTGATCGACAACGGCATCGTTCTTGTTCCCGAAGGCGAAGACAAGACGTCCTATATGTGCGAGCTGACGCTTCTGGTGAAATCCTACCAGAAGAAGCAGGCCATCCATCTTGCCGGTGGACGTATTCTGCTGGCGTCAGCCCACAGAACCGAACTGGACGGGTACCTCGTCTCCTTTATCGACGTGACCGAGCAGCGACGGGCCGAAGAAGAGCAGCGCGAGGCGGATCTGCTTCTGCACAAGATCGTCGAGGCCTGCCCGGCAAACTTTCTCGTCTCCCGCATCGAAGATGGAAAAATCATCTACTGCCCGCCTGCTTCACGAGAGCGGTTCGGCGATATCGACACGACCCTCAATTTCTTTTTGAAGCCGGAGGATCGGGAGCGATATCTGGAAGCACTCTTGCCGACGGGAACACTTGATGATTACCGGGTTCAGTTCCGCAGGGCCGACGGCTCAATCATGGAAGGCATCACCGCCGCCCGCGTGACCGACTACAAGGGCGAGAATGTCATCGTGTCCTCCACAAGGGACATTTCGGACCTTCTGGCCATGCAGGAGGAATTGCAGAAACAGCGTGACATTGCCCACCAGAACGAAAAACTGTCCGCCCTGGGTGAGCTGCTTGCCGGTGTCGCGCACGAACTCAACAATCCCCTTTCCATCGTTACCGGTTACGCCCAGATGCTTCAGGGAAAGCTCAAGGACCCGGTTCTGGAAAAGCGCATCGACCGCATCGCGGAGGCTGCCGACAGAAGCGCGCGGATCGTCAGGGCTTTCCTGTCCATGGCGCGCCAGCGACCGGCAAATCTGGAACCTTGTACGCTGAACGAAATCGCCTCTGTTGCCCTGGATCTTGCCGGCTACGGGCTGCGTTCCAACGGAGCCAGGATTGAGACGGAGTTTGATGAGGATCTTCCGTCAATCCTCGGCGATACGGACCAGCTGGTCCAGGTCGTTACGAACCTCATTATCAATGCGGAACACGCCCTTTCGCCGCTTGGCGAAGACGCGGTGCTTGTGCTGCGGACGTTCCACGACGGAAGAGACGGCCAGGCAGTCCTAGAAGTCCGGGACAATGGTCCGGGGATGACGAAGGAAATCAGGGACCGCATCTTCGAGCCGTTTTTCACGACAAAGGACGTGGGGGAGGGGACGGGCGTCGGCCTGGCATTCTGTCACCGGGTTGTCGACACCCATGAAGGCACTCTCGAAGTCAGTTCATCCGTTGGCAAGGGGACGAGTTTCTTCGTGCGGCTGCCCGCAATGGAAACAGAGGCTTCAACTGACACCTCGCAGGCCCAGCCAGGCGGAACGCATCATCGCAAACGGGTGTTGGTCGTTGATGACGATGTCGCGGTCAGCGAACTCGTTTGTGACCTGCTGGCAGATCTCGGATGCCAGGCAATACAGGAAACCAGCGCACGCAAGGCTCTTGCGCGCCTGTCTCACACATCCGTCGATCTGATTATCAGCGACTACAAGATGCCGGGCATGGACGGTGCCGCATTTTACAAAAGCCTGATCGGGTTATCGCTCGGTTACAAGGATCGTATCGCCTTCATGACGGGCGATGCCATGGGGAAGTCCGTTCAGACATTTCTGATGGAAAGCGATCGCCCCTACATTGAAAAGCCTATTTCCAAGAAGGATCTGGCTTGTTTGTTAAATCAACTGGACAGCAGGAAAAACACATCATGAGCGGGGCTCCGGGTGCGAAGCAAATTTTGGTCTGTGACGACGAACCTCATCTTCGCGAAATGGTTGCCGAGTATCTCGCCGAGCGCGGCTATGATGTTGTTGAGGCGCCGAACGCCAACGACATGAAACGGCTTCTGGAGAGCCTGGAACCGGCGCTGATCATTCTGGACGTGAACATGCCTGGTACGGATGGTCTGACCGCTTTGCGTGACCTTCGAACCACCTCGACCGTGCCGGTGATCATGCTGACCGCAGCAAGTGACGTGATCGACCGCGTCGTGGGGCTGGAAATGGGAGCCGACGATTATGTCGGCAAACCTGTCGACCTGCGCGAACTGGAGGCCCGGATCAAAGCCGCACTGAGGCGCAGAAGTTTTGACGAGACAAGTGCGCAGCAAAAGGATCGGCAAGCAGGCACAGTTCCCTTTGGCACCTGCCGTCTGGATCTGGATGGAGCGAGGCTGATCGGTGGCGACGGTCAGGAAATTGCGATTACGTCCATGGAGTATCAGCTGCTCAGGGTGTTCGTTGAGAACCGTGGACGCGTTCTCAACCGCGACCAGTTGCTGGAGCAGGCACATGACAAGGGCTGGGAACCTTTCGATCGTTCGATCGATCTGCGTATTTCAAGGCTGCGCCGCAAGATAGAACTCAATCCCACAAAACCCGAGACCATCAGAACGGTCCGTGGGTTGGGCTACGTCTTCGATTAAGTGCTCTTCCCGGCGATCCGGGAGACCCCGTCAGCTGTGATACCTGACGCAAATTCCAGTTTGTCAGAGCCGGAATTTGCGTCCTGTTGGTCAGCATCCCGGCTTTTTGGCGCATCAATCCAGCACCAGGTCCGCGCTGTCTCCTTGTGAACGGTAACAATTGTACCTTTGGTGTGTGCAAGGGCGGAGTTTTTGATACCGGGCGGACATGGGAAAACGCTTTCCCCGGCGCGTGATCCGGTTTTCCAAGTTTTTTCAAAAGATGATTTTCTTCAGTCGTTTACACAGATCTTGTCTGGGGTTTTGTCGCCCAGCTCAATGCCCGTTCAGACCTCGCATTTGAAACAATGTGTCGGATATTTCAGTGGGGCGAACGCCCGGATACAATTGAAACACCCGGTGAAACGGGGCTGAAAAGAAAGGTTCCCATCTTTGGTGTGTCGGCAAGGTCGCCGACGCCAAAACCAAATGGAGAACTACTATGATGAAAACCACTTCTTTCGCACTGGCCGCTGTCATGTCCACGTTCCTGATCCAGGCAACACCTGCTTCCGCTGGCCAGAGCTGCTGGGGACTTGAAGGTCAGGCGCTTCAGGATTGCATCGACAATCTTGTCGACGAACTTGGCAAGATCGGTCACGAAAGCAATTCCGAAACGCAGACCGTGAAGATCAAGAAATCTTCCCGTCAGAAATCTCGTTGAGGCCTAACCTCGACCGGAACTGACAACCAGAAACCCTCGGCGTGAACAAGACGCCATAAGGGTCACCTCTCCTGCGGTGCAATTCGACTGGCATTGATGTGTTTTGGCTTGCTTGCCAGGGTATACCCATCAATCCGTTGAATTGCCCGCAGACAGGTTTTCAAGAAGAAGACATCTGAAACGGCCGGTTGGCCCCTTCAGGCAAGCTCTCTTCTCCAGGCGTTTTGAAATTTCTACGCCTTTTTTGAGTGTCTGCTTTTACCACCTAGCCCAAACTGTTGAGCAACCGATTTCAAGGCATGCCGCTGGCTGACTTGTTCGGTTTTCGGTCCGGCGCTCTGCAACAGCCGGCAGTGATCATCAAACCAGGAAATGGCACCTCTTCCTGAGCATTGATGGGGCAAAAGCGCTTCGCGCAGCTTCACAGCAAAAGTCCATGGAAGGGGCCAAGACATGGCTTGGGCCCCTCCTGTTCGGTAACGGCAGGGTTATGCGGGGACAGACGGGTACTTCATGCCCGCAACTTCCTGCATCAGGCGGATCACCTGTGTGCTGTAGCCCGCCTCGTTGTCATACCAGACGTAAAGGACCAGCCGGTCGCCGTCGACGATGGTTGCCTGGCTGTCGACCACACCTGCATGGGTGGAGCCGACGAGGTCGGAGGAAACCAGTTCGGTCGAGGCTGTGTAGTCGATCTGGTCCTGCATCGGCGACTGCACCGAAATCCCGCGCAGGTAATTGTTCATTTCCTCGGCCGTCGTCTCGCGCTTGAGGTTCAGGTTGAGAATGGCCATGGAGACGTTGGGGATCGGCACCCGCACCGCGTTGCCAGTCAGCTTGCCCTTCATTTCCGGCAGGCACTTTGCGACCGCGCTGGCCGCACCCGTGCTCGTCAACACCATGTTCAGGGGAGCGGACCGGCCGCGGCGATCCCCGCTGTGGTAGTTGTCGATCAGGTTCTGGTCGTTGGTGAAGGCGTGGATGGTTTCCACGTGGCCGTTCTCGATCCCGAACTCGTCGTTGATCACCTTCAGCACAGGCGTGATGGCGTTGGTGGTGCAGGAAGCCGCGCTCAGGATCCTGTCGTCCGCCGAGATGTCGCCATGGTTCACGCCATAGACGATGTTCTTGATGCTGCCCTTGCCCGGCGCGGTCAGGATCACCTTCGCTGCGCCCGGGCACTTCAGGTGCTGGCCAAGACCATCCTCGTCGCGCCAGATGCCGGTGTTGTCGACCACCAGCGCATTGCGGATGCCGTATTTGGTGTAATCGACCTCGGCAGGGGAGTTGGCGTAGATCACCTGGATGTAGTTACCGTTGGCGATGATCGCATTCTGCTCTTCGTCAACGGTGATGGATCCGCTGAAAGCGCCGTGGACGGAGTCCCGTCGCAGCAGGCTGGAGCGTTTCTTCAGGTCGCCGGCCTTGCCGCCGCGCACGACAATCGCGCGCAGGCGCATCTTGTTGCCGGCACCGACGCGTTCGATCAGCATGCGGGCAAGAAGGCGTCCAATACGCCCGAAGCCATAGAGAACGACATCCTGCGGTTCCTGCAGGATGGATGTCTTGCCGGTGTTGATGCTGGCCAGCTGCTTCTCGAGGAAGCTCTTAACGTCACCGCCTTCTTCCATGTAGCCGTGGCACAGCTTGCCGAGGTCGACGCGCGAGGCGGCCAGGTCCATCTCCAGCATTGCCTTGACGATTTCGAGGCTCTTGGTGACGTCCAGTTCCTGCCCGGTGATCTGCAGGGCATAGCGGTGTGCCTTGAGGATCTCGATGGCGGAGTTGTTCAGAAGACGCCGGCCGAAAATCCGGATGTTGATGCCGTAGTCACGGTAGAGATGCCCAACCAGCGGGATCATCTGCTCGGCAGCGGACTGTTGTTCCTTCCAGTTGTCGAAGTGGTTATCCATGGCCGCCATACACAAAACTCCCTTATGGTCTTTCCAGCGCGCTGAGTGGCAAGTCTTTGTCCTGCGCACGGTCTTTAGCTCTTGTGGAAACGTAATGTCCATAAGCAGTTTGAAGACTAATCGATTGAAATTTGGGGAGGGTGCTTTTGGTCGCATCCAGGCCGCTGGAAGCGTTACATCTGGAACCTTGCAAGTGCAGATAATCAACTCGCAGAGACTTGGTCTGAACGCAGAAGTGCAGAGCAAAACCTGGTAATTCACGCCCGTCGACGGCATTTGCTGTTGAATTCGGATTGCGGTTTCAAGCAGACATCGGGCGTCAGGCAAGTCCTGTGTTGATGACGTATCGGCTTCCCGAAGTCATGGGGTCGCGAAGCCTTTTCACACCCCGAGTTCACGCAGGCCTTTCTCTATCGTTTCGCGAGCGCCGTTTTCGGCAAACGGGAAGGACGCGAAGAAGACTTCCGAACTGATTTCAGGATCTGCCTGTCTCGCCCGGGCCAGCCATTGCCGGGCTTCTGCATTCTTGCCGACCAGGTGTGATGTCAGGGCCGCGATCAGCGAGATATGCTTGTGCGCACCAGGCATCTGCGCTGCTTTCACGGCAAGCTCCGCCGCCCTGTCTCTGTCGCCCAGTTGCAATTGAACCAGCGCACGCGCCGACACCATGCCATAGGCGAGCGGGTCGAGCGGGCTGAGGTCCAGCGCCAGAGCAAGATCTGCATCGGCCTGCGCTGCCTGACCTGCCATCACGCTCACCAGCCCGCGTGTATAGACACCCTGCGCGAAACTGGGGCTGAGGCTGGTTGCCCGGTCAAACCAGGCGATTGAATCTTCCAGCCGGCCATCGAGCCAGGAACACCGCCCGGCATTGAAGTGAGCAAAAGGATCGAGCCTGTCGGTCTCCACCGCCTGCTGCGCCAATGCGCGAGCCTTTTCGACCTCGGCTTCGGGATCTTCCGCAAAGCGCATGAAGGCTGATTGAAAATGCGTGAAGGACAACCCGCCCATGGCGCCGGAGAAATAGGGATCGCGTTCCAGGGATCGTGTGAACAGTTCTGACGCACGGGCGTTGTCCTGCCGGTTGAACCGGTACATGTGATCCAGCCCCAGGTGAAAACAGGCCCATGCATCCAGTGCTCCCGGAGCGCGTCTGCGTGCGATGCGCACTTCGTTCTGCGGGATCTGAACCGCCAGACTGGCAACGACATGGCTTTCGATTTCCGGTCTGAGCTGCTGCAATTCGGACAGGCTGCCACGATAGTGTTCCGCCCAGATCGTGCCGCTGCTGGTCATGTCGATCAGCGAAACGCCGATCGTGACGCTTTCACCCGCAAGTTCGACCGTGCCGGTGAGACCATAGCGAACGCCGAGTTGGCGACCGGCGGACAGCGGGTCCACATCGGGTCCGCGAAAGCGGAAGCTCGATCCACGTGCGATAACGAACAGCCAGTGCAGGCGCGACAGATCCGCAATGATGTCGGCAGGCAGGGCATCGGCCACGATTTCGTGCTGGCCCGGTTCGCCAAAATACTGGAAGGGCAGGACGGCGATGGAGGGCCGCCCGTCGCGCGCGGTCTTCAGCGCTTCCTCAATTGCCGGGGCTGCCTGTTCCTCGGTGATCAGGCCCGAACGCGCCGGGGGTGCCTTTGCCTGGACACTGGAAACTTCGGTTTCCGCGACAAACCGGAACCCCTTGCCATGGATCGTCCGGATGACTTTCTGTGTGCTGCCCTTGTCCCCGACAGCCTTGCGCGCAGCCTTGATCCGCGCTGCCACGGCGGTTTCTGAGACAATCCGTCCGTCCCAGACATGCTCGATCAATTCGTCCTTGCTGACCATCCGGTCGCGGTTTTCGACCAGCAGCAAGAGAAGGGAGAGGACTTGCGGCTCGATCGCCACGCGTTCGCCATCACGGCGCAATTCGAAACGTGTGCCGTCCAGTTCAAATCCGTCAAAGGTAAACACCAGGGCGTCGGCTTGCGGCACACGTTCCCCTTTCCCCGAAAGTCTTCATGAAAAGGTCAGTTATATTCACGTCCCCGTCAAGCATTGCCGCTGGGTAAGGCGTATCTCTTGTTCATCGGGAACGTCCGATGTTGCTTGGAAACACTGTTACTTGAACTAGGAGATATGAAATGCCGCTGGTTACGATCGATGTCATCAAGAACGTTTTCACCCCCGAACAGAAGCACCAGCTGATCGAAAAGGTGACCGAAGCCATGGTCGCCGTGGAAGGCGAAGCCATGCGCCCGGTCACCTGGGTTCGCATCATGGAAGTCGAGCAGGGTGACTGGGCCATTGGCGGTCAGCGCCTGGGCGCCGCGGACGTTCATGCCATGTCGGGCAAGAAAGTCGCCTGACGCTGCAAAAAATCTGTTGCAAGAAGGGCCGTGCCTTGTGGCGCGGCCTTTTGCGTTTTGAACGGAAGATGCCGGTAGGCGCTCATGCGCAATGAGACCCTTGCTTCCATGCTGAACGCATCACCTGCCGTCAAACCTCAAGCGAGGGAAAATCGTCCTGCAGCTTGTCGGAATACCTGCCGTCGAACGTATGAAGCCCCGCATGGCGAATTTCGGTCTGGTAGTCCAGCCAGATGGTGCCGCCGCAACCGCGTACCCAGCGCAGGCTGAAGCTCTGGTCCTCATGCAGGAACAACCGACCGCTTGGCGTCGGAAGGTGGCCGAAGAAGTCGTAATACTCCATGTCGGCATGGGCGGGGATCAGCGACATGTCGGGGTAGTTGGTGACGACACCGCGTTCCAC
This sequence comes from Roseibium sp. ROS1, assembly GCF_054658215.1. Taxonomy (NCBI): domain Bacteria; kingdom Pseudomonadati; phylum Pseudomonadota; class Alphaproteobacteria; order Hyphomicrobiales; family Stappiaceae; genus Roseibium; species Roseibium sp. ROS1. The sequence goes on from NZ_BAAGIG010000001.1 coordinate 844,259, forward strand.
CATCGTTTCCGGCACCTTCCGGCTCAAGAGCGTCAGGCCCTGGCCTCCGGCGGGAATGGAGATGAAACCATCCCGGTGCTCGGGGTGCCAGTCGGTGTTGTCATAGTCGCGAAGCTGGTGATTGTAGGTCATGCTGCGGGAAACGAGCTGTTCCATCGGGCTTCGCTCCGCTTCCGGCAGGGCGGTTTCCGCTTCAATCAGCTGCCGGAGCAGATCCCAGTTGTAATATTTCTGCGGGTAGGAGGCGCTGACGAAGTCGCCGCCGAAGGCGACCAGACGCCACACGGCCGCAGGCGTGAACTCCATGTCGGAGTCGAGCATCAGCATGTGGCTGAATTGCTTGTGGGCGAGGAATTTGCTCATAAGGTGGTTGCGGTTGATGACGAGGTTTGCGGCACCATAGGTTTCGAACGCAAACGGCAGTCCGTGGTGCTGGAACTCCTGCGTCAACGCGATGAGGGAGCGAACCGTTGGCAGTTCGACCTGGCCGCGGGTCGGCATGGCAATCATGATGATGAGCGGTGTTGCTCCGTCGGCCTCATTCGCCATTTCCTGTTGCCTCTCTGAAGGTGATGCCGGGGCATGGATTCCGGGTGTCTCGGGTCAGGCGTCAGGACCTCGGCAGAGTTTCACCGGTTTCCTATGGTGCTTTCTTTGGAGTTACGAGTTGCGCCGGTCGCAGCTCTTCTGCTTCCTTGAACAGTGAAAAGGTCTGGTTCACGTAGCCGACGACTCCATTGATCTGCTGCAGATAGGCTTGCAGCTCCGGAGTGTGTTCCGCTTCCACCAGCTGGATGGCGCGAGACTGCGGATAGACTTCAAAAAGAACATAAAACAGCGGGTCTCCGCGGCGCAGGATGAGGGGGGCGGAGATATCGTGCCATTCGAACGCCCATGTCAGCGTTCTCGGCCAGACGTTGATCGGGAACCTTCCCGGTATCATCAGGCCGGGAAGCAACGATTTCCCGACATGCTGAAACGGTGGCAGCTGCGACATGTAGGTGGGGTCGTCCGCAACGAAGATATACGGCAGGCGCATCTGCAGGATGGGGCGGTCGGGCGAGCGCCATTCTTCGCGCGGATGAAGGATGATCAGGTGAGCGAAGACATCGTCTCGAACCGAGGACATTGGCCCGTCGGCGTTCACGACCACGGGTTCACCGAAGTCGGTTTCGGCCATCTGAAGGGAAAGGTCGCAAGGACATAGTACTTCGAAAAGCCTGCTTTCGAGCCCCAGGACCGCAGGACAGGCTGTCACGGATTTGGCATGGGTTCGCTGGCGCGGGGCTGAGGGCTGTTTCAGCCTTTGCGGTGGCTTGTAGACCAGTTGGGATTCGTCACCCGCCAGCAGCCAGCCGATCGTTGCCGGCCCGCTGCCTTCAGTGTTTCCGCCGCTTGCATCGACGGTAACGTTGAAACTCAGCACGGGAGCACCGCCCTTGTTATCGCCGGAATTGTGCACTGATCCAGGGCGGAGCTGGGAGCCAGCGATTGAGGCTCTTGTCGAGATAAAGGCCGGTGACGGTGTTGTAGGAAACGGTCACGGGCTGGCGGGTAAAGGGATCCGTGACTTGCCGCGTCTGAATTTGAGAAACGCCGTAGCCCGGTGAGAAGACGGTATTTGCGTTTGGAACCCGTGACCCCGCGCGCCCCCCGTAGACGGTGTTCATTATCGCGCGCCGTGAGCCGGGATGTCCCGGGTGGATGGTGTTCATTCCCGGTCGGCGGTAGCCTGCGCCACCAGCATAGACGGTCTCCATAGCTGCCCGCCGGAAACCGGGATGGCCGGCATAAATGGTATCCATCGCAGGTCGGCGATGACCGGGATGTCCAGCGTAGATGGTATCCATCACCGGTCGGCGATAGCCTGGATGACCTGCATAGATGGTGTCCATCACCGGTCGCCGCGCGCCCGGATGCCCTGCATAGATCGTGTTCATCGCCGGCCGTTTGGAGAAGGGAGCGTATCCAGCCGGACCGGCGGTGAGGGTTTCGGAATGCATCTGTCCGGGCCGACTGCCCATGGAGCTGTCGGCTGACGGTCTTCTGCCTGCGCCCAGTTTTACGAGATCTTGATCGATCCCCGGTTTCTTTCGGTCAACCAAAGCTTATCCCTCAAGAACCAAATACTATAAAAGATTTAAGTGCTAAACTGACATAAAGTTACAAAATGCCTCTGCTTTCCGCAACTCCTTTCAGAGCTTCGCCTACGTTCCTGACGACATTGCTCCAGTCACGCGGATGCTGTTGCCGGAAAAAACGCATGCCCGGATACCAGTCCGAACGATCTCCCTCAAAGCAGTGATACCAGTGGGGAAAAGTGTCGAGCAGAAGCCAGACCGGTGTGCCGATCGCCCCGGCAATATGTCCCACAGCACTATCGGTCATCACGATGACGTCCAGCGACTGGATCATGGCGGCGGTTTCGGCAAAATCGAAATCGTCACAATCGATGACAAGATCACCCAACCCGCCTTCGATGAGCTGGCGATGGGGCGGCCCTTTCTGCAGGCTGTAGAGTTGAACGAAGGGCAGTTCGGCAAGCGGCAGAAAATCCGAGAGGTGTGCTGCCCGGTCCGCGTTGCCACCGTAGTCCACGTTTCCCGACCAGAGGATGCCGACACGAAGCGGTGCTCTCGCCCTTGCAAGCAAGGCGTCCCGCCTTTCAGCAAACGCCGGATCACACTTCAGGCGCGGAGGTGGGTAACGGGACGGATCTTCGACACCAAGCAGATAAGGCAGTGACAGAAGCGAGATCTGAAACTCGCAGCCATACCCAGGGAGCTCTTCAACATTCTCGACCCAGATGTCGACACCTTGAAGGTTCTGCAAGAGGTGCGACAGGGCCGGGGGACACAGGAAATGGACGCTTGCGCCGGCAGCCTTCAAACCTGGCAGAAACCGCGCCGCCCAGATGATGTCGCCGTGCCCACCCTCGGGCAGAACCAGGATTTTCCTCTCCGTTGGCGGAGATCCGTCCCAGAAGGGCAGGTGGTGAACGGCGGCCGGAGTGACGCCGGCGCCGAAGCGATGCTCCCAAAGCGGCCAGCCACGCCGATAGTCCCTTTGCCCCAGAGCCAGCCAGGAGGCTTCGATAGCTGAACCGGCGTCGTCCGGATCGTCGTGCAAGAGCCTCTGAAAGATGTTGAATGCCTCGCCGTGCCTGCCTGATCTGGAGCGGGCGACGGCCAGGACATAGTCTATTTCAGGATCGTCCGGCTGCAGGTTTTTCAGCTGTTCTGCCACGGCCAAGGCATTTTCCGGGCGTCCGAGGCGCAGATAGTGCGCAGCAAGGCGGTGCAGGGCGACGATGCTTGGCGGCGTGATGGAAGCAGCCCGGGTAAGACAGGCGAGTGCAGCCGTATCCCGCTCCTCCAGAAGATGAACCTCCGCCTGCAACAGCCAGGCGTCCACATGACCCGGAGCGAGCTTCAGGCAGGCATCGGCATAGGCAATTGCCGTGGCACATTGCTCCCGGCCGAAGCTTCGCAGCGCCATTTCGTACAAGTCATCTGCCGTCAGGGGGCCGGGGTCTCTGGTCATTTGGCCTGCTGTGCTGTCCCGTTCACGTTGCTCTGTAGACTTCGTCTATGCCGATAAACTCGATCACCTCGTATCCCTTTCCGGCCATGAAGGTAGGGATCTCGGGACTGTCGGTAATGTTCTCGATGGTCCACACTTCGACCGGGATGGTCTCGAAGGGAAACTCTTCCAGGACAGCCATCTCGCCGCCTTCAACGTCGAGAGACACATAATCGATACGCTCAATTCCCGCGTCTGCCAGTATCTCCCTGATCGAGCGTACCGGTATCTTTGCAATGCGCTCGTCGTGCTCGGGGTGCTGCCGGATCCTCTCCAGAAGGTCCGGAGCGATGTTTGCGAGCAGACCGCCGCTTTGGGTGTAGCCGGCTCGGATTTCCAGGAAATCCGCGAAAGGTGTCGGCGAGCCGACCGCGGCGTTAAGGCACGCGCAGCCGCGGACGGACGTCGCCTTTGCAAAGTTCGCCGGTGACGGCTCAATCAAAAGCCCGGTCCAGCCAAGTTCCTTTTCGAAGAAAAGGCTGTTTGAACCAGTGAGCCCGTCATATCCGCCAAGTTCCAGGAAAACGCCGCCTGTACGGTGTTTCAGAACCTCGTCGTTCAGGAACTTGTCCTGGCCGGATTGGCTGAAATACTGCTGGTGCATGCCCAGGGCCTTTTCCACGGCCCAGATCTCGTGCCGCAAGCCGCCCCGGCTCGGCCCGAAAACATGTTTCAGCTGACCGACAAGCGTTTCCCGAAGGTCTGTCAGGGCTTGCGGAGAATACTCGCTGTAGAATTCCGGCATGGTCATGAGGCAGTGAGGTCCTGGCTGATTTGAAATTGCTTTGAATTGAATGGTTCAAATCCATGCGAAAGTTACCTTAGGTTAGTTCAGGGTGCTGCCCAAATTCAAAGTCTTTGATGATCCCGCTGTAAGGGGGCGCAAGGAGCACGCACTGGAGAGGGCGAAAGGTGACGGCGCGAATGAAAGACCAGACATCCGCATCCAGCCTGACCGAGGCATTCCTGGAGTGGTACATCGCCAACCGGCACAGTCCGGATCTGGCCCAGCTGAATGACTATCTGCTGAATGCCGCCTTGTCGGCGCGGGGCTACAACAATCTGGAGAGCGGCGAGACCTTCTTCGTGAAAGAGATCCTGGCCGCCACTGCACCGAGGCTCTGTTTCGACATCGGTGCGAATGTCGGCCGATACAGTCTTGATCTGTTGAACTACACGTCCGCCGACGTCATTGCCTTTGAACCGCTGATCTCAACGCATGGAGAGCTGGTGCGAAACACGCAGGCGTACGGCGACAGGATCGTTTGCGAAAACGTCGGGGTTGGTAACTTCGACGGCGAGGGGATACTGCATTTCGATGCAACGAACCCTGTTCTTGCCTCCTTCTCGCAGGAGGTGAAGAAGGTGAGTTATGTCACAAACGAGCAAACGGTGAAGGCGCGGGTGACGTCGCTTGATACCTATTGCCGGGTAGCCGGAATAACGGCGGTAGATCTTATCAAGATCGACACGGAAGGCTTTGAGACCGAAGTGTTCGAAGGGGCTGCCAGGGTGTTTTCCGAAATCAGGCCGCGGTTCATCCAGATGGAGTTCAACTGGCACCAGATGTTCCGCAGCAGGACGCTGAACGACTTCGCGGAAATGCTTCCAGAATACGACGTCTATCAGTTGCTGCCGAACGGTTGGACGCGGCGGGAGCCGAGAGATCCATTGGCGAATTTCTACCAGTTTTCAAACTTCGTGTTCGTCTTGAACGGACAAGGGGAGTTTCTGCAGACTGCCGACGGCGGCGTATGATTTTATCTCGACAATACGAGACCCGAGTTCCGTATTGATCTCCTGCTTCAGTGCCGCGCGTTTGTCATTTGTCTGGTAAATGCGTCGTGCCAGATCCACGAAGCGGTCCTTGCAATCCTGCGATCGGTCGTAGTTGCGGATGTCGTCTTCGAAACTCCACAGACTTTCATTGAGGCTTTTCAGCCGGGCCTTCCAGGTGTGGACCTGGCCCGTATCAGGCATGTGCCGGTCGTAAATCTCGCTGAGCGAAGCCAATTCGAAGCGGACGTGTTCCAGTTTCTCCGGAGCGGATATACGGTCGGCCTTGATTTCAAGGATGGTGATCTTGTCGAGGAGTTCAGCCGGTGAAATCGGTATGTAGATCATGTCGACCAAGACACATGCCTTTATGTTCATCCCGCTTGTTTCAGAACTGTAGCATCAAGTCGCTGGTCCGTTAATTGGCGTGCTTGCAAAGCAGGGGTACTGAACCTCCCTCCGAACAAAAAAAGCCAGCCCTGCGTCACCAGGAGCTGGCTGATTGCATGTTGCTGCAGACAGGCGATTACTGCAGCAGGGCCGGGGCGTTGTCCGGAACGGGGGCAGGCGGCACCTTGGTGTGGGTGAAGGCGGGGACGGCTGCTTCAAAGGCGTCCAGCCAGGCCACAAGTTTCGGATGGGTCTGCCGCCATTCGCCGGCAAAACGGATATCCAGGTAGCCGAGGGCGCAGGCGAGCGTCAGGGAGCCGGCATTGACGTCTGCGGCGGTTGCCGGAACAGGCGGCGTGTTGTCTTCAAAGTGCTTCAGGCCACGATCCATCTTGGCTGCCTGATAGGCGTCCCAGGCCGGATCACGGTACTTCGGTTCCTTGAAGCGCTTCTCATAGACCCGAAGGATGGCCGCATCCATGATGCCGTCCGCCAGTGTCTGGTCGCGCAGGACCGGAAACCGGGCTTCACCCTCCGGAAACAGCTTGCCGCCGCCTGCCAGGAAGTCGAGGTATTCCAGAATGACGGAGCTGTCGTAGAGAACATCACCGTTTTCCAGGACCAGTGCCGGGATTTTGCCGAGCGGGTTCTGGCTGCGCAGGCTGTCAGAGGGATCGGCAGTGTTGGCGTCTTCGATCTCGACCTTGCCCTTGAGGCCGAGAATGGACAGGGCGAGCTTCACCTTGCGGCCGAAAGGCGAAGGGGGAGACGAGCGAAGTTTCATCATGGGTCCGAACTCCTGAAAGAAGAAGGCGGTTGGGGTGTCTAAGACGGTTAGCGTGCGCCGGGGGGCGGCACGGACAGGCTGCCGGCACGGCAGCCGGATCTGTCGACCTCGCGGCAGGCGCGGAATTCCAGATCCCGCGTGAGGCAGATGCGGACTTCCTCAAGTTCGCCCCGGTCGCAGGTGACGGCAAGCCCGTCCTCCTTGAGGCCCGGATTGGCAAGCCGGAAGGCTTTCTCAACGGTATCGGGTGCTGCCTTGCCGCGCTTGTCGAGTGTGCGGAAGGCCCCGGGGATCGTGATCTTGTCGAAAGCCTCGCGGGTGAGATCGAAGTAGTCTTCCGGCGTCAGGCCGGAGCAGGTGCCATGCTTGCGCCACTCGTGGAAGACGAGATTGTGGCTCGGCATGATATCTTCCATCGAAACGGCGATTTGCCGGTCGATGCGCTTCGGTGCGCCTGGGCAGCTTTCCGGGAAGCCACGCTCGTATTGGGGCCACAGGCCATGCACGACGAAGCGAAAGGGCTTGGAGACATCACATTGATGCGGATTGGCATCCGCGCCCTGTTGCTTGCAGTAGGTCGGCGACCAGGACAGGGCGAGGACATAAAAATCGAATTTTCCGGACTGATCAGCAGAGGCTGGCAGGCTCAGAAGTCCCGCCAGAAGGCAGGCGGACAGTCTTCCGATATGGCCGTGCAGCGCCATGGATCAACCTTCTTGGGGAAGCCGTGGCCTTAGTGCGGGCGCGCCGTGCTGCAATGGTCGCCGTAGACCCGCCACTTGTCCAGAGGCGCGAGGCAGGCTTCCACATTCCAGCTGAGCCCGACGAAACCGGCGTGCTCTTCCACCATGTAGTGGACGGATTGAATGGTGCCGTCCGACAGGCTGGCCGTGCCCTTGCAGTAGCGGCGCTCGATCGGGCTGACGTCATTGCCGCTGTTGTTGACTTCACTGATGCCGTCGATGCTCAGGATCGTGCGGCCGCCGTAATAATCCTTGCGAGCCCGGGCGACGGTGCCTGCGACGGCACTTTGAACGGATGCGGCCGTGCAATCCGGCAAGCGCTTGTCACTGCCAAACGAGAAGTAGACACGGTCGTCATTCGCGGCAGCCGGTGCAGCCAAGCTTGCGCAAAAGGCCAAGGCTGACAGGGTCAAGCAGACGGATCGGGCAATACTCACGGCATAAACTCCGGAAATCAAACTGTGTAGGAGACGATGGGGGAGCCGGGTCGGAAGGTCAAGGTTCGATCCCGGTAAAAGTGTCACTGTAGGGGCTTTATTCGCCGATCAGCTGCGTTACGTTCCAGCTGGTGCCGGGTCCCTGGTGCAGGACGTCGCACAACCAGGGCAGAACCAGGCGCATTTCCTCCGCAAGCGTGAAAGGGGCGTTGATCAGTGTCATGCCCGAACCGAGCATTCTGGTGTCCGGGCCGCTCTTGCCAACGTTGAGGTCGAGGCTCAGTACGTCGCGCAGGCCAGCTTCGTCGAAGTCGCCATGCATGCGCCGGATCGCTCTGACATCCTTCATCGGATACCAGAGTGCATAGGTGCCGCCTGGCCATTTTCTGTAGGCCTTCACCACGGCGTCGGTCATGCGGGAGAATTCGTCCGTCACTTCGAAGGCGGGGTCGATCAGCACAAGGCCGCGTTTTTCCTTGGGGGGCAGAAAGCTTCCCATGGCAAGCCAGCCGTCCAGGTGGATGGTCTTGACCTGATGGTCACCTGCGAACCGATCCGCGAGCGTCTTGAAATCCGCCGGGTGGAGTTCCGTAAGCGTCAGGCGGTCCTGCTTGCGCATCAACTGCCGTGCGACCATGGGCGAGCCCGGATAAACCTTCAGCGCGTCGCCGTCGTTGAGCGCGCGCACTGCCGTCAGCCAGGGAGCAAGCAATTCGGCTATCTGAGGCGGAATATCGGCCTCAAGCACCTTGCCGATGCCCAGTTGCCATTCACCTGTCTTCTGCATCTCCTGCGAATTGAGATCGTACAGACCGATGCCCGCGTGGGTGTCGAGGATGCGGAAGGCCTTGTCCTTGCGCTGGAAATAGGCGATCAGGCGGGCCAGCACGACGTGTTTCAGGACGTCGCCGATGTTTCCCGCATGATAGGCATGGCGGTAGTTCATTCGGACGGGTTCCCGGAGGCAGGTTCAGCATCGCGCTTGAAGAAGATAACTGCCTTGTCGCCATGGTCTGCCTTGCCGATTTCCGAGAAACCGAGACGGCTGTGGAACCGTATCGAGCCCGGGTTGGCGGGGCGTTCGTTGACTTCGCAGACGAAAACACGACCACTGCCGGCAAAACGTTCAAACAGGGCGCCGTAAAGGGCGTCGCCGATCTTCTTGCCCCGAAGACTCTCGTCGACGCAGATCCGGTCGGTGTAGGCAAAATTTGAAACGCGTTCGCTCAGCCATTGATAATTGCGGCTGTCATAGCCGGCGCCGTCGCCCAGGCACAGCAGGAAACCTGCAGGCGTGTCGTCCACGACTGCAACAAGACAGACAAGGGCGGAATTGACCAGATCAAGCAGTTCTTCGGCTGTCAGTTCGTTGACGGCCGGAACAGCAGCATTGTTCAGCGGCAGCAACGCGCCGAGGTCGCCCGGCAGGAACGGTCGGATGGTCAAGGTATCGGATGAAACGGCAAGCATGGGGCACCACGGTGAATTTCGGACCCGCCTTATAGGGGCTTCGGCAGGAAGTGGAAAGATGTCCGCTGGATCCGTTGATAGCAGCTACTGCTGAGGATCAAGGGAAACCGGCACGGCTCCAAGTCAGGTCGGGGGAGGCGGTGCCGGCATTGTCGGTAAAAAGAATGTGGGCGCAGCAAGGCTGCGCCCACTTGCTTCATGCTCTCAAGCCTCTGTGTGGCAGGGGCTAGGGGAGCTTATTCTTCGGCAGGTCCGCCGTCGTCTTCCTGCGGTGCGTCGCCTTCTTCAAGCGCCTGCAGGTTGACCGCTTTGGGGCCCTTGCCACGACGATCCGGTTCGGTCTCGAAGGACACCCGCTGTCCGCTGTCCAGGCCGGCAAAACCGGACCGCTCGACCGCGGAAATGTGCACGAACACATCCGCATCGCCTTCGTCCGGAGTGATGAAGCCAAAACCCTTGTCGTTCTTGAAGAACTTCACGGTGCCAGACTGACGCGGGCCACGCTCGACCGGGGGCATGTCGCGCCGCGGGCGCTGCTGACGGAAGCCGTCGCCTTCGCCGCCTTCGCGCGGGCCGCCGCCATATCCGCCGCGTCCGCCACCGCCGTAACCGCCTTCACGGCCACCGCCGCCACCGTATCCGCCACGGCCACCGCCGCCGCCGCCATAACCGCCGCCATCGCGACCACCGCCGCCATAACCGCCGCCTTCGCGTCCGCCGCCGCCATAGCCGCCGCCTTCACGTCCGCCGCCGCCGTAGCCACCACGGCCACCGCCGCCGCCGTAACCGCCGCCGCCTTCGCGGTCGCCGCCACCGCCGTAGCCACCACGGCCACCACCGCCGCCGTAACCGCCCCGGCCGCCGCCATAGCCGCCTTCTTTATTGTCGTCGCGGCCGTAGCCGCCACCAAAATCATTGTCGCGTCCGCCGCGGTAGCCGCCATCCCGGCCGCTGCCATAGAAGTCTCCACCGAACTCGCTTCCGCCAAAATCACTGCCGAAGTCTTGCGGACCGCCAAACTCGCGCTTGCCGCCGCGCCGACCACGCGACCGCCGGTCCGAATCACCATCGTGCATTACCGAATCACCTTAATTGTTGCGCCCTTTCGGCACATAACGACCAACCTCACCCGCCTTCACAGTCGAGTCACCACACTCAGGCGCACTCCGTGCGTCTGATCAACATTCTGGGATCGGGTTGAAACAATCTTGCCACATCCCTCTCCAGCCGCTGCGTTATCATCATAAGGGCGGGACAGGGAAAATCGCAAGAAAATCCTTGGTGCAGGCGCTAATTGGAAGCGTTTTTCGGAGGCCAGGTACTTGACCAATTGGACAAGTCAGGTTCCGTACCGTCACATGTTTTCCTGGCCGCTTCTTCCAGCAGCACCAGGCCGGTGCCGTTCCACACCCATCGGTTCCACAGGCCGCATTCGCCAACTCCTGAACCCTTGAAGTAACTTACGAGCTGTTGATCGGCCGGAATCCATCTTGCGTTGTAGATGAGATCCGTTGCGACCGGACCCTTTTCCGACATGCGGGCGACATGCACCTGACGGGCTGCGCCGTCCTTGCCGGAAAGGACAGCTACATAGGGGCTGTTGTAAGCGGTTGGAGCCCCGCAGGGGATGATGTAGAGCGCGGCGCTGTCGGCAAGCGGCACCCGAACGGCATTCAGGCTGGCAAAGATGGTCGGGTCGATTTCAGAGCACAGGCGGTTGGCAGACCAGACGGCAGCCACTTCCGGCGGGAGCTGGTCGGCGCTCATCAGCGGAATGGCGTGCGGGGCGTCCCTGGCTGGATCGGTGCCGGGGGAGACGATGGCAGCAACGGTGCCGGTGCGGTCCTGGCGATTGTCGAGCCACAACAGACTGGATTTGAGGCCGAGGAGGGGGACGGGTACCGCGACCGGGTCGGTTCCGGTGGTCGCAGGTACACTGATGGTGAGCTCCTTGCCCTTGCGCATGGCGTCAAGCAGCGTCGTTGTCGCCGGGCCTGTCGGATACCAGAAGCCTTCTCCACCGAGCGGCCGGAAGCCGGCTGGCGGATTGACAGCCGGCTGCATCTCGCGCAGCTGTTCGATCGGCAGGGCCTCGATCGGAGTACCGTCGACCTCGAATTTCAAGGTGCCGTCCTTGGGCAGCTCGGTGTTGGTGGTTACACGGACAAGAGGCTGGGCCTCCGCCTGCCAGTCGCGGACGATGCGCACATCGACCCAGACCGACTGGCTGCGGGTGAACGAGGAGGCAAAGCACACGCCGGTATTGCCGCAATCGACCGTCCAGCTTTCGAAGCTGGGCGTCGTCCGGCCAGGCTGCGCCATCGTGCTCGAAGCGCCCAAAAGCGCTGCGGCAACAGTCATCAGCAATGTCAACAGTCGTGGCGTCATCAGCTCCGGCTATCCGAATGTGCTTGGCGTCTTCCAACAGGTCCATACATCTTGTACGAAATGCACGCGGCCAGGTGAAGCCGCGATTGACCAGAAACACGACACCGGATGGTGTTGTCCCGTATTTGTTACAATGGGCCGTGCGAGGCCGCTGTTGAAGGAGGCTACCATGGCGCAGGACACGACGAACTCCGGTGGGGGTGAAAATCCGGAAGACGGCATGCCGCCAATCCAGGTGATGGTGATTGCCGTTACGCCGTTTCAGCAGAACTGTTCGCTCATCTGGGATCCGTCATCCATGCGCGGAACGGTGGTTGATCCGGGCGGCGATGTCGACAAGATCCTGGCAGCGGTGAACAAGCAGGGCGTGAATGTCGAAAAGATCGTTCTCACGCACGGTCATATCGATCATGTTGGCGGTGCGGCCGACCTGGCCGAAGCGCTGAAGGTGCCGGTGGAGGGGCCGCACGAAGCCGACCAGATGCTGATCGACAGGGTGGCGGACCAGGCAGTGCAATTTGGCGTGGAAGGCGTCAAGCCCGTGATGCCGGATCGCTGGATGGTTGAAGGCGACCAGGTGGAAATCGCCGGGCGGATGTTCGATGTTCTGCATTGCCCGGGCCATTCACCCGGTCACCTGGTGTTCTTCGACAAGGAACTGCGTTTCGCGATTTCCGGCGATGTTCTGTTCGCCGGCTCCATCGGTCGCACGGATCTGCCGGGCGGCGATCATGCGACCCTGATCAAGTCGATCCGCGAAAAGCTGCTGCCGCTTGGTGACGATGTCGCCTTTCTTCCAGGTCACGGCCAGGCCTCGACGATCGGCCATGAGCGTGAGACCAATCCGTTCCTGACCTGAAGAGCGGTGAGGCCTTGATCCGCCAAGGGACTGCCCGCTTCGGGCAGCCCTCAGCGGGTCGAAACACTAGTAGCCTGGCGTCGTTAGGGGTTCGGCTGTGCTGTAAGGGCGAAGGCTGGCGACTTTACCTGTCAGAGCAGGGCTCTCAGATCGTCGATGCGATCATTGACCAGCCAGCCGTAGTAGTTTTCCTGCGGCCAGCTTTGGCCGCTGCGGCGGTATTTCGCAGCCCGGCCCCAGGGATCGCCGAGATTGTAGAGCGTCGCGGTCAGGCCAGGGTTTTTCGAAATATCCACCTTGCCGACGGATTTATAGGCGGCAATGGAGTCCTGGATGATCGCGGCCATGTAGTGCAGCGAGATGTTCGGGTCCATGGTGGCCTTGTAGACCGCCTCTGAATCGGCTGCCGTCAGCTTGCGGAAGTTGCTTTGCTTGGCAACCCGGTCGGTCATCTTGAGGACCGTGAGCGGGCTCAGCTGGCCAAGGCCGAAGCTCTGGCCGGAATAGAGCGGCTGGAAGAACGCTTCGTTGAAGTTCTTTTTCGGGTAACGGACGCCGTCAACCGAACGGCCGCGAAACTTGCCGTTCCAGACGTTCTCGTAACAGGACCAGCGGCGGTCCGAGCTTTTCTGAACATGGTCCTTGCGGCAGCGTTCGAACTCCGGGCGTTCGACGAACTTGTCGACGTGCACTCCGTTCAGCTCGAAGTCGAAGCGGATGCCGGCATAGGCGAGAGCCTTGACGTAGTAGGACTGGGCGCTGTCTAGCGTGTCGTAGTTGTAGGTGTGTTCGCCGACGATGGCGCCGATGATGTGGATCGGGTCGATGCCGTAGCGGGCGGAGACGCGCTTGATGGACCCCATCAGGCGGCGATCACGCTTCAATACGGCCAGAACCTTGTCGAACTTGGCATCGTAGGATGATTTGGAGGCGGCGGTACGGCGCGAAGAGGCGAAGGGGATCTTCGGCTGGCTCTTGAACCGGTTGCCTTCCGGCACCACCCGTACGGATTGGGCTTGCACGGTCGTACTTGTCGCGAGAGGCAGCGCCAAAGGAGCCAGGAGCAGGCCAAAAACCAGACATCCAGTCACCAGTCTGGAAATTCGGCCGAGATGACGGGTCTTCCTGCACACCATAATTTTTCTGCGCCTGGCTTTATCTTGTGTTTCTCGCCGACCAAATGCGGTCGTGCCGGCGAGCTCCAGTTGGTTCACATAGCTCGCTGGATGCGACTGTAAATAACTCATCTTGCAAAAAGCCCCCAGAAAAAACCACCGCAGCCGCGAAGATGCAACCGGTTCCTGTCTCTAGGGCAGGGACATCAACAAAGAAGTGATACCGGTCACAGCCCGGTGGATTGTCAGGAGCCGGGTGCCGAACGAAAGGCCGCGGCAGGCCCCATGCGCAGGCGGACAGCCTTTGGAACGTCCAGGAAATCGTAGAAGGCCCGGTGCTGACGCAAGCCGCATAACTCGCGCTGGATGGTGACATGCCAGAGCGCTTCACCGGCGTCGGCAAGCCGGTTTTGCAGGGTTTCGCTATCTGTTTCGGAACCGTCTTCCGCCGATTTCAGATCGGCGAGAGCCGTCTCCAGCTTTTTGGTAAGCCGCGAAAGCGTGGATGCCTTCTCGTTGAGAATCTCGTTCTCGAGGGCTGCCGAGAGCGGATCCTTGTCGGCAGGTCTGGTCAGTTGAGGTGGGCGTACGGTCATGACGTCGGAAACTGTTGCGGCAATCTCACGCAGGGTCACACGACGGCTCCTTTCAAGGCAAGCCTTTTTCCGCAAGAGCCGACGTCGATTGAAACGCGGTGAGGCTCGGCCTCGGGAGGGGCCGGGAGGTCGATCTGTTTCTCGGGAATTAGTCAATTCAACCGTAACTTTTAGGTGCTACCTACCCGATTATCTACGCATTTATACGGATCATTCCCGACCATGTTCAATGTGCTTGGCTGCATCTTCTATCAGCACAACATCGCGCTTGTGGGGCTCGCAGCTCTCGTTTGTCTGTTTGGATCGGCCGTTACCCTGCGGCTGTTGCGGCGTTGTGTGCGTGCGCAAGGCACACAGCGTCTCGGGTGGCAGTTTCTGGCTGCCGTTGCCGGTGGAGGCGGTGTCTGGACCACGCATTTCGTTGCAATGCTGGCCTACGAGTCGACCGCTCCGGTCTCGTTTGATCCGGCCCTGACACTCATTTCGCTTGTGATCGCGATTGTCGGGCTGTTTGTCAGTTTCGTGGTCAGCGGCCTCGGTAGCGGAAAGATCCTGACCGGCATGGGTGGGGCTCTCGTCGGAATTTCATTTGCGGCCATGCATTACACCGGGATGTTCGCCTACCGGATCACAGGGCTCGTCGAGTGGGACTTCGGCTACATCGTCGCGTCCGTCCTTTTGTCTGTGGCCCTGTCCGCTGCCGCGATCACCTTGATCTGGCGCACCTACCTGGGCTCTCGTCGGTATTGGGTTGCCGTTGCCCTGATGGTGACCGGGATCGTAAGCCTGCATTTCACCGGCATGACCGCGTTGCGGATCATCCCGATGTCGCAGAATTTCACGGAGGTCGATAACGGTGCTGCCCTTGCCCTTGCGTTGGCAATTGCCGTTGTTGCCCTGCTCGTTGTCGGCACCGGGCTGACGAGCTTCCTGATCGACAACAATGTGCGAGCCATATCCAGGCGGCAACTGCACCATGTTGCCGCTCATGACGCACTCACGGGCTTGCCGAACCGCACGAGCTTCCAGAGGCAGCTTGCCGGAAATCTCGATGGGTATTTGAACCCCGGCAAGAAGCTGGCGGTAATCGGGATCGATCTGAACCGCTTCAAGGAAATCAACGACACCTTTGGCCACGCTGCGGGTGACGAGGTTCTGCGCATCCTGGCCCGGCGCATGGAGCAGATCCTGCGCGACGATGAATTCATCGCCCGCCTCGGCGGCGATGAATTCGCAGCCATCAAGCCCTTCAGCGACAAGGATGAAATCCTGTCTTTTGCCAAACGGATAGAGAGCGTTTTCAGCCGCCCGATCGAAATAGGGGCAATGGACGGCATCGTTGGCGCGAGCCTCGGGGCAGCGATCTGGCCTGACGATGCCCAGACGCCGGACGAACTGGTCAACAATGCCGACCTTGCCATGTATCACGCCAAGCATGGGTTTCTCGAAACGATCTGTTTTTACGATGCCAACATCGGTGCAACGGTTCGAAACAGGCGGCAACTGGCAGAAGATTTGAGACGGGCGCTAGAGCGGGGCGAACTCGAGATCCATTATCAGGTGCAGATGTCGCTGAATTCCAGCCAGGGCATCCGGGGATATGAGGCCCTGCTTCGCTGGACCCATCCCGTAATCGGCCCGATTTCACCGTCCGAGTTCATTCCCGTTGCCGAGGAAAACGGGTTGATCGCTTCCCTTGGAGCTTGGGTGCTCAACAAGGCCTGCGAGGACGCCTCGCGATGGGAACCGGCCTACCGGGTTGCTGTGAACGTTTCCGCCGTACAGTTCATGGACACCAACCTGCCACGACTGGTGCATGAAGCCCTGGTGACGACCGGACTTTCACCGCACCGCCTGGAACTGGAACTGACGGAAACCGCCCTTGTGAAAGACAAGGCCCGTTCGCTGCACATCATGCGCCAGATCAAGGATCTGGGCGTCGGTCTTGCACTGGATGACTTCGGCACAGGCTATTCTTCGCTTGAAACCTTGCGGACCTTTCCCTTCGACAAGATCAAGCTCGACAGGGCGTTTGTTGGCGAAATGGAGCAGGACCGCCAGTCCAAGGCGATCGTGCGCGCCGTTCTGGCTCTCGGAAAGAGCCTGGACATTCCGGTGCTGGCTGAGGGCATTGAAACTGAAGAGCAGATGGAGATCCTGCAACAGGAAGGCTGCGACGAAGGTCAGGGCTTTCTGCTGGGGCGTCCATCGCAGGTCGATCGCCTGATCCAGCACGGCGGCCCCGTGCAAAACGAGGCGCGCAAACCGGCGGAACCAACGCGCAAAGCGGCAGCTTCGAAGAGTGAACCTGTCAACGATAAAGACGATGGCCCGGTTTCCCTTCGTTCGCCTCTTGCCGCACGCAGTTGAGGCAGGGCTGCGGTCTTGTCGTCAGGGCTGCAAGCGGCGTGTCGAGATGCCGGGACGGGTTACCCGGCGGTTTTTTCCTGTGTCAGGTCCTTTTCAAACGCGATCAGGCACAAGAGCGCGCACAGTTTGATGAGACAGGGCACGCCCGCATAAGTGAGGCTGAGCAGAAAGCCGAGTTGTGCGGTGAGGGCAGTTCCCGGCTGATACCCGAACAGGCCCAACAAAGGCAGCGTGAGGCCGGTGGCAAGGGCGAGACCGGACTTGGACAAGAATGCCATAATCGCAAAAAGGCGCGACGCCTCCCCCTGGCGCCGGTCCGTGTCGATATGGTCCGCCAATATGGCGGGTGGCAAGGCAAGGTCGGCGCCTAGCGCCAGGCCGGACAGGGCGCAGACAAACGCATAGGCTGTCAGATCTCCCTCTCCCAGAAGAGCGGCCCAGCAGAACGTGAAGATGGCGCCGGCCAGTGACATTTGCCACGCCCGCACCTTGCCGAAATGTCGGGCAAGCCGGGTCCAGAGCGGCATCGAGATGACGCCTGACAGGAAATAGACCAGCAGAAAAAGCCCTGTGTAGCTCTCGGCCCCCAGCCTGTCGCGGATGAAGAACAGCACCAGGACGGCGGGGATCGCGCTTGCGAAAATATTGAGAAACAGCAGCCCGAAAAACAGACGCCTCCAGCGGCTCCGCAACAGGGTCCACCAGCCCATTACCGGACCAGCTGTTTGCGGGTTTTCAAGGGGTGCCGACCGCACCCATCGTAACAGGAGCCACAAGGAGACCGCCAAAAGTGGCAGATAGCCAAGCGTCACATAGAGAAATGCCGTTTCGATGCCGGTCCGTGTTGCCAGTGCGGCGGGCAGGACCGACGCAATGAGGAGACCGGCAAGCCCGAACCCTTCCCGTGCCGCCGTTACCGGGGTCCTGTCGGAGGCACTGGTTTTCCAGAGACCGCCCAGTGTCTGGTAGTTGATGGTGACGACCGAATATCCCGTGGTGCAGATGAGCACGGAGGCAGTAAACCAGACAAGCGGTGCCTCCTTCCAGGGATGAAACAGCATCCAGAAGCCCACGCCAAGCAGGATTGCGCCAAGCGCCAGAACAGTCCCGCGCCACTGGTGAAACCGGTCGCTGAGGCTGCCAATGAAAGGATCCTGGATGGCGTCGAACAGGCGCAGGGCAAGAAGAATGGCGCCGAGCGTCGCCACGGGTTGCTGCAAGGTGACGGCATAAAAATCCGGGGCGTGCAGGTAGATCGGCAAACCGGCAAATGCCAGGGGAAATGCCATGACTCCATAGGTCGCAAGGCCGGAAAGCGTCACGCTTCCTGTATCACCGGATTTTTTTGGCAGAGCCGCAGCGTCGTCCGACAGTCGTGTCGTCACGAACCGGACCCGACCAGTTGCGCGCGCAACTGAGGATCACGCGTGTTGTTGCCCAGCCAGATAGCGAAGAACTTCTTCGTGAATGCCGGGTCGGAGATCGTGCCGAGCTTCTGGTTGCCGAGATAGAACTCGGCCTTGCCGCTGCTGGTGCGTACACCCGTAATCGATTGTCCGGGGGAGACATTTGGAAACAGGGCTTCCATCTGGGTTTGCCACTTGGCAAGCTGAGCATCCGAGACGCCGCCCTGCCGGCGGATTTCCTTGACCGAGCTTTCAGCTATCTGCTTGCCCTTGAAGGTGCGCAGATAGGTGAGCTTCAAGGCAAAAGGGGCCGACGGGCTATAGGTGCCTTGCGGGGCATAGAGTTCCGCGTCAAACACCTTGAAGCCGAGGAAGGTCATCCGGCCCTTGCCAACCAGTTCGGCAGACGGAAGCAGCCTGGCTGCTGAACCCAGGTCGGCGAAGGCCGCGCCGGCAGGTGCTGCAACAGCGAATGCCAGGGCGAGCGCGAAAGCGAACCTGCGCCACCGGAACCCTTGTGTCTTCAAATGAGGAAACATCGAACAACCCTCCGCAGATCTTGTCGTGTACCCAGCCTGAAAGGATCTACGGGGGAACCGCGTTGCCGGATTAGTGAAAGCAACCTTCTTTCGGAAAACCGCCACAGAGGAGACGGCCTGCCTTTCATCTCGCGGCTGCCTGGCGTCAAAACCTCGGCGCTATGTGCGATACGGTCTCATCATGTCTCGCCTGCCGTTTTTTCTCGAAACGGTGGCAAGATTTCCAGCTGTCATGTTTTCTTCGATTTCGCGATGCAGTATAGTGAGGGAAAGCATGGGCCTGCTGCGGACGCTGCGTCACTCAAGATGACGGCATCGGGAGCGGATCGGGTCTGGCAGCATGCAGCCGGTGAAATTCTCCGGCACAATTTCCATTTCTCAGGTGAGACCGCATCGTGCGGAACCTTAGGCGTCAGCTTGGACGATTGTCATGAGTGAGATCGATTTCAAACCGAAACTGAAGCAAAAGACGAAGGTGCAGCGGCCAAAACTTTACAAGGTGATGCTGCTGAACGACGACTATACGCCGCGGGAATTTGTCGTCCTGATCCTGAAGGCGGAGTTCCGCCTGGACGAATCCCAGGCTGAGGTCGTGATGATGACAGCGCACCAGAAGGGGATCTGTGTCGTCTCCGTCTATCCGCGTGACGTCGCCGAAACCAAGGCTACACGCGCTATCGATGCTGCGGTTCAACTTGGCTATCCGCTGCAGTTCACCGTTGAGCCTGAGTGAATCTACGGTCGGCTAAATTCCTTCGTCAATTGTCATCGTCCATGCAGGCTTAGCCGCGCGCTCTGCCGGCAGAAACGATCTTCTTGTGTCAGGTAACTGACAAAAAAGAGCTATTTGTCTTGGGGTGGCTTCCGGGGTGCAACTTGTTCTCGCCAAATACCGGCCCGGGACACTGTGCTGCTCAGACTGCGTTTCACCCTTGCACACCCTCATGCCGGAGGTGACTGGCACGAAATCTGCTGAATATGCAATCAAACGCTGCATATATCAGGATTTGTGCCAATATGGAACATTGTGCAAAGACAGTTGCTCCGAAACAGAACATTTCCTTTCGCAAGATCGTTGTAACCGGTGGCCTGGGTTTTATCGGGTCCAAGGTTTTCAAGCGTGTTGCAAGGATGGCGAATGTCGCCGAGACGGTGATCCTGGACCGGGTCTCCTACGCGGCTGATTTTCGCCGCCTGGCACCCATCGGTGAAGCGGGAGATCTTCCCGTCATTCGCGGAGACATCCGCTCGCCGATCGATGTGGCGGCTGCGCTGCATGAATGCGACGCGGTGATCCATCTGGCGGCAGAAACCCATGTGCCGCGGTCGTTCGCAGACCCGGAACTCTTCTTTGACGTCAATGTGACCGGCACTGAAACCCTTCTGAAGGGGGCGCAGGACGCTGGCGTGAAGCATTTCATTCATGTCAGCACGGACGAAGTCTATGGTCCTGCAATGGAGGAGGTTCGCGAAACCGCTCCGATGCGGCCGACGACACCCTATGCGACATCCAAGGCCATGGCTGAGGAGGCTGTCATGATGGCTGCGCAAAATGGCCTCAGGTCAACGATCCTGCGGCCGACCAATGCCGTTGGCACCGGACAGAACCCGGAAAAGCTGTTTCCGCGTTTCGTCATGCAGGCACTGAAGGGCCAGAAGCTGACGATTGAAGGCACGGGTGCCCAGGAACGCAGTTTTCTGCCCGTCAGCGATCTCGCCGCCGCCATCGGTCTGGTGCTCAACACACAGGACGAACAGGCGCTCGAGATCTTCAACGTTTCCGGGGAAGAGGACTTGTCTGTGCTTGAGGTGGCGCGGCGGGTTTGCGAAATAACCGGCGTCTCCACCGGTCTTCATTTCATTCGGGATCGTGTAACCAACGATGCGGCTTACCGGATCGACGACAGTCGCCTGCGGTCTCTCGGGTACCGACAGAAGAGCTCAGTCGATCAGGAGCTGCGCGCGATCTACCGCGAAATGCGGGCCCGTGTCCGTCGCTTTGCCGACGAAGAAAGATTCTGATGCTGAGCCTGCCGACAGAAGCTGCGCTTCCGCCGATCCGCTTTCATGCGCCGCATATTCCACCCGCAACTTACGATGCGGTGGCATCGGCGCTCAGCAGCAAACATCTGCGCTCCGGCGGGAGTTATAGCCGGAAGGCGAAGACGCTGGTGAGCCAGCATGTTGGCCATGACCGTGTGTTCCTGACCAATTCCTGCACGTCCGCACTTGAAATCTCGGCCCTTGCGCTGGATCTGGGGCCGGAAGACGAGGTCATCGTTCCTTCGTTCACCTTCTGCGCAACAGCGACGGCCTTTGCCCGCAAGGGAGCGCGGATCGTGCTGGCCGACATTGATCCGGCAACGATGATGGTAACGCCGGAAACACTGGAGGCACGGCTGACAAGCCGGACCAGAGCTGTCGTCGTTGTGCATTATGGCGGCGCGGCAGCTCCAATGGCGGCAATCAAGGATCTGTGCGATCGGCACGGGGTCGTCATCCTGGAAGATGCGGCCCAGGCATTCGGCGCCAAGCAGGATGGCCGGGCCGTTGGGACGTGCGGTCTGTTTGCCGCCTATTCCTTCCATGAAACCAAGATCATCAGCGCAGGGCACGGCGGCGCGCTGGTGTTGAACAGCGACAATTCCCACCTGCGCGAGCGTGTTGAAGAGCTGTTGGCGCGGGGCACGAACTTTCCCGCCTTCGCAAGGGGCGAAGTGAACCATTATGAATGGACCTCGGTTTCTTCGAGCTTCGAAATGCCCGACCTGAATGCTGCCTTGCTTTACAGCCAGTTGGTGCATTCAAGAGAGATCCTCCTGAAAAGCCGCGCGATCTGGGCGTACTACGAAAAGTCCCTGCGGGATCTGCCGATCGAGATCCTGCGGCCAGGCAAGGGTACAAAGGCGAACGGCTATTCCTTCGCCTTCCTCGCAAGCGACCGGGAAACGACATACCGAATATTGCAGGGGGCTGCCCGAATGGGGCTTGGTTTGCAGTCCCACTACAAGCCGCTGCATCTTTCCAGCTTTGCCGGGCGGATCTTGGCTGGCAGCTGCGTTGGTGCGGAAAACACGTGGGGCCGGCTGGTGCGTCTTCCAGTGCACATGGACCTGAGCACGGGTGATGCAGCCCGGATCTGCGAGTTCCTGAAAGCTGAACTTGGCTGAAGCGATCAGTTACTCCCGATTTTCAGCCGAAACCGCCCGGTGCAGCAGAGTGGCCAGGGTCTTCATTGCAAGTTGCGTATGGGACATGAAACCGGCCTGTTCGAAATAGGCAGTATCGCGCGCGAGCCGTTCGGGCAGGATTTCGCGTGCATAGACATCTTCGGCGTCGTCCGCGCCTTCGATCCGGTTCAAATTGGTCAGGGCCCACAGTGTGCCCGGGCTGATCAGGCCGGGCAGGAACAACAGCGATCTTCGCATCTCATCGTCATAGTAACGGGCGACAATGCCAGGGTCTTCCGGCCTCGGCCCGAAGAACGCCATGTCCCCCCGCAGGATGTTGAACAGCTGAGGCAGTTCGTCGAGTTTTGTGTTCCGCAGGAAGCTGCCGATGGGGGTGATACGGTTGTCTCGCACTTCGGTGATCGCGCTTGCGTCGCTCGTGCCGGGGCGCATGGTCCGGAATTTCACCATCGCAAAGGTACCACCGCCCAGGCCGGTTCGTCTGGCAATGAAAAACGGCGCCTTCCGATCACCAAGCCAGACGAGAACGGCGATGCCGGCCAGAAGCGGCGACAACAGGATCAACAAAACGGCGGCGAATACCTTGCTCATCAAATCGTCATTGTACGGGGATGTCGCTGAAATACGCCCGGTGCGCCCGGACATTCTGCCGGAAACGCGGCAGGAAAACGGTCTTTGAAAAACGAGGCCCCGGACTTGGATAGCCGGGGCCTGATCTGCTCGTGTTATCTGCGGCCGGATGACAAATGCCGGACAGAGGGCTGCGTCAGTCGCGCAGCTTGACGATCTTGTCGTCGCCGCCGTTCGGGGTGTTGTCGTCCGGACCGTCGTCGTCGGATCCGTCACCGTCAATGTCGATCGGCTCGAATTCGTTCGAAAGCGGCTCGGTAATGCCAAGCTCGGCAGCCGGATCGTAGCCTTCGGTCAGTCCGAGTTCTTCGGCCGGACCGCGGCCTTCCATTGCCATCTGATAGTTGACGATGACCGACTTCAGCTGGACGATCTGCTCGTTGGCAGTGTCGACCTGGATCTTGTAACGCTGCAGACGCTTGTTCTCTTCGATCAGGTCTTCCAGATTGTCGGCGTATTTCTGGTTCTGGTTGCGCTGGTGGTTCAGGTCCGTCAGGGCCGAGTTGTAGCGCAGGTTCAGCTCACGCAGCTTGGCGGTGGTCGCCATCAGCTCGTTGCGGTCTTTTTCGTGGTTCTTCTGCGCACTGTCGAGCAGATGTTCGATTTCCTGCATGCGCTTGAGAAGATCGCGGCTGCGTTCCTTCAGCGTGGAGTTCTCGCGCGCCATCTCCTGCAGAGACTGGGCGCCGATACGGCGCTGGGACGAGAGGTTTTCGATTTCCGCGTTCAGCGCATAGACCTCGTTGTCGTGCTTGCGCTGTTCTTCCTCAAGCCGGCTTTTCGCGTAGGCCAGTTCCTGATTGGCAACATCCAGGTGAGACTTGAGGTCGATGTTGTCGTTGCGGAATTCGCCGACTTCGCGCTTGACCGCTTCCAGCTCGCTGGTGACCTGGTTGTTCTTGCGGATTTCGTCTTCCAGCAGCTTGGCGCTTTCGGACAGGTTCTGCTGCAGTTCCTTTTCGCGGTGACGAACCGCTTCCAGATCGGAACCGAGGCTCTCGGCATGTTTTTCCAGCGTCTCGAACTTGGCCTTTAGGTCGTTGAGCTTGCCGGAGAGATCAGACACCTGGGAATTGGCTTCCACGAGCTTGGCGCTCTGCAGCCGGTATTCCTCGTTGACCTTCTTGTTGTTGTCGCGAATGGAGACGATGTCGTTACGGGCGGTTTCCAGCGCCGTGCGGGTCTCGGTTGCACGCTTGCGCAGGGAATGGACTTCGGCCTGGGCATCTTCCAGCTGGGTGGTGAGCGTCCGGACCTTGTGTTCGGCGTCAAGCAGGTCGGTGGAGATCTTGGCGTTTTCGGATTTCAGCCGGACCTCGGTTTCCACGGTCGTCCGGGAGCCTTCAAGGTATTCGGCCATAAGGCGGATCGACGTCTGGCTTTCTGCAGCAAACGCAGCCATCTGTTCGAAGGTCTGGTTGAGACCGCCGATGCGGGACTTGAGCCCGTCCAGATGGTTCATCTTTTCCTGCATTTTCAGGGCGAACGGGGAAAGATGCTCGATATTGCTCTTTTCAGGAGCCTGTGCGGTTTCCTGAATTTCGCTTGCCTCTTTCACGGTCTCGACCCGCTGCTCCTGGTCACCGCCGGGGCGCGAGGATTTCGAGAAAATGCCCATTCCTGTCTCCTGACTTTCCCGCCGGCGCCGCCCGGCGAAAGATACGCAATACTTTAACTCTTTATTAACCCATAAGCGCTGGCGGTTTCAACGACTCAGGGCAAGCTGACCGCAGAATACAGTGTGAAGTGTTACCCTCAAAAGACAGATATCCCCGGCATTTTAACGGATTTGCACCTATGGTTAACAAGTGTGGCGGGTTGCAACGGGCTGCACATGCCGCAAAGACTGTTTGCGGGCCGTTTCGAAGTGGGAAGGAGAGAGGGCATGACACCCGCTTATCTGATCTTCATGACCTTCATGACGCTGGCATTTCTCCTGATGATTGCCGGCTATGTGAGCGCTCTTCTGTTCATCAAGCGTCTCAACCTTCTGGAGGAGGCTGCGTTTTCGCCGCTGAAGGGCGTTGGCATGTGGAAACGGATGTTCACGCCTGGCGGGTTTGGTGACGAAGCTGAACCCGGACGCCGACGCATCGCGCGGCTCTATTTTCTGGCGCTGGCGGCTTTCGCGATTGCCATCGTCCTGTTTTTCGTTCTGCCGGCGGTCCCCCGTTAAATCCGGGCCGGGTTGTCTCAATCTTCACTGATTGCAGTTGACGTCACTTGCCGTATCCGCCGAAATGCCAGGGATTTCTGAAAGTTTCCGCGGAGACAGATATGCGTTTTTTCCAAAAGACATTCCTGTTGGGTCTTGCTCTCTTTTTCTTTTCGTACCTCCCTGCCAGTGCCTATCAGGTGTTTCACACCTACAGGATTGCGGGCAGCGATATTCTGGCCGTTGCTGAAGGAAACCATGTCGATGAAGACCCGCTTGTCCTGTCCCTGAAGCTCGACATCGGCAGTGGGGAAACAACCGATCTGGCGATTGAGACCGACGGCGACATTGAAGAATGCAAGCTCCAGCTTGAAACCATCATGGGGTCGCACTCGGCCTATGTGGAAATCGTCGTCGACATGAATGCCCAGACCATGAACGGCGTCCTGATGGTCCAGTGCGCTGTCTTTCATGGGCTGTTTCCGGACAAGCAATAGGCCTGCCTCAAAGCATCAATCAGACCGCCATTCCAGATCGGCTCTCGGCTTGCACCTCGCTTGTCCGGAATGATGGTGGTGTTCCGGGGTGAAGGTTCCATTGAGCCCCTCCCGCGAAGGCTCTAATCCCCCATCTCGTCGATCGTCCAGCTCAGGGGCCAGCCCTCGGGCGGGCCGGTGATGCCGTCGCAGTCGGTCTTTTCGAGATATTCCATCAGGGTGTAGTTGCCGCTTTCCGCTTCAACCTCGTGGCGCTCGAAGGTGCCGCAGTCGTAGTTGGGCGAATGGTAGGTGGTGCCCGTCACCTGGCCGCTGCCCGGGTCGTAGAACAGGTTGTTGACCAGGGCATGGTTGGGCTGGTTGAAGCCGGGGGGTGTCTCGAACTCCTTCCACTCGTCCAGCGACGGATCGAAGGGAACATGGATCGCCAGGTAGTAAGGCACGTTGAGGTCGGCCATCTGACAGGGAACGACCCAGGTCTCCACGTCGCCTTCCGCGTAGTATTGCGCGCCGAAGGCGGGCACCGTTTCCGCAAGCTGACACCCCAGCGTGCGGTAACCCATCATCTGGATCTCGTCCGGAAGCTCGCTGACCGCATAGACCTGACCAATCTCGCCGCGGTTGACGCCGCTGTTGCTGGTCTCCTGAGACGGCATGATCGGTGGCGGCAGATCGTCGACGGGTGCCTCGGCTACCGTTTCGGCTGGTGCCGGAGATGGGGCGGGAGCAGGCTGTGCCGGTGACGGGGATGAAGCGGCGGCTGCGGCAATGCCGGTGGCTTTGGCAGAAGGCAAACCTCCCCAGGCCACGATGGCGTCCTGCCGGCCGATGCGGCCCTGCACTTCATCCATTTTCAGGAGTGCATGGGTGATGCCGGAGAGGGAGACTTCGTAGGTGATCGTGCCCGCGCTACCGCCAAATTCGATCTGGATCGAAGCGTCCTGGCCGAGGCGCAGGTTTTCGATCAGGTCCCGGTCGGCGTCACCGCCGAAGGTCATCTCATTGCCGGTGTAGACCTTTGCAGCCTTGCCGAAGAAACCGACATTGTCCTCGTCGCCTTCGATTTCGATCCGGGCGCGCATGCCGGTTTCGAGTGGCGTTTTCGGCCTCAGGGTTACAAAAACCTGCGCGTCTGCCTTGGCGCTGCGTTCCACCTTAAGCCTGAACGCTTCGTCATTTGAACCGGTGCCTTCGGTTTCGGCAATGCAGTAGGTCTTCTCGTTGCAACGTAGCGACCAGTCGCCGAATTCGGTTCTCGCGAGTTCGGCTGCCGCCGGCCCGGCAAGGACCAGCGCGACCGATGAAAATGCAAGTATTTGTTTTGTCATGTCAGCCCCTCTGACAATGCCGGCTGGTCGCCGGCCCCCACCCCACCATGGCGCTGTGCGACCGCAAGTCAATCGGGCGAAAGACGGATGTACGGAAAGTCGAGGTGACGCGAGGGCACAACCGCATCCGCGAAAATGACGTTGGAACAAAAGCTCCGGTCACTTGTTTTCCTTCGAGTGTTCCAGGCCGTGATCGGTTCGGTAAAGTCCGTTGGGGGGCGAGAGGATGAAAAGAATGACGTCGAGATTGCTTCGAAATTCAACGGCCATGGCGCTTGTCCTGGCGATCGGCCTGCCGCTGCAGCCGGGCCTGCCACGTGCTCAGGAGACGACTGTCGATTGTGCGGCCAATCCGGATCAGGAAGCCTGCAAGAACCAGGAAGCCGCACCTGTGGAAGAAGCGCCAGCCCCTGACACTTCTGCCGAAGAAGCTCCCGCCGCAGAAGCACCTGCTGCGGAAGCTCCTGCCTCGGAAGCTGCGGCCGAAGAAGCGCCTGCCGAGCCGGCACCTGAAGAAGGTGCGGTGGAAGATGTTGCCCCCGAAGCTGCTCAGGAAACCCAGGCAGAAGAGCCGGCGCCTGCCGCTGCTGAGCCCGTCGCGACAGAAGATGCGCAGCCTGAGGCGAAACCGACAGCCCCCGTGGAGGAGGCAGCTCCCGCCGAGAAACCCGCCGCGCCGGTTGAAGAAACCGCGCCGGTGGAAAAACCCCTGACCGCAGAAGAAACGACCTCGCCGGAGGCAAAGCCGGAAGCGCCTGTCGAAGAAGCTGCGCCCGCGGAAGAGACCGCGGCCGAGCCGGCATCCGAACAGCCGGTGGAAGAGCAACCTGCTGATGCCGGACAGGCGGATGCCGCGGAGAGCACGGAACCGCAGGCGGAAGAACAGCCGGCGGATGCCGTTTCGACTGAAGCGCCTGCGGCCGAGGAACCCACTGCGCAGGAGAGCACCGAGAAGAGTGCCGACGAAACCGCCACCGATGAAGCTGGTGCCGATCAGAAAACCGCGGAACAGCCGAAGGCTTCCGAAGAGATCGCACCTGCTGTCGCCCCGGTCGAAGCCACCGCGGCAGATGAAACCGTGACCGAAGAGCCGGGTGAGCCGATCGCTGCCCAGGCGACCGCACCGGCGGAAGAACCGGCGGCCGTCGTCTCGGACGACGCAACGGAAGCGCAGCGCGCCGAAATCAAGGCGAAGGAAGAACGCCGCCGTGATGAAGCCCGCGACCGCAGGCTGGAACTGCTTGGTGCCGCGGCTGTTGGTGTCGGCGTCGGTATGCTGATCCCGGCCCTTGGCGGCAAGGTGGTCGAGGATCAGGGTGACCGTATCATCGTTGAGCGGGACGGCGAATATTTCGTGCGCAAGGACGAAAGCAGCCTGCTGCGCTATGGCGATGACGAGTTCCACGCCGAACGCCTGCGTGGCGGCCGCACGCGCGAAACCGTCACCCGCACCAACGGCGTGAAGATCATCACCATCCGTGACGAGGGCGGCTATGTGCTTTACCGCTCACGCCTTCTGCCGGATGGCCGCGAGTATGTGCTGATCGACAATCGCGAATACAATCACCGCCGCCGTAACTACGACCGCGAACTGCCGCCGCTGGAAGTCGGCATCCCGCGCGATCGTTACATCGTTCCGGCAGGCCGGGCGAACTATGACGAGATCTACCAGACCTTCACTGCGCCGCCGGTGGAACAGGTGGAACAGGCCTATTCCCTGCGCGACATTCGTGAAAACGAACGCCTGCGCGACAAGGTGCGCCGGGTGGATCTCGACACGATCACCTTCGACACCGGCAGTGCCGTGGTGCGCCAGAGCCAGGTTCCGCAACTTGAGGACATCGCCCGCGCATCCCAGGCCCTGATCGATCAGGACCCGACGACAGTGCTGTTGATCGAAGGTCACACGGATGCTGTCGGCTCGGATGTTTCCAACCTCGCGCTTTCCGACCGCCGTGCTGAAACCGTCGCCCGTATTCTGGCGGACATTTATGGCGTGTCGCCGGAGAACATGGTCGTTCAGGGTTATGGCGAGGACTATCTGAAGGTCGATACGCAAGGCGCTGAAGAGCGCAACCGCCGCGTGACGATCCGCAACATCACGCCGCTTTTGAGCGCGCGCAGGTAACAGGATAGCGGCGCGGCGCCAAGTTTATTGGCGCCGCGTTTCCTGCCACGAACCGGGCCCGGGACAGGAAGGTCTCGTCAGATGTGGGAAGGCACCATCCTTGCCATAACTGACATTGACAATTCCTGATGGCCCGGCTCATGTGGCCGCACAGATCGGTCCGCGCCGGAATTCTCCGGGTGGTCCGGGATTGATACGATTCGCCTGGCCGACCCTCCGTAGGCGAGCGGCACATACGACAGAACCATTTTCGAAGGTCTTCATGCGACTGACACCCCCTTCCATTATCGTTTTCCTGATTTCTCTGGCCCTTTTCGTTGTCGCGGTGCTCCCCATGCTGGGCGTCGCCGTCCCGAGCATCGGCGTGTCCACCGTCCACTTGCTGATTGGTTCCTGGGCCGTGCTGGCCGCCGGCGTGCTGTTCAAGGGCATCTGAGCGGCACAGATCTCGTAAGAAGATGAGCGAGCTACGCTCGCGCTGACGCGCTGGATTCCGGATCAGCGTGCAGCCTTGCTGCACTTGTCCGGAATGACGGTGGGGAGGAAAAGCTCGCCACACTTCTCACGCGTCCGAGCCCTAGGGCGCGATGAGGGCAGCTTTGAAAACGGATTTACCGTCAGAGCCACCTCTCCCTGACCACACCCACCCGTCATTCCGGACAAGCGTAGCGCAGCTGCGCGCCGATCCGGAACCCAGACATATTTCATGCCGAAGGCATGACCTTATTTCTTGTAAGGCTTGGCGATGCACGGAATAGTCGCACCATGCCCGCTGCCGTCTACATTCTCGCCTCGAACCGCAACGGCACGCTCTATATCGGCGTGACCACCAACCTACCGCGCCGCCGCTACGAGCACCAGAACGGCTTGATCGACGGCTTCTCCAAGACCTACGGGGTTACCAGGCTCGTTCATACAGAACTATATGAACGGATGGATGAGGCAATCCTTCGGGAAAAACAGCTGAAGAAATGGCGGCGCAGCTGGAAGATTGACCTCATCGAACGCAGCAATCCGCAATGGCTGGACCTATCGTCGTCGGCGCTCTTGTAAAGCGCCACGCAGACCGCTCGGTTTTCCTGAATAACCGCAGCCTCATCCCCACCCACTCGTCGTCCCGGACAAGTGCGGCAACGCTGAACGCTGATTCGGGATCCAGACATAGTTTGCGCCAAAGGCGCGCTTATTTCTCATGGAGAAGGTGACTGAGGTGCGAGCTCCGCTCGCGCTGATGCGCTGGGTTCCGGATCGTCGCGCAGCTTCTCTGCGCTTGTCCGGAATGACAGTGGGGAGGAGAGATCTGCTGGTTCGCCGAGGCCTCGCGAACAGGAAGCGTTAGTGTCGAAGGGCTGGTCTCGCCGCCGAGCTTGTCGTCAAAGACACCTGTCCCTAGCTCCACCCACCGGTCATCCCGGACAAGTGCGGCAACGCCGAACGCAGATCCGGGATCCAGACATCGTCTGCGCCATAGGCGCTCAATTTCTAGGGAGAGAGGACTAAGGAGCGAGCTGCGCTCGCGCTGATGCGCTGGGTTCCGGATCGTCGCGCAGCTTTGCTGCGCTTGTCCGGAATGACTGTGAGGAGGAGAGGCTGCGGTCGCCTCGCAGCTTCTGGCTTCCACCGTCATTGCAGGGCTCAACCCTGCAACCCATGCCGTGTCTGTTCGACAATCGAAGCTTCTGTGTTGGGCTCCGTCAGGGAATGGATCCCGTGGTCAAGCCATGGGTGACGACAAAGCAGGGCGATGCGATCAATCCAAGCCTCGTCATCCTGGTCCGTCGAGCTTTTGAATACCCTCCCAACAGGGGGATTTCTTTACCGTCCCGGACGCCCGCTTTTCTTCGGTCGTCCGCGGTTGCGCTTCTCCTCTGCCGGGTCTTCGTAGGACCCTGCGCCGATCTTTGCCCGCACCAGCGGTTTGACCGGGTCTGACGAGCCGAGGGGGACTTCCGTGCGGCCGACGGTCATTTCGTCGAGGGTGTTCTTGCGCACCTTGGCGCTGGGGGCGGGCAGGGCGTTCCGGTCCTTGGCGGCCTGGGCCTTGTCGCGGGCGGTTTGTTTCTTTTTGCCGCTCGCGCCTTCCTTGGTGCCGCCGGCGCCGAACTTGCGGTCGCCTTTGTAGCCGCCGGTCTTGCCGTCGACGTCGGACTGGCGGGCCATGGCGTCGTCGGCGACGGCCAGCTCGGTTGCCTGCAGGCGCTTGATCTCGTCGCGCAGGCGGGCTGCCGTCTCGAAGTCGAGATCGGCTGCGGCATCGCGCATCTGCTTTTCCAGATCCTCGATATGGGCCTTGAGGTTGTGGCCGACGAGGTTGCCTTCCTCCGCGAAGCCGGCGTCGATGGTGACGTGGTCCTGCTCGTAGACGCTTTCCAGAATGTCGCCGATGGAGCGGCGGACGCTTTCCGGGGTGATGCCGTTTTCCTCGTTGTAGGCGAGCTGCTTTTCGCGGCGTCGGTTGGTTTCGGCGATCGCCCGTTCCATGGAACCGGTCATGTTGTCGGCGTAGAGGATGACCTTGCCGTCGACGTTACGTGCCGCGCGGCCGATGGTCTGGATCAGCGATGTTTCGGAGCGCAGGAAACCTTCCTTGTCCGCATCCAGGATCGCAACCAGCGCGCACTCGGGAATGTCGAGGCCTTCGCGCAGCAGGTTGATGCCGACCAGCACGTCGAAGGCGCCGAGGCGCAGGTCGCGCAGGATCTCGATGCGTTCCAGCGTGTCGATGTCGGAGTGCATGTAGCGCACGCGCACGCCGTTTTCATGCAGATATTCCGTCAGATCCTCGGCCATGCGCTTGGTAAGCGTGGTCACCAGCGTGCGGTAGCCTTTCTGGGCCACTTCGCGCACTTCGCCCAGAAGGTCATCGACCTGGCTGGTGGCCGGGCGGATTTCCACCGGCGGATCGATCAGCCCGGTCGGGCGGATGACCTGCTCGGCAAAGACACCGCCGGACTGGTCCATTTCCCAGGAACCGGGAGTTGCCGACACCGCGATGGACTGCGGCCGCATGGCGTTCCACTCCTCGAAGCGCAGCGGGCGGTTGTCCATGCACGACGGCAGGCGGAAGCCGTATTCGGCCAGCGTCGCCTTGCGGCGGAAGTCGCCCCGGTACATGGCACCGATCTGCGGGATGGTGACGTGGCTCTCATCGGCGAAGACGATGGCGTTGTCCGGCAGATATTCGAACAGGGTGGGGGGCGGCTCGCCCGGCTTGCGGCCGGTGAGATAGCGGGAATAGTTCTCGATGCCGGCGCAGGAGCCGGTGGCTTCCAGCATTTCCAGATCGAACATGGTGCGCTGTTCCAGCCGCTGAGCCTCCAGCAGGCGGCCGTGCTGGTTCAGCTCCTCAAGCCGGTGCTTGAGTTCGTCCTTGATCGACTTGATTGCCTGGTTGAGCGTCGGCTTGGGCGTGACATAGTGCGAGTTGGCGTAGATCTTGACGCTTTTCAGCTCGCCCGACTTCTGTCCCGTGAGCGGATCGAACTCGGTGATCGACTCGATCTCGTCACCGAACATGGAAATGCGCCAGGCGGTGTCCTCGTAGTGGGCCGGGAACAGCTCGATGGTGTCACCGCGCACCCGGAAGGTGCCGCGCTGGAAAGCGGCATCGTTGCGCTTGTATTGAAGGGCCACAAGATCGGCGATCAGCTGGCGCTGGTCCATGCGCTCGCCAACCTCGATGGCAAAGGTCATGGCGGTGTAGGTTTCGACCGAGCCGATACCGTAGATACAGGACACCGAGGCGACGATGATGACGTCGTCGCGCTCCAGCAGCGAGCGGGTGGCGGAGTGGCGCATCCGGTCGATCTGCTCGTTGATCGAGCTTTCCTTCTCGATATAGGTGTCCGTGCGCGGAACATAGGCTTCCGGCTGGTAGTAGTCGTAGTAGGAAACGAAATACTCGACCGCGTTGTCCGGGAAGAACGACTTGAATTCGCCGTAGAGCTGGGCCGCCAGCGTCTTGTTGGGGGCTAGGATCAACGCTGGACGCTGGGTACGGGAAATCACCTGCGCCATGGTGTAGGTCTTGCCCGAGCCGGTGACACCGAGCAGAACCTGCGTCTGGTCGCCGTTTTCCATACCTTCCACCAGGTCGGCAATGGCGGTCGGCTGGTCGCCCTTGGGCTCATAGGCGGACTTCAGAACGATCGGCACACCGCCTTCGGACTTCTCCGGGCGCTCCGGCCGATGCGGCACCCAGAGCTCGCCGTTCTTGTGCAGGGGGTTACCGCTTTCGATCAGCGCGGACAGCGCCTCCACCGTCGCGGTGGCACCCTGGTTCCCGGTCAGCTCGCCGTACTTGCTTTCCTTGTTCTTCTTCTTGTTGTCTTTCTGGTGCTGCTTGAGCTGCTTTTCGAGGCTTTCGGCCTCTTCCAGCGACATGTCGAGACCGGCCACCGGGTTGAGGCCGCCTGCCGCGCGTTCGCGGGCGCTGTCTGCCTTGCCGATGGAGGTGCCGCGTGACGACTTGGTCGGCTTTTCCTTTTTCGCACTCACGGTGGCACCGGCCTTGCGGCCTGACTTCCGTGACGATGCACCGTCGTTCCGATCCTCTTTTCCCTCACCAGCGCTCCGGGGGGCTGCCTTCCTGGGCTCCGGCTTGTCTGCTTCCTGCGATATTTCCGCTGCCCAATCACTGATCGATCCGGACAGGGGCGTTCCGGAAAGTGACTTCTGGGGCGCTTCGCCGAAGCCGTCAGCAGAGGTCGTGTCGTCGGAGGAGGATTTGGTCGGGCGCTTGCTCATGGCCGCAATATGGTCCGGTTGCACGCGTGAGGAAAGGGGGTGGTTGCGGGTTTGTTCCGCTTTTTGCCACTTCCTGTCAGTCTCCTGACATAAGGCTGTCAGGAAGTCCACCGACAGGCGGAGGTGGGTGGATGAGGATCAGAAAAAAATCGGCCCGCGAAGGGCAGGTGGTGCGGGCCGATGGAAAAGTTGGACATTGGCCGTTTGATGGGGCCTTGGCCAGTATCGGGCTGGCGTTCGCCCTGTCCGGATAGTGAGAATGACAGGGCGAGATGCCGGGCAGTTCAGTTCACGACCTGGAGTGCGGTCACCAGGCGGTCGCCGGACACTGTTGTCGTGAAGGTGATCAGGACTTCCGATCCGATCATCAGATCTTGCGAACTGAGCGTGTCGGTCAGAAGAAACCTGGACCCGTCTTCTAGGGAAAACAGGCCTTCGAAGGGATCGATGGACAGGATCGTACCTGCGATTTCATCTGCGAGCGCGGACCGAAGGCTGTGCGGGGGCAAAGTCAGCAACAACGGTGCCGTCGCAATCGCGATGAGCCATTTTGGCATTCACGTCTCCTTGTGCAAAAGGGGCGTCAGGATCCGGTCTCGGGGGCTTCGCGGATCCTGGAAAATGAAGGCGGCGCACCGTCAGCCTCCGTCAGGCCGAGGAAGTTTCGTGGCGCAGTGGCATGACGCTGGCTTAGGGCTGAACCTCTATGGAGAGGATCGAGTCGACGCCGTTTTCCGAGCCATTGTAGTGAATGGTGACGGTCTTTCCCGCAGCCAGGGTGTCCGGCACAGCGACGGAGCTGGAAATTGTCTGGAACTGTGTCTTGTCGCTCAGAAAAAGCGTACGAGTTGCCGGGTTCCAGGTCTCTACGGAAGCGGTCACGCTGTCGGCAGCTGCGGGCACCAGGCCGGCAGCAAAGAAGGCAGCACCAAGGACAAAGCCGCGAATGGCCATTGCAGATATCCTTTCAAGGACAGAGATGTTTGAAGGTGCAGTGGTTTCGCGGCCATGACGGCTTGTTGCCCATGTCATGACGGCTTGGGTTCTCTATCCATCTCATGCCTTGGGAAGACCAAAAGCACTGCCTGGTGAGTGGCTTACGCGGGACGCGCTTGACCCTGCTGACGTGGATTCAGCGCTTGGATTGCGGCGGAAATTTGTTCGAAATCAGGGGGGCAAAAAATATTGTCTGACCAGGTTTTCGGCAGGCCTTTGAGCGTCTTTTCGGCGGGAGTTTCGCCACGTTTGGGCGCGTTGGAGGCCCAGGCACACGCGCCGGAAAATACACCTTCAAAGGGTGATGTGCCCACGTGAGGCTGTTGTTTTTCTTTGTAAATCTTTTGCGTGCTGCGTAGTTTGCTGAATATTCGGGGTTTCAGTCTCGTGCTATAATTGGCTCCATCAGATCACAAGCAGACAAGCTGCATCTTGCGCGGAGGAGGCGAAAGATGAGACTGAGAACTATTGTTGAAATCACGCTGATGACCGGCATGTTTTACGCGGTTACCCCGGCAGGGGCCGATCCGCTGGATCTGACCCATCAGCCGGATCTGACAGCAGCGAAAGTTGTCCTTGCAAGCCTGGATAGCGGGCTTGAAGTGCCGCCGATGCCCAACATGTCGCCGCGCCTGTCCGGCGCCGTGGAACTGCCGGGGTCATCGACGGACAAGGGTCCGTTGATGCAGGTTGCCGGCCGTTGCGGTTCATCGGAGTATTACTGCGACTCGCCCGGTTTCCTTTATTGCTGCGGCAATTCCTCGGAAGGGTTCTACTGCGCTGCCGATGTCAACGGCTGCACGAAGTAACACCCGGTCGCGTCCGCCCACCCCACGGGCGGGCTAGCGGCAGTCGCAAACGGACATGCGTCCCTGCACGGTGGTGCGCCACTGGCCGCTCCAGCTGAGACCGTTGCCAAAGCAGATGCCGGGGCATTTGCCCTGCGCATCGGCGTTGTTCCAGATTGGCCCGGCCTGGATTTCGCGTCCCGGGCTGGCCTTCTCACACGCACAGACCGACATCTGCCCCTGTACCGTCGTATGCCACTGCCCATTCCAACGTGTTCCCAGCCCGCCGCAGACACGTGGACATTTCGCCTGCGCGTCACCATTGTTCCAGATCGGCCCGGCCTCGACGTTGTGGGTCTGTGCGCTGGCGGGAAGTGCAATGAGCAGGAAGAAGAGCGCTGTGAGCAGCTTCGGCAATCGCATCGGAACCTCCGTAGATAATCGATCCGCCAGAGCTTCCATTACCTCTCGCCGTGTGTCGACCGGGAAGTTCTGTGTGAACGGGTTTCTCGCACGGTGTGGCCCTTCTTCGGCAGGGCCAGGATCGGGGATCGCGGTGCCCGTAGGGCGGTATCTGGAAAATTTTAAGGTCAGAGATTTACTGGATCCCCGCCTTCGCGGGGATGACAAGGAGGGGTGGTGGGCCATGCGGCTTAAAGGCGGGCGGGGCTGTCTCGCTGAGCATTGTCATCCCGGTTTGGCGCAGCCAAGACCGGGATCCAGTACTCCTTGGAGCCGGTAAGTGGACATTCGTGAGTTCAGAAGCTTACTGGATCCCTGCCTGGGCGGGGATGACAAGGAGGGTGTGGTGAGCTCTGGGGCTTAAAGGCGGACGGGGCTGTCTCGCTGAGCTTTGTCATCCCGGTTTGGCGCCGTCAGGACCGGGATCCAGTAGTCCTTGGAGCCAGTAAATGGACATTCGCGAGGTCAGAGGATTACTGGGTCCCCGCCTGCGCGGGGATGACAAGGAGGGTGTGGTGGGTCATGGGGCTTAAAGGCGGACGGGGCTGTCTCGCTGAGCATTGTCATCCCGGTTTGGCGCAGCCAAGACCGGGATCCAGTATCCCTTGGGGCCGGTAAGTGGACATTCGTGAGGTCAGAGGCTTACTGGATCCCCGCCTGCGCGGGGATGACAAGGGTAAGCGAGCCGGTGCAGGAATAAAGCGGGTTCACTCTCCCCGCGGATACCTCTGGCTTTCTTCCACGATGTTCAGGTCCATGTGGTTGCGCATGTAGCGTTCGGAGGCTTTTTGCAGGGGCTGGTAGTCCCAGGGGAAATAGGCGCCGTTGCGCAGGGCTTCGTAGACGATCCAGCGGCGGGCCTGGGACTGGCGCACTTCGGCGTCGAAAGCGGCCATGTCCCATTGTTTTCCTGCGATCTCGGCAAAACGCACGGCGGTTGCGGCATGGGCCGGGTCGGCGGCGAGGTTGGTCAGTTCGTGCGGGTCGTCCGTCACGTTGAAGAGCAGCGGCGGGTCGAGTTCGCAGTGGATGTATTTCCAGTCGCCCTCACGTATGCCGACCAGCGGGGCGTAGGAGGCTTCGGCGGCATATTCCATCAGCACCGGTGCGGTGCGGGGCTCGCCTTTCGCCAGAGGCACAAGGCTGGTGCCGTCGGTCCACGGCATGATCTCGCTCATGTCGATGCCGGCGAGGTCGCAGACGGTCGGCAGAACGTCGAGCGTACTGACTGGATCGGAAATGTGCTTCGGCGCGAGATCCGCATCGGCAACCATCAGGGGCACGCGGGCGGAGCCTTCGAAGAAGTTCATCTTGAACCACAGGCCGCGCTCGCCCAGCATGTCGCCATGGTCGGAGACGAACAGGATGGTGGTGTCCTCGGTCAGGTCCATCGCGTCGAGCGCGTGCAGGATTTCGCCGATCTTGTCGTCCAGATAGGTGATGTTGGCGAAATAGGCCTGTCGCGAGCGGCGGATGTCTTCTTCGGTGATGTTGAAGTTGCGCCAGTCGTTGGCATCGAAGATGCGCTTTGCATGCGGGTCGTGGTCGTCGTAGTCCATCGCCGGAACCTGCGGCAGCAGGTGCTCGCAGTCCTCGTAGAGATCCCAGTACTTCTGGCGGGCGACATAAGGGTCGTGCGGGTGGGTGAAGCTGACCGTCAGGCAGAACGGGCGGTCGTATTTGCCGCGGCCGTAGTCGTGGATCTTGCGCACGGCCTGGAAGGCGACATCGTCGTCATATTCCATCTGGTTGGAAATCTCGGCAATGCCGGCGCCCGTGACTGACCCCATGTTGTGGTACCACCAGTCGATACGCTCGCCTGGCTTGCGGTAGTCCGGCGTCCAGCCGAAATCGGCAGGGTAGATGTCGGTGGTCAGTCGTTCCTCAAAGCCGTGCATCTGATCCGGACCGACGAAATGCATCTTGCCGGACAGGCAGGTGGTGTAACCGGCGCGGCGCAGATGATGGGCATAGGTCGGGATGTCAGAGGCGAATTCGGCGGCGTTGTCGTAGACGCCCGTACGGCGTGGCAGCTGGCCGGACATGAAGCTTGCGCGTGCCGGCGCACAGAGCGGCGAAGCAGTGTAGGTGTTCTCGTAGCGAATCGAACGGGCGGCAAGTTTCTTCAGGTTCGGTGCGTGCAGAAACTCCGCCGGGCCGTCCGGAAACAAGGTTCCGTTCAACTGGTCGACCATCAGGATCAGGATGTTCTTGCGCTTTCCCATGCTGCTTCTCCGCCGCGAGTGAGGACCTTGCCGCAAGTGTTAGCTTTTTTTTAATTGAGCGATCAATCAAAAACGGCATAGTATGAAAAACAGGCGTCTTGGTGGCTGGCAATTCTGTCCGGATCAAGGACGTTCAGGGCAGATTTCTTTCGCGCGGACACGTTCACGCGGCGTCATTTCCATAATGAGGACATCAAAAAGAGGGGACATGAAAATGGGAAATCTTAACAAGCACATCCTGCAGTCCGGGGTCTCCCGGCGCAGCATCCTGCAAGGTGCGGCAGCGATCGGCGGAGCGGCTGTTGCCGGTCAGTTCGCCATCGGTCCGGCAGCCGCGCAACCCAAGAAGGGCGGCACGTTCAGGGTTGGCATCGCCGCAGGCAACACCAGTGAAAACTATGACCCCGGCACCTGGGACAATGTCTTCGTGCAGGTGTTCGCCACGTCCCGTCATGGCTACCTCATCGAGATCACCGCAGATGGTACCCTGGTGGGCGAAGTGGCGGAAAGCTGGGAGCCGTCTCCCGATGCCACGGTCTGGACCTTCAAGATCCGCCCGGGGATTGAGTATCACAGCGGCGGCACGGTCAAGCCGGAAGACGTGGTGGCCTCGATCAACTATCACCGCGGCGAAAACAGCACCTCGGCGGCGAAGCCTTTCGTCGACCCCATCAAGGACATCAGCGTCGACGGCGACAGCGTCGTGTTCACGCTGGAAGCGGGCAATGCCGACTTCCCGTTCGTGGTCAGCGACTATCACTTGCCGATCATGAAATCCTCCGATGGCAAGATCGATCCGACCAGCAGCGACGGTTGCGGTCCCTACAAGGTCACCAACTACCAGCCGGGTGTCATTGCCGAGCTGACCAGGAACGAGAACTACTGGAAGACCGACCGGGCGCATTTCGACGATGTCAAGCTGCTGACCATCGTTGACCCTGCAGCGCGTCAGTCAGCACTCCTGACCGGCAATGTCGATGTCATCGATCAGGTGGACCTGAAGACCGTCGGCCTGTTCAAACGGTCGCCGAACGTCACGATCCTGTCGACCACGGGCACGCAGCACTACACGTTTGCGATGGATACGCGCACGGCGCCCTTTAGCGACAACAATGTACGTATGGCGCTGAAATATGCTGTCGATCGCCAGGAACTGGTCGACAAGATCCTGTTCGGCTACGGGGCGGTTGGGAACGATCATCCGATCAGCCCGTCAAACCGCTTCTTCGCGGACGACCTGGAACAGACCACCTACGATCCCGACAAGTCGAAATACTACCTGAAGCAGGCCGGTCTCGATTCCCTTGACGTCAGCCTTTCAGCAGCTGATGCGGCCTTCGGCGGTGCCGTCGATGCGGCCGTACTTTATTCAAACAGCGCGAGCAAGGCCGGCATCAACATCAAGCCGACGCGCGAGCCGAATGACGGTTACTGGTCCGATGTGTGGATGAAAAAGCCGTTCTGCGCGGTCTACTGGGGCGGACGTCCGACGGAAGACTGGATGTTCTCCGTGGCCTATGCGTCAGGCGCTCCTTGGAACGATACCTACTGGGAGAACGAGCGCTTCAACCAGTTGCTGAAGACAGCACGTTCCGAGCTTGATGAAACCAAGCGTGCCGATATGTACCGCGAAATGCAGAACCTGGTGCGCACCGACGGTGGTGTGATTATTCCGATGTTCGCCAGCTATGTCATGGCGCACAACGAAAAGGTCCAGCATCCGGAAAAGGTTGCTGCCAACTGGACCCTGGACGGTTTCCGCGCCGTCGAACGCTGGTGGTTCGCTTAACAGAACCAAGACGGCAGCTGCAGCCGTTAAGGCGAAGGCGGTGGAAACCGCCTCGCCGGATCGACCTTCAAAGCGCTCCTGTTTGGGGCCTTTCCAACGGCCGGCCGGGCAAGTCCCGCCGGCCGCTTTTTTTCAATTGGACTTTTCCGAAATCAATTGTTGGCGAAAGGCCTCGACGTTGACGATCAGGCCCGGCAGCAACCATTGAAACAGCCGCACCACATCGCCAACCGGCTGCGCGTTAGTGTCCCGGGCAATCGCCGCTTGCAGGATTTCCGGTGTCAGTCCGCCAGGGTTGGGCAACGTCCGGGCAAGGTTGACCGCGCAGTCGTGAACGCGTTCGCAGGCCTTGTCATAGTCGGTGGTTTCGATCTGAGGACGCAGTGCATTCCACGCGAGGCGAAAGTAGCTCGGCCAGCGGGCAAGGGCACGATAGTCGGTGTTCACGAACGGCAGGCCGAGCGTGCGCATGATGTCGTCGTAGACATCTCGCGTCTGGCTGTCGACGTGGTGCATTTCCATGAGCACCGGTGCCCCCAGTCGCCGCGGCCCGTGTTCGCTGTCGTAGGGTGAAATGGTGCTGCTATCGCGAAGGTCATGGTTCTCGATCAGAAGCCGGGCAGCTGTCGCGATCAGGAGATAGGGCATGTTGCCGTGGGAGAAGACCTCGATCTCGTCTCTTATCCGCTCGAGTTCCTGATCCGCATACCCGCGTTTGCGCAAATCCCTTGTAATTTCCGGAACCGAAAAGGCGGCAACTTCCTGCTCTGCACATGATCTCAGATCCGCGCAGGCTGCAACGAATTCCCTGCTTCCGGCAAGGTCTCGCAGTCCACCCCACAAGGCGGCGTAGAAGTTCGGATATTGTGCAAAGGCCATCGTCACCACGCCCATCCATGGCACTTGCAGCACGGCCTTGGTGTCTTCGTAGACAGCGCGCAGCGCTTCGTCGGCACGGATCTCCGGAACCGTGGTCACCTGTGGCAAGGGGGAGGGCTTGCGGCGTTGTAGGGTCTTGCTAGCCTGTCCGGCAACCATCACCGCCAGTGCCTGAAGCCCTGTTTCATAAATGCCGGCAACCACGGAATGTGCCTCCTCTTCTGAAGCGCCTTCAGCATCGAACCTTCCCGACCATTCCACTTCGCAGCCGTTGCCGGTCGCAAGGATCCGGAAAGTCGAAGTGTAGTCACGCACGGGAAGGGGGCCAGAGAGTATGCGGTAGCTGTAGGTTCCGGGAACCGTTCCGTCGTCGGTCCGAGCTTCCTGGAGTATCGCGCCGTCCGGCAGTGTCAGGTGGCGCACCGTGCCGGAAGGTGTTTCGCTCGTCTTGCAGTCCGAAACGGCCGGATGCCATGCACCGATCTGGTCAAAACCACCTGCAAGCTGTTGCACGAGGTCTGGATGGACCGGCAGGGCTTTTTTTCGGTGAACGTCGATCATCGTCTTCCTCCCGTTCAAGTTTGGGCAATCGTGAAGTGGCGGCTGTTCATTGGTCGGGTTTGGTCGCGTCATCGGGCTGACGCGACCGGGCCGTTTGTTCAGGCGCCCATCTGCTGTGCGTCGTATTGGGTAACCTGCGGGAAATCATGCTCCGGGTCTGCCACGTGCCGCACATACTGGATCAGGGTGTAGATCCCGATGATCCCGATGGTTTCCAGAAGGGCCTTGTCGGAAAAACCGGCCTGCCGGACAGCATCAAGCGTTGGAGCGGTCACCTGACCGCGGTTGCGGACGACTTCATTTGCGTAGTCGAGCAGGGCCTGCGTCCGAGCATCCTCCGCGCGGCCTTCCATTGCGGCCAGCATCTCGGTTTCGCTGCCGCCCTGCATCTGGCCCACTTTCATGTGAACGTTGACACAATAATCGCATCGATTGAGTGCGGAAACGAGCATGGCGACCTGTTCGACCTCCTTGCCCGTCAGTTCTATGCCGTCGTTGACGCCGGCATTGAGCGCAAGGAAGCCCTTCAGCACATTGGGGGCATTGCCCGTGACCTTGAAGAGGTTGATGACGCCGCCGAATTGCCGCTTGGCCTCATCAAACGCCTCCTTTGTGGCTCCTGTTGCCTGGTTGGGTTCGATTTGAAGCATGTTTGGCATTTGTCGTTTCCTTTCGTGTGTCAACTGACCGACCAGTCAAGTGCTGTTTAAGCGTGCTCGGACGTCCAGTGTTTGCCGCAACTGGAGGCGGTTAGGGTTTAAGGCTGTTCAGATGAGAGAGGGCGCCGGGGGCAAGAAGGGTGATGTGCGATGGGTCGTTCTGCGCCTTGGCCAGCAGAAGCCCACCCTGAATGAGGCCGATGACGACATCTGCTCCCTTGTCGCAATTGATCCTGGCGAGTGAACCGGCCTCGATGAGCTGGTGCAGGATATCGCGCACGGGGGCTTTCCACGTCGTCAGTGCATGTTTGATGGCCTCGCGTACAGGGGTATCGACGGCCCCGAGTTCAAGGCTCATGTTTCCGACAAGGCATCCTTGTGCAAAGCCGTGCCGGGCTTTCCAGTCCCGGTTTGCCCTGGCCGGAACGTCGAAGAGCTGGCGGAGCTTTTCTTCCGGTGCTGCGTCACTGTCGGCAATGTCGCGGAAAGCTTGTCCGAAAGACGTGGCATATTGTTCGATCGCCGCAGCCAGAAGATCCGACTTCGAAGGGAAGTAATGGTACAACGTTCCCTTGTTCACCCCGGCGCTCTTGCAGAGTTCCGTGGTGCCAACGGCACCGAAGTTGCGTCCCAGAAAGAGCTCGGTGGCCGTGTCGATGAGAATGTCGCGTGTCGTGGTCATGTGGAATTGATATTTCCAACTGACCGATCAGTCAATTGATTGACGCTCACCCCAAGTTCACGACGTCGCGAGGTGGGGTCTTGCCGTCTTCAGGTCTGGATGCCTCGAAAACGGCCGAACCGGAAGGAGATTAACCCTTGTCAGATATGCAGCTCCGTGTCGCCAGATTTGATTTAGTTGAAAAAGACGCTTGACCTGGAGTGCACTCCAACCGGTACCTGAGAGAAATCGTTCCGTTCGGAGACTGACATGCGGATTGGCGACCTGGCCGAGAAATCGGGACTTTCGACCGACACCCTGCGCTACTACGAAAAGATCGGCCTTCTGCCGCGTCCCTTGCGGGACGGGGGTGGGCGGCGGGTCTACGATGCAACGATCCTCAGGTGGATCGACTTCCTGGACCGGCTGAAATCGACTGGTATGGGCATCAAGGACCGGCTGCGTTATGCGGACCTGCGTACAAAGGGCGAAGCTTCGTTGACGGAGCGCCGGAAGCTGCTGGAAGCGCACAGGGGAAAGGTTGTCGGCGATATTGCCCGGCTCACCGAGATGCTGGACGTCCTGGACGATAAGATTGATCGCTACAGAAGGATGGAAGCAGGTGAGACCGTTGATCCAGCCTTCGAAAGCTGCGCCCGGACCGAACACGGCGCGCCGCCAAGCAAGGAAGCTCCGAAACATGAGCACCGCCCTGGAGCGCGGCCGCGCGCTGACGCAGAAACTTAACCCCGACCTGGAAGCCATTCTCAGCGATCGTTACGACGATCTTCTGCCTGGATTTTCCGAAAGCCTGATCGAATGGGCTTACGGCCGGCACTATGCCCGGGAGGGCCTCGACCTGAAAACACGCCAGTTGTGCACCATCGCGGCACTGACCGTACTTGGCGGGCAGACGGCTCCGCAACTCAAAATCAACATTGAGCACACGCTTGCCGCCGGTGCGGACCGCAAGGAAGTCGTCGAGGCGATCTGGCAGATGGCCGTCTACGGCGGCCTGCCGGCAGCAATCAACGGCCTCAACGCGGCCCGGGAGGTATTTGAGGCACAGGATGCAGCGTAAGGGGATGTAGGCACACAGCGTTGCCGCCAAGATAAAGCTATCCGTGGTCATCCCGGATCTTCGCTTCGCTGCGTCCGGGATGACTAAAGACAGTCAGGTGCAAGGCGATTGGATACCGGTGACGCCGGTATCCAACTTCTGCTGAGCCCCCAACTCAGGCTGCGGCGACATCCTGCAGGAACCGGTCGATCCGTGTGGTGACTTCGGCAAGTTGCCGGGTGGCTGCACCGGTGATTTCTTCCACTTCACGGGCCGACAGACTGGTTTCGCTGGAGCCTCGGGAGAGATCGCCGATATTTTCCGATACGCTTGCGGTCTGGCCTGCAGCCTGGAAGACGCCGGTGGAGATTTCCGCAGTGGCCCCGGCCTGCTGTTCGACGGAGCTTGCCATGGCGGCTGCGGTCTCGTTGACGGACTCCATCATTTCCATGATCGCGCTGATCGCGTCGACGGCGCCGTTGGTGGCCTGCTGGATTTCGGACACCTGGCTGGAGATTTCCTCTGTTGCCTTGGCCGTCTGACCGGCCAGTGACTTGACTTCCGAGGCAACCACGGCAAACCCCCGCCCGGCTTCGCCGGCGCGTGCGGCTTCGATGGTCGCATTGAGCGCGAGCAAGTTGGTCTGCTCGGCAATTTCCTGGATGAGCTGGACAACGGCACCAATGCGTTCGGCAGCCGCCGACAGGCCCTTGATCTGGTCGTTGGAAGTGCGGGTTGCCCCTGCAACTTCCTCAACGCGCACGAGGGTGTCGTTGACCTGCCGGCCGACCTCCTGAACGGAAGCGCTGAGTTCCTCCGTGGCGGCTGCGATGGTCTGGACGTTCTGGCTGGCCTGGCTGGAGGCGGTGCTGACGTCTTCGGACTTGCCCGTCGTCGTGCGGGCAAT
The DNA here is from genome assembly GCF_054658215.1 of Roseibium sp. ROS1. Classification (NCBI taxonomy): domain Bacteria; kingdom Pseudomonadati; phylum Pseudomonadota; class Alphaproteobacteria; order Hyphomicrobiales; family Stappiaceae; genus Roseibium; species Roseibium sp. ROS1. The sequence goes on from NZ_BAAGIG010000001.1 coordinate 888,379, forward strand.
CTCGGAAAGCTGCTCGGCCGTGTTGTCGAGCTGATGCATGTTGCCGGTCACCGTGGCGAGTGCCTGCTCGATATCCTGACGGAACGAGGCGACAAGCGCATCGACGGTGGCCTGGCGCTGGCGGACACCTTCCTGGCTTGCAAGGGTTTCTTCTTCCAGCCGCATCCGTTCGATTTCCCGGTCACGGAAGGTTGCGACGGCCTGAGCCATGTGACCGATTTCATCCTTGCGGTTTGCAGCCGGAAGATCGAGAGCCGTGTCGCCGTCCCTCAGTTTGAGCATCGCATCGGTCAGGCCCCGGATCGGGCGGATGATGGCAGTGGAGAGTAATACGACGAAGGCGATGCCCAGAAGCAGTGCCAGGGCAAGCGTAATGGTGATCTGCGTTTGAGCGCCGACGGCGCTTGCCAGCGCGGTCGCACCGGAATTGGCGCTGATGATTTCTGCCTGTTCCGTCAGCGAGGAGGCGGCGGCGGCAAAGGATTGTTCGCTTGCGCGCAGTGCCGCTGTCGAGGTGACGACTTCGGCAAAGGTGGCTTCCAGTTTCGGCAAGGCATCGCCGCCGGCGGTAACAAGCGCCTTGAGTGGACCATTGAGAAGATCATTCAGAGCCTTGTCAGACGTGTTCTTGCCGGCTGAGGTTCGCACCGTGTCCAGATTGCCCAGTTCCGTGCGGGCATCGCCCAGATAGAGCTGGAAGGTATCAGCGGCGTTTTGCGAGGATGTGTTCAGATAGTCTGAATAGGCGCTGCGGATGCCGAGTACGCTACGCGCCACACTCTGGGTGTAGTTCGACAGAAGCGCGATATCGGCGCTCGCCTTGTCGAAGTCCCGCAGTTCCTTCGTCAGGTCGTCAATCGGTGCTTCGGCGGCCTTGATGATCGTGTCGGCAAGGGTGATCAGTTCAAGGGTGGCCGGTTCCAGTTTGTTTTTCCAGGCGCCCTCTTCCGGGGACTTCAGGTGCGCTTTCAGAAGCTTCTCAAAGGACTTGGAGCTTTTGGTGAGGTCCTTGACGCTGTCCTTGATCGTGTCTGTCTTCACCGTGCGGCGAACCGCCTTCGCGTCCTTGTCGAGGGCATCCACCCGGTCCGCCAGTTTCGTTGCCAGGGTCTTGTCTGGTGTTGCCGCAAAGGTTTCGGCTTCCTGCGCCAGCACCACAGTGGTGATGCGCATGTTGCTGAGCCGGGGGCTGACGTTGGACAGGTTGGTCATCTTGCCTTCGTTGGTGATGGCAAGGGCGGATCTGTAAGCGGCAAGGGCCTTGTATTCCTCGAAGGCCTTGTTGGTGGTTGCAACCAGTTCGGAGGTGAGGGTATCGAGGTTCGCAGCCGCTGTGTCACGGCTTTGTCGTGTGTCGCGCAGCGTCGCAAAGCCTGTCTCCAGATCGCCGACGATGCTAGCGAACTGCGTTGCCGCCTGGGGTTGGCTTTCAGACAGGGCGAGACTTTCCTGCGAAATCAAGCCAATGTCTGCAGCAACCGCTTCCGCCGTCTGGCTGCTGCCATCGCGACTGAATGTCTGGGCGTGGGACAGCAACCGGGGGACGCTCCCCAGTAGTTCGTTGGCGGTCTTCGCCACCGTGACCGAGTTCTTGACCTCAGAGCTTGCGAACAAGCCCCCCGCACCGACCCCGATGGCGCACAATAGCATGGCGCCGAAGCCGATCTGCAGCTGGGTCTTGATTGGCCAGTCGAAAAAGGGGCGCTGCCGTGTCGGTTGTCCGGCCCGCTCATGCCTTGTTGCTGAGGGCTCGGTTGCAGTCTTCCTGAAAGGAAGGTTCACGAACTTCATTCTTGAGCTCCGGACGTTGTCTTGCCGAAAGCATTTTGAATTGAAAGTTTTAAGAAGACCCAAAAGAGACTTGCATTAATTATGGGCGGTCTTTTGTGCGCTTGTTGTGCAGGTAAGACTTTGGAAAGTAGTTTTCTGAAGTTATGCAACTTTTCGAGGTGGTTGCTCTGCAGCAGAGATAAATTGTCTATTGCGTCAATTGTTTGGGGTTGTTTTGTGGCGTTTTCTGAAGACGTGCGTTCAAAGCTGACTGCAGGCGATCGGTAACGGACTGGTCGATATGTGAGTTGCAGGCCAAAGCAAGTTCGACGGTCTGCAGGGTCAGCAGTTTCTCGATCTCCACCCCTTCCTGTTCCGCGACATAGGGAGCCGAAATCAGGCCACCCAGCCAGAGCCTGGTGTGACCAGACCGCAGCATGTTCGCATTGAGCCCATCTTCGTCCACCAGCACAAGATGGGGATGGCCGGCGTCCTGAAGTTCATTGGTGCTGGTCCAGCCGCCGACGGCTCCTGTCGAATAGCCGAAACTGTCTTCGACTGTCGAAAGTTCTATGGAACTGCCCTTCAAGGCAAAAAGGCCGTATCCGTCGATTTCCAAAGGTCCGACCCAGGTGAAATTCGGTTCGCGTTCCTGAGTGCGCCACAGGGCCATGAAACAATGGTTGGCGTTGCTCTCCACCGCATTCAACCCGCGTTTGAACGGCCGCATGTGCATCTCGACCGTTATGCCGGCGTCATCGGCGAGATCTAGTACAAGTTGGGTGACAGTTCCTGAGATTTTCCCGTCTTCACCAGGGAAATAGAGCGGTTTGTAGTCCTCGGTATAGATGACGATTTCAGGTTCGCTGGTCTCCACTGCAGAACTGGTGCTTGCTCCGGCAAGCGATAGTAGTGCCAAAAATAACAGTGATAACCTGATGTGCATGAAGGCTCCGGTTCATGCGTCCTGTCTCGAAGTTTCTTGCCGAAAGCTGCGCTTCGGATGCCACAGTATACATATTCGCGACTTCAAGAAGTCAATTCACTTGAGCGCGTCCGGCCTAGTCTTTCCTGTCCTGGCGGTCGCTGTGGCCGAGGTCCTTCTCCGGCCAAAGCAGGTCACGAAGCCGCTGCTTCAGAACCTTGGCCTCCGGAAAGCCTCCATCTGTCTTGCGGTCCCAGACAAGTTGACCGTCGCAGACGATTGTGAAAATGCCTCCGGTGCCCGGAACAAGGGTGACAGCGCCAGCTTCTTCCGAGAAGGTGGACAGGATTTCCTGCGCCATCCATGCGGAGCGCAACAGCCAATTGCATTGGCGGCAGTAGGTGATGATGATATGGGGCGATGGGACGTTCGTCATGGCGTCCGGCCAGCTCCTCTGTTTCGCTCGATTGTTCCTGCTTGTGCCACAGCTTTCCTCTGACGCGCCAGACACCATTTTGCCGGACATCCTGGAGGCCTTTGAACGGCATCAGGACCTGCATCGTGTTTGTGGCGCTCCCCTGTCAGCTCGGCCCCAGCCTGGGCTGACAAACCGTGTGTTCAGGCTGGAGGCTGAGAAGGGCACGTTCTTCCTGCGGCTTCCCCGTCTGGAAGCGGCAGGCAACATCGACAGGAAAGCAGAGGCAAGAAACCTGATGCTCGCCGCTGCGACTGGAATTGCCGTGCCACCGGTATTTTGTGATGCGGAGGCCGGCATTCTGGTGACCCGCGCCGTCGAGGTCAGCGGCGGCCCTGCCGATCTTTCGGAGCAGCCGTCGTACAGCCTGGCCCGTGCACTCGGCGAGGCATTGGGGCAATTGCATGGGTCTGGTGTGACCTTCGAAGGGCTGCTCGATCCGGACAGCGTGCTTCAGGCGCAGTGGCAAGGTCTTCGGGACGCAGTTCGGTGCCGGGAGGAAATGACCGGGCTGGAAATAGTGTTGCAGCCGATCGGTGCCGGCACCGCTGGTGGTGCTGGCCGGATGCTTGTTCCGAGCCATGGCGATCCATCCCCCGGCAACTGCCTCATGTCATCCGACCAGCTCTGGCTGATTGACTGGGAATTCTCAGGCATGTCGGATCCCGCCTGGGATCTTGCCTACGCCGTTCTGGAGCACGAAATGAGTGCGGATGAGGAACAGGTATTCCTGAAAGCCTATGCAGCAACGGGCGCTGCGGTGCCCGAGGCCGATCGTCTTGGTGTCATGAAAGCCAAATGCGACGCCGTTTCGGCCCTCTGGGCGCTGGAGCAGGTGGCGGCGGGGCGAGACGAGGACGTGTTTCTTCCCTTTGCACGGCAGCGGCGGGGCCGGGCGCTCCGGCAACTGGCCCGTCTTTCCTGAGTGCCCGGAAACATCACCGAAGGCTTGAAAGCCGGGATCAGTTGAGCGGATCCGGCCACTTTGGATCAGCCAGGCACTGGCTGTATCTGTTCGACATCCGGTTGCGCAGAGACTGGTTTTCGGGCTCGGCCAGAAGCTGGTCCCAGATGCCGTCCGATTTCAGATATTCAAGTGTACAGCCGCAAGCGGCTTCGCAGATTTCTGTCGTAGCGGTCGTCCCCTGGCAGGAAACCGTGCAATTACGCACGAAGGCATTGGCGGAGCGGTCCATCTCCGGGCCGATCTGCGTTGCCGTCCACACAAGGCCGAACAGCAAGGGCTGATGCAGCAGATAGACTGGCAGGGAATGGCGGCCGAAGAACCGCGTCAGCCGGCCGGGACGGTTGGCGAATGTCAATCTGGACAGCGTCTGCCACAGATTGATCTTTCGGAAAATCTTCGAGATGGCGACGCCCGCCAACGTCACTCCGGCCCAGGGCGCCAGCGGCACATAATCCACACTGGCAAAATCCGGTGTGCCGAGCCCTGTCCACAGCCAGAGCTGGCCGTCGAGGGCGGATGAAGCTGCCCAGAAAGGCAAAGTGAAAACGAACGCCGCAGCAAGCCCGGCAAAGACGAACGGAAGGCGCGTGAAGGGAAGGGCGATCACGCTGGACAAGGCAATGGAATGGAGAATGCCGAAGCGGACAAAGGTATCGCCGAAAGTGAAATAGGTGACCAGCGACACGGCGGCAGCGGCTGCGACGATCACGGCAAGGCGCCGCCAGAAGGCATGCCAACGGATGCCCAGGTGGTGGGCGAAATCCAGGCTGACGCCAGCCAGAAGCAGGAAGCTGCCGGCGATCGAGGCGGCGAACATGCGCCAACCTGTGCCCTGGGCAACGGGCCAGTCGACATAGGCAAACCAGGAAAGGTCCCAGGAGAAATGGTAGATCGCCATGGCGACAACAGCGAGGCCGCGGGCAAGATCAAGCACGGCCAGACGCGTTGAACGCATTAAGGAACTCTCTGAACGATGACCGGTACCGGTTTCGAGCGGTAGTGCCGGTATGGATTAGCTGCTGAACGCCACGACCAGTGTCGTGATCAGGGCCGACGCAGCGAGCATTGCGCCGACATATGGCCATGGAGACGGACGATGGACGGTAAACACGTCTTGGTTCGCCGGGTCTTGCAGCATGCCCTCAACTCCCTTGTCCCACCACGAAGTGGGGCAAGAGTGGGCCAAATGTCCGGCAGCGAAAAGATAGTAAATCAATTGCTAACCGGTTTTCCCAAGGAAAACGACCTGATGTGGAAGACCCGGCAAAAATGACCTAGCCGCCTTGACCCGCCGAACGTCTTGAAGCCCGGGCGAAAACAGCGCTGTATCGGCTGTCAGAGGTCAAGCGCGTCGAGGCCGGCTTCCAGGTGGTCGGCCAGGAGCGGCATGCCGAGGAGATAGGTTGCTGTCGAACCGGCGGCGCGATCGCGTGCCTCGTCGACCGCTTGCTGGAAGTCCTCAGCCTCGAAGTCACCGCGGCCGATCCAGGAGATAGCCACCAGTTCGGCAGCTTCATCCACGTTGAGATCCTCGATCAGCTCCCGCAGTTCCTCGTCGGAGAGGTCGTCGTTTTCCTCCTCCGCAAGGCCATCGTGACCGTGACTTTGCTCCAGGGCATCGGCGTCGAATTCGACGTCGCCTTCATGGCCGTCCTCGAACGTATCCTGAAGAGACGATGCAACTGCCCGCGCCTTCTGGGCGAGCAGGCGGATCGTGTCTGCTGAAAGTGTGAGGTCGATGTCCATTGCTGCCTCCGACAAACCCTTCGTTTCTTTATCGATCCACTTTTCGCCGTTGGCAATGGTCATGATGTGAAATCCCTCACTGGCGCCGGTTGCATCGGCGTAATACTACCACTTGAGGGCAAATGCCCCGTAGCGGATTTTGTTCCACACGGCTTGCTGGAAGTTTCCGAACGCTCTCGCAAAGGCCTGGACTGCGGTTATCCCCGGTATTCAAGGTCGCGCCATGTGACACTGGTTAATTTCCGATCGATGCCAGCCTTGAACCGCGTGCGGTCTTGCAGATGACATGTGATCTTGCTTTACTTGGCGAACGAACAAATTCCTGTCCTTGACCGTGATCAACAGCGGACGCAACCGGCGGACCACCTGAGGGCGGTGAGACAGCGGGCACTTGCACAAATGCACTGCGGGGCTGTCTTGGATGAAGGTTCAAAGAGAACCATCGTTGGGCAGGAAACGTTATCCGGGGGCGGACCGGGCACTGAGGCCCGGCACTCATGTGCCAAGCATGAGGCCGGGTCTCGGCTTTTGAAAGGTCGGGCTCCAGGCGCTGATCTTGACTTCCTGAAACAGACGGAGCCGCCGCGGCGGCTGGTTGTATGTCAAGCTGTCAGAACATGGCGCTTGCCGGCCGACCGGCGTTTGCCGGTGCCTGGCCGGTTGCTGAGTGCGCGACGGGCTCGGTCTTCGGGACACCGTTCGTGTTGGCCGGGTTTGCCATCGCCGCCGCTGCGACCAAAGCGGTTGCCAGCAGCATGCCCAGAAAGATTGCCTGCAACAGCGGCCGGGCTTCATGCAGGTCGCTTTTGGAGGGGACGGACTTTCTGGTTTTCTGGTTATCTACGCGTGCCATGGTGAAGATCAGTCAGGTTCGAGCGGTTGTACTTCGGTTTCTGTCAGTCTGCCTGCGCTTGAGCGCCGGTCAGGTCCTGAAACAGTCGGCGGGCCAGCAGACGGGTAACGGCAACCATGGTCAGGAACGCGACCATCGGCAGCACCAGTGACGGCTCCAGTGCGGACATCAACATCAACAGGCCTGCTGCCACTATGAACAGCAAAACCGGTGGGAAGCTTACGTTCTGCGACTTGATGGTCGCCTGTACGGTCGTTGCGTGGGCCATTGGCTCCTCCATCCGCTGGGATGAGTTCAATCTCGTTTGAAATTGCGCCGGCACGCGGACGCGATTTAGACATGCGCCGTGTGTTTTCGTGACTATTTTGCGGCAAATTCGATCTATTTGCTGCCGCCTTGGCAGGGCGGCACAATAGGTAGTGTCCGTGCTCCGAATGGCGCTGCATTCAGGGGGGGGCGACGGTTCTGTTTTCCATTCCGGCAGTCTTGATGTGCGAAGGTGGAAGGCTGTGGTTCCGGGGTCTGAAACAGGCCAATTAAGCTTTCGTAAAATTGACAATACAACTTCTCATAAAAACGTATTGCGTTGTTTAATTACTGTAAAAACTGACATAACCCAGATATTTTACGATGCGATTTTAGTGTTTGTTTGCATTTCGGAAGCATGCTTGCTCGCCGGGACATCCGATACAAACAGACCAGGCATGGAATGACGATAAACGCTGCGCAGAGCGCCACGGTGGGCAAGCCGACAGACCCAGTAACGTCGACAGAACCATCGGTCCAGAAGGCCGGGGAGCCGCCGGCCTTGTCGCTGGCGGGTATCCAGTTTTTCATTGCCGATATCAGCAAGAAAACCATTCTCTGGCACGAGGTCGGTTCCCAGAGTTTCAATAGCGAAGTGCGGGATCTGCAGGAGGCGCCCTCCAACGAGGCGCTGCGCCACCTGTCGCCAGAGGATCGGAAGACCATTCTCCGCCTCGTCCAGGGTGCTATCCGGGAAGGCCAGGCCGGGCCGTTCGACGTCGGCGGCGGGCCGGACCACCGTATCCCGGGCATTCCGATCGTTGCCTATCGTTACGAGTTGCCAGACGGCAAGATCCTTGCAATCTGCTTCCCCTCCATCGGTGAGAATGACAATAATCCGGGCCGGGTCGTCATGGGGCTGGCGCCGATCCTCCAGCATTTCGTCGCGTCCTCCACCCGCGTTGTGCTGCTGGTCGACAATTTCGGCTACGTGCGCTTTGCCAGCGACGGTTTTCTCAAGAGCTTCCAGATCGAGGATGCTCGCCTGATCCTGGGGCGCAACATTGCCCATATCCAGAACCGGGTCGGGCGAACGATCGTCTCCCTGACGCTTGCGGCATTGACGCGCCGGGCCAGTGCGACCGGGCGTGGCAAGTTTCTGCTGGCGTCCAACGACAGCGTCGAACTGAAATATGACGCCATGTATTTTCGTGTCGGCGGAACGGTGGGCGGGGTGCTGTTTTCGGCCGGCCATGCCGGCGGTGATGTCGACTTTGCCAGGGTCTTCGAAGCGTGCAGCGCGCCGATCCTGGTGGTCAACATCAAGTCAAAGATCATCATCGCGGCGAACAACGCAGCGATGAAGACCTACCATCTGACATCGGACGTCCTCGACAGCCGTCCGATCACCGAGATGCTGCTTCACCCGAGCAATTATGCGTCCCTGTTGACCTCTGCCAAAGACGCCTCGGAAGTTCCCCTGTCGGTGCCGGTGACGGTGCTCAATGGCCAGACCAAGAAAAAACGCTTCAAGTGCACGATCATCGATGAGGACAAGGACGATCCGAAGCTGATCCTTGAAACGAGAAGCTGACCCTCGACAGGTACTGAGAGCGACTGAAACAGTACTTTACTTTTATGCCGCTGATGCCGCGTCAGTGCCGTGGTGTTCCACGGCCCAAAGGTAGACCTGTCCAAGGATTTCGGTCAGGCTCCGGCCTTTCGGTGTGAGGGCATAGCGGACGCGGCGGTGGGCGTCGTCCAGTTCGGTACGAGCGACCAGTCCAATCTCTTCCAGATGGCGCAGTTCCTGGGTCAGCACCTTGCGGCTGATCGGTTTCAGTGTCCGCTGTAGTTCCAGAAAATGATGATCCCTAGCGGTCAGGCAATGCAGAACCCTTGGGGTGTGTTTGCCGCCGATGCTTTTCAGCGTGTCGGCAACGGGACAGTCCTGCGTGCCAGGCATGCGCCAGAGGGATGCGATCGGTTCGCTCATGTCCGTCTCCACCGGTTCGCCGGGGCCAATGGCCCGTCCGGGTTACCAAAAGGTGCCTAATTGAACGTATTTCCGCGTCCGCCTAGGTGAAGAGCCAACCTATCACCAGGAAGAGAACGGCGGCAAACATGTCCGAGATCCAGATCCACACTATCCCGATCCTGCCATTCGGCATGGTCAACGCGTTTCTGCTGACCTTTGCCGGTGGTGCCGTGCTTGTGGACACCGGGTTGCCAGGCAGTGAGACCAAGATCGAGAAGGTGCTGGCGAACGTCGGGCTTTGCATTGCCGATCTGAAGCTGATCGTGGTGACCCACGGCCATATCGACCACGCGGGCAGCGCCAGGCGTCTTCAGAAACTGTCGGGCTCGCCAATCGTGCTGCATGAAGGTGATTTACCCTATTGCCGGGGCCAGGCTCCCATCCTGAAGCCTTCGGGGCTCTTCGGTCGGCTGTTCAAGCTTTCAGGCGCGATCGAACGGCCGTTTGCGAAGGTGGAGCCGGACATTCTTCTGTCAGGGGACCAGACACTGGATCTGACAGCCTATGGCGTGCAAGGTGTCATCATGTCGACGCCAGGCCACACGCCCGGATCGCTGTCGGTACTGCTTGACGATGGTGCCGTCCTCGCGGGGGATCTGGCGGCGTCCGGCATTCTTCTGGGCGGAATCGCGCTGAAGAGTCGGCCCAAGCCGCCTCCCTTTGAAGAAGACCCGCTTCAGGTCGCCCGTTCGCTGAAATTTCTGCTGTCCAAGGGGGCAAAACGCTTCTATCTCGGCCATGGCGGACCGCTCGATGCCGGGGTGATTGAAAGATACGCCGGCAAACTGGCGCAAGCGGCCTGAAAACTCCCGTTCTTCTCCGGATTTGGTCTTGTTTTCCGCAGCGCACGGATCTAGGGTCCGCGCGCTGTTAATCCCGTTTCCCCTGGAGGACATTATGGGCTTTCTTGCTGACGCATTGGCGCGTGTTAAACCTTCTGCGACCATCGCCGTCACCAACAAGGCACGCGAGCTTAAAGCCGCAGGCCGCGATGTAATCGGTCTCGGAGCTGGCGAGCCGGATTTCGATACCCCGGAAAACATCAAGACAGCCGCCATCAAGGCCATCACCGACGGCAAGACCAAGTACACCGCTGTCGATGGTATTCCGGAGCTGAAGGCGGCCATTGTCGAAAAGTTCAAGCGGGAAAACGGGCTTACTTACGAAACCAGCCAGATCACCGTGGGAACCGGCGGCAAGCAGGTGCTTTACAACGCGCTGATTGCAACGCTGAACCCGGGCGATGAAGTCATCATTCCGACCCCTTACTGGGTAAGCTATCCGGACATGGTGCTGCTCGCAGGCGGTGAACCGGTGATCGTGGAAGCGGACAAGTCGACCTTCAAGATTACCCCGGAAGCACTCGATGCGGCGATCACATCGCGCACCAAGTGGCTGATCTTCAACTCTCCGTCCAACCCGTCCGGTGCGGCCTACACGGAAGCTGAACTGAAGGCGCTCTGCGATGTGCTGATGAAGCACCCCCATGTCTGGGTCATGACCGACGACATGTATGAGCACCTCGTCTATGACGACTTCAAGTTCACCACGCCTGCTCAGGTGGAGCCTGCTCTTTACGAGCGCACGCTGACCGTCAACGGTGTGTCGAAGGCCTATGCAATGACCGGCTGGCGTATCGGTTATGCCGGCGGCCCGGCTGACCTGATCAAGGCCATGGCCAAGGTTCAGTCGCAGTCAACCTCCAACCCTTGCTCCATCGCCCAGTGGGCGGCGGTCGAGGCGTTGAACGGCACCCAGGACTTCATCCCGAAAAACAACGAAGTCTTCAAGGGACGCCGGGACCTGGTTGTCTCCATGCTGAACCAGGCCAACGGCATTTCGTGCCCGGTGCCGGAAGGCGCGTTCTACGTGTTCCCGTCCTGCGCCGGTACAATCGGCAAGACGGCCCCTTCCGGCAAGGTGATCGAGAGCGACGAGGACTTCGTCTCCGAGCTTCTGGAAGCTGAAGGTGTCGCCGTCGTTCACGGTTCGGCTTTCGGGCTTGGTCCGAACTTCCGCATTTCCTATGCGACCTCGACCGAAGCTCTGGAAGAGGCCTGCACGCGCATCCAGCGTTTCTGCGGGAACCTGAAATAAGCTTTTCCGGCATCGAAAGATTTGCGAAAGGGCGGCCGACGGCCGCCCTTTCCTGTTGTGGGCTGCATTTTCCGGTTGAGGAATGCGCGGTTTACAGCACAGTTCGAACGCTCTAGCCTTTCCCCGTCAGGTGGAGGGCGAGCGATGGCAAATTCACATCAGAAACAACTGCTTCTTGATCTGTTTGAAAGCGTGCCGTCGATTGTCTTCATTGTGCTCTGGCGACAGACGGGTGATCTGGAGCTTGCAGGCTGGAGTGGTTGCGGTCTTGCGGTTTTCGTTCTTGCCGGCTTTGTGCTGGTCAAGGCGCCCATGCACCCCGTATTGCTCGGTATCAATCTGCATATCCTGCTGGTGACACCGCTTCTGGTCGGCCTGTATCGGTTTGGCGACGGCGCTCTGGCAGCATTCCTGACAGGCTATTCGTACAGTGCCGTTTTGTTGACCGTGACGCTTACCGGCGGGGTCTTGACCCTGTTCTCACGTGGTGGATTTGCCGGTGTCCCCGACTTGCCCAGATCAACACAGTACCGACTATCGTTTCTGATGCTTGCCGTATCGCTGGCTGGAACGGTCTGGGCGTTCCAGGTGCCGGAAAACAGCCTTCTTCCGGTGGTCGTCACCTTGACCCTTCTGATTGCCGGTCGCCGGTTTCTGCTTGCCCGAGTGTCGGACAGGTCGTCGAACGGTGGTGTGCTTGCCCCTGCTCTGGCGGGCGGTACCGACACTACCGACGGTTACGGCTGACCCTTTTGCCATTGCCGCGATTTTGACGTCTTGGCGCGTCATATCACTGGCGTGATCCGCGCCTTTGCTAAAAGCGGATATTCGCAGCCGAACGGGAGTTCTCTACATGCGTATTTTGAAACCGGTTCTTGCCGCCGTGGCCATTGTGTTTGCCATGCCGGCCCTTGCCTCCGAAGACAGCCCAAAGGTTGAAATCGGCAAACTGAGCTGCCTGGTGGAAGGCGAGCACAGTTTCATTGTTGGCTCTTCAGCAACACTCGGATGCAGCTTTTCACCGGTCGACGGTGGAGCGGTGGAAAACTACAAGGGGACCGTCCGCGACTATGGGCTGGACATAGGCAAGACCAAACAGGCCACGCTGGTCTGGGGCGTGCTGGCACCTTCCGCAAACCGGAAGCCGGGCCTTTTGGCAGGCACCTACGGCGGGCTGACCGCCGGGGCAAGTGTTGGTGCGGGCATCAAGGCGAACGCGCTGCTGGGTGGTTTCGACCGATCCATCGCGCTCAACCCTTTCAGCCTGGAAAGCCAGACAGGCACGAACCTGACACTGGGTGTCAGCAAGATGACGCTGGAACTGATTAACTAAGCCTCAACGGCTGCCGCTGTCCTGTTTCTCCGCTTTAGTCGCGGCAGCTTTCGTTCGCGCCGGCACAGGGAGTTTCTTCCTTGTCCGGCCGGGTGTTCTGCCGGTTGATCTGCTCGGTGCGGTTCAGACGCTCCGCACCGTCAATCTGCTGCCGGGTGGAGAAACCGGACTGTTGGCGGTTGAGGTTCTGGTTCAGCTGCTGACCGGCAGAAGGCAGCCGCGGCGAGGTCATCATGGGAGGACTGCGCAGCTGGGTCGATTGCGCATGCGCCGGTATTGCCGACGTGGCAGCTAGCAGGGCTGAACAGAGTATCAGGGTTTTGGTCACGCGTGCTCCTTTTGCCCGAGGCCAGTTCAAGTTGGTTACATAGGCCTCCGCGCGTCAATTTCACTATCTGCCAATTCCGGCAGGGCAATGGCACTTGCTTGGGAAGGTCTGAAGGCGGGACTTTTTTCAGTCTTCAGCTCAAATTTTCTCCACCGCTTGCCGGTCTGGAGATCTCAGTCGGGAGAGCCTTTATAAGCCTCTGGGATCGGCGGTGTTTTGGATTTTTGTGCACTTTTAACGAGCTGTCATCTGCCTGGAGACTGAGCCGAGACAAGGGCAAATTGCTGCGCTGCCGCGTAAGATTCCCTTGCGTTGCCGCCGATATCGGCGCGACGATGGCTGACCGCCCCTGGTCGATCGGCCACAGTTTGGGGCTTGGTGCTGTTGAGTACCGGGCAAAAGGCCTTCGATCCCATCCGGGCGAGACGCGGCAGGCCGCGTCCCCCAGCCGGCCCTGCCGCGTTGTTACGAGATATCCTCGAACTAACGGGAGGCTCAGCATGGCAATCACTTCAAACGGAAAAGGATCTGCTGCGGGCAGCGCTCCGCGCTGTATCGCCCTAGTGGGTCCGTTCGGCAGCGGCAAGACCAGTCTTCTGGAAGCCTTGCTGGCGCGAACGGACAAGGTGGCCCGGCAAGGATCCGTCGCGAACGGAAATACGGTGGGTGACGCTTCGCCGGAAGCGCGTGCCCACGGCATGAGTGTGGAACTGAACATTGCGGACGCGGAATTCCTGGGAGATCGCTTCGTGTTCGTCGACTGCCCTGGATCCGTGGAGTTCCTGAGCGAAATGGACGGGGCGCTTTCCGGGGTGGATCTGGCCGTCGTGGTGGCGGAGGACGACGAGCGCAAGGTTCCAGCCCTGCAGCTGATCCTGAAAGCCCTTGAAGCCCGCGCCATTCCGCGGGTTTTGTTTTTAAACAAGATCGACAAGAGCACGCGGCGGGTGCGCGATGTCCTGAGCGTGCTGCAACCGGCATCTGCGGTGCCGCTGGTGCTGCGACAGATCCCGATCTGGGAAGACGGCCTGGCGACGGGTTTCATCGATCTCGCGCTGGAGCGGGCGCATGTCTATCACGAGAAGGAGGAAAGCACTCAGATCGACATGTCCGATGCGGATCTCGCGCGTGAGCACGAAGCTCGTTTCACCATGCTGGAACACCTGGCCGATCACGACGACGACCTGATGGAGGCGTTGCTCGAGGATATCGCCCCCAATCGCGATCAGGTGTTCGCCGATCTGGTGAACGAAATGCAGGACGGTCTCATCTGTCCGGTTTTCTTCGGCTCCGCAGAACACGGCAACGGTGTCAGCCGGCTGCTCAAGGCCTTGCGCCATGAGGTTCCTGGTGTCGACCTGCTGTCGCGCCGGGTGCTTGGCACGACGTCGCGCGCGATGCTGCAGGTCGTCAAGACGCTGCACACCCAGCACGGCGGAAAGCAGTCGATCGCCCGCATTCTGGAAGGCGTGGTCTCCGACGGCGATACCCTGTTCCTCAATGGCGACACCGAAATCAAGGTGTCCGGACTGTTTTCTGTCTTCGGCCAGCAGGCGAACAAGATCGCAACGGCCGGCAAGGGCGATCTGGTTGGGCTCGGGAGGCTCGATGATGTCCAGACGGGCGACCTCCTGAGTTTCGAAAACGGGAAGATCGAAAGCCTTCAGGTGCTTGAACGGCGCAATCCTGTTCTGGCGACGGCGATTTCCGCCAAACAGCGCAAGGACGAGGTCCGTCTTTCCGCGGCACTGGCGAAACTGGTTGAAGAGGACCGCTCGCTGATCGTCTCGCAAAACCAGACAACGGCCGAAACGTTGCTTGCAGGGCAGGGCGAAATGCATTTGCGTGTTGCCCAGGAACGGCTTGCCGGAAAATACGGTCTGGATATCGCCGCCAATACACCGCACGTGCCTTATGCCGAGACGATCCGGTCAGGCACCAAGGTTCGTGGCCGTCACAAGAAACAGTCTGGCGGGCATGGTCAGTTCGGTGATGTGGTGATCGAGATATCTCCGCTGCCGCGCGGCGAGGGCGTCCAGTTTTCAGACACGATTACCGGAGGAGTCGTGCCGAAACAATATATCCCGTCCGTGCGTGACGGCGTGTTGGATGCGCTGGGGCAAGGCCCGCTCGGATTCCCGGTGGTGGATGTGTCCGTCTGTCTGACGGACGGCTCCTATCACTCTGTGGACAGTTCCGACCAGGCCTTCAAGATGGCCGGCATTCTGGCAATCCGGGAAGGTCTGCCTGAGTGCAAGCCGGTGCTGCTGGAGCCGATCCACAAGGTGGTGATAGCCTGCCCGAGCGATGCGACCGCGCGGGTGAATGCGATCGTCTCGGCACGACGCGGACAATTGCTTGGCTTCGATGCCCGTCCCGAGTGGAATGGCTGGGATGAGGTGCAGGCGTTAATGCCGGAGGCGGAAATCGGCGACCTGATCATCGAACTGCGTTCGGCGACCGCCGGGGTTGCAAGCTACACCGCCGAGTTCGACCATATGGCGGAACTTTCCGGCAAGGCGGCGGACATTGCCCTGCAGAGGTCCGGCAGACAGGCCGCGTGAACGGTAGAGCACTGAAAGCGATGACAGAGGGGCCGGTTGGCCCCTCTGTTGTGTTCGTCTTACTAAAGCGCTGTACTGTTGATCACCTTGTTGTTGCGCTCAGTCACCAGGGCGTTATTTGCCATTGAAAGCCGATTCCGGTTTCCTTCGGAACAAACGGGAGACTGACAATGAATATACTGAAGAAACGCAGCTGGGAGCTTCCGGAACGGGAAGCAACACCGGAGGCCGTTTTCATGAACCGCCGGCAGATCCTTGCCGGCCTTGCCGGGGCTGGTGCGCTGATGGGTACGGGCCTTGGAATTCGCCCGGCTTTTGCGGAAGAAGACCCGAGCGCGGGCCTTTATCCGGTCAAGCGCAATGAGACCTTTACGCTCGACAGGGACGTGACCCCGGAAGAGTTCACGGCGAAATACAACAATTTTTACGAGTTCGGCACGCACAAGCAGATCTGGCCGGCGGCACAGGAACTCAAGATCCGCCCCTGGACCGTTGTGCTGGATGGCATGATCGACAATCCGCAAGAGATCGGCATCGATGACCTTCTGGCCAAGATGCCTCTGGAAGAGCGGCTCTACCGGCATCGATGCGTCGAAGCGTGGTCCATGGCCGTGCCCTGGTCGGGATTCGCGCTTGCCGAGCTGGTGAAGCTGGCCGGGCCGCAGTCAGGTGCAAAATACCTGCGTTTTGAAACCTTCCTCGATCCGTCGGTTGCCAGCGGGCAGAAGCAGAGCTGGTATCCCTGGCCCTATGTCGAGGGCCTGACGCTGGAAGAAGCGACCAATGAACTCGCCTTCATCGCTACCGGCGTTTACGGCAAGCCGCTTGCCAAGCAATACGGTGCACCGATCCGGCTGGTTGTCCCGTGGAAGTACGGCTTCAAGTCGATCAAGTCGATCGTGAAGATCTCCTTCACCGACGAGCGTCCGGTCAGCTTCTGGGAGGAGATCCAGTCTTCTGAATATGGCTTCTGGGCGAACGTGAACCCGTCCGTGCCGCATCGCCGCTGGCCGCAGTCTTCCGAGCGGCTGCTTGGAACGGACGAGCGCCGCAACACGCTTCTCTACAACGGCTATGAGGAGCAGGTGGCCGGCCTCTACAAGGACCTGGGCAACGAACGCCTGTTCATGTGAGGTGAAGTGACATTACGTCATGCTGCATCGCAGCATCGTCTGGGCAAAAAAAGAGCCGGGTCTTAAAAGACCCGGCAGTTTATTTTGATTCACTGAAAACAGTGGAATCACCTTCCAGAGGGGAACAGCTGGTCGGAACATCACTGGGAGGAGGACGTGATGTCCGTGTGACCAACAGTGATGCTTATATGCAGTGCACAAGCTGCGTAAACAAGAGGCAGGGGTGCAGATCTGCTATGCATTTTACGCAGAGCTTGACTGAATGGTCAAAAATTTGACCAAAACCCCTTTAATTACAACAGATTGAATTAGTCGGTTTTTGCCGGCAGCTTCAAAAAAATTTTTAATTTCGAGTGAAAAAATCGATTGGTTCACCGAAATAAATGCAAATGCTGTCCCCGTGTGCAGTAATTTTGATGCCTAAATGTTGAGCTGATTTGGCGAATGAAACCTGAGTCTGTCCAGTCCTGTGCTTTCCCAGCGGAATGGAGACGATCGGGCCGCTCGGTTGCCGCGGCGCAGGCCGAGTTCTGAGACCTTTTTAGGGAGAGAGTCTCTGCAAAAGCCCCTGTAGGCCGGTCGTGCAGGCAAGCAGGGTTGCGTCCCGGTCAAGCCGGGGCTGGTTGAGCCAATCGCATTCGGGCGGACAGACGAAAGGAGGGCAGGGTTAGAAAACCCAGCCTTCTGCATTTGCCAGCAGGAACTCGCGGAACGCGGTAACACGCGCGGTGTTCTTCAGTTCCGAAGGGTAGACAAAATAGGTGTCGAAGGAGGGCACCTTGTCGTCCTGGTCGGTCATGACAGGTGCCAGGTTCGACGACTTGTCGATGATGTAGTCCGGCAGAATGGCAATGCCCACGCCGGATTGAACAGCACGCTTGATAGCCACGATGTTGTTGGCCTTCAGGACGGACCTGCGCGGGCTTGTCGCGACGCGCCCGGCTGTTTCCAGCCAGTTCATCGAGCGGAGGTAGGCCGGAGCCTGTTCGCCAAAGGTGATCAGCCGGTGCTTGTCGAGGTCGTCGATCGACACAGGTGTTCCGAACCGTTGAAGGTATTCCGGTGCCGCATAGACATGGAAATGCACTGTAAACAGCTTGCGCTGGATCAGGTCCGGCTGGGTCGGCTGGCGCAAGCGGATGGCCACATCCGCTTCGCGCATGCCGAGGTCCAGTTCGTCGTCGTCGAAGATCAGGTGCAGGTCGACATCTGGATAGAGATCGATGAAGCTTCTGATCCGTGAGGTGAGCCAGGTGGAACCAAGGCCCACCGTGGTTGTCACGCGCAGGGCTCCGGATGGCTTTTCCTTGCTGTCCGTCAGGCTCGACTGAACCGCTTCCAGCTTCATCAGCACGTCGTTGGCAGTCCGGTAGAGCAGTTCGCCCTGTTCGGTCAGCAAGAGGCCGCGGGCGTGCCGGTGAAACAGCGGAACGCCCAGATCGTGCTCTAGCGCACTGACCTGCCGGCTGACAGCCGACTGGCTCATATGCAGGGTGTCACCTGCATGCGTGAAACTGCCAGCCTGTGCGGCCGCATGAAAAATGCGCAATTTGTCCCAATCCATGCGTGCCCCTCCGCAGGACAGTCAGGCAGCCTATTCGGCGGCCTGCTTTGTCGACGTCACTTCATGTTCGGCCAGAAACTTCTCGGCTTCAAGGGCTGCCATGCAGCCCATGCCGGCAGCGGTTACTGCCTGCCGATAAATGTCGTCGGTGACATCACCGGCCGCAAAGACGCCCGGGATGGATGTCCTGGTCGAATCCGGGGCAGTTTCCAGGTAGCCGTTGGACTTCAGCGTGAGCTGATCCTTGAAGAGTTCGACCGACGGTGCGTGGCCGATGGCGATGAAGACACCGTCCGTGGAAATTTCCTGGAATTCGCCGGTTGCGGTGTTTTTCAACCGTACGCCGGTAACTGCTTTCGGCATGCCGCCGCCGAGGATCTCGTCGACCTGGTGGTCCCAGATGACGTCGATCTTCGGGTGCTGGAACAGGCGGTCCTGCAGGATCTTTTCCGCCCGCAGGCTGTCACGGCGATGAACCAGCGTCACCTTGGAGGCGAGATTGGCGAGATACAGCGCTTCTTCCACGGCGGTGTTGCCGCCGCCGACAACCACAACTTCCTTGTTGCGGTAGAAGAAGCCGTCACAGGTCGCACAGGCGGAAACGCCAGCGCCCATGTAATCCTGTTCCGAAGACAGGCCAAGCCAGCGGGCCTGCGCGCCGGTGGCGATCACCAGGGCATCCGCCGTGAACACCGTGCCGCTGTCGGCTTCCAGGCGGAACGGGCGCTGGGACAGGTCAGCCTTCACGATGGTGTCGTAAAGGATCTTGGTGCCGACGTTTTCGGCCTGCTTCTGCATCTGTTCCATCAGCCACGGCCCCATGATGGGATCCGCGAAGCCGGGGTAATTCTCGACATCAGTAGTAATGGTCAGCTGGCCGCCCGGCTGAATACCGGCCACCAGCGTCGGCTCGATCATGGCACGGGCAGCATATATGGCAGCCGTGTAGCCGGCCGGGCCGGAGCCGATGATCAGAAGTTTGCTGTGTTCCGTGCTCATGGGCGCACCTTTATCCTGTTTTCATGTCCCGGCGTTTGCGTTGCCAGGTTGGCCCATCGGGGCGTTGTTCCGGGTTTGCCGTGCGGCCGAAAAATCGCTCAAGATGCGTTGAGCGATCACCGGCGTGGCATCTATCGGCTCGTAGGTAGTGGTTTTCAGCGGACCTGGAAAGGGGTGAATGACACCCATGCGTCGCAAAGTCCCCAAAAACCGGGTGATCTTGTCGTGACCGCCGCTCGGTTCGAATACATGGACCGGCTTGCCGGTGGCTGTGGCCTCACCGATCATGTTCGTGGAATCGGCAGTGGCGATGATCGCATCTGCCTTGGCGAGATAGAGGCCGTAAGGGTTGGGTTCCTCGCCTGTCCAGTAGAGGTGATTTCCCGATTTGGCCAATCCTGCAAGACCATACGCCAATCCGGCCGGCGTGCGGCGGGAGGCTGTGATCATGAAATGGACATGTGCCGCATGTGCAAGCTCTCGCAGGCCACTCAAAAGGCGGTTCTGGTCGTCTTCGGAAAACCTGTGGTGCCGACTGTCCCCGCCGACAAGAACCGCAACACGGGGCCGTGGAAGACCATCTATCTCGGCAACCTGCCGGCTGCGGAGTTCGGCCAGTGTTGCGGCCGAGAACTTGTGTGGGGACGTCGGTGTTACAAGGACGTTCCGTCCGCGCAGCTTGTCATGCTCGGGTACCCAGATGAGATCCGCTGCATCTGGTCCTATGCGCGGGTCTTTCAGGAACACGGTAAAGGTCTTGCCTCCCGAAAGGCGCTTGACCCGGCGCAGATACGGGACCGCCCGGCGGCCGGACGCGATGGCGATATCAGGGTAGGGCGGGGCAATCGGGCTGCCGGGGCGGGTCTCCCGCTCGCGCAGATCGATCGGACCGAAGGGCATCAACCAGGTAAAGGGTGCACGCGGCGCTATGTGGCGTTCTTCAACAGGTGCGCCGAGGGCTTCGGCAATACCGCGGCACTGGGCAACATCGCCCGCCTTTCCATCGGTGAGGATCCAGAGGGAAGAAGGGGCTTTCTCCGGCGAAAAAGGCATGTTTTGGAGAAGTTCCCCTATCGTAATCTTTCGAAATCGTGCGCAATTTTGTTATAGTCTTGCACAAACGCGCAAAAAATCATAACTCGGCACACAAATAGAGGTTAGCTTGGGATTCCGGTATCGGGCAAGGCGACAGTCTTGCGAAAGACCCGAATGCCCACAGCATGGCGCGTCATGCGAAGCGCGAAGGAGACAGGTTTGAAAGCGCGGCTCGATGCCATTGATTGGCAGATCCTGAAGGAATTGCAGGATGACGGACGGATGACCAATGTGGAATTGGCCCGTCGGGTCGGCATATCCGCTCCTCCCTGCCTGCGCCGGGTGCGCGCGCTGGAGGAAGCCGGGCTCATTCTGGGCTACCGGACCCTGCTTGATGAAAAGCAGCTCGGTTACGACGTGACAGCCTTTGCGATGGTCGGGCTGCACAGCCAGACCGAGGCGGATCTGATTGCCTTCGAACAGACGGTTCAGAACTGGCCACTGGTGCGCGAAAGCTACATGCTTTCGGGTGAGGTCGACTTCCTGCTGAAATGCGTTTCGCCGGATCTGCAGACCTTCCAGAATTTCATCATTCGCGAATTGACCGCTGCGCCCAACGTCGACAGCGTTCGTACGGCGTTGACAATCCGCCGAACAAAGGATGAGCCTGTCGTTCCAATCGATTGAAGTCCGAACCGGCTGCAAGAAGGAACAAGACGCCATGGCTGTGAAACGAGTCGTTGCCAACATCGCATCGCCGGATACCGGCAAGGCGCAAAGCTTCTACGGCGACGTGCTGGGCATGGACCTGGCGATGGATCACGGCTGGATCGTCACCTTTGCAGGCGAACGGGGGGCGATGGCCCAGGTCAGCATTGCGGCGGAAGGCGGTGCGGGAACGCCCGTGCCCGATTTTTCGGTCGAAGTCGATAACCTTGAAGAAGTGCTGGAAAAAGTGCAGGCAAAAGGCCTCGGCATCGAATACGGCCCGGCAGATGAGCCCTGGGGCGTCAGGCGCTTTTACGTGCGCGACCCTTTCGGGCGCCTGGTGAATATCTTGCAGCACGCGTGAGGCGTTGCCTGCCGATCCGGCAGGCAAGGGCGCCAACAAACTCACGAAGCCAGTTTTTTCACTTTTTTCTGGAGACGCCGGATCAGGGAGATGTCCCTGAGAGCCGCGGTGACCAGTGTAAAGGCGACGGTCACCAGCAGGATGGTCGTCAGTGCCGCAACGGGCAGCATCTGGTCATAGTGGTAGCTGTCGAGCGCCTGGTCGACGGGTTCAATGCCGGAATAGAACCTGCTGCGTATCGTGTCGCTGTAGGTCGTTATGCCAAAGTTGCCATACTTCAGATATTGCAGACCGAAGACGACGAAGAAGACGGCAACAGCCAGAGCGATCAGGTAACCAGCCATCCGCACGGCGAACACGAAGGAGCTTTCGTGGCGTTGCGCGACGAGGCGCTTGAACATCAGGCGTTCGCGTGCCGTGAGCCTGGAAAACAGAAACCAGCGGTATATCCATAACGGCACCGACGCGATCAACAACCATACAGCAATCGCGTTAAAGACCATTGCAAATCCTCCGACACTTTCCGGTTGTCAGCTTAACGGCTGTGTCGTGGACGTCAAAGGGAAAGCTCTGCTTTTGCTGCGACTTAAGGACAGTCGCAGAACGCGCGTACGTTGCCGGGGGAGCTGTGCCAGGCAGGTCCGGGTTCAAAGGGAACCCGGACATTGAAACGGCCAGGGGCAATTTTCAGGCCTGCTAAGACCGGGGACGGTCCCTGCAAAGAGAGGCCAGACCGGGAAGGCTCAACACTGAAAGGCTGGGGTCAGACGAAGCGTACGTCCACGATCTCGTAAGACCGGGCACCGCCAGGGGCAGCAACTTCGACACTGTCGCCGATGGACTTGCCAATCAGGGCGCGGGCGATCGGAGAAGAAATAGAGACCTTGTTCTGCTTCACGTCGGATTCGACGTCGCCAACGATCATGTATTTCTTTTCTTCTTCGGTGTCCTCGTCGATGAGGGTGACGGTCGCGCCGAATTTGACGATGTCGCCGGACAGCTTGGTCACATCAATGATTTCAGCGCGGGACAGCTTGTCTTCCAGTTCCGAAATACGGCCTTCGTTCAGGCTCTGGGCTTCTTTAGCCGCATGGTATTCCGCATTTTCCGACAGGTCGCCATGCGCGCGTGCTTCAGCAATCGCCTCGACGATGCGCGGGCGCTCTACCGCGGTACGTTCCTTCAGCTCGTCCTGGAGCATCTTGTACCCGGCGGAGGTCATCGGAACTTTTTCCATTGGTCTCAGACCTTCAGCTTATTGGGTCCCCCTAATCTCGAGGACCGCGCTTTGACAAAAACAAACCAAGCCGGGAAAGGCGCGCTTTCCCGGCCGGTCACGAGTATAATAGCCTTAGCCGAAGTAGGATTGTAAAGGTCTTACTTCAAGGCTCCCAGCTTTATGGGCGGCAATGCCTTTCGCGGCAGCCACTGATCCTGCAAGGGTCGTGTAATACGGTACCTTGTTCAGAAGAGCCGCCCGGCGCATCGACCGGCTGTCGGAGATGGCCTGTGCGCCTTCGGTCGTGTTGAAGACGAGCTGGACCTCACCGTTCTTGATAGCATCAACGATATGAGGGCGGCCTTCAAGAACCTTGTTGATCTTCTTCACCGCAATCCCCTTGTCCTCGAGGAACTTCTGGGTGCCGCCGGTGGCGATGATCGTGAAGCCGCCGGCTTCCAGGCTGCGGACGGCGTCAAGCACGCCGGCCTTGTCTTCGTCGCGCATGGAAACGAACACGGTGCCCTTGTCCGGAACCCCTGTGCCGCAGCCGATCTGGGACTTGGCAAAGGCCTTGCCGAAGGCAGTGTCGAGGCCCATGACTTCGCCAGTCGAGCGCATTTCCGGTCCGAGGATCGTGTCGACGCCGGGGAAGCGGGCGAACGGGAAGACAGCTTCCTTGACCGCGATATGGTCGAGTTTCTTCTCGCTGAGGCCGAAGGAAGCCAGGCTTTCTCCTGCCATGATGCGGCTGGCGATCTTTGCGACTGGCG
The DNA here is from genome assembly GCF_054658215.1 of Roseibium sp. ROS1. NCBI lineage: Bacteria > Pseudomonadati > Pseudomonadota > Alphaproteobacteria > Hyphomicrobiales > Stappiaceae > Roseibium > Roseibium sp. ROS1. The sequence continues at coordinate 911,516 of NZ_BAAGIG010000001.1, forward strand.
CGCCGATCGTCTTGGCGACGAAGGGCACGGTGCGCGATGCGCGCGGGTTGACTTCCAGAACGAAGATCTCGCCGTTCTTGATGGCGTATTGCACGTTCATCAGGCCGCCGACTTCCAGTGCCAGAGCCAATGCCGTGGTCTGGCGCTTGAGTTCTTCAAGCATCTCTTCGCCGAGCGAGAACGGCGGCAGGGAGCAGGCGCTGTCGCCGGAATGGATGCCGGCTTCCTCGATGTGCTCCATGATGCCGCAGACGAACACGTCCTTGCCGTCGCAAAGGGCATCGACATCCACCTCGATCGCGCCGTCGAGATAGCGGTCGAACAGCAGCGGGTTGGTGCCCAGCACGGTGTTGATCTGGCCGGTCTTGTCGTTCGGGTACTTTGCCCGCACTTCCGCCGGGACCAGCTCCGGCAGGGTGCCAAGCAGATAGGAGTTGAGGGCTTCCTCGTCACGAATGATCTGCATGGCACGGCCACCCAGGACATAGGACGGGCGGACCACCAGAGGCAGGCCGAGCTGACCGGCGATGAGGCGACCCTGTTCGACGGAATAGGCGATGCCGTTTTCCGGCTGCTTCATGTCGAGCTTGATCAGAAGCTTCTGGAACCGGTCACGGTCTTCGGCAAGATCGATCATGTCCGGTGACGTGCCGAGGATCGGCACGTCCGCCTTGACCAGCGCCTGCGCCAGCTTGAGCGGGGTCTGGCCGCCGAACTGGACGATGACGCCGTGCAGCGTGCCGTTCTCCTGCTCCTTGCGCATGATCTCCAGCACGTCTTCAGCGGTCAGCGGCTCGAAGTAGAGGCGGTCGGACGTGTCGTAATCAGTGGAGACGGTTTCCGGGTTGCAGTTGACCATGATGGTCTCGTAGCCCGCGTCTTCCAGCGCGAAGGCGGCATGACAGCAGCAATAGTCGAACTCGATACCCTGGCCGATCCGGTTCGGACCGCCACCCAGAATGACCACCTTCTTCCGGTCGGACGGATTCGCCTCGCACGCGGGCTGCCCCATGAAGGGAGCCTCGTAGGTGGAATACATATAGGCAGTCGGGGAGGCGAACTCGGCAGCGCAGGTGTCGATGCGCTTGTAGACCGGGTGCACGTCCAGCTGCTTGCGGAGCTTGGCAACGTCCGATGCATCGAGATCGGCAAGGCTTGCCAGGCGCGCGTCGGAAAAGCCCATGGATTTCAGTTTGCGCAAGTTCGCTGCATCTTTCGGCAGGCCGAGCTTGCGGACCTTCGCTTCCATTTCCAGGATGGCTTCGATCTGCTCCAGGAACCAGGGATTGATGCCGCTGGCCTCGTAGATTTCCTCGACCGTCATGCCAAGGCGCATGGCCTGGGCGACGTTGAGAAGCCGGGTCGGTGTCGGTGTCGAGACGGCAGCGCGCAGGGCGTTGCGGTCGTCGCCCTGATCAAGGCCCGGGATTTCGGTTTCATCAAAGCCGTTCAGGCCCGTTTCCAGACCACGCAATGCTTTCTGCAGGCTTTCGTTGAAGGTCCGGCCAATGGCCATCACTTCGCCGACTGACTTCATGGCAGTGGTCAGGGTTGCTTCGGAGCCCGGAAATTTTTCGAAGGCGAAACGCGGGATCTTGGTGACCACGTAATCGATGGTCGGTTCGAACGATGCCGGGGTCGCGCCGCCGGTGATGTCGTTCTCCAGCTCGTCCAGCGTGTAGCCGACAGCAAGTTTGGCCGCGATCTTGGCGATCGGGAAGCCGGTTGCCTTGGAGGCCAGGGCGGAAGACCGCGACACGCGCGGGTTCATTTCAATGACGACCAGGCGGCCATTGTCCGGATTGACCGCGAACTGCACGTTCGAACCGCCGGTTTCCACGCCGATCTCGCGCAGCACCGCAATCGAGGCGTCGCGCATGATCTGGTATTCCTTGTCGGTCAGCGTCAGGGCCGGCGCGACAGTGATGGAATCACCGGTATGCACACCCATCGGATCGACGTTCTCGATGGAGCAGATGATGATGCAGTTGTCCGCCGTGTCGCGGACCACTTCCATTTCATATTCCTTCCAGCCGAGCAGGCTCTCGTCGATCAGGACCTGACCGACCGGAGATGCGTCGATGCCCGAGCGGACGATGGTTTCGAATTCTTCCCGGTTATAGGCAACGCCGCCGCCGGTGCCACCCAGGGTGAAGGCGGGGCGGATGATCGCCGGCAGGCCGATCTCGTCGATGGCGCGCATGGCTTCAAGATAGCCGGCATTGCGGTCGTAACCGACGATCCGGCCGTTCTCGTCGTGAATTGCCGGGGAGGAGGCAATTGCCGCGCGCGGGTTTTCCAGGCCGATGACGTCCATCGCAGCCCGGAACTTTTCGCGGTCTTCAGCCTTTTCGATGACATCGGCGCGGGCGCCGATCATTTCCACGCCGTATTTTTCCAGAACACCCATCTGTTCCAGGTCGAGTGCGCAGTTCAGCGCGGTCTGGCCCCCCATCGTCGGCAGAAGCGCATCCGGGCGTTCCTTCTCGATGATCTTGGCCACCAGCTCGGGAGTGATCGGCTCGATGTAGGTCGCGTCAGCCAGGTCCGGGTCGGTCATGATCGTCGCCGGATTCGAGTTGACCAGGATGATGCGATACCCTTCCTCGCGCAGCGCCTTGCAGGCCTGGGTGCCCGAATAATCGAATTCACATGCCTGGCCGATGACAATCGGACCGGCACCAATAATCAGGATGGAAGAGATATCTGTGCGTTTTGGCATCTCGGCTCGCAGCTCGCAGCGGCCTTTCCGGACAGCGGGCTCGCTATTCGGTCTGGCTCGGACATGAGGGTATGACTATGTTGGCTGAGCGCGTCTTATAGGGAAAAGCTGCGCAGGAGGGAACCCCGCCAGGGCGTGAAAGTCGACCTTTTGCGAGCTAAAATCACGACTTTATTCCGGCTTGGCAATTTCGGCGGGTAACGGGATCGTTGTCTGGCCGTCAAAGTCGCCGATCCCTTCCGACAATGCATAGCAGGCAAGGCGGATGGATTTGGGAATTTCAACGGGTCGCCCGTCGCGATTTCCCTTTTCGTAATACTGGATCATGCGCTTCTTCAGGCCCAGACGGTCTGCCGCATCCTTCTGCTTGAGCCCGAGTGCTCGCCGCCAATGGCGGAATTGCTGCGGGGTCATGCCGGGCATGGTGTCTTTGGATTTTGAATCGGCCATTTCGTCTTATTCCAGAATACCTTGGTTGCGGGCATCCCCTTGCGGGTTCGCTCGTCCGGTACTTCTGACAAAAATAACCTTGCTCATCGCTTGTCAATCGAGAAGTGCACAATGTGCTCTTTTGCGTCGATGGAGGTGGTTGAATTTGATGGTAAAATTGACCGTGTGGACAAAAAATTGATATACTTGTTCGGTGCCGTAACGGTTGGTCAAATAAGTGATAAGCTTAGATTTTTCCTTATCTTTTCATGAGGAGTAAGGCGGAATTGATATTCGCGCATAGCGGGTATTGTTGCGTATGTAGCGTTCATTTTCGTCTCGCGGATCACGATTCGTGAACTTTTTTGCCTACATAGTATCTAAGGGAATTTCACTAATTGTAATAATCCTCAGGGTTAGGAGTAAGCGAACTAAGTAATTTTCCCTTGGTCGTTGCCGTGAGGTAAAGAAAATTTATTGTGGATTTATATATTCAAGAAAAGTCTAGTTCTTATATTCAGATTATCGATAATTAATATTTGTTCGTGTTTTGGCTAAAGTGCCCCTGAATAAACATTCGTAGTTGCGTGTCCTTTCTCGTAGGTTTTTAGTTTTAGTTTTCGCATAACTGAAACTTCCGTAAAAACTGGGCAATATTCCTAAATTTGGCGTAGATTTTAACTGTCGATCCGGTGTATTAGACTACTGCTTAGTCTCCTATGAGTTTGGCGTTGGGAGCTTCTGAAGCGAAGAGCATTGCGCTTCAAGCTGCGGGGGCTGTAATTGCGGTGCTAGTGGGACCTGATGAACCGGAGGTGGGACCGGCGAGTCGGGAGCGCAGCAAGACCCAGCCAGACTTGGAACAAAAAAGACAAGATCGGGCTTAAAAGTATGAACAATGTAGCAACCAAGATGGTCGTGGTGCCGGATATTGCCGGGCCAGGACAAGAAGTGATGCTTGACGATCGCGCTCTCGCGATCTCGGAAATGTCCGAGCGGTTCGACGTAACCCTCAGGACGCTTCGTTTCTACGAAGAAAAGGGTCTTCTCAATCCGGTTCGCAAGGGCGCACGCCGTTTCTACGGTCCACGTGACGTTTCGCGGATGCGGGTAATCCTGCAGGCCAAGAAGATCGGCCTCACGCTTGCCGAAATCCGCCGGGTGATCAAGCTGGTGGAAGGCAACGGCAAACGGGAAGACCAGTTCAAGGAACTTCAGGAAATCTGCTTAGCGCAACAGGAAATCCTGGTGGAGCAGAAGCAGATGCTTGACGAGCAGATCGCAGAAGTCGGTCAGATCCTGACGGCATTTGACGAACTGATCGGATAAAGCTTCCGGCATCAGTTATCAAAAAACCCCGGTGTGCACTGCACGCCGGGGTTTTTTATTTGAGACAATGCTGCATTCCGGTGGCGGAGTGGCGTTGGCCGGCTGGTTCGTCAGCCAAACGCTTGTCTGCATTTCCCGGGGCCCGAGTAGGTCAGGCTGCCGATTTCGCGCTTTCCATCAGGTCGGTGAACCGCTTGAACAGGTAGTGGCTATCACGCGGGCCGGGGGATGCTTCCGGGTGATACTGGACGGAAAACACGGGTTTGTCCTTCATCGCCAACCCACAGTTGGATCCGTCGAACAGGGACACATGGGTCTGCTGAACGTTGTCCGGCAGACTGTCCGCATCCACCGCGAAACCATGGTTCATCGACGTGATTTCAACCTTGCCGGTGGTATGGTCGAATACCGGATGATTGGCGCCATGGTGCCCCTGGTGCATCTTGAGGGTCTTGCCGCCAAGCGCCAGAGCGAGCATCTGGTGGCCAAGGCAGATCCCGAACGTGGGAACGCCCGCATCGACAATCTTCCTGATCATCGGCACTGCGTAGTCGCCCGTTGCGGCCGGATCACCAGGGCCGTTTGACAGGAACACGCCATCGGGCGCTTGCGCCAGGACGTCATCCGCCGTCGCGGTCGCAGGGAGAACCGTGACCTCGCAGCCGGCGTCAGCCAGAAGGCGCAGGATGTTGCGCTTGATGCCGTAGTCAATGGCAACGACCTTGAACTTGCCGGCCTTTGCCTCGCCGTAGCCCTCGTCCCATTTCCAGGTCGTCTGGTGCCACTGGTGCGACTGGGTGGTGGAAGCGTCCTTGGCAAGGTCCATACCCACCAGGCCGGGCCAGTTTCTGGCGGCCGTTTTCAGGGCATCGACATCGAATTTGCCGTCCGGCGAATGGGCGATCACGCCGTTGGGCACGCCTTTTTCCCGGATCAGTGCGGTCAGCGCGCGGGTGTCGATGCCGCTGATGCCGATCAGGTTGCGGCTCTTCAGCCACGCATCGAGATGTTTTGCCGCCCTGTAGTTGGCCGGATCGGTGATGGCGGCTGCCAGCACAACGCCGCGGATGCCGCTGTCTGCGGCCATGTTGACCGTCTCGATGTCTTCATCGTTGGTGCCGACATTGCCAATATGCGGAAATGTGAAGGTGATGATCTGACCGGAATAGGATGGGTCGGTCAGGATCTCCTGGTAACCGGTCATTGCCGTATTAAAGCAAATCTCACCAACGGCTTGGCCGGTTGCGCCGAGGCCCTGTCCCTCGATTACACTGCCGTCGGAGAGCACAAGCAAGGCGGTCGCCGGGGTCTCGGACCATGCGTCTGCAGTCGTCATGTCTTGTTTCCAGATCTTGTTGGTGACATCATGCGCTGCAGGAAGGGCGTCTGCGGCGGGCTGGAAAGCCCGCAAAAGGCCGCCTGCATTAAGCGCGGGACTCTATGGGAAGCGGCTTGGATCGTCAATATTGATCCTCTGAAAAAAGATCTTTAAAATTCAATGGCTTGGCTGAGAAAATGGAATGGCGCCCCTGAGCGCCGGGCCTCAGCGCGGCAGGGGTGGGGTGAACCATGCGCGATGTGATGCGCGAAAGAATCAACGCTGCCCTGAAAGCGGCACAGGACGAAGGCGACAAGCGCAGGTGCGCCACGTTGCGTCTGGTGCAGACCGCTGTGAAGGACCGTGAGGCTGCTGCCCGTGAAAACGGCAAGGACGGCGTCAACGAAACCGAAGTGATTGAGATCCTTCAAAAAATGATCCGTCAGCGGGAAACTTCCGCGGAAGAGTTCGAAAGCAGCGGACAGCTCGACCTGGCCGAGCAGGAGCGCGAAGAGCAGGAAATCATCCGTGAATTTCTGCCCGTTCAGCTCAGCGACGAGGAAATGCAGAAGATCTGCGAAGAGACGGTCAAGGATATCGACGCGCATGGTCTGCGTGACATCGGCCGCTGCATGAACGAACTGAAGAGCCGTTATCCCGGGAAAATGGACTTCGTGCAGGCGTCCTGCCTGGTGAAGGACATGTTGCGAGCTGACGGTGGTGAACAGGGCAGCACCGGGACTGGTAAACAGGACTGAGCCGCTGTTGCAGCCGGTGAGGCTGATGCAAAAATCTTCCAGAAGCCGGGCATGAGGCCCGGCACCACTGGAAACGACCTTCAAGACATTCTATTTTGGCGGACTGACCGGCGGCGCCCGAATGTGCCGATGGCAGGATGCCGTTTTCTGTAATCCGGACCCGTACACTGTTCCATGCGTTTCGAACCGCGCCTACTCGATGAAATTCGTGCCCGTCTGACCTTGTCGGATGTTGTTGGGCGGCGTGTGACCTGGGACAGGCGCAAGACGCAGCCGGGCAAGGGCGACTATTGGGCGTGCTGCCCGTTTCATCAGGAAAAGAGTCCAAGTTTTCACGTCGACGATCGCCGTAACCGCTACAAATGTTTTGGCTGCGGTGCGTCCGGTGATCATTTTACGTTCCTGTGTGAAACCGAAGGGCTGAGCTTTCCGGAGGCTGTCGAACGCCTTGCCGAACAGTCAGGCGTCGGTCTGCCTGCGCCCGATCCCCAGGCGGCGCGGCGCGAGAAGAAGCGGGCCGGGCTTGCCGATATCTGCGAAATGGCGGCGCAGTTCTTTCAGGCCGAGTTCGTGGGCCCTCGTGGCGACACCGCCCGCGCCTACACGCAAAAACGCGGCCTGACGCCCGACACCCTGCGCGAGTTCCGGTTCGGGTTTGCGCCTGAAAGCCGCGATGCGCTGAAGGGATATCTTGCAGCGCGCGAGATCCCGGAAGCTGCAATGATCGAGGCAGGGCTCATCATCAAGCCGGAAGACGGGCGCCCGTCCTACGACCGGTTCCGCGGACGTTTGATGATCCCGATCCAGGATGATCGTGGCCGGGTGGTCGCCTTTGGCGGGCGAACCCTGTCTCCGGACGGACAGCCGAAATATCTGAACTCGCCGGAAACACCCCTGTTTCACAAGGGTGTCATGCTGTTCAACGCCCATCGCGCACGCGAACCCGCCTTCAAAAGCGGCGAGGCAGTGGTGGTGGAGGGCTATCTCGATGCAATCGCCCTCTGGCAGGCGGGCATCCACCATGTGGTCGCGTCCTTGGGCACGGCCTTTACCGAAGACCAAGTGGTGCGGCTCTGGAAATTCGCACCCGAACCGGTGATCTGCTTTGACGGCGATGCAGCAGGTGTTTCGGCAGCGCATCGCGCCATCGACCGGATCTTTCCGGTGCTCAAGAGCGGCTATTCGTTCCAGTTCTGCTTCCTGCCTGACGGCATGGACCCCGATGACCTCATCAAGCAGCGCGGGGTGGCAGGCTTTCACGACGAAGTCGAGCGGGCACAGTCCCTGTTCGATGTGGTCTGGGAGCGGGAGATTTCCGTTTCACGGCTCGATACGCCTGAACGCAAGGCGGCACTGGAAAAGCGGTTCGATGATCTGATTGCCACCATTCGCGACGAGCGGGTGCGTCGACGGTATCAGCTCGATCTCAAGTTCAAGCTGTCGAATCTGTTCTTCGAGCAGGCACGCCAGTCCCGGCAGGGGGGCAAGGGTGGCAAGGGTGGTGGTTCAGCCGATGCGGCGTCTCCGCTCGGCACGGCACGCGAACGGGTGGCTGCCAGCCACGATTTCGGCACCGAACGGCTGGTGCTCGGTTTGAGCATGCGCTTCCCGCATCTGCTCGACAGGAACTTCGAGCGGTTTTCCAGGTTGCCGTTTGCCAATGATCTCCACAGGCAATTGCGGGACATTTTGTGCCGGATCGTCGACGATCTGGAAGCGACGCCCATTTCCGACCTGACCAGCGCATTCGAGGAACCGCTTCGGAACATCATGGGCGAAATGATGCTCGAAACCATCGGCATGCAGCAGCAACGTGGTGCGGAGTTTTCCGCGCTGATCCATCGCTTCCCGCTTCTGAAATCCAACCCGCCGGAGGATTTCATCGAAGCGGCCTATCTGCACTTTCTCGATGTCCTGGAACTCAATGCGCTGGAAGACGAACTCTCCTCCGAGCTTGCTACCGCGGACGAGCAGCTCGATGAGCATTCCTGGATGCGCATCCAGGCCTTGACGCAGGACCTCAGCCGGAGGCGAGAGGAATGTGCGCGCGATGAAGCCGACCTTGCCGAGCGTGCCAAAAAGATCCGCACGGCACCTCCTGTGGCCGTGGCAGCTCATTGACGGAATGGCTTGCCGGTGGCTTAAACGAGGATGTGTGGACCTTCAGTTCCGGAAAAGGAAAAGGGAACTTTTGGAGCAGCGACCCGTTTTCTGGCGACGAACCGGCATTGGGCCTGAAAATGCCCTCTTTGGTGTGCGCAGGAGCACAAAAATGGCATTTTCCAATTGACCGGTGACGAATCACACTTGCGAATCGCGTGAGCCGAGCTAAATAGAACCTTTGCAGCCCTCAAGCGCCGGAGCTTTCAAGCCTGCTCGCGGCAAAAGTCTTAATATAGCTGCAACCCGAACGAACACCTTTTACGCATCCGTTTCCGGATGCCGACAGAAAAGGCCGTGTGCTGCGTCGATGCTGAAATATGCCAATGTCGAAAAGTGTACGGTTAATTGGGACTTAAGGGACACGGCTTACAAACCTAACCGCAGTGATTCTTTCAGACGCCGCCGCACCACATGCTGGCGCGCTGGGGGTGAATTGGGTTGAAGCCAAACAAAGGGCGCGGCGTGGCCGGACCGGCCGCGAACTGGAGCACGATATGGTAGCCAAAGCGACACAAGCAGACGACACACAGGAGCAGAGCACGGACGGCCCTGACGGCCCTCTGCTGGACCTGTCGGATGCCGCTGTCAAAAAGATGATCAAAGCCGCCAAGAAACGCGGCTATGTCACCTATGATGAACTGAACGAGGTTCTGCCCTCGGAGCAGGTGTCTTCGGAAAAGATCGAAGACACCATGTCCATGCTTTCCGATATGGGCATCAATGTGATCGATTCCGACGAAGCCGAAGAAGGCCCGGAAGAAGTCGATGGCGGCGATCTGGTTGCCGCAAGCACGACGGCGCTTGCCAAGAGCACCACGAAAGAGCCCGCCGACCGCACCGACGATCCCGTGCGCATGTATCTGCGCGAGATGGGTTCGGTCGAGCTGCTGTCGCGTGAAGGCGAAATCGCGATTGCCAAGCGCATCGAGGCTGGCCGCGAGGCGATGATTGCGGGTCTTTGCGAAAGCCCGCTGACCTTCCAGGCCATCATCATCTGGCGTGACGAGTTGAACGAAGCCCAGGTTCTTCTGCGCGACATTATCGATCTGGAAGCAACCTATGCCGGCCCTGATGCCAAGGCCGGCCCGGCCGTTGCCAATGACGATGTGGCGCCGGGCGAAGGCAATTCGGAAAACTCCGGCGGTGCGTCTGAAGATACCGAAAACGAAAGCGAAGACGGTGACGGCGAGGATGACGACGACGAGTTCGAATCCAACGTTTCCCTGTCCGCGATGGAAGCCGAGCTGAAGCCGGGCGTCCTGGAAACCTTCGACAACATCGCCGACAACTACAAGAAGCTTCGCCGCCTGCAGGATCAGCTGGTGGAAAACAAGCTGGCCAACAAGACCCTGTCGCCAAGCCAGGAGCGCCGCTACAAGAAGCTGAAAGAAGACATCATCGTTGATGTGAAGAGCCTGTCGCTCAACCAGAACCGTATCGACGCCCTGGTTGCCCAGCTCTATGACATCAACAAGCGCCTGATGGGCTATGAAGGCCGTCTGCTGCGTTTGGCCGACAGCTACAATGTCGACCGCACGGACTTCCTGAAGCAGTATCAGGGTGCCGAGCTCGACCCGAACTGGCTGCGCAAGGTTGCCAATCTTTCCACACGTGGCTGGAAAAACTTCATCGCGAAGGAAAAGGAAACCGTTCGCGAGCTGCGTCAGGACATCCAGACACTAGCCACCGAAACCGGGCTCGAAATCACCGAATTCCGCCGCATCGTAGCAATGGTGCAGAAGGGCGAACGCGAGGCACGTATCGCGAAGAAGGAAATGGTCGAGGCGAACCTGCGTCTCGTGATCTCCATCGCGAAGAAATACACCAACCGCGGCCTGCAATTCCTGGATCTGATCCAGGAAGGCAACATCGGCCTGATGAAGGCGGTGGACAAGTTCGAATACCGGCGCGGCTACAAGTTCTCCACCTATGCAACATGGTGGATCCGGCAGGCGATCACCCGTTCGATTGCCGACCAGGCCCGTACCATCCGTATTCCGGTGCACATGATCGAAACGATCAACAAGATCGTGCGTACGTCGCGCCAGATGCTGCATGAAATCGGACGCGAGCCGACCCCGGAAGAGCTGGCTGAAAAGCTGCAGATGCCGCTGGAGAAGGTTCGCAAGGTTCTGAAGATCGCCAAGGAACCGATCTCGCTCGAAACACCGATTGGTGACGAGGAAGATTCGCATCTGGGCGACTTCATCGAGGACAAGAACGCGGTTCTGCCCATCGATGCGGCCATCCAGTCGAACCTGCGCGAAACGACGACCCGCGTGCTCGCCTCGCTCACTCCGCGTGAGGAACGCGTGCTGCGCATGCGTTTCGGTATCGGCATGAACACCGACCACACTCTGGAAGAAGTCGGGCAGCAGTTCTCGGTTACCCGTGAACGTATCCGCCAGATCGAAGCGAAGGCACTGCGCAAGCTGAAGCACCCGAGCCGGTCTCGCAAGCTGCGGTCGTTCCTGGACAGCTAAGCTGCCGGGAAGAGCTTGAAACATCAAAGAACCCGGCGGAAACGCCGGGTTTTTTTGAAACTTCGAACCTGAATTCAACCGGCAACTTTGCTTTAAGGGCGCTCTATTGGCCATCACCGCCGACATGGACCGGAACATGGTCGGGATCGAGCCTGGGGACCGGCGGCTTTTCCTGTGGGGGCTTGTGGTCTCCGCCGTGCTGCACGCGCTTGTGGCCTTGATGCTGCTGGAAGGCGTATCCGGCTATACGACGCAGCCCCTGCAGGACGTGGTCGAAGTCGAGCTGCTGCCCCCGCCGCCGCAGGAGGAAGAGACGCCACCTGTGGAACTTGAGCAACCTGAACCGGAGCAACCGGAGCAGGAAGAGGTGGAAACACCCGATCAACCCGAGCCGCCGGAACAGGAGCAGGCCGAGGAAGCCCCGCCGCCGCCGCCTCCACCGCCAGCGTCCGCTCGCGAAGACCTTGCCGAGACGCCCGAACAACCGCCAGAGCCGTCCGTTCTGCAGGAAGTGACCGAGTTCGGCGAAGAAGACACGGGGCTGCAAGGGGAAGAGGAAACGCCGCCGGCATCCGCGGAAAGCGCATCCTCGGAGAGTGAGCAGCAGGCGGAAACCGACGCGCAGACGGATGAGGCCCAGGCGGGCGAAACGGACGCCGGCGAAGGGGAAGGTGAGGGCGAAGGTCAGGAGACCGAGGCTGCCGAAACCGAAGCGCCGCAGGAGGATGCTTCGGAAGAGGCACAGGATACCGCCGCTGAAGACGCCGCTGATGATAGTGAATCTCCTGAGGAGGCCTCAGACGTTGCCGAAACACCCGAACAGCCGGAGGCCCTGCCAGAGGAGACCGTTGGAACCGGCGCGGAAACGGACACCGCTGAAACCGGAGAGCAGCCCGCCGAAGACTTCGGAATTGTCGGACCGATCGCAACGAACAAGACACCCGCTCCCAAACCACCGAAACCGGTGGCTTCGCCTCAACGCGACCAGGCAGGAGGAGGGAGGGCATCAGGCGGCTCGGAAGGACCTCCAGCCGGAATGATTGCAGCTCGGGAACTTTATTCCCGCGATATTCTGGATGATCCGCAGGCGCGCACGGCCATGCGCGGCATGACCGAGGGCCAGCGGCTGAACCTTTTGTGCATGACCGAGTTGAGAGAGCAGATTGCTTCCGTCAGTTCCTTGCCGCCCGAACTGCTGCCGTCTTTCCGGCCTCGGGGCGGCAACGTTCTGCAGCCGCGTATCGCCGCTTTCCGCAGTCTTGGCCGCTGGTTCGACGTGGCTTTCCGCTGCGAGACGGACAGCGGCGTGACGCGTGTGGAGCGGTTCTCCTTCAAGATCGGCAAGGAGATCCCGCAAAGCCAGTGGCTGGAACGGGGACTGACGGGGTTCTGACCCCGCCAGTTTGACTGACCTCAGGGCTGACTCTTGAATTGCAGCGACGCGTTGGCGATTTCGTGCGCACGCATGTTCACCGCCCAATTGTAGAACGACGTCTTGCGAGAGGGGCCGAGTATGGAGCTGATGATCACGTGCGACGGGGTCTTCATCGCCAGCGCGGTGAATTCCAGCGGATCATCGCTTTCAATCGTCCGGGCACCGACGGTCACTTCGGTGGCTTCGATAAACGGCGGGTCGAGCGCCACCGCTTTCGACGTCGCACCCGCGTCGAAAATGATGTCGGAACCTTCGAACTCCCGTCGGGTCTTGCCCAGTTCCTGAACAAGGTCTACCGGCTGCTGTGCGCTGATCGCCTTCAGTCTGGCGAACCCGAGGATCTCGCCGTTGGAGCCCGTGCGGGCAAAGTCGATGGCCATGCGATCGGCCAGACCGGATTGCGGCTGGTTGACATGCCAGGACGCCGGGAAGAAGAAGCCGATGTCCTGGAACAGGGAAAAGTTGCTCCAGTCCTCGATCACGTTCGGCTGCCTGACCTGTTCGGTGCGGAAGGACCTGACGGCCATGTTGACGATGTCCGAAAGGGCAGCAAACTCGCTGGAAGGAACAAAGGCCTGGATCAGGATCAGCGTATTGCCATTGACCGTGACGGTGACGAGGCCGCGCAGTTCGTGCCCTTCGGCCCTGACGAAGCAGCTTGCGCGTGCGCGGCGAGCATCGATCGGTTGCAGGGTGTCGACATGCCAGGACGACAGGGAGCAGTAGTATTCGAGCCAGTGTGCGGCCGAGATCTCGTTGTTGAGGAGAATGCCGATCACCTGAACGGAGATATTCGTCGCCTGGGGAGGCTCGAAAACCGCAATGATGGTGGGACTGTCCACCGTGAGGGGCTGCTCGTTGACCTGCTTCACCTCCCAGCTTCCGGGAAGCAGAAGCTGGAACGCAAACGGGGCCGGGCTGATTGCGGTCAGTTCGGCGGCGACATAGTCCTCAGTGGTCATTCCGATTATCACCCTTGGGTGTTCCTGCCGGCGGTCTCGAGTGCAAAACCACCTGTCTAATAAACTCCGACAAAGACCTTGAAGCCCGCCATCGGACCGGCCCCTGCCTTGGCTTCAGCAGTCACGCCATAGGCGCCACCGATTTTTCCTGCCTGCGCGCTGGCCCCGGCTGCAGCCCCGACACCGGCTTCTCCGCGGCCTCCGATTCGAAGGCCGTGGTCATAGGCACTGTCGAGCGTTCGTTTCGCCGGATCTCCGCTCACCCAGCTCAAAAACGGGCCAAGGGTGTTGTCGTACAGCGTTTTGGGACTGATGTTAATGGTGCCTTCGGCGCTGGCCTGTACCAGAACGAGTTCACCTCCGATTTTGCCTTCCACTCCCGCAAAATCTTCGGATTTTCTGAAGCCGACACCCCCTTCGGCTGAAGCGGACAAGGCTTCGCCTTCCACCTTGCCACCGACAAGCCCGTTAAGCGTCTTGCCTTCGGCCTTTCCGGTAATGGCGGCAACCTTTGCATTTGCATAAGCTCCAGCGGCAAAGTCCCCGTTTATATCGCCCGATATGCCGAGCTTTGCCTCCGCGCTCGCCTCGGTCTTGAAATGACCGCCTTCCGATTCCCAGAAGGTCTTTTCCTTGCTGAACAGCTCATACTCGTATTCGGCACTGATCTCGGCGTCGTCCTTAAGCTGGTCCTTGAGCGACCGCTTCTCGGTATCCGGCTTCTTGATGCCTTTCGAGTTGTATCGTTCCTTGTAGGGCTTCTCGATACCCGTCTCCGCGCTGGCGGAGAACTTGTGCGGACTTTTTGCCGGAGGCGCAGCGCCGCCTGCTCCTCCGCCACCGCCTCCACCACCACCGCCTTGCGTTCCGATCAGAACCGTTGGCAGGCCGGTTATGATTGTTCCGGCCTTTGCGGTCAGATCTGTCATTCGCGCTGCAGGGCTGCCTTCGACCAGAACCGTCCACGCACCTGTAATGATGGGGTCACCACCGGCTGGAGGCGGCGGGCCGACGCAAACGCACATGTCGCCAACACGTGCCTGCGGCAGCTTGCCGGTAAGCACGGTATAGGCGCCTTTCCATACGATTGGCGCGGGAACCCCCATGCACATGGGGCAGGTATGCAGGTCGGTGAGACGAGCGGCAGGAAAACCCATAAATGAACCGGTCTTAATAAAAACTGCCGGATCATCGGAAAGTTGTTTCACACTGTCAATACTGCTTATCGCGACCAGGAGACGGATCGGGCATGAAGAAGACCTTCGTTGCTGCAGAACAGGCAAAGGTCACCCGAGTTGAGGCGGCAGTTTTCTTGGAATGAAAGTTTACGTAACGACTATCACCAGAATTTCATAACCGTCAGTCTATCCTTCTCCTGCTTTCCCGATTGGCAAACGGAGGGATTATATGAGCGACGTTCGGCAGACCTTCTCCACCGCATCAGTTGCAAGCCTCGATAGTCCGCAGGCCTACATCGAGGAGACACCGATCTGGCGCGATGGTACGGATGTCGACAGTTCCATCCTGACCGGCATGCAGTGGCGAATCTGGTGGCTGGCCTGTGCCGGCAAGTTCTTTGAAGGCATGGTTGTCTTCATGACCGGCATCGCCCTGCCGCTGATCGGGCGGGAATTCAAATTGACAGCAGTGGAGCACGGGCTTGTCAGTTCGGCGATCCTGTTCGGCATCCTGATCGGGGCGACAGCACTGGGCGGGCTTGCGGACCGGTTCGGACGACGGGCGATGTTCATCGTCGAGATGGCGCTCTTCATCGCCTTTCTGCTGATGCTTTCGATAGCGCCGAACCTTTCGATTACCCTGATAGCGCTCTTCGGTGTCGGCCTGGCGCTCGGCTGTGACTATCCGACGGCGCATATGGTGATCTCGGAGAACATTCCGGCGCGGGCACGGGGACGGATGGTTCTGGGAGCCTTCAGTTTTCAGGCAGTCGGGGCATTGTCGGGTACAGGGCTTGCCTTTCTGACGCTCACCTGGTTTCCGGATCCCGAAGCCTGGCGCTGGATGTATCTGACGGCCGTTCCGCCTGCTCTTCTGATCCTGGCCGGCCGCTTCTTTGTTCCGGAAAGCTCCAACTGGCTGATCGTGAGGGGACGGGTAGCAGAAGCGGAAACCGCGCTGCTGAGATTGCTGAACCGGCGCCCCAGATATCCAAGCGAGATTTCGCTGAAGGCTGAAACAGCCGCTTCGCCGCATGCGCACAAGGTCAAGTGGAGCCGGTTCCTGACAGACCGGAAACTGTGCAAGGCGACGATCTTTGCGTCGGTTCCCTGGTTCCTGCAGGATCTCGGGACATATGGCATCGGCATTTTCACGCCGGTCATCCTGGCCAGTTCAATTGGCAGCAAGCGCGAGCACGCACAGTCGCTCTCTGATCTGGTCTACAATGATCTGCTTGCGGCGAAAGGTGCCGCCCTGATCGACGTCCTGCTGATTGTCGGCATTGTCTTTGCGGTGATGTTCACTGACCGGATCGGCCGTGTCCGCCTTCAGGTGATCGGTTTCATTGGCTGCGCCGTTGGTCTGGCGATTGCGGCTTCAGGCAACCATGCAGGACCCGGATGGGACGTCCCCCTGATCTTTGCAGGCTTCATGCTGTTCAACTTCATGACCAACATGGGTCCGAATGCGCAGACCTACCTGATTGCCGGCGAGGTGTTTCCTGTCGCCTATCGCGGCACGGGGGCGGGCCTTGCGGCGTCCTTCGCCAAGATCGGCGCCGTTCTGACTGCCTTCCTGTTTCCAATTCTACTCAAGGACCTGGGAACGGACGTGCTGCTGGCTGGCCTCGTGGTTACCTCGCTGCTGGGGGCGGTGGTGACGTGGGTCTACCGGATCGAGACGCGCGGTGCCGGCCTTGGGTGAGGAGGGCGGCTATTCGTTTGCGATGGCGTTTTCCCGCGCAGTCAATCTGTGACGTAGCACCAGCATCGCCAGGGCTGGAACCAATGTCAGGCCCGCATTGATGTAGAAGACGGAGGCGCCGGACCGCGCGACGGCCTCCCGGGTGAGCAGTTCTTCCGATCCCGGTGCAACAAGACCGGTGACAATTGCGATCAGTCCGGTAAGGCCGCCGCCGATGGCAATACCGGCAGAGGAAATGGTCGGCAGGATGCTGGAGACCAGGTTCTGGTCTTCTCCCTCGGCGGTGTACATCAGCGAACGCATCAGGATCTGGTTGCACAGCCCGTGGCCGGCACCGGCAACCACGGCAGCGAGCGCAAACAGAGGCAACGATGCGGTCGTGATCGCAAGAGCAGTGAGGGTCAAGCCGCCGGCGATCAGGAACGGACCGGTCGTCAGATAGGTCAGCTCGCGCTGCCGCGACGGTGCACGGGAAGAGATGACGGCGAAGATCGACCAGGAGAAGGCGAGCCCGGCGGCAACATAACTTGCCTGCGTCACGCTGAGACCCCAGTAGACCTGGCCGACCGTCGTCACGAAAACCGCCCGCACCGCAGCGGCAGCGGAAATGAGGAACACGATCCAGGTGCCGAGGCCGATCAGGGTCTGCGCCCGGAAGGCATCGCGCGGGAAAAGGCGATGCGGGCTTGCGGCGTCAAAGGTCAGCAGCAGCGCTGCGGTTGCCAGACCGGCTGCAATCGTCAGCGCAAGCGGCAGGGGCGCATGCAGCTCGCCTATCACGGTCAGGAGAAAGATGCTTGCTGCCAGCAGGGCAAGGCGAACCAGCAAACGGACCGGCAAACTTCTGGCCGTGGGGCCGCTGGCCGTGGCCGGACGCACTGCGCGCGCAGGCAAGGCCGTGTTCATCAGGACGAACAGCAGCAGCACGAAGGGTATGTTGACCAGGAAGGCGGCGCGCCACGACCAGAGTGCGGACAGCAAGCCGGCCGAAACCGGCCCGATACCCGCTGCAACGGCCCAGACCCCTGCCAGCAAGGCAAAGACACGCGGGGCGATGTTGCTGGGGAAGAGATCCGGGATCAGCGAATAGCACAGCGCGATGATCATGCCTTCGCCGAAGCCCTGCAAGGCGCGTCCGGCAATCAGCCCTTCCAGAGATGTCGAGAGACCCGCGAGCACCGATCCACCCGCAAGCAGGAGGGACGCCAGCAGGAAGGGACTGCGGGCACCGAAACGGACCTTTGCTGCGCCAGTGAGGCAGCCCGCCAGGATTGCCATCATTTCAAAGGAGGAAAATACCCAGAATGCACGGTCCTGCCCGCCAAGATCGCGGATGATGTCCGGCAGCACAGCGGTGGTAACAAAGCCGTTGATGGCGTGAGACCCGATCCCGAGTACCAGCGCCAGTGTGCCGGCCGCACGTTCCGGTGAAAAGAGTGACGGGCTGACGGGCGGGAGCGCTGGCGAGCTGATGGACATGGCAACCTCGATAAAGAAAGTATTTTCTTTATATATTGAGCTTCTGAAATAAAGAAAGAAATTTATTTTTTTATTTCAGCGCCGGTATGCGTGAGGGGGGAGTCATTGAAGGCCCTTGGTTCATGCCAGCCCGGACCATGTAACCAGGGATGCCGATTTCTCGAAGAGACCTACTTTGGACAGGTTTCTGTCAGTGTCAGGAAATGTGCGGGAACTGCATCCGTCAGCCAGACGCCGTTCTCCGTTCTGTAAAACGTGTGCCCCTCCGCCTGCATTGCGCTGGCCGCGACCCGAAGAATTGCAGGTTTGCCGTGTCGGCTTCCGACCTTGTGCGCGGTGTCGCGATCCGGTGACAGATGCACATGGTGCCGGGCCATAGGTTTCAGTCCTTCGACCAGAATGGGCGGCAGAAAGCGTGTTGCCGTTCCGTGGAACAGGAACTCCGGAGGCTGTAAAGCCGTGAGGCCCAGTTCAATGTCAATCGAATGCCCCTGACGTGCGCGAATGTGTTTGCCGTCTTCGGAGAACTCGAAGCGTTTCTTGTCGTTGGTCGCGACCACTCTTTCCAGCTGATCCCTTTTGCAATCAAGGCCGAGGGCTCTGAAGGCGCCAAGCACATCAGCTACGGCAGCCCAACCGCCGTCTGACAGCATCAAACCGGCGTCTTCCGGTTTGTGTCTTAGCCAGAAAGACAGGCGTTTCGAGATCTTTGTGTCTGTTTTCATTGTCTTTTTCTTTAAATTATACTGTTTTCAAATTCTGCGATCCCTGCGAAAGCGGGCGAGCGCACCCTCAATCGAAGTGACCTGGTGACAGGACCTGGACAGCCATGGTCTGGAAGGGCCGCGCTGAAACAGAAACGGCGCAGGTTGCCCCGCGCCGTTCTGGCTCATGCCGCGTTGTCGTCCCGAAGCCGGACGAGGTCGTTCATGAGGCCTCCGGTTCCGTTGTGGACCGTGAGCCGGTCGACCTTGCCGGCAATGGCTTCGAGCGCTTCGAGCTCCTTGAGCCGAAGCATGACCGGGTTTTCAGCCATGACCTTGGCCGTGTTGAGAAGCGAACGGGTTGCGTTCGTTTCTTCACGGCGCCGGATCACGTTGGCTTCGGCTTCCTTTTCAGCTGCCACCACCTTGTTGAGGATCTCGCGCATTTCGCCCGGAAGGATCACGTCCTTGAGGACGATGTCGGAGACCTCGACACCGATTTCAGCCATGTCGGCCTTGATCTTGGCGGCCGCTTCCGCGTTGACCTCCCCCTTCTTTTCAAGGATCTGGTCGAGCTTGAGCGCGCCGAGCTGCTTGCGGAACACAAGCTGCAAGGCCCGGTAGAGTGTGTCGGTGAAATCCTTCACCTCGGTTGCGGCCTTCACCGGGTCAACCACACGGTAATCCGCGGAGAGGTTGATCCGGATGGTAACGCGGTCGAGGGTCAAGACTTCCTGACCGGTGACGTCGAGAGCCTGACGCTTGAGGTCGATGACCTTCTGCGTCACGGTTCGGCCTGCCTTCCAGAAGGCATGCACCCCGGCTTCAAGCACCTTGGTGAGCACGCCATCCATGAAGAGGAGGGCGACACTACCGTCGGTCACCGGCACGATCACGAACTGCTGCGTCTGACGGGCATCCCCGAGCCGGCGCATGAGCTTCTGCGTGAGGGCCGGGTCGGCAGCCGTGTCGATGACCTCGAAGGTCCACGGGCCGGCATCCGTCCACAGGACAAGCCGCTCGTCCGGACCAAGCACGGTGTGGATACGGTTGTCCCGTTCCACAATCGCCACTTCACCCGGTCCGGTCCGGATAACGGTCAAGTGCTCTTCGGCAACTTGCGGAAGCTTATCGAAGAGCGCCTTCTCGTAGGCCGACCGGAACTGGGGCATTGCCATCGACTGGCGCTCGATCACCAGGGTGCCACGGCCATTTTCGAGGCTGTGTTCACCGGGGCCGAGAATACCCTGGAGCTCTCCCTTGCAGATGTGGAGGGCCCGTTCCGTTTCAGAAATCACTACGCGGGTCCGCCCGCGGATCTTGTCGAGAAAAGTCGTCATTTCGATAATCCTTCCAATGCGCTAAGGCACGTGGTTGTCCTTTCCGGTGTTGAAGATGGTTGGAGGTTGAGGAAACCGGTCGCTCGTGATGAGGCGTCCGGGGTGAAACGATGAGACCCGAAGAGAGCACGAGGTCTCCCGGCGGGCCCTTGGCCAGAGGGCGTAGCAGCGGCAATGCGTGTTCCGCCCGTCCGAAAACAGGCGGTTCCGGCAAAGCGGCGGCAGAGCCTTTGCCAAAGGCCGGGCGAAGCGACCTGGCGTCGGCGGTCAGGGCACTTTCATCCGAAGGCAAAAGGGCCAGTCCGCGTTCGCAAGACCTCTCCGGGTCCCCAAAGGAACAGCTTGCATAGCTGCTGGCGTGACAGGCCAGTTCGGCGTTGGAGGCCGTGTTTTTGGAGCGAGAGTTGAACTCGCGACAGTCGGATTAAAGGTCCGATGCTCTACCACTGAGCTATCCATGGAGCACATCACAGGAGTCGAACCTGTTGCTTCCGGGGTACACTCCCGGCGTTCAACCGTTAAACTTCATGCGCGATTGTCCGATCCACCAGAACAGCATCCGTACATGAGTGGGCAGGGCCTGATCATGCGGGTGGCGAAAAATGGCCGAACCGTTGATGTCTGTGCCAGTATGGTGACCGGTGACGAGTTGATACTTCGAGAGCGGGTGCCAATGCAACCGGCAATTTCAAGAGAGGCGATGTTTGTTGCTAATATGAAACAGTATGTTGTATTTTTATCACTTTTGCCCAGAGTGCCAGCTGTCGCCCTGGGCGGGGACTTTGGTTGGTTTGAAGCGGTTTCGGTGAAGAACCGTAAACCGCAATCTCCTCGACCTCTTGCGCCGGGAAGGCGGCGAAGGCAAACTCCCGGCCAGATTGTGTTTCCGCCCTGCGAGGACCTATGGCCAACAAACAGTCCCGGTTTCTGATCGATACCTATTTTGCCGCCTTCAATGCAGGCGATACCAAGAAAATGGAAAGCCTGGTTGCCGACGACCTGATCCATGACGTCAACCAGGGTGAGCGCCGTGTCGGCAAGGACAAGTTCTGGTCCTTCAACGTTCACATGACGCGCTGCTACAAGGAACGCCTCAGCGACATCGTGCTGTTCGTCAGTGAAGACGGGACACGGGCTGCTGCCGAGTTCATCGTCCATGGCAGCTATATCGGCACCGACAGCGGATTGCCGCCCGCGAACGGCCAGACCTACAAGCTGCCGGCGGGCAGCTTTTTCGAGATCCGCAATGGTCAAATCGCCCGCATCACCACCTATTACAACCTTCAGGACTGGATCGACCAGGTGACGGAAGGTGCGGGTGAAAAAGTGCCGGAAGAGGCCTGAGCCAAAACCCTGCTTCTGCGTGAGCAGAGCCGGACAGGCAAATTTCATTTGATCGATCAGCTCTCCGTGGTCATCCGCGGGGAGCTTTTTTGTTTCTGAGAAGGGCGACCTCCTCGTTGATTGTTGCACACACGCAACCGTGAAGTTCGTTTTATTGACGATAATAATTAGACCGGTCTATTTCTAATTCACTGAACACCGCTGACAAGGCGCTGCATCAGCCGGATTAGTGGTGTCAGAAGTCCCTGACGAAAGGAAACTCCTTGGCCAGAATACGCAACGAAGCTGCCTACGAGACCGCGAAAACCCGTCTTCTGGATGTCGGTATGACGCTTATCCGGGAAAACAGCTTCGACGGGATCGGGATCAATGACGTGTTGCGGGAAAGTGGTGTGCCGAAGGGGTCTTTCTACCACTACTTCGACACCAAGGAAGACTTCGGTCTTGAAGTGGCGCGTCACTATCACCGGGATCAGCTCGCTTTTGCAAAGGCCTGCCTTTCGGACCGCAAACGCTCGCCGGTGGAACGTCTGGAAGCATTTTTCTCCGGTGCCCGGGAAGGGATGAAGGACCGTGGCTACGCCCAGGGATGCCTGATGTGCAACCTGTCGACGGAGCTGGCCGACCAGAAACCGGTCTTTCAGGCGGAACTGGACCGTCATTGGCAGGCACTGACCGGTGAACTGGAAATCTGCCTGCGGGAGACGGATCTCTCCCGGATCGGACTGTCTCATCTCTCCCCGGCACAGGCTGCCGACTGGTTGATGAATTCGTGGAGCGGCGCGCTGACGAGAATGAAGGCAAGCCGCAGCGACGAACCCCTGGCGCTGTTCATGCGCACAATCTTCAAGAAAGAAGGGAAATGAAAATGACCACCCAAAAGACAATCCTGATTACCGGTGCAAGCCGGGGTATCGGGTTTCTGACCGCCCAGAAACTCGTGCAGGAAGGCCATATCGTTTATGCGGGCATGCGGGATCTGGACGGCAGAAACGCGGAAGCGGCAAAGGCGCTCAAGCTTTTTGCCGAAGGTCTTCCGGGCAAGCTTGTTCCGGTCGACCTGGATGTTGCTGACGAGAAAGGTGTCGAACGGACCGTCGCAGCCATCGAGGCAGAGCAGCCGATCGATGTTCTGGTCAATAACGCAGGCGTCATGCCCGTTGGTCTGACGGAAGGCTTCACCATGGAGCAGGCAAAGGATCTGTTCGACGTCAATGTCTATGGTGTCATGCATCTGACGCGGGCGGTGCTTCCAGCGATGCGGGCGCGGAAGTCCGGTCTCGTGATCAGTCTCAGTTCGGTTGCAGGCCGGTTCGGCATGCCTTTCTTCGGCCTTTACTGCGCCAGCAAGTGGGCGATGGAGGCTTACTGCGAGTCGTTGCATTACGAGCTGGAGCCGTTCGGGGTCGAGTCCGTGCTGGTTGAGCCGAGTGGCCATGGCACTGACCTGGTGACCTCCGCCCCGGCTCCGGGGGATGCGGTGCGGGTCGGGCAATATGGCGATTATTCCAAGGGGCGCGACAGGTTGCTTGGCATGTTCCAGGGCATGTTCGATCAGGGTGAAGCCATCACCGATGCGGGCAACGTCGCAACCAAGATCCTTGAGCTGATCACAATGGATGGATCGCGGCCGATCCGCACTCAGGTCGGGCAGGATATGGGTGTCACCGCCATCAACGAGGCAACCGCACCGATCCAGGCGCAGCTGGTGAGCGGATTGAAGCCGGTCTATCTGGGAGCCGCATCGTGAGCGGCAATGCCCTGATCGTCGGTGCCGGGCCGGGCCTCAGCGCGTCTCTGGCACGGACGTTCGCCAAGGAAGGCTACAGGGTGTCACTGGCTGCCAGATCTCCTGGAAAGCTGGAAGGGCTTTGCGCTGAAACCGGAGCAAAAGCCCATGCCTGCAATGCTGCCGACGCGGCCAGTGTGGCGCGCCTGTTCCAGGGCCTGGACGAGGCGGGGGCAACGCCGGACCTTGTCGTCTACAACGCCAGTGGCCGCGTTCGCGGACCGGTTGCCGAACTCGATCTTGAGGATGTGCATGCCGCACTGGATGTGACCGCCTTCGGTGCGCTGGCCGTCGCACATGAAGCGGCAAAGCGGATGGTGCCAAAGGGGAAGGGCGTGATGCTGTTCACCGGTGCTTCCGCCGGCATCAAGGGCTTCCCGCGATCAGCGCCCTTTGCCATGGGCAAGTTCGCCTTGCGTGGCTTGTGCCAGTCACTTGCCCGGGAACTGTCGCCGCAAAACATCCACGTGGTTCATTTCGTCATCGACGGGGTGATCTACAATCCGGATCGTGGTGCGCCTTACGACGACCCGGACAAGACCCTTCATCCGGATGCAATTGCACGAACGTATCTGGAGATCTCGCGTCAGGACAAAAGCGCCTGGACATCCGAGTTGGAACTGCGACCGAGCGTCGAAAAGTTCTGATCCGGTAAACCGAAAGCCCCGGCGCGGCGGATGCCGTGCCGGGGCTTCGCTGTTTTCTTACTCTGCCGCATCCGCACGAGCGCCGAAGTGCCGTGCAAGTTCGTCGGCGAGATCGGTTCTCTCCCAGCCGAAACCGCCGTCTTCTTCCGGTGCGCGGCCGAAGTGGCCGTAAGCAGCAGTGCGCGCGTAGATCGGCTTCGAAAGTCCGAGACGCTCGCGAATTCCCCGCGGTGTCAGACGTACCATTTCGCGCAAGGTCTTGCCGAGAGCGACTTCATCCACCTTGCCGGTTCCCTGCGTGTCGACATAAACGGCGACCGGCTCCGGCATGCCGATGGCATAGGCGAGCTGGATCAGGCATTTGTCGGCAAGGCCGGCAGCGACCACGTTCTTGGCGAGATAGCGCGAGGCATAGGCAGCCGACCGGTCGACCTTGGTAGGGTCCTTGCCGGAAAAGGCGCCGCCACCATGGGGAGCTGCACCGCCGTAGGTGTCGACGATGATCTTGCGACCCGTGAGGCCGGCATCCCCATCAGGTCCGCCAATCACGAAGCGGCCAGTCGGGTTGATGTAGATCCGGTTATCGGGAACGGTCCAGCCGACGGGCAAGGCATGCAGGATGAACGGCAACACCGCTTCGCGCACTTCTTCCTGGCTGACATTTTCGCCGTGCTGAGTGGAAACGACCACGGCATCGATGCCGGTCGGACGCCCGTTTTCATAGCGGAGCGTCACCTGGCTCTTGGAGTCCGGGCCAAGGCGCGGTTCGCGCCCGGATTTCCGGGCTTCAGCCATGGTGCGCAGGATCTTGTGTGACAACAGGATCGGCGCTGGCATCAGCTCCTCGGTCTCGTTGCAGGCATAGCCGAACATGATGCCCTGGTCGCCGGCCCCTTCCTCGCCCTTGTCGCCTTCATCGACACCCATGGCGATGTCGGCCGACTGACGGTGCAGGCGGTTGACCACTTCCAGCGTCTGCCAGTGGAAACCTTCCTGTTCATAGCCGATGTCGCGGACGGCTTCACGCACCAGGCTCTCGACCGTATCGAGGACCTGGTCGGGGCCACGAACTTCCCCCGCGATGGTGACGTGATTGGTGGTGGTCAGCGTTTCGCAGGCAACGCGGGCGTCAGGGTCCTGTTCCAGGAAAGCGTCCAGAATGGTGTCGGATATCCGGTCGCAGACCTTGTCCGGGTGTCCCTCGGAAACGGATTCACTGGTGAATAGCCAGGATCTTTGCGTCATTGCGCGCTCCTTGTTGTTTTGGAAAGGATAGTCCTGCCCGGGGCGGTGTATGGCGCCCGGGCAGGGAGATCGGGAAGGAAGGGGATCAGACAGGCTTGCGGAACAGCTGGATGCCCCAGGCCAGCTGGCCGGCGTCCGCGGCATCGACCCAGTTCATGAGCCCAAGCGCCATCTTGTCGAGATAGTCGGCGGAAGCGCCTTCGTTGCGCAGCTTGTCGTAGTTGGCGAGAAGCTCCTCGCGTACCCGGAAATAGTGATTGCGCAACTGCTGCGTCATGTCCCGCTGTTCGACGGTTTCAAAGCCCAGTGCTTCTGCCGTCTCGCGGTAGAAGCGCATCGACCCGAGGCTGTTGAGCTGCAGGCGGTCATAAACCGGCTGGAGAGCTTTCGGGTTGGCATCATCGGCCTGCATCGGGTCAGTGAAGATGAAATAGCCGCCCGGCTTCAGCACCCGGTGGACTTCCTGCAGCACCTTGTGGCGCTGATCGGAGTGCAGGATCGCATCCTGGCTCCAGACAATGTCGAAGCTTTCCGGCTGTTCCGGAATATCCTCGAAGACGCCGTGCTCGACGCGGATCCTGTCCTTGAAACCCTGCTGGATGTTGCGGTGCCGGTTGGTGTCGTTCTGGACATCGGAAATGTTCAGGCAGACCGCGCTGCAGCCACTGGCCTTGACCAGCTTGCGCATCGCGCCGCCATAACCGGAGCCGATGTCGAGAACCTTGGCATCCGCACCCAGGTTGGGCAGCATGCCGGCCATCTCGTCGATGGTGAGGTCCGACGCTTCGCGAATGTTGCTGGTGTCGTCGTAAAGGCCGATGTGAAGGTCCTGGCCGCCCCAGACAAGGCTGTAGAAAGTGTCGGCGTCGTCACTGTCGTAGTAGCTTTCGGCAACTTCGCGGATATCCGTTTTGCCGTCTTCAGGGCGCGCGCCACCCCAGCGAACCAGGTGCAGGCTGGATTTTTCGGCAATGTGAATGAAGAAGTCCGGATCGTTTTCCGCAAAGGTCTCCTGGAAGTCACCATAGGTGCGGACCCGCTCGAAGCCTGCCTCCGACAGGAGACGGCGCATGTAGTTCTTGCGGATAGGGCACATGTTGAGCGTGTACTCGGCCCCATCGGGAAAGCTGTATTTGAAGCGGGCGAGGCCTTCGTCCATATGCACCGGTTCGGCCTTCACCTTCTTTCCGGCATAATAGTATTTGTGCTTGTTGGAATAGCCCTGATCTAGCATCGCATCGTAGTTGCGCTGATCGATGATCAGGATGCCGTCGTGTTTGAGCGCGGCATAGAATTCGGCAAGCGCCCGGCGGCGGTCCAGTTCGTCGTGCAAGTGGGTGAAGGAATTGCCGAGGCAGATGATGGCGTCGTATTTGCCCTGAATGTCCCGGTTCAGCCAACGCCAATCAGCCTGTACCGTCTTCAGGATCATGCCGCGTTTCTGTCCGTTCTGGAACGCCTTTGCCAGCATGGCAGCGGAGCCGTCGGCCGAAGTCACGTTAAAGCCTGCGCGGGTCAGCCGCACGGAGTGGAAGCCGGTTCCGGTTGCGACATCGAGCACGGTTTCCTTGCCGCGGGCGCGCAGCACGTCCATGAAGAACTGTCCCTCGCTGTCGGCGCGCGCGTCCCAGTCGATCAACTCGTCCCACTTTTCCACGAACGACATGATGTATTCGCCGCGGTAGAGATCCGTTTCCCGGTCTGCGATCGGATCCCGGCCATAAGCCTGCTCGTCCAGTTGCAATTCGGCATTGGCGGACAGCTGTTGAGCCTGCATGGATAGCGTCTCCTTTTTAAGGCGCGCGATGCCGCACGGAACAGGCCGCAGCGTGCACGCGCTCATGCACCGCCCGGAGGTCGGGCAGCGAGCGTCGGAATGGTTCTGTTACAAGCCCGGCGGGAGGTGCATAGGTGCACTGGGCGGAATTTAGCCGACCCTTTGCGCGAAGGGTCGAGTGCCGGACTTTTCAGGAAGGCGCACAAGGCAGCGAATGGGTGCTGCAGGTGCGGAAGATGGGCTGTTGGAAGCCCTGTACATCCGCTGGTGAAGCGGTGTGCGCCTTTCACTCATTGGGTGCCGGGACCTTAACAAACACCGGTTTCATTACAACAGCCGGTCTCGGAAAAATCGGGAATGAACCGAAAAGCCCTGGTTAAGTCTTTGTAATTAAATAAATCTTTTTTTGTAAAACTTTTCTGACACATTCGTGGGCAGCACACTCCAGGCGTGCTGCCCACTGTTTTCCGGCTGTGTTCATGCGCCCTGATAGTCCGGCATGCGCCGCTCGATCCATCCGGTGAGGCCCTCGTGAACGTCCCGTGTGGCTGCCATACGTGCAAACTGCTCCTGTTCGATCCGCAGGCCTTCGGAAATGGTCGTGTTGAGCCCGCGCGTGACGGCAGTCAGGATCCTGGAAGCAGCCAGCGGCGAGTGACGCAGGATGCGCTCTGCGAGGGCAAAGGCCGCCTCCAGTTCGCTGCCGTCGGTGACGACCTGGTTGACCAGTCCGAGCTCATGAGCTTTGTGCGCGGAAAAGCTGTCACCGGTGAGAAGCAGTTCCAGGGCCCGTTTGCGGCCTGCAAGGCGCGGCAGACGCTGCGTGCCGCCGAAGGTCGGCGGGATGCCGATATTGATTTCCGGTTTGGCAAAGAGTGCGCTTTCGCAGGCGACGGCAAGATGAACCGCTTCGGTGATCTCGCAACCGCCGCCGTAGGCCAGACCATTGACAGCGGCGATGACCGGCTTGGGAAAGTTTTCCAGGCGCGCAGTCATGCGCTGGCCCCGCTGGCAAAATTCGCGTACCGCGACGTCGATGCCCTCCGCGATGGTGCGCGAAAACTCGTGAATGTCGCCACCTGCCGAAAAGGCGCGCCTGCCTGCGCCGGTGATGACGACAGCACGAGTGCCGTCGTCCGCTTCCAGTTCGTTCAGATGAGCCAGGATGAGGTCGTTCGTAGCGTAGTTGAGCGCGTTCAGCTTCTCGGGCCTGTTGAGGGTAAGCAGCGCAATGGGGCCGTGGCGGTCCAGAAGAACAGGGGCAGTCATGGGCTTTGTCCTTGGTTGAAAGTCGATGGCAGGACGCTAGCGACGACGCGCATTGAAGTATATTCACTGGTGAGTATACTTGATCGATGATCAAACCTGCCGAAACAGCCAGAGAGCGGATCCTGACCGCTGCCAACAAGCTCTTCTATGCGGAGGGAATCCGTGCCGTCAGTCTCGACACGATCGCGGAGAAGGCAGGTATCACCAAGAAGACGGTTTATTACCATTTCAAGAGCAAGGACGACCTGATCGAAGCTTATCTGGCGTCTCGAGATCAGCCCAACCTCAATCAGTTCCGGAAGTGGTTTGGGGAAGCCGAAGGTGATCTGCCGGACAAGGTGGAGGCAATCTTCCGCCAGATAGCGCTTTCTGCAAGGCACCCGAAATGGAAAGGCTGCGGTTTCCTGCGAACGGCGGCGGAACTTGCCAATATGCCCGGACATCCCGCAATGAAGGTTGGAGCCGGTCACAAGAAGAAATTCGAGGCGTGGATGGCGGAAGAATTCGAGGCTGCAGGTGTCGGCGGAGCGCCGCACCTGGCCCGCCATATCGTGCTGCTTCTGGATGGCGCGTTTTCAACCATCCTGGTTCACCGCGATCCTGCTTATGCAGAAGCTGCAGGAGAGGCAGCGCGGGCACTGGTAGCATCGGCGACGCTCAATCAGGCAGGCTGACGATCAGTTCCGTCCCCATGAAAGCCTGGCTCCGCCAGTCTTGCTGGGGCACTGGGCTTTCACTCGATCTCTTGCCTTACTGAGCCTCGGCCTAGAAGAACGCAGGATTGCGGGCGACGATCTGATCGACCTGCTGCAACGTGCCTGACAGATGTTCGCGGACAGCGGTTTCCGTGGCCGTTTCGTCACTTGCCTCGATACCAGCCAGGATGAGCCCGTGATATCGCAGGATGCTGGCGGGTTTACCGGGGTCGGGTAGGTTGAGATTGCGCAACCGGTCGATATGGCCGGAGCGCGACGCTACGAGCTGACACAGGCTGGCAAGCCCGACCGCCTTGAACAGCGACAGGTGAAAGCGTTTGTCGAAGGTAGCAAAGAGGCCAAGATCGCCCTCGGCATGTGCCGTTTCCTGAAGCTTGAGGATCTGACGGGCAGGGGCGATGGAGGACTTGTCTTCCTGTCTGGCCAGGGTGCGTGTCACCTCCAGTTCCAGCGACAGGCGCAGAAACTGGGTTTCGCGGGCATGGTCGACATCAATCTTGGAGACTTCGGTCTTGGATTGCGGATAGATGGTCAGCAACCCTTCTTCTTCCAGCTTCATCATCGCATCGCGCACAGGGGTCTGGCTGACGCCGTAATGGGTAGCCAGATCCGTCCGCGACAGGCTGAGCCCGGGCTTGAGGTCCAGCGAAATGATCCGCGCGCGCAGCGATTCCTGGATCTGCTGGCTGACGGAGATCCGCCGGATCCTTTCACCGCTGCCGGCGTCTGCCGCTCTGTTCGGGTCGTCCAGCAACCGAGCCAGTTCAACCGTCATCGCCGATCCTCTCATTCAAACGCACGATTCTTCTCGGGAGAAGATAGAACAGACTTGCAAGAAATGCACTAATATATTAATGCATCAGATAGCGGGAGGAGGAGCTCCCCGCGCAATCGAGTGGAGGACACCATGAAATTCACCGCCGCTGCCCTGGCAGCTTCGGTCTCCGTCATCGCAACAATGGCGCAGGCAGAGACCTTCAGCATTCAGACCTCTTTCAATGCAGGGGACTTTTCGACCCAGTATCTGACGGAAACCTGGCTTCCGAAAATCAAGGAAATGACTGATGGCCGCGTCGAGATCCAGCTGACGCCGAACGGATCCGTGGTGCCGGCAAGAGAAACGCCTGATGCTGTCGCAGCCGGCGTTTTGGATGGCGACTTCACCTCCGTGAACTACTTTGCAGGCCGCGAGCCGGCCTACGCCATCATGGGCGACCTCATCTCCGGCTACGACACGCCGCAGCAGATGATCGGTTTCTGCAAGGATGGCGGCGGCGAAGCCGTGATGCAGAAGGCAGCCGATGCCGTGACCGGGGGAGAAGTGCAGGTCGTTGCCTGCGGGCCTTATTCTCGCGAAGCATTGCCGGCCCGCGTGCCGATCCGCACGTTCGAAGATCTGGAAGGCAAGAAGATCCGCTCTCCGGAAGGTCTTGCCGCCGCGGTCTTCCAGGCTGCCGGTGCGTCGCCGGTATCCATTCCTTTCTCCGAAGTCTATGGCGCTCTGGAAAAGGGCATTGTCGATGCAGCAGACGCCTCGGCCTACGTCAACAACGACGCGACCGGTCTGCATGACGTTGCCCCTTACCCGCTTTATCCCGGCATTCACTCCATGCCGTCAATGCAGTTCACCATCAACAAGGCGAAGTGGGATGCCTTGAGCCCGGAAGACCAGAAAGCCCTGCGCGACTGGTGGTACGAAGCCATGTTCGCAATGGCGGCTGAAGTCGACAAGAAGGACCAGGAACTGGCCGCACGAGATGGGGCTGGCGAGAAGATCGAAGTGATCAACTGGGCCCAGGAAGATCGCGACCAACTGCGCGAGATCGCCCGGAAGGAATGGGAGAACTACGCCCAGAAGTCAGACCTTGCCAAGGAAGCGCTTGACGCGAACCTCTCCTACATGACCGAAATCGGTCTCTTCAAAAACTAGGACCCGGCCAGTGACGCGTGCCCTTGCTTTCCACCTTGCAAGGTGAGGGCACGCAGCTTTCTTGCCAAAGCTCCTGCGCGCGCACAGTCTCGATGACCTGGCCTTGTGCCCGGCCGGATTTGCCTGTCCGCTTCAGGTCTGCATTCAGGGAGAGATGATGAAACGCCTATTCGCGCGTTATGCCGATGTCATGGACAGTGTCAGTGTGTTCATCGGTCATGGTTGTTCCGTGCTGTTTTTCGCCTGTATCGCGGTTTCCGCGCTCGAGGTGGTGATGCGGTACGGGTTCGACAGCCCGACTGTCTGGTCGACGGAACTTGCCATGACGCTCTGTGCTTCGGCCTGGGTGCTTGCCGTTGGTTATGTCACCCAGCGGCACCGCCATATTTCCATCACCATGATCGAAACGCTGGTCAGTCCACGGGTCTGGCGCGTAATGCGCCTGTTGCAGATGGTGATTGCGGCTGGTGCGGTAATTGTCCTGACCATGGCCCTGTGGGATCCGATGCTGAAAGTTCTGAAGCGCACCGAGCACTCGGGAACCGCGCTGAACTCGATCCAGCCGACCTATCTCAAGATCCTGCTTGTTGCTGGTTGCGTTCTCTACATCCTCCAGCTTGCCGCCAACATCATTCGCTGGTGCCAACGCACCGAAGGGGAGATCGCCGGTGGGCATTGAACTCATTACCCTTCTGATCGTCGTCGCGCTGCTGGCGCTGATGGCGCTGGGCGTTCCGCTCGGCATCACCACACTGACGGTGTCTCTGGCAACGGCGATCCTCTATTTCGGCGAGCGTGCCGGTTTCTTCATCGTTGCTGCCAATGTCGGCGAGGTCCTGCACAAGTACGAGCTGATCGCCGTTCCCTTCTTTGTCTTCATGGCCAACGTCCTCGAGCGATCGGGGATCGCACAGTCACTGTTCGACAGCATGGCGATCCTGGGCGGGCGCTTCCGCGGTTCGGTCGCGGTACAGACCTGTGTCGTCGCGGTGGTGCTGGCGGCAATGTCCGGCATCATGGGCGGCGAGATTGTCATGCTCGGCCTGATCGCGCTGCCGCAGATGCTGCGGCTCGGGTATGACCGCAAGCTGTCCATCGGCATCATCTGCGCTGCCGGCGCCTTGGCAACGCTGATCCCGCCCTCGGTCGTTCTGATCGTCTACGGTCTTGCGGCCCAGGTTTCGATCACCAAGCTCTTCGCCGCCTCCGCCGTGCCGGGGCTGATCCTCGCCAGCCTGTTCATCATCTACATTCTGATCCGGGTTCGCTTCAATCCGGCACTGGCACCGATCTACGACATTCCCGAAACCGGTTTGCCGCTGTTCCAGCGCGTCAAGTTCCTGAAAGGGGTTGTTCTGCCAGGGCTTCTGATCGGTGCCGTGCTCGGGGTCATTTATTCCGGCATCGCCACCGTCACGGAGGCAGCGGCTGTCGGAGCCGTGGGTGCTCTCGTGGTTGCCGCCGTCCGCAATGAGCTTACGTGGAAGATGGCACGTGATGCCATGCGGCAGACGGTGCTGACGGTTGGGTCCATCATCTGGCTGGTGCTGGGGGCCGTCTCGCTGATCGGCATCTACAACCGGATCGGCGGCGGCGAATTCCTGCGCGGCCTGCTGACATCCCTTGATATCGCACCGATCCTGGTCATCGTCGTCATGATGCTGATCGTCATGGTGCTCGGCACGTTCCTGGAATGGATCGCGATCATCTTCATCACCGTACCGATCTTTGCACCGGTGGTGGTGGATCTCGGCTTTGATCCGGTCTGGTTCGGGGTGCTCTTTGCCATGAACATCCAGATCTACTACCTGTCGCCACCTTTCGGGCCAGCCTGTTTCTTCCTGAAATCCGTGGCGCCAAAAGATATCCAGCTGCAGGAAATCTTCGCCGCCGTGCTGCCGTTCATCGCCCTGCAAGCTGTCGGCCTGTTCCTGGTGCTGTTATTCCCCGATCTGGCCCTGTGGCTGCCGAACCTGCTGGACTGAGGAGGTTGAGATGAAAATCACCGACAAGGATCTCACCCGTCAGGATGAGGATATCGCACCGGGAGAATTCGCGGACGAAGAACGCCGCGAAGACCGGTTCGGCAACTGGCCGGAGGTTGCCGGCCTCGTCTTCACCCTCATCGTCATCTGGCTGACCTTTGCCTTCACCGGATAAAATCATGACGCACAAAGCCCCAAAAGACTTACGTTCCGCGCGCTGGTTCGCTCCTGACGATCTGCGCAGCTTCGGTCATCGCTCGCGGATGATGCAGCTCGGCTACTCGGAAGAGGACTTCCGTGACAAGCCGGTCATTGGCGTGCTCAACACATGGTCGGAGCTGAACACCTGTCATTCCCACTTCAAGGAGCGGGTGCAGGACGTGAAGCGCGGCGTCTTCCAGGCGGGAGGCTTTCCCGTCGAGATGCCGTCGCTCTCGGTCGACGAAAGCTTCACCAAGCCAACCTCGATGCTCTACCGCAACATGCTGGCCATGGAGACGGAGGAGATGATCCGTTCTCACCCGCTGGACGGCGTGGTGCTGATGGGGGGCTGTGACAAGACCACACCCGGTCTTGTCATGGGGGCGATCTCGGCAGGTGTTCCGATGGTCTATCTGCCGGCAGGCCCGATGTTGCGTGGCAACTACGCCGGCAAGATCCTGGGGTCGGGGTCCGATGCCTGGAAATACTGGGACGAGCGCCGGGCCGGCAACATTTCCGACGATGAATGGCTCGGGATCCAGGGTGGTATCGCCCGCTCGGCCGGCACCTGCATGACCATGGGGACGGCTTCGACCATGACGGCCATTGCCGATGCAATGGGGCTGACCCTTCCGGGCGCATCTTCCATCCCGGCGGTTGATGCGGGCCATCAACGCATGGGAGCCGATTGCGGCCGGCGCATCGTTGAGATGGTCTGGGAAGAACTGACACCGGACCGGATCATCACGGATGCCGCCTGCCGGAACGCCGCTGTCGTGGCGATGGCCACCGGCTGTTCAACCAATGCGGTCGTCCACCTTATCGCGATGGCGCGCCGGGCAGGTGTGGAGCTGTCACTCGACGATCTGGACGCCCTTGGCCGGGTGACACCGCTGATCGCCAATGTGCGACCTTCCGGCAGGGACTACCTGATGGAGGATTTCTTCTATGCGGGCGGCCTGCGCGCGCTGATGAAACAGATCGAGGACCGGCTGGATCTTTCCGCCCTGACCATCACGGGCAAGACGCTCGGTGAAAACCTGGAAGGCGCGGTCGTCTATAACGACGATGTCATCCGACCTCTCTCCAACCCGGTGTACGAGGAAGGTTCGCTCGCCGTTCTGCGCGGGAACCTCTGCCCTGACGGGGCCGTGATCAAACCGGCAGCCTGCGATCCGAAGTTCCATTTCCACGAAGGGCCGGCCCTTGTTTTCGACAGCTATCCGGAAATGAAGGCGGCCATCGATGACGAGACCCTGGAGGTCACGCCAGACCACGTCCTGGTGCTTCGCAATGCCGGGCCTCAGGGCGGGCCCGGTTTTCCTGAATGGGGCATGCTGCCGATCCCCAAGGCGCTGATCAAGCAGGGCTATCGCGACATGCTGCGGATCTCCGATGCGCGCATGTCCGGCACCTCCTATGGTGCCTGCGTGCTGCATGTCGCGCCGGAAAGCTATGTCGGCGGACCGCTGGCGCTGCTGAAGACCGGTGACATCGTCCGGCTGGATCTCGCCAACCGCCGCCTCGACATGCTGGTGGAGGAGGTGGAACTGGAGGCTCGCAGGGCCGCCTGGCAGGCCCCCGTGCCACGGTTTGAGCGCGGCTACGGTTATCTCTTCCAGCGACACGTCACCCAGGCCGACAAGGGCTGCGACTTCGACTTCCTGCAATCCGACTTCGGCCGCACCGCCGGCGAACCCGATATCTACTGAGGACATCATGAGCGACTACACACTTTCCGACGACACCCGCGCGAAACTGAAAAAGGTCTCGACGGCTTCCGTCGCGACGGCGCTCTACAAGCGCGGCCTGCGCAACCAGTTCATTCAGGGTGTGGTGCCGGTAGCTCCGAAAGACGAAAACATGGTCGGTCAGGCTTTCACGCTGCGCTACATCCCGGCTCGGGAAGACCGCAATCCGATCACGGTTTTTCGCAATCCGGACCATCCGCAGCGGGTTGCGATGGAAACCTGCCCGCCAGGCCACGTTCTGGTGATGGATGCGCGCAAGGATGCGCGTGCGGCAACGGCCGGTTCCATCTTGATCACCCGGCTGGCGCTACGCGGCGCTGCCGGTGTTGTCTCCGACGGTGGTTTCCGGGACGCGCAAGGTATCGGCGCACTCGACATGCCTGCCTATTACGCCAAGCCGTCAGCTCCGACCAACCTGACCCTGCATGAGGCGCTGGACATCAACGTCCCGATATCCTGCGGCGATGCTCCGGTCTTCCCCGGGGACGTTCTGGTCGGCGACAAGGATGGCGTCATGGTGATCCCTGCACATCTGGCCGACGAGCTTGCGGACGAATGCACCGGCATGGAGAGCTTTGAGGATTTCGTGCTGGAAGAAGTAAAGGCCGGAACGCCGATCATCGGTCTCTATCCGCCGACGAAGGAAGAAAACGTGCAGAAATACGCGGCCTGGCGACAGAAAACCGGGCGGTAAGGGGGGCTCGCGAGCCGCAATGAAGCCGTCGCGGGTCGAATGGGCCGATGCGTTGTTTGGCGCTCTCGTTACCCAGACCCACGCTACACTCACATCCTCATCCTGAGGAAGCGCGAAGCGCTGTCTCGAAGGATGGGCTGCTTGCTCAGAGTGTGTCGCCCATCCTTCGAGACGCCGCGTGGCGGCTCCTCAGGATGAGGGCGTGGTGAAGGATAGGTCTTGACTGACTGTCACTCCTGTCGCTGCATCAGCCCCGCGTTCTTTGCGGGCAAGTCTACCTTGCCGGCATGCCCTTCGCGCGGAAATGGCGTTTCTGGGCGGCGATGCGGAACTGGGCATTGGCGGCGCCATAGCCCTTGTAGCCGCCGCGGCGTTCGACAATCTCGAAGAAGAATCCTTCGCCGTAGGTCGGGCTGTACAGCTGGAAATATTCGCCGTTCTCGTCTCGGTCATAGAGAATGCCCGAGTTTTTCAGGTCGTTGAGGAAGTCTTCTTCCAGCCCGAAACGGGCATCCAGATCGTCGTAGTAGTTCGGCGATATCACCAGCGGGGTGAAACCGTTGGCTTGCAGTGCCTTCACCGTCTTGAAGATGTCGGCGGTTTCGAACGCGATATGCTGCACACCCGATCCGAAACCTTCCGAGATGAAATGCCCGGCTAGGGTCCTTCGGTTCTCCGCCCCGTTCAGCGTGATCCGCAGGCTGCCGTCATCATTTTCGATGGCCTGGCTGCGGACGAGGCCTGCCGGGTCGATGACATCCACCATGGCAGTCTTCTCCGTGTCGAAGATAGACCGGTAAAACAGAAGCCAGGTGAGCATCTCGTCATAGTTCATCGTCTCGGCGAGGTGGTCGATGCGGATAAGGCCGGCATCGCCTGTCGCCCCACCGTGACCAACCGGTTCGAACTCGATTTCCCACACCCGTGACAGATCCTTGCTGTCGTCGACGAAATGAATGACACTGCCACCGAGAGCGCGGATCGCAGGGATCTTCAATTCGCCCGGCCCGACCGGTTGTTCGAAGGTTTTGGCCCCCAGGGTCTCGGCACGGGCAACAGTTGCCGAAGCGTCCGCAACCTTAAGGCCGATGTCACAGACATTGGTGCCATGCGAGATGTAGGATGCATGGGCGAAGCCGCGCGGGTCGGTGTTGATGACGATGTTGATGCCGCCTTGCCGCCAGAGTTCGACCTCCTTGGAGACGTGCTTGCCGGCCTTGTCGAAGCCGAGCGTTGTCAGCATGGCCGACAAGTCGTTTGCTTCCTTGCGGTCGGCGGCAAATTCAACGAACTCGATACCTGCAACCGGTACCCTGTCGGGCATTTCGGGAACGGGGATCCGGATGCCGGGTTCGGTTCGCCGGACCTGGTCCATCAGGTAGAGCAGGGAGCGATAGCCATCGACCGCAATGGATTTCGGCGAACCGCCACGGAACTGGTCGTTGAAGATTTCCAGCGACAGCACGCCGTCATAACCTGTTGCCGCAACGGCCCGCATGAAGCCGGTCACGTCCAGATCGCCTTCGCCGGGCATGTTGCGGAAATGGCGGCTCCAGTAGAGCAGGTCCATGTTGAAGTTCGGCGCGTCGGCCAGCTGGACGAAGAAGATCTTGTCGCCGGGAATGGCCCGGATCGAATCTGGGTCTATCTTGCGCGACAGGGTGTGGAAGGAATCCAGGATCAGGCCCACGTTGGGGTGGTCGGCCCTGCGCACGATTTCCCAGGCATCGCGGTGATCGTTGACGAAACGGCCCCAGGCGAGGGCCTCATAGCCGATGCGGATACCGCTCCTGGCGGCAAGGTCACCCAGCTCTGCAAGATCATCGGCGGCACGATCGATGCCACCAAGCGCGATGGGAGATACGTTGGAGCAGATCAGCACAAGATCCGCGCCCATTTCCTGCATGAGGTCGAACTTGCGTTCGGCGCGGGCGAAGGTTCGGCTGCGCTGCGGTTCGGGCATGCCTTCAAAGTCGCGGAAAGGCTGAAACAGCGAGATCTCCAGGCCATGGTCGCGGACCATCTGGCCGACGTCCTTCGGACTGCGGTCAAACGCCAGGAAGTCGTTTTCGAAGATCTCGACGCCATCGAAGCCTGCAGCCGCGATTGCGCTGAGCTTTTCGGCTAGGTCGCCTGCGATGGAGACTGTGGCGATGGCGGTTTTCATGGGGACCTTCCGGGGGTTCAGTAGCCCATAATGCGGGGCAGCCAGATGACCGTTTCCGGTACAAATGTGAGGAGGAGCAGCACCAGCACTTCGACGAAGAAGAACGGCAGGATGGCCATGGTCAGCCGGGCCATGCCGACCTGGGCGATGCCTTCGGCGACGAACAGACATAGGCCGAGTGGCGGGGTGATCAGGCCGATCATCAGGTTGAAGATGACAAGGATGCCGAAGTGGACCGGGTCCACGCCCATGCCGACCGCAATCGGATGCAAGATGGGCACCAGCACCAGCATGGCGGCGATGCCTTCCAGAAACAGTCCGACGAACAGGAACAGGAGAATGGTGGCAATCAGGAACGTGGTCTTGCTGTCCACATTCAACAGAACCCAGTCGGTCAGCATGTTCGGAACGCGGTTGTAGGTCAGCAGCCAGTTGGCGGCAGAGACCGCAGCAATGATGATCAGGATGACCGCGCTGTCGCGCATGGCTTCGGAGAAAAGTCGTGGCAGGGCAGACAGCTTGATGTTTCGATAGACGAAGATGCCGAGGAAAAGCGCGTAGGCGACAGCGAAACTTGCCGCCTCTGTTGGCGTCACGATACCGAGCAGGATGGAGCCGACCACGAACACCGGCATCAGCAATGGCAGTATCCCGCCGAGAATGGCCTTGCTGGCCGGTTCCGCGGTCAGCCCTATTGCCTGATCGCCGTGATCGACCTTCACGGTCAGCATTACGAAGACGGAGAGGAAAATCGCCAGCAGAATGCCGGGAATGATGCCGGCAAGGAACAGAGCCGGCACCGAAACGCCGGAGACGATCAGCGCGTAGATGATCACCGGGATGGATGGCGGGATGATGGGCCCGATCACGGATGAGGCCGCCGTCAATGCTGCCGCGAAGGGGCGGGAATAGCCGTGTTTTTCCATCTCGGGAATGAAGACCCGGCCGATGGCGGATGTGTCGGCAACCGCGGACCCGGAAAGACCGGCAAAGATCACCGATGCCCAGATGTTGACGAGCGCCAGACCGGCGCGCAGCCGGCCGACCAGCACATTGGCGAAGGCGATGATGCGGCTTGTGATGCCGCTTTCGTTCATGACCTCGCCTGCCAGCACGAACAACGGAATGGCAAGCAGGGGGAAGGAGTTCATGCCCTTGAACATTTCCGTTGCGACCACGCGCAGGGAATAGGGTGCTTCGCCATAGCCCATGAACACCAGCAAGGCTGCAATGATGGCAAGAGCGATTGGAACGCCGGTGGCGAGCGCGATGAGAAGGATTGCGTAGATCATGCCTGCACCGCCTTGATGGCAGAGATGCGTTCAAAGAACTTGAGAGCGGCGGCCACGGCCAGCAATGCGCCGCCGATGGCGATCGCATACTGCCAGGTGCCGACCTTGGCGACCCAGACCAACGCGTCGATGCCTGTGGTTTCCGCAAGCCAGTTGCCGGCTGATTTCAGGCCCGAAGCGTCAAGGTTGCCTCGGCGAACGGCGAAGGCATGTCCGGAGAAGGCGAGGGCAACACCGGTTGCGAAACTGACCAGGTCGACGGCCGCGAAGAGTTTTTCACGAACGGAGACGGAGAGAAAATCGGTCAGCACCGTGAAGCGGATGTGCCTGTCCTGCAGATAGGCAAGCGCGAGACCGAACATGACACCGTAGATGGTCAGATAGATCGGCAGTTCCTCGCCCCAGGATACCGACTGGCCGACCGTGTAACGGCGAAGCGAATTGACGAAGATGATGGCAAAGACGAGGGCCATCGACAGGCCGGCTCCGAGCGCAAAGAGGCGCCGGGCAAATTCGTTGACCGTTTTCATGTTCCAGGTCCTGCTTGTTCAGCTTTTGGCTATTCAACTGACTTTGATTGAACAGCCAAAAGCTGATCTTTTCCAACATTCCAGAACCCCGGGCGGCAAACCGCCCGGGGTCTTGACCGGATTACTGGCTCGCAGCAGCAACGGATTCCTGCAGGCGGTCGATCCAGACCGCATCCTCACCCAGTTCGCCGCGCAGATATTCGACAACCGCCGGCTGTGCCTTTTCGGCAAAGGCTGCAATTTCGTCGGCGGTCGGAGAATAGACCTGCATGCCTTCTGCCTGAACCTTGTTGACGCCTTCAGCCGTGCTCCACTGCTGGATGGAACGGCCCATGTTGCCGGCAATGCGCGCCGCACGGGCAACCACGGCCTGCTGGGCCGGAGTGAGCGACTGGTAGAATTCGTCGGAGATCAGGATGAAGTCGGCGGCATAGACGTGGCCGTCGAGGGTCATGTATTTCTGCAGCTTGTGCAGACCGTTGTTGTAGATCACGCCGACCGGGTTTTCCTGGCCGTCAACGACACCGGTGGAAAGCGCGTTGGGCAGTTCGGTCCAGGCGATCGGGGTCGGCTCGCCGCCGAGGCCTTTCACCATTTCCACGTAAAGCGGGATCGGCTGCACACGGAATTTCAGGCCTTCCATGTCCGCAGGCGTTCGGATCTCGCGAGTGCCGTTGGTGAAGTTCCGGAAGCCGGTTTCGCCATAAGCCAGCGTGCGCAGGCCAGTCTGTGCAAGGCAGTGTTCGGCAAGGGCATCGCCGAAATCACCATCCAGCACGTCCCAGGCAATGGTTGCGGAAGAGAAGGTGTAGGGAATGTCCAGAACGGACGCGGCCGGGCAAGCCTTGGACATGGCACCGGACACCAGCACGACCTGGGTCAGGTTGTCCTGGGCCTGGGCGACCAGCTCGTCTTCGTTGCCCAGCGCACCGGCCGGGAACAGTTCCACCGTCAGATCGGTTTCACCTTCAACGATGTTCTTGAAGATATGAGCGGCAGCACCTTTCTTGGAGGCGGTCCATTCGTCCGGGTCGACATGGGCCAGACGGATTGTCTGAGCCTGGGCCGCCGCGGCGAGGCCGACTGTGAGAAGGGCAGTAGCTGCCAGGGATGAGAATTTGAAACGCATGACTTCCTCCCGTTTGCGTAACATTTTCAAAATGACCATTTCCGCTTTCGTGATGATGTGAAACCGGAAGGGGTTAAGCGTCCGCGGTTTCCCGCGGCATTTCATCGAAGGCGTCGAACGCCGCCTTCATCCGGACCGGATCGGCACGCCGACCGGTAAAGAGTTCAAAGGCCCGTACAGCCTGGAACACCGCCATGCCGGACCCGGGCAGCACCCGGCAGCCGAGCCGTCTCGCGCCAGCCAGAAGTTCCGTTTCGAGCGGGAAATAGACGATGTCCGCAACCCACATGTCGGGCTTGAGCAGCGCGAGCGGGAACGGTGTTCCTGGTGTCTTGGCCATGCCGACCGGGCTTGCGTTGACGATGCCGGACAGGTTGGCGCAGCTTGCTGCATCAAGGGTCGTGACCGGTTCCACGGTCAGTCCCTGACGATTTGAGCGAACCTGCCGGGCAAGTTGCTCCACGCGCACGGTGTCGACGTCGAAGATCTTCAGGTGTTGGACACCGCAATCCGCCAGCGCGTGGGCAACTGCAACGCCGGCTCCACCAGCGCCGATGAGAAGCACCGTCTTCAGGGACACGCCGATCATGTTCTGGCGAAAACTCTCGGCAAATCCCCACAGGTCGGTGTTGTGGCCAATACGCTTTCCATCCCGGAACACGATGGTGTTGACCGAGCCGACAGCCGCCGCGTTGGGCGATAGCTGGTCGAGCAGCGGGATCACTTCCATCTTGAACGGGTAGGTCAC
Source organism: Roseibium sp. ROS1 (assembly GCF_054658215.1). NCBI lineage: Bacteria > Pseudomonadati > Pseudomonadota > Alphaproteobacteria > Hyphomicrobiales > Stappiaceae > Roseibium > Roseibium sp. ROS1. The sequence goes on from NZ_BAAGIG010000001.1 coordinate 952,735, forward strand.
GTTGAGACCGTTGAAACCGGTCACTTCGGCCGCGTGCACAATAGCTTTCAGGTTCTGTTCGTCCTCGGGAAGCGTATCGACATCGATAATGCGATAGACGCCGCGCAGGCTCTGGGCTGCTGCTTCGGCCATGTGCATTTCCGGCGTCCTGGAACGGGCAATACCCCTTCCGATCAGGCCGGCCAGTACGATGTTGCTTGCTGCTTCCACCCAGGTTCCTCCCAGAAACCTCATTTGGCAGCCCCATTTTCGGGGTCTGTATGCCTGGAGACCGCATCTCCTGATTTTCAAAATGTACTAACCAGTTAATTCAGTCAAGCGAAATGTACTGCCCGGTTAATTTGGACTGGTAACCCGGCTCGGGCTGGTTTAGAAAAAGGCATGTCGATCAATGAGTCTGAGCTGCCGGAAAAAAATTCTTCGCGGGGTCGCTGGAAGCAGGACCCGGAGGGAGTGCGTGCGAATATCCTGGCCGTCGCCCTGGAGGAATTCTCCGCGAACGGTCTTTCCGGTGCGCGCATGGATGAAATCGCGGCCAAGACGCGCTCATCCAAGCGCATGATCTATTATTATTTCGGCGACAAGGAGAGCCTCTACCTCAAGGCTCTGGAAGCGGCCTACAAGAAGGTGCGCAAAGGCGAAGAACAGCTGGAGCTGAACCATTTGCCGCCAAGGGATGCACTGTCGAGGCTTGTAGCCTTCACTTTCGATCACCATCGCGAAAGCCCTGCGTTCATCCGTCTGGTCATGATCGAAAACATTCATCATGGCCGCTATCTCGAGCAGTCGGACGAGATCAAAAGCCTGAACGAAGCGGCGATTTCCCAAATTGCCGGCATTTATGCAAAAGGGGTGGCCGAAGGCGTCTTCCGCGATGGCCTGACGCCTTTGAGGATCCATTGGCTGATCTCGGCCATGAGCTTTTTCAACGTCTCCAATGCAACGACCTTCTCCATGCTGTTCGGTCCGGAATTGCAGTCGGCATCCGGTCAGGTTTCCCTCAAGGGCGATGTCTGCGAAACGGTAATGCGTTTCGTCGCTGCCTGATGTTCGAGCGCCAGCAAGGCTCTTCTTCTGTACCCACCTTCTCGTTTCCTCCCCCGATCCGGAGGCTGCTCAACCTGTGGCGGCAATTGACAGCGCTAAAGAAACTATATAACTAGAAATATAGTTATATTAAATGAGGCGCAGATGGATCTGGAAATTGCAGCGCAAGGGTTTGCGGCACTGGGCTCGGAAGCCCGGTTGCAGGTGGTGTTGACCCTGGTGAAAGCCGGGCAGGGTGGTTTGACGGTCGGCGATATTCAGACCCGCACGGGCATGCCTGCGTCAACGCTTGCGCATCATCTGAAGTTTCTCGCCTCGGCAGGCCTGGTGTCCCAGGAAAAGGACGGCCGCTCGGTCATCAACCGGGCAGCCTATGGCCATCTGGAAAACCTTGCCGGTTACATCCTGAAAGAGTGCTGCGTGGACGAAAAGGGTTGTGAGTGCCCATCCTCGCAAAAGGAGCCCGCCGATGTCTGATGCGATGAACAACCTTCAGCCGAGTGGCGGCGGCGCAAGCTGTTGCGCTCCGAAGACCGCCTGCTGCAGCACGCCGGCTTCGAAATGGTCCCTGAAGTCTCTCGCCGTTTCGAAATACCTTCTGTCGACCTGGACGATTGTCGTCGGCGGTCCGTTGCTTGTGCTGGTACTGGACCAGCCGCACTTCGTCGCTTTCGTAACCTTCGCGCTCTCCGCCTTCGCGGGCACATTGCCGTATATTGCTTTTGCCGTTGCTTTGATCGCCTGGCTCAAGGCGGCCGGCGCAGAGGCGTTCGTCGGACGTGCGTTCGAGGGACGCGAGACACAGGCAATCTTTCTCGCAGCCCTGTTTGGTGGTCTCGCACCGTTCTGTTCCTGCGAAGTCATCCCGTTCATTGCCGGTCTTCTGGCGGTTGGTGCGCCGTTGTCAGCCACCATGGCGTTCTGGCTGTCCTCTCCCTTGATTGACCCGCCGACATTGCTGATCACTGCCGGTGCACTGGGATGGCCCTTTGCCGTCGGCAAGGCGGTCTTTGCGGTGGCGCTGGGTCTTTTTGGCGGTTTTTCCGTCGCACTTGCGCTGCGTAGCGGCTTTCTGGCCAATCCGGTGAAAATCGGGGCGGCGACCGGTGGCTGCGACTGTGGCGCTTCTGCGAAGACAGGGCGGCCGGTCTGGCAAATCTGGAAAGAGACTGAGCGCACCGACAAGTTCCGGGTCGAACTGAAAGCCAATGCACTGTTTCTGATCAAGTGGCTGGCACTGGCGTATGTGCTGGAAGCAGCTCTCGTCACCTATGTCCCCGCAGACCTGATTGCGCAGGCTGTTGGCGGCGACGGGCTGGGGGCAATTCTTCTGTCCGCTTTGATCGGCATGCCTGCCTATCTCAACAGCTACGTGGCGCCGCCACTTCTGGCTGGTCTGATGGACCAGGGCATGAGCGCCGGTGCCGCGATGGCGTTCATGATTGCGGGCGCTGTCAGCTCGATCCCGGCAATGGCTGCCGTCTGGTCACTGGTCAGGCCGCAGGTCTTTGCCGCTTACATCGGTCTGGGATTTGCGGGTGCGGTGCTGTCCGGTCTTGTTTTCCAGCTGATCTTTTGAGGGAGTGACAATGCGTACGAACGTTTCTGTCACGGTCAGAGCGGATGAGGCTCGCCACAAACTGCTGGTGCCGGTCGGCTTGCCGACGCCACACCAGATGCCGGTCGGTTTCGAGATCAGGGGCGGAAAGCTGGGCCTGGCCGGAGAAATCACTACCGGCCAGATGGTGGCCGTGGTGTCGGTGGAACCCGGGGCAGACGTTGTGGTGAATTACGAATACCGCGACGAAGGGTCGGGCTATCCTGATGCAGTGTTTGCGCCACTGCGCAACCGTTTTACCCGGGCAGCTCAAGATCTCGTCTATGATGCGATCAACATTGCCGACAGTCAGCCCGACGGTCACGCCGCCATTCAGGCGCTCGTCAACGCGGCGGCCGAAAAGTTCCGCTATGCCCATCCTCAGGTTCGTTTCAACGAGGGGCATGAAGAAGTGCCCTATTTGTCGTGCGGGCTGACCGAAGGGTCCTGCGTCGACATCAACACCTACCTGATCGCCAGCCTGCGTGCCGCCGGCTTCGAAGCCGGTTACGTGACCGGATACTTTTTCCCGCAAGAAAAGAACGGCAGCTGCGACGACATGCACTGCTGGGTGGTGACACGGCATCAGGGTGTGGTGCTGGAGTGGGACATTGCCCATCACCTGAAGATGGGCACACGGGAGATCTGTTGCGGTCTCAACCCGAAGCCGGGTGACCGGGTCGCGCTGGCCCATTCCATGGGGCTGACATTTCCCGAACTGGGGATCTTCTGCGAAAAACTGATTGCAGAGCCCGTCTGGCTTTCGCCGGACGGGCTGGAAAAGGCGGAGATCACGATCCGACGGGATATCGTCTGACGTCGCCAGGGGAGGAGGTCTCTCACCCCTTCTTGCGGCTGAAGACCATCTTCTGGTTGGCGAGGCGTTCCGGCGGGCCGATCCAGGCCCAGGCCAGAAGTGCCGGCTCCAGTTTGGACACGGTGATCCGGTGCATATGCTCCGGCGGGTTGAAGATCATCGACCCGGGGGCATAGACCCCCTGGTGATTTTCCGAAACCGCTCCTGAAACGCAGATATAGCTTTCCGATATGCCGCTGTGCGCGTGGGCCGGATATGTACAGCCCGGTGCGAACAGGACCAGGCCCAGAATGACGTCCGTCGTCAGAACCGGTCCATTCGGTCCGCAGATTTCCGCGTAGGCATACGTCTTGTCGAGGCCGCGCGGCACTTTCTCGTAGCCATACTGCCAGATGAGATGGTCCCGGACACTTTCGATGGCGCGCACCAGCGGAGCGGTTCGCTCCTGCTTGCCCTCGTCAAGGGCACGCCGGAGATGTGCCGTCACGGGTTTGTGGGCCGGGGCATCGAAGCGCATTTCCGGATCGGATTTCAGCACCCGCCCAATTGCCTCGCGCACCGCGCGCTGATGTGCCCGGATCTTGTCGCTGCCACCGGACGAGAGGAACCGGTAGGCCTCGTAGAATTCCCGCAAAAGATAGCCCCAGTCCGGGAACTCGGCGAGGCGGCGGCTGGCCAGAGGCTGTTCTTCCGACATGTTATTTTCCAGCACGGCTTGTCCTCCCGCACTCTGATCACGATCGGCCTGAGCCTATCGGAACGGAGCGTAGCGGCTTCTCTCTTTACGGCAACCGAAAATACATAACCGTCATGCGCGGTTTGCGTCAGAACGTCTCTTGCGCTCGCCGGACAGGCAGATAATCTGGCCCTCCATTCCGCAGGACAGAATTCATGACAGTTGTGATTGTTGGAGCCGGTGTTTCCGGACTTTCCACCGCTTGGGCCCTGACAAAACGAGGCGTGCCCGTCACGCTTCTGGAACAGGGGCCAATCCCCAACCCGCTTTCGGCATCCGGTGACCAGCACCGTATCATCCGCCGGGCCTATGGCGGCCAGGGCGGCTATCAGCGCCGCATCGGCGATGCCTACGCTGCATGGGACGAAATGTGGGACGACCTGGGTGAGAAGCACCTCGCCGAAACGGGATTCATGCTGTTGTCGCAGGAACCGGGCGATGGCGGCGAGGTCTATCGGGACGGTCTGGTCGAGGGCGGTTATCCGTTCGAGGACCTGACACCGGAAGAAACGGCGAAACGGTTTCCCTTCGTTGATCCGGCGACGATCCGTTACGGCGCTGTCAGCGACGAGGGCGGCGTTCTGCTGTGCCAGAAAATTGCCGCCGGGGTGCGCGACTGGCTGATCGCCAAAGGAGCTGATGTGCGCGAAAACGCACAGGTGACTGCCGTCGACACATCCGCGGGCACGGTGACCCTTGCCGATGGCAGCACGGTCTCCGGAGAGCATGTGATCGTGACGGCCGGTGCCTGGACGCTGGGGCTTTTTCCGAAGCTGGACATCAGCCTGACGACTTACCGGACAGCGGTTGTCTATCTGACGCCGCCTGAAGATCTGCGCGAGGCCTGGGAACGATCGCCGGCGATTCTCGATCCGGGCGGGCCGATCGACGGTTACATCCTGCCTCCGGTCGCCGGAACCGGCCTCAAGTTCGGGGCGGGTATTCACAAGTACAAGGCTCCGCCGAACCAGGATCGGACGCCGGTTGCAGGCGAAGGCGAGACCCTGCGCGACTATTTCTCTCCGCCGTTCGGCCGGATCAAGGAATACCGCGTCGATGACGTCGTCACCTGTGCCTACACCTTCACCTCAGACGAGCATTTCTTCGCAATGAGCGAAGGCAAGACCACTGTGGTCTCGGCCTGTTCCGGACATGGCTACAAGTTTGGTGCCGTCGTGGGGCAGAAACTGGCGGAAGGCTTTACAGGCAACGACATGGACGCTGCGCGCGTGTGGCTGGAAGCACGCGATTAAGTCATCCGGCGTAAAAAAGAAGGCTCCGGCTTGCGAGATTGCCGGAGCCTTTTCTGTTTCGGCTAGTGCCGGGAAGATACCATCCGCATCATGATGCCATCCTTCAGGGCAATATGATGGTAGAGCGCTCCCAGCACATGCAGTGCGATCAGCACGATGAAGAACGGCTTGCTCAATTCGTGGATTTCTTCCGCAGTGTGGATGCCGCCGTACCAGGCCAGAAGTCCGGTGATCGGTGCCAGCAACATCAGCAGATAGAGCAGGCCGTGGACACCCCTGGCGGCCAGTTCCTGGACTCTTGAAGTGGGGAGCGGGGCAGGGACGCCGAATTTTGCTCGCACCAGAAGACGGATGACAGTCAAGGCCAGAACGGCAATGCCAACCCAGATGTGGGCATTGGCCAGAAAGGCGGTTGCTGCATCCGGCACGCCGCCGTCGCGCAGCACGTGCTTCAGATCGCCCATGCTTTCGCCGAAGATCAGCTGAAACAGAATCAGGGCGGCGATCACCCAGTGCAGAATGATATGGATCGGACTGTAGGACGCTGGCTGTGTCGTGGACATGGCGCGCTTTGGCTCCTCGCAAAGAAAAGAAATGCCAAATATTAGTGCCATGCCAGGGCAGGCAGAGGTATCGGGGATTTGTACTATTTGGTAACAGGTCCAGGCGGATTTGCGACAATTGAAACAAACGGACCTGTGCCCAGCGGTCAGGCGGTTTTTGAAGGACGGGAGGCATCATGCCAGCTGAGATCAGAACGCTGACGGGCGAGGAGTTGACAGCTGCGCTGAACGATCTTGCGCGCCTGAGGATATCCGTCTTCCGCAGCTGGCCATATCTCTATGAGGGGTCTCTGGAGTACGAAGCCGGATACCTGCAACGCTATGCCCGGACGGAGGGCGCGGTGATTGTCGGTGCATATGACGGCAGCCGGCTGGTTGGCGCGGCGACAGGTGAGCCTCTCGGAGCCGAACTGGAGGCTTTCAAGACCCCTTTCCTCAAGCAGGGACTGGATCCGGAAAACGTCTTCTACATGGCCGAATCCGTTCTGGATCCTGCCTTCCGCGGCCAGGGCATCGGCCATCGCTTTTTTGACGAGCGCGAAGCGCACGCCAGGCGGCTCGGTTTCGGTGAAGCAGCCTTCTGTGCGGTGATCCGCCCGGACACGCACCCGCTGAAGCCGGTAGACTACGCCCCGCTCGATCCGTTCTGGCGCAAGCGCGGTTACGAAAAGCTGGAGGGTGTCGTCGTGACGTTTCCCTGGCGCGATGTCGGCGAGAACGAAGAAACCGACAAGCCGATGCAGGTTTGGCACCGGAACCTTTGAGGGAACCCGGCAGCCCGCTGACCGGTGAACGAAGTTTTGGACAAAAGAAAACCGGGGCCTGGAAACCAGCCCCCGGTTTTTTGTTTCCCGCGCGTGGTTACTTCAGCGTCCAGCGGATGGTGACATTCGCGCTGATGGTTTCCTCGATCGGCACATCGGCGGATTTGGCCATCATCATGCCCTCGGCGCGCATCATGTACGGGCGCGGCATTTCGGTGCCGGTTTCCGTGATGTCGGCAATGGTGCCGAGATCGACACCGGCAGCGGCTGCAAAGATGCCTGCTTTGTGCCGAGCGTCCTCGACGGCCTTCTTGCGGGCTTCATCCAGTATCTCGTCGGCATTGCTGACTTCAAAGCGGATGGAATCGACCGAGTTTGCACCGCTTTCGACGACAAGCGTCAACAGCCCGCCAAGCTTGGCCAGATCGCGGATCTTGACCTCAACGCCGTTGCGAACCTCATAACCGGCAATATCCGGCTGGCTGCTGGAATTCTTGGAGTGATCGTAGCGCGGATAGATGCCGAACCCCTTGGTCTGGATATCCTTGGCTTCGATGCCGTTTGCTTTCACCGCTTCAATGACCTTGGCGATTGCGGCGCTGTTTTCAGCCAGAACGTCGGCAGTGGATTTGCCGGTGGTGACGACGCTTGCGGAAATGACGGCCATGTCGGGGGCAACGGAAACTGCACCGCGGCCCTGCATGGTGATCGTGCCGGCCGGCGCCGGGGAATCCTGCGCGACAGCCGGTGCGGCACTCACGAGCGCGGCACTGAGGCCAGCGGCCAGAACAGCCTTGCGCAGCAGGGAGACGGAGGGGAAAAGAGGGGCATTCATATGAACTTATCCTTGATGGAAACAGTTTGTTCGATGGCCGGACACTCGCTTGTGATTGCGGCGGCGTAATGACGGTTGTGTTCATCTGCCGTTCATCGGCAAAACCCGGCAGATGTCCTCGAAGGTCGTTTGAAAATCTTTCCCGGAGGCCTAACCCGTGCTGCCGGTCTTGCCCGACAGGCCGCCGACCTCGCCGGTCTGCGACAACAGAATCGCAATCGGCCTGGAACCTTCGAAACGGGCGCAGACGATCACGATCATCACCGTCAGCGGGACGCACAGAACCATGCCGACAACACCCCAGATCGCCCCCCAGAAGGCCAGCGACAACATGATGACAAGGCCTGACAGATTGAGGTTGGATCCCATCAGGCGCGGTTCGACCAGATTGCCGATGGTGAACTGGATGAGGCCGAGGCCCGTCGCAATCGCGATGAAGGGACCCAGCGTGTCGTAATAGACCACCGCCAGGAGGCTGGGAAAGATCACGCCGATCAGCGAACCGATGGTTGGAATGTAGTTGAGCAGAAAGGCGATGAAGCCGAACAAGGCCGCGTAAGGCAGGCCGATGGCGATCAGAACAAGGCTGGTCAAAACGCCCGTGGCAACGGAGACGGCGGTTTTGATCGAGAAATAATGCATGATCGAGCGGTTGATCTCGGCCCGCATGGCAAACGCGGCTTCCGCCCGCTCGGGCGAAGGAAACAGGCGTTCGAACTTGCGGTCGAATGTCGACTGCTCGAGCACCAGGAACAGGACGTAGATGAACACAAGACTGGCCGACCCGGCCAGCGTCGTCACCAGACTCGCCCCCGCGGTCACCATGCGCGGCACGATGGAATCGGGCAGAAGGTCCTTCAACTCGATTGGATCATTAAGGTGCAGTTGGGTGGATGCCTGGGTGAAGAGTTCTTCCAGCCGCCGCTGATAGGTTGGTGCGTCCAGTGCAAGCTGGGTGAGATTGACGGTCACGATGTCGAGCACCACGGTGCTGGCAAAGAAGATCGTCAGCAGCGCCAGTGAAAACGACACCAAACGGGGCAGGCGCCAGCGGCCAAGCGGAATATGCGCAAAGACATGTGCCAGCGAGTTGATCATGTACCAGACGATCAGCGCGATCACGAACGGCAGGATGAGGGACCGCCCGACCACCAGCAGCCAGCCGATCATGCACACAAGCAGGACACTCAGCGTGGCAGTGAGAAGCGGTGATCGCATGGTGGCTCCGGCGGGCGAGTTTGGCAGGTCTGTTCCCCGGGCGACTCGTCAAAGGCCCGGCTGCCTCATTTAGACCCGATGGCGCAGGCGAACGGAACCGCTTTTTCCATCAAGGCGATCCAGACCTCCTGAGAAACGCTTCCACCGCGCCAGTTTCCCAACCTTTTTCACCCTGCCGTTGCAAAGCACTTGCCCCGGAGATTGGCCATGGTATAGGGAACCAGACGCAGGGCCTTGCAAAGGCTTCGCCCTGCCGTGGGCCTGTAGCTCAATTGGTTAGAGCCGTCCGCTCATAACGGATTGGTTGGGGGTTCGAGTCCCTCCGGGCCCACCATTTTTCTTTTCTCCCACTCGTATTTGGCAGCCGAAGAAAGCTGGTGCTCTTCTGCTGATGTGAAGTCCCGGATTTGCTCAATCGCCGGCGTCTGCCTGGCACTGTTGCGGCATTGGGGAGGACCGGCAGTTCGCCGTTCTCGATCACCGGTGCGGCGCTGGACCGGGATGTGGCGCTTGTTGATGCGGGGCTGAATTTCGGTGTGACTGACAACCTCAACATCACTGCCGACTACACCGGCTCCTTCGGTGAGCGCCAGCAGGACCAGACTTTCGCGGCGAAACTCAGGGCAAGGTTCCAAGGAGGCAGGCATGGGTTTATGCGGTCTTGTCGATCCCGTTAGAAATGGCTACCGGGAACGAAAGATGCCCCGCGATGCTGGACGAGGCCATGTTAGGCGCTTAGCTTTATTCGGACGGCCTGAGGGAGCCCTACGTGGGCCACATCGTCGATCAAGTCAGCCACGTGCTGCAACGATGAACGGATGTGTACACACTCGACGGGCTTCATGATCGGGCATGAACGGGAACGTGAGTTTGGCTTCCTACACGCAGGCAACAGGGCATTTCGAGAACGGCGAATTTGCAAAGGCGCAGCATGCCGTTTCCGCCTGCCTGCAGGAGATCTACGCGAATATTCATCGCTTCGTCCTGACAGAAAACCTTCAAAACATATATGGCACGAAGGTTTCGGTGATTGTCGTTTCCCATCGGAGCAGCCTTGAGGCCTGCGAGGTTGGCCGGGGTATCGAAGATTTCATCCGCCGTCCGGACGTTGAATTGGTTTTCGTCGGCAATGGGCCCGGAGCCGCTGAGAGGGCATCCGGCCCGTATGCGGACAAGGCTCGGGTGTTCGGCTTGCCGGAGAATATCGGCTGTTCGGCGGCGCGAAACGTCGGTGCCTATGTCGCGCGGGGGAGCTGCCTTCTGTTTCTGGACGATGATGCATCGACGGGCGCGGCAGATCTTGATCTGCTTGCCGGCACCTGTATCGAGCGCGGGGCCAAGGCTGTGCGCGGACGCATTGCGCCGAAGTCCGGTGCCGGATTGACGGGTAACCACTACAATCTCGGTGACAGTCTGAAACCGGCACCGCCCACAACGGAGGGGTTTTCCGCCTGGCAGGCGTCAGCCTTCGAAAAATACGGCGGATTTGATCCGCTTCTGGCAGGCCACGAAGGCATGGATCTTTGTTGCCGGATGCTGGGCGAGACGGATGCGAAGCAGTTCCTGTATCAGCCCGGCGCAGTGATGCGTCACGACTATGCCGGAGACGACCGGCAGCGGTTGCAGAAGGTGGAGAAGCTTCAGCTTTCGGACAGGTATCTTGCGTTCAAGGGGATAGACAAGGACCGGGTTGCCGTCGCCTTCAAGGAGGTTGAGAAGGCGGATGCTGTCTGAATTGTCAATGAAAGCACCGTTCGCACGCGGGAACGCGTTCAAGACCTTTCCGGGCAAACTGCATGGATAGGCCTGACGACACCTGGCTGAGCCAGCGCTTCTGTTCCAATCCGTTCGAGCGGATTGAAACCCAGCCGAACCAGGACATTCACTTCTGTCCCGCAACCTGGCAACCGGCTGCAATCGGCAGTCTGTCTGACGATCCTGAAACCGCCTGGAACTCGCCCAAAGCCCAGGACATACGACGGTCGATCCTTGCGGGTGACTTCTCGCATTGCTGCCATTTGAAATGCCCGCGTATCACAGGGCGCGATCTTCCGGCGCGCGAGGAGATCCTGTCGGAAAAAGACCCGTCTCCTGCGGTGGCCTACTATCGGGAGATCATCAAGACTGGCAGGACCCGACTGGACAAGCCTCCAGCGTGCGCCAGCCTCTGTCACGACTTGAGCAGCAACACCGCCTGTCCTTCCCGGGCGACAAAACCGGTTCAACTGAAAAAATACGATACCGACCGGCTCGACTGGATTGTCAATGAACCGTATGCGCGCTTTCTGGCGAAAGCAGACCGGATAACCATCGGCCGTGAAGGCGAACCTTTTGCCAGCCGGCACTTTCTGAACTTCCTGAAGACCTATTGCGCGGAGATGGAGCCGAGAAAGGCGCTGGACCTCCACACCAATGGCCTGCTGCTGACGGAAGCTGTCTGGAACCGGCTCGATCTTTGGGGGCATGTCGGCAGCGTTCATGTGTCTGTCGATGCCGCGACCCCGGAAACCTATAATGAACTGCGGCCAGGCAGGCAGTTGGTTCAGCTCATGCCCAATCTGTCTTTTCTCGGCCATTTGCGCAGGCTGAAAGCCATAGACACCTTCCAAATGAATTTTGTCGTCCGGCAGGAAAACTACACCGAGATGCCGGACTTTGTCCGTCTTGCGCGCCGGGTCGGGGCAACAGGTGTTCTGTTCCAACGGGTTCGCGATCAGCAGGTTCGGGAGGAAGGTGAATGTCCTGCGGTCGACGTTGCGGACCCTCGCCATTCTGATCATGAAGCGTTGCAGTTGATCCTCGAAGACCCGGTTCTGAAGGCACAGGACGTCGAATTTGTTGATCTGAAACTTGCCCCACGGCACAGGGACGTTTCCGGGGCAGCGTGCTCAGGCGCAACGCCTGATCAGGTTCGGCAAGGCTGAAGTCCATGGTGCATCATCTCATCCTGCTTTCATCGGGAAGAAGCGGCACGCATCTGCACCAGACCATGATGCGGAACGGACTTGAAAAGGCTGTCGTTCTTGGCGAGCTGTTCAACCCGTCGTCTCCGTTTGGTCTTGAAGCCCAGACGCCGGACTTCATCGCAATGCTGGAAGAAGAAAGCGGCATTGAGGTCGATCCGGGCAAGGCAAGAGCGCTGGCCAACTTTTTCAGGGACGATCCGGTCTTCATGCTGAGTGCCCTCGCCAGGGTTTGCGACCGCCTTGGACAGGACTATCTGTGCTATTCGATCCTGCCGAAGCAATTGGCCGGCAGGTCGATCGAAGACATTCTGTTCCGGTTTGACTGCTCCTGCACCTTTCTCACAAGGCAGAGGTTTGCCAGATATGTCTCTCTCGTAAAGGCGCGGCAACTCGGGGCCTGGAAGTGGGTCGATACGACGTCCCTGAAACCGGAAATAACGATGGAAGGGTTCCTGGAAGACGCCCGTTCCACTGACGACTGGTTTCAGTTCCTGTCGGAAAGGGTGCTGTCCGCGGGGCTGGACGTTCGGCATCTTTCCTATGGCGCTGATCTCAACCAACCGGCCCGGACCGCCTTTTACAGCCTGCAGCGGAAGTATGAGGGCATCTGCGAACTGTCCGCCTTCGATTTCAGCCTGATCCCGGATTTCAAGCAGGAACGGGAGGCCGATCCTTTCCGGTCGATTGGCAACGGCGAGCACATGCGGGACGCTCTTCATCAAGCCTCCTTGCTCGATTATGCCTTTGCCGAGCCCGCCGTCTTTTCAGCGGATGGTTATGTCTGATCCCCTTTCGGCAGCGATTGAACATAGCCTTCCGGCGAAGTGCCGATGGTGAACTCGAAATCCGGCGACCAGCCCTCCCGGATGCGGGCTATCCGGCGTTCGAGATAGAGGTCCCAGTTGGCCGAGGCACCATAACGGGGAAGATCCGAAGACATCGGCAGGGTTTCGAAAAAGAGGCCTCTGCTTCTAAGTGCGGAGAAGTACCTGGGCGGGCACACGACGACGATCGTTTCAAACTCCGCGAGCTTCTCCAACTGGCTTTTCAGCGCGTTGGACAGGTGATCGTCTGCCTCATCGAGCGCCCAGACAAGCGCGACTGTTCCTTGTCTGCGGTGTTCCGACAAAAGGGCGGCGCTGTGCTTGGTGTTGGTTTCAAGTTTCCGGATGCTGCCGAGGGCAACCCGTAGTCCGATCTTGCGAAGGCTGCGTTTGAAAGACACGGTTCAACGCTCCTCCAGAGGATTTGCGGGAAGCTGAGCGACCGCCTGCAACAGATGCGCAGTCTGCTGCGCACCGTTCCACCAGTCGGACTTTCTGAGGCACGACCGAGCCAGCGATTGGCGGAAATCGGGATCGAGCATCTGCACAAGCTGCTCTCCGATTGCGTATGGATCCTCGGCAGGTGAGGTGAGGTTCCACCCTGCGCGAGCCCCATATTCGGCGCGGGCCTCCTGCACATCCATGATCGGGTTGCTGTTCGGAATGAAAATCGACGGCAGCGCTGCGGCGATGTTTTCGTGAAAGGTATTGTATCCGGCCGCGCAGACGGCAAAGTCGAAGGCTTTCAGATACTGCCCGAGCGGATAGACCTTCCGCATCATCAGGCGCTCATGGAAATCCGCGTGTTCCTCGAAATGAAGCGGGGACCTGACGTCGACCGCGATCACCTGCGGGTGCCTGTCCAGAAACTCCAGCAGACGTGCCCGGGGAAGGGACATGTCGAAATTTGCTTCCGAGCCAAGTTGCACGAGACAAAGGATCGCATCGTCCGGCAGGTTCACCGCCCGTCTTGCGGTGGTTCTGTCAAAGAGCTGATCTCTTGGCGTCATCAACACCGGGTCGACCCGGGTGACGCTGTTGGGGTTGGGGCGTGAATAGCCTTCGTCCAGAGGCGCGCAGAGTTCCCCGGGTTCGATGATCGCGTCGAAAAAGCCTTCTCGGGAGATGCTGTTGGGCTGGGGCGTGCGCCAGAGGCCGCGCCGGATCCAGACGCTGGTGGCGCGGCCGTAGCTTTCAACCGCGTCCACGAAACCTGCGTACGGCAAGTTGCCGTCAAACAGTGTGAGGCAAGGCTTGTAGTGGCTGAGCGCCTCGCGCATTTCCTGAAAGAAATAGCTGTTCCAGGCTTTGAAATCCAATTCCAGTCTCTGTCGGAAAGGCCGGAATTCGGCTAGGTATCCCATGGATCTTGCAATTTCGATTGCTTCGGAAAGCGAGAAGAAAACGACATTCGCACGCGGGCCGATCGCCCTGGCGATGGCAAGCTGCCGGGAGAGATGCCCGAGGCCGACGCCGTTGGAAGTGATCGTAAGCACGACCGGGGCAGTGGCAGGTCTGCGTGTTTTCGGGGCAGGCAGGGCGGCGATGGAGGGCTCGGCGATTTTTTCGAATTTCGCGGTGAACTGGTCCAGGCCAAACCGCTCCTCCACAAACGTGCGTGCCTTTCGGGAGGTCGTTTCATAAAGCTGAGGATCCGTTCGAAGCTGCTCATAGACCAGTGGTGCTTCGTCCGGCTCGGCATAAAGGCAGGCATCGGAAAAACTGGTTTCCATATAGCGTGGAACGACACAGGGCAGTCCGGTGGCAAGGGCTTCGAGCACACAATATCCGAACGACTCGATCAGCGCTTTGGAATGAAAATAGCAGTAGATGTCGAGCCCTTGAAGAAATCCGGAAATCGGTCCCTTCGAGAAGGGCAGAACCTGCCAGTTGGATGGCAGCTCCTCGAACTGGCCCACGAAGCTCTGCGGCACGCCCATCATGCGGAAGGCAAAGTCAGTGGATTGGGGATAGCAGGTCGTGGCGACCGATAGAGACGGCCATTTGTCGGCGCTGGGGCGACTGTGGCGGCCGATGACCATAGGGGATTTCGGTTCCCGGGATTGTTTCTCCGGATAGTCGGCCAGATCGATCAGATTGGCCCAGCTACCCTGGTGAGCGGCGTGGGACAGGCCGTTCATCACAAGGTCTTCGCGCACGATCTCGCTCACCGGCAGGAGTTTGAGCGAGTGGCCATACCAGTCGGAGATGAGCGCCGACCAGTGATCTGCCGGAAAGGCACGTTGTCCGTCCCGGTTTCGTATCGTTTGGTGCACGACAAGGTAACAGGCATCCGCATCGAAACGGGTGCGGCATTGCACCCGTTTGTCCAGCAAGGTCGGGTGATACAAAAGCGCGACCCTGGACCGCGGTCTTTCGTTCTGCGGAACAATGACGGTGCCAGTAGCCCTGATCTCGGCGAGCACGGATGCGTTCAAGGTCCGGTTTCGGGAAAAAAAGGGGGAACACAGCGGTATGATACCGGCTTTCAATCCGGCTTGCTTGCAGGCGCGAAGATCATATTTGAGCGATGTGGACGTCCCGCCGGGAAAGCGCAGGTCGGCCAGGTAAAGGACGTCAAATTCCATGTGCCGGTCGGCCCCCCAGGAAATCCATCAATCGATCTTGCCGGAAATCACGATGGGGAGCCACCATAGAGCCGCCAGGACTCCAGTCCGCGGTTGAACAGAGGGCCCGGAACACCATCCAGCGTGCCCTCGTAGTATCCGGCAGACTGCAATCTGGTCTGGATCTCAAGGATGGTATCGCGCGACCAGCTGCGGGCGTCGGAGGAAATCTTCGCAAGTGTTTCGCCGCTGTCCACCGTCAATGCGGACAGCAACAGTTCCGATGCCTTTTGTGGTGATTTGTCGGTGTGGAATCCTTCGTCGTAAATCGCAGCGGCGGCAAGGGCGCCTTCCGCGTATCCCTGCTGCGCGGCCAGTTCGAAATAGGCCGCTGCGTCTTCCGGGGTCTTGTAAATGCCTTCCTTGGCAAAGACGCCCAGATTGTAGGTCGCTCTGGCGGCGCCTTCCGATGAGGCATATTCCAGAAGGGTAATTGCACGCGGAACGTCGCGCGCGCCACCTGTGCCGTTATAGAGGGAAACTGCAAGATTGATGGCCCCGTCGGCGCTGCCGTTGGCATAGGCGCGTTCGAACAATTCGCGGGCTTTCAACAGGTCCTTGGGCAGCCCCTGGCCGAGTTCGTAGAGGAGGCCAAGGCTGACGAGTGCCCTTGTGTCGCCTGCAGCTGCTGCCTGCTGATAGAGATCGACGGCAATCTTGGTATCGCCGGCGGCTGCCCGCGCCCGCGCCAGCAGGGCCTTGTAGTGCGGCACATCCGGATAGTCCTTGACGGCCTGCTCGCAGGAATGAATGGCCGCCCCGGAGTTCTTTGCCAGAAGGTTGAGAGAGACGCCGCGGTAGATAACGGTTGAATCGTTCGGGTGTGTGGCGAACCGCCTGCACAGTTCGGATTGCGTCAGATTGTTCGGATTGTCGGGCATCATCTGGGTAACAAGCGTTTTGGCCTGTTCCAGATACTGCCCGTCCGGGAACCGCTCGATGTAATATTGCAGCAGGGCCCGGTTACGGGAGGCCAGGGCGTTGGACCAGATTTCCTCTTCCAGACTTGCGAGGCCGACCGATGGCGTCGGCAGGACGCCGTTCGTGTCCTTCAGCGCTCTTTCGAGGATCGTTTGCGCTTCATCGACAAACCTGCCTTCCGGATAGCGCTGCAGGTACAGCTGGATCAGCCTTGGATCTTCCTGCTGCACCGACAGCTTCCACAGGCCCGCTTCCAGGTCGCCGTCCGACTCCGGACCCGGCTTGAAATAGAAATCGGGTTTGACCGAGAACTGCACGTAAGGCACCTGGGCGCCACCGGTTTCCTTGCGTACGTTCTGGTTCACGTCCGCCAGCACGGACAGGACCTCGCGTCCGGAGGAGTGCATGTAGGACAGGAGCGCCGTCGCGTAGGGACTGTTGTCACCCGCGCCATCATAGGCAACCTTGCCCGGTTGTGTGGCGTAGCCGATCAGAAACCCGCTGACATCCGGCGGTGGTGCCAGGCCCACTTCCAGGCTCTTGATGCGATCCTGAAACGGGTTGTTCTGGCAGGCGTCCAGGAAGACCATCTTGAAGGCGCTGCTGCGCCCGACAAGCTTGAGAAGCTCATCGAAATGGATGCTGTCGCTGACAAGCGTATCGATGTCACTGATCCGTGAATCAACCGGAATGAGATAGTTTTTGCCCGCCAGTTGCACGCCATGCCCGGCGTAATAGACCAGCACGACGTTCGCGTTGCGCCGAATGGTTGCCTGGGAGAACTCTTCGGCCTTCTTCAGGAAGTCCTCCTGCGTTGCATCCAGGATCAAGGTGACGTCGAAGCGAAGGGTCTGCAGGGTTGCAGCGATACTCTCCGCATCATTGCGTGCATTGGGGAGTTTCTCGCCATTGTAGTTGGAATTGCCGACGATCAGCGCCATACGCGTGTCGGGTACAAGCTGCTGGGCTCGTGAGGTTTCAGGTAAGGAAACCGAGACAACGAGTATCAGGCCTGACAGAAGCAGGACCCTCTCGAGAAGTTGCCGGACCAAATGCAATTTCATGGTTTGGAACCGCATTCCGCTCAAATTGAAATCATGGACGCCAGATTGACTTCGACCGCCGCGATGGTCTCGGTCAGGACAGCTCGCTGTTGCTGCTGCAGGTTCGTGATGACAGTGTCCTGGGACCGGACGATCTGAATGCGCTGAACCTTGCTGATGCCTTCGCGAACCGCTTCAAGAGCTGCTTCGCCACTTTCGGCCTGCTCGACTTTGACGACCATTTCGCGAACAATCGGCAGGGCCGACTGTGCAACGGCGCTTCCGTTTTCCGCTTCCCGCGCCAGCCGATTTTCCAGATCCTGCAGAACTTCGGTAATGCATCGAACGGGTTCGATACCGCGCAATACCTTCTGCTTGCAGCGTTCACAGGCGTTGTTGACCCGAACACGGTTGTTCAGGAACCGCTCGAGAATGGCTCGTTCCCGGGCCACGGTTGTCGGTTCTCCATCGCCTTTCGGAATCAAGAAAAACGGTCTGACCGCTTCCTTGCCGGAGCCTGCCTTGACGCTTGGGGATTCGCTTTCGTAAGCGGCGATGGTGATCGGCTTGCCGTTTGGATTTTCCAGCTTGCTGCCTGCGGCTGACGGGTCAAATGACTCATCAAAGGGCAGCATCGTGCTCCTTGAAAAAATCTGCTGTGCGTTCGAAAGCTGCCAGGACGTATTCTTGACAGGATCGTTCAGGACCTGGGTACTGGCCTTGACCGAACTTGTCGCGCCTGTTAGCGAGGCCACCAAAATTGACGCAATAAATGATAGGAAACCGAGCATCTTACGCTTGGTAATCTCTGCCATACTTCACCGAATTTTTAAAACTGACTTAGCGTTCTATGACACTTTCATCAGATAATTGATAAAATTTGCATTGTCGGCGGCACACTACATCCTATCAAGTGCAGAGGTTTAGTGAAGCAAAAATTCGCGCCACCGCCTGCCTTGCGATCGGGCTTCCCGCCCAATGGGGCTACTGTGAGAGCTTTGAAGCGGTGGTGACCCGAGGTGTGTGCGATTGAATTTCGCAGGTGAAGCGTAATGCTCCGGCCGAGACGGGGTTTCCTGTCGCGAAACAACAGGATAGGGCAGACCAGGTGGCCTGCCCACTATTTCGGGAATTTTCGTCCGGTGGCAATATGAAGGCGTATGGCCGGTGAAATTTCACCAGACGCTCCGTTTGCAGGCAGGTTCAAATTGTGGTGATTTCCCGTGCGTTACTTGCTCGAGAGAAAATCTTCCGCCAGCTCCACCCAGAAACTCGTGCCGATAGGCAGGATGTCGTCATTGAAGTCGTACTTGGGGTGATGCAGGGGCGGGTCGCGATCGGTTCTGGCAGTGCCGAGCATGAAGTAACAGCCGGGCCGTTCTTCCAGGAAATAGGCAAAGTCCTCGCTGCCCATGAACGGACGGGTGAGGTCTGTGACTTTTTCCTCGCCGGCAAAGCGCCTGGCAAGGTCACGCAGGTAGCCGGTCTCGGCCGTGTGGTTGATCATCGGCGGATAACCGCGCTCATAATCGACCTCGGCCCGCATGCCGTAGCTGGCGGCCTGTCCTTCGGCAATCATGCGGATACGCCGTTCCAGCTCGTCGCGCACATCCGGTTCCAAAGCGCGAACCGTCAGGCTCATTTCGGCCCGCTCGGGGATGACGTTGCTGGCGATCCCGCTGTTGAAGGCACCGACCGTGATCACGGCAGACTGCAGCGGGTGGATGTTGCGCGCGGCGATGGTCTGCAGTGCCATGATGATGCTGGCGCCGCACACGATCGGGTCGGATGCCGCCTGCGGTTCGGCGCCATGGCCTCCGTGGCCGACAACGGTAATCTTGCACTCGTCGGCAGCTGCCATCATCGGGCCGTCCCGGAAGGCAAATTGGCCAAAGGGCAGGCTCGGGTCATTGTGAAGGCCGAATACGGCATCGCACGGGAACCGCTCGAACAGCCCGTCGTCCATCATCAGCCTTGCGCCGCCGAAGTTTTCTTCCGCCGGCTGGAAGATCAGGTGTACCGTTCCGTCGAACTGCCTGCGTTCCGAGAGGATTTTCGCAGCGCCGAGCAGCATGGCCGTGTGGCCGTCATGGCCGCAGGCGTGCATGACGCCGGGATGGGTGCTGGCATAGTCCGCCCCGGTTTCCTCCAGGATCGGCAGGGCGTCGAAATCCGCACGAATGCCGATGCTTTTCGAAGACGTGCCATTGCGCAGGGTTGCGACAATGCCGGTTTTTGCCAGGCCACGCGTAACCTCGTAGCCCATCGCAGCCAGTTCACTGGCGACGTAGTCCGAGGTCTTGAATTCCGACAGGCCGATCTCGGGGATCGTATGCAGATGGCGCCTTGTGGCGACGATTTCGGGAAGGAAGTTGGACGACTGAACGGTCATTTACGCACCACGGCTGGGGATACGGTTTTCCAGGAAGCGGAACAGCAATACCAGAATCCCGGTAAGACACATATAGATCAGTGCAAGCAGCAGTAGAGGCTCATAAGTGAGATATGTATCCTGCCGAACTCTTGAAATGATCGCATAGACATCGACCACCGTGATGGTCGCGACAAGCGGTGTCGATTTCAGCTGCAGCACGGTTTCGCCGCTCAAGGTCGGCAAGGCACGGTAGATGGCGCGCGGTAGCCAGATGCGGCGGAACATGGTGAAGCGGCCCATGCCAAAGGCACGCGCGGCTTCCAGTTCGCCCCTTGGCACACCGGCAAACGCTCCGCGCATCACTTCCCCCTCATAGGCGGCAAATGACAGCATCAAGGCCGTGAAGCCATACGGCCAGGCCTGACGCAGATAGGGCCAGAACATCGACTGCCGGATTTCCGGATACTGCGCGAACACCGAGCCGAGGCCGTAGTAGAGCAGCCAGAGTTGCAGAAGCAGCGGTGTGCCGCGGATCAATGTGCAGAAACCGCGTGCCAGCCAGGCGAGCGGTCTTGGTCCGGTGACCTGGACAAGGCCCAGGCCTATGGCAAGGAGAAAGCCGACGGCAGCCGTCGAAAACAGCAGAAACAGTGTTTCCCAGATGCCGTGGAGCAGCTTCCATTGGTATTTCGGCAACCAGTCCCACCGCAGGAACCAGATCGCGCAGAAGACGATGCCTGCAAAGATGGCAAGCAGGAAGATCCTGTGCGGTTCCAGCAGCCGGCGTGGCGGCGGCGGAACATAGGCGGGCATTGTGATCTTGGTTTCGCTCATCTCACACGGGCCCCGCAATGCCGCGCCTTGCGCGTTTTTCGATATGGGCGATGACGCGGTTCGAGACCAGGGTCAGCGTGAGATACATCACGCCGGCGGCGCAATAGAACAGCATGTAGGCCTTGGTGCTGCCGGCTGCCTGGCGGGTCACAAGCGTCAGTTCCGAGAAGCCGACCACGGCCAGAAGGGCAGTATCCTTGGTGGCGATGAGCCAGAGATTTGAAAGACCCGGAATGGCATAGGGCAGCATGGCCGGCAGGGTGATGCGACGCAGTGTCTTGAAGGGCGACATGCCGTAGGCACGGGCTGCCTCTATCTGTCCGGGCGGTACTGCCTTGATGGCACCACGCAGGACTTCGGTCGAGTAAGCGCCCTGGACGACGCCGATGACGAAGATGCCGGCGGCAAGGCCGCTGATGTCGACCCTTGGCAGACCGACCAGCATCAGCAGCGAATTCACCGCGTCTGTTCCGGCGTAATAAAGCAACAGGATGAGGACAAGCTCGGGAACGGCTCGGATGACGGTGGTGTAGACCTCAAGCAGGTCGCGCAGGATCGGGCCGCCGTAAAGCTTTCCGAAGGCGCCGCCGATACCGATCAGCAGACCCAGGCCAAAACCGCCGACGGCGAGCTGCAGCGAGGCTGCGAAGCCGGCGAGTAGAACTCCGCCCCAGCCCGGTGGCGACAGGGCGAGCAGATCGAGATTGAGAAATCCGGAAGGGGCAGCCATCGGCAGCGGTCAACCTTGCTTTGAAAGTGTCCGCCCGCGCCCGAGGGCGCGGGACGGTTTCCTAAGGGTGATCCGGCCGCTTAGCCGCCGTAGATGTCGAAGTCGAACCAGTTCTTGGAGAACGTTTCATAGGTCCCGTTCTCGCGGATCGCCTTGATCGCGGCGTTGACCTTGTCCTTCAGTTCCGTGTCGCCCTTGCGCAGGCCGACGCCAACGCCGGCACCGAGGATCGCCGGATCGTCCTGGACGTTGCCCTTCAGTTCGCAGCAGGCACCCGCATCGGACTTCAGGAAGGCGTCGAGCGCGATGGCGTCCGCCTGGACGGCGTCGAGGCGGCCAGCGGCGAGATCCTGGTTGGCTTCATCCTGGGTCTGGTATTGCTTGATCTCGGCAGCGCCTTCGCCGAAATACTTTTCGGCATAGTCGGCATGAATGGTCGAAACCTGAACGCCGATGATCTTGCCGGACAGGCCTTCCGGAGTCGCGTCGAAATCGTCACCCTTGGCACCGATGATGCCGGTCGGAGTGTTGTAGTACTTGTCGGAGAAATCGATGGTCTTCAGGCGCTCTTCGGTGATGGACATGGAGCCGATGATCATGTCGATCTTGCCGGATGTCAGGGCCGGGATGATGCCGTCCCAGGCAACTGGCGTGACGACGCAGTCGAGTTTGGCTTCCGCGCAGATCGCGTCCATGAATTCGATTTCCCAACCGATCCACTTGCCGCTGGAATCGGGAGAGGTGAACGGCGGGTAGGGCTCGGCTGCGACGCCGACCTTTACTTCCTCAGCCATGGCGCCGGTGAACGCGGTGGTGGCCAGTGCGGCTGCTGCGAATGCTGTCTTCAGAATATGTTTCATGCTGTTCCCCTGTTTTTTAGACTTCTCGTGCCGGACCTTCCGGCAGGACCTCCCCGCGAAACGTCTGCGGGAGGGTCTAGTTGATCGAGCTGATGAATTTCTTCAGCCGCTCCGATTTCGGGTCACCGAACACCTGGTCCGGCGGGCCCTGTTCCTCAATGATGCCGTTGTGCAGAAAGATGACGTGACTGGCGACTTCCCGCGCGAATTTCATCTCGTGGGTAACCAGGATCATTGTCCGCTGTTCACGGGCCAGATCGCCGATGACGCCGAGGACCTCTCCGACCAGTTCCGGATCGAGAGCGGATGTCGGCTCGTCGAACAACATGGCGAGCGGCTGGACGGCAAGGGCGCGGGCGATTGCTGCACGCTGCTGCTGACCACCGGACAGGAAGGCCGGATAGGCATCCTGCTTCTCGTGCAGTCCGACACGGCGCAGCAAGGTTTCGGCGATGCCGACGGCCTCGTCGCGTTTCATGCCCAGAACGTGGATAGGCACTTCAATCACATTTTGAAGCACTGTCATATGCTGCCACAGATTGAAGCTCTGGAAAACCATCGCAAGCTGGCTGCGAATGCGCTCGATCTGCCTGCGGTTGGCAGGGCGCAGGCCATGGTGGCCGTCGTTTTTCAGGTCGATTGTCTCACCATGGATGGTGACCGACCCGGCGCTGGGCATCTCAAGCATGTTGATGCAGCGCAGAAAGGTTGATTTGCCGGAGCCCGATCCGCCGATGATCGCAATCACGTCGCCCTGCCGGGCCGTGAGTGAGACACCCTTGAGCACCTCAAGAGCTCCGAAACGTTTAAAGAGGTCGCATACCTCGATGGCTGGCGCCGCTGGTTCCATCCTACCGCCATTGCCCGGCCTGAGCCGGTGCACTGTTGTTTCTGTTCCCCGCTGACCTCGTCTTTTTTGCCGGTGCGGCGTCAGCTCTCCGCCCGGTAAGTGTTGTCAGCTTTGCACTTGTCTCGTAATTATTCAACCGTATAATAACGAAAAAATCGATGCCGGTGCGTCAGGCGACCGGAGATCATGGCGGAGGACACAAGAATGGCGCGGGAGGCGAAAGCGATGGCTGCAGCATGGTGCCTGACTTCGCGAGCGAACCCGTCAGTGCCCGGGTTTCTGCCGGTCCGGAGCCTGTCATGAGCCGTCGTCCGTTCCATCGCGCAAGTGAGGCCGAGCGACGTCAGGATCTCATCCGGGCGACGCTGGATTGCATTTCCGAATTTGGTCTGCGCGGCGCGACCGTTCGTGAAATCGCGGCACGCGCCGGTGTCACCCCCGGCCTGATCCGCCATTATTTTTCCAGCAAGGACCAGATGCTGCAGGATGCCTATCGGGAAGTCATGACCGGAATGACATCCACAGTGGCGGCGGCTGCCGATGGTGATCAGCAGAGCCCCAGGGCACGCCTGCACGATTTCATCGTGGCCAATCTGACGCCGCCGGTTGCCAACGCACGGACGTTGTCGCTCTGGGCTGCTTTCATCAGTCATGTGCGCGTCGATCCGGCCTTTGCCGAAATTCACCTTGAGAGCTATCTCGCGTTTCGGTCTGTGCTGGAAACCCTCGTCGCCGAGGTGCTGGCCGAATCGGGTGAGCCACCCGATGCAAAGCGGTGCCGGGAGCTGGCAATTGCGATCAACGGCGTGATCGACGGTCTGTGGATCGAAGGCACGCTGGTGGGTCACCTCTTTTCCGAAACGCCCCTTCCGGGCGTTGCCATCCGGTCCGTCGAGGCATTGCTTGGCGGAATAAGCCTTGCCGCCAAACCACACTCAAACTGAGAGACCGACTATGCGTTATGCGTCGATCACCGACCGCCTTGCCCACCTGGGCTCGGGAAAATGGACTGTCCACATCAAGGCGCGCGAAATGGCGGCTGCGGGCGTTCCCGTTATCGAGCTGACGATCGGCGAGCCGGACATCCTGCCCGACGAAGCCTTGTTCGAGGAAGCCAACCGGGCGATGAGGGCCGGCCGTATCCGTTATTCCAACGGTCGGGGCGAGCCGGGCATCGTTGCTGCATTGACGGAAAAATATCGCAAGCGACGGCCTGACGTGAACGAGCAGAACGTCCTGTGTTTCCCAGGCACGCAGACTGCCCTTTTTGCGGTGATGCTGGGCCTTGTGGAGGCAGGCGACGCCGTTCTGGCAGGTGATCCCCTCTATGCCACCTACGAAGGCGTTATTGCCGCGACCGGTGCGCACATGGTGCCGGTGCCGCTCCGCCCTGAAAAGGGTTTTCACCTTCAGGCGGAAGATCTTGAGAAGGCAGTCACTCCGGACAGCCGGGTGCTCCTGCTCAATACGCCGCACAATCCGACCGGGGCGACGCTGACGGCTGAGGAAATTGCCGCCATCGGTGAGGTCTGCATCAAGCACGACCTCTGGATCGTCTGCGACGAGGTGTATGAAAAGCTGATCTTTAAGGGAAGTTTCGCTTCCCCCTTCGACCAGCCGGCGCTTGCGGACCGGACCATCGTGGTGTCCTCTATCTCCAAATCTCACGCGGCCCCCGGCTTCCGGTCCGGCTGGGCAATCGGTCCGGAAGAATTCTGCACGCGGTTGCTGGCGGTGTCCGAAACCATGCTTTTTGGCGGACAGCCGTTCATCGCGGACATGACAGCCATGGCGATTGCCGGGGATTTCGACACTGCCGAGCGTATGCGGGAGAGTTATCTGCGGCGGGCGAAGCTCATCATCGGGCATTTGTCCGGACATGGCGCCCTTAAGCCCATGATGCCGGAAGCCGGCATGTTCCTGCTGGTGGATGTCAGTGCAACGGGACTGGACGGTGCCACCTTTGCCGAAAGGCTGCTGGAGGAAAAGCAGGTCGCGGTCATGCCTGGGGCCTCCTTCGGCGATCAGGCGACGAATTTCATCCGGTTATCGTTGACGGTGGCCGATGAAACGCTTTCCGAAGCAACAGACCGCATCGCGGCCTTTGCGGACAGTCTCGACGACGAGGAGAGCCGCAAATGGGCGTAGTGACCAAAACGGTCGGTGAGGCCCTGATCGATATTCTTGAGGCCAATGGCGTGGAAGCCGTCTTCGGCATTCCGGGCGTGCACACGGTCGAGCTTTATCGGGGGCTGGCTGCCTCCGAAATCCGCCACATCACCCCGCGCCACGAACAGGGGGCCGGGTTCATGGCGGACGGATATGCCCGCGTGACCGGGAAACCCGGTGTCGCGCTGGTGATCACCGGCCCGGGCCTGACCAATACGATCACCGCGATGGCGCAGGCCTATCAGGATTCCGTGCCGATGCTGGTGATCTCGGGCGTCAATGCACGTGCAAGCCTGGGCCATGGCCGGGGCAAGCTGCACGAGTTGCCGGACCAGCGCGCCATGATGGCACCGCTTGCGCTGATGACACACACGTTGCTGGAGCCCTCGGACCTTCCGGCTGTCATGGACCGTGCCTTCGCGATCCTGCAGTCGCGGCGTCCGGGGCCGGTCCATATCGAAAT
Organism: Roseibium sp. ROS1; assembly: GCF_054658215.1. Taxonomy (NCBI): domain Bacteria; kingdom Pseudomonadati; phylum Pseudomonadota; class Alphaproteobacteria; order Hyphomicrobiales; family Stappiaceae; genus Roseibium; species Roseibium sp. ROS1. Next base: position 978,226 of record NZ_BAAGIG010000001.1, read on the forward strand.
TCCAACCGATGTGATGGTTGAAAAGATTGCCGTTGGCGACCTGCGTCCCTCAAAGGCCCGCGGCCCGCGGGCGGCTCAGGCACAGGTGCTGGAGCTTGCCGAGAAATGCCGCAAGGCCCAGCGCCCGGCGATCCTGTGCGGCGGCGGTTCCGTTGCTGCCGCAGACAAGATCCGTTTGCTGGCGGAGCGAATTGATGCGCCGCTGATCACGACGGTCAACGCGCGGGGCATGTTTGCGGGACATTCGCTCTCCGTTCCGGCCAGCCCAAGCCTTGCCGCCGTCCGCGACCTGCTTGCAGCCTCCGATCTGGTGATTGCGCTCGGCACGCAGATGGGACAGACGGATTACGACATGTATGCCGATGGCGGCTTTCCGGAGCTTGCCGATCTGGTGCGGGTGGACATCGATGCAGACCAGCTTGCCCGGGGGCCTGAGGCTGCGCTGCCGGTTCTCGCCAGTGTCGACCAGTTGCTGGACGACCTTCTGCCGCTGCTTGAGGGTCCCGGTACGGCGGCGGAAGGTGCTGCGCGGGCCAAGGCTTGCCGAGAGGCGGTTTCAACCTGGTTGAGCCCCAAGATGCAGGCGGAAATCGGCGTTCTGGAGACGATCCGCGAGACGCTGCCCGGCTGCATCATCGTCGGCGACAGCACGCAGGCCATCTATTCCGGCAACTTGTCCTTTGAAGCAGGCCGGCCGCACGGCTGGTTCAACGCGGCAACAGGGTTCGGTGCACTTGGGTATGGCCCTCCGGCTGCGATAGGTGCCAGCATCGGCGAACCTGAAACGCCTGTGATCTGCCTTGTGGGTGATGGCGGGCTTCAGTTCTCGCTTGCCGAAATTGGCTCAGCCAGGGATTGCGGAGCCAAGGTGGTTTTCCTGGTCTGGAACAACGACGGTTATGGCGAAATCCGCACCTACATGCTGGATTGCGGGATTGAACCGGAAGGCGTGACGCCATCAGCACCCGATTTTGGCAAGATCGCCGACGCCTATGGTTTGCCGTCCGTGCGTCTTGATGACGTCTCGGAGCTCGGGGCCGCTCTTCAGCGGTTTTCAGACCTGTCCGGACCAAGCCTGATCGAAATCCACGAAACAGGCACGCGCGGGGCGACAGCCTGACGTGAGGCCCTGCGGGCTTTGCTCAGCTAGAGGCCGGCAAGGACAGCCTGAATTGCGTTCCCCTGCCTTTTACGGACTGGCAGGTGAACGCAAGCCCGTGTTCACGCGCAAGGTCGTGACAGACCGAAAGACCAAGACCATATCCGCTGGACGTGCTGCCTTTCTGGTACGCTTTCAGGAAGGTTTGCTGTTCTGTCTCGGTCAGGCCTGGTCCCGTATCGAGCACACAAAGCTCCAGGGCCTGTCCACGGTTACGGACGCCAATCAGGACCTTGCCTTTTTCGGTGTATTTGACCGCGTTGGAGACCAGATTGCTGGCAATGCGCATCAGGACCATGGGGGGCACGGCGGTCTTGCGGGTTGATGTAACCCGTCGCAGCTTCAGGCCTTTTGAGATCGCTTCCTCGCCAAACATCTGCTGGACCGTGTCGAGAACAAGCGAAAGTTCGTAGCTCTCGGTTTCCGCCGGTTCTGCGCGGGTGATGGCGATGTCTTTCTGGGCGTGGTCCTCTTCGCCGGTTGGATCGGAGCTTTCGGCTGTCTCTGTGCCATCGTTCCGCGGTGCCGTTTCCGCCAGGTAGGAATTCGACAGGGCCTCCATGTAGTCAAATGCCTCTGCAAGACGTTGGCGAACCGGTGGTTCCATATGGTCGGCAAGATGGTCGAAGCTGAGCCTCAGTGAAGTGATCGGCTGTTTCAGATCATGGGAAGCGGTCGCCAGTTGCCGCTGTCGCAGGCTGGCCAGATCGCGGGCACGCGTGTAATTGCGCTCGGCCACGAGCAGCTCCCGACTGCGCTTTGCTTCCGCTTCAAGGGCAGCGATTTCGGCCTGAACGGCATTTGCGTGTTTGTGGCGCAAGGCAACGATATGGGCGGTCAAACCGGTCATGGTGGCAATCAGCAGGCAGGAGAAAATACCCTTGACCGTGCTCGCAACTGGCAGGATTTCGGTTTCAAGGCCAACGACCATCAAGGCAATCAGCCCAACGACCAGCACGGTGCCAAAGGCTGAAACCAGTTCCGAGCTGACATGTGCCGCGCCTTCGCTGCGTCGCCAGCTGCGGCCTGCCAGGAAAACGGAAATGAACATCAGCGCCAGCAGCAGATAGCCGAAAAACGCGACATAGGTGCCGGGTGAAAAGAAAGACAACCCGAAACCGGCGATCGATAGGGCAGACAGGGCTGTCAGGCCGATGGAAAGTCTTGTCTCGCGGCCCGCGGTGGCGACAGAGCGGCCGGAAATGACGAAGCCGAGGCCGGATAGGGAGAACAGCAGGAAGAAGCCTGTCGGAGACTGGAGTTCAGGCCTGCCGGGAAAGAAGAACCGGAACCAGAGGCCGTCAATATAAGCGATGAAAGCAAGCCCGAGCCCGAACTGGACGGCATAGAGCATGCCGATCCAGTTTTTCATGGCCAGATGAAAGCCGAAGAAGAAAATCAGGCAGGAGATCGTGAAGGCGTAGAACGCCGTATGGGTGATGCCGGACGCAAAGGCTGAGGCTTCAAGCTCCACCGGTGTTTCGAGCGCCATCTTGAAGGACTGGAAAGGTCCGAACTTGAAATTGACCAGGAGGGTAACCCGCTCTTGCGGCGCGATGTCGAAGACAGGCGTGCGCAACCTTGTGACCGAGTGGTCTTCCGGTGCGAAGGGGTCGAAAATCGAATAACTGATCAGGCTTTCGGTAAAGCCGCTTTCGCGGATGACATAGGCGTCCAGTTCGCTGACCAGCGGCAGGTCGATCGTCAGCACGAAAGGATCCGGCGCACGGCCATCGTTCAGTGTTGCGTTGACGATCTCGACAGCGGCCCAGGCTTCCGGCGCATAGTTCGTTTCCAGGAGAGAGGCCTTGAGGGTCGGAGAGAATTTGCCGGAGCGGAAGCGGTTCAGAATGTCGGCAAGAGACGCTGACGGATCGCTCTCATAGACCAGATGCGGCTTCAGGTCGCCAATCCCCTGGCCGGGCTCGAGGCGCACAGTTTCTGCCCGGGCGATGCCGGTCACGAGAAGGATGAAAAACAGAAGGGCCCACAGGTGCAGAATTCTGGTCATTTCCCCAAAGGCATGTCAGATAGAAGGACTGCAGCTGCTGGATCGAGAGCCGTGAAAGATCAAAGATATAGTGCCATCATTGCAGACGATCACGCAATCGTTCGCTCGGGTTTGCGCGACGCTCTGGAAAAGCCGGGCCTGATCGAACCGGAGGGGATCAACGTGCTGGCGGAAGCCGGCGACGGCCTCAGCGCGATAGCCGAAGTGCGCAAGCAGCGGCCAGACCTCCTGTTGCTGGATGTCTCCATGCCGATGGCAGGCGGCGTGGAAGTGCTGATCGAGGCAAGGCGCTGGTCGAAGGAAACGAGGGTGGTCGTACTGACAGGAATTTCCGCTGTCGGGCTGATATCGGATCTCATCGAGGCCGGGGTCGATGGCCTGTTCTCGAAGGCGTCGGACAATGCCGAGTTCTACCAGAAACTGCCGGGTATCCTGCGCGGACAGCGGCATATTTCGGACGTGTTTCTGAAGATCCTGGAAGAGACGCCCGCGCCACCTGTGCTGACCGACCGGGAACGGCAAACGCTGAACCTGATCCTCGCCGGGCGGTCCAACAAGGAAATTGCCGAAGGACTTGGCATCAGCGTCAAGACCGTCGACAAGCACCGCACCAGCCTGATGCAGAAGCTGAACGTGCATTCGGTGCCGCAGCTGATGGCCAAGGCGCTGAAGGAAGGCATGATTGATCCATCGCGGGAACTTTGACCGGAGAATGCCTGTTCTGGCCGGAATGGGGGATCGGCCCCATGGCCGGCAGTCAGCCGCCATGCGTTACTGCTGCAACTGACTCGCAAAAGGATTGTGCCATGCGCCCCTGTTTCAGACTTTCAGCCACCTGGCTTGCCGCGATACCCGTTGCCGGCATGCTGATCACGGGCTCGGTCCAGGCGCAGAATGACGGTTTTCGCGAGATCCGTGTTGCTCCCGGCACAGCGGTCGCCGCCAATTTCATCGATGTGCTGATGCCGTTTCTGCAAGGCCATCCGGAGAGTGACGAAGGCAATGCAGCGCTCGACCTGAAGGTGCGCAAGGCCGACAGCGGCTACAGTGTCGATATCATCATGACGGGATATCTTGATGACAGCCTTTCCGGTGAGCATTACAGGGGCACCGTTGTTCACACGGCGACGGGCGAATGGGAGCTTCTGGAGATGAAGGTCAAACCCTTGTGCGCACGTGGTGTGAATGTCGGGGGGATTTGCACCGCATCCGCAGCACCACCTGCCATGTTCCGGTCTTCCGGCGCCGCTGACGGCCGGTTGATGTGCGTCAGCATTGCGCAGGACGACGTTCTGAATGTACGGCAGGGCCCCGGAACACGGCATGCCGTTACCGGCGCTCTTGCGGCGGGAACCTGTAATGTGGAACTTTCCGAGAGCTGTGAGGGAAGCTGGTGTGAAATCCGTTCGGGCGCGGTGTCCGGATGGGTGAATACCCGTTACCTTGAGCCTGCCAATTGAAAGACATATCGACGAGCCCCATGCCTGCCAGAAATCAGCATCAGCGCAGATCTGCCAAAAGCCTTCTCATCGGAGGCTTGCTGATGTCTTGCGCAACTGTCGCGGTTCTGGCCAGCGGCTTGCCGGAGCCGACATTCCTGGAAAGCGGCAGCAACGACCTGATCCGCTTTCAGAAAGGCGAGGTGCCCGCACCGCCGGTTGCACTGGAGGCCGCCCCGTCAGCCGCTCCGGAACCGGTAGAACCTGCCGAGATGCGTGTGCCCGAGCACCGGCTGATGGACAGCGAGGGGGCTGCTGCCGAGATTGCCCCTCCGCCGCCAGCGCGGCCGCAGCCACCGGCGCATGCACCTGCACCCGCCGACGCCCCATCCTGGACGGACCGCATGAGTCCGGAGTTAGATCGGGCCATCGACCGGACTGTCCCCCAGAGGGAACGGGTTGCGCCGGCTGCAGCGCCGAAACAAAATTCGCAAAAACGGGAAGCCACTGGTGCGGACTCTCAAGGCTTGAACTCTGCCATAGAAAAGTCCGCCGCAAGGCGTGCGCAGGAACCGGCTCCACTGGAGGAAGCCGCAGATGCCGATGATGCGATTTCCGCGCGGCTGGTGACGGTCTGCCTGACCAATCCGGACGATGCCAGCGGCGCCAAGGGCTTTGATATCCGGCGAGATGGTCCGCCGCGCTATGTTGCCGATGTCGGCGCGACGGCCTGTGCCCGCTTCGAGCCGACACGCCATACGATCTATCTCTGGAAGACCAACGACCTGGGTGCCCTGTCGCTGATCCTCTCCAGCCGTCTCGATCTGGTCGAGGCAGACGGGACGCAAGTGTCCCTGGACTGGTTGCGGGACCGGTAACCGGCCCGACAGCGCAATCGCGCAGCCACCAGATTTATTTTCGAATGTGTTAGTCGTCCGTAGGGCTCTGGGAAGGAGTGGATCCCGGCTCGCGCTCCGCTGCGTCCGGGATGACAGCCGGGGAACTTCTCCATCGTCATCCCGGCCAAGCGGAGCGCGAGCCGGGATCGGGGAGGAAGAGGCCTAGTTTAGTCACCAATGTCGATTATTTGATGTAAGTCCGTAACTGAGTAGGCAACCGGCTTACCGCCATTTGCGACCTTAACAATAACGTCCACTATGAAGCCCTTGTGGTAGACATTATCGTCGGCATCACGGATTTCATGTTTGATTTGTTCTTCTGCTATCTCTGAACCATAGACCAAGGGCATTGGTTTCTCAGATATATCTTCAATTTTCACTAGCTCACCAGAACGCTTGCCAGGTTTGGCATCATTTACGTCTGATCGCGTGAATACCAATAATACGCGTTTGTGAGTCTCAGTGTCTGGTTTGTTTAAGAGTTTCTTCCGATCTTCGATGTTCTCAAGCGCTGTGCGGGCTTCTGAAGCCGTAAATCTGAAAGAAGCGCGAATCTTCCTTTCACCATCCTCAAAATGAGCGACTTCAAGCCGGTGCCCTCCAATTGGGTCACTGGCAATAGACTGCGCTGCATCCGCCCAGTCTTTCAATTCTTTGGTTGTTTCAAGTTCGCCTTCTGGCACCTCTCCTTTTGAAAGAAAGGAGAAGCGTTGACCCCATCGTTTGACGAAATCTTCGAGGATAAGAATCTGATCCATGTGGGTGATTGCCGTGGCAGCGACCGCAACGAGACCCGTGAAGATATCAGCTTCGATGCATCCGCTCCTTACCTCGCGGACATACATCTTGGGGTCAGATTTTACCTCGGAATAGGTTGTATCGACATAGCGCTCGAACTCATTAGCCAATGAAGTGAATGCGCCAACGAAATCCCGTAATTCAACAGGTTCGTCAGTATCAATTTTTAAGGTCAATACAGCCGACTGCTCCCCCATGAGTTGAGAATACGTTTTTTCAATTACTTGTCATCCTTCTTTTTGACAGGAGATCGAACTCCCTTGGTACTTTTGCTGCCTAATGCCGGAACTTCTCCATTCGTCATCCCGGGCGAGCAACGCGAGACCCGGGATCGGGGAGGCACAGGCTTCTTTTGTTTTTCGGGGGTCCATTTCGCTGGTCCTCGGCTCCCCGATCCCGGATCTTCGCTGCGCTGCGTCCGGGATGACGAACGGAGGGGTGACCATTGGGGGCCATTCGGGGGCTGACCAATGGAGGGCTGTCCAATGGATGGATGGCGCATGGCGACGGTCAATTGAGGGGGAGAATAACAAATGGAAACCGGCAGGCGGGCCTGCCGGTTTCCATGTGGGCGGTGGGGGGAACCTAGCGCTCGGCGACGTCAGCGAGACGGACGAGGGTCAGGAACTCAGACCGGTAGCCGAAGCGGTCAGCGCCCTTGTTCTCACTGGCGAGTTTTTCAATCGCCTTGAAATCCCAATCTCCCAGGTGATCGGTGCCTTTCAGCTTCTGCCCGAAGGCGGCGACTGACGCGGCAAAGAGGGTTTCCGACATCGGAATACCGCTTGTATCTGCCATGACAGGTGTCTCGATCAGGGTACTTTCCTTGTCTCCGGGCAGCTTGTAGCGCAGCTTCACGAAGGCGAGTTCACCCGAATAGGAAGCACGAACGGGTTCGATCTTCTCCTTGGGGCCGTAGCGCAGGTCCGAGAACTTTTCCGCCGGCGAGCCGACAGGGGTGATTTCATAAAGGGCCGTGACGTTGTGGCCCGCGCCGATATCTCCCGCATCTACCTTGTCGTTCCTGAAATCCTCAGTTCGGAGCGCCCGGGTCTCGTAGCCGATCAGGCGGTATTCGGCGACGGTCTCCGGGTTGAATTCGACCTGGATCTTGACGTCCTGGGCGATCATGGAGATGGAGCTGACCACCTGATCCACCAGCACCTTGCGGGCTTCGGACAGCGTGTCGATGTAGGCGGCAACGCCCTGTCCGTTCTGCGCAAGGGTCTGCATCAGTTCATCGTTGTAGTTGCCGCGGCCGAAGCCGAGAACGGAGAGCACCGTGCCGTTTTCCCGCTGTTCAGAGACATAGCGTTTCAGGCTGTCCGGATCGGAGAGGCCGACGTTGAAGTCGCCGTCGGTGGCCAGAATGATCCTGGTCTGCTCGCCGTCGCCGGTCATTGTTTCGGCCAGGGCGTAAGCTCCTTTCAGACCTTCATGACCTGCTGTTGAGCCACCGGAGGTCAACGCGTTGATCTTTTCCAGGATCCGGCTCTTGTCGGTTACCTTGGTCGGCTCCAGCAGCACGCCAGAGCTGCCGGCGTATGTGACGATCGCCACTTCGTCCTCGTCACGCAGCGTGGACAGCAGCAGGCGGAAGGATTGCTGCAACAGCGGCAGCTTGTTGGCATCGGCCATGGAGCCGGACGTGTCGATCAGGAACACCAGGTTCTGCGGGGGAAGGTCATCGAGCGGCACCTTGTAGCCCTGGATGCCGACCTGCATCAGTCTGGTGTGTTCGTTCCACGGGGTGTCGATCACGGAAACATTGGTGGAGAAGGGGTGACCGCCCTTTTCGGGCACGGGGTAACTGTAATCGAAGTAGTTGACCATTTCTTCCACGCGCACGGCATCCGGGTTCGGCAATCGGCCGCCGGACAGCGTGCTGCGGACATAGGAATAGGAAGCGGTGTCGACATCGACGGAGAAGGTCGATACCGGTTCCGCGCTCGTGCGTTTCAGCGGATTTACTTCTGCGGATGCAAATCGTTCCCGGTCGGCAGGCTGAACGGTTGGCATTGCCGGTGGTTCGGACTGAGCCACCTTTCTCGGGGCAGAGCCACCACTGCCGGAGGAAAGCGACATCAAGCCGCCGGTGGCGGTCTCCGAGCCAATCATTAGTCTGTCCTGAAAAGCGGGCGCCGGGGCAGGCTGCGGGGCTACGGCCGGACGGGAGATGTCCGCGATGACGGAGTGGCTTTCCTCCTGTTTCCTGCGCTGGGTTGTCGAAACCGAGGCATCATCGTCTCGCTCACCTGGAATGTTCATCCGGCCGGCTTCTTCCGCCGGGCTTGTGAGCTTTTTCCCGAGCTCCTGCCAATCGATGGTTTGCGAGGCGATGCCGGCGAAGGCGATTGTCATCAGCGAAGCGGAGCTGATCAGCAAGGTTCTGGGCATGTGTTTGCCAAACATGAGACAAATCCTTTTCGTCGCCCGGAGGAAAGGTCCGGGTGTCGAGGTGATGGGGAAAGGTTGGGTAATGTGCCGGGCAAGAGCCGCGCCCTCACGGCGCGGCCTTGGTGTGTTTGCCGGGTTTTACCGGAACACGATGCGGTAGCTTGCGCCCTTGCGGCAAACCGAGGTGCTGGAGTCCGCGTACCAGGTTTTCAGCAGGTTCCAGCGGCCGTTGGACTTCAGCTTGCGGAACTGGACCCGGACAAAGGTGCTGGCGTTGTTCACGCCTTCCAGGTTCCGGGTGACCTTGTAGGTGCCGCCGTGGGCGATGACGCGGTTGGAAATGTTTTCCGAGCGCCAGCGGTTCGAACCGAGGTCACGGTAATCGAGATCGTAAAGCTGGATCGGCTGGCCGGTGTTGTTCTTCACCGTGATGTTGACCTTCTTGCAGATGTCGAACAGGGCGGCGGCCGGGGTCACGGCTCCGAGGGAGGCAACACCTGCAATGGCGAGAACGCTGGCGGCTGCTGCGGTTTTGGCAAGGGCTTTCATTGGTCAATTCCTTTCTCTTGAATAATCTCCTTTCGGAGGGGGTATCGATCTTTCGATGAGAGAAAGGTGCCAGAACGAGCGGGGTGTCAGTATGGGGTCGATACCCCAATCGGGCGTCTGGTGAGGTACCTGAAAGCGGGCCGTTCACCGCAACCGGCAGGTTGAAGACACGCTTCGATATTTGGTCTATTGCTGCTTCGTCGCCTGTTTTGAAAAACGATTTCGAGATGACGATTTCATTCCCGGACCGGCCGTACCGGTCGACCTGAGGCCCCGGTTTTTTCGGGTGCCCGATCAGCCCTGCCAAAACTATTAAAACGGACTGCCTGGAGAAGGAGTGCCCATGATTTCGAGATGCCTGGTGTTTATCCTGTTCTGTCTTGCCGCAACGGTGGCGAAAGCGGCCGACGTGTTTCCGTCGAACGCGGAAGGTTGCGACTATCATTTGCGGGGTCAGATCGTCTCGGGGGATGCGGAAAAACTCAAGGTTCTGCCGATCAACTCGCAAGGCATCACGCTGTGCCTCGATAGCCCCGGGGGCAGCTTTGCCGAAGGAAAGCGGCTGTTCGACACGATCTGGGACCAGGATATTGCAACCATGGTGCGTTCGGGAGAACGGTGCGAATCCGCCTGCTCGCTGGCTTTTCTTGGCGGCAGCATGCGGATCGGGACAGCCGTGATCCGCTTTCAGATGCGCTCTCTGCGTCCAGGGGGCAAGCTCGGTTTCCATTCGCCCAGCCTCAACCTGCCGAACGAGAACAGTTACCCTGCCAGCGAAGTCCAGACCGCCTTTGCGATTGCGCTGAAGGCTGCCGAATCCTTTTTCGATATCAAGCTGAGCGAAGAGCACAACGTCGAGGCCATGACGGATTTCCTGTATCAGCGGATCCTCGGCACGCGCCCCGAAAACATGTTCCACATTGAGAGCATCGGCGATGCGGTGCTGGCCAATATCACCGTCACCGGACTGACACCGCCAGCCTCGATTACGGAACGGGAAATCGCAAATATCTGCGACAACGCCTATGCGGCCAATCTGATGGATGGTCGGCCGGGATATACGACCAGTTCACAATACTACGACGAAATCCTGATCGGCGATCCGGATGGAGACCGGAAAGTTGTGCTGACAAGGCAGGGAGAGGACCTGGTCGGCAAGGTCTTCAATTATGATACTCCGAGCAAATTCTCTGCGCTTGGCTGTTCGGTCCGGATTTCTGACGACTGGAAACGGTTCTGGGATACCGATTACAGTCCGCTCAGCGTCCGTTTCGAGCAGTATTCCGTTGGTGACGATTTCGGTGACGGGGAGGCCGAGGAATTTTCCGCGCCTTACTGGTATCTGCTGCCGGCTTCTCTGAAGCTTGACCAGCAGGCCGAAAGAAACGTTGCCGGACAGAATGCAAGTGCACCCGCGTCTGCGCCTGCTGCGTCAGGCGAGGGCGGTTTCGTTCGCCTGAGCGGCTATGATCTTTATGGCGGAGATCTGCCGGATGGCGTGCTCCGCAACATGAGCGCTGAGGACTGTATCTCGTCCTGTAGCGCCAGAAGCGGCTGCGATGCCGTGACCCATGACCGATGGAACCGGATCTGCATTCAAAAGTCCGTCGGTGACAGCAATGGCAGGCTTTATCTTCTTTCCAAGGCCGACACCTATGTGCAGCGGGCTGCCGCCGGGTCTCTCAAACCCAATCTGAGCGTGCCTGTCCAGACGTTCACCAAACAGAACAAGGGCTTTCCCGGACAGCCGGATGAAAGCCTGCAGGCGGGATCGGCCGGCCAGTGCGAGACGCTCTGCACGGAACGCACCTGCCTCGGGTTCAACTGGTCTGCCGGGTCGGGAAGATGCGATCTGTTCGCGCGGCCGGGTGTCTATTCCGACGCCGAAGGTATCGTGGCCGGGTTCATGGTTCAGCCGGCCCAATAGGACCGGCCAGCAGGACCGCCCAATAAAACAGGCCCGTCCGCGGTTCCGTTGACCGCGGATGGTGTCTGATCAGACTGCCTTCTGTCCGACGAAGCGGCCGGCACCTTCCGGAAAAGGCAGGGCCTTGTGGGCATCGGCGAAGGCCTTGAGCTTCTCGCCGACTTCCGCTCCCGGCAGGGAACTGGCGCGGGTGTTGAGATCGACATGAAGCAGAAGGGTCTCCATGGTCGCGGCAAGTTTGCCGTCAGCGTTTTTCAGGAAGTGAAACAGCTGCATCTTCTTGCCTTCCCCCTGGAGCACCTGGGTCGTGACCGTCAGGCGTTCACCCGCCAGAAGCTCGTCCAGATAGCGCAGGTGATTTTCAACGGTGAAGTAGCTCTTGCCGGACGCGATGTAGTCGGCATCGGCGCCGATCAGCTCCATGAACCGGTCGGTTGCGGCAGCACCTGCTTCCAGGTAGTGGGCCTCGTTCATGTGGCCGTTGTAGTCGGTCCAGCTCTGCGGGATCTGGCGGTCTCCCGTGATCGGCAGTTCAGCCTCCGCCGGTGCCGCCAAAGCCCGTTCATGGGTGTTGAGAACGCCGCCTGCACCGCTGCCGCTTTTCTTTAGCGCTCGCATCATGCCGACGAGATTGTCGTCGCGCAGGCGTTCCAGCTCGCGAATGGAGCGATGGCCGGACTGGGCATCGGACTGACCGGCGATCAGGTCGACCAGCTCGTCGGTGAACTCCGGCACGTCCATCAGTTTGGTCCAGGGCCAGGAGAGGCATGGACCGAACTGGGCCATGAAGTGCTTCATGCCGGCTTCCCCACCGGCGATACGATAGGTCTCAAAAAGGCCCATCTGCGCCCAGCGCAGACCGAAGCCCATGCGGATTGCCTCGTCGATTTCTTCGGTCGTGGCAATGCCGTCCTTCACCAGCCAGAGCGCCTCGCGCCAGACAGCTTCCAGGAAGCGGTCGGCAATGTGGGCGTCGATCTCCTTGCGGACATGAAGCGGGAACATGCCGATGCTGCGCAGGACCTCGGCCGCGCGAACGGTTTCGGCAGCATCACCGACAAGTTCCACCAGCGGCAGCAGATAGACCGGGTTGAACGGGTGGGCGACGACGGCGCGCGCGCCTTCGCTGGTCAGTTCGGACGGCTTGAAGCCGGATGTCGACGAGCCGATGACTGCGGTCTTGGGCGCGAGCTCCGTCAGGCTGCCCAGGACTTTGTGTTTCAGGTCAAGGCGTTCGGGAACGCTTTCCTGCACCCAGTCAGCACCAGCGGCTGCCTCGGCAAGATCTGAATGGAACGACAGTTTGCCTTCGTCCGGCAGGCGCTTGTCATAAAGCGCGGGCAGGCTGCGGCGCGCATTGTCAATGACTTCGCCGATCTTGCGTTCGGCTTCCGGGTCGGGGTCGAAGACGGCAACGTCCCAACCGTTCAAAAGGAAACGGGCGGCCCAGCCGCCACCGATCACGCCGCCGCCGACGATGCATGCTTTTTGGGTCATGGTGCAAGTGTCTCCGTGTGGCCGTCGATGGCCAGGATCTGTCCTGAAATGCGGGCGCCTGCTTCGGACGCCAGAAAGTGAATGGTGTTGGCTACATCCTGGGCAGTGACCCAGGTCTTGAGTGAAACACCCTTGACGTAGCTTTCGCGAATGGCCTCTTCGGTCTCGCCACGCGCCCTGGCTTCCATCGCGACGACCCGATCCATCCGCTCCCCTTCCACCGCGCCCGGGCAGACCGCGTTGACGCGAATGCCGTGGGGGCCGAGCTCCATTGCGAGCGTCTTGGTGAGGCCGACAATCGCCCATTTGGCGGAGGCGTAGGGCGAGCGGAACGGGTAACCGTAAAGTCCGGCGGTTGACGAGGTGAGCGTGATCAGACCGTGCCCCTGAGCTTTCAGCACTCTGGCCGCCCAGCGGCAGGTCAGGAAGGCTCCGTGGAGATTGGTCGCGACGCAGCGTTGCCATTCCGCGTAGTCCAGCGTCTCGATCGCCCCTGCAGGACCGCCGGTGCCGGCATTGGCGCAGATCACGTCGATGCCTTTCCAGCGGTGTTCGAGGTCGTTCAGGAACGCGGACATTTCCGCTTCGCTGGTGACATCGGCAACAGCAGCGATTGCGTTGCCATTGGCTTCCGAGAATGCGGAAACGGCTGCAGGATCCGCATCACAGATCGCGACTTCGTCTCCGTCTGCCAGGAAGCGTTCCGCAATGGCGCGGCCGATCCCGGACGCTCCGGCCGTGACGAGGATCCTGCGGCTCATGTCAGGCGCTCACCGGCGCGCGTTTGGTCAGGCCAAGCTTTTCACGAACGGCCTGCGGGCCGATGATCTTCGCGCCCATGCCTTCAACAACGCCGACGGCCTTCTCGACCAGCTGTGCATTGGTGGCAAGAACGCCTTTTTCGAGGAAAATGTTGTCCTCAAGGCCAACACGGACGTTGCCGCCGGCCAGGATGGAGGCCGCCACATAGGGCATCTGATCGCGGCCGAGACTGAAGGCCGACCAGGCCCAGTCATCCGGAATGGCGTTGACCATGGCCATGAAGGTGTTGAGGTCGTTCGGCGCACCCCAGGGCACACCCATGCACAGCTGCACCAATGCCGGAGAGGCAAGCGTGCCTTCCTTGACGAGTTGCTTGGCAAACCAGAGGTGGCCGGTGTCGAAGGCTTCGATTTCCGGCTTCACGCCAAGTTCGGTCATCATGGCTCCCATGGCGCGCAGCATGCCGGGGGTGTTGGTCATGACATAGTCGGCTTCGGCGAAGTTCATGGTGCCGCAGTCGAGCGTGCAGATTTCAGGCAGGCACTCGCGAATATGGGCCATGCGCTCGGTTGCGCCGACCATGTCGGTTCCCTTTTCAACCAGCGGCAACGGGCTTTCCGTGGATCCGAACACGATGTCGCCGCCCATGCCTGCGGTGAGGTTCAGGACCACATCCACATCGGCGGCGCGGATGAGATCCGTGACTTCCCGGTAGAGGTCAAGCCGGCGGGAGGGGGTGCCGGTTTCCGGATCGCGCACGTGGCAATGCACGACGGCTGCCCCCGCCTTGGCGGCGTCGATGGCGCTGTCGGCGATCTGCTTCGGGCTGCGCGGCACATGCGGAGACTTGTCCTGGGTACCGCCCGACCCGGTGACGGCGCAGGTGATGAAGACTTCGCGGTTCATGGTCAATGGCATTTGGTTCTCCTGGATCAGCGACAGTTCAACCGAAACCGATTGAACTGCCGGAAACTGATTGTTTTTAGCGTGTCAGGTCATCTTGATGGCGTTCATGCCGAAGCAGGATGACCTAGCGGCCCTTCCAGACCGGGTCTCGTTTTTCGGCAAAGGCGCGGGCGCCTTCCTTCTGGTCTTCAGAGCGATAGAGCTTTTCGACCGTTTCGAACTGGCTTCCGGTGATGCGGTTGAGCGCGTCCTGGAATTTCATGTCTTCTGCCTCGCGCACGATTTCCTTCAGCGCCGCATAGACAAGCGGGGGACCGGAAGCGAGCAGCTCGGCCAGTTTCCAGGCTTCCGCCATCAGGTCCTTTCCAGGATAGATGTGGTTGATCAGGCCCCAGCGGGCGGCTTCCTCTGCTTCGATCCAGCGGCCGGTCAGCAGCATTTCCATGGCGATGTGATAGGGAATGCGCTTCGGCAGTTTGATGCTGGCGGCATCGGCCACGGTGCCTGAGCGGATTTCCGGCAGGGCGAAGGAGGCGTGCTCCGCCGCCAGAATAATATCGGCAGACAGGGCAAGCTCGAGCCCGCCGCCACAGCAAATGCCGTTGACGGCTGCTATGACCGGCTTGTTGAGGCCGCGCAGTTCCTGCAGGCCGCCGAAGCCACCCTTGCCGTAATCTCCGTCGACGGCATCGCCACCTGCGGCCGCTTTCAGGTCCCAGCCGGGGCAGAAGAATTTTTCTCCGGCACCGGTCACGATGGCAACGCGCAGCTCCGGATCGTCCCGGAAGTCGGTGAAGACGTCTCCCATGATCCGGCTGGTCATCAGGTCAATGGCATTGGCCTTTGGCCGGTCGAGCGTGACAGCCAGTATGTGGCCGCGTCTTTCGGTCTTGATGGGGTTTTCCATCAGTTCGCTCCCATTCTTACCAGTGCATCGGCGGCGACGGCAAAGTCCGCACCGCAGAGCAACGGGTTGATTTCTACTTCTTCGACCGGTGCCGACAGAACAAAGCTCTGCACTGCCTGCACAGCTTCAACAATCGCTCCCAGATCGCAAGGCGGCTTGCCGCGATATCCGGTCAGGACACGGCCGATCTTCAGATTTTCAAGGGCCTTCTTGATCTCGTCCTCGCCTGCTGGAACGATCAGCGAGGTGCTGTCTTCCAGAAGTTCGGTCAGGATGCCGCCTGCTGCGAGCGTCAGGACGTAGCCGTGAGCCGGATCCCGCACAACGCCGACAAGCAGTTCGCCAAGGCTGGCGGTGATCATCTCTTCCACCAGAAACGACGAGGCCGGCATCCCGCTTGCGGCGGAGTGGACCTCGCAAGCCGATTGCAAATTGAGGGCGACTGCTCCGGCTTCGGTCTTGTGGGCAATGCCGGTGCCCTTCAGCACCACGGGGTATCCGATATCTTCGGCAGCCCGGGCTGCCGCTTCCGGACCTTCTGCAAAAGTGCTCGCGGGAACCTTGAGGCCATGCTTTTGCAGCAAGGCTTTTGCCTCGTGCTCGGAAAGAAGACGGGGATCAGCGACAGCTTGAGGAACCCGGATCGGTTCCGGCGAAAGTGGTCTTGCCAGAAAGGCAGCCGCCTCAATGGCCGTCAGTGCATCGTCCAGCCCGCAGAGAGGCACGAGACCACGCTTCATCAGATCGGCTGCAAAGGTTTCCGGCATGGTTTCGGGGAGCGAACTCAGGATCGCCATCGGTTTGCCGGAAGCTTTCATCGCCGCTTCCACCGGCTCGATCACCTTCAACCAGTCTTCCGGGTCACAGCGATCCATTCTCGGAATATCGAGAATGACGATGCCAAGGGCGATGTCCGCCTGCATCATGGCAGTGTAGCACCGGGTCATGGCCTCGCCGTCACCCCAGATGTAGGTGTGGTAGTCGAGTGGATTGGCGAGAGCCACCTTGGGGCCGAGGGCCTCTGACAGCGCGGTTCTTTGCGCGGGACCGAGCGGCGGGAAAGTGATCCGACGGCCGACGGCGGTGTCGGCAATCAGGCTGGCTTCACCGCCCGAGCAGGACATGGACACGATGTTGGCGCTCGGCAATGGACCTGCGACGTGGACCAGCTTCAGGGTTTCCAGAAGGGCTGTCAGGCTGCCGACCCGGGCAATGCCAAGCCGGTTGAAAAGAGCGTCGGAACCAGCCGTGCTACCGGCAAGGGCGGCCGTATGGGAGACTGTTGCGGCTTGGGCGGCCTCGGATCTGCCGACCTTGACGGCCACAACCGGCTTGCCGAGTGCGTGCGCCTTGCGTGCGAAAGCCTCAAAGGCGGCAAGATCATCGAGCCCTTCGATGTGCAGACCGATGGCGGTGACCCGGTCATCGTCCAGGAGGGCGCTGCCAATGGCGGACAGGCCCGTCTGGGCCTGGTTGCCGGCGGTCATCAGATAGGCAATCGGCAGGCCGCGCGTCTGCATGGTCAGGTTCAGCGCGATGTTGGACGATTGCGCGATGATCGCAACACCGCGGTCGACCGGGGTCAGGCCATGCTGATCCGGCCACAGGGCCGCGCCGTCGAGCGCATTGAGAAAGCCATAGCAGTTGGGACCGAGGATCGGCATCTCGCCTGCCGCCTCGATCAGGGCGGCCTGAAGATCCGCGCCGTCGGCAAGCTCCCGAATTGCTTCGCTGAAACCGGAGGCAAAGCAGATGGCACCACCGGCACCGAGGCGCGAAAGCGAGCGGACAATCTCGACCGTCACGTGCCGGTTGACGCCGATAAAGACCGCGTCGGGGGCCGCGGGAAGATCTTCCACGGTGGCATAGGCCCTGCAGCCGTCGATCTCTTCACGGCTCGGGTGGATCGGCCAGAGATCACCCTCAAAACCGGCCTTGCGGCATTCCCGGAGCACGTTCCGGCACCAGGAACCGCCACCGATAACAGCGACCGTGCGTGGTCGGAGCAGGCGTTCGAGTGAGCGCATAGATCAGGCTCCGAGCGGGCGGAAGATGTCGCGGCTGATGATGTGGCGCTGGATCTCGCTGGTGCCATCCCAGATCCGTTCCACGCGGGCGTCGCGCCAGAAACGTTCGATGGGGAAGTCGTCCATCAGACCCATGCCACCGAAGATCTGCAGCGTCGTGTCGGTGACGCGCGCCAGCATTTCGGTCGCGTAAACCTTGGCACTCGCAATCTCGCGGTTGGCGGGCAAACCCTGGTCGAGACGCCAGGCTCCGGCAAGCGTCAACCAGTCGGCAGCATCGATCTCGGTGATCATGTCGGCGACCTGGAAGCTGACGCCCTGGAACTTGGCGATCGCCTGGCCGAACTGCTTGCGCTCGGCGGCATAGTTTACCGCATAGTCGAAACAGCGGCGGGCGCGACCAACGCTCATGGTGGCAACCGTCAGACGGGTGGCATAAAGCCATTCGTTCATCACCTCAAAGCCACCGTCGACCTCACCGAGCACCTGGCTGTCCGGCAGGCGGCAATTGTCGAAGTAGAGAATGCAGTTCTTGTAGCCCCGATGGCTGACGGAGCGATAGCCGTCGCGCACCTCGAAGCCGGGTGTGCCCCGGTCGACCAGAAAACAGGTGATGCGCTTCTTGGGGCCTTTTGGTGTTTCGTCAACGCCGGTCGCCACAAACACGATGAAGAAATCCGCGTGTTCGGCGCCGGAGATGAAATGCTTGGAGCCGGAGACCACCCAGTCTCCTCCGTCGCGTACCGCCTGGCATTTCATGCCGCGCACATCCGAGCCGGCATCGGGTTCGGTCATGGCCAGCGCGTCCATCTTCTCACCGCGCACGGCCGGCAGAAGGTAGCGCTCGATCTGCTCGCCCTTGCAGGCCATCAGGATATTCTGGGGACGGCCGAAAAAGTGGTTCAGCGCCATCGATCCGCGCCCCAGTTCCCGTTCCACCAGGGTGAAATCAAGATGGCTCAGGCCGGCACCGCCCACTTCTTCCGGAAAGTTACAGGCGTAGAAGCCGAGATCGATACATTTGCGCTTGATCTCCTCGCCGAGTTCGGCGGGCACCTGGCCCGTCTTCTCGACAAGTTCCTCATGCGGGTAAATCTCGTTTTCAACGAAGGACCGGACCGTGGAGACGATCATCTCCTGTTCTTCGCTCAGCCCAAAATGCATCGGAATCTCCTCTTGCCTCAGGCCGACGAGAGTGAGACAAACGGGCTTGCTCCATTGTGCAATTTTGGTTTGAAATCATGCCGATTTCACAAAAATCGAATTCGGTTCGAAAAATCTGCGTGCTGTTGTTCGAAAGCTTTTCGAACCACTGCCTGGCGAATGCGATCGAGCCGTTCCGGGCAGCAAACACGATTGCCCGAAAGCAGCTCTATTCCTGGCAGCATGTGAGCCTTGCCGGAGGAACCGTCACGTCATCCAGCGGTCTGCCGGTGGCGACGTCTGCCTGGTCGGAAGCAAAGCCTGGTGGCGATTATCTCTTCATCATGCCGAGTTACGGTTTCGAGGCCTTTGCAGGTCCGTCAACCGTGCGCGCCTTGAAGGCCGCAAGGCAACGGTTCGGCACGTTGGTCGGCATGGATACCGGCGCATGGCTGTTGGCGGCGGCCGGATTGCTGGAGGGACGCAAGGCAACGATCCACTGGGATGAACTGACGGGATTTGCCGAAAGATTTCCGGATGTCGATGCAGTGGAGGACCGTTTTGTACTTGATGGCAACATCTGTACCTGCGGCGGGGCGTCGACCACATTCGAACTGGCGCTGGAGCTGATCAAGCGGCATCACAGCCCGATGTTCGCGCTCGAGGTGGCAGCCTTGTTCATGTATGGCGACAAGCTGGACATGCACGATCCGCACAAGCGTTTGTCGGCGGATGCCCTGGTGCGCAGCGCGACTGCGCTGATGCGGCGGACCATCGAGGCACCGATGCCGATTGAAGATCTTGCCCGGCAGCTGAAGGTGGACCAGCGTACCCTGGAGAACCGGTTCCAGCGGGAAATGTCGATGACGCCACTAGGGGTCTACAAGGCGATCCGCCTGCGCGAGGCGCGCCGGCTTGTGGAATTGACCATGCTGGGGATTGCGGAAATTGCAGAGCGTTGCGGCTATCGCAACGCGAGTGCAATGACCCGGGCCTACCGGCAGGAATTCGGCCAGTCGCCGCGCGAGCACCGGCGACGCAGGTAGTCCCGGCCGATAAACGAGAAAGGCCGCGCTAAACGCGCGGCCCTTTCTTGGAAGGTTTGAAAAGACCTTACTTGTGCGGGAAACCGGCTTTTGCTGTACCGTTCCAGTCGCCCTGAAAAGGCAGGATATGCAGCGGCTTCTTCGCCCTGGCGCCCTGTGCCCTTGCACCGGCGACCTGCTGCTGGGCAACTGTCAGCCGCTCTTCGCCATTGTAACTGCCGACAACCGGCAGGATCAGCAGATTGCCGCTGCGCGCTTCAGCCAGAGCCTTTGCATTGACGGTCTGCTGGATGCGGACGGAGACAGGCTTGTCGCCATTGAGATCGCCGCGGGTGTCGTCCGGGTCGATGGCGAAGGCGTTGCCGGCCAGCGCGCCGGATACAAAGGCTGCGGTCAGCAGGGTCGACAGAATTTTCTTGGAAGTACGCATGATCTTGCTCCATGTGTCTGTTTAAACTCATGAATGACTGCAGAGCGCCGTTTGCCCCGCAGGCTGTTCATGCCGGGAACAACGACACGAATGCTGATCGGTTGCGGCGGTGGCGGTAATAACATCAACACAAAAACATGAGGCCTTGTGAGAGGGTTCAAGCCTTGCGAGGCGCGTGTTTTGACACCACGCACGCGTTCATCATGATCATTCGGCAAGCGGTGCCCGGCTCACCGACCCGTGAAAGGCGTGGGAGCTGAAGATGCCGTTTTGCATCTGTTTTTCAAACCGCGATGACAAGGTCTTGAGCGTGCTTCTGCCAACACCGTCACGTCTTACATCTCGTCCAGAAACAGCAGAACAGGAATGTCACGATGGCCTGCACCAAGGACGACTTCACCAGAGACCTTCAGAGCGAAATCCCGCATCTGCGCAGATACGCCCGCTCTCTTACGCGAAATCCTGAAGCCGGCGATGATCTGATGCAGACCTCGCTGGAAAAGGCGCTCCGGCATCACGCCAGCTTCCACTGCGGTACGCAGCTGCGCCGCTGGCTTTTCACGATTGCCCGCAATGCCTATCGCGACGAAAGAAAATGGCTTGCCCGGCGGGGTGACCACCTGCCCATAGAGGACTGGCTTCAGGAAACCCAAGCAGCGCCCGCTCAGGAAAAGCATCTGGAGCTGGAAGACGTTGCCAGGGGCATCGCCGGACTTCGGCCGGAAGACAGGGATGCTCTCGAACTGCGGGTGTTTTCGGGCCTGTCCACCGGGCAAATTGCCAAGCAGACGGGTGTGGCCGTCGGGACCGTGAAAAGCCGGCTCTCCAGGGCGCGGCACCTGCTTGCTGCCGTCTGACCACTGGCAGGCGCTTCGCCTTGTCTTTCGGCGTCAGGCCGCGACCCTGGCGGTGACACCGGCAAGCCGGGCGGTCAGACGTTCGGTTGGATAGTCCGACCAGTTTTCCGCGATTTCCTCATCGTCTTCCCCGATCTCGGGGAAGGCGGCGGACAGGACCGTGCTGGTGATGTCGTTGCACCAGCCTTCCGCGGGATTGAATTCCAGAACCGCCTGAACCTTCTCGAGTTGCCCGGCCTGAAGATCCTCGATGATCCTGTGCAGGCTCATGTCTGCCAGATCGGTTTCCGGCGTATAGAAGCAGTTTCCGAGTTCGCAAATCACTGAATAGAACGACATGTCGAGGTTCAAAGCCAAAAAAGCCTCCATCTAAAATACGTTGAAAGCGTATACGTAAATTGCGTACATGTCAAATCTTCGTTAATCGGCTATATGACAAAAGCGTATGACCGCCCCGAAGTGTTGGCGTCGCGTCAAGACGTGATCGGTCGCAGTAGACCGGTTGCGCGAAATGCGCGAGGGGGGCGGGCCGAATTTCGGCCTGAGAAGAAGTGGAGGCGGGGGGGGGCGGCGGCGCTAGACGACCTGCCGGATGACGCTCAATACCTTGGCTATGATGCGGACTTCCGTTGCTTCTTCATCGTGCTCGTTGAAGATGACCGGCTCCTGAAAGCGCGGATCATTGGATTCCGGTTGCAGTTCTATCTGGCCGTTCCGGCGAATGATACGCTTGGCGGTGCGTTCGATGGTATGGCCACCATCTCTGGTCCGCTCCACGACGGCAAGGTCTCCCGACTTGATCTCGATGCCGGCTTCCAGATAGTCGACGCACAGGATCAAATCGCCGCTCCAGGCGATCCGGTTAAGGCTTTCGCCATTGATTTGCAACAGATATTGGCTTTCGCTCGGAAAGCGAAGGTCTCCCGCGAAACTGGTTTTCTTAGTGGCGTCTGTCTCGAACAGTCCGGACTCCATCCAGAGGCCGGCAGCCACCTGGCCCTTGATCTCCAGAGGTGTGGCGGCTCTTGAGGGTGCGCTGGAGGCATCCAGGTCGGTGATGGAATCGGGGGCGAGAGCAAGAATGTCTTCCCGGGTGATCGGTTGCTCGCCCTTGCCCAGGAGGACAGGAAGAAGCTTCGCCACGAAATCCGACGGCAGTGCAGGTTTCAGGTAGTCGGCGCTGAAGTAGCGCTGGATGGAAGAGGCGTTCTGATAGCCCATGGCCCGTGCGATGGCGCGGATCGACAGGCCGCTGCGGTCCTTCAAGTCCACAAGCTGGCGGGAGACTGCAGATTGTTCGTCCATATCCATAATTCGGTCACCAGGTCACGTAAGATGCATACGTGTTAGCAGTAAAAACGTACGGAGTCCAGTTGACATACGTACGCAATAAGCGTACGAAATTTGAGTCATCAAGTGAATGCGTGGGAGTGACGATGGAAGCTCAGACAATCCTTCGACAAATGGCAGAGGAGACCGGCCGATGAGGGACCTGAAGGACGAAATTGAAGAAGCGCAGGCAAAGGTTGCGCATCTGAGGATCAGGGCGGAACGACCGAGTGCCCGGCTGGAAGACGAGTTCGCGTTGGAAAAAGCGCGCAACAGGTTGCTGACTCTGGAGTTGCGGAACCTGAAGCAGGGCAGGGACGTGCGCGGCAGTTCCAGCCTGAAGGGCAATCCGAGTGTTGTCGGGAGCAGGCAGCACATGAGGCAGGCGCCTTTTGTAAAAGGAACAAATAGTGAACATTTGCCGCGTACGGCCAGGGAAAAGGCGGAAGCGGCTTTTGCAGCGGTGCAAGGTATCGCGGCGGAAAAGAAAGGTCGGGTCTGATGGCTTCGGGAGGACTGGTCGACAGGATCGCTGCCGAGTATGGCGTTCATTTCATCAGCCACACCAGACGGGTGCAAGGGCGGCACCAGTCGAAGGCCCGAAGAACTTGCCAGACCCTGCTGACGAAACACGGGGCGGAACATCTGCGCCTCGTCTTCGGTCTGATCAACACCGCCGAGAACCGGGGGAACTGGTCAGCGCCATGCTTTACTGCCGTTTCCTGGCTTGTCTTGAACAAGCCGGACTGGGTGGAGCGGCGAGGTTTTCTGGACCAGTTCGACAGGATTGATCTGGAAGAGTTGCTTGGCAGTGCAAGACATATAAACCCATCCGCTCCGACCCTTACGCTCGCCGTGCTGCTCTCCTACGAACTTGACAAACTCCTGGAAACGGGCCGGGAGGGGATCGCTGCATGAGCACTATTGTCAGTTGGTGTCGGTTGATTACACTGCGGCCGTCAATCTTCGGCTGTATTGAGTCGCTCAGGGATTGCACGCTTGGCTTGCTGCGCTCGGGGGAGGCGGCGCCGGACGGATCTTTCACCGGTATTTTGAGAGAAGGGGGTTTGAACATGAACGGTTACCTGACGAAGGCGCAGATTTTTGCCTTCGAACGCGGAGCGACCGCGTGCCGGGAAGGCAAGTCCCGTGAGGACAATCCTTATCCGCCGAAGGCCGATTATTTCGGTTTGTGGGAAGAGGGCTACCAGAAAGAGCGTGAGGGCCAGGGCAAATAACCGCCTCAGGCCTGTATCTTTGCTGCCGCGGGGCCGTTTGAGCGGCCGCGCGGTTCTGTGCCCACTACAGTTTCAAGAGAGACGATATGGAAACAAGCGTACCTGACCAGATCCTGGCCCGGTTGACGGAGGCTGTCGAAGTGATTGCGGTAACCGGAAAGGGTGACGGACCGCGGGCGGTTCTGGCAAGCTGGCCCGAATGCCAGGGCAAGATCGCCCGGCGTCGGCGCACCTACCCGCCCCGGGCGATCAGCCGGGCTGAAGAGGCGATCACCTGGTTCTCCCTGATCGAGGACCCGGATGCGCGCCTCGCCCTGCAGTTCGAAGTGATGTGCAAGGCGGGCGGCGGCAAGTTTTCCCGGATCTGCGAAAAATACGGCTGGAAACGCTCGACGGTTACCAGCCGCAACAAGGCCGTTCTGCGCCGGCTGGCGAAAAGGCTTGGTGAGGAAAGCCCCGTCGATCACTGAACGGTACGACGTCAAACCGGAGGCGGGCTGGTGCCTTGCTGATCCGGGAATTGGCTTTTGAAAGAAGATGTCATTCCTCCTGCGTTGCGCCAATGCAGGAGGAATGCACGGCTTGAATGGCGGGCTTCACCCTTGTTCTCAAAAGGTATGCAACAGGTTTTGCAATCGCCCCTTTACGGTTGTTGGAAGTTTGAACTACAACTTTTTAATTGCTCGTCCCCGCGTCGACGCCGGGACATTTGGACAGATGGTTTGGAGAAATTGATGACCGACTTGAAAACACTGACCCTTCACGACTTTGAAAAGCTGCTGGATCAGGTGTTCGAGGTCAGGTCGGTTCCGGCTGATATCCAATTGTCCCTCGTGGAGGTCAAATTGATGGGCTCCGGCGAGCGGCAGGGAGGGGCTTTTTCCACGTTGTGGCAAGGTCCGCAGGAGCCATTGTTGGAGCAATCCATCTACAGGCTCTATCGGCCGGATTTCGGCGAGCAGGACGTGTTTCTGGTTCCGGTCGCGCAGAAGGAAGCCGGCATTCAGTATGAAGCCGTGTTCACCTGATCGCATACTGTCTGACAGGCTGGTGGCCGCCGCAGTCTGGTGGCCGGGCTCGGAACTTCAGGTTTGGCAGGGGTGTTCCATGAGGTCATACACGCCCTTGTCTTCCTGCTTTTCGAAGCCGAGGCGGTGATAGAGCCGCATGGCAGGATTTTCCTTTTCGACATGAATGGAAAGCGCTTTTCCAGCGTCTCGCGCCTCATCCATCAGGTCCTGTAAAATGGCGCTGCCAAGGCCTTGTCCCTGTACTTCGGGTATCAAGGCGATGTCGATAATCCGGTGTTCGCGGGTCCAGCGTTCCAGGTAAAGTCTGCCAACAGGTCTGGCGTCTCGTTCTATCACCAGCCAGAGGGCATCAGGATAATGCTCCTGATAATGTCTGTGCTGGGCCTCGAATTGCATTGCGATAAATGCCTGCTTTTCGGCTTCCGTCCATGGAGTGCGCGCAAGCTCGGCCTCGCGCGTCGAACGGTATAGGCTTGCCAGAAACGGAAGATCGCCCGAATGCAAGGCTCGGTAAGCGATGCCCCGGGCCGCCGCGCGTGCGCGCGGGGCCAGGGACATGTCTGTCTGCGGCGTCGGCAGATCGATCGCAAGCGCGGTCGTCATTCGGTGTTCGGCGTGACGTCCCGGGTCAGCGCGCTTGCGGAAAGCGGTCCGCCCAGGGAAGTCCAGGTTGCCGACCAGTGATCAAGCGATATCTGAGGCAGGTAGGAAGCCGTGCTTGACGCCGGATCGAGGGCGAAAAGGCTCAGGAGCGTATTGGCGTTCGGCTGAAGTTTGAGCGTGCTGCCGCCATCCGCATGGGCAATGACCCGTGGAGCCGTCCAGGAGGTTTCCACGGAACTGGTCTGGTAGCTTGCGTAGACCGGACTGTCGGATCCGGAGACAGTCAGCGCAACCAGATAAATTCCTCCGTTGTAGGAGTTGGAAGCGGCCATGCTGCCGACAGGCGCATCAAACGTTGCAAACAGTGCCCAGTCGGAGAAGTCGAGTGAACTGACTTCGTCCTGAGCTTTCATGTAAATCTTGTTTCCGATGCGGGCAAAGATGTGAACGAGCGCATTGCCGTCGATGCAAAGGACAAGCTGTTCGAAGCCGGTCAGGCCGCCACTGATATCTTGCCAACCTTCCCAGCCCTCCGGCAGAAGCGGCCTGTCGGTGGACTGGAAGTTCAGATAAGGCACGCCATCCGAATTGATGCCGGTGAGAATGATGCGGCCATCGGCATTCTGGGTTGCAGCGAGGCTCCGCAGTGCCCCTGCCATTTGTTGCCAGTCCGCCCAGGGCTGGCTCGGTGGAATTTCGACCGGCACTGTAACTTCAATTGGTGTCGTCGTGCCCGGTGGCACTACCGTGATGGTTTCCATCTGTACGGTGTTGTTGTTCTGGAAGCGCCACCAGATGGCGTTGTCCGGCGCCGAACTTGTGACGAAAACGTTCTGCCGACCGGTGACGCCGTTGATCAGCAACGTATCATTGAAACCTGGAACGCCGGCCGGTTTGCCGAGATCAAGCGGGTCAGCAAAACGCTGTGGTGCGTTTTCGTCCCGGTTTTCCCGGATATAGGCCAGGTTTCCGGACCCGCTGTCTTGCGCAAGCAGGGCAACGTAGCCTTCCTGGGTCACGGATGCGTTGAGCCGTTCCGTGGCAAAGCTTGCATTGGTAAGTTGGGTAAAGGAGGCACTGAAAGCGCCGTTTTCAGACGTCTGGTCCTTGTACTCAAGTGCCCCGTCCGGTGTGACTGCGGCAAAGAAAATCCGGAAATAGACCGGATCGGCCGTCACGTTCCCTTCAAATTCCTCGGGAACTGCTTCTTCGACTGACATGATGCGTTTCCTCTTGCTGATCTGAAGCCGGTGGCCTGGCCTGTCCGGCAACGTCCTGCATTGGTTAGCCGCGGGAGGGGTAAAGCCCCTGGAGCGCAATAATGAAGTTCAGCGTCAGATACGGCTGAACATTGTCGTGTGACTGGCTACCGCCGGTGGCGGACAGCGTTTCCATGGCCATGTCGACCTGGTTCGTCTGAGTGTCCGTGTGGTAAAGCGAATCCAGGCCGGAGCTGGAAAAGGACGTCGATGACGAAGGGCCGGGAACGCCGCCGCTGCCGCTGGTTGCTCGTGCCGTATGAGAATGTGAGGGGATCTGCGCTTCCGTCAGGGTGACGGTCGTAACACCAACCTTCTCCCCCAGTCTGCGGGACGTGAGGCCAGGGCCTCTGCCTGGATGCATTGGGGCGCGGCCCTGCAGATCCGGCAGACCCATGGTGCTGCGTCCATCGCCGCCGTAGGTCGTTCCAATAAGCGAGAACAACGCCGTGTTCTGGGAGATGGGAAGGAGCTGGCCGTCACAAAAGGCCCAGCTTCGAGGGGCGAAATTGCCTGCGAAAATTCGGATTTCAGCGATAAAGGGTTCCGACATGGTTCGCCTCCTAATGCCTGCTGGGGTAAACGCCGTAGAGCGCGATGATGAAATGCACGCATATTGTCGGCATCAGGTTGGTGTGCGACCGGGAGCCGCCAGAGTTTGAAATCATGTCTTGCGCCATGGAAATGTCCTGACTGGCACCGGCGTAGAAACTCACGCCTGCACCGGCTGCCGGAACATGCATCGCCGGCGACGTCTGGTCGGCCAGGCCGGTGTTGGCATTGAAGCCGTGCGAGTGACTGGCAAGTTGGTTAACCGTGAGCGTTTCGTTTTCCGACCCGCTTTTGGAGCCGAGTCGCCGCGGACTGAGGCCGGGGCCGGTGCCCGCGTGCAGCGGAATTCGTCCGCGCATGTCCGGCAGACCGAATGTGGTTCGGCCATCTCCGCCGTAGATGGTTCCAAGGAGTGAAAACAGGGCATCGTTTTGGGAAACTGCCAGCAGCTGACCGTCGCAGTAGGCCCAGCCGCGCGGTGCGAAATTACCCGCAAACATGCGGATTTCACCGACGAAAGGTTCAGACATTCTATGTCCTTTCGGAGATTAGTTGCGGGACGGAAACAGGCCTTGAAGGGCGATGCAGAAATTGAGCGTCAGGTAGGGCTGCATGTTGTTGTGCGCCTGCCCGCCACCTGCGTTGGTCACGGTCCCTGATCTCATCTGCGTCATCGTGCCGACTTCGTAAGGCCGATAGGCCTTGTCCGGTGCGATTTCGGATCCAAACAGGGCCATGTTGGGCGTTCTGCTGTTTCCTGCGGTGGAGACCGCTTTCACCGGGTGGGAATGTTCCGGGATTTCAGCTGCCGTGAGTGTGACGGTTTCCGCTCCCCCCTTCTGGCCGAGCTGATATCCGGCGCCCTCGTGGATCGGCGTCCGGCTGCGCAGGTCGGGCAGGGCGAATGTCGTCCGCCCATCTCCGCCATAGGTCGTGCCCAGCAGCGAATAGAGCGACTGGTTCTGATTGATCGGCAAAATCTGTCCGTCGGTAAAAGCCCAGCCGCGTGGCGCGAAATTGAAGCCGACAATCCGTATTTCGGCGAGAAATGGTTCTGACATGTTTCCTCCCGTTGCTTCCGAAGGAAGTTTCGGTCTTGCAGATGTTGTCTGGATTTCCTGCTCTTGCGAATCACAGGTTGTATTAAAGAGAAATTGTACTCAAATTACATTGCAACCTTCACACACATGTATTTCAAAATGCAATTAGAAAATTCCGAAATCAGTTCCTGAATTGTTGAGTGTTCGTTACTGGAAATAGTGTTGAAGGTCGCCAAATTTTGCAATTTTTAAGGGAATTATTCGCCTTAAAGAGGATGAAAACCAATTCTGACCAAATCTTTCAACCATAGTTAGAATTTGTCAGAATTGAATCCTTTTTCCTGACGCAGATGTGGTCAGTCAAAAATGTGATCGGATTTGCGCTTGAATTCTATTTAAGTTTGAGCGTAGTAGAATTTAAACCAAAGATTGTTTTGATAAAAATCACGTTATAGTTGTGTTTGACAGCTAACAAAAACCGGGCCTTCGAGCCTTGGCTCTTTCTTTTTGGGGTGCAGCGACCGTGGTTCGCTCTGTGGTGATTTGATGATTTGTGACGTATGGGGAGCCAGGCTCAGCAAAGCCGCGCGCGCAGGCGTCTTGTTGCGCTTTGTACAGTTGGCGTTTCTGATGCTTTTTCTGGGAGCCCTGCCTGACGACGCGAAGGCGGCCTATACAGACTGTCCAAGCAATTCTGTCCCGCTCGATCCTCTCGTGTTGAACCTCACGCTGGATGAATGCACGCGGGAAAGTGGCATCGGAACTACTACGGAGAACGACGACTGGATATTGATCCAGGATCAGGGTTCTGGAAGCAGTCTCACCAATTTCGATATCAACAACGGACCAAACGACCCGGGGAATGTACTTTCGTATTCCGTTACCAATGGAACGGATACCATCAACGTAACGTCGCCTGGTACTCAGACGATCGATTGTACCACGACATGCACAATCACCGGATCCTACGGTGCTACAGGCATTAATTTCACCTATCTTGATGCCGGTTCCAGCGGCGAAGTTACTCCACCGACGACGCCTCCAACATTCACCCAGGCATTCGCCCCCAGTACGATCGTGGCAAACGGCACCTCGACCGTCACATTCACGATCAACAACTCTGCGAACGGTGTGGACGCGACATCTCTCGATTTCACCGACAACTTGCCTTCGGGAGTGACCGTTGCCTCTCCGTCGAACGCTGCCACGACGTGTACCGGTGGCACACTCACGGCGACCAGCGGATCGGGTGTAATCAGTTACACTGGCGGAACCGCTGCGGCGGGTGCGACTTGTACCGTCAGTGCCGATGTGACGTCTGCAAGTGACGGAAGTTACGTCAACACCACAGGTGATCTCACATCATCGCTGGGAAATTCCGGGACGTCATCTGCCACGCTGACGGTTGCCTCTCCTGAAATCAACGTTCAGGGCAATGGGGTAAGCATTGCCAGTGGGGATACGACCCCTTCGGCGGCAGATGATACCGAATTCGGCAGCGTCTCTGTTTCGAGCGGTACAAATCCAAATACCTTCACAATCCAGAACACGGGTAATGGAACGCTCTCACTGACCAGTGTGACGTCCTCTGATAATGCGCAATTCGCTGTGTCGGGGACAACGGCCGGTTCGATACCGTCTTTGGGATCTGTAACCTTCACGGTCACCTTCGATCCGTCCGCGACGGGCTTGCAAACGTCAACGATTACGATCGTTTCGAGCGACGCGGACGAGAATCCCTATACATTTAGGGTTCAAGGAACAGGTATTGCACCCGAGATCGACGTCCAGGGAAACGGTGTCAGTATTGCCAGCGGGGATACGTCTCCGAGTGCGGCGGATGATACCGACTTCGGGAGTGTTGCGGTTTCGAGCGGATCTGTGGCGAATACGTTCACCATCGAGAACACAGGAACCGACACGCTGACGCTTACAAGTGTAACGTCGTCGGACAACACGCAGTTCGCCATTTCCGGTACGACAAGCGGTTCGATCGCATCTTTGGGGTCTTCGACCTTTACCGTCACTTTTGATCCCAACGCCGGTGGGAACCAGACTGCGACGATTACCATCGTTTCCGATGACATCGATGAAGGGACTTACACGTTCACGGTTCAAGGAAACGGCGTCGCACCAGAGATCAACGTTCAGGGGAACGGGACAAGTATCGTCAGTGGCGATACGACGCCGTCCGCAGCGGATGATACCGACTTTGGCAACGTTTCGGTTGCAAGCGGATCCAACGCAAATACGTTCACGATCCAGAACACCGGAACAGATGCGCTGACGCTGACGAGCGTGACATCTTCCGACAACACGCAATTCGCATTATCCGGCACGACCAGCGGCTCGATCGCCGCCTTGGGGTCTGTGACCTTCACGGTCACTTTTGATCCCAATGCGCTGGGAACGCAGACGTCGACAATCACGATTGAATCTAACGATCCCGACGAAGGAACATACACCTTTACTGTTCAAGGCACGGGTGTGGCACCGGAGATCAACGTCCAGGGGAACGGCACTACTATCGCCAGTGGTGATACGACGCCGTCGGCTGCGGACGACACCGACTTCGGTAGTGTTTCAGTGTCCAGCGGAACCAATGCGAATGTCTTCACGATCCAGAACACGGGTACGGACACGCTGACGCTGACGAGCGTGACATCCTCGGACAATACGCAATTTGCGGTGTCTGGTACGACGAGCGGTTCGATCGCCGCCCTGGGGTCGGTGACGTTCACGGTCACTTTTGATCCCAATGCGCTTGGAACCCAAACGTCGACGATCACGATTGACTCCAACGATGCCGACGAGGGAATCTACACATTCAGGGTACAGGGCACGGGAACGTCCACGCCGAGTTTCACGCAGTCCTTTGCTCCAGCGACCATTCTGTCAGGTGGAACCTCGACGGTTTCCTTCGTCATCAACAATTCCGCCAACGCCGTCGCCGCGACCTCGCTGGATTTCACCGACAATCTCCCCGCAGGATTGACGGTTGCCTCGCCTGCAAACGCCTCAACCACCTGCACCGGGGGAACGATAACGGCGACGACAGGTTCTGGTGTGATTTCCTACACCGGAGGCACCGTTGCGGCCGGGGGCAGCTGTTCCTTGAGTGCGGACGTTACCGGCTCCACAGATGGTTCCTTCGCGAACACAACTGGAGACCTGACCTCCAGCCTTGGAAACTCCGGAACGTCTTCAAGCACTCTGACGGTTGCTACTCCCGAAATCGACGTGCAGCGTCCTGCAGGAAACTCCATTGCGGATAACGGAACGGATGCGCAGGGAACAGTAAACGTGGGAGACCAGCAAACACTGGTCTACACGATCGAAAACACGGGTACCGCGACGCTCACCCTGACCGGAACGCCAACCAGTGCCTCGGCAGGCAATGTTTCGGTCGATTCAATTTCCGCGCCGGGGCTCACAACGCTCGCAGGTGGTGCATCGACCACCTTCACTGTTCTCTACACGCCTACTGCAATTGGCAATTTTTCGTTCGAACTCGATATTCTCAGCGATGACGCCGACGAACCCACGTATGACATCCTGGTGAGCGGTACTGCGATTGGCAGTCCGGAAATCGAGGTTTCATCGTCGACAGGCAATGCTGTATCGGACGGGGGGACAGACACCGTTCCCGGAATTGTCATGCCGGGAACAACGTCGACCATCACTTACACGATCACGAACACCGGGTCGGCCGTCCTCAACCTCACAACTCCAACGGTTGGTGCGAATGTTACCGGCACAAGCAACGTCACAGTCAACAGCTTCACATTGAGTTCCAACACCGTAAGCAACGGTGGCGGAACGGCGACGCTGGCTGTGGCCTATACGCCAACAGCGCCTGGAGCGTTCGGGTTCGACTTCAACTTCGCCAATGACGATGCGGACGAAAACCCCTTCAACGTATCGGTGAGCGGGACGGCAAGCGGGGCGGCGGCGGCGCTGTCGGTCGTGTCGGGGTCCGGGCAAAGTTCCGAAGTCGGAACCCGGTTCGAGGCAGTTCTCGTCGCGAGAGCGACAGACGTCAACAACAACGCTGCTGCAGGTGTCAGTGTAACATTCACTGCGCCAGCTGGTGGTGCGTCACTGACATTTGCGAGCACGGGCACCAACACGGAAACGGTGACCACCGCTGCGGACGGAACGGCGACCAGTTCCGTCATGACCGCAAACGCGGTTGCCTCGTCCTATAACGGCGGTGGTGCTCTTACGCCATATTCGGTGACGGCGAGTGCCACGGGGCTGAGCAGCGTCAGCTTCTCTCTCACCAATGACCGGGACGCATCGGCCGATATCCAGAAAACAAAGGAAGTAATTGCCTCCTTCGTGACAAGCCGTGCCAATGCGATCGTGTCCGGACAGCCTGATATCGTCTCGCGCCTGACCAGCGGCCCCTTTGGGCGGCAGCGTGGGCGCAACGGGTTCAATTTCGACGTTACGCCCACCTCGCAGTCCGGAAACTTCCAGTTCTCCCTGCGCGCCTTTGCCAATTCGCTTCAACAAGGTGGTGGCACAGGAAACAGTGCGGCAATGGCAGGAGCCGGGAGCGGCGTTCGCGCGGCGAATGCCGAGCCGGAACGGTACGCGGTCTTCGACAATTTCACCTCCTCCGGCACGATGAGTTACACGGCCGTCGGTCCGCAGGTGATGCAGGATGATACCCTCGCGATCCTGAGCGGCACCAATGGAGATGCTCCTTCCGGCGGCGAGGGCAGTGCCGAGTGGCAGTCGGGATGGGATTTCTGGGCCCAGGGAACGTATGCAATTACCGACAGCAACAGCAGCAACAGCAAGACCGGGCTGTTTTTTGCCGGGGTCGACTATCGCTACAAGGACCGGGCCGTCCTGGGCTTGTTGGGGCAACTCGACCTGACCGAGGAAAGAAACGGTGCTGCCGATACCTCCGCCGACGGCGTCGGCTGGATGGCTGGCCCTTATGCTGTTCTCCGGGTTCATCAGAATTTCTACCTGGATGGTCTGGCGACGTATGGCCAGTCCTACAACACCGTGAACGCGCTTGGGCTTTTCGAAGATGATTTCAGAACGCAGCGGTTTCTGTTGCAGGGCGGTTTGACAGGCGACTTCAAGCTCAGTGAAACGACCAGGGTCAGTCCATTTGCCCGCATCACCTATTACTACGAAGAACAGGAAAGCTACACGGACACATTGGGGCGGTTGATCCCGTCGCAGGATTTCGATCTGGGGCGGCTCGAGTTCGGACCAAAGGTCTCCTGGGACCTGCAGTTGAACGAGCTGCTGTTCTCGCCGTTCCTGTCGCTCTCCGGGATCTACGACTTCAACAAGTTGCAGGACGATACCCCGACGGATGCGACGCTTGCCTCTTCCGATGAAGATCTGCGGGCACGTGTGGAAGCCGGCGCGGGCCTGCTGGTGCCCGGCCGTAACATCCAGATTTCCGGGGAGGGCTTTTACGACGGGATCGGGACGTCCGACTTCCGCTCGTATGGTGCGACGCTTAACGTCACCATTCCGTTCTGATGTGAACAGACCAGCCTCCGGCAGTTGCCGGAGGCTGATTGTTCTGGCTGAAGGTTCAGGCCGCCTGGCCGGAAACGCCGGTGATCATGGAGACGATTTCGTTCTTGTCTGTCTCGCTGGTCTTGCGAACACCGATCTGCTGACCACGGCGCAGGACGCAGATGCGGTCGGAGAGGCGGAAGACCTGATCCAGGCTGTGGCTGATGATCAGGATGGCGAGGTTCTTTTCCTTCAACGATGCGACGAGCTGTTCGACCTTGGCCGTTTCCGCGACGCCGAGGGCAGCTGTCGGTTCGTCCAGCAGAACCAGCTTGCTGGCCCAGTGGGTGGCCCGCGCAATGGCTATGCCCTGGCGCTGGCCGCCACTGAGATCTCGAATGACAGAGCCGGCGGAGGGGATGCGGACATCGAGTTCGTCGACCAGCTCCTGGCATTCCCGGCGCATGCGCTTCTTGTCGAGCAGCCCGAAGGGCGGCTTGGTCAGTTCGCGGCCGAGGAACATGTTCATGTAGACCGGCTGCTGGTCGGCAAGGGCAAGGTCCTGGTAGACGACCTCGATGCCGAGACTGCGGGCCGAGCTAGCGTCTGAGAAGGATGCCGGCGTGCCGTCCAGCAGGATGTCACCCGAGGTTGGCTTATGGACGCCGGAGATGATCTTGACCAGCGTCGACTTGCCGGCGCCGTTGTCGCCGACAAGAGCAACGATCTCTCCCGCGTGAAGGTCGAGTGAGAAGTTCTCGATGGCGACCACGCCACCGAACGCCTTGTGGATGTTCTTCAGGGACAGAACGGGATTGTCGGCGGTCATTGCTGGAACGCTCCCGGCCAGGAGACGGCATCTCCGAAGCCATTTTCGATTGTGGTGACGGCAGGCGTGCCTGTGCTGACGCCGGAAATGCCGACGACAAGCGCCCGTGTGACGAAGGCCTGACCGCGGAAGCCGAAGACCACCGTGTCA
This sequence comes from Roseibium sp. ROS1, assembly GCF_054658215.1. NCBI lineage: Bacteria > Pseudomonadati > Pseudomonadota > Alphaproteobacteria > Hyphomicrobiales > Stappiaceae > Roseibium > Roseibium sp. ROS1. The sequence continues at coordinate 1,012,504 of NZ_BAAGIG010000001.1, forward strand.
CCGGCGCGCATGGGTTTGGGCGAGGTGGCGTCGATCATCGCGTAATAGTCGATGGCGGAATAGTCAGGTATTTCGACCTCAAGCAGATCAGACTGGCGGGACGTCGGCTCCGAGGAGACGAGGGCCTTGACCGGGTACTTCGGGAAGACCGGATCGATGTAGAGGCCACCACCGAAGCAGTAGGCCTTGCCACCGTGGTGGTGGGAGACTTCCGACAGATAGAGTACGGCCGGATCTTCCGGCAGGTCTTCCACTGCATGAAGAGGTGTCGTGCCGTGGAGACCGTTGCCCGGTTCGCACTGGGTGGCACCGGCTTCGGCAAGGGCGCCGAGCACTGCGGAGGACGTGGTGCCAGGAGCGTTGATCTCGATACGGCCGCGACCTGCGCCTGCCAGTGCTTCGGCGGCGCGGGCGAGGGTCGACAGGTTTGGTGTCGGTTTGACCTTGCGCGTTTCCAGATCGAAAAGCAGCGCGGGGAAGGTGGTGATGCCGGCGAAGGCTCCGCCCTCCAGGGCGTTAAGCTGCTCTGCCACGGCGACAATGTCTTGCGCGTCGAAGCCGCCTTCATGGCCACGATAGAACGTGTCGCCCTCTGTCTGGATCCGGGCGAGCAGGTTCTGTGTCCTGCCGGCGGACTTGGCGGCAGCGGCGGCTTCCTGTGCTTTCTCGGACGAGAAGACCGTCCAGTAATCCGGTTGCAGCTTCGCAGCGGCAAAAGCGGCTTCCTGCCTCGGAACCTGGACCAGGTGGCCGAGATGCCCGGTCTTGAGGCCGGCACGGTCGCAGGCGAGAGCGCAGGCCATGTCGACCGCAACGGATCTTTCGATGCCGCCGCGCATGACCGCCTGGCAGAAACCGGAATGGCGTCCGACCTGTTTGGTCATGGCGAAGGTTTTCAGGCCGTGCTTGTCGGCCTCGCCCTTGAAAAGGCGAGCGTTTCGTTCGACCGCGTCCAGATCGAGAACATAGGCATTGGCAGGGATCTTGCCGGCCTGATGCAGCGCCATGGCCGCTTCGATGAAGGCCGGGTTGCGGCGCATGAGAACGTCGAGAAACATCGTGGTCCTCCAGGTTACCGGCTGGTGTCGCGCAAGGAGACGGCGACTGCGACGAGAATGATGAGACCGCGGACGATCATCTGGTCGGAGACATCGAGCCCCATCAGGATCAGTCCGTTGTTGAGCATGCCCATCAGCAGCGAGCCGAGCAGCGCTCCGATGACGGAGCCCTTGCCGCCGTTGAGGGCGGTGCCGCCGACGATGACGGCTGCGATGACCGTCATCAGGTCGCTTTCGCCGAGCGTGTATTTGGCAGCCTGAAGGCGGCCGGCGTAGAGCAGGCCGGCAAGCCCGGCCATGGCGCCGCACAGCGTCAGCACGCTGAGGCGGATGCGCGGAACCTTGATGCCGGAAACCTGGGCGGCGCGAGGATTGTCGCCCGTTGCCACCACATGGGCGCCAAAGCGAGTGTTGCGGTAGACGATATGGCCGATGACGACGGCAGCGATGGTCCAGATGACCAGTGAGGGGATGGAAAACAGGCTGCCGGAGCCGAAGATGCCTGCGAAGGTGTCGTTGAGGACCGGGATCGAGCGCAGGTCCGTCATGGAGCGGGCGATACCGGCGAAGAGGCCCATGGTGGCCAGCGTCACCAGGAAGGACGGCAGGCGCAGATAGGCGACAAGGACGCCGTTCATGGCGCCGATCAAGGCACCGGCACCGATGCCTGCGATGACACCGACGACCAGCGGGTAGCTTTGCAGGGCAAGCGCAGCGGCGAGAGCCGAGACGGCAACGACTGAGCCGAAGCTGAGGTCGATTTCCCCGGCGGACAGCGCGAAGACCAGTCCAATGGCCATGATCGTTGCCGGTGCGGTCTGCAGAACGATGTTGGTCAGGTTGCGGGGCGACAGGAAGCCGACGTCGTGAAGGGTGAGAGCAAAGAAAAGAAAGATTCCGAGAAACCCGAAATAGATCACGCCTTGCTTGTAATCGAGTTGTCTTAGTCTCGAAACCGCCTGGGTCATGGATTGCCTCAAGTTCGAAGAGGTAGGTGACGGCAGGCCGCAAGGCGCGGCCTGCACGGAAAGGGATTTACTTGGCTGCTTCGGCAACGCTTTCGGGCGGATCCATCTTCATGGACTTGTTCCAGCCTTCGGTGACATTATCCGTACCAACCGTGATGGCGTCGACCACCAGGAACGGATCGACGGACTTGCCGAGAAGGCTGGCTGCAGCGGACCGGGCCGCGTAGACGCCGATGCTGTAAGCTTCGTCCGCAATGATTGCCGCGGTGTTGCCACCCTTCAGCATGTCGAGGGCAACCGGCTCGTTGAGGTCGATGGTGACCACCCTGGTGGTGTCGTTGCCCTGCTGGCGCAGAACCGAGAGGACGCCAAGGGCTGGTTCTGCCCACGGCGTATAGATGCCGCCGAGATCCGGGTTCCGTGACAACATCGCCCGGGCGATGTCTTCGGCGTTTGCGGGATCGGTCATGCCGGACTCGATGGCGATTTCCATGTTCGGAAACTCGTTTTCAATGGTCCATTTGAACGCCTGGTCACGCTGGTTGGTGACCGGGAAATCCGCATCGTGGAACATGTAGCCGATCGTACCCGTCTCGCCCATGGACGCAGCGAGTGCCCGGGCGGCCTTTTCGCCGATCTGCACCAGGTCGGCGGAGACGACGGTGACATAGTCCTTGCCATGGGTGAAGCCGTCGACGGCGTTGTCGACGAAGACAAGCTTCACGCCGGCATCGCGGGCAATGCCATAGACGGTCTGTGCTGTGGTCGGGTCGATCGGCAGGGATACGATGATCGACGGCTGGTTGGCCATGATCGTCTCGACGTCGGACTTCTGGCGGGCAGAGTCGAAACCGGCGTCGGTCTCGGCAACGACCTTGATGCCGAGCCGTTCGAACTCGTCCTTGGCGCCGCGTGCGACCGCGTTGGACCAGTCGTAGAGCTCGTGCCAGGCAAAGGCGGCCGTATAATTGCCTTCGGCCACTTTCGCGACTTCGGCATCGGTCAGTTCGAGCGTTGCGACCGGCGTTGGGGCTTCGCCCTTCGGGCCAACCGTTTGCGGGCGGTCAGCAGCCGAGGCCAAGGCGGTCATGCCGACCAGCAGTGTCGACGCCAGGAGTGTCTGTAACTTGAACATGCGACTTCTCCGTAAGGTTCGGTATTAACCGTCGGAAAGACGGTGTTGCTTCTCGGAGGTCCGTGCGGGTTTTTAGAGTTGTTGTGAGGACCTGTTGGCCGGCAGGCTGTGATGGGGCAGCCTGCCGGAATGCCGGGTCAATTCGCGGAGGTAACGCTTGCCGGCGGGTCGATATTGAGGGATTTCTTCCAGCCCTCGGCAACGTTGTCTGCAGTCACGGTGATGGCCGGTGCCGCGATGAAGGGCGGAACGTCCTTATCGACGAGGCGCAGGGCTGCGGCAGCTGCCATGGCGCGGCCGAGTTCATAGGCTTCGTCCGCAACAATGGCTGCAACGTTGCCGCCGCGGACCATGTCGAGAGCTACCGGCTCGGACAGATCGAGCGTGACGATCTTGGTGTCCTTGTTGCCGTTGGCACGCAGGGCTGCGAGCACACCTTCGGCCGGGCCGGCCCAGGTCACATAGATGCCGCCGAGGTCCGGGTTCTTGAGCAGCATGGCGTTGGCGATTTCCTCAGCGCGAGCCGGGTCGCTGATGCCTTGTTCCGCAATGATCTTGATGTCCGGATAGTCGTTTTCGATGGTCGACTTGAAGGCGTTGTCACGCTGGTTGGTCACGTAATAGTCGGCGTCGTGGAAAATCCAGCCGACGGTGCCCTTGCCGCCCATGGCGCTGGCGAGCGCGTCGGCAGCCTGTTTGCCCATCTGGTAGAGATCGTCGGTCACGATGGCCGCATAATCGCGCGGGTGCTCATAATCGGCGGGCAGGTTGGACAGGAACACCAGGGAAACACCGGCATCGCGGGCTTCCTTGAAAGCGGCGGCGGATGTGACCGGGTCAAGCGGTAGCGACAGGATGATGTTGGGTTCCTTGGCCATGGCCGTTTCAACGTCGCTGCGCTGCTTGGCGGCGTCAAAGCCAGCGCTTGTGGTTGCGACAACCTCGATGCCCAGGCGCTTGAACTCGTCCGTTGCACCGGCTGAGACCGCGTTCACGAAATCGGATTGGTCGTGCCAGAGCAGGGCGGCCTTGTATTTTGCGTCCTTGATGGCGGCGACGGCATCGTCGGGGACCGTCACTTCGGCGGAAAGCGTTGCCGCTTCGCCCTTGGGGCCGACCGTCTGGGCCATGGCGGAGACGGACATCAGCCCGAGAAGGGCGGATGTCGCCAGATGTTTGACTAGCAGTTTCATTTCTAACCCTCTGTTATGTTTGGTTCAGTCTGCTTCTTCTTCCAGGCCGCAATAGTCGGCCACGAACAGCGCGAAAGCCCTGACGGCTGCCAGATAGCTTTCCACCTCGATGCGCTCTTCGAATGTGTGTGCGACGCTGATGTCCCCAGGTGCGCAGTAGACCGCGGGACACCCGATCTCGTTGACAAGAAAGGGAGATTCCGACCAATAAGGTGCGCCGCCGATGGCGCCGCCGGATAGGTTCTGGCCGTTCGTGGCGACCTCGACGCAGCGGGACAACTGCAGGGCGGCGGGGGTTTCGCGGGAGATCTCGACGGGTGAGCCGCCGAAGCGGTGATCACGGCCGGCGGGGTACGCAATCCCGATGCCGATGCCGTCGGCGACCGGCGCCGAACGGACGACCGCTTCAAAGGCGGCGACCGCCTCATCCAGATTCTCGCCGGGGCGGAGCTTGCGGATCAGGGAGAGCTTGCACTCGCCCGGAACGGCAATATAGCCGCCGCCATTGATATGCGTGACGAGGATGGAGGAAGCGCCGACCAGATCGTGCTTCGGTCCTGCTGCCAGTTCCGCCTCATGTTGCCAGAGGTTGCCCAGAATTGCGTGGGTTGCCTTCAGGGCATCGACGCCGAGCTCCGGCGTGCCGAAATAGGCGGATTTGCCGGTTATGGTGATGTCGGCAATGAAAAATCCGATCTGGGCCGTATAGACATCCAGCCTGGTCGGTTCGACATAGACCGCGAAATCCGGCTTTGCGATGGTGCCGTCCTTGACCCTTTTGACGAGATCGTGCGCGCCGGCGCTGACGCCGGTGCCCGGTTCGCCGCTTTCCTCATCGCCGATGAAAGCGAAGGAGAGGCCGCCAGCGTGACGGTAGCCCGCCTTCTGCAAGAGCCTGAGGCCGCCAAGTGCGGCGCAGATGCCGCCCTTGAGATCGCAGGCGCCACGGCCCCAGATCTCACCGTCTATCAAGGCGCCGCCGAAGGGGCTTTCCTGAGGCTTGCCCTGCCAGGCTTCCTGCCAGCCGCGCACATGCACGGTGTCGGTGTGGCCGACGAAGAGGAGGCGGGGGGCATCGTCACCGGGGACCGGCTGGTGCTGGCCCCAGACGTTGAGGCGGCCGGGCAGGAATTCGCCGGAGCCGGTTTCAAGACCGAGCGTTTCCATTTGCGATTTCAGGAAGGTGGCAAAGCCGGTTTCGTTGCCGGTGACGCTGTCAATCGACAGGGCGCCGCGAAGCAGGTCGATGTCGGCGTCCCGGTCCTGCGTGGCCAGCAGCTTTTCATGCAGGTTTGAGGAAACCATCAGGCCGCTCCCTTCTTGAAGGTTTCGATGGACGGCGGCGGAACGGCGATTTCAACGCCCTTGAGGCCTTCGGTGAACATCGACAGGTGCAGACGGGAGAGGGCGACGGAGGCACCGCCGGCAAGGGCTGCGTGATTGCCGAGGGTCGACTTCTCGATCAGGACAGGGCGCGGAAAGCATCTGGAAATGAATTTGCGGACATTGACGAAGAGCTCGTCCCGCGTGCCGATGGAACCGCCGATGACGATGCAGGACGGGTCCATGACCGCTGCCAGCGCTGCCATGACGCGGGCAACCTGGCGGGCGATCTCTTCCAGTGTTTCAGTGGCGGCAGTGTCGCCTGTGTTTGCGGCGTCGAAGATGTCCGGCACGTCCAGCGTCTTGCCGGTCTTGCTTTTATAGAGATCGGTGATGGCGTGGGTGGCGGCGACACGTTCCAGGGCACCGACTTCCAGGCTTTCCGGTTCGAACGGATCAGCGCCGAAGGGCAGGTAGCCGATTTCACCGGCAGCGCCGTTCATGCCCCGGTGGAGCTGGCCGCCGATGACGATGCCCGCACCGATACCGGTGCCGATGGAGACGTAGATCAGGTCGTCCTTGTCGCCGCGTTTGGTGAGCCAGTGTTCACCCAGGGCAGCAAGGTTGACGTCGTTTTCGATAAAGACCTCGATGCCGAGGATCTCCCGCCAAAGACCGGGGGCGTCGATGTCGCCGATGCCGGGGATGTTTGGGGCCATGCGGATGTGGCCGGTAGCCGGGTCCGGAGCGCCCGGAACGCCAATGACGGCGACACGAGGCAGCTTGAGCGAGGGGCTGGCTTCGGTCGCTGCCCGGCGGATGAGGTCCGCGACCTGATTGACGACGGCGATGCCGCCCTGCCTGTCGGTCGGCTCCACCAGCTCCGAGACGACGGCCCCGGTGAGGTTGCAGATGGCAACACGGATCTTGGTGCCGCCGAGATCGACGCTGGCAACGGATGCCGCATCCGGCACGATTTCATAAACCACGGCACGGCGGCCGATGTGGCCTTCGGTCTGTCCAACCGTGCGCACCCAGCCTTCTTCTTCCAGATTGCCGACGATTTCCGAAACCGTCTGTTTCGACAGGCCGGTGATCTTGGAGACGCTCGCCCGGGAGATCGGGCTGTAGCTGGCAATCGCCTGGACGATGGCACTCAAGGACATGCGTCTGGAGATGTTCGAGGGGTCTGCCAAGGCTACGCTCCATTAGTTCGTTCTGTCACCGAACTAATTAGATTTTGAGACACGAGTCAAGCGGTGCATTGAAAAATCGGGAGAGATTGAAAGCAGGTTGAGGGAGCGGTGAGAGAAAAACGATGTCTGAGCAATCGAAAAGACAAGCGCGTGAAGGCAGTTGCGGGTGGGGCGGGAAGGGCCGAAAAAAATGTTCCGATGCGCACAACGGAGGCAGTCACCAAGTTCCTGTTTGCAAGAGTGATTTTGAAAAATGCGGTCTAAACAGTGGCTTCAGACATTGGTGCGACGTGGACAGCTTCGACAAAACCGGGCAAAAAGGGGCTTCCTTATTTTACCGTGGATCAGTGTGCCCAAGAGGCCTGGTACCGGTTTTACGCTTCTTCCCAAAACCAAAGACAATTTCAGCAAGGCGCAGGCTTTTGCATCTGGTGCTTCGAGCGCCGGGGCCAAGGACCGGCGGTGGGGAAGCTGCGGACCGTGTCTTGAACTGACCTCCAGACGACTTGCAGGAAAGTGCGACCCATGACTTTGCCAGAAGGGGGCGGCAGCGCGCTGAAGTGGCCGACAGCCAGAGCGCGCCGGAAGGTGTGCGCGGAGTTTTGCGCGCATATTGCCGCCGGATATTCGATCGACAGTTTTCCGGACGCCGACCGCCGGACAATCCGCTATTACGCCGAACAGTTTCCCGAGGACTTTCCGCCCGCAAGGCTGGAAGAAGCCACCCGGCGCGGCCTTCTGGAGTGGGAGCGGATCGGCAAGGACGGCGCAAGGGGAGAGCTGGCGAAATTCAACGCCAGCGCCTGGACCTTTGCCATGAAGAATCGCGCCGGCTGGCGGGAGCGGACGGAGCCGGAAGCCTGGCCGGTCTGGAGCTGGCCGGAAGACAGCCAGACACTCGAGACATTGAAACCGCGCAGCTCGGAGGAAATCGCTCTGGGTGTGATGGCATTGCTGACCGGAAAGGATATGCCAAAGGATGGCGACGGCCCTCGAAACGCTGATTGACCACATCGACCAGATGCCCGCGGACGAGCGGGTTGCCTTGCAGAAACAACTGGATGAGGCGGGGGTGCTGGACCAGTTTTCCGTCTGGCGGCCTCAACCCGGACCTCAAACGGAAGGCTATTTCTCAAAAGCCGATCTGACGCTTTACGGCGGCGCGGCGGGCGGCGGCAAGACGGATCTGATTGCCGGACTGGCGCTGTTTGCCCACCACAAGGCAGCGATCTTCCGCCAGTCGCTCAAGTCCCTGAAGGGCTTGAGCGAACGCATGAACGCGCTGATGCGCCAGGCGGGCATGGGCAAGATTTCCGGCAATCCGCCAAGGTGGACCGGGCCCGACGAGCGGCTGATCGAATTCGGGCATCTGGGGCTACCGGGGGCGGAAGAGGACTGGCAGGGGCGCGACCATGACCTGAAGGCCTTCGACGAAGGCGCACAGATGGACCCGCGCAAGATCATCTTCGTGCTCGGCTGGCTGCGCACGACGCGAAAGGGCCAGCGTTGCCGCGGTTTGATTGCCACCAATCCGCCGCTGGGCGGGCAGGGGGACTACCTGAGCGACTGGTTCGCGCCCTGGCTCGATCCGCTGCATCCGCTTTACGGCAAGGTGCAGCCGGGCGAGATCCTGTGGGCGGTTTTCATCGACGACGGCGATGCCATTCGCACGGTGTGGGTGGACGGGCCGGAGCCGGTGGAGATCGAAGGCGAAGTCCGCCCCCCCAAGAGCCGGACCTTCATTCCCGCGCGGCGGCAGGACAACCGCTTTCTGGGAACGGACTACGATGCCCAGCTCGACCAGATGCCGGAGCCGATGCGCACAGCGCTGAAGACCGGAGACTTTCTGGCGGCCCGGCAGGACCACGAGTGGCAGGTGATCCCGTCCGACTGGGTGGACCTTGCATTCGAGCGATACAACCAGGGCATCGATCGGGACGAACCGATGACAGTGCTGGCGGTGGACGTTGCCCAGGGCGGGAAGGACCGGACGGTGCTGCAGCCGCTGCATGGCCGGCGCTTTGAAACCAACATCGTGCGCAAGGGCACCGACACGAAGGATGGTGCGGATGTCGGTTCGCTGATCATCCGCGAGCGGCGCGACAATGCGATGATCGTGGTGGACTGCACCGGCGGCTGGGGCGGCGATACGGTTGGGTTCCTGAAGCGGGAAAACAATATTCCGGTCGAAAAATGCGTCTTCTCCGCCCAGTCGGGCGAGAGTGCGAAGGACAGCAGGATCCCGTTCTACAATTTGCGCGCCGAACTCTATTGGCGCTTGCGCGAGGCCTTGCACCCCAAGAGCGGGCTTGGGCTGGCAATCCGGCGATCGGCAACGGTGAAGGCGCAGTTGACGGCGCATCGCTGGAAGATGCGAAACGGAAAAATCCTGATTGAGAGCAAGGAAGAGATCAAGGAACGGCTGGGCTCTTCCCCGGACGAGGCGGATGCGATTGTCGAGGCATTGGGATGGAAGCAGAAAGCGGAGCTGAAGAAGGTTCTGAGAACCGGGGCCGAAAGCCGGATGGCGCCACTGGGCGACCCGCTGGACGGTTTCTGATCCGCGACCTTTGCCTGCGGGACGCCAGCTTCATCGCGGCCAACATGCGCGATCAGGACCTGCGCGAGATCGCCTGTCTTTGGAAGGAATGGGACACGCGCGCGCTGGCGGTCTGCGCGTTGCAGACAGCGGTGCCGGGCATGGTGTGGTCGCTCTGGTACGACGGCCAGCCGGCGGCGGCCTATGGCTTCAGCCGGGCGTCCGCCTTCGATCCGGACCACTGGCAGGCCTGGGCCTTCGGCACGGACCGATTCCGCCGATGTGTGCCGGCGATCACACGGCACTTGCTGGATCTCCGGCAGATTGTGGAACGGGATTGCCGGCGGCTGCAGGTGATTACGCTGGAAAATCATGACATTGCCCACGGCTGGATCGAGGCGCTGGGCGCAACACGCGAAGGGCGGCTGAGAGCCTATGGCCGGGGCGGGGAGGACTTTTATGTCTATGCCTGGGCAAGGGGGGACAAGCGGCCATGAGCGTTGTTCGAAACCGGGAAGGCTGGTAGCGTCCGGCCATTGCTATTTTGACGTTTTTATCTGGAGGCTCAGCCTTGTCTTCATCCAAGGATGATCTGCCTGTCGGGCAGATGACGAAACATTTCGCAGGCAATATCTCTCAACTGAATGCCATCGTTCTGTCCGATTATCGCAGGACCGAGGAAAACATCGGTTATCACAAGGGCCGCCTGGACCAGGGGTTCAAGCTGCTGGTCCTCAAGCACTTGCCGCTGCCGGAAGTGTTCGAGTTTCAGGGCACGACCTTGCGATCAGGCGGGCGGTATGGCCTGCCGGAGGAAACGCAGGAGGCGGACAGGCGGCGCGCGACCGTGCATGACGGCATTCTGGCGGACCGCGGCGCTGCGGGATACCGCGATCTGCAGACCCGTGCCCTGAGCCTTGCAACCGTGACCGGGCCGAAGCGGCTGGTGAAGGTCATGCCCACGATCCGGCATGACGAACATATGGCCCCGCGCGATCAATATCCGATGGGCGGCGGTTTTCTGCAGTGGGACCTGAAGAAGCCCGGCTTGCCGTTTTTCTGCGCGGCGCATTTCAAACCGGGCGGCACGGTGGTGACCGTGGACGGCATATTTCAGGTGAACTCGGACAACTTCCTCGCGGACTATCCGCAACGCGAGAAACTGCAGAAGTATCTGCAGACGATTTAAGCTTTTGCCACCTTCGTTCCGCGCGCGCGCTGCTTGATGCCTTCCATTTTCCGATGGGTGGCAACTGCCTGACGGCCGCCGCGGGTCGCGGTGTAGAGTTCCAGCGTTTCGAACTCGGCCTTTTCCACCGATGCAATTGCCTGATCGGAATAGGCGAAGCGGTTCGGATCTGACCAGAGTTTCCTGATGAAACGCAGATAGCGCCAGCGGGTGGCAGTCAGGATGGCAAGGTTCCGCAGGGTTTCGAGATAATATTTCGGATAGAAGATCAACGGATTTTCCAGAGGCAGACCCTGGCGGCGGTCCTTGCGGTATTTCAGTCGCAGAAAGCCACCATCGAGCGAAAACACATTGTGCAGCCGGGACGCGGTTCCGTAAATGATCAGCCGATTCATGGTGGCGATCTTCTTGTTGCTGCCGAGGGCGGCAGCCCGGCGCAGTATCGTGCGGCAATGGTCCGGTGAATAGAAGCTGGCCCAGGCATCCAGATAGAGCTTGTCCAGTTCCTCCCCGGGCAGGTTCGGATGGCGGATGACATTGTGTGTGAGGTCGTACCGGTTGAGGTCCGGATGGATCCAGGTGCCGGCGGCGACCGCATCGCGGTGATCCTCCGAGCCGGGCAAGGGCGTCAGGATGGAGAGCGACAGGATATCGACGGCAAGCTCCCGCTTGAGGACGTCGATATCGTGAAGGACCGAGGCGCGGGTGTCGTTGGGAAAGCCGATGATGTAACCGGCGGTCAGGATGACCGGGTGTTTCTTCCAGGCCAGGAACATCTCCCGGTAGTCGGTGATCTTGTTTTGCCGTTTCTTGGAGCCTGCCAGATTGTCCGGATTGATGTTTTCCAGGCCGATAAAAACCTGATCAACACCGGCACGTACGCATTTCTCGATAAAATTCGGGATCTTGTGACAGAGGGTGTCAACCTGGATGATCAGCGTGAATGTGTGATCTTCGTCTTCCCGCATGCGGATGAGCGTGTTGAGAAAGGCTTCCCAGTTGCGATTTCGGGCGAAATTGTCGTCGGTGACAAAGAACTTGGTGACCCCGATTCTTGCGTGGTCGCGGATGATATTCTCCAGATCCTCCGTCGATCGGAACCGGCTGCCGCGCCCCTGGACATTGATGATGCAGCAGAAGCTGCACTCGAAGGGGCAGCCACGGCCGAGATCGAAACTGCCATAGCCAAGAGTCGATTTTTCGACCTGCGCCCGATCGACAACGGGCACCGGCTCACCGGGCAGGGACGGCAAGTCCTTCAGGTGATCGTAGATGGGTTTCAGCTTGCCTGCATAGGCGTCGCGCAGGACCGGGTCGAACCGGCCGCCTTCGGCCTCGCCCAGAAAAAAACTGATGCCGAGATCTGCGGCTTCGCGCATATCGGCAGGCATCTGCGGCAGCATGGCCATGCAGCCGGTGATGTGAAAGCCGCCGATGCAAACCGGGAGGCCGGCCAGGAGAAATGGGCGAGCAAGATCGACAGCTCTCGGAAACTGGTTGCTCTGGACGCCGGTGAAGCAGATGAGGGCCTTACCGCCCTGCCGCTGAATACCGGCGATCAACTGATCCGGTCGGATGCGGGTGTTGCCTTCGTCAATTGCCTGGATGACCATTTCCACCTCAGGCCCCAGAACCTGCCTATGTTCGCAATCCCTGGAAATTCCGAGAAGACAGGAAAGTGAATTGGCCGGTATCGAAGTTTTGTGCCAGTGAATCGGATAGCCGTTGTCGTCATATTTCGTTGGCCTGATAAGAACCAGGTGAAAAATATCCGGTTTCATGGCTTTCCCCGCCGGTTGAATTATTCAAAATCAGGCTAACAAGGATCCGGTTCGGAGGAAATACTTAGATTACGTTTGGGAAGGTTCTCGCATTCGGGAAATATGTCCATGGTCCGCCGCTTTGATAAGTCTGCTGGGACAATACTCCTGGGGCAGGGCCGCTGGCATCAGGCCGTGCGAGCAGCGAAGCGGATGCGGTAGTCGGTCGGGCGCAGGCCGAGTTTCTTGCGGAAGTGGTGGCGGAGCGCGTGGGCGCTGCCGAAACCGACGCGGGCCGCGATCGTTTCCATGTCGTCGTCGCCCCGGCTGAGGATCTCCTTGGCGGCCTCCAGACGCTCCTGAACCAGCCACTCGCCCGGTGTCAGCCCCGTTGCTTCGGTGAAGCGGCGCTGGAAGGTGCGCGGGCTGAGGCGGCAGAGGGCCGCCATGGTTTCAATGGTCCAGGCCGTCTGCAGCGCCTGCCTGACTCGCTCCAGAATCGGTGCGATTTCGTTGCCCTCGCGATGAGCGACGGGGCGTTCCAGGAACTGAGCCTGGTCGCCGGTGCGGTGGGCGGGAACGACGAGGCGGCGCGCAACGGAGTTGGCCTTGTCTGCCCCGTAATCCTGGCGGATGATTTCGATCATCAGATCGATGCCGGCGGCGCTGCCCGCAGACGTGTAGATCCGGTTTTCCTGACGGTAGAGCGAGGCCTCGTCGACGGTGACGGCGGGGTGCCGCTCGCGCAGCTTTTCCGCGTAACGCCAATGGGTGGTGGCGGAGCGACCGTCGAGCAGACCGGTGGCTGCCAGCACGAACGCACCGGAACAGATGGACACGAGCCGCGCGCCCCGGCTGTGTGCCTCGCAAAGCCGGTCGGCAAGCGCTTGGGGAACCGGGTAATCCGCCCCTTTCCAGCCGGGCACGACGATGATGTCCGCCTCGGCTATGCGTTCCGGGCCATGGTCTGGCAGGAGTGTCAGGCCACCATGGGCGCGTAAGGGGCCTTCCTCGACCGGGCAACTGGCGAAGCGGTACCAGTCGGTGCCGAATTCGGGGCGGGCCAGACCGAATATCTCAGCGACGATACCGAACTCGAACGTGCAGAGCCCATCGTACAGCAGGGCGACAACAAGCGGCCCTTCCAGAGCTGAGGGGGGCGCGGTTTGAGGGACTGGATCTTTTGTCATGATATTTACGTATATAGTCAATCGCGCCAATTGCCAATCGGCGTTCATACGGCGACAAACAGCGGGAAAGGAGACCTTCATGACCAACAATGTCACCGCTGTTCCGGCCGCCCCGAGCGATCTCGCCAGGGAACATTTTGCCGCTGAATTTACCTTCGAGGCCGATTGCTGGGATGTGCACGACGCCCTTCAGGGCGAGCCTGGCTTTGTGTTGCTGGATGTGCGCAGTCCGGCGCTGTTCGAAAAAGGCCATGTGCCCGGCGCGATCAACCTTCCCCACGGCAAGATCATCCGTTCCAAGATGGCCAGGTGGCCGGAGGAGACATTGTTCGTGACCTATTGCGCCGGCCCGCATTGCAACGGTGCCGCACGGGGGGCGTTGCGGCTTGCGGAACTGGGACGCCCGGTGAAGATCATGGCAGGTGGCGTGACCGGCTGGATCGACGAAGGTTTTGAGCTGGCAACCGGTAATTCATGAGCTGAGCCGCAGCAAGAGCCCCTGCCTGCCTGACCCTGCCTGCTTTGGCCGGTCAGGCGGGGGCATTACCAGCAGCATCGGTCGAAGAGAAACGATAGCCAGGGCCGCGGCAAGGGAAGCCTTCAGGAAAGCTCCAGCGGCAGGTTGCAAAAATTCACTGGATCAACCACAATCCTCTCAGGAACAAAGAATGAACATTTTTTAGGGAATTTGGACGCAGGACCCATGGCGGATTTTGAAGATTTGACCGGCTGGCGGGAAGAGCTGGCCGCATTTGAGAAAACGGAAGAAGGCAGGGCCTTCTTTGCCGGCAACAAGCGCTACGGTGGCATCAAAGTTCCATATGAGAATGTCGTGCAGATGGTTGAACTGATCCGCGGTGATGAAGAGCTGCACGAGGCTTTACGGAAGAAAATCTGGTTTGCGGCCTATGCCGAAAAGCATGATCTGGAAGTTCACGACGATGAGTTTCTAGAGCTGAACCCGCTCGAGGCTCATGACACCTTTATCGCATTTGAACGGTGGTACCTGATGAAAGCTCCGGTTCGCTTTGATAAAAGGGACTTGATCGTTGCGACATGGCTGGCCATCGATTTGGAGGAGGGCAGGCTGACATCACTCAGAACTGAACAGGCCCGAGACTTCATCAAGGAAAATTATGCGCGCTATATCTCCTTTCCGGGGGAGGAGACGTGATGGAGAAGATTGTTGCGATAGATGCCAATGAAATCAGCCCGATCATGAAAAACTTGGGGCTGGAAGGATTGATCGCCACCGCAAAGCGGGGCTGAAAGAACTTTGGAACAATTGGTGAACATTTGAGACGAGTTTGGAAACAGGACCCATGGCTGATTTTGAAGACATTACCGGCTGGCGGGAAGAGTTGGCCGCATTTGAGAAAACGGAAGAAGGCAGGGCCTTTTTCGACAAATACAGTTCGTGGAGCCCAACAAGACCCCGGGCACCCAAATTGCCATATGAAACAATCCTCCATTTCGCAGAGTTATTCCTCAGGCATCCGGAAGTTCTTGAGGCGCTGAAGAAATCAGGTGCTTGGCGCGATTATCTGACTGCCAATCCGGATTTCGGCCGGGATGATGAGGGGTTTGATGAGCTTTGCCCGTGGGCGGACAACGAAACCATGTACGACTTCGAACGCTGGTATGCGATGAAAACGCAGATCCCCTATGACGGTAACCTCGATCCCGGCCGGCGCTTAGCCTACAGGGTTGCGATCGGAGAGCTTCCATCCCTGGCGGCTCCGGAGACCCGGGCTTACGCTGAAAGAGAGCATTCGACGGATATCGCCTTTTCAGACAAGGGGGCGAAATGAAAGAGAAGGTTATTTTTCCGGACGTAAGCAGACGCAGTGCTTCTGTCGTGTGCAAGAGTGTTTCGGAACAATTGATGAACATTTGGTATGGATTTGGACATAGGACCCATGGCGGATTTTGACGACATTACCGGCTGGCGGGAAGAGCTGGCCGCATTTGAGAAAACGGAAGAAGGCAGGGCCTTCTTTGCCGGCAACAAGCGCTACGGTGGCATTAAAGTTCCATATGAGAACGTCGTGCAGATGGTTGAACTGATCCGCGGGGATGAAGAGCTGCACGAGGCTTTACGGAAGAAAATCTGGTTTGCGGCCTATGCCGAAAAGCATGATCTGGAGGTTCACGATGATGAGTTTGTAGAGCTGAACCCGCTCGAGGCTCATGACACCATTATCGATTTCAGGAAATGGTACCTGATGAAAGCTCCGGTTCGCTTTGACAAAAGGGACATGATCGTTGCGACATGGCTGGCCATCGATTTGGAGGAGGGCAGGCTGACATCACTCAGAACTGAACAGGCCCGAGACTTCATCAAGGAAAACTATGCGTCTTTTGTCTCCTTTCCGGGGGAGGAGGCGTGATGGAGAAGATTGTTGCGATAGATGCCAATGAAATCAGCCCGATCATGAAAAACTTCGGGCTGGAAGGATTGATCGCCACCGCAAAGCGGGGCTGAGAGAGTTTCGGAACAATTAGTAACATTTGAGATAATTTGGACACAGCACCCATGGCGGATTTTGAAGATATTACCGGCTGGCGGGAAGAATTGCAGGCATATTACGAAGAAGGGGGGCAAGAGGCGGTCGATTATATCTATCGACATGATCCAGAGGTCTTCCTTGTGAGTACCAGGCTCTCCCAAGTGCAGCGTTTTGCTGAACTTCTGCTAAAAGACCCGGAACTTAGAGATGCGACTGCTCAGCAAATGGAGTGGTTGAAAGTTGTTGACGCCAATGGGGGAGCCGTTGGCAGGGGGGATCCGGAATGGGACAACCGGCCACTAGAGGCTCACATACTCATGGGAGACTTTTACGAATGGTACTGCCTGAAATCCGGGTATCCTCACGAAGCCAGGCACCTGTATAGTTTTGGTATGTTTACTGCCTGCGATGTCCTTGCGGGAAAATACGAATCTGTTCGGTCAAAGGCGTGTGTCGAATTTTTGCTAGATAGTGGTTACATCGAGCAAGACGAAGGAGGCTTGTGATGAGCAAGCAAACAGTCGTTGCACTCGACCATGCCAAGGTCGGGACGTTGCTCGCCTATACTGTCGAAAAAAAATTACCAAAAGAACAAATAAGGAACAAAGTATTTTCTGTTCTTGATGCCGTTGCTGGATTGGGCGACAAGGTTCTCTATGTACCAAGCGTTGGAACAACAGAACTCACAAACAATATTGCGATTGAATATCTGCCGCATTTCGATGGCTGGTTGAAAAAAAAGAACTTACAACAACAAGATCCTCACAGCATCCGAGGTGAAATCCGAGCGGGCCAAGAAGAAATTCGATCCGGATAATAGGCGAAACTCGTCCAGAGGGGGGTATGAAGGCTGGGATATGGATGTCCGGCAGTTCATGCTGAATAGAAACAACAGAGAGAAGTACGATTTTCTCGTTATTAGTGCGGACGGTGCTTTTCTAGATAACAAATTCAATGCCGACAATGCACTTGAGCGCATGAAATTCAGACGGATGAGTTTCAAATCCCTGATGATCTCGATGCTCACCCATCCGGATGTACCGCTGACACCGCAACAGCACGACACAATTGTTCACGCAGCGAACTCGACTAGCCAAAAATTTGGTGCTTTTCACAATCTAGAGCAAAGTCACCCGAAGATTCCTGAAAGCTTCGAGGCAGCGCTCGAGATTAAGAACGCTCACCGACCGATTGAACTCAACGTTGGCAAGCGGTTTAAGAAGTTGGTCAAGAACGGCGCGCCGGTTTTCGTTCTTGGCCTTGCCGCGCCGGTGATATTCAACAAGGTTCAGGCACGTGCGGACGAGCGGAACATACCGTTTGCGCAGGCGGCAAGAGAGCTGGGGCTGGAGTTTACAGAGGACGATCTGAAGTCCATGGCGGCGGAGGCGGGCCTCGACCTGGCCGTTTCGCTGACGCCTGTCGGGCCGCTGAAAAAGGCCTGGGACGTTCTGGGCAATCTGGACGACATTATCGCCTTGACCCAGCTTTATGGCGAAGCCTATCCGGACAACCTGGTGATCCGGAAAATGGCCGAAATTGCTACAACCGTCGAAGGATCGGAGGCATTTGGCGCTTACGTTTATGGCCGGGACGCGCTGACAGGCGCGGTGGGCAGCGCAATCGACTGGGCGTTTGCCGGCAGCGAGGGTGAGGAAGAGGCCTTGCAGGCGCTGCAGGGGATACAGAACGCGCTTGAGGCCGGCGGAGCCGTGGAGCAGGCCGCAAACCGCGGCGCAACACGCGAAGAATTGACTGACACCCTGACGAGAGACGCAGAGCTGCACCGGGGACAGGTCAGGCAACTGTTGTCGGCGGCCCCGGTGGCGGCGACAGATGCGCCGCTTACGGCACCGCGGCTGGAGGACGGCAGTCTTTCTTCTGAAACCATCCTGATGGATGGCGGGCAAGTGCCATTGGGCGAGAAGCCGGTTCTGCCAGGCTCTTCCGCCATTCTGGCCCCTGGTTTTGAGGAGGCGCGCCAAAACGGCGTGTCTGAGGGCAGCGTGTCTGGAGCCGGCGCAGTTGGGGCCGAAGTGGGCACCGGCAAGCTGGACGGCGTGAGTGCCACAACGGCGGCCGATGTTGCTGACGCCTCGGCCGGTTTGGCTGCATCTGCTGATCTGGCCCGGAAAAGTTCCTATGACCGATATCGGCAGATCGGCAGAACTGCCGCCGAAGAGGCGGAAGCGCTTGCGGATTACGAAAGGCTGTTCAGGCAAAGCTATGTCGAACTGGGCGGCCACAAGGAGGCTGCCAGGGACTATGCGATTTACCGGTTCAAGCAGATGTGGGGTCTTTCGGCCTTCGCGCCGGAGGCGGCAGGAACCGTATTGAAATATCCGGTCGAGACAGCCTATCCGGATCTTGAAAAAGACGGCCATGGTTACGTGCGCAAGGACGTTGAGGACCTGCTGAAAGCACAGGGTGTGCGCGCCGCGAAATGGCATCTGATGCCAAATGACAAGACCGGCCGGGACAGGCAGCAGGCCCCGGCGGACGAGGACGGCTACGGCCCGCGCATGACATTGACCTATGACGACGAGACCGGACAGCGCCATTTGCTGACGGAAGACTTTCAGGCAAATGTCGGCCGGGTTCGGGACAGGGCGTGGCAGGCGCACATCCCAAACAACAGCAGGCGGGCCGCGCGGCAGGCCCCTGCCGCACCGGCTGGAAACATTCCGGCGGCGCTGGCTGCCGCAGCGCCCGGTAAAGCTGCGCCGGTGGATGGAGCTTCCTCCGGGGCGCGGTGAAAAACACCGCCTCGGGCGCACAACCGGGAAGCTTCAAAAAGCCTTTGAGTGGCAAGAGCTTTCCGGAAATGCGTGTCTGAACAACAGGTTCAGACATCTGGCCTTGCTGGACGCTTCGTCAAAACAGGGCTAAAACAGACCTCATACCGGTACTTTGGAAAATTGCGGCTTGGCCGGCAGGAACGCCTTGGCGCAGCCGGATACGTCCGTTCGATCTTTTTCCGGCCGCTTGCGCGGACCGGCCTTGAGGCGCTGCCGCCGTGCCGGCAGGCGGCGCCGATTACACGTTTTCAAGACATTGAGAGAAAGGGACCACCCATGTGCATGTTTGGTGGGGGAGGCTCCAAGCAGCCGGACCCGGAACCGACACCGCCGCCGCCGCGCGAACCCGACCCGCAGCGGCAGGCGCGCATCCTGCAGGAAAACGGGCGCCGGCGCCGGGCCGCCGCCTATAACACCCGGGCCACCAACCTGACCGGCCCGTTGGGCGTTGCCGATTACGGCAGTGCCTCGCGGCCCGGTGTCACACTTTTGGGGCGTGCGTGATGGGAGTTGTCGACGATCTGAAAACCGAGTTGCAATCGGCCCGGGCGGAGCGCCAATGGGTGGAGGCGGACTGGCAGGACTATGTCACCTATACGGCGCCGGACATGGAGCGGGCCTTCAACCGGCCCGGCGGCGTGAGCGCCCGGGATGGCATGAGCGCCCTGCGCGGGTCTGCCGCCCGGGACCGGTCGCGCAAGCTGTACGACCCGACCGCTGTCTGGCTGCTGGACAGGCTTGCTTCCGGCATCGGCTCGCTGACCATGCCCGAAGGCTTTCCCTGGCATGGGGTCGGTTTCGGCGATCCGTTTGCGCCGGCGCCCAGCCAGGCGGACGAGGAGTTTTTCGAACTGGTGCGCGATCACCTGTTTCGTGTGCGGTATTCGGGACGTTCCGGCTTTGCGCTGGCCAACCGCTCGCGCCTGCTGTCCACCGTGAAACTGGGGACGGGTGTGCTGTTTCCGGTCGAAAACGAGGACAGCCTGGCGGATATCCGCACGCCGGTTCATTACCGCTATGTGCCGCTTTACGAGATTTACCTGGTCATCGATGCCCAGGGCAACGATTGCGGGTTCTTTCGGGTGCGCACGCTGAAGGCGTGGCAGGCGGTGAAGGAATACGCCGGCAATGTGTCGCCCAAGGTGAAGGAAGACGCGGCCGACGCGAAGCGCAAGAACACGGACTACACTTTCGTGCATGCCTGCTTTGTGCGCGAAGGCGGTCACGCCCAGGCAACCGACACCAGGAAATCGCGGTTCGAGAGCATCCACTTCGAGGAAGACAGCGGGCATATCTGCCGGCGGGGCGGCTTCTTCGAATATCCGCTGGTGATCAGCCGGTGGGACCGGGACGGGCTGTCGCCCTATGGCTCGCCGCCGCAGGCAAAGCTGATGAGCGACATCAAGAGCCTGCAGAGCCTGGCACGAGACGGGCTGATTGCCAGTTCGCAGGCGGTGCGCCCGCCGATCGCCACCCATGCGCAGGAGCGCCAGCTTGACCTCAACCCCGGCCGGATCAACCCCGGGCTGATCGACGAGCAGGGCCGGCCGCTGTTCCGGCCGATGATTGACACGGTGAACCCGGGGGCGGCGGATGCGCAGATCGAGACCATCCGCGAGAAGCTGCGGGTGGGGCTTTATGGCGACCTGTGGCAGACGCTGCTGGAAGGCAATGGCCGCACGGCAACGGAAGCCAATATCCGCCGCAAGGAAATGGCCGACATGATCGGGCCGTTCTCCACCAACATCATGGCCGGAAACGAGGCCTTGTTCGAACGTGAGATCGGCATTCTGGGCCGGAGGGGCGCTTTTGCCCCCGGTTCGCCCCTTACCCCGCCGCAAAGCGTGCTGGAGGGCGATGTGACCCTGACGCCGACGGCGCCCATCGACCAGATGCGCGAGGCCGGGCATTTCGAGGCGATCATGGGCTTCCAGGAGTATCTCGGCATCGCAGCGGGGGCCGATCCCTCCATTCTGGATCTGCACGACCGGGAAGCCGAATACGACCTGACCCGCCGCGCGCTAGGGCTTCCCGCCAAGCTGAGGCGGCGGCCGGAAGAGGTGGAGGCGCTTCGGCAGGAACGGGCGGCCGAGCAGCAGCAACAGCAGCAGCTTGCGACCGGCGAAAGCATGGCGCGGATCGCCCGCGACGGGGCGCCGCTTCTGCAGGCCCTGGGCGGCGAAGGAGGGCTGGATGGTCTGGCGTAGCCTCAAACGAGCCGCCCGGCAGCGCCGGGAGCGGGCTGGAATGCTGGAACGGGCCTATCGGTCCGTTTTTTTGTGTCCGGACGGCGAAATCGTGCTGGCGGACCTGGCCGCCGAATGCGGCATCTACCAGGCGCCGCCGGTGAACCTGGAGCCGAGGGCGGGCGGTTATCTGGACGGGCGCAAGGCACTTTATGCCCGCATCCTGTCGATGATCCGCATTCCGCCGGAAGAGCACGCCGCGCTGCAGGAAGCCGCCCGGCTGGAAATGCTGCCCGAGTTCGAAACTGACGAGGAATATTGACGATGTACGACGCGATCGACCCGGCGGCAGGACCGGAGGCCGGCGGGCAAGACGGTTCTGGACACGATGGTATGGGGTATTACCCTTCGGAGGGGGGAGGTTTCATCGACGGCCTGAGCGATGCCGACCGGGACATGGCCGCCAGCTATGGCTGGCGCGATACCGCCGGCATTCTGGAAAGCTATCGCTCGCTGGAAGACAGACTGTCCGGGGCGCTGCGGGTTCCGGGCGAGGATGCCGGCAGCGAGGAGCAGGCGGCCTTTTATGCCGATGTTTCCAGCCGCTGGACGCCGAAGGACGGCTATCGCTTCAAGATGCCCGAGACGCTGCCGGAAAACTTTCCCTACGACCAGGCCTTTGCGCAGGAAGCCGGAGACTGGTTCAAGGAGGCGGGGCTTCACCCTGAGGCAGCGCAGAAGCTGCACGACCGGTGGGTGGGCAAGATGGCAGAGCAGTTTTCCGCCCATGAGGAAGCGGCTTTTGACGCAGCGCAGAAACAGGGCGAGGCCGCCGAGGCCGCGCACATGTCTCTGGTCAGGGAATATGGCGAACCGGACAGCGACGGCTATCAGAACGCCATTGCCAAGGCCGACCGGGCGCTGAGCACCCTGAAGACGGCCGGGGTGGACCTGACAGGATGGTTTGCGGAAAAAGGCGCCCTGACCACGGCTGGAAGCGACGGTTCGCAGCAGGTGACGGACCCCGTGGCGGTGAAGCTGCTCGCCTTCATCCACGACAGCGCCTTTTCGGAAGACGGCCTGAACGGTTTCGGCGCGGGTGGGGAGGGGGGCAATCCCTTCGAGACCGGCAATCCGGACCTCAGGCAGCAGTCGGATCTTCTGGAAAACAGCCCCTTGCGGGCACGGCAGATGATCGTCGCGGCGGGGCGGGATCCACGGTTGTTCGGGCTGTAGCGAAGTCTGATAATGATGGCCACAAACTGGTTTAAGGCTTGGTTTTCATGAAGCCGTAGTTCGCAGGAAGGTCTGCTTTGTTTGGTAGGTGAACTTTTCTCATACACTTTTCAGTTGACTACTGAACAAATCATGAACAAATTGGACTCTAGGCAGAGGTTTTGCCAGGTAAAAATTCGAAGTGATTGAGAAGGGAGCCGACAGTGCGTCGTTTTACAAGACTAAGAAGACTTATTATTGCTGGTGCAACAATTTTGGCCACGACAAGCCTTGGAACCACTGTTTCCTACGCCTGTGTAAACAATATGGATATGGTCAAAACCATAACTGGATTGATGGCGGACAGAAAATTCCAACAAGCAAGCCAGTATGCGGAAGAAAATCTCGACGTATGCCCGATGCAGGCCAGGTTTTATCTGGCGTTATTGACTGTAGAGGGACGCGATAACCGGCCAAGTTGCGACGCCGTGTACCAGTTGGAAGAAAATTTCTCGATTAACAATTCCAAAGACAGCCCGGAAATCTTAAGAAAGTCGAATGAAGACACAATTGTAAGTTTGCTCAATCGTATCTACATCGGCGGATATATTGAATATTCAATGATCGAGGGGAATACCTATTCAACTCAGTTGTATATCTCTGAAAATCAGGAAAGATTTCTGAATTACCTGGAACTCGATAAGAATCTTGACACTGGTTACCTGAATGTTGTTCGGCTTCTCAGCTATGCGGAGCAACTTGGCGTTGATCTAAACAACTTTCCCAAAATTCTTGAAATTGTCGGCGCAGATTTCGAAAGAGACGAATACCTGACGAATTCGGGTTGGCCAAAGTCGATTATATGTGATGTTAGAAAATAGGCAGTAAAACTGAATGAAAAATCTGAATGACAATGAGGTTGAAACGGTTTTCGATTTGTACCGGCGTGGAAACACTCTTCGACAAGGTGACTTTCCAAATGAAAAGAATGGGCTCAAACCTTTCATTCGCGAAGGCAATCCCGGTAATCTGGTCGACGAAGGTTCGTTGGAATACCTGCGTTCGCAATAACTAGACCGGCTTTACGATCTGCCTGTCGATAGCAAACAGATTGGTGAGTTTAAGGAACGAATAAACAAGCTGAGGACAGAATTTTATAATCGTTCTATTCTTCCCGAAAGATTGCAAGAAAGTGTATTCGGATATTTTGAGAAAGTAATTGTTCAGGGAGAGATCGCTGACATCTTCAATGAAGAATTACAGAAAAACAATTATGATGGAGACATTGCAGAACAAAAAACCAGGGACTTTTATGAGAGAGCGTGGCCTGCCCTAGAAAGGGGTTATTCGATCGAAGACCTTCGAAAGGGGAAATATTCTGGGGAACATGATCTCAACGGTCCTGAAGGGAAAGTTTTTGATTTAAATCGCGAGATCGAACAAAAGCCATTTCAGAAGAGTCCTGTTCCCAGAGAGCAAATGGTGCCTGCTCCCTTCATGGTTCCCGTTCCGTCCAGCAAGCCAATGCAACCGATGTCTCGCAGAACTCCCTCTGGTTCGAAAAGTCCGAATGTCGGAATGGCAAGTTCAGAAGAAACACTAAGGCGATCGAACCAAAACCCGTTTTTTCTTGAGAAATCTGACCTTCGAGAACAAGATCAACTTCTGGAGAGCAATCCCTTGCTAGCACGGCAGATGATCGTCGCAGCGGGGCGGGATCCGCGGTTGTTTGGGCTGTAACAAGCAGTCTTTTCAAGTTGCCGCGGCGAGGATGAGCGCAAATCGCGTTTGGTGCCGGTTTTCGATTGTTAGTCTGGCAGATCTTGTGCTCAACCCGCATGGTGCAACACGCGAAGAAAGCCAGTGGTGAGCGAAACCCTGTTACCCGGTGAGTTCCTCACACCTGGGAATGATCCACGGTTCGCTGGATGGATCAACGTCGGTGGACCAGAAGGCCAGGTCGCCGGTTTCCAGTACTTCTGCGTGTACCTGATAAACACTGACATCGTCAGAGCCAGGCCACTTCTCGCGGCACACAAAGGTTTTTCCCTCTAATTTTTGGCATCTTGCGCTGTGATAAGCGCGATTTATCAAGAGTAGGTCGTCGATCATTGCGAAATCGTAAGGTATCCACTCTTCTGTGCAGAAATTTTCCTTTGCTTTTAATTCGTTAACGGAAAGAAATACCAGTAGATATGCGGCGATAAACTTAATGAAAAATCTCGTCAACGAATTCACTCGCAATGTCTATATCGCAGCTAAAAACCTTGGGTTGCCTGATCCTCAGGCGCGCTTGGCGGCAACACAAGCATCACTTGAGACCGCATATGCAAATCTGTCAAGATCGGTAATCCGGCCCACAGGCAACAATCGAATCTTTTGGAAAACAACCCTTTGCGGGTACCCCAGATGATCGTGTCCGCCGGTTTCGGAAGAGGTTTTCGTGCCAATTTCAATTAAGGGTTGATCAGGAACAAATAATGAACATATTCTGATTGTGCAGCAACTCGATGCCTTTCTTCGAGAGCGATGATATATAAAGGGATCCGGAATGAAATTGAACACCTTTCGCTTTATCAAGGGCTTTGGGGCAATTCTGAAAGTGTCGGGGGTTATTGCTCTGCCGTCGGTTTGCCTGGCCGCGGACGGTGCTGTCATCCCGTGGGAACAGCAACCTGAAGTTCTTCGGTCTGAAATAGAGGGCTATGTCAATTCAAGCCTCGATCCCGCAATGTTCAAGGTGCAGGTCGCGGAGGATGTCCGTGTGGTCTATCTGGGCTTTTCGCCCGAGGAAATCGAACAGAATGCGGAGCAGTTTCCGGATATTCCAGGCCACAAGGTGACACATCTTCCTTATGGTCGAGAGGATTATTATAGCATTCCCGTAAATATTGTAGATTACCAGACAAATAATACGATCACCTTGCTCAGTGTTGATTTGACAAAGGATGTCGTGCCGGGCGCTGACCTCTATAAAGGAGACATCAGAAAAGTGCTCGATCCGGATGGGGATTTTTTCCATGCGATAGGTACCTCTGTTTATCAATTGATGAGAGCTGGCGGTGTCATCGTTGAACTCGGCCCCCCGATCGAGCGTTTTCGTGATGCGGAGTTCTTCCATCGCAAAGCATTGTTGAATACGGCCTGCACGTCTCAATTCGATTACGCGTCGTTTGACGACGGTACACAGGAAAACACCATGGTTGTTTATTCCGGCGCCGAACCCGGTTCTGCCGAGCAGCTTCAGTGCCTGGAGATGCAGGCTCTGGTTTTCATGCGGCCTGCGGGACTTGCATTCGAGAGTGTATCTTCGAACGACTGATCTACTGCGGTTATTGACCTGATAAACCAAATTGCAGATCACTCGTCCGGGGGGCGTGTGGCCGGTTCCCGGACGGTGAAACGGCTTTGAAGTTCACGGTATGGGCCCGGTCTGACTTCCGGCTGTTCTGATGAGCAAGGCGGAACCAGCTAACTGCCGTGCCTCTGCCTTCGCGGTTGGCTTCCGAGCGAAGCGCATGGTCAAATTCCACCCCTTTATCAATTTCGATTTCAGTGTGCAGGCCTTTTGGCCTGCACAGATGTATTTCGACGTGTCGAATTCGCTGAGGAGGCGAGACAGCAGGCGCGGGAAATTCTGGGACTGAGCAAACCCGGAACGAAAACGTACGTGACACCCTGGACTGATGGATGGTCCGGAGTAAGGCTTCAAAATGGAGCAAATCCGTTCGACGTGAAGCGGTCTGATCTCAAGAAACAAGCTGAAATGCTGGACCGTAATCCGGCTGTCGCCCGTAAACTTATCCTCGCTGCGGGCCGGGACCCCGAATTGTTCCTGGTCTGAGGGGCCCGAGGCTAAGTGCGTTCTATGTCAACGTTACTCGAAGACGAATTTGCTGCTCCGATACCCCGGCCTTGCGCCGGGTTTTTTGTTTCTCACCCCAATAGGCAAACGCAGCGTGAAACAAACGATTTTGAAGGCGTGACCGAATGGTTCGCGATGCCTCGCTTTGTTTGCCTCTTGCTCAAACTTGATCTCTTACACAAACCCAAGGAAATTCAATGACATCTCAAATTTCTGACATCGTCGTCCCGCGTGTGTTTACCCCCTATATGGCGGAGAACAAGCCGGCGAAGCTGATCATGCTGGAAAAATCCGGCATTCTGGCCGGTCCGGCACCGGAAATCGGCAAGCGCTTCAAGGCCGGTGGCAACCAGATTGAAGTGCCGTACTGGGAAGACCTTGATGATGCCGAGCCGACGGTGATCGATGACAGTGATAACAAGATCGGTGTCAGCAAGATTACCGCCAGCGACATGAAGGCCTACAAGCACCGCCTGGCCAAGAAATACGGTGCCAAGACGGTGGCAAGCTATGCCGCAACGGGTCGGGGCGACAGCGCCATGAACCGGGTGGCGGAGCGGATCAGCGCTTACTGGGGACGCCGCAAGGAAGAGCGCATCATTGCGACGGCTGAAGGCGTGATCGCCGACAATGTCGCCAATGACAGCGGCGACATGGTCTATTCCATCTATTCCGATGTCGGTTCGCCGACGGCTGCCAACCGCATCAGCTATCAGGCGATCAACCGGGCCCGGCTGACCATGGGTGAAAACCTGGACGACCTGCGCGTGATCGCCATGCACAGCTTCGTCTATGGCACGCTTCTGGACGACGAAAAGATCGAGTTCAAGAAACCGTCCGAAGCGCCGTTCGAGGTGCCTTACTACGCCGGAATGATGGTGGTGCATTCGGAAATGATGCCGGTGACGGCGGGTGCCAATTCGGACGAATACTCCTGCTTCCTGTTCGCACCGGGCGCTTTCATGCATATCGACGAAGTGCCGAGCCGCTCGACGATCTACGGAAACGAGGGCACCGAAATCACCCGTGATCCGGATATTGGCGACGGCGGCGGTGCCGACTATCTGACCACCCGCCGTTTCGAGCTGATCCATCCGGCCGGAATGGATTTCACGGCGTCTTCTCTTGCCAAATCCCAGGGAGCGAGCCTGGCCGAACTGCGCAACGCGGCCAACTGGGACCGGAAATACAACCGCAAGAACGTGAAGCTGGCCTGCCTGAAGGTGAACATCTGACGGCGTACCCAGCGGGCAGTCTGGAGGCGAGCGACCGCAGACATCCACCCCAACGTTTTTGGACCGATCGACGTTTCTGCCCGTAGCCTTTCCTGCGGGCTTTTTGTTTGACCGGTTCGACCTCTCACGGGCCTGATCAAGTCAGGGCCTGTCAAACTTCTTGGGGCGGCGTTTGCCGCCCTTTTTCATTTTCTCGAAAAAGAGGCCAGACATGGACGAGATCATCATGCGCCGCTTGCGGCATCTCCAGCGCCTGGAAGAACAACACGAAGCCGATTTTCTGGCCCGTTGCGCCCCACCCAAAACCGAGGCCGAAAAGCGGCAGGAACACCTGGCCGATGCGCTGGCCGCGGACTGGAACCGCAAGCAAAGGGCGGCAAGGCAGCCACAGGCCGAAAAGCCGCTGCCCAAAGGCTGGCGCAAGGAGCACTGGAAGACCCAGCAGGCCATGGCCGCGGATTATGCCGGCGTAAAAGCCGCCAACAAATACGAGGCTGTTCAGGCGCTTGCTGCCTATGAGGCCAAAGCCGGCGACCTTGCCGCCGCCTGACCCATTCAAGGAAACTATTTCATGTCGGGAACCGTCAACACAGCCGTTGAGATGGCGAACCTTGCGCTTGCGCATCTGAAGGAAGCGCCCATCCGCGACTTCGATTTTTCCTCCGTGGCGTCGCGCTGGTTCAGGAACCATTATGCAGCGCACCGGGATGCCTATTTGGCCATGCACGACTGGGACTTTGCCATCGAGCTGGTGAACCTGCCTGCGGAAACCGAAAAACCGCCGTTTCGCTGGGCCTACCAGTACCAGCTGCCGGCCGACACGCTTCGCATTCCACAGCAGAGTGTTGGTGGATCGCCGGGAGCCGCTGGACGTGGCCTTGATCCGGACCGACCAGGCGCTTGGCCGGGCCAATGCCCGCGTGTTGCGGTGCAGCCGGTGGTACGACGAAATCAAACAGGGTTACGCAGGAGGCGTGCAGTGAACGAAGATCAGATGCGGGAAATTGCCCGCGAAGGCGGCAAAGAAGGCGGCCGGGAGGCTGCTCAAGAAGTGCTCAAGGCGCTCGGCGTCGATATCGAGAACACCATCGAAGCGCAGAAAGACATGCACTTTCTGCGTGATCTGCGCAAAGGAACGTCCAGCGTCAAAGGCAAGGTGATCAATACCGTTGTAGGGGCGTTGGCGCTGGCTGGCCTCTACAAGCTTCTGTCGGGAATTAGATGGGGGGCTTGAATTCTCAAAAAGGCATTGTTCGTTAACTTGACATACTGTTCACCATTTTGATGCTAGTTATTCGAAAATATCAAAACTATCTCCAATTAACGAACAAACGCCGATGCCGGTTTTGAAACTTTGGAGATCAAGATGTCCTCACCGTTGAAATCAATTCTGCATGTCAATGCCTCAGCACGTACCGCCGGTTCAGTGACGCGTGACCTCGGGCAGACCTTCGTGACACGTTTGCTGGCAAAATCACCAGATGCAAAAGTCCTTACTCGCGATGTTTCCCAAGGGGTACCGTTCCTGAGCGAAGAGTGGATTGGCGCGACTTTTACAGATCCTGCTGCACGAAGTGCAGAACAAAAAATGGTGCTTGCTCTGTCCGACACGCTTGTTGGAGAATTGAAGGAGGCAGACACCATCGTAATTGGGACGCCTGTTTACAACTTTTCTATTCCGGCTACGCTAAAAGCGTGGGTTGATATGATCGCGCGAGCAAGAGAGACGTTTCAGTACACTGAGAACGGACCTGTTGGTCTGCTTCAGGGTAAAAAGGCTTACGTCATCATTGCCTCTGGTGGAACCAAAATAGGATCAGAGATCGACTTTGCCGGAAACTACCTGAAGCATATTCTTGGCTTTATCGGCATCTCCGATGTGACAATGATCGCGGCAGATCAATTGATGATCGAACCGGAAAACCGTGACGCAGCACTGGCTCAAACGATTGAGCTGGCCGCATGAGCGGAACCTGTGTTTAGGCCTGATATACCAGCGTTTGAAATTGCGGAATGCAACAGGCTTCCTGCGAAGTGAAATTTTTGGTTGTGTCTGGGCAGCTGCGTCAATTGCCCAGTCTCCAGTACGTTCGGGTGCTATTTCTCACCCTCGACACCCGTACGAGCGATCAATTCTGGAATCAGCACAGCGTCTTCGGCGGCTGCACCTTCTGGTGCAGCCGACTACGCCGGGAATCTAAAATTGTTCGTTGAATTGTCCTGCTGTCTGCTCGGCGCAGCTCGTTTTCTTTGATTTCTTGCCGTTTGGTTCAGATTGCACCAACTACAATTGCAGCCAAAAACGCAAAGGCTGCTAGGAAGGCAATCATGTTCAGGTTCCGTACAAGGGTCATATGTCCGCTCCCGATTACCTCTTTCTGACGGGGTGATACTAAGTCAGCATAATGCCGAAGCGAAGCAAAAAAGATGCTGCAGCGCAGCGGAGAATTGCATTCCAGGGTTGTGTTTGTTGAGGAAGCATTAAGTAAAGCCTTGATTGGAAACGTTCACTGCCTTTTGCGAAAAAAAACAGAACTAATTTGTCCTGGAGATGCGATCGAGGGTTGCAAACATTTATTTGGCGCGTCGAATTATTTGTGGAGAGGCCTTCCTGCTGCTGGCCGTTTTTCCAGTTTATGCGGCGATCAACGGTAGCTTAATGTTAAGGGCCTGCTGATAATGTCGAGGCTTACGCGACTGTCGCGCCGGAGTGTCGATGATCAATCTTGCAAAACTTGCTGATCTGGCGAGGGACACAAGTGCTGGAGGGCGCAAAAGCCTGGTCAGCATGCTGACGGACCTGTTCGTGAACTCCGGTGACGACCGTGACGAGCAGATCAGCCTGCTATTTGGCGACATTGTTCTCAAAGTTCTCGGACAGCTGGAGGAAGAAACCAGGATCATTCTGTCCAAACGAGTTTGCAAGGAGAAAGATGCTCCTCGTGAACTGATGGTGAAGCTGGCACAGGATGAATTTCCGGTTGCCGGCCCGGTTCTGGAAAACTCACCTGCACTCACCTCAGAAGACCTGGTTGAGATCGCATGTTCTGCGTCGATGGAGCATCTGGGGGCAATTGCCGGGCGTGAAACCGTCGACAAGGCAGTTACCACTGTGTTGGTGGATCGGGGGGATACGGCGGTTTTAAGTAAAGTCGCTGAAAACCAGGGTGCAGAGTTCGCTGATGCATCCTTCCTGAAATTGGTGGAAAAAGCCCGATCGAGTGAAGCAATCCAGGCTGCCTTGATCAACCGCACCGACTTGCCGGATGCAGCTGCTCATGCCTTGCTGCCTTTCTTGACGGAAGAGTTGAAAGAAAGGGTCAGTGCACTCGGTGCCGACAGCACGCTTGTTCAGCTACTGGCTGAACGTGCCGCTACCGAAGTGGCCGCTCGTGCGCACAAGCTTGAAGAGGCACGTGAACAATCCAACGCATTGATCCGTGACGTGGTGAGCAAGAAGACCAAAATCGATGATGCCGTGATCTTGTTCGCCCGTTCGGATCGAACAGCGGAGCTGGGGATGTTGCTTGCTAAGGTAAGCAATCTGCCGCCCAGTGCGGTATCCCAGCTCTTGTTCAGCGCAAGCGACAAGCCATTGATAATTCTTTGCAAGGCGAACGGCGTTACGGCCGAAGCCTACAAGGATATCCTCACGATGAGGGCCAGGCGGTTGCGCATTGGCGGATTGGAGCTGAATGCCGCCATCCAGCGTTATGCAGCGCTTAGTGAAGATGGTGCCCGCAGATCACTTGAAACCTTGAAGCAATCCGGTGCTAATTTCGGTTTGAAAACCGAAGAGGAAAAAACCGAAGCGGAAGCCGTACGGTCGAAAAAGAACATTCCCTTCGCATCAAGTCGCTGATTTTTTCAGTTCGCAGATCTCTGCAATGTAGCTGTCATCGCCGCAGCGGAGATCAGGAATGCGCCGCCCACCTTGTTTACCAGTCTAAGCAGGGAAGGACTTCTCAGTTTTTGACCAAGGGCTGCTGCTGCATAGGCGTAAACAGCTGCATTCAAAACACCCAATGCGACGAAAGTCGTTCCCAGAAGTGCGAGCTGCGGGACAACTGGGGCGTGAGGTGCAATGAAGTGTGGCAGGAAAGCCATAAAGAAAACAATGCCTTTTGGATTGAGCGCTGTGACCACATATGCATGCCAGAATATTTTTCTGGGGGTAACATCGGCAACCTGATGCGGCCCAAGTGCAGTTGGCCGGCTTCTCCACATTTTCAGACCAAGCCAGACCAGGTAGATCGCCCCTACCCATTTGAGCACGGTGAATGCTGTTGCAGACGTCGCCAGAATGGCACCGAGACCCATCAGCGACGCAGCAGCTGCTGTCGCGTCCCCCAAGCCAACACCCAATACGCTGGCAACCGCAGACTTGCGTCCCTGGGTCAAAGCATAGCTGACAACAAGCATGATCGTCGGACCCGGGATGGCGAGGACAATCAATGTGGCAATCACATAGGCGAAAAAAAGTTCTAAACTCATCGGGAGCCATCCACTTTTGGGGTCATGCAACCATAGACGCAGGACAAGCGTTGATCAATCATGAGGGGCGCTGGCAAGTACAATGTGCGGAGTAGGGAATGCACTTAAAGCTCGTGTCAATTGGTACTGCTTTCGCGTTGTGTTGCCTACTGCCTTTAGATGTTTATGCAAGTCCTCCATTGCCACAGGAAAAGCCGCTTCCCGGCCTCGGTAGTTCGCAATTCATCGAGGGGGTTGATGTGCCGGCGATCAAACCAGCTACTCTTCAGGAAGAGCCTTTGGCAGGACCTGACGACGGTGGCAGAAAAGCTTCTGCGGGCGAAACCTCCACACCGGCAACTTGCGATATACCGGGTGCTACATTTGAACAACTTACTCCCATGCAAGTGCAAGGGGATCAAGATGATGAGGACTGCGGGATCGCCGTACCTGTCAATCTTTCTGGGTTACGTGGCGAGGATGCCGAAGTGACCTTCCCGATGAAAGCCACGCTATCTTGCGGTTTTGCGACGTCACTTACAGCGTGGGTGATTGAAGATGTCTTGCCCATTGCACAAGCACAGTTCGGGAAACCAGTGTCCGAGTTTCTCACAGGCCCTGGATATCAGTGTCGCCGACGAAACAATCTTCCAGATGGAAAGCTCTCCGAACATGCGCTTGGCAAAGCCATTGATATTGTGGCCTTCCGATTAAGTGACGGTACTGAGATTTCAGTTGAAAAGGATTGGGCGCGCAACACGCAGAGCGGAAGCTTCCTGTCCGCCATACACAAGGCTGCCTGTAAAAGGTTCACCACCGTTCTCGGCCCCGATGCAGACCCAAATCACAAGTCTCACTTCCACCTCGATATCGGATGCCACGGCAAGAGCTGTAATTACATTATCTGCCAATAACCCAATCCCGGCTTGCAAATCAGCCTCAAGCTTGTTCCTTTCTATTCGATGACTTCTAACGCCGGAAGGACTGATGGAACGTTATAAAACAGCTATTGACGCCGCCTTGGATCTTCGTCCCGATCAGCCTGTGTATTGTTTCCGGCCGGACGTGCTCAGGCATGACGCACAGCAATTCCAGTCGCTCTTCCCCGGCAAGACGGCTTACGCGGTCAAGACGAATGGTGAGCCATTTGTCCTTGAGGCACTGGCAAAGGCCGGGATCAGTTGTTTCGATGTCGCATCGCCTGCAGAGTTCGCCGCGGTGAAAGAGGCAGCGCCGAAGGCTGAGATGCTTTACATGCATCCTATCAAGGCACAGTCGGACATTCGGCTAGCTTTGGAAACCTACGGTATTCGAACCCTTTCGCTCGACCACGAAGACGAAGTCGCGAAGATCCTGCGTGTTGTTAGGGCCCTTGATATAGATCCTGGAACGATCACGCTCTTCGTTCGTATCGCCACCAAGGGGCATGCTGCTTACGAGTTGTCGAAGAAGTTTGGCGCGGCTCCAGGTCACGCCGTTGAGTTGCTGCAACGGATCGACCGTATCGGGTTCAAATGCGGATTGTGTTTTCACGTAGGAAGCCAGATCGAAGAACCGGAAACCTATGAGCGAGCGCTGGCTTCAGCCGATTGGATCAGGTCACGTGCTGGCGTGCCCGTTGTGGAGCTTGATGTCGGGGGAGGGTTTCCGGCCGTTTATGGTCACGATCCGCGCCGCAAAGCGCCTGAGATGCCCTCGCTCGTGGAATTGATGGGGCAGTTGAAAGCCGATATTGCTGATTGGCAATTTGATGACCTGCCTCTTGTCGCCGAACCAGGCAGAGTGATCGTGGCCCGATCGATCTCTCTCATTGTCAGAGTGCTGTTGAAGAAGGGGCGGCGCCTTTACATCAATGATGGCATCTGGGCGTCTCTTTCCGACAGTTGGACCGGAAAGATCACGCTGCCGGCTCGTTTCATTCCGGATCCGGCTCGCAAAACACGGGCTGGTCAGCCCGACAAGATTGTTCCCTTCAAGGTCTGCGGCGCAACCTGCGACAGCGTTGATATTCTTTCCAGGCCTTTCTGGCTGCCGGAGACAGTCGACACGGGAGACTGGATCGAGATTGGCCATATCGGTGCCTACAGCTTGTCGCTTCGCACAAGGTTCAATGGTTTTTATCCCGACAAGGTCATTGAGGTCGACACGCCGTTCGATTTCGGTGCTGCGCCGGAAGGCTTCGCTTCAATAGAAACCATGGCGGATTGATGCAAACAGGCTGATTGAACGAAACAACCTGGTTGCACTTGCCCACCGAGGCTGTTCAGTTCCCTTGGAACACGAGTCTTCTGAAAAGAATGACAACAAACGGGTGACCGGTTCGGCCGGTCGGTCGTTTGTTGCCACGAGTTCTTCAGTACCACCAGGCGGGCGCAAGCTTATTGGCAGAAACGCTGTTCACCCTGGTAGGTGGTATAGGTACCGGTCGACGGGTTGAACGACCGGTATTTCGAAGAGCAGTACTGGTACCAGGCTGGGCTCCACGGCTGATAACCGATGGCCGTGTTGACGCGACCAGGATAAGGAGCCGGCGGGTAGTGATTTACCGGCGGCGGGCCTGCGTAGCTCGGCTGGCGGGTTGCACCCAGCAGAATTGCTCCTGCAGCGAGGCCGATGACACCTGCCGCGACAGCCGCACCAAGATTATCATTGTTTTTGTGTCGGTTATGATTTCGATTATTGTGTCTCTGGTTATGGTGGTGGCCGCCACGGTGGTCACGCCAACCGTTGCGCGAGCCGGCTTCAGCAGCCGCGAAGGTCGGCAAAAGAAGGGCGCCCGTGAGGGCGGCGGCAACAAGACGTTTGCTCATGGTCTTCATTGGTTTTCTCCAAAGGCAGGCGCTGTTCTCGATTGGCGCCGTATCTGATGGTGAGACAATCGCATAGGCGCCCTGAACCGGTTCTGAGATGTCTGTTCATCTGACGTTCAGAATTCGGGTGAAGGCGAAAACCGTGGAATGCAGCTTGTCTGCGCCGACAGAAAACAGAACTTGGAGGGGCCGTGAGCCTGGAAAAAGAACCGAAATCAGTAATCCGGCCGACCGATGATCAAGCCAGAAGATTGGCTAAGGAGTTGATCAGAACCGCGAGGTTTGGTGCTTTGGCGGTGTTAGAAGCCGAAACGCGGCATCCACTTGCCAGTCGGGTTGCGGTGGCGACCGATTTGGATGGTGCACCTGTCATCCTCACAAGTACATTGTCCGGACACACGGCGGCAATTCTGGAGAACCCTTCATGTTCGCTATTGTTGGGCGAACCTGGAAAAGGCGATCCGCTCGCTCATCCGAGAATTTCTCTTTTCTGCAAGGCAGTGAAGATATCGAGAGGAAGTTCGGATCATGAGCGGTTGCGCAACCGTTACCTCTCTCGTCATCCCAAAGCCGAACTTTATGTCGATTTCGGAGACTTTTCCTTTTTCAGGTTGGAGCTCTCCAGGGCCAGCCTGAATGGAGGCTTTGGTAAGGCTTTTGAATTGGAGGAAGAGGACTTATTGGCAAAAGTTAGTTCGCCTGGTGACTGGTCTTCAATGGAAGCCGGAGCGGTTGCGCATATGAACGCAGACCATAGGGATGCGGTGAAACTTTATGCGCAGAATTTGCTGAAGGCCGGAGAGGCCAATTGGCGGCTTGCCTGTCTGGATCCCGAAGGCGTTGATCTTGTGGCTGGAGATAAGGTTGAACGTCTCTGGTTTGCAGATCCATTGGAAGATCCGTCTGAACTGAGGCCTGCACTGGTCGCTCTGGCTTTGCAGGCGCGCAACACCTAAACACAATTCAAACGACGTCTCGTCGAAACTCCAAGTTGAGCTTGCTTGTCATTTTCGTAAGCGCTATCGAGGCTCATCTGTTTCAATTTGGACGTTTGTTTTGCCAACACTCTGACCGGTCATCGATCCCGCCATGCATTCGCTCGAATGCGTCATGAACTTTGTTCGTCCTGGCGGCGGATCGGGGCCGGTGTGGCTTGGCCATGCGCATCTGATCCTGTTTCGGTTCACTGCATACATTTCGAAATAGCTTCCAGCCAGACTGAGTGCCGATAGCTGACGCTGTCCGGCCGTCCCGACTGCCTGTGACGGACTTCCCGTGCGAGGAAGACCCACGGAATGTCGTCTATATTGAACATGGAATGGTCCGTTGTCCGTTCTCAGACACCTAGAATAAAGCGTCCCTGCCAACGATGCGGATTTGTGAAGCCTTTTGGTTCGACGG
This sequence comes from Roseibium sp. ROS1, assembly GCF_054658215.1. NCBI lineage: Bacteria > Pseudomonadati > Pseudomonadota > Alphaproteobacteria > Hyphomicrobiales > Stappiaceae > Roseibium > Roseibium sp. ROS1. The sequence continues at coordinate 1,048,548 of NZ_BAAGIG010000001.1, forward strand.
GCAAATTCCGGTTGAACGCGAATGGAAGCCAGCTTGACGCCTGGCTGATCTATCGTTGCGATGTCTGTGGAAGCAGATGGAACAGGGCCATTTTTGAACGTCGAGCCGTGAGCAGCCTTTCGGCAGAACTCATGGAAGCCTTGCAGCGGAACGATGAGGGAGTGGCGAGCACCTTCGCCTGCAACACCAAAGGGAGAGGCGGAGGCAAGGGGGGCACTGATTTCAGCCTGAAACGACGAATGGTTGCCGGCGATTGTGCAGATGCCTGCACTGTGGCACTGACAATCCTGAATTCGGATCACGTCCAGGTTCGTCTGGATAAGGTCCTTGCAAAAGGGCTTGGTCTCTCGCGCAACCGCGTTCTGCTCCTGGTGGAGCAAGGGTCGCTGAGATTTCCCATGAACAATGTGAAGATCTTGAAGAGACGGGTTCCCGAAAAGATCTGTATCGAGCTTTGCATTGGTCCGGCAAGCGACAGATCGGTCTTTTGGAATTATCTGGTCTGCACGGATTAACCGCAGGAACGGGAGTTGGAACCCGGATGGTTCCAGATCCCCGTGTCCGCGTTGCGGACACGGGGCAGCGGTCAGTCGTTTTGGCTAGTGTTCCGGAGAGCGTGGCAAGCAGTTGTCAAGCTGCGCGCAGGTGACCGAGAAAATCGCCTAACCCGTCGCGAATTGTCGTTATCTGGGAGGAAATGTTCTGAATGCCTCCCACGACTTCCTGCACCCTGTCGCCGGATACCTGCGCTGCCTGGTTCACTTCGGAGATATTGAAGGTAATGTCGGCACTGCCTTGCGCGACCTGATGCGCGTTTTTGGCTATCTCTGACGTAACTGCGTTTTGCTCTTCAATCGCAGAGGCAATTCCGGAAATCTGTTCGCGAATTTCCATCATGGCTTTGACAACCGTGGTAATTGCATCAGAACAGGTTGCCGCCCCGGACTGGACACCGCTCAGCTGTGAACCAATCTGATCGGTTGCCTGTCCGGTTTGCGTGGCTAGCGCCTTTACTTCAGAAGCCACGACGGCAAATCCCTTGCCTGCTTCGCCAGCTCTCGCTGCTTCGATAGTTGCGTTCAAGGCCAGCAGATTGGTCTGGGCAGCAATGTCGCTGATCAGTTTCAGGACATCCGTGATCTCCTCTGCCGATGTAGACAGTTTTCCGACTGTCTCTCCGGAAACTTCGGCCTGTTCAGATGTACGAGAGGTGGAGGAATTCGCGAGTGTAATCTGGCGGCTGATTTCGTGAATTGAACTCGCCAGTTCCTCAGACGCGGATGCAACAGATTGGACCGATGCTGTGGCCTGTTCGGCTGCAGCGGCAACCGTGTTGGACCTTTCAATGGTCTCATGACTGTTGCGCGCCAATTCGTCGGCACCGGACGCAAGTTCACTCAATGCAGAAACCGCTGTGTCGCAGCTGGTCATCAGGAGCCTTTCAAGCTCGTCGGCCAACCGCAATCTTGTATCGCGACGATCCGCTTCTGCCTGCATTTCTTCTTCGCGAGCCTGTTCCTGAAGGCGCTTCATCTCGATCGTGTTTTCACGGAAGGTTTCGAATGCGCTTGCCACCTGACCGATTTCGTCATTCGTGCGTACATTGACTTCCACATCCGTGTTGCCTCTAGCGAGCTCCAGAAGGCCTGCGGTGACCTGGTGCAAGGGACGGGAAATCAGATATCTGGCGAAAAGGACTGAGCCGACAAGGCACAAAATCAAAGTCAGCGCCGCGGTGATCGCGATTTGCTGAAAGGCCTGTTTCTCGTGTTCTTCTGCAGATGACGCTGCTGTTTGCGTAAAACGCTCGATCTCGGTGAGTAGCGACACCAGTTCATGGTCGAGGCGGGTCTGTTCCTTTTCCAACTCAACGAGAAGGGTGCTCGCATCGGAGAGGTTGTTCTGTTCGATCTTCGCCAAGATACCAGCTATTTCTGCAGAATAGGTTTGGTACTCGTTCTCGATGCGTTTGAGCTGTGTGAGAGTTTGGGAAAACTCGTCCCTTTGCGTATCGGATGCCGACTTTTCCAGTGCCGAGAGGGCGAGTGCTTCCGCTTTCAGAATTTCATCGGAAACCTGCTCGTTCAGAGCGGCCAAAGTGGATTTCAAGGCAGCGGTTGATTCAGCATCTTCACCGGAGGTCAGGCCGGAGACGCGCATGATCCGTTCAATCACCGCTGCCTGCTGTAGTTGATGATTGGCAACCTGACTGATTGCTTGCGTGAGTGGAATATCCTTTTCCGCAATGTTTTGAAGTTCCTTCCCGATCATTCCCATCTGAACGATGGCAACTGCGGCCACAACAAGCAGACCAAGACTGAGGAAGGCAACCAGTGCTAGAATTTTTGCCGCAACCGAAGTTGCAATGGGATTTGATGCAAACATTTCTCAAAAGCCCGAGTTTCTCAGCGCCATAGGCAGCGCCAGAGTTGAGGTTGTGTCAGTTTAGGCGGACTCAGATTGAAAAAACGGTAAACTTTGTCCCTGAGAGAAATAATAATTCTCGTATAGGTAGAAGTGACGATGTGCATATCTGCAGCGAGATTACAAAAAAACGGCCACCCAATCAGGTGGCCGTTCTTTTTCTTCGATCTATTGGAATTTGGATCAGGCGTGGCCCCAACCACCCGCCGTGGGCGTGATGACGGTGACCGCTTCTCCTGCCTCAAGAACCGTCTGATCACAGCCCTCCAGTTGTTGGATCTCGCCATTCAGCCGCCGAACTTCGGTGCGGCCGAGTTCACCGTCGCTGCCACCGTCCAATCCTTTCGGCGGAACGGTACGGTGGGACGCCAGGATCGCGCAGTCCATTTTCTCAAGGAAACGCAAGGTCCGTTTGGTACCATCACCTGCTGACCATTTGCCTTTGCCACCGGACCCCTTGCGGATGTGGAAATCCTCCAGGAGAACCGGGAAACGGAACTCCAATACTTCTGGGTCGGTTAGCCGGGAGTTGGTCATGTGGGTATGGACACCATCCGTACCATTGAAGCCAGGCCCTGCCGGCGAGCCGGAACAGATGGTTTCATAGTACTGATACGTGTTGTTGCCAAATGTCAGGTTGTTCATCGTTCCCTGAGCATTGGCCATGGCACCAAGAGCTGCGAAGACGGCATTGGTGACATGCTGGGACGTTTCCACGTTACCCGCCACGACCGCAGCCGGATAGGAAGGCCGCAACATGCAGTCATCCGGGATGATGATGTTGATCGGTTTGAGACAGCCGGCGTTCATCGGAATGTCGCCGTCTACCATCACCCGGAAGCAATAAAGGATTGCCGCACGGGTCACAGGTTCCGGCGCATTGAAGTTGTTCGGCTTGACGCCGGAGGTCCCGGTAAAGTCGACCGTTGCCTCGCGCTTTGATTTGTCGACGGTAATCTTGACCTTGATCACGGAGCCCTGGTCAGTCGGATACTCGTATTCGGAGTCCTTCAGCGCTTCGATCACGCGGCGAACGCTTTCTTCCGCGTTGTCCTGGACGTGCCCCATATAGGCCTGGACCACGTCCAGTCCGAAGTGGGTGACCATCTTCCGAAGTTCCTGGATACCCTTTTCGTTTGCGGCGATCTGTGCAGACAAATCGGCGACGTTCTGATGCGGGTTGCGGGCGGGGTAGGGATGGTTGGTCAGAAGCTCAACCAGTTCCTGTTCGCAGAAACGTCCTTCGTCGACGATCTTGAAGTTGTCGAACAGAACACCTTCCTCGTCCACGTTGGTCGCGCGCGGCGTCATGGAGCCTGGGGCGGAGCCGCCGACATCAGCATGGTGGCCACGGGACGCCGACCAGAAAAGGATCTCCTTGCCTTCGTCATCGAAGACCGGCGACACAACTGTGATATCCGGTAAGTGCGTGCCACCGTTGTACGGGGCGTTCAATGCAAACACGTCGCCCGGCTTGATCTTGCCCTTGTTGAGCTTGATGACCGTTTCCACCGAACGGTCCATGGACCCCAGATGAACCGGCATGTGTGGTGCGTTGGCAACCAAGGCACCGTCTGCGTCGAAGACGGCACAAGAGAAATCAAGACGTTCCTTGATGTTGACCGAGTATGCGGTGTTCTGAAGGGTGACCCCCATCTGTTCCGCAATAGACATGAACAGGTTGTTGAACACTTCGAGCATGACCGGGTCGGCGTGCGTTCCGATGGCTTCTGCGCGTTTCAACGGCACGATACGCTTCAGGATCACGTGATCCTTTGAATTGATCTCTGCCTGCCAGCCGTCTTCAACCGCGATCGTGGCATGTGGTTCGATGATCACCGCAGGTCCGGTCACCTTCATGCCCGGTTTCAGCACTTCGCGTTTGAAGATACCGGCCTTGTGCCAGGTGCCTTCGGAGTAAATGCTTGTGGAGGTTGCCGGGGAGGGCGTCCCTGTGGCCAATGTCAGATCCGGCTCGGTGAGACCGGCGCCGCCACCGGCCGTTTCGACTTCCAGGGCTTCAACGACGACCGGCTTTTTCTCATAGGCAAAGCCGAACTGTTTCTTGTGTGCATCCTCAAAGGCTGCCCGCATTTCAGAGACGGACCCGAGGGGGACCGGTAGCGGCGTGTCCGTGCCGTCGTAACGCAAGTGTGCGGTTGCGGTCGTGCGGCGCGCGGCGGCAGTGATCGACTGCCTGTCGAGTTCCGCTTCCGTCTGGCTGGCAAGCTGATCACGAAGAGCCTGCAGTTCAGGGATCAAATCGTCCGTAAGTGTCTTGACGACGGCCTGTTGCCGGTCTGCGCGGATATCGGCCAGTCCCATGCCGTATGCCGACAGGATGCCCGAGAACGGGTGCAGAATGACGGTCTTCATGCCGAGACTGTCAGCAACGCGGCAGCCGGTCTGGCCACCAGCGCCACCGAAGCAGGTCAACGCGTATTCGGTCACGTCGTAGCCGCGTTGGACCGAAATCTTCTTGATGGCATTGGCCATGTTCTCGACGGCGATTTTCAAAAAGCCGTCTGCAACATCTTCCGGGGTGCGTCCATCGCCAATGCGCACAGCCAGATCCGTGAAACGTTTGCGAACTACATCGCCGTCAAGCGGCTGATCCTGGTCCGGGCCAAAGATCTTCGGAAAGAATTCCGGTGCCAGTTTGCCTGTCATCAGGTTGGCGTCTGTAACGGTGAGAGGCCCGCCGCGTCGGTAGCAGGCCGGACCCGGATTTGCCCCGGCTGAATCGGGGCCCACCTGAAAGCGGCCGTCGGCATAATGAAGGATCGAACCGCCGCCAGCTGCAACCGTATGGATCATCATCATCGGAGCGCGCATGCGCACACCGGCGACTTCCGTTTCGAATGCGCGTTCGTAGTCGCCGTCGTAGTGACAGACGTCTGTAGACGTGCCGCCCATGTCAAAACCGATGATCTTTTCGAAACCGGCCATGCGTGAGGTCTCGACTGCGCCGACAACACCTCCGGCCGGGCCGGACAGGATTGCGTCCTTGCCCTGGAAGAGGTCTGCAGCAGTGAGACCTCCGGAAGACTGCATGAACATCAGCCGCGGACCTTCGCCCAGTTCTTCCTGTACCTGGTTCACATAGCGGCGCAGGATGGGTGACAGATAGGCGTCGACCACAGTGGTGTCGCCGCGTCCCACCAGCTTCATCAGCGGTGACACTTCATGGGACACAGAGATCTGCGGGAAGCCTATGTCTTCAGCAATCTTTTTGAGAAGTTGTTCATGGGCCGGATAGGCGTAAGCGTGCATCAGCACGATTGCGATGGAGCGAATGCCGTCATCCCATGCGGCCTGCATTGCACTACGGGCCTGTCCTTCGTCCAGCGCGAGTTCCAGTTCGCCATCGGCGCGGACACGTTCGACGATCTCGTGGACGCTCTCATAAAGTAGCTCAGGCTTTATGATTTCCTTGGCAAAAATATGCGGTCGCGCCTGGTAGCCGATCTCAAGCGCATCCCGAAAGCCTTTCGTGATGAACAGAGCTGTTCGCTCACCCTTGCGCTCCAGAAGTGCATTGGTGGCAACGGTCGTGCCCATCTTTACGGTCGCGATCTTGTCCGAGGGAATAGTCGCGCCTTTTTCCACACCAAGCAATTCCCGGATGCCTTGAATGGCGGCATCGCGATAGGCTTCCGGATTTTCGGAGAGCACCTTGTGCGGATGCAGCGTGCCGTCCGGTGACCTGCCGACGATGTCGGTAAAGGTGCCGCCACGGTCGATCCAGAAATCCCACTTGGCTGTCATGATCTTCCCTCTGATGCTGCCGGCTTTAAGGAACACGCGATTCCATGCCGATAATTAGCGTTTTGATAGCAAGTGAATTTATGCTGACATTTTATCGATAAAATGTCGATGAAAAAATCTGAATGGGTTGTTATTTGATCTTTTTATCGCCTGCGGTACCCCCATATGATCTTGTGTTAAAAGGGAAAACAGAAAGCTGGCGATGTCGGAAAACGATAAATCAGAAGAACGGGATCCGTTTCTGCTGCGTCTGGGGGAGGCTGTCGACTTCACAATCAGTATACTGACAGCAGACCTCTGGTTCGTTGGCATCTTCCTGCTTGTCGCCCTGCTTCTCGGCGTTTCCCTGCTTGGGCTTTTGCTGGAAGTTGCAATTGGTGCAGGGGTACTTGCGGCTGTTGCTGTATGTTTCTGGTTGTTTTGCGACTTGCATCCAGACGAGTGAGATTATTCGACAGGGCCTCGCTCCAAAAGTGTCAGGCCACTGGCTCCCCAGCCAAAGCGCCTGGCTGCTGGAGTGCCTTCCCGCGGGGCAAAGGCTTCTTGCGCTTTGCTTAGTTCCTCACTGTTTGTGTGGACGATCAATAGCCATCGGGCATCAGCGGTGCCCTTGTATATTTCGGCAATTGTATCAACTGGCGTGAAGGTGTTGGGGTCGCGCAGGTAATAAGACAGGGCCGGTGCGGCAAATCCCTTGAACAGCAAGAGATGATCGCCATCGGCTTTCTGTTCCAGATAGTCCCGTGCGATCAGGCGCCATTCGGGGCGTATTCTCTCCAGCAGCGTGAATTTCAATTCGGGGAAACTCAACCATATCGCGGCAGCAAACAGTGCGATCGGTGCAACCTGTGGCGCCAGGCGCTGGGCTGTTACAGAGGCGAGCAGGACAAGCCCTGGCCATGCCGCGATCAGGTATCGATCAAAAAGGATCGGCTGCACGCTTATGGAATAGAGATAGGCCAAAAGCGGTGGCCCAACGGTGTAGGCAAAGCAAACGAGGATTGCGTCCGCACTTTGCGGTTTGCCGAAGTACCTGCCTGGCAGGTGAACGACGGTCAGGAGACTGGCGACGGCCAAACCTGCCAGCACCCAGAACAATGGCAGCGACCCGGCTATGCTAAAAGCGATGTTGATGAGAAACGTCGGATCAGGATAAGCAATCCAGAAGCCTTCTTCGGCCACCGACCTTGCTCGCATCGCCAGGATGATCAACCAAGGTAAAAAGGCAAGCGCGCTCGCTGCCATTGCAAGGCAGACAAGAACCGCATTGGTGAGACTGATGCGGCCGGATTTCAAAATGCCGGTCAATGCCAGGATGCCGCAGACCACACCAACGGATGCGAAGCCCAGAAGGGCGTAGATGTGACTGTAGAGGAACAGGGCTCCAGCCACTCCAAGCGCCACCAGCCGCCAGGCCGATGGCCTTTCAAGGTTTTTCAGAACCAGGAGCAGAAAGGCGAGCCCGCATGTTGCCAGCAGGGCATACATGCGGGCTTCTGTCGAATACCAGATGTGGAACGGAGAGACGGTCAGGAGAGCGGCAGCAAGCAGGCCAGTGGTGTTTCCGGCCAGCGTCTTGCCAGTCAGATAGATTAGCCAGACGGCAAGAACACCTAACAACACGGATGGCAAGCGCAATGCTGTTTCACTGTCACCTGCCAAGGGCATCGTCAGCCAGAGCAAAATATTATGCAGCGGCGGATAATTGTCAGCTGCAACGGCGGTCAACAGCTCGGCGATGGTTCCCTTGGACTGGCTCCAGCTGACGGCTTCATCGTACCAAAGGCTCGTCCTGTCCAGGTTCTGAAAGCGTAGCAAGGCCGCCACTACCAAAATGAGCGCCAAAATCAGGCGGTTGGCGTTGTTGCCAGTCAAGAGACGGTGGTTGGTGTTTGGCACGAATTCAGGTTTCCAGGTTGTCTGGCCGGAACGCTAGCCAATCCTTTTCGCGGAGGGAAGGACGCATTGGTTTTGAAGATGACAATCACAATTTATCGATAAATTGTTGATGTCGGTGGTTTTTGAGTCTAGTGTTTGTGAAGATGTGCTCCAAAAGGTGTTCGAAGAATGCACCTCGAGCAGCATCCCGACGGGTAATCCCCGCTTCCTAGAGGAGAAAATCATGCTGCAATCTCGTTCCCTGACACGTGCCGGAATCCATCTGGCTGCTGCCGCCGCATTCGGCCTTGCGGGTTTCACCGCTGCTTCCGCTGAAACCAAGTGGGATATGCCGACACCTTATGGTGACAGCAACTTTCACACACAGAACATTGCTGCCTTCGCTGAAGAAGTGAAGGAAAAGACTGACGGCTCGCTGGTCATTCAGATCCACTCTGCGGGGTCGCTGTTCAAGCATCCGGAAATCAAGAACTCGGTCCGCAAGGGGCTTGCCCCGATCGGCGAAATTCTGGTGTCCCGCCTTTCCAACGAAGATGCGGTCTTCGGGGTGGATTCCGTACCTTTCCTGGCTCCGTCCTATGATCAGGCCTGGAAGCTTTACCAGGCGTCGAAGCCTGCACTGGAAGAAAAGCTCGGCGAGCAGGGACTGCAGCTGCTGTATGCCGTGCCGTGGCCGCCCCAGGGTATCTACGCCAAAAAGGAAATCACCAAGGGTGATGATCTCAAGGGTTTGAAATTCCGTGCCTACAACACAGCGACTGAACGCCTGGCCCAGCTGGCTGGCGCCGTGCCGACGCAGGTTGAAGTGCCGGATATTCCGACCGCCTTTTCCACCGGTCGTGTCGAAGCCATGATCACGTCACCGTCCACCGGTGCGAATTCCAAGGCTTGGGACTTCCTGAGCCACTATCATGACACCCAGGCCTGGCTGCCGAAAAACATGGTGTTCGTCAACAAGGGTGCTTTCGACGCCCTGAGCGACGACGAAAAGGCAGCTGTCCTTGAAGCCGCCGATGTTGCTGAGAAGCGCGGCTGGGAAGCTTCCAAGGTAGAAACCAAGACGCAGACCCAGGTACTGGTCGACAACGGCATCACTGTCGTTCAGCCGAGCAGCCAGCTGATCCAGGATCTCGCAGCAATTGGCGAGACGATGGCTGCCGTATGGCAAGAGGAAGCCGGTGAAACCGGCCAAGCCGTTCTCGAAGCCTATAAAAACTAAACAGCTAAAGAAGCGCCGGACCTAACAAGTCCGGCGTTTTTTTAATATCAGCTGCACATCCGGTAGGGGAAGCCGATGCGAAAGGCTTTGAATACGCTTTATCAAGCGTCAACGGCTATGGCTGCGTGTTGTCTCGTTGTCATTGCCAGTCTCGTTGTTCTTCAGGTGTTTGGACGCATATTCGACTGGTCTCGAACGGTCTTTGGTCTTGAGCCACTCGGGCTGCAGGTTCCTTCACTTGCTGAAATTGCAGGTTTTCTGCTGGTAGGGGCATCCTTTCTTGCCCTATCCGGGACGCTGCGCAACGGTGATCACATCAGGGTCGCGATCCTGCTGCAGTCCGTGCCCAAAGCTGGGGCGCGTATCTTGAATGTCTGGGCGGTTGCGGTCGCTCTTGCGCTGGCGGCATTCTTTACATGGAACGCCGGACAGCTTGCGCTCGACAGCTTCAAATTCAACGAAACCTCCTACGGCGTCATTCCGATCCCGCTCGTCTTTCCGCAGTCGGTGATGACTTTCGGACTGCTGGTGTTCTCAATCGCTTTGCTGGACGACCTGATAATGGCGCTCACTGGCAAGGCGCCGAGTTTTGAATCGGTCGTGAAGGCCGATCCGATAGAGGGGAAAGAATAATGGATCTCTCCCTTGTCGCCCTCCTGCTCGGCATTGGGATGCTGGCGGCGCTTGCAACCGGTATCTGGGTAGCTGTTGCGCTGTTTGCCGTCGCGCTTGCTGCAATGATGGTTCTTGTATCTGCGCCTGCCGGACCCGTTCTGGCAACGACGGTTTGGGGGGCATCGAATTCCTGGGATCTGACGGCGCTGCCCATGTTCATCTGGATGGGTGAAATCCTGTTCCGATCTCGTCTGTCGGAGGACATGTTCGCCGGTCTTTCTCCCTGGATGCGCAATCTGCCGGGCCGGCTGCTGCATGTGAACATTCTCGGGTGCGGTATCTTTGCCGCCGTGTCGGGTTCTTCAGCCGCTACCACCGCCACCATCGGTCGTATGTCTCTGCCCGAACTGAAGCAGCGCGGGTATGACGAACGCATGGCGATCGGCACACTGGCGGGGTCGGGTACACTAGGCCTGCTCATTCCGCCATCGATCATCCTGATTGTTTATGGCGCTGCGACCGAGCAGTCGATTGCCCGGTTGTTCATGGCAGGCGTTCTGCCAGGGGCAATGCTTTGCCTCCTGTTCATGGGCTATGTCGCGATCTGGGCACTGCTGAACAAGGACAAGATGCCTGCGAAGGAGGAAGTCATTCCTTTCATCGAGCGACTTCTTGCAACGCGCAGGCTGTTTCCGGTGATCGGTCTGATCGTGGGTGTGATCGGCTCGATCTATGCGGGTCTTGCTTCGCCCACAGAGGCGGCGGCCATCGGTGTCATGCTGGCCTTGCTTCTGTCCTGGGTAAGCGGAACGTTGAACCGCAAGAGCTTTGCTGAAGCGTTGATGGGCGCCACGCGGACATCCTGCATGATCGCGTTCATTCTGGCCGGCGCAGCATTCCTGACCGTTGCCATGGGGTACACCGGCATCCCGCGTGAGTTGGCTGCCTGGATCGGCTCGCTGAACCTGTCACCCTACGCGCTCCTGATTGCCCTGACGCTGTTCTTCGTGGTGCTCGGGTGTTTTCTGGATGGCATTTCGGTGGTGGTTCTGACGACCTCCGTGATCCTTCCTATGGTGGAGCAGGCAGGCCTCGATCTCATCTGGTTCGGTATTTACCTGGTGCTGGTTGTCGAAATGAGCCAGATCACGCCACCTGTCGGGTTCAATCTGTTCGTGCTGCAAGGCATGACCGGGTACAACATCTTCAAGGTTGCCCGCATGGCCTTGCCGTTCTTCCTGTTGATGATCCTGGCAATCGTCTTGATTGTGGCCTTTCCGGGCTTGGCTCTTTGGTTGCCGCAGATGATGTTGAGCAACTAGTGCATTTCTTCCCGTGAACGAACAGGGGCGGATGTACGCACACCTTTGAAACGATCAGAAAAGGGCCTTCGACCGGTTCCGGTTGGAGGCCCGCTGAAAAACCAAACTGTGCCGGAGATCAGATGTGACGGATAATCCCGACTCCAGAAGCGATGCCCCCATCGGGCCAGTTGTCTCTGCAGCGCATCTTGCCTCCGGTGCAATGCCTGCGCTTTCGGAGATCGAATTCGCGGTGACCATGATGGTCAATGCCTATCACCGATGGATGGTGCGTTGTATGGCGGCCAGCGGGTCGCAGGGGCTTGGTCCCCTGGATGTGCTTGTGCTTCATTCGGTCAATCACCGTGGCCGAGCCAAGACACTGTCAGACATCTGTCTTGTGCTGAACATCGAAGACACTCACACGGTTACCTATGCGCTGAAGAAGCTTGAAAAGGCTGGCCTCATTTCATCTGGCCGTCGGGGCAAGGAAAAGACCGCCGAAATCACGAAATCAGGCGAAACTGCCTGCCTTGAGTACCGGCGTCTGCGCGAGGCTCTCCTGGTCAAGCCAATGAAAGCGCTGGGCCTCGACGAAAACGAACTCTCCAAACTTGCCGCTACATTGCGACTGGTGTCCGGCAACTACGATCAGGCCGCTCGCGCCGCTGCAGCCATGTGATATCGCACACAGGGTATGTTCGCTTTCATTTGTTGAATATTCCAAAATTTCTTGTAGTGTCGAATTATGGAAGATCAGGAAGCAGTCTCTGCATTGGGTGCCTTGGCACAGGAAGACCGGCTGGCGGCGTTCCGGTTGCTGATGACGGTTGGGCCAGATGGCTTGCCGTCCGGCTCGGTTGCCGAGCGACTGGACATACAGCCAACCAGGATGTCGTTTCATCTGACCACGTTGGAACGGGCCGGGCTGCTGACGACCCGCCGGGAGGGCAGGCATATTCTTTATGCGGTCGACTATGACCGCATGCGGAACCTTCTGGGTTTTCTGATGGAAGACTGCTGCGGCAACGATCCCGCTGTCTGCTGTTTTCCGGCAGCAGATTTTAAGAAACCTTCGGGACTTTGACAGGACGATACCTCACATGAGCATGACGATTTATCACAACCCGAAATGCGGCACGTCCCGCAACACGCTGGAAATGATCCGTAAATCCGGCGTTGAGCCGCAGGTTATCGAATATCTGAAAACGCCGCCGAGCCGCGAAGAACTCGTTGACCTGATCAAGCGCACCGGTCTTCCGGTGCGGGACATCCTTCGCCAGAAGGGAACGCCCTATGATGAATTGGGTCTCGGTGAGGACAGGTGGACGGACGACCAACTGATCGATTTCATGATGGAACACCCGATCCTGATCAACAGGCCGATCGTGGTGTCGGAAAAAGGCGTCCGCCTGTGCCGTCCGTCCGAGAAGGTGCTGGACCTGTTGCCAAAGGATATCGGGTCTTTCACCAAGGAAGACGGCGAAGTGGTTTCGTCCGGAGCGCCAGATGCCTGAGCCGAAAAGTTCGCATGCAGACTTGAAGAACGTGACGGCGGCAGACTTTCAGGAAATCGACCGGGAGAAGTTGAAGGTTCCAACGGGGCCGTCGCATCCACCGCGGATATTGCTGCTCTATGGTTCCCTGCGCGAGCGGTCCTACAGCCGCTTCCTCGTACACGAAGCACAAAGGCTGCTGCAGGCTTATGGTGCGGAGACCCGGATCTACGATCCATCAGGTCTGCCGCTTCCCGATGACAGCGGTGCCGATCATCCCAAAGTCACCGAACTGAGAAATCTATGTGCCTGGTCCGAAGGACAGGTCTGGTGCTCTCCCGAGCGCCATGGGGCAATGACCGGTGTACTCAAGTCGCAGATTGACTGGATCCCGCTGAGTTTTGGCGCCATCCGGCCGACACAGGGCAAGACACTGGCCTTGATGCAGGTCTCGGGAGGTTCGCAGTCTTTCAATGCGGTCAACCAGATGCGTGTCCTCGGCCGCTGGATGCGGATGGTTACCATCCCCAATCAGTCGTCGGTGCCCAAGGCCTACCAGGAATTTGATGATGATGGCCGGATGAAACCATCGGCCCTTTACGACCGGGTGGTCGATGTCATGGAAGAGCTCGTCAAGTTCACGCTGCTGGTTCGTGGCCGATCGGACTATCTTGTCGATCGTTACTCCGAACGCAAGGCAGACCGCGAGCGGCAGTCGGCCGCTCAGGATGCCGCAGCCGGGGTCAGCCTCTGAAAACCTGCAATCGCGGTTTCAGCCTGCAGTCTGCAAGGAGACCTGCTCAATCTGCGATGTCGGGTCCTCGCTTTCCCCTCCGATAGCCGGTTGCGGGCCAGCGGGCCTCACGCTCTTGGCAAGTTTGGGGGCAAGGCGAATGCGCGGTGGCACCTGGACCGACGTCGCTTGATGCTGCATTCGGGGGAACCAGCGTCTACCGGCTGGGCTGAGTGGAAACACCGGATAGGCTGCCTCGTGTTTTGCAACGGTATCAGGCTTGCCGAACAGGAAACCCTGGACGAGATCGCATCCGGCCGCGCTCAGCAGTATGGCCTGTTCCTCGGTTTCGACACCTTCCGCGGTAATCGTGACATCCAGCGAGCGGCCCAGGCCAACGATCGATGTCACGATCGCGTCGGTACTGGCATCCTTGCCGAGGTTCTGGATGAAGGCCTTGTCGATCTTGATCTTGTCGAAGGGAAACAGGCTCAGGTAGCTTAGCGATGAATAGCCGGTTCCGAAATCGTCCATGGCGATAGAAACACCCATGTCGCGGATCTGCTGAAGTGTCTCGATGACGGCGTCCGTGTTCGAAATCAGCAGGCTCTCGGTGATTTCAATTTCAAGCCGCTTGGGGTCTAGACGGGAATTCTGAAGCGCCTGGGCAACGCGTTTCTGGGTTTCGCCGGCAATGAACTGAGCGGGAGAAACATTGACTGCGACCTTGCGCGAGCGGTCCTGCCATAACGCTGCTTCGCGGCAGGCGTGGTTGAGGACCCATGTTCCGATTTCCTCTATAAGGCCCGTGTCTTCTGCAATCGGGATGAAATCGTCCGGCCGGATGATACCCTTGGAAGGATGGTCCCAGCGGATCAGGGCCTCATAGCCCTTCAGTGTTCCGTCCTTCAGCGCATATTGCGGCTGATAGAGCAACTTGAACTGGTTGAACTTGAGCGCTTTGTTGAGCCCTTCTTCCACTTCCTTGCGTTTCTGCGCCTCTGCATCAAGGCTTTGTGTGTACCACGAGAAGGTGGAACGCCCGCTGTGTTTGGCCCGATATAGAGCAAGGTCCGCGCAATGAAGCAAACGAGAGGAGCGCCAGGAGCCGTCGGTTGCCCTTGCAAGACCAATGGACAGCGAAATCCTGATGTCCTTGCCGTCGATCGTGCAGGGAGCTTCGGTTGCGGCAATCATGTCCGTTGCAAGTCGGGTCATGCGGGCGGGGTCGGACAAGGATGTCAGCATGACAGCAAATTCATCGCCTGAAAGGCGGGCGACCAGGTGGTTTCCGAAAACTGCCTTCAGGCGTTCCCCCACGATCTGAAGAAAAACGTCGCCGATGCCATGACCATAGGTGTCGTTGATTTCCTTGAACTTGTCGACATCGATCAGCATGACGCCGATATTGGAAGCCTTGGCCTGTGCAAGGCGCAGCGCTTCGGTCAGGCGCGCGTTGAAGACGGCGCGGTTCGGCAAACCGGTCAGCGTGTCGTGATGCGCCAGATACTGAAGGTCTCTGCTGGTCTGGAGCTGGTCATAGAAGCGCAGCCAGAGGAGAATGCCAGCAAACATGAAAGAAGCCAGGCAAAGACCGCCAATCGCGGCACTGATCAACCAGATCAGCGGCGTGAGCCCGTTCAGGATCTCCGACTGGGTCACCAACAGCAAGAGCCCCGGAAAGTCCGGGGAGGCTCCTTCGGGACGGTAGGCAATCAGTGCATTCGCCCCAAACGATCCGTGCCACGACATGTCCGGAATGGCAACGAGCGGGCTGTTGCCGTTCAGAGCGGCCTTGGCCTGCGAGATCGTATTGCTGGTACGAAGCCGCCCTTCACTATGCCAGTGAATTTGCACCGGTGAGGGGCGCTGGAGGCTGGATCCGGTTGGCGCAGGGAAGATCGCGACCGCGTCCAGTACCCTGGATGTGTCCACAGCCTGGCCGGCATTGCGTTGCAATTCGCCAACCAGGTCGTTCGGCTTCCGGCTGTCGGCAGAAGCCTCTTTGGTCAGCCGCAATGCGGACATGTCGGCTGCCGGTTCGGTTTCGATCCGGCTCGCCAATGCCTGCAGGATCGAGTTGAAAGTCTTTTCCTGCGGCAGGAAAGCTTGCTCAAGACCCCGGACAACCAGCCAGTGCGTTAGAAGACGATTGCTCGCGTAGACACCCAGCGCCAGCGTCAGCACCAGCGACATGGAAATGAAAAAAATGACAATGTTGCTTCTTCCCAGGGGGACTGCCATCCGGCGAGGAACCATCTTGCGAACACGAGTCGCGAAAGGCTAAGCGTAATTCCTTTAACCATCATGAATCGCAAGCTTGCTCAAACCCAAGGGAAACCCGAGGAAAATGGCGGGGTAGGCCAGGCTGTCCGCAAACTGCGGAGCTGCGTTGCAGTGGTCCATTCGAAGGTCCAAAACATCGGCGCGCGGGAACTCGGTTTTCGCTCGTCCACGGGCGCGACCAGCTGAAGCACCAATGGGGACAGGCGAGGGTTGATCTGGTCAAATCCGGCCCATGCCGATAAGAGTCTGCAACGCATCGATTCATGCGGTTCACGGCAAGCTTTCCTGCCTGCCTTTTCCCACCGGCCCAGCGGGAGCTGAAGTGTGAGTGTCTGGAGTAGCCTCGGCGCTATTGTAAGTTCGATCGGAACAGGAGGGGCGCAGATCGTCGACCGCCTGGTCCAGCTCGTGCTTGCGCGGCCGGAGGGGACCAACAGTGTCGGCTTCACCGTTGCGATGATTGCGCTGTCGGCCAAGATGGCCAAGGCCGATGGTGTGGTGACCACCGATGAAATTATCGCTTTCCGCGAACTTTTCGATGTACCGCCCAACGAAGAACGCAATGTCGCCCGCCTGTTCAATCTGGCGCAGGAAGACATTGCCGGCTTCGAGGTCTATGCCAAGAAACTGGCGGATCTGTTCCCATACGACCGCAAGACGCTGCTCGACATTCTGGATGGGCTTTTTCACATTGCGAAAGCTGACGGCGTCGTCCACGAAAGCGAAATAGGCTACCTTTCCAGAGTGGCGGAGGTCTTCGGGATCGATGACCGGGAGTTTTCCAGGATACTCGCCAGACATGTGCGCAATGACGGCAACCCCTACGAGGTGCTGGGTTTGGGACCGGAAGCAAGTGACGGGGAACTCAAGTCCCATTACCGCCGCGAGGTCCAGGAAACGCATCCCGACCGGCTGATCGCAAGAGGCGTTCCGGAGGAGTTCGTCAGGATTGCGAATGATCGTCTTGCGGCGCTGAACGAAGCCTGGGCGAAGATCTGCGCGGAAAGAGGCATATGAGCGTTGCGACTGATACCGGTGTGAAGGCCAGGGTCCATCCGTCTCCCAACCACGGACAGCGGGCGCAGGGAGCCCCTGTGGATATGGTCGTGCTCCATTACACCGGCATGCCGACCGGCGAAGAAGCCTTGCAGCGCCTGTGTGATCCTCGTTCGGAAGTCTCCGCCCACTATGTCGTCAACGAGGATGGCAGCATCCTTCAATGCGTGCCGGAATCCCGCAGGGCCTGGCATGCGGGGCGTAGCTTCTGGAAAGGCGAGACCGATATCAATTCCCGATCGATCGGCGTCGAGATCGTCAATCCGGGGCATGAGCACGGCTATCAACCGTTTCCGGAGCCACAGATCGAAGCCGTTGTCGCGCTCGTTGGCGATATCTGTGCCCGTCACGGGATCCATCCGTGGATGGTCCTGGCGCATTCGGATATTGCTCCTGCCCGGAAGGAAGACCCGGGTGAACTGTTCCCATGGGATCGCCTGTCAGAAGCCGGCATCGGTTTATATGTAAAACCGTTTCCACTCGGGGCGGGTCTGCTGATGCAGGAGGGCGATAGCGGCCAGCCTGTTGAAGCGGTGCAGTCGATGCTCGCACTCTATGGCTACGAGCTGGACATCACCGGGGACTTCGACTTGAAGACACGCCAGGTGGTTGCCGCGTTTCAACGCCATTTCCGACCAGAGAAGGTGGACGGTGTCGTCGATCAATCGACGATCGAAACGTTGCATGCGCTGCTGCGCAAGTTGCCTTCCCTGTCGGCCTGATCGAACGGTTGGTTAGGTTTTTTTGTGCGGTTACGAGTTCGGACCAACGAATTAAACGCGCAGTCAACAAAATTAGTTCCCGCAACGCAGCATTTTTAGGCGGCTCTGCGCCACGAGTGGTCACAGAATTTCTTCTGATGGCCCATCCATTGCCGAATTGCTTGCTAATTTTGGCCACAAACTACAGAAAATGACTAAGAACAGCATTAAATTCCTGTAATTTTATGTAATAATTTGAAATAATTCGTGATGTATTAGCGCCCATTTTCGTCCAATAGCTCCGGCATTTCTCCCGCCTGATTTCAACGCAACGAAAACCAAAAGGGCTGGACTGAATGTTACGGTCATTCAAGACACTTACTGGGGCGCTGTGCCTTTTCGCCTATGCAACCACTCTTGCAGCACCGGCTGCAATGGCTAAAGGTACGGGTTCCGGGTCGGAGCCGATCCTCCATATCATCGACCCGGACAAGAAGAGCGAACCTGCCGAAGCCAAGCCGTCGGTCGGCTCTGGTTCCAAACCGATCCTGCACATCATTGAATCGAGCAAGCAGGAAACGCAGGAAAAACCTGCCAAGAAGACAAGAACTGCAAGCCTGACGCGCAAGGTGTCCCCGAAGCGGACGGCTGTTGTCAGCAACGACAAATACGCCAAGCTCATCCGTAAGGCCGCCGCCAAACATGGTGTGCCGGTCAAGATCGCCAAGGCAGTGGTCCAGGTGGAGAGCAACTTCAATCCGCGTGCACGCGGCAGCGCCGGTGAAGTCGGTCTGATGCAGATCAAGCCGGCAACCGCGCGTGGCATCGGCTACCGCGGGTCGACCAAGGCGCTCTATGACCCCGAAACCAATCTGGAATGGGGCATGAAGTACCTTGCCGGCGCGCACAAGAAGGCGGGCGGCGACGTTTGTGGCACCATCTTGCGCTACAATGCCGGCCATTTCGCTAAGCGGATGAACCCGGTCAGCAAGCGCTACTGTTCCAAGGTCAAGCAGATCCTGGCCTCCAGCTAAAAGCGGCAGGGCGGTCAGCCGTGGGCAAACTGAAAACCCCGCCGGGATTTCCGGCGGGGTTTTCTTTTTGTGTGCTGAAGGCTGTCAGCTTATGCGAACTTCCTGCGGGCGGCTGGAACCGAGGCGGGAACCGGCGTTTCGGCAGGCACATCAGGTGCCGATAGGGGCTGGCCGAGTGCGGTCACCACAGGCACCACACCAGCCCATATATCGGTCCCGAGATCTTCCTTGTCGTCCACCGGTCCGCCCGTGCGGACCTTCGTGCTGACATGGTCGATATCCATGACAAGCACACCGGTTGCCTTGTGTTCCTTCGGCATCATTTCGCGGCATTCATCCCAGCGGCCAGGCAGAAGATGGTCGGTGATAGCGGCCAGGGCTTCGATCTGTTCCTGTTCGCTTTCGACAAGCCTCGCCGTGCCATGCACGATCGCGCAGCGATAGTTCATGGAATGATGGAAAGCGGAACGCGCGACCACCAGACCATCTACTAGTGTCACGGTCAGGCTCGCCGGTACGCCTTCCGCGTTTGACTTGATGATGCGGGTGGTGCTCGCTCCATGAATATAGATGCGGTCGTCGATCCGGGCATATGCCATCGGGATCACCATCGGTCGGTCTTCGTGAACGAAGCCGCAATGGGCGACAAGGCCCGCATCCAGGATGTCGTAGGCAACGGTCCGGTCGTACCCGCCGCGGTTCATCTGGCGGATCTTGGCATAACGGGGCAGATCCGCTGCCTGGCGTTTTTCCAGAGTGGACATGGTCTCGTCTCCAATTGACTGTTTGTCTTGTGTTGTGCTGTTTGTCCGATAAATTGGCCCCAAAGAAGGTCCGGTTTTTAGAAAATGACAGAACCAGTTTTTCCTGAAGGCATCCTGTCTCTTGAGCGGTCGGCAGACGTGCCATTGGCGGAACAGATCTATCGAGGCTTTCGTGACGCCGTGCGCACAGGCTTGCTGCGCTCGGGAACAAAGTTGCCATCCACGCGGCGGTTGGCAGCGTCGCTCAACGTTGGACGCAACACCGTCAACACGGCTTACGACCTTCTGCAAGCCGAAGGTGTGATCACCGTGCGCACCGGCGCTGCTCCCCGCATTACCGAAGGGCTGGTGCTGGAAGGTGCGCATGCGCAGCGCAAGGTGGAAGCGCTCGGGCTGAAGCTGTCGCAACGTGGCAGGACATTGAGTGCCAACTTGCGCGGCGAGGGGTGGGCCTATCGCCAGGGAGGCTTGCAACCGGGTGCGCCGGCACTTGATCTGTTTCCCTACGAGGAATGGGCGAGATCACTGCGCAGGGCCGCGCGGCTCGAGCGCAGCGCGGATCTCCACTATCAGAATTTTGCCGGTCTTGAGGTGCTCAAGCGGCAGATCGCCCGGCACCTTGCGGCCGAACGCGGGGTTCGGGCTGACCCTCATCGGATTCTTGTCACCAGTTCAACACAGGCCAGCCTGACGATGCTCAGCCAGGTGCTCACTGATCCGGGTGACGACGTCTGGCTGGAAGAACCAGGCTACCTCGGCGCGCGGACGGCCTTTTCCGGGGCAGGTCTGACGATCCGGCCGCTGCCAACCGACGGAGAGGGCGCGGACGCGTCGAAGATGGCCCATCTGGATCAGCCGCCGAAGCTGATCTATGTCACACCGTCCCATCACTATCCCCTTGGGGCACGCATGCCCTTGGCGAGGCGTCTGATGCTTCTTGATGTTGCCCGCACCTGCGGCGCGGTGATCCTGGAAGACGACTATGACAGCGAGTTCCTGTTCGAGGGCCGGCCTGTGGCTGCGCTGCACGGATTGGCGGATGAGGGACAGGTTATCTACATGGGCACGTTCGCGAAGAGCCTGCTCCCCGGGCTCCGGATTGCCTATTGCGTCGTACCAGAGGTTCTTGTAGCCCCGCTCACCCAAACCATGCGCAATATCGGCTGTTCTGCGAATGTTCAGGCCCAGGCTGCACTCGCCCACTTCATGGATAGCGGGGCCTATCAGAAGCACCTGAAACAGATCCGGCCAGTCTATCTGGAGCGGGGGACGATGCTCGCCGGCGCGTTACGGCAGAGGCTGGGCAATCGTGTGGAAGTTGCGCCTCTGACAGGCAATGTGCAGTTGACGGTCATGTTCCGGGAGCCCGTCAACGATATTGCACTTGCAGTCGCGATGCAGGACCGCGGCTTTGCCGTTTCACCGCTCAGCAATTGTTATCTAGCCGAAGGAGGGCGGCCGGGGCTTATTGTCGGCTTTGCCGGTGCAAATGCACGGCAGATCGAGGAGGGCGTGGACACCCTTGCCGGTTTGCTTGGTACTGGACACGCGCATTGACCCGTCTTCCTTCAAAGCCTCATGGTCGGGACGTCCCCGTGAACGATCAGCGAGGCTTCTGTTGCGGAGATGACATCATCGACACTCATGCCGGGGCCCGTTTCTCGCAGGACGAGGCCGTCGTCCGTCGGTTCGATCACGGCCATTTCCGTCACGATCAGGCTGACACGACGGCGAGCTGTCAGGGGAAGTGTGCATTCCTTCAGGATCTTGGGGTGGCCTTTGGCCGTGTGAACCATTGCGACGATCACCTGTTTGGCGCCGGCCACAAGATCCATTGCACCGCCCATGCCCGGAACCATCTTGCCCGGGATCATCCAGTTCGCGAGATAGCCACGTTCATCCACCTGCAAGCCGCCGAGAACGGTCATGTCCAGATGGCCGCCGCGGATCAGGCCGAAGCTCATGGCGCTGTCGATGGAAGCTGCTCCCGGAACGGCGGTCACGAAACCGCCGCCGGCATCGGTGAGGTCGGGGTCTTCCATCCCTTCGGGCGGGCGGGCGCCCAGGCCGATCACACCGTTTTCGGCCTGAAAGAAGACATGCACTTCCTTCGGCAGGTAGTTGGCCACCAGTGACGGCAGGCCGATGCCGAGATTGACCAGCGTACCGGCTTTGATTTCCTGTGCCACGCGCCGGGCGATGATTTCCTTGTCGTCCATCAGGCGGCCCTTTCCAGAAGATGATCGACGAGAATGCCGGGTGTTTTCACGCTATCTGGCGAAATCACACCCACGGGTACGATCGTGTGCGGTTCCGCGATAACGGTCTTGCCCGCCAGAGCCATGGTCGGGTTGAAATTGTGGGCGGTGAGGGAATACTCCAGATTGCCGACGTAGTCCGCCCGGTAGGCGGCCAAAAGGGCGAAATCGCCATGGATGGGAGTTTCCAGAAGATATTCCTTGCCGTCGACGGTGATCTTCTGCTTGCCTTCCTCGACGAGCGTGCCAATGCCGGTCGGAGTCAGGATGCCACCCAGACCGACGCCGGCCGCCCGGATGCGTTCGACCAAGGTTCCCTGGGGAACCAGTTCGACATCAATCTCGCCGGATATCATCTTCTGCTGGGTTTCCGGGTTGAGGCCGATGTGAGAAGCGATCACCCTTGAAACCGAACCTGCGCTGACGAGCTTGCCGATGCCACGATCCGGCATGGCCGTGTCATTGGCGACAATCGTCAGGTTTCTGGTGCCTTTCGCCACTATGGCGTCAATCAACCGATGGGGCGAACCCACCCCCATGAAACCTCCCACCAGCAGGGTGGCTCCGTCTGGAATGAGGTCCGCAGCTTCCTGCGTCTTGATCGCGTGTTTCACGAAAACGTCCCCCGGAATGAAATCCTAAGGGGACGTTAGCCGCTGGCGTCGCACAAGAGAAATGAAGTTTGTGCGACGCAGTATTTTTACCGAGACCGTGAAACCCATTACCGGGCTCGATCAAGGCTGGTTACGCTGCTCGCACCTTGCCCAGGAAGTCCTGCATGGCGTGGCGCAGTGTATTGGACTGTTCATGCAATTCGCCGACAGCCGCATTCATGTCCGAGCTCAGGTTTGCTGTTTCGCTGGCAGCGCCACTGACCTCGGAAATGGATCTCGAAACGCTTTCGGTACCCTGTGCGGCTTCGGAGACGCTGCTGGCGATTTCGGTCGTTGCCAGGTTCTGTTCTTCCGCTGCACCGGACATGGCGTGCGTGTTTTCCGAAATCTTCTGGACGAGACCGGCAACAGACTCGGTTGCTTCTGTCGAAGCATCCGCGGCCTGGCGCATTTCCGTGATCTGCCGGTCGATTTCCTCCGTCGCCTTGGATGTCTGTTCCGCGAGGGCCTTGACCTCGGATGCAACAACGGCAAAGCCCTTTCCGGCCTCGCCGGCACGGGCAGCTTCAATGGTCGCGTTGAGGGCGAGCAGGTTGGTCTGTTCGGCAATATCGGTGATCAGCTTCGTAACGTCACCGATGCGCGAAACCACCTGCTGCACCGTCGCTACGGCTTCGTTGGATCGCCCGACTTCATGTTCCGCTTCCTGGGCGATTTCCGAGGATGATCGCACCTGTTCCGTGATTGCACGGATGGAAGCTGAAAGTTCCTCTGTCGCGCTGGCCACGGTATTCACGTTGGTGGTTGCCTGTTCGGCGGCTGCCGAAACGGCCAGGGCCTGGTCCGTGGTGTTGTTGGCAATCGTTGACAGTGATCCGGCGGAACTGGTCAGCGCATCCAGTCGTGTAATCATCCCGTCGCAGATGTTGAGGACAGTTGCTTCGAAGTCGCTGGCAACCTTCTCCATTTCCTCGCGCTTGATGCGTTCGGCGTTGATGCGTTCCGCTTCAGCCTGTTGCTCAAGTTCGCGTGTGCGGATCAGGTTTTCGCGGAAGACGCCGAGCGCGCGGCCGAGAAGACCGATTTCGTCCTTACGGTCGCTGATATCAACCGTCTGAGACGTGTCTCCGGCCGACAGCTTGTCGGTTATGACGGACAGTCTCGATAGCGGCGCTGAAATCGCGATGTGATTAAGGAAGCCGAGGATCATCGCAAGCACGGTGAGGATCAGTGTGCTGGAGAGCGAGACGATCTGGACCGTGTTCAGTGACCTGTTCTGGGCAATAACCGATTTCTGCCGTTCCGCATCAACTGCGTCGGCAAGCTGTCGGCTTTGCTGCTGAACAGCTGACAAAAGACCAGAGCTTTCCGGTGTCAGGTCAATCGCACGCGCCATGTCGACCGTCTCCGGTGTGCGCATCAGTTCGATCTGGCGTGCGGCAATCTGGCTGTACCAGGTTTCCCAGCTTGATTTCAGTTCGGAGAGATGGCTTTGAAACTCAGGCAGGCTCGCGTCGACAAGTGAGCCGACTTCCGAAAACCCTGTCTGAATTTCATCGTTCAGATCCTGGGACCGGGTGAGAAGATCACGGTTGCCGGTTAGCAGGAAGGATTTCACCGACAGAGCCTGCGCTGCGATCTTTTCCGTGAGTTCAGCCGTTTCCACGTTGAGATCCGACAGGTTGTTTGCTGTCTTGACTTCATCCAGAGCCGAATGCGTCTGATAGGCACTCATGCCACCGGCCACTGCGCCGACCAATGCGAGCGTCAGGAACCCTGCGGCGATCTTTTTGCTGACGGATAGATTTTTGAACATGGTATTTCCCGCTTAAGATCCCGTACCCTGACGACGCATCAGTTCGGTCAGGTTGAATTCGACTGTTGCAGCCCCGATGGCTTTCTTGGTTTCGGGGTCAGTGATCGTCATGTTGAGCTGGGCACGCCAGATCTTGCTGCCGTCGTCCCATTCCGGTTCGTCGATGAAAATGGTTTCAGGGCCGTTCGGGAAGGTCTTCTGGAACTTGGCCTCGTCTCCCTGCCAGTAGTCGCTGGTAATCGCACTTTGCCCGACGTTCAGACCGTTCGCGTCCATGACGAAGATTTCAGGATAGAGGCCGAGGGACCCTGCCTGAACGCGCAGGAGGTAGATCGACAAGGGGGCGGACAAGGTCGCGGAAATCAGAGGCTTGTCCGCTGCTTCGCGTTCCTGTCGCCATTGGGCGTCCAGTGCGTCGATGTCTGCCTGTGAAAGAGATCCGCGCAAATTGTTTTGTGCGTTGATCGACAAGGCGACAATCGGGTTGGAAAGCCATTCGGCGACGGCTTCCACAATCTCCGGCTGGATCAACGCTTTCGCATCGGGCGGTGTTTCCGCAGCCTGGGCTGCAGTTGCCAGCATGATCGCAGGCAGGAAGACGCACAGTTGACGCATTTTTAGCTCCATGTTTGTTCCCATTACCTTCCGTCACATGGGTTTCTTATTGCTTAATATTTGGGCAATGACGGGAAAAAGTTTTTATCTTTCGATGACCTAGTAAAAATTTATATTGATATTTTTTACAATAATTAGAATTACGTTCCTCTTTTCACCGTTCCGGGGTTGGCGGGTTTTGCCGCAGGCTCTTGGGTGTCTGGCCCGATGGCACCTTGACAGTTTTGCCAGCCTATAGCCCTGCAAGAGCTAGCTTGCGTGAGGATTGTGAAGCGTGCGAACGGGTGAGGCGGGGCGCGAAGTCGCAGCCGCCAGTGGACGGCAGGTTGGCGGAATGACACAGGACGGGGACGCTATCCCGGGAATTCGCGCAGCACGGCCTCGACTGTCGCTTGACCTTGTCCGCAAAGCCTCCTAAGTCCCATGCGCCAGTCGGTCGGACAGCCGCTGCCGCAAGTGCCGAAAGGCCGCGGGGGAGGAAAGTCCGGGCTCCATGGAAACACGGTGCCGGGTAACGCCCGGCGAGGGCGACCTTAGGGAAAGTGCCACAGAAAGCAAACCGCCCCGGACAGATCGAGAGATTTTCCCGGGGTAAGGGTGAAAGGGTGGGGTAAGAGCCCACCGCGCAACTGGCAACAGCGGCGGCATGGTAAACCCCACCGGGAGCAAAACCGAATAGGGACAGCGCGAACCGGAGCGATCCGGTTCAGGCCGGTTTCCAGGCCAGTTGTCCGGGTTGGTTGCGATAGGCGTCTGGCAACAGACGTCACAGATGAATGGCTGTCACGTCCGCGTCAGGTCTCGTATCTGGCCGGGCCATACAGAACCCGGCTTACAGGCCGGCTGGCTCTTACTTTCCCTGTTCAGCCCGCTGCATATTGCGGCGTGCTGCCAAGAAATGTCCCGTAAGCTTCTGCTTTCGGGTAGGAGAACTGCTCCGCCAACGGGTTTGCGCGTTTTCGCTTGGCAGCCCCCATATCCGCCAGCAGTTCATCGAAATGCCGGAAGTGGAAGGGGGCAGAGCAAAGACCGCCATAGACCTGGGCAGCCGGCCGTTCCCGCCGACGCCAGTGGAGCATCTGGTCGATGTTGCTGCGCATTTCCCTATCCGTCGGTTGATGGGCCAGTTGCCCGTCGGCATAGCGAACCAGCCAGTTGGCAATCATTTCCGCCGACAACACGGTGCAAAAACTGGAGTTGAAGCCGACAAAGCCCATGTCGGGCAGGTCCGGGTTCACCGACAGACGGTAGACCCTGTATTGCCCGTCGGGCTCAATCAGTTTGTCCCGGTATTCCTTCGCCAGGTAGGGAATACCGAGTTTCCAGCCGACGGCCAGCACAGCCAGATCACAGGGCAGTGCTTCTCCCGTGGACAGGATGACATTGCCATTCTCATAGCGCTCGAAGGTTCCCCGAACCGGGCGGATGCTGCCCGCTTCAAAACCTTCGAAAAGCCCCGGTGTCACGATCGGCAACGAACAGGAGGCATCCTTTTCGATCGGGATATCCGGAACCATGTCCCATTTCTTCAACTTGAGCTGAAACTTGAGCAGGGTTTCCAGCCCTCTGAAATTTGCCCAGATCAATGGCTTGAAGGCAGCAGAGACCGCTTTTGCAAGGCCGGTCCGGCCCCAGCCGTTGAACTGCTGTTCCTGGGCGCGCATGTAGAGCAGGCGTTTGAAATTGATGCCGCCGACAAAATAGGGCACGCGCCAGACCGGTTCCCGGTAGACCAGCGTGACCGATTTCGCACCGTTTCTGGCGGCGTTGACCACCAGGTCGGTCGCGGATTTGGAGCCGCCGAGGACGATCACATGTTTGCCCCGCGCCATGCTGCTGTCGGTATAGTCCGAGCTGTGCAGCACCTGGCCGCCGGCGGCCTCGAAGGCTTCTTGCCCAGGGTGGGAAATGACGTTCTTGTCCGAAAACTGGCCGGTGCAGATGGCGACGAAGTCGAAATCTTCGCACCAGGTTCTGCCGGCCGCCTCAAGTGTCAGCGTCCAGCCCGGATTGCCATCCTTGCGGCGATCCATGGACAGGACATTGGTGTTCAGCCGGAACAGGCGGCCGAGTTTGTGTTTTGTCGCATAGGCATGCAAATAGGCATGTACCAGAGGCCCTTTCGGCCATTCAGGATAGTCGTCCGGCATGGGCAGGTCGGTGAAGCGGTAAAGGTCCTTGGGCGACTGGGTCTGCACGTCCGGATAGGACCGCGACAGTTCCCAGACACCACCGAAATCGTGGCTTCGCTCGAAGCCCATCACCCGGTGCCCGCGTTCGTCAAAGGCTTTTGCAGCCGCAAGCCCGCTCACGCCGCCGCCGATTACGGCGACAGTCTTGCGTTTCGTCATTCTCGATGTCCTCTCGCCTCAGGGGGCGCCGGCAGTGTGGTATCTGCCGGCAATCCACCCCGTCACGTCAAAAGCTGGATCTGGCCGTGTTGGCTCAGGCCTGATCGGGAGGCGGCAGAAAGTCGACCTCATGCAAGGCGGAAAGCCGGACCAGTTCAGCCGGATCTGTCACGCCGTCGAGCGCGCCGAAGAGTTCGAAGAGTTTACGGGACGGCGCAACGCCGAAGACACAGGTGGCCGTCTTGCCAGACCTGTTGAAGATGCCGTGGGCTTCACCCATCGGCATGCGGATCGTGTCGCCCGCCTTTGCCTTGTGGGTCTGACCACCCATTTCGACTTCCAGCTCCCCTTCCAGCATCACGATCCATTCGTCCTGGGTCGGATGTATGTGGGGCGGGACAAAGGTCTCCGCCGGAATGAGCGCATGCCAGATGAAGGCATTGCCGCTCAGGAGTTTCGGCGTATAGGTGTGCCCGACCACATTCCAGCTGATATTGTCCAGTCCCGCGTTAGCTGCGGTAATGCCTGCGCCATCTTGCATGATTGTTCCCCTCATCGCTCATTTGGTGCGCTTTGGCCTTTCGACAGGTGAAAGGCTAAGCGCGGCTCGATGGATTTCTTTATCCAGAAAGCGAAATTACTTGGCCGGATGCAGTAAAATGACGCATGGCACACAAGGTGGCGCTTGAAAGGGCCTCGCAGCAGCGGCATGCTTCCACAATGTTGTCTCAGGCAGAAAGCAAAACGCCGCTCGATCGCTTCAAATGCTTCGAAACCACGGATGTGGACGAAGCCAGGGAAATCGTTGCCCGTCACTTCTGCAATCATCGCCTGGGGCGTTTTTCGGCATCCGACAGGTTTGATGCCTGCCAGAACCGGGTGCGTGGGCAGCATCTTTCTCTCAACTACCTGCGGTATGGCGCTGATGTGGCGATCGAGCCAGGAGAACTTGCCGAGTTTTATCTGATCCAGCTTCCGATTACCGGCACGGCTGAAGTCCGCAATGGTTGTCGTTCCATGGTGTCCACGCCGAGGGTTGCCTCCATTCTCAATCCGGACCGGCACACTGCCATGCGCTGGCATGCCGGCTGCCAGCAGATCCTTCTTCAGATCGAGACGGGTTTCCTGCAGGAAGTTGCAAGCAGAATGGCCGGTGTGAGTGTTGGTCAGGTTCGCTTCGAACCCGAATTCAATCTTCTGTCTTGCGCTGGTGCTGCATGGCGCCGTCGCTTGCGCGGTGTTCTGGGTGCAGTCGAGGAAGGGCGGGTTTTTCAGGGGGAAGGGAGCCCGGAACAACGCCACCTGGAAGAAGCGCTTGTCGGAGCGCTGCTGGAATTTCAGCCGAACACCGCGTCGCCGCTGCTGGAACGGCGGGAGACCGGCAGGTCACCGGCCATCCTGAAGCGTGCGGTCAGCCTGATCGGCGAGCGTTTTGCCGACGACATCAGTCTTCTGGATATCAGTACCCACGCAGGAACCTCGCCCCGGAACCTTCAATTGCAGTTCCGGCAGGAATACGGCTGTACTCCGCTTCAGTACCTTCAGGGCGTCCGGCTGAGTTACGCACGGCACCTGTTGTTGTCGGAGGGGCACAGTCTGCCCGTGGCAGAGGTGGCCTACCGGTCCGGCCACCGGCACCTGGGCCGGTTCTCGGTTGCCTACCGGGAGCGGTTCGGCGAGACACCAGGGGCCACGGGTCGGGCGCTCAGGTTCGGTTGAGACACTCGCCACGAAGGCGGTTTTCTTTCTCCACAAGTCTTTCCAGATAGGCAGAAATTGCCGGTTTTCCGGGCTTCGATGCGGAAAACCTCCGTATTCCTGCGAATCCGATTCTCCAATTGTGTCAAGGCTTCATTAAGCATGTTTGCCTTAAGGTCTCTCGACGGGGTCGTGTGCGATCAAATCGAGCCGGAATCCATGAGATTCCATTGACCGCCCATGATTTCCCATGGTATCCCATAAATACCCAGAATGGGGAGCGCGGGCCCATCTCAGTAGGGTCATGGACATCGATTTAACGGTTCTGAAAGTGCCGTTTTTGCAAATTGCGTGTCCGGGCAAGTTGCCGGCCTTCCTCTCATTTACGGGTGAACTTGGGATTTGAACGGGTGGGGACCCGTTTCGAGGGGATGAATGGCCGGCTTTGTTTCTCACTTTACCAACCGGCTGGATGCCAAGGGGCGCGTGTCGATCCCGGCGCCCTTCCGTACGGTATTGGCGAGAGATGGATTTGAAGGCCTATATTGCATTGCTTCTTCACACTGCGCGGCTGTCGACGCGGGCGGAAACGATCTGCTTGCTGAAATCAACAAGCGCTCGGAAGCCTTTGCAAAGCTCTCTCCCGATCATGATGCGCTGGCGATCGCCCTGTTCGGCGCCAGTGAAAACCCGAGGATCGATGGGGATGGCCGCATGACCATTTCCGACATGATCCGCGAACACACCGGAATTACCGACCAGGTCACCTTCGTCGGCATGAATTACAAGTTCCAGATCTGGGAACCTGAAAAGTTTCGCGAGTACCGCGCAGAGGCCCAACGGCGTGCGCTCGCGATGCTGTCGGGGCAAAGCTCCGCATCCTCTCAGGGAGAGCCGGTATGATGGCGCTCGGCGACAGAGACGTTGCTCCTGACGCTGGCGGACCCGAGCGCCATGTGCCGGTTCTCCTGAAAGAGGTTCTGGAGTGGCTTGCACCGCAGCCCGGCGAGGTGATTGTCGACGGTACTTTCGGTGCCGGAGGTTATTCCCGCGCAATTCTGGAACGTGGTGCCCATGTGATCGGTATCGACCGGGATCCGGACGCGATTGCCGGCGGGCAGGAGCTTGTGAAAGCTTCCGAAGGCCGTCTGATGCTCGTGCCGGGTCAATTTGCGGGTCTTGAAACGCATGCCCGCGGTTGCGGTTTTGATGGTGTCGACGGTGTGGTTCTCGATCTCGGCGTTTCTTCCATGCAGCTTGATGAGGCTGATCGCGGCTTTTCATTCCTGCGCGATGGACCTTTGGACATGCGTATGGAGCAGGCCGGGCCATCGGCTGCGGATGTCGTGAATGAGCTGCCAGTGAAGGATCTGATCCGCGTCATCGGTCTGTTGGGCGAGGAAAAGCGGGCGACGACAGTTGCGCACGCCATCGACAGGGCCCGCAAGGAAAAGCCATTCACTCGGACCCTGGAGCTGGCGAACCTCATCGAAAAGGTGCTTGGCCGGTCGCCCAAGAAGGCACAGATCCATCCGGCAACGCGAACCTTCCAGGCGCTGCGGATCTATGTGAACGGCGAGTTGCATCAGGCGGCTGAAGCGCTGGGCGCGGCCGAGCGGATTCTGAAGCCGGGCGGACGCCTTGTGCTGGTGAGCTTCCATTCCCTCGAAGACCGTATCGTCAAGCGGTTCTTCCAGGATCGGACCCGGACCCGCGGTGGCGGATCACGACATATGCCGGAGGAAGACGTGCCTCCGGCGACATTCGAATTGTTGACGCGCAAGGCGGTAGAAGCTGCCGACGCTGAAACGGACATCAATCCGCGGGCAAGATCCGCGAAGCTTCGGGCCGGGCGGCGGACCGAAGCTGAGGCGCGAGAGCTGGACATCCATCAGGCGGGTGTCCCACGTCTCGCAGCCTTCCATGGGCTAGGGGGCTAATATGGTTCGAACGCTGAACATCGTGTTCATACTGGCGGTCGTGATCGGCGCGGCGACGGTCTATGACATGAAGCTCGCAGCGACGAAGTCTGCGGAAAAGGTTGCCGATCTGAAGCGGCAGATCGATGAGGAGCGCGACTCCATTCGTCATCTGAAGGCGGAGTGGAGCCTTCTCAACAAGCCGGACCGGCTGCAGTCCCTTGTCGAACGCTATAACGATTATCTTCTTCTTGAACCGCTTGATGTGAAACAGATCGTGACAACGGAAGATCTTCCGGCGCGTCCTGTGATGCTGGAGCCAATCGGTGGCAGTCAGATGGGCGGCTATGCCGGCTCGTCTGCTGTGATCCAGTGAGGGCGCGGTCATGACGATGGTTAGTGAACCGACCAGCTTCCTTCAGGTAAGACGGGCTCATCCGCGGGCGACAAGGGACTCCGTCTCCGCCAGCGCAGTCAAATCCCGTGTCTATGTGGCCATGCTTGCCTTTGCCTGCGTCTATGTTGCGATCGCGGGCCGGCTGGTCATGCTGGCGCAAATGGAAGAGGCGCCGTCCCATGCCTGGATTTCGGCGCAGGATTCCGTTGCCGCCTCCCGTCCGGACCTGATCGACAGGAACGGCGAGATCCTTGCTACCGACATCAAGACGGCTTCGCTTTACGCTGAACCGCGCCGCATCATGGATGTGGATGAGGCGGTCGAGGGGTTGATCCGTATCGTGCCGGATCTGAACGAGGGTCTGGTGCGTCGCCGCCTGGAAAGCGGCGCCGGCTTCGTCTGGCTTAAGCGTGAAATGACCCCACAGCAGGCCGAAAGAGTTCACAATCTCGGCCTGCCGGGTATCGGCTTCCTTTCGGAAAACCAGCGTTTCTATCCGGGTGGGCCGACAGCGGGCCATATTGTTGGTTCCGTCAACGTCGACAATCAGGGCCTCGCCGGGATCGAAAAATACATCGATGATTCCTGGTTGAGAGACCTTCAGTCGCTTGGCTTTACGTCGGACCGTACGATGGAACCGGTGAAGCTGTCCGTCGACCTGCGCGTCCAGCATGTCGTGCGCGATGAGCTCGTGAAGGCGATGGAACGCTACAAGGCGATCGCCGCGGCCGGTATCGTTCTTGATGTGAAGACCGGCGAAGTGGTCGCCATGTCCTCCCTGCCGGACTATGACCCGAACGACCGGGCCCAGGCCCTGGAAAAGGACCGCCTGAACCGGGCGACCGGTGGTGTCTTTGAAATGGGATCGGTCTTCAAGACCTTCACCACCGCGATGGCACTGGATTCGGGGGCTGTTTCGATCAATGACAGCTTCGATGCGACCCGTCCGATCAGGGCAGGCGGCCGCACGATTTCGGATTTCCACGGGAAACACCGCATCCTGTCGGTGCCTGAAATCTTCATCTATTCATCCAACATCGGCACCGCAAAAATGATGCTGGCGACCGGTATTGCGCGCCAGCAGGACTTCCTGAAGCGCCTGCACCTGACTGACCGTCTGCAGACCGAGTTGCCGGAAAATGCAGCGCCGCTGCTGCCGCCGAAATGGAACGAGCTGGCGGCGATGACCATCTCGTTCGGGCACGGTATCTCGGTAACGCCGATGCAGACCGCCGTTGCCGCCGCAGCGCTGGTGAATGGTGGCGTCCTGCTTCCGCCAACCTTCCTGCCGAGAAGCCCCGAAGACGTGCAAAAGCTTGGCAAACAAGTCGTTTCTCCGGAAACGAGCCGCATGATGCGTTATCTCTTCAGGCTGAACGTGCTCTCCGGTTCGGGCCGCCGGGCCGATGTCCCGGGCTACACGGTCGGTGGCAAGACGGGCACTGCGGAGAAGATCGAGAACGGTCGATATGTCAACAACAAGCGCCGCAACTCGTTCCTGTCGGCCTTCCCGATGGACGACCCGCGCTACGTGGTTCTGGTCGTTATCGACGAGCCGAAACCGGAACGCGACGGCATTGGTGCGACGGCTGGTCTGAACGCTGCGCCGATGGTTGGCGCAATCGTTCGCCGCTCGGCTCCCATGCTTGGTGTGATGCCGCGGTTCAGCAAAGGGGATGAACCAATCGAGATTTCCTATTAAGGAGACGAGTTGAGCTTTGAAAACCGGCGGGGTCGCAGCCGAAATCCGGTTTTCCGAAAAAGCTCATTAATGACGACGCACAAACCGGATGATCGGGTGAGATGGATCTTGAGTATTTAGCTGCCGGGCTGACCTTGCCCGAAGCGGCAGCGGCTCGGAAAATTACGGGGCTGACGGCTGATAGCCGCAAAGTTCAGCCGGGCTTCTTGTTTGCCGCCTTCAAGGGGGCTTCCGTCGACGGGACAAAATTCGCCCCGGACGCAGCAGCGGCCGGGGCAATTGCCATTCTGTGTGCTGAAGAGGCCGCAGATGCAGTGCGTGCACAGGTGCCGAACACGGTTGCCGTTGTCAGTGCCGCAGAGCCTCGTCAGGTTTTTGCAAGAATGGCGGCCCGTTTCTACGGAGCTCAACCCGACACTATCGTTGCCGTCACCGGAACTGCGGGCAAGACATCCGTTGCTCATTTCGCCCGCCAGATCTTCCAGTCTGCAGGCCATCCTGCCGCAAGTCTTGGTACACTGGGCGTTATCAAGCCGGATGGAGAAAGCTACGGCGGCCTGACAACGCCGGACCCGGTTGCCTTGCACAAGCAGTTGGCAGAGCTGGAAGAAGAAGGTGTCAATCACGCGGCGCTTGAGGCCTCTTCGCACGGTCTCGATCAGTACCGGCTGGACGGTGTTCGGCTGACGGCGGCCGCCTTCACCAATCTTGGCCGTGATCACATGGATTATCATCCGACGATCGAGCATTACCTGAATGCAAAACTTCGCCTGTTCAAAGAGTTGCTTCCGTCAGGTGGCACAGTGGTCTGCGATCCGGGCGAGAAATATGCTGACCGGGTCATGGCGGTCGCGCAGGAGAGAGGGCTGCCGCTCTTCACGGTCGGAGAAACCGGCCGGAACCTCACCCTGACCGGCCTGAAGCCGATGGGGGCAGGGCAGGAACTGACGATCCAGAGTGCGCGCGGCGAATACAAGGTGACGCTGCCCCTGATCGGTCGCTTCCAGGTTTCCAACGCACTCATTGCTGCCGGTCTCGCGATTGCCGCCGGCATCGACACGGGAACTGCCTTGCGGGCCCTTGAAAACCTGAAGGGGGCTCCTGGCCGTCTTGAACTTGCCGGCAAGACGCCAGCAGGCGGACTGGTTTTTGTCGATTACGCCCACAAGCCGGACGCGCTTGATAACGCCCTTGCGGCTTTGAAGCCGTTTGTCCGTGGCAAGCTGTCCGTGATTATCGGCGCCGGTGGCGACAGGGACCCCGGAAAACGCGAGCTGATGGGAGAAGTCGCGGCTCGCAGGGCCGATCTGGTTATCGTCACCGACGACAACCCGCGCTCGGAAGACCCGGCGACCATTCGCAAGGCGGTGTTGGGTGGCGCACCCGATGCAATGGAGATTGGCGACCGGTATGAAGCGATCGCAGAGGGAGTTCGCCGCCTAAAGGATGGCGATATCCTGTGTGTGGCCGGAAAAGGTCACGAAACGGGCCAGATTGTTGGCGACACAGTGATTCCCTTTTCCGATCACGAAGCCGTAAAGCGCGCCATCAGTCTTGAAGGAAACACATGAGCGACCCGCTTTGGACCCTTGATGCCTTTGTTGAAGCCGCCGGTGGCCGCCTTCAGGGTGATGCTGGCGCTGAAATTACCGGTATATCCATAGACAGCCGGACGCTGGAGCCGGGTGATGCATTCGTCGCGATCACCGGCGACCGTCTGGACGGGCATGATTATGTCGCCGCCGCACTGGAAGCCGGCGCATCGGTGGCGCTGGTTGGCGAGGATCGCTTGTCCGATCTGCCCGAAGATGGCCGCTACGTGGTTGTGGACGATCCGCTTGAAGCCATGCGCAAGCTCGGTATCGCTGCGCGGGCTCGCAGTAGTGCCCGAATTGTCGCGGTCACCGGTTCTGTCGGCAAAACCGGCACGAAGGAAGCGCTGCGCCTGACACTGACAGAATCCGGCAAGGTTCATGCCTCGGTTGCCTCCTTCAACAACCATTGGGGCGTACCGCTGACATTGGCACGCATGCCCGCCGACACGGATTTCGGTGTCTTCGAGATCGGCATGAACCATGCGGGCGAAATCTCGCCGCTGGTAAAGATGGTGCGCCCGCACGTGGTGATCATCACCACCGTTCAGCCGGTGCATCTGGAATTCTTCGACAGCGTCGAGCAGATAGCCAAGGCAAAGGCTGAAATTTTCGACGGACTGGAGCCTGGTGGAATTGCGATCCTGAACAAGGACAATCTGCAATTCGACCTGCTGAAGTTTCTGGCTGCTGCTGCTGGTGTTTCCAAAATCCAAACGTTTGGCGAAGACCCTTCGGCAGACAGCCATCTCCAGAAGGCCGTTTCCTATCCGGCCGGATCGAGTGTCGACGCCAGCATTCTAGGCCAGGAAATCACCTACAAGATCGGGGCGTCGGGCAAACACCACGTCAAGAACAGCCTGGCAGTCCTGACCGCGGTCGTGGATCTGGGGGCGGATCTTGCAAAAGCAGGACTGGCACTCGATTCCATGCGCGCACCAAAGGGGCGCGGCGAGGTGACCCGTCTGCCCATGCAGAAGGGCGAGTTCAACCTTATCGACGAGAGCTACAACGCCAATCCCGCCTCTATGAAGGCAGCACTTGCCGTGCTGGGTGAGGCGCCTGTCACAAGGCCGGGTCGCCGCATTGCCGTCATTGGAGACATGCGAGAACTGGGGACTGATGCCGACCGTTTGCACGCGGAGTTGCTCCAGCCGATTACCGACGCCGATATTGACGCGGTCTATTGCGCGGGCCCGCACATGCATGCGCTCTGGAAGCTGCTGCCGCATGACCTGCGCGGGCACTACTGCGAAGAAGCAAAAGATCTGGAAGACGTGCTTTTGGGCGACGTCCGTTCCGGTGATGTTGTTATGATCAAGGGATCGCTCGGAACCCGGATGGGCCCGCTTGTCGAGGCCTTGAAAAAAGAATATCCGCCTGCGGACGACACCGCAGCGGCGTAAGGGGCATTGGATGTTTTATTTCTTGGGGCAATTCGCGGATCAGATTTCAGCGCTGAACGTGTTCCGTTACATCACTTTCCGAACCGGTGGCGCGATCATGACCGCGCTGTTTTTCGTTTTCCTGTTCGGACCGAAAATCATCGCCAGTCTTCGGATCCGGCAAGGGCATGGGCAGCCGATCCGCGCCGACGGACCAGAAAGTCATCTGCTGACCAAGAAAGGCACGCCCACCATGGGCGGTTTGATGATCCTGTCAGGAGCCCTGGTCGCGGCATTGCTTTGGTCGGATCTTTCCAATCCTTACGTCTGGGTGGTCATCGGCGTCACCCTCGGGTTCGGCGGCATTGGCTTTTATGATGACTACCTGAAGGTCACCAAGTCCTCGCACAAGGGATTTGGCGGCAAGGCCCGGTTGGGCCTGGAGTTCCTGATCGCTGGCGGCGCGGCCTTCGCGGTTACCCTTCTGGATGTGTCCGAATACTCGGAAGCGATCACTTTTCCCTTCATCAAGGATCTGACGCTCAATCTCGGTCTTTTCTTCATTCCCTTCGCGGCCTTCGTGATGGTTGGCGCGGGGAACGCGGTCAACCTGACCGACGGTCTCGATGGTCTGGCAATCGTACCGGTGATGATCGCCTGTGCTTCCTTCGGCCTGATTGCCTATCTTTCCGGTAACGCGGTATTTGCCAGCTATCTCCAGATCCACCACGTTGCCGGCACCGGTGAACTTGCCGTCATCTGCGGTGCCGTGATTGGCGCGGGTCTCGGCTTCCTGTGGTTCAACGCCCCTCCGGCCGCCATCTTCATGGGTGACACCGGATCACTTGCTCTCGGCGGCATGATCGGCGCGATCGCGGTTGCCACCAAGCACGAGATTGTTCTGGCCATCATTGGAGGCCTCTTCGTGCTCGAAGCCGTGTCGGTCATCGTGCAGGTGTTCTCCTTCAAGTTGACCGGCAAGCGGGTCTTCCGCATGGCGCCGATCCACCATCATTTCGAGATCATGGGCTGGACCGAAAGCCAGGTGGTGATCCGCTTCTGGATCATTTCCGTCGTGCTTGCCCTGCTCGGCCTCGCAACCTTGAAGCTGAGGTAGGCGCATGATCCCGGTCACCACATTCGACGGCAGAAAGGTTGCCCTGTTCGGGCTCGGCGGGTCCGGGCTTGCAACGGCGCGCGCGCTGAGGGCTGGCGGTGCGGATGTGGTCTGTTTCGACGACAACGAAGCCCGGGTCGCACAAGCTGCCGGCGAGGGGCTTGCAACGCAAGACCTTCGGGACCTTGACTGGTCGGACGTTGCCGCACTGGTTCTTGCTCCCGGTGTGCCGCTGACCCATCCGGTGCCGCACTGGTCCGTGGAGCTGGCGCGTGATGCGGGCGTCGAGATTGTCGGCGATGTCGAGCTTTTCTGCCGTGAGCGGCGCAAACAATGCCCGTCCGCGCCGCTGATTGCGATTACCGGTACCAATGGCAAGTCGACGACCACCGCACTGATCGCGCATCTCCTGAAGGCCCTCGGCCGGGACGTGCAACTCGGCGGCAACATCGGGACGCCGGTTCTGGAGCTGGATCCTCCGCAACCCGGTCGGCACTATGTGGTGGAGTGCTCTTCCTACCAGATCGATCTTGCGCCGACCCTGGATGCAACGGTCGGCATTCACATGAACCTGTCGCCGGATCATCTCGATCGTCACGGGTCCATGGAAAACTACGCCGCTATCAAGGAGCGGCTTGTTGCCGGTGCCAAGGTCGCGGTTGTGGGAGTTGACGACCGGTTGTCCTCAGCAATTGCCGACAGGCTTGAACTTGCACGCAAGCCCGTGTGCCGGATCGCCGGTGAGAAGGAACTCACCAACGGTATCTACGCTCGCCACGGGCGACTGATCGAGGCGCATGACGGTAGCCAGATCGAAGTTGCGCTGCTTGGCGGGATCGACAGCCTCCGCGGTGACCACAACGGCCAGAATGCGGCGGCTGCCTTCGCGGCTCTGCGTGCGCTGGAAATTCCGGCAGCGCAGATCGCAGAAGCCCTCAAGACCTTCCCGGGACTTCATCACCGCATGGAAGTGGTGGAGAAGAAGGGCCGGGTTCTCTATATCAACGATTCCAAGGCTACCAACGCTGACGCTGCGTCCAGAGCATTGGCAAGTTTCGATCGGATCTACTGGATCGCGGGCGGCCGGGCCAAGGCGGGCGGTATCTCCTCGCTGGACGAATATTTCCCGAAGATCGCCAAGACCTTCCTGATCGGAGAGGCGGCTCAGGATTTCGCCAAGACGCTGGATGGCCGCGTGCCCTTCAAGATCAGCGGAACGCTGACCCAGGCCGTGCAGGACGCCGCTGCCGAGGCGGCAGAGGACGGTGCGGCTGAAATCGCCATACTTTTGTCGCCCGCCTGTGCGAGCTTCGACCAATTCCCGAATTTTGAACTGCGGGGCGCTGCTTTTGTAGATGCGGTGCGTGCCTTGCCCAATTCCGGCAATACCCAGGAGGTCGCCTGATATGGTTTCGCGCGCCGATCGCAGCCGCTTTGCGGAATGGCTCTGGACAGTGGACCACTATCTGCTTGCCGCCTTCAGCCTGCTGATGGTTGGTGGTGTGGTGCTTTCGTTTGCAGCCAGTCCGCCGGTTGCCGAACGCATCGGCGTTGAAACCTTCTATTTCGTCAAGCGACAGGCCATGTTCCTGATACCGGCCCTGACGATCATGCTTGCCGGCTCGCTTATGACGCCGCGCATGGTCCGGCGGGCGGCACTCATCCTGTTCATCGTGTCACTACTGATGATGGTCGCCACCCTGTTCCTGGGGTTTGAGGCCAAGGGTGCGCGGCGCTGGATCTATATCGCCGGGCTGTCGATACAGCCGTCCGAATTCCTGAAGCCTGCCTTCGTGATCCTGATCGCCTTCCTTCTGTCGGAAAGCGGCCGCCGGCGCGAGGTGCCTGGAGTGCTCTTCGCCTTTGTACTCTTTGCGGTTTGCGCGGCTCTCCTGATCGCCCAGCCGGACTTTGGTCAAACCATGCTGCTCGGCCTGGTCTGGGCAGGGCTGTTCTTTCTGAACGGGATTTCCTGGCTCATCATCATGGCGCTTGGCGTCATCGGGATCGTCGGCCTGTTTGCTGCCTATGCTTTCCTGCCGCACGTGACCAACCGCGTGGACCGGTTCCTCGACCCGAGCTCCGGAGACACCTTCCAGATCGATACGGCCAAGGATTCCTTTCTTGCAGGCGGGTGGCTGGGCCGTGGCCCGGGGGAGGGCACCGTCAAGCGGATCCTGCCTGACAGCCACACAGACTTCATCTTCGCCGTTGTCGGCGAGGAGTTCGGCGTAATCGCCTGTCTGCTGCTTGTCTCCGTCTTTGCATTCATCGTCTTGAGAGGCCTGCGTCATGCCAGCCGTGATCAGGATGCTTTCAGTCGCCTGGCAACGGCAGGTCTCACAGTTCTGTTCGGCCTGCAGGCGACCATCAATCTCGCGGTGAACCTTCACCTCATTCCGTCCAAGGGCATGACCCTGCCTTTCGTTTCCTACGGCGGGTCGTCGCTCTTGTCGTCCGCCATGACCGCTGGTGCCATTCTGGCGCTCACGCGCAGGCGGCCGCAGCCGTCGCGCGGTGATGTCGTCACGGTGAGCCGGCTTTCACCCTCTTCCCTGATGTAAGGCCCCAAGCCGCACTCATGAGCAAAACTGTTTTACTGACGGCCGGCGGAACGGGCGGCCACCTCTTCCCCGCACAGGCGCTGGCCAGCGAGTTGATCCGGCGCGGCTGGACCGTGGAACTTGCAACCGACGAACGGGCCGACAAATACGGCAGCGCCTTTCCCGCTCGCAAGGTTCACATCATCGCCTCGGAGACCATCCGGGGGCACAATCCTTTCCTGCTGGCTAAGACTGCAGTGAAACTGTTTCTTGGAACGCTGCAGGCACGCAAGGTGATCAAGGCCTTGAAGCCGGATGTCGTGGCCGGGTTTGGTGGTTATCCGACGTTTCCGCCGATGTATGCTGCCCGGCTCACGGGCACGCCCTCCATCCTGCACGAAGCAAACGGCGTCATGGGGCGAGCCAACCGCCTGTTGGCGAAGGGCGTGACCGCCATTGCCACAAGCGTGCCGATCGAAGATCTGCCGGCGGATTTCAAGGCCAAGCTGACTGAAACGGGCAACCCTGTTCGGGACGCCGTCCTCGCGGCTGCGGAGTTGCCCTACTCGGCACCGCTCGCCGGGGGAACGTTCAACCTGCTGGTCTTCGGCGGATCCCAGGGTGCGCGCTTCTTTTCCGATCTGTTGCCGCCGGCGCTTGAAAAACTGCCTGCCGACATCCGCGCCCGTTTGCGGATCGTGCAGCAGTGCCGTCCGGAGGACATGGAGCGGGTACAGGCAGTTTACGACAGTCTGGGCGTTCAGGCCGAATGCGCGCCGTTCTTCCAGGACATGCCGCAGCGGATTGCCCAGGCGCATCTGGTGATCTGCCGGTCCGGTGCGTCGTCGGTCAGCGAGCTCAGCGTTCTTGGCCGTCCCTCCATTCTGGTACCGTTGCCCGGAGCCATTGATCAGGACCAGGCTGCCAATGCCAAGGTGCTTGAAAAAGCAGGTGGGGCCTGGCCGATCCGTCAGGTCGACCTCTACCCGGAGCGGTTGGCCCAGGAAATCACCCGATTCATGAATGCACCAGAAATGCTGGGCGAAGCAGCGCTAAAGGCGCGCAGCGTCGCCAGGCCTGACGCGGTGAAAAGACTTGCCGACCTCGTCGAGAAGGTCGCAGCAAAACAAGGAGAACGGCCATGAAGATGCCGCAGGACATCGGACCGGTTCATTTTGTCGGCATCGGCGGTATCGGCATGAGCGGGATTGCCGAAGTGCTGAAGACCCTCGGCTACACGGTGCAAGGCTCGGACATGGCGGAAAACGCCAATGTTCAGCGCCTGCGTGACAACGGCATCAAGGTTTCCATTGGCCATGCCGCAGAAAACCTGGGCGATGCCGAGGTGCTGGTCGTGTCTTCCGCCATCAAGAAGGACAACCCGGAACTGGTCGCGGCCCGTGAAAAGCTGATCCCTGTGGTGCGACGGGCGGAAATGCTGGCCGAGCTGATGCGCTTCAAGCAGGCGATCGCCGTTGGCGGCACACATGGCAAGACCACGACCACGTCGATGGTTGCCGCTCTTCTCGATGCCGGCGGTCTGGATCCGACGGTGATCAACGGCGGTATCATCAATGCCTATGGCACCAATGCCCGCATGGGCGAGGGTGACTGGATGGTTGTCGAGGCAGACGAGAGCGACGGCACCTTCGTCAAGCTGCCGGCTGATGTCGCCATCGTCACAAACATCGATCCGGAGCATCTGGATCACTACGGCGACTTCGCCGGCGTACGCGCTGCCTTCCGGCAGTTCGTTGAAAATGTGCCCTTCTACGGCTTTGCCGTCATGTGTCTCGACCATCCCGAAGTCCAGACGATGATCGGGACAATCGAGGACCGGCGTGTCGTCACCTATGGCGCCAATCCGCAGGCCGACGTTCGCTACACCGATGTGTCGATGGATGGTGGCAAGTCGATCTTCTCCGTAACCCTTCGTGACCGCCGCAGCGGGCAGGTGATCGAACTGGACGACCTGACGCTGCCGATGCCGGGCCTTCACAACGTTTCGAATGCCACCGCGGCAATCGCGGTTGCATCGCAGCTGGGTGTCGAGGCGGACGACCTCAGAAAAGGCATTGCGGCCTTCGGCGGCGTCAAGCGGCGCTTCACGCACACCGGCACGGTGGGCGGCGTACAGATATTCGACGATTACGGCCACCACCCTGTTGAAATCAAGGCCGTGCTCCATGCGGCGCGCGAGTCGACAAAAGGCAAGGTAATCGCGGTGATGCAGCCACATCGCTATTCGCGCCTGCACAGCCTGTTCGATGATTTCTCGAACTGCTTCAACGATGCGGACGCGGTGATTATCGCTCCTGTCTAC
Organism: Roseibium sp. ROS1; assembly: GCF_054658215.1. Lineage (NCBI taxonomy): Bacteria > Pseudomonadati > Pseudomonadota > Alphaproteobacteria > Hyphomicrobiales > Stappiaceae > Roseibium > Roseibium sp. ROS1. The sequence goes on from NZ_BAAGIG010000001.1 coordinate 1,090,174, forward strand.
GCCGCGGGGGAGCAGCCGATCGAGGGAGCGGCACATACCGATCTCGTCTCGGGCATGAAGACCCGCGGTCACAGGAACGTTCGGGCGATCGAGGGCCCGGAAGAGCTGCCGGCGCTTGTCAAGGAACTGGCCGAGCCGGGCGACTTCGTGGTTTGCCTCGGGGCCGGCAACATCACCCAGTGGGCATACGCGCTGCCGAAACAGCTGGAAGAGCTTTAAGGAGGACGTCACATGGCGTTTCCCGATCTGCTGGAGCAGTATACGGAGCTTGCCGAAGGTATCGGCGGCAAGCTGACGGCCAACCAGCCACTGTCTGCGGTCACGTGGTTCCGCACTGGTGGTCCCGCGCAGTTGATGTTCCAGCCGGCGGATGAAGACGACCTTGCTGCCTTCCTGAAAAAGCTTCCGAAAGATGTTCCGGTGCTGCCGGTAGGGCTGGGTTCCAACCTGCTGATCCGTGACGGCGGCCTGAAGGGCGTTGTCATTCGCCTGAGTGCAAAGGGCTTCGGTTCCATCGAGGAAGTCGGCGGTAACAGGTTGAGGGCAGGGGCGGCCGTGCCGGACAAGCGTCTGGCGGAAGCTGCGGCCAAGGCCGGTCTCGGCGGTTTTGCGTTTTACACAGGTATTCCTGGCGGTCTGGGCGGTGCGCTGCGCATGAATGCGGGCGCTCACGGAACGGAAACCCGCGAGCGCATGGTGGAGCTGACCGCGGTCGACCGGGACGGCAACCGTCACGTTCTGACGAATGAGGACATGGGCTATGCCTATCGCCACTCGGAAGCTTCGAAAGACCTGATCTTTACCTCCGCCGTCTTTGAAGGCGTGCCGCAGGACGAAGCCTCGATCCGACAGGAAATGGCCGACGTTGTCGCCCACCGCGAACGGGCGCAGCCGATCCGTGAAAAGACCGGCGGATCCACCTTCAAGAACCCGCCCGGCACGTCGGCATGGAAAGAGGTCGACGCGGCAGGCTGCCGTGGCCTGACCGTCGGTGGAGCGCAAATGTCCGAAATGCATTGCAACTTCATGATCAATACCGGAACGGCCACCGGACACGATCTCGAACTGCTGGGGGAAACCGTGCGCGCGCGCGTGCTGGCGCACAGCGGTATCCGCCTGGAGTGGGAGATCAAGCGCCTGGGTGAATTCGGTGCACAGGGGGCTATAGAGCCATTTCTGGGCAAGGAAGGGGAGGCTGCCTGATGGCAAGCAAACATGTCGCTGTTCTGATGGGGGGCTGGGTTAACGAGCGTCCTGTAAGCCTCGCCAGCGGCAAGGGCTGCGCCGATGCGCTGGAAGAAGCCGGCTACCGGGTCACCAGGGTCGACGTTGACCGCAATATTTCCGCTGTTCTCAAAGATTTGAAGCCTGATGTGGTCTTTAACGCTCTTCACGGTCCCTTCGGCGAGGATGGCTGCGTTCAGGGAATATTAGAAGTTCTTAACATCCCGTACACACATTCCGGTGTGCTCGCCTCGAGCCTTGCAATGAACAAGGTGAAGGCAAAAGCGGTGATGAATGCAGCCGGAATTCCGGTCACGGAACACCTTGTTGTCAACCGCCGGGAGATCACCCGCGAGCATCCGATGAAGCCGCCATATGTGCTGAAACCCATCAACGAGGGATCGAGCTTCGGGGTGCTGATTGTCAAGGAAGATCAAGAGTTTCCGCCACAGGAACTGGGTCGGGAGGACTGGCCTTACCCTGACGTTCTGATGTGCGAAAAGTTCATCAGCGGGCGGGAGCTGACCTGTGCCGTCATGGATGATACGGCCCTGGGCGTCATCGACATAGTGCCGTTAGGTCACGGCTTCTACGATTACGACGCAAAATATGCACAAGGCGGTTCAAAACACATTCTTCCTGCAAAAATTTCACCGATTGTTTACCAAACCATAGAGACACTAGCAGTTAAGGCGCATCAGGCTCTGGGTTGCCGCGGTGTTTCCCGCGCCGACTTCCGATTCGATGAAAAGGAAGACGGATCCGGAGAGCTGATTTGCCTAGAAGTGAACACGCAGCCAGGCATGACGCCGACTTCTCTTGTGCCCGAAATGGCGGCCCACAAGGGGATGAGTTTCAAGGACCTGGTCAGCTGGATGGTTGAGGACGCGAGTTGCTGTCGATAAGGCGCAAACATTACCGGGACGCTATGACCCCGCTGGAGGCTGAACTGGCTCCGCGTGGGCGCGGTGTGCCGCGTTTGCACCGCCAGCCGGTGTGGCGTTCGGCCGGGCGCCTGGCAGATCTGCCACGCTGGTCAGGATCTGCTGCTGCGCTCACTTTCTTAACCTTAACAATTGGTTATGGAATAGTCATAGGGGGGCACGGCCGGCTTGTTGCCGACAGCCTCCTGTCCGCTGCTGGTTTCGGCATCGAGGCCGTCAAGCTGTCCGGCCAGCGTGAAATCAACGAGTTCCAGATCCTGGAAGCGCTGGAAATTCACGAGGGTTCCTCGCTCGCCCTGTTCGACGCCAATAGCGCTCGCGAGCGTCTTAACGAGATGGCCTGGGTGAAGAGCGCTTCGGTGATGAAGCTCTATCCGAGCACGCTGCAGATCAACATCGAGGAACGCGTGCCCTATGCGCTGTGGCAGCGCGGCGACATGGTCTCGATCGTAAACGAATCAGGTGACGTAATCACCGACGAGGTGGATGGGCGTTATGCCAATCTGCTGCTTGTCGTGAACCACGGTGCTCAGCGCCGGGCGTCCGAGATCAACACCGCGCTGGAGAAGGTCCCGGGCCTGCGTCCGCGCGTGCGCGCGGCGTTCCTGATCAGCGATCGCCGCTGGGACCTGCAGCTTGAGAACGGGATTTCGATCCGCTTGCCCCAAGACAACATCGACGCCGCCTTGGCAGATCTGGTGAAAATGGATGAAGAAAGCGGGCTTCTGTCCCGGGATATCGTTGCCATCGACATGCGTCTGGCAGACCGCGTGACCGTGCGCCTCTCCGACGAGGCTGCCGAACAGCGCAAGGTCATGACGGGCGGCAAGGGCCGCTCAGGCAAAAAGGAGCGTGACACATGAGCCGCTCCGACAACAACCTCTACCTGCCGAAGATGCGGCCGCTGCCGAGCCGTCGTGCCGTCATCATGTCGGTTCTGGACGTGGGCTCCACGAAGGTCTGCTGCCTGATCGCCAAACTGGTGCCGCAGGAAGAAAAGGCAATTCTTTCCAGCCGCTCCCACAAGGTGGAAGTGCTGGGGTACGGTTATCAGCGCTCGCGCGGGATCAAGTCCGGCGTCGTTGTCGACATGGATGCTGCCGAACAGGCCATCCGTCTGGCAGTCGACAGTGCCGAGCGCATGGCCGGCGTGACGGTCGAGTCGCTGATCGCAAACATCAGCTGCGGACGCCTGCAGAGCGAGATCTACAGCGCCAACGTTCCGCTGGCAGGCGACAGCGTGTCTGAAGCCGATATCCAGCGGGTGCTTTCCGCCGGCTCCAGCCACTCGGTGACCGACGGCCGGGCCGTCACACACGCCTTGCCGATCTCCTATTCGCTGGACGGCAGCCGCGGCATCCGCGATCCGCGTGGCATGATGGGCCACAAGCTGGGCGTCGACATGCAGGTCGTGACGGCGGAAGTTCCGCCTGTGCGCAATCTGGAACTGTGCATCAACCGCGGTCACCTTCATGTGGAAACCATGGTGGCGACGCCGTTTGCCAGTGGCCTGTCCACCATCGTGGATGACGAAGCCGAGCTTGGCGTCGCCTGCATCGACATGGGCGGCGGTACGACGACATTGTCGGTCTTCGTCGATGGCCACATGGTGCACCTGGATGCGATTGCCGTTGGCGGCAATCACGTCACCACCGATATCGCCCGCGCTTTCGCAACCCGTCTGCAGGATGCGGAGCGCCTGAAAACCCTTTACGGCTCGCCGCTGGCGTCCAGCTCGGACGATCGTGACATGCTCACGGTACCGCCGCTGGAAAGCGACAGCGACCTGCCGAACCAGATCCCACGCTCGGCGTTGACCCGGGTTATCCGGCCGCGCGTGGAAGAAATCCTTGAACTCGTGAGGGATCGGCTTACGGCGTCCGGCTTTGCCGGGCGTGTCGGTAAGCAGATCGTTCTGACCGGGGGCGCAAGTCAGCTCACGGGTCTTGGAGAAGTTGCGCGTCACATCCTGGGGCGCAACGTCCGTCTTGGCCGGCCTCTAGGCGTCGCCGGTCTTCCCGAGGCTGCCAAAGGTCCGGCTTTTGCCGCCGCTGTCGGTCTCTTGATTTATCCGCAGGTCGCTCAGATCGAACAGTTCGAACACAAGAACCGGAGATCAGGGTGGGGCGGGCAATCTGGTTACCTGGCCCGTGTGGGCCAATGGATCAGGGAAAGCTTCTGACGACATGAGCCAAGAAGACGACATCCAGGAAGTTGAGCTGCCAGAAATGGCAGAGGAGATTAGGGAAGAAGAGGCTACTCCCGTACCGGGGGCGCCAGTGGGTCGCGAGGATAATATGACCATCAACCTGAAGATGCCCGACATTCAGGAGCTGAAGCCACGCATTACGGTCTTCGGCGTCGGCGGCGCGGGCGGAAACGCCGTCAATAACATGATCACTGCAGGTCTCCAGGGCTGCGACTTCGTCGTTGCCAATACGGATGCCCAGGCACTGGCCATGAACCATTCAGACAGGCTCGTCCAGATGGGCGTGGCCGTGACTGAAGGTCTTGGCGCAGGCTCCCAGCCGGAAGTCGGCTGCGCAGCTGCCGAGGAAGTGATCGACGAAATCAACGATCACCTTTCCGGATCGCACATGGTGTTCATCACCGCCGGCATGGGCGGTGGAACCGGCACCGGTGCCGCACCCGTTATCGCACGGGCGGCACGCGAGCAGGGTATACTGACGGTAGGTGTGGTGACCAAACCGTTCCAGTTCGAAGGCGCTCGCCGTATGCGGATCGCCGATTCCGGTATCGAGGAACTGCAGCGGAGTGTCGACACACTGATCGTCATTCCGAACCAGAACCTGTTCCGGATTGCCAATGCCCAGACCACCTTCGCCGACGCATTCGCGATGGCCGACCAGGTGCTCTACTCTGGTGTTGCCTGCATCACCGACCTGATGGTGAAGGAAGGTCTCATCAACCTCGACTTCGCCGACGTTCGCTCCGTGATGCGCGGCATGGGCAAGGCCATGATGGGCACCGGCGAAGCTAGTGGCGAAAAGCGTGCACAGCAGGCGGCGGAAGCGGCCATTGCCAACCCGCTGCTCGACGAATCCTCGATGAAGGGTGCAAGAGGCCTGCTCATCTCCATTACGGGCGGCAACGACCTGACGCTGTTCGAAGTGGATGAAGCGGCTACCCGCATCCGCGAGGAAGTTGACGCCGACGCCAACATCATTCTGGGCGCGACCTTCGACGAGACGCTGGATGGTCTCATCCGCGTGTCCGTCGTTGCAACCGGCATTGACAGGGAGGAAGGCCTTGCGGCCAACACGTTTCCCGGAACAGCATCTCAGCCTGTAAAGGCGGAAGCTCCGGCGGTAAGCCGGACACCGGAAATCAACACTCAGCGCCCGGCCGCTCTGGCTGAAAAGGCTCACGCCGAAAATGCCGCTGCCAAGGCCGTTGCCAATCTGGAACGGGAACTTGCCATTCCGGATCCGCAGCCGGTCGCCGTCGCAAGCGATCCGGCTGTCGAGATCAAGAAGGTGCAGCCGGCAGCAGGTTCGCTTGCAGCCAAGCCGCAGATGCTCGACATCGAAGACGAAGCCCGGGCACCTGTCGCAGAAGACATGCCGGTCAGCCAGCCTTACATTCCGCCGGTTGCCGCCGAGCATAACCCTGCACCGCGCATGCCGCGGGTGGAGGATTTCCCGCCGATCGCTCAGCGTGAAATTCAGGCAAAGCAGCAGACTGCAAATGTAGCCCAGCCTCAGCAGGCCGTTGCCCAGCAGCGTCCTCAGCAGCCTGCTCCGGCACCGAGCTATGAAGAGCACGTCGAAGACGACCGCCGCCCGATGGGGCTGCTGCGTCGCCTTGCAAGCGGCCTTGGCCGCCATCACGAAGAAGATCAGGAACATGACATGGCTGCCGCACCGGTTGCCCGTCCTGCTCCGCAGATGCAGCCGGCCCAGCAGGCCGCCCCGCGTGCGCCCCAGCAACGTCCCGCAGCTCATGGCGCTGCAGGCCAGCTGGACAACACCGGGCGGGCAACGCCGAAGCCGGTAACTGCAACAGAAGACGAACAGTTGGAAATTCCGGCGTTTCTTCGCCGCCAGGCCAACTGATTCGAGACCCGATCATCTTCCCTGATCGTTACAGCCCGGAGTTCACGCTCCGGGCTGTTTCCGTAACGGAACAAATTCCCGTTTTAATTCAGTGATTTGAAAGCCTGTGAATCGTTACAAATCGTAATAAAGCTTTATTTCGCCCAATTGGGGTTCGGGACTATGTTCCCAGCCAACGCGGGATCGTTAAAAGTCCGTAACCCTTTAAGGGCAAATAGAGGGCTTGTTTCCGCCGCAAACCGGAAGGGCAGGGTTTTATGACCGCATATGTTGACCGACAGACGACGCTAGCCGATCAGGTGACCCTGACCGGGATTGGCGTTCATTCGGGCAAACCCGCGTCGATCACTCTCGTACCGGCCGAAGCTGGTGTGGGGATTGTGTTCACCCGCACCGACCAGGAAAACTCCACCGAAGTTCCGGCCCTCTGGAACAAGGTATCCGCAACAGCACTTTGCACCGTTCTCGGCGATCCTTCCAGTGAAGGCGTCGCGACCGTTGAGCATCTCATGGCAGCTCTTTTCGGCATGGGTGTCGACAACCTGATCGTGGAAATCGACGGTCCGGAAATGCCGGTCATGGACGGCAGCAGCGTTGCGTTTGTCGAAGCAATCGAGCAGATCGGCCTGAAACGCCTGGACCGGGGACGCCGGTACCTGAAGGTGAAGAAGACCGTTCGCGTCGATAACGGTACGGCATGGTGCGAGCTGCACCCCTACAACGGCACCAAGTTCGATATCACCATCGACTTCGACACGCCGCTGATCGGTCGCCAGCAGTTCTCTTCCGACATCACTCCGGACGTGTTCCGTGACGAGCTTTCCCGTGCACGCACCTTCGGCTACGTGAAGGATGTCGAACAGCTTTGGAAGATGGGCTTTGCCCTGGGATCGTCGCTGGAAAATTCCGTGGCGATTGCCGAGGACAAGGTTCTCAATCCGGAAGGCACCCGCTGGCCGGACGAGTTTGCACGTCACAAGGCGCTCGACGCGGTTGGCGACCTGGCTCTTGCCGGTCTGCCGATCCTGGGTCTCTACCGCTCCTACAAGGGCGGGCACAAGATGAACCACGCGATCCTGGTCAAGCTGTTTGAAGATCCGAGCGCGTTCGAAATCGTCGAGTCGCCTGCATTCCGCAAGGTCGGCCAGGTCGACAAGGGCGGTATCGCAGCCGCTGCTGCTTTCGGACCTGACGTCTCCTGATATAATTTTGATCGGCCGCTTTGATGAAGCGGCCGTTTTCTTTTCGGCGGAATTCGGAACCTATTTGGACCGGTTGCCATAAAATTGCTCAAAAAAACCGTCAGATGGCCGATGAGGACGTGACGGGGACCGGTGATTTCCGCTAAACACTCCTGTCGATAAATTTGCAAGGCCGCATGACATGGGCCTTAGGGGCCGGAAAGGTCCGGGAGTATAGGCGTGAACGGAATGGATACTGGTTCTGAAGTGAACAGAGCCAAACACATGAAAACCTTCCTGAGATTGGCCGTTCTGGCTGTACCGCTTGCGCTTGCCGCATGCGGTGGCAAGGACGATCTCGATGAGTTGGCACTCAACGATACGCCGCCGGAAGTTCTGTTCAACGAAGGCCTGTCCCTGCGCGCGCAAGGCAAACTGCGCGATTCGACCCAGAAATTCGAAGAGCTCGACAAGCTCTATCCCTATTCTGAATACTCCAAGAAGTCGCTCGTGAACCTGGCGTTCCTGAACTACTCGCGAGGCAAGTACACGGAAACCGTAACTGCGGCGAAGCGGTTCGTGACGCTCTATCCGGGGGACGAGGATTCAGCCTACATGCTGTATCTCGCCGGTCAGGCCTATTTCCGCCAGATGCCGGACATCACCCGCGACCAGGCCGTGACCCGGAAGGCAGCCGGTGCGTTCAACGAGCTGATCCAGCGCTTCCCGGAATCGGAATATGTGCCGGATGCCGAAAGCAAGCTGCGCATCGTGCATGACCAGCTTGGCGGCAAGGAAATGCAGGTCGGTCGCTTCTACCTGAAAAAGCGCAACTACATCGCGGGGATCAACCGCTTCAAGACGGTTGTCGTCGATTACCAGACCACGCGGCATGTGGAAGAAGCCCTGTTCCGCCTGACCGAAGCCTACTACGCGCTCGGTGTCGTCAACGAAGCGCAGACGGCCGCAGCCGTGCTCGGGCACAACTACCCGGACAGCCAGTGGTACAAGGATGCCTATTCGCTGCTCAACAAGGGTGGGTACGAGCCTTCCGAAGACAGCGGCAGCTGGATCAGCCGCGCCTTCAAGAGCATCTGACGCCTGGTTTAATCCCGAAATGGCTTCAGCCTCGCAAATGAGGTTGAAAAGGCCCAAACAGGCTCTTTCAAGACGCTTCGGTCCTCCTATATGGTGGGCCGAACTTTAAGGAGCATCCCTTCATGCTGGTCGCGCTGTCTATCCGTGACATCGTTCTGATCGACCGTCTTGACCTCGAATTTGCCGCCGGCATGTCGGTTCTCACCGGCGAAACCGGTGCGGGCAAATCCATCCTTCTCGACTCCTTGTCGCTGGCACTCGGCGCGCGTGGTGATGCCGATCTCGTGCGTCATGGAGAGGCGCAAGGACAGGTGACGGCTGTCTTTGATGTGGCGGCGGATCATCCCGTTCGCATGTTCCTGCGCGAAAACGATGTCGATGACGATGGCGACATCATCCTGCGCCGTATCCAGACCTCCGATGGCCGCACCCGGGCCTTCGTCAACGATCAACCCGTAAGTGCAGGACTGCTGCGCCAGGCGGGCGCGCTCCTGGTGGAAATCCACGGACAGCACGATGACCGTGCCCTGGTTGACCCGGAAAGCCACCGGGCTCTCATTGATGTTTTCGGAGGGCTGACGGCCGAAGCCGAGGCCGTAGCACAGGCCTTTGCCACCTATCGCGCTGCCGACAAGGCGGTGACAGATCACGAGAAACGTATAGAAGCCGCGCGCAACGAAGCTGATTTCCTGCGTGCTGCCGTCGATGAACTGTCGGCCCTCAAGCCGGAAACCGGCGAAGAGGAGCAACTGGCGGCCCGGCGGACGGACATGATGGCGGTCGAGAAGATCGCCGGTGATCTGAACGAAGCCTTTGAAACCTTGAACGGCACTGCGTCGCCAATCCCGGAACTGGCCAGCCTTCTGCGACGTCTGGAACGTAAGGCCGACCAGGTGCCCAATCTTCTTGGCCAGCCCGTCCGCACGCTTGCCGAGGCGATGGATCTTCTGGAAGAAACGCGCGGCGGACTGGAAAGCGCGCTGCGTGAGACCGAATATGATCCACGCGAACTGGAAGCTGTCGAAGAGCGGCTGTTTGCGCTTCGTGCTGCCTCCCGCAAGTTCTCGGTGCCGGTTGACGAACTGTCCGCCCTGTGTGCCCGCATGAGCGGCGATCTGGCCGATCTCGATGCCGGTGAAGACAAGTTGGCGGCGCTGGTGAGTGCTGCTGGAAAGGCCCGCGCCGAATACGACAAGAAGGCAGCCAGCCTCTCGGACAAGCGGCGAAAGACAGCCAAGGCACTGGAAAAGGCTGTTGAAATGGAGTTGCCCGACCTCAAGCTGGAGCGGGCGAAATTCATCGTCGAAGTTGAAAGCAATCCGGAAAACCGCAGCCGTTCGGGGATCGATCTGCTGGAGTTCCATGTCCAGACGAACCCAGGCACGAAGCCGGGGCCGATGATGAAAGTCGCGTCCGGTGGCGAGCTTTCCCGTTTCCTCTTGGCACTGAAGGTGTCTCTCGCCGACAAGGGTTCTGCCCCGACGCTGGTTTTTGACGAGATCGACACAGGGGTGGGCGGTGCCGTGGCCGAGGCCATCGGCCTGCGTCTGGCACGGCTTGCCGGCAGCGTTCAGGTTCTGACGGTTACCCACGCCCCGCAGGTGGCAGCTCGCGCTGCAGGGCATTTCCTGATCGCCAAGGAAGCGACCAAGAAGGACCGGGTGGCAACGCGCGTCCAGCGTATTGATGAAGACCACCGCAGCGAGGAAATCGCCCGGATGCTCGCCGGCAGCGTTATCACGGAAGAAGCCCGCGCCGCGGCGCGCAGGCTTCTGACGGCTGCGGAATAGGAAATAGGATCCGGAGCGGTGGACAAAAAAAAGGGCGGGTTAGCCGAAGCTCCCGCCCTGTGGTGCAGTTTTCAAATGAGAAATGGTCTTACGGCTCCTTGACGAGCGGTGCTTCCTTCATGTCAGGCAGCTTCAGTTCACCTTCTCCCAGGTTGGGGACATTCAGCTCGATGCTCAGCTCTTCGTCGTTCGTGAAAAAGCCATTGGCATAGAGCAGGCCGCCTGCGATCAGCGCGACGACAAGCGCTCCGGCCATGAACCAGCCAGCGCTGTTGCCGTTCGTCTTCTCGACATAATGCGTTTCACGGTCCTGATAAGCCATTCGTGTCTCCTCATTCCAACATTGACCAGCATCGAGTTTTGCCGGTTCGATGTGCTATCAACGCTTGAGCCCGCCATTCGGTTCCGGTATCCGATTTAATCCGGTCATCAACTCGGCCTGTCCCGCTGACACATTTCGTGAAGACATCATGACTGACACTTCCTTCGCCCAAACCGACATCGACGCCCTGACGCAGGAGGAAGCACAGGTCGAGCTGAAACGGCTGGCGGCGGAAATCGCCGAGCATGACCGCCGCTATCACCAGGAAGATGCCCCGGTGATCTCGGATGCGGACTATGACGCCCTGCGCCGGCGGAACGCGTCCATCGAGGCCCGGTTTCCCAATCTCATTCTTGAAGATGGTCCCTCTGCCCAGGTAGGGGCGGCCCCAGCGTCCGGTTTCGGCAAGATTACTCACCGGGTGCCGATGTTGTCGCTGGACAATGCCTTCAACGATGACGACGTCCGGGACTTCGTCGGCCGCGTGCGCCGGTTTCTGAAGTTCGATCCGCTGATGGGGGCTCTGGCGGTTACCGCGGAACCGAAGATTGACGGTCTGTCGCTGTCTCTTCGGTATGAAAACGGCACTCTGGTTTACGCCGCAACGCGAGGTGACGGCACCACAGGTGAAAACGTCACCGAGAACGCGAAGACGATCAAGGATATTCCGGAGAAGCTGTCCGGCACGGTGCCGGGTGTCGTTGAAGTGCGCGGCGAAGTCTATATGGCGCACAAGGATTTTCAGGCGCTGAACGAGCGCATGGCAGCCAATGGCGGCAAGGTTTTCGCCAACCCGCGCAACGCGGCGGCGGGCTCGTTGCGCCAGCTGAAATCCGAAATCACGGCCTCCCGCCCACTGCGGTTCTTCGCTTATGCCTGGGGCGAGATGAGCGAGCTGCCGGAAGACACCCAGTTCGGCATGGTCAAGCAGCTGGAAGGCTGGGGCTTTCAGGTCAACCCGCTGATGAAACGCTGTGAAACCGTGGAAGAGCTTCTCGGGGTCTATCACGGCATCGAGGAAAGCCGTGCCCAGCTCGATTATGATATCGATGGTGTAGTCTACAAGGTCGACCGGCTGGACCTGCAGGAACGCCTCGGCTTTGTCTCGCGGTCACCCCGGTGGGCGATCGCTCACAAGTTCCCGGCCGAACAGGCCTACACCATTCTCAACGACATCGAGATCCAGGTTGGCCGAACAGGTGCCCTGACGCCGGTTGCCAAGCTGGAGCCGATCACGGTGGGCGGTGTCGTCGTTTCAAACGCGACCCTCCACAACGAAGACTATATCAAGGGTATTGGCCAGGACGGAGAGTCGATCCGTGGCGGCAAGGATCTTCGCATCGGTGACACGGTGAAGATCCAGCGTGCCGGCGACGTCATTCCGCAGATTGTCGACATCGATCTGGACAAACGCCCCGATGGGGCGGAAGCCTTCGAGTTTCCGACTGTCTGCCCCGCCTGCGGTAGCCACGCGGTGCGCGAGGAAAAGGAAAAAACCGGGCGCCGCGATGCGGTGCGCCGCTGCACCGGCGGTCTGATTTGCCCGGCCCAGGCAACGGAAAAGCTCAAGCATTTCGTCTCGCGCAATGCCTTCGACATCGAAGGCTTCGGCGACAAGCAGGTCGACGCCTTCTACAAGGAAGGCCTTGTGATGGCGCCGGCGGACATCTTCACGCTGGAGGAGCGGGACAAGCGCTCTCTCACCAAGTTGCGCAACCGGGAAGGCTGGGGGGCCATTTCGGCGAAGAACCTTTTCGAGGCAATCAACGCCCGGAGAGAGATTGACCTTCATCGTTTCATCTTCGCCCTCGGCATCCGTCACGTGGGCGAGGGCAACGCCAAACTTCTGGCACGTGCCTATGGCTCCTGGGCGGCGTTCTATGCAGCCATGAAGGCGGCGCATGACACGGCGGGTGAAGCCTGGACAGAGCTCAATGACATCGACGGCATCGGCCATATCGTTGCCGAGGCGCTGGCGGAGTTCTTTGCCGAGCAACACAATCTCGACCAGCTCGACGCACTTCTGGTCGAGGTGTCACCCAAGGACGCTGAAAAGATCAACGCCTCCGGCTCGCCGGTCGCAGGCAAGACAGTGGTTTTCACCGGCTCGCTGGAACGTATGACCCGCGACGAAGCCAAGGCCATGGCCGAACGCTTTGGTGCCAAGACAGCCGGTTCCGTGTCGAAAAAGACCGACCTGGTGGTGGCCGGTCCTGGTGCTGGTTCAAAGCTGAAAAAGGCACAGGAGCTGGAGATCGAAGTCATCTCCGAGGATGACTGGTTCGATCTGGTGGGGGCCTGAGGCGCACCTGCCTTCTCTATCTCTGTTTTGCGAAGATAAGGCAGGGGCGGCATGATGCACGGGCTCCCTTGTTTACTGGATCCCCGCCTGCGCGGGGATGACAAGAGAGAGGCTTCGGGACATGGCTTTGCTTCTTGTCATCCCGGTTTGACGCGCAGCGGCAAGACCGGGATCCAGTACCTCCTGTGCTCGCTGGAACCGCAAACCTCTGGGTTTCCCGAAACTGCTATCGGCAGTGCCAATTCAACAGGACTAACGTATATCCGGGAAGAATTTCAACGAAGGCTCCACGTTGCACCTCGATCAGCAATACTATGTCTACATTCTTGCAAGCGGACTGGGCGGCACGCTCTATGTCGGGGTGACGAATGACCTGTTGGGCAGGGTTTCGCAGCACCGTGAAAGCATCGGAAGCCAGTTTACCGCGAAGTATGGCGTGCATCGCTTGGTGTATTACGAAGTTCACGAGGAAATCGAGTGGGCGATCAAGCGGGAAAAACAGCTCAAACGCTGGAATCGTGCCTGGAAGATCCGTTTGATCGAAGAACGGAATCCAAACTGGGACGATGTGTTTCCTAAACTGGTTTGATACTTTTGCGTTGCTTCGATCGTTTTCTGGGCATTGCCAGTTCTCCCGCCGCTTGGTCAAGCAACAGGCTCCCTTGTTTACTGGATCCCCGCCTGCGCGGGGATGACAAGAGAGAGGCTTCAGAGCATGGATTTGCTTCTTGTCATCCCGGTTTGACGCGCAGCGGCAAGACCGGGATCCAGTACCCTCTGTGCTCGCTGGAACCGCAAACCTCTGGGGTTCCTGAAATCTGTCGCGGCTTTGTCAAAAGAGGCGGCCTCACGCAGTTGCCGGTTCAAATAAGAAAAGCCCGCTTCTTGTCCCCACCAAATCGGTCATTCCTGCCTCGCCAGCGCCGGTATGTTGCTATATTGTTCTCAAAACAAGCGCTTGAAACCGGACCAGTAAACCATGACCGACCCGGACGGGTACGACGATTCCTTTGACGATCCATTCCAGCCTATCGGCACGCGGGCGGAGTCCGCGCCTGCTCCCGTGCGGCCGCAAGGAGGGATCGCGGCCAGGGCGATGGCGGCACGGCGGGCACCGGACTATCTGACGGGGCTGAACCCGGAGCAGCGGCTGGCGGTGGAAACGACCGAAGGGCCGGTTCTGGTGCTGGCTGGTGCCGGCACGGGCAAGACCCGTGTTCTGACAACACGCATCGCCCATATCCTGGCAACCGGCTTGGCGCGGCCGTCCGAAATTCTGGCTGTCACGTTCACCAACAAGGCTTCGCGCGAGATGAAGGAACGCATTGCCGGTTTTGTCGGCGGCAATGTGGAAGGCATGGCGTGGCTCGGCACGTTCCACTCCATCTGTGTGAAGATCCTGCGCAAGCATGCCGAACTTGTCGGCTTGAAATCGTCCTTCTCGATCCTCGATACCGACGATCAGATCCGCCTTATCAAGCAGATCATCCAGGCCGAAGGGCTGGACGACAAGCGCTGGACGGCCAAGGCCTTTGCCGGGATGCTGGATGGTTGGAAAAACCGGGCTCTTGGGCCAAAGGATATCCCGGAAGGCGAGGCGCGGGCGTTTGCCAACGGCAAGGGCCGAAAGCTCTACGAGGAATATCAGGAGCGCCTGTCGATCCTGAACGTGGCCGATTTCGGTGACCTGCTTTTGCATGTCATCACGTTGTTCAAGACGCAGCCGGATGTCCTCAAGGAATATCAGCGCCGCTTCCGCTACATGCTGGTGGACGAATATCAGGACACCAACATCGCGCAGTACCTGTGGCTGCGGCTGCTGGCCCAGGGCAACCCGAATGTCTGCTGTGTCGGTGATGATGACCAGTCGATCTACGGCTGGCGCGGCGCGGAAGTCGATAACATCCTGCGCTTCGAACATGACTTCAAGGGCGCCGTCGTCATTCGCCTGGAGCGCAATTACCGCTCAACCAGCCATATCCTGGCTGCCGCATCCCACCTGATTGCCTTCAACGAAGGCCGTCTCGGCAAGACGCTGTTCACCGATTTCGAGGAACCCGACCACGACCTGGTGTCGGTGGCCTCCGTCTGGGACAGCGAAGAAGAAGCGCGCACCATCGGCGACGAGATCGAGACGCTTCAGTCGCGAGGTCATTCGCTCAATGAAATGGCGGTTCTGGTGCGGGCATCCTTCCAGATGCGCGAGTTCGAAGACCGGTTTGTCACGCTGGGGCTTAATTACAGAGTCATCGGCGGTCCGCGCTTTTATGAGCGCATGGAAATCCGCGACGCCATGGCGTATTTCCGCTGTGTCGCGCAACCCGCGGACGATCTGGCGTTTGAGCGCATTGTCAACACGCCGAAGCGCGGTCTTGGCGATGCGACGCTGAAACTGGTCCATGGCGTTGCCCGGGCAGAGCGTATTCCACTGATGCAGGCGGCAAGCCAGCTTATCGATACCGAAGAACTGAAGCCAAAGCCACGCAACGCGCTGAAGTCCGTCCTCGACAACTTCGAGCGCTGGCGGCGTCAGCTCGACCAGATGAAACACACCGAACTGGCGGAAATCATCCTCGATGAGAGCGGTTACACCGAGATGTGGCGGCAGGACCGCTCGGCGGAAGCGCCCGGACGGCTCGATAACCTGAAGGAACTGATCCGGTCTATGGACGAATTTGAATCCATGGCCGGTTTCCTGGAGCACATTTCCCTCGTCATGGACCGGGACAGCGCGGATGCGACCGACGCCGTATCCATCATGACGCTACACTCGGCCAAGGGGCTGGAATTCGACACGGTGTTCCTGCCCGGCTGGGAAGAGGGGCTGTTTCCCCACCAGCGCGCGCTGGATGAATCCGGTCGCGCCGGTCTGGAGGAAGAGCGCCGGTTGGCCTATGTCGGCATCACCCGAGCGAAGAAACGCGCAAAGCTCTATTTCGCGTCCAACCGGCGCATTCACGGCCTCTGGCAGTCCACCGTTCCCTCACGGTTTCTGGATGAACTGCCGCCGGACCATGTCGAGATTGCCGAAGCTTCGTCCAGCTATGGCGGCTATGGCGGTGGCGGTTACGGACCGTCCCGGTTCGACAGTCATGATCCCTTCGACAAGGGTAGCTACTCCACGCCGGGCTGGCAACGTGCGCAGCGTGCCAAGCAGTCCTCCAGCGGATTTTCCGATGGCGGCGGCCGTGGGTATCAGTCCGCGCGGCAAAAGCGTCAGGGGCCGTTGACCATCGAAGGAGAGCTGGTGGCGAAATCCGTCAGTGACACGCCATCGCAATTCTCTCTGGGCGAGCGCGTGTTCCACATCAAGTTCGGCTATGGCGCCATCAAGTCGATCGAGGGAAACAAGCTGACCATCGACTTTGAAAAGGCAGGGGTGAAGAAGGTCATCGACAGTTTCGTCGAACGGCACTGACCGGCTGGTTGCGAAAACCAGTCCGGTGAACTGCTTCTGACGGCTACGCTCCAATAGAACCGGGAATTTGGTCTCGCACCTGATGTATCCTTGGGTTGGCCGCAAGGCCTGAGACACTTTGAGTCTGGGACCGTTCTAGAGATCGACACCTTGCGGTTTGATCAGCATGTCGCGCTCCTTCAGGTAGGGATGTATACCGACGGCCTCACGCAGCACTTCCTGGCCCAATTGCACCCTGCCGAGCGTCATGAAGATGATTGCCTTGCCGGACAAGGCGCCAAAGTGCCGTGGTTCCAGAGCAAGGGCGCGTTCGATATCTTCGAGGCTGGCTTCGTAATTACCCTGCAGGAAGAGGATGAAGGCACGCTGGTTCCAGCCTTCCGAGTAATCCGGTGCCTCTTCCACGACCGTGTCGAGCAGATCCTTCGCACCCTGAAAGTCATAGGATCCTCGTTTACGCATGGCTTCGTCCACCTTCTTCCGGATCTCTGGCGTGGGAGCGGCATCCAGCCAGGTGTGCCAGATGCTATCTTCGATCTTGCTGGCCGCCTCTTCATTCGGAGCGTTCTTCAAGGCTTCAAACAGTTGATCCTGCTCGGACGTTGCCCAGGCGGGGAGGATGAGAAGCTGGAGGCAAAGAAGGGCAGCAACCAGACATCCGGTCACTTGCAGCCAGTTTAGGTGCGAACGGGGGCAAGTCATGGGTGTTTCCTCGCATTTCCCAATGAAATGGGGCACAGACCCGGTTTGCCCAGTCCCGGGACCGTTTCAAGCTGGCATCGCTGGCCGCTTCCCGCTATACCGCACGCCTTGACCCCAATAACCACAGGCGCGAGCGGCGATGAAAACCATCCGGGTGCGGATCACGGCTGAAGAACTGGAAGCCAAGCGGATCTCCGAGATTCTTGAACGGGCGTTTGAGGACGACGGCAATCCGGTGACCATCTACGAAGCAACGCCGGACGGACGCCTGTGGGCTGCTGAAATTCTTCTGTTCGACATGGAGCCGGAAGAGGCGGCTGCGACGGTGCGCGACCGTGTCGGCGCCGATGCATTTGCCGCGCCGCTGGAAGCAGAAGAACTGCCGGATATCAATTGGGTCGAGAAGAGCCTTGAAGGGCTGAAGCCGGTAAAAGCCGGTCGTTTCGTTGTTCACGGCAGCCACGATAGGGACAAGGTTCCAGGTGGGGCCATCGGCATCGAGATCGAAGCCGCGCTTGCCTTCGGAACCGGTCACCATGGCACGACCGCGGGTTGCCTGGAGGAAATCGACAGGCTTTTGTCCATGCGCGCGTATGACAGCATTCTCGATCTTGGAACGGGAACAGGCGTGCTGGCAATCGCCGCTGCGCTTCAATCCCGCCAGTTGGTTCTTGCAACCGATATCGACCCTGTTGCGACGAAAACAGCGCTGGAAAACGCCCGGCTCAATGGTGCGGGGCATCTTGTTCGTGGCTTTACCGCCAACGGAATTGAAGACCGCCGCTTCCGTCTCTTTGGTCCGTTCGACCTGGTGATCGCCAACATCCTGGCGCGGCCGCTGATGAAGATGGCGAAGTCCATCGGTGAACGCATGACGCCGACCGCAACCCTCGTGCTGTCCGGCCTCAGGGTGGAAGACGGTCCCCGGATCCTGTTCGCCTACGGTTGTCAGGGGTTCATTCTGGACAGGCGCGGCGAAAAGGACGGCTGGTTGACGCTTACACTTGTGCGGGGACGTAAACAGGCCTGACTGCGTCCGCCATCTGCCAGGAAACAGCGATGATCATGTCCTCGCCTGCAAGGCGCTTGTCGTCGCCAGGCTCCGCAGGATGAGGGAAGGGGAGAGCCGTTTCTTTTATTCCGGTGCCCGGAAATCTTGACTGCAGATACAAAAAGACCCGCCGAAATTTTCGGCGGGTCTTTTCTTGTGCACAGTGGTTTTTACTTAAACCGTCCTGAGCCCCTTAGAACGCGCTGGTAGAGGTGCCTTCGCGCTCGAGCTGGGCGCGGTCGTAGCCGTGGGAGGCCAGGGTCGCGTCGTCCAGTGACAGCAGGTAGCCGTTGACATAGCGGCGTGCCTGGATGGAGCGGGCTTCAATCATGCGGTCGAAAGCGCGGCGCATGAAGCTGCCGCCGGCGCGGGTCGAGGTGGTTGTTTTCATGGTCATCGTGGTCATTCCCATTTGAAGTTTAAGAGCTTCCCTAGGGAGAAACGTCTTTTTTCTTGTCTGAACCCTATATGCGCTTTTGCCGGGACCTCAGGTAGGCCTCGAAACGCATGCCAGCCTTGCGCTCTTCGCATATGCGAAAGATTTTGCTGCAATGCAAAATATGAGGAAGATAATGCTGCTGAACCAATTCAAGCGGAATAATTATCCAGCTTGATCGGATGGGGCCGCGAAATTATCTTGCGGCCATGTTCCAGACCTTTGACGATCTTAGTGATCCTTCCTGTGGCGCGCCGCATGCGGCGCTTCTCAGAGCCGAACTCTCCCGCCGTGGTCTCGACGGCTTTCTCGTGCCGCGCGCCGATGCGCATCAGGGCGAATATGTGCCGCCGCATGATTGCCGCCTCCAGTGGCTGACAGGCTTTACGGGATCTGCCGGCATGGCGGGGGTTCTGGGGGAAGAAGCCGCTATTTTCGTTGACGGCCGATACACCATTCAGGTGCGTGACCAGGTCGACATGGCGGTCTTTCCGGCGCGCCATCTTGTCAATGAGCCCGTGACCGACTGGCTGGCCGAACGACTGCAACCGGGGCAGAAGCTGGGCATCGATGCCATGCTGCACACGGTGAGAGAGGTTCGCCGTCTCGAGGAGATTTGTGAGTCGGCCGGCGCCACTTTGGTCAAGCTGAACGACAACCCGGTTGACAGTGTCTGGAAGGACCGTCCGGAGCCGCCGCTTGGTCAGGTTTTTCTCTATCCGGTTGAGCTTGCCGGACGTGGTGCGAAGGACAAGATTGCCGAAATCCAGTCGGCCCTCGCAGACAAGAAGGCGGATGCCTGCGTGCTGACGCAGCCCGACTCGATTGCCTGGCTGTTCAATATCCGTGGGTCTGACGTCACCCATACGCCGTTGCCGCTCTCCTTCGCCACGGTTCCGGCAGAAGGCAAGCCGTCCCTGTTCATTGATGGCCGCAAGTTGTCCAATTCTGTTCGCGATGCACTCGCCGATCTGACGGACCTCAGTGAACCGGCTGATTTCAAGCCGAGGCTGGAGGGTCTCGGCAAGGCTGGTGCCAGGGTGATGATTGATCCGGGCCTGGCGGGGATCGGCATCGCCGACGCCATCACCAAGGCAGGTGGAACCTTGCTGGAAGCACAAGACCCGATCCTGCTGCCGAAGGCGATCAAGAACGAGACGGAACTGAAAGGTGCGCGCGCCGCACATGTCCGCGATGCAGCTGCTTTCGTCAATTTTCTGTGCTGGTTTGACGAAGTTGCCCCCAAGGGCGATCTCGATGAGATCGCCGCTGCGGAAAAGCTTGAACAGTTCCGCCAGGAAACCGGTGTTCTGAAGGATATTTCCTTCGATACGATTTCCGGTGCGGGCCCGAACGGGGCGATTTGCCATTACAGGGTCAGCCGGTCCAGCAATCTCAAGATCCCGGTCGGCAAACCGTTCCTGATCGATTCGGGTGCCCAGTACGAAGACGGTACCACCGACATCACCCGCACACTTGCGGTCGGGGAAGTCGGCACGGAGATGAAGAAGCACTACACGCTGGTGCTGAAGGGACATATTGCGATCTCGACGGCAAAGTTCCCGGAAGGCACCACGGGTGCGCAGCTCGATACGCTTGCCCGGATCGATCTGTGGAAGGCCGGTCTTGATTTCGACCATGGCACCGGTCACGGCGTCGGAGCCTACCTCAGCGTTCACGAAGGACCACAGCGCATTGCCAAAACCGGCACGGTGCCGCTGAAACCGGGCATGATCCTGTCGAATGAGCCAGGCTACTATCCGGCGGGCGAATACGGCATCCGGATCGAAAACCTGGAAGTCGTCACGCCTGCGAGTGATTTGCCGGGTGGGGAACGCCCGATGCTCGGCTTCGAAACGATCACCCTTGTGCCCATGGATCTTCGGTTGATTGAGCCTGTTCTGCTGACGGTGGCCGAGCGCGACTGGTTGAACCGGTATCATGAGAGGGTCCGTGCCGAGATCGGTCCGCTTGTGGGCGCGAAAGAGCGGATCTGGCTGGAACAGGCGACAAAAGCGATCTAAAAGATCCTGAAGGCCGGTTTCGACCGGCCTTCCTATTTTGAATTCTTGTTTATCGAGCTGAGGTTTTTCAATGCGCGCCGCGGATGTTCTCAAGATGCCGCTCTACGCTGCCGAGCTGGCAACCGGAGCCAAGTCGTTTCGGGACAACCCGCTGATTGGCAGCCGCCGGCTGAACGAGGCCGGGTTGCACGCCAAGCGCATCAAGCTGGCGGAATCCATGGCGGATTCGCGCCGCCGCAGGTTGGAACACCTGCTGCCGGAAGCTGATCGCGCAGCTTATGCAAGAGACGGATTTATCGCCACCCGCAACCTTCTGCCGGAAGATGAACTGGCGGCGCTGCGCAAGGAAGTCGAAACAACGCGCTTCGATGCCTGGGACATGCGCCAGGGCAATGCCGTCACGCGGTTCGTTCCCCTGCCGCCCAGTGTGCTTGCAGATTTGCCTCATCTGAAGGCCTTCGTCTGGAGCAAGCCGTTCCAGAACGGTCTGCGTTATGTCGGTTCGACCAATGGTGATCCACTGGTCTACCTGCATATCGTCATGACCAATCCGGACACCAAGCGGAAGGCCGACCCGCAAACGGCGTTCCATTCCGACACCTTCCACCAGACCGCGAAATCTTGGTTCTTCCTCTATGACATCGATGATGCCGAGGGACCTTTCACGTATATTCCCGGATCGCACCGGCTGACGCCGGAACGGCTGGAATGGGAACGTGAACAGAGCCTGTCGGCCTGTGGCGACAAGAATACGCTGCATGCTCGCGGTTCCTTCCGCCTTGCTCCGGAAGAACTGGGTCGGCTGAAATATCCCGAGCCGGTGAGGTTTGCAGTTCCCGGCAACACGCTGGTCGTTGCCGATACCCACGGCTTTCATGCGCGTGCCGCCAGCAAGCGGCCGTCGGTACGCGTGGGCATTTATGGCTCGCTGCGTCGAAATCCATTCCTGCCGTGGGCGGGGCTTGACCCGTTCGATCTGCCAGGCCTCAGGGGGCGCCAGGCCCGGTTCTACATGGCCCAGAAGGATCTGCAATTCCGCCTGAAAGGCAAGGCATCGCATCGCTATGCGGGCAAGATCCTGGTAACGGAACCTTCGAAATTCTGACCTTGCGGACTATCCTCTAGGCGGAATTCCTGCAGGTGTCCGTTAGTGGTGCTCTTCCTCGTTGGCCTTGATCAGCTCCGAGTTGAAGTGATTGAGCGCCTTTACGTGGCGCGCCTGTCCGACGATCCTGGTTGCATCTTTGGTGCTGACGACGGGAAGCAATGCTTCTCCGCAGGAATCGAAGCTTTTCAGTGCGCTTTCAAGCGAGTCGGTATCATGAAGGTAGCTGCCGTCCTGACCGGGCCGGAAAATGCAATCCTCCTCATTGGCCGGGGGAGGGTCCATGAAATCCTTCACCTTGACCGTTTCTCCCAGAAAGCGGTGGATGCCGTCATTCACGAAATAGCCGCGCAAGCCAAGTAGCCAGTGGAAATAGGATTTGCCATGAACGGCCTGCGTCAGGCCCGTTGCAATCGACACGGTCAGCAGCAGGGCGATCGAGAGCGTGTAGCCGCCGGTCAATTCGAAAACGATCATGGTTGTTGAAAAGGGCGCGCCGAGAACTGCTGCTGCAACGGCCCCCATTCCCAGGATCGCGTATAGCCCCTCGCTTGAAGCCAGTTCGGGAAAGACGGAGGCGGCAATCAGCCCGAAGGCGCCTCCGGTCATTGCCCCCAGATAGAGCGATGGCGAGAAGATGCCGCCACCAAAACGGGACGCCAGCGTGATCGCGGTCGCGGCCGTTTTCGCAAACAGCAGAGCGAACAGCATCGCAAGGGGCAACTGGTCCTTGAGGGCGGCGTCCGTGGTCTCGTAGCCGACGCCAAGCACGTCGGGAAAGACCAGAGCAATGAGCCCGACCGCGAAACCGCCGATAACAGGCCGCAGCCAGACCGGCATCGAAATGTTCCGGGCAACCCAATCCGTTCCAATCAATGCAAACTGGAACAGGATTGCCACGAGGGCGGAAACCAGGCCCAGAAGCGCAAAGGCGGGAAATTCCCAATAGGAGGTGATCTGGTGTCCCGGGATCACGAAGGCGGCAACGTCGCCGAACCAGAGCCGGGAGAATACGGTTCCCGTAACGGCGGCAATCGCGATGGGCGAAATGGCCGACATCGCATAGTGCCCGAGAATGACCTCGTGTGCGAACAGAACGCCTGCGATAGGCGCGTTGAAAGAGGCGGATACCGCACTGGCAACGCCGCAGGCCAGCAGAATGCGGTGCGCGGAATCCGGCAGGTGAAACAGGCGCCCGACGGATGCACCGATGGTTGCTCCCAGGTGCACGACGGGGCCTTCACGCCCGGCACTGGCACCGGAGCCGAGCGATAACGCCGTGATAAGGGCTGATGATATGCCCGGCCAGAACGGCAGCCCGCGTCCGCCTTTGACACGAGCCTCGATCACGTCCGCCACGCTGAACGTTCTCTGCATCGGTTGCATGTACTGAAGCAGCAGGCCAACCAGCAATCCGCCAATGGTGGGCCCGGCAACGATCATGTACCACGGCAGTGTCGCGGCGGCGCTGACGACACGTTCCGTCGCCGTGCCAAGCCAGGGCAGCTGCACCAGGCTGATGATCTCACGGAAGATAATGGCCGCCCAGGAGACGAAAGATCCGATCAGAAGGGCAAGCAGCCAGACGATATGGCTTTTCTGGCGCAGAAATTCCCTGAAGTTGAACCCGATGCCAGCGAGAAGCCCGGCGATGCCGGAACGAATGGAAGGGGCGAGCCTGTAAAGAAAGTTCAATCGGTCTGGCATTTGGTCGGCGTGACTCAACTGAGATTAAAAGCCAATCTGAATTACGGCCCCATTTTACGGAGGAACCGCGTCACTTCACCGTCAAAATTGAAAAAATCCGGCTTGTCCCTTGATTTTCATGTGTTCAGGTTTAAGGAGAGGGGGTCGAAGCCTTCAGGCCATGTCGCCATCCCGGTCGCCTAGACCGGCTGTTTTGGGCTCCGGCAAATCGCCAGAAGTAGCCCTCTCAGCCAAGAAGTGTTGGCCTGCCATGTCCGTTGTTGAACCGTCCGATACACCGTCACTGTCCGGTGACGGCCCCCCAGACGCGCGCGAAGAACGCGTATTTTCTGTGCCCATGTTGTGTCTTGTGGCGTTCTTTATCGGGATCGTCGCAGCCATTGGCGCGGTTTTCTTCCGATATCTGATCTCGGTCGTTCACAATCTTTTCTACTACGGAAAATTTTCGACCGTTTACGACGCCAACCAGTTTGCCGATGCCAGTCCACTTGGGGCTCTGGTCATTCTCGTACCCGTCGTCGGTGGTTTGATCGTGGTGTTTCTGGTGAAGACCTTCGCTCCGGAGGCCAAGGGACACGGCGTGCCGGAGGTGATGTTCGCGGTCTACCACAAGAAGGGCGACGTTCGCGGCGTGGTGGCGCTGGTGAAATCCTTTGCCTCTGCGATTTCCATCGGAACCGGTGCATCCGTCGGCCGCGAGGGGCCAATCATCCAGATCGGAGCCTCCTTCGGTTCAACGATCGCCCGGGCGCTGCATCTGCCGCGCTGGCAAAAGATCACGCTGCTTTCTGCTGGGGCAGGGGCGGGGATTGCCGCCACCTTCAATACGCCGCTTGGCGGGGTGCTCTTTGCTGTCGAGATGCTGTTGCCCGAGGTCAGCAACCGGACTTTCCTGCCCGTGGTCGTTGCCACGGCGACAGCCACATACGTTGGCCGGATTGCCTTTGGTCTCGACCCGGCCTTTATCGTACCGATCTCCGCGGAAGAGGCTATCGAAGCCATCGCGCCGATCCAGCTGGGCGCCTATGCACTGCTCGGCGTCCTGGCCGGCATTGCCTCCTGGGCTTTCATTCGCACGCTCGCCTGGTGCGAGGACCTGTTCCCCAAGCTCCCGGGCAATGATTACACCCAGAACATCATCGGTATGCTGATCATCGGCACGCTCAGCTATGTCCTGATGCTCACCACGGGGCATTACCACACCGCAGGCGTCGGCTATGCCACGATCCAGGATATCCTGAATTCGACCCCTTACACATTCATACTGCTGGCTGTTCTCTTCATTGCGAAAATCATCGCGACATCGATCAGCCTTGGTGCGGGGGCATCCGGCGGTGTCTTCTCGCCATCGCTGTTTATCGGTGCGACGCTTGGCGGCATGGTCGGTGTCCTGTGTTCCTACCTGTTCCCGGACAGCGGATTTACGGCGGTGGAATTCGCCCTTGTTGGCATGGGAGCGCTCGTGGGCGGTGCAACCGGCGCATCGATGACTGCCATCGTGATGATCTTCGAGATGACCCGGGACTATAACGTCATCGTGCCGCTGGTTCTGGCGGTCGCGATTGCAGTCGGTGTCCGGCGCTGGCTGATCAAGGACAACATCTACACGGTCAAGCTGCGCCATCGCGGCAAACCGATCCCGCTCAACCGGCACACCAACATGTATCTGGTGCAGCCGATCAAGGAAGTGATGGCAAAGAATTTCGTGATTCTGCCGCTCGATACACCTGTCCAGGAAGCGATTTCCGCCGTGAGTGCCGATGGCGGATCCCATATCATCGCGTCCGACGGGCCCCGGATTGCCGGCTTTGTGCGCCTCGGCACCATTCCTTATCAGGCCGACCGCTTCGCCGGACAAACGCTGCGCGCGATCCTCTCAAGCGATTTCGTGATTGCACCGGCAACCAACATCATGAATTCGGTGATCACCCGCATGAACAACCGCAACCGCAGTTGCGCGATCATCGTGTCGGGCGACGGCCGTATTCCGCGTCCGGATGATGTGGTCGGGGTGGTCGATTCCAAGGAAATCGCCGGCGTCGTCGTCTCCAACCACTACGGCTGAGGCCATCGGTTCGGATGTCAGCCCGTGGAGTGGTTTGCCGCTCCACGGGCTTTTGTTTTCGAGTCGATCAGTTGCTCAGGGCTTCTTGCGGATCTCGATATGGCGTCCCGCCCGCTCCGGGCGCGGCAGACTGGCATGAGCTTGCGACAGGGTTGTCAGGTTGGCCGCAATGTCCTCCGGCCAGGGAGCGACCTTGCGGGCGTTCATGTCGACATGAAGACTCAGTTGTTCTGATGTCGCCGACAGCCAGCCTTCCTCGGCGTGGCGCAGTTCCTGATAGAAATGCGCGCGCTTGGCGTCGAAATCGACAAGCTGAAGCGTCGCGATCACCTTCATGCCGGCGCTGAGTTCGCGCAGGTAGCACACATGCACCTCGGCGGTGAAGAACGAGCCGCCACGGGTCTTCACATAGTCGGGACCCATGCCGAGACGGTGAAAGACCTCATCGACAGCCGTATCGAACAGGACGTTGTAATAGGCCATGTTCAGATGGCCGTTGTAATCGATCCAGTCGTCCCTGACCGTCATGATTTCGCTTTCCACCGGCATTGCGTCCCAAGTCACCTTCACAATCCTCCTTGCGCCATTGTGTCCAACCTTGCGGGAAATGCCCATTAGGCTTTGACCTTTCGGGCCGGGGCTAACATATTCGGCTTTTTACCGCGCAGACAAAAGCGCGGCCCCAGGAGGAAAGAGAATGCCGGAATTGGCAACCGCGTCCGACGGAGCGCAAGTCCTTGAAAAGAATGGCGCGATCGGCGCTGCCATCGAAAAGCTGACGGGCCTGTTCAAGGACCGTTGCTCCACGTCCATGGCTCTGCGGGAACAGCATGGCCACACCACCACCTGGTTGAAGAATCAGCCGCCCGATGCAGTTGTCTTTGCGGAGACGACCGAGGAAGTCGCCGAAGCCGTCAAGATTTGCGCAGCTCACAAGGTTCCCGTGATCGCGTTCGGCACGGGGTCCTCGCTTGAAGGGCATGTGAATGCACCGTTCGGCGGCGTTTCCATAGACCTGTCCCGTATGAACAACATTCTGGAGGTCAATGCGCAGGATCTGGATTGCCGGGTCGAGGCCGGGGTAACGCGCAAGCAGCTCAACAGCTTTATTCGCGACACCGGCCTGTTCTTTCCGATCGACCCGGGGGCGGATGCCAGCATCGGCGGCATGGCGGCCACCCGTGCATCGGGCACCAACGCTGTTCGATACGGCACGATGAAAGATGCAGTCCTCGGCCTCACCGTGGTGACCGCGGACGGACGGATCATCAAGACGGGGGGACGGGCGAAGAAGTCCTCGGCGGGTTATGATCTGACGCGGCTTTTTGTCGGCTCGGAAGGCACGCTCGGCATCATCACCGAGTTGACCTTGCGCCTGAACGGTCAACCGGAAGCCATTTCCGGCGGCGTCTGCCCGTTCCCGGATGTGGCGTCCGCCTGCAATGCTGTGATCACCACCATCCAGATGGGTCTGCCTGTAGCGCGTATCGAGCTTCTGGATGAAGTTCAGGTGCGCGGCTGCAACATCTATTCCAAGCTGGATCTGCCTGAAACTCCGACGCTTTTCCTTGAGTTCCACGGATCTGAAGCCGGGGTGCAAGAGCAGTCGGAAACTTTTTCGGCGATTGCCGAGGAGTTTGGCGGCGGGCCATTCAAATGGGCGACAGCGGCCGAAGACCGGACGAAACTTTGGGCAGCCCGGCATGACGCCTATTGGGCTGGCAAGTCGCTGAAGCCTGAAGCCAGCATCATGGTGACGGACGTGTGCGTGCCGATCTCGCGGCTTGCGGACTGCGTTGCCGCCACGGCCGAGGATATCCGCAACGAAGGTTTCCTGGCGCCGATCGTTGGGCACGTGGGTGACGGAAATTTCCACGTTCAGATCCTGGTCAACCTGGACGATCCGGAAGAAAAGCAGCGGACGGAAGACTTTGTCGGACGGCTTGCGCTCAGGGCGATCGCCATGGGGGGCACCTGCACCGGCGAACACGGTGTCGGCCAGGGCAAGCAGAAATACATGGCCAAGGAACATGGCGAGGCGCTTGACGTGATGCGCGCTGTCAAACTGGCGCTCGATCCTCACAATTTGATGAATCCCGGCAAGATCCTGCCGCAGTCATGATATTGTATCGAATCAGTTCAATAAGCTCGTTTTGCTCCGCCGGACGCCGCAGGGCGGCGATCCGGCCGGCGCCGGAAATCCTGTGTTTGCACTGCAGCAGGGATCGGCTACATCTATCCGGTACGATATCCGGTGACTTTGGAGAACAAGGAGACAAGGCCTGAACTCCGTCTACATCACGTTGGGTGTAACAGTCATTCTGGTGCTGGTGGCAGCGCTGGTCGGGCCGTTCTTTATCGACTGGACCGTCTATCGGTCGACTTTCGAAAGCTATGCGGAGCGCGCACTCGGGCACAGGGTGACTGTGCTGGGGGAGGCGGACCTGCGGCTTCTGCCTGCGCCCTCCATCAGTTTTTCCGACGTGCGTGTCGGTGGTGCCGAAGATCCGCTGCTGGTGGTGTCGCGCTTCGACATGCGCATCGAGCTTCCGTCGCTGCTGAAGGGCGAGATTCGGGTTCTCGACATGGAGCTCGATCGTCCGCACCTGTCACTTTCACTTGATGAGGCTGGACGACTGGACTGGCTGACGGCCATGACGTCGAGCGGCACCATAGCCAAACTGGCACCGGATGACCTGTCCTTCGAAAAGGTGACGATCCGTGACGGCGCATTGACGATCGTCGATGCGCGGTCTGGCGAAATCAACCGGATCGATGACGGAAATCTGGTCGTGTCCGCACGCTCGCTGGAAGGCCCGTTCCGGGGCGCCGGCAGTCTCACGCTGAATGGTGCGCCCTATACGGTCAGTCTTGCGACAGGCCGCGCACAGGAAAACGCGGGACTGCGCGTCAAAGGCGAAGTCACGCCCACCAACAGGCCGGTGAACTTTGCTTTCGACGGTCAGCTTCAGGTGGCCGACGCCGCGCCCGAATTCGACGGCCGCTTCACCATCGCCTCTGTTGCGCTGGAAGAAAACGATCCGAACATCTGGCAGGCGGAAGGGCAGTTCACTGCCGATATCGCCGAGGTGGCGGTTCCCGAATTCGAGTTCCGCTATGGTCCCGAAGACCGGCGCCTGAGCATGACCGGCAATGCGGATCTGATCTATGCCGGCGAAAAGCGTTTTGAAATCCGTGCGAAGTCGAAGCAGGTCGATCTGGACAGGTTGCTGGGAGGCGGACCGCAATCCCCCGTCGACATCAACGAGGCGGCAACACGGCTGATTGCTGCCCTGCGCGTCGTGCCGCTGCCGTCCATCGACGGTGCCGTATCCATGGATGTTCCGGCGCTGGTGGCCGGTGGCGGCATCATCCAGAATGTTCGCCTGGATCTTGAAACCATGCTGGGCGGCTGGCGCGTCGCGCGCCTTGCCGGACGCCTGCCGGGCCGCACGACGGTTGCCACCCAGGGCGACCTCGGCCTCGAGCCGTCTTTGACCTATCGCGGTGCGGTGTCTATCAGCTCGGACCAGCCGGGGTCGCTTCTCAGCTGGTGGCGGCAGAAGGAAGCCGGCGTCGGTACTATCGAACCAGTTTCCCTGGAAGGACGCTTGAACCTGGTGCCCGAAGGAGCGGCGCTGGACAATCTGCGTCTGACCATTGCCGGTTCCGAAGCCCGCGGCGGCCTGGCTTACCGCATTCCACGCAGCGGCAATTCGGAATTCTCGCTCTCTCTGGAAGCAGACCGGCTCGATCTGGACCAGATCGAAAACCTGGCTGCCCTGCTTCACCCTCAGGCTGTCGAAGCGGGAGAACCGGCAGATCCAAAAGGGCTCGATGTGTCCTTGCGCCTTCGTGCCAAACAGGTGGTGGCACGCGGTGTGGAGGGCGAAGGTCTGGCGCTGGAGGCAGAGTATTCGGACGGCGGCGTCAGGATCGACAGGCTGTTTGCAAATGACCTTGCAGGCGCCCGGCTCGATGTCTCCGGTGATATCCGCAATCTCTTTTCGGCGCCCGAGGGAGCTGTGTCCGGAACGCTCGACGCCCGGGACCTGTCCGGTCTTGTTGCGCTGGCAGGCGGTTTGTTTCCCGAAACCGTCTTTGTTGAACGGTTGGAGCGCGCAGCCGCAAGTCTGGTGCCTGCCAAGTTCGATGCCGAGTTGAAGGCGGCTGCGGTTGGCGAAGCAACGGACATGACACTGCGCCTGGATGGGAGCGCGGGCGGCGCCGATGCTGCGATCAATGCCGAGCTCAAGGGCCGTGTCGACCAGTGGCACGATGCCGAAGTTGCTGTCGGTGTGGAACTGAAGGGCCCGGATGGCGGCCGACTTCTGCAGCAGCTCGGGTTTGATGTCATTCCTTTGGAAGCTGCCGGAACAGGCCATCTGGCGCTGAATGTTTCCGGCATCCCGGCAAAGGGGCTGGCCACGGACCTTTCCACGGAGATCGGCGGATCCAGCGTTGAAGCCAACGGAACCTTGACCCTGAAAAAGGATGAGGCGCCGGAATACCTTGTTTCGGTGACCGCAGAGACATCGGACCTTGGCCCGCTGGCGTTGATGGCCGGCCGGGTCCTGCCGGTCATGAGCGGCACGATCCCTGCAGCGCTTTCGGTCGATGTCGAAGGGATTGGCAGCTCGATGGCTGTCAGCAGGGCCGAAGGCTCGCTCGGAACGACGACGTTCGAAGGTCGTCTGGAAGGCGACCTTGAACCGGCGCCGGGCGAACGTAACAGACGTTTTTCCGGTGAGATAACGGTGTCCGAGGCCGATCTGCGCACAATGACGGAACTGGTCCTTGGTCCCGATCAGTGGTTCTCGGCGGGGGACGGTTCAAGCATCTGGCCGACAACCCCGTTCGGATCGCCGCTTCTGGACGGCCTCGACCTGACCATGCAGTTCAAGGCAGACAGAATGCTGCTGGACGAAGACACCGCCATTACCGGTCCGAGTGCCGAAATTCGTCTGTCTCCCAGCCTGTTCCGCCTCGACGGTCTGCAGGGGGCCTTTGCCGGTGGTCAGCTTGACGGCAGCCTCTCGATTCGCCGGACCGAGGCGGAGGCCGCGGCTTCCGGACGGGTGAAACTGGACAATGCCGATCTGAGGCAGGTGTCCTGGCGGCCGGACAACAGGGCGGTCGCTTCCGGCACGCTCGACCTTTATCTGGAATTCGAAGGGGCGGGACGCTCGATCTCGGCAATCGTGTCAGGCCTCAACGGCGGCGGCACGTTCTCGATGGAAAACGGCGACTTCCGCGGTCTCAATCCGCAGGCCTTCCCGCTGGTGACACGCGCGGTGGATGCGGGACTGGACCTTCAGGAGAACAAGATCCGTGACGTTTTCGTCAGCCACATGGCGGCGGGAAGTCTTCCGTTCAAGCGCGTTGACGGCACGTTGACAATGGTGGGCGGACGACTGAGCGCTCGTAACGTTGTTGTCGATGCCGAAAAGGCGGAGATCTTCGGCAGTGCCGAAGTCAATCTCGCCAGTTACGATCTCGATGCGGATTTCTCGTTGAAAGTCGATCCGGGCGAGGACGCGGTCACCGGTGCTGAACCACAGGTCGGACTGTTGTTCGAAGGGGCGGTCGAGGCTCCGGAACGCCGCATCGACATCGCGCCGTTTACCGCCTATCTCACCCTGCGTGCCTTTGAGCGGGAGGTTGAACGCGTTGAGAAGCTTCAGGCGGAAATTCTGGAACGTGACCGGCTTGTGCGGGAACTGAAAAACCAGCGGGAAGGCGAAGCCCGCCGGGAACGTCAGGCAGCCCGGGCTGCCGAAGAGGAGCAGCTTCGTCTTGAGCAAGAGCAGTCCGGCGAAGACATTCAGCCTCAGCCGGATCCGGACAAGCAGGAAAATTCAGCCCTTCCGCAAAAGACCAACGATGCGCCGCGCAGGGAAACCCGCGCCGCACCGCCGCCAGTGCCTGCGCCAGCCCCGGCACCGGCCCCGGCTGTTGCCGCGGCTCCCTTTGCCGAGCGCATTCGGGCCGTGTTGGAGACGCCGGACCTGGAAGACCTGACCGCAGCGCCAGATACTGCCCCGGTCACCACTCCTTCGAACAGCCTGCCACCCCTGGACCCGCCGGTTTCCATTGAAGACCTTCTGACACGCGACGTCGGCTCGCCGCTGGTCCTGCCCGGCGCGCAGTGACAGGCTGGTACGACGGGCCTTCGCTCGTCGATATGGGCAGGTGTTGCCTGAAGCCCATTGAACGGCGATCGGAAGAGAAGCCGCCAGTCCTTTTCACTCAAAGTTTCAGCAATCTCTCCCTCATCCTGAGGAAGCGCGCAGCGCTGTCTCGAAGGATGGGCGGCACACTCTTGAGCAAGTGGCCCATCCTTCGAGACGCGCGCAAGCGCGCTCCTCAGGATGAGGGAGATGTATGTTGCAGAGGCGGCAAGAGGGCTGAAGCTCAGAGGCAGTCCGGGCACTTCTAGCTGCGCTGTGGGCAGGCGAAAAGCAGGGGACCGGAAATCAGATTGTCAGCCGTTCATCCCTCCGAAATGAGACCAGCTTCCATTTGGACCCGTTTCAAGGCCCAGATCCTGACAGCGGAAGAGAGCGGATCATCGGGGTCGCGGTTGTCGTCGATTTCGGCAATCAGTCCGGCGAGGGACTTGTTCGCGGCGTCGGCGTAGGCGTCGACGACGTCCCAGAATTCCGGTTCCAGCGCGAGGCTGGTGCGGTGGCCATGAAGTGAGAGGGAGCGCTTTAACAGAGCCATTGGCGGTCAGCCGCGATCGCCGGAAGAGCCCGGGTCAGAAGGTTCGGCTTCGATTGTGTTCGCGTCTGTTGTTGCTTTATCGGATTGTTCGGCATCAGGGCCGTCAGGTTTTTCCAGAAGATGCCCGTCGACGTGGGTTTCCAGCGTTTCCCGGCGTTGGCGGGCCGCCTCACGTTCGGCTTTGGACCGGCCATACTTGCGCCGGTTGTCCTCGGCCGTCTTTTCCTTGTCCTGACGGTTCTTCTGCTTGCGCACCATGCGCAGATTGATGATCTCCGCGCTCATGGGAAAGGCTCCCGATCTCAGGTCTTCTTGCGGAATGCATCCAGGGAAACGACTTCGCCGCCACCGTCACTGCTTTCGGCAGCTTGCACGGCAGGTTTCGCCTTGGTGTCTGCAGTTGCAGCTTCCTTGTCGCCTGCGCCGTCGTCCTGTCTGGCTTCGTTGTCGGCATGTTCCTGCTCGGCTCTGGCAAGTTCTTCCACGGCTTCCAGCAGCTCTTCCGGCAGTTCTTCCGCCGTCTTGCCGGGATCGAACTCCAGCGCGAACTGTACGGACGGATCGAAGAAACCCTTGATGGCAGAAAAAGGCACCAGCAGCTTTTCCGGCACGCCGCCAAAGGACAGGCCAACCTCGAACGCATGTTCGCCGATGGCAAGATCCCAGAACTGGTGCTGCAGCACGATGGTCATTTCCTGCGGATAGCGCTCCTTGAGCCGCTGGGAAATGCGCACGCCAGGGGCATTGGTGTCGAACGCGATGTAGAAGTGATGGTCTCCGGGCAGCCCGGTACGACCGACTTCGGCAAGTATTTTCTTCACCGCTCCACGCAGCGCGTCCTGGATCAGAATATCGTATCGCAGAAGGTCTTCAGACATCGGTTTTCGTCGAATCTCGCTGGAAAAGTCCACTATCAGGAGCACATTGACGGGCCGAGATCAAAAAGAAAAGGCTCTTTTCCAAGTGAACCCAGATTAATGTGTGCAACCCGGCAATCATCGCTCATTGGTCATGCAACCTATGTAGGACGCTGCAAATACATGGGAAGATCAAGTGGAGGCTTCTGTTGCCAGGTGCCTCCGAACCCCGCCCGTGAGTGCTACCTCAAAGGACTTAGTGGACTACCGGCGCAGCGTTACGCTGCGACAGCGTTGTCCATAGCATAGTTGTCATTTGCAACTATTAAGAAAGCCCGATAACGGTGGTACAATGCCGAGCAAAAGCACAGTCTTTACGCCCTCGTCGATCCTATTTCGCCCCCGCCGAAACCCATGGAGTTTCCGTAGCTTAGCCTCATGGGCTTGGGTGGAGGCGCCGGGTACCGCCCCCGGGTCCGATAGGTTTATTGCACTGACCATTTATTGCCATAGCTGGCGAACCAGCAGCCCTGATATAAGGTCTTCGGCCCTGAAATGAAAGAGGCTTCTGGCAAAGCATGTCGTTTGCCGGCTTGGTTCATGGCCATTCTTCCACAGCACGTGCCAAGTTGGGGAAAGTGCGGGGGAGGGGCTGTCTTTTCGGAAAAATCTGCCAAGTTAACCACAAACTCCAGATCTCCTGACCGCGAAGGCTTCCGCCGTGCAGCAATATCTCGATCTCTTGTCGAAAATCCTGGACGAAGGCGTTGATCGGGGCGACAGGACCGGAACGGGCACGCGCTCGATCTTCGGCCACCAGATGCGCTTCGATCTCTCGCAAGGCTTTCCCTGTGTCACGACAAAGAAGCTGCACCTGAAGTCGATCATTCACGAGCTGCTGTGGTTCCTCGCAGGCGATACCAACATTCGGTATCTGAAAGAAAACGGGGTGAAGATCTGGGACGACTGGGCGGACGAGAACGGCAATCTCGGACCGGTCTATGGCTACCAGTGGCGGTCATGGCCGGCACCGGACGGCAGGTCCATCGACCAGATCGCCAATCTGCTGAAGATGATCCGGACCAACCCGGAAAGCCGGCGGCTGATCGTCTCGGCGTGGAACCCGGCTCTGGTCGACGAGATGGCGCTGCCGCCGTGCCATTCGCTGTTCCAGTTCTACGTGGCTGACGGCAAGCTTTCCTGCCAGCTTTACCAGCGGTCGGCGGATGTCTTCCTGGGCGTGCCCTTCAACATTGCCTCCTATGCGCTGCTGACCATGATGGTGGCCCAGGTGACCGGCCTGAAGCCCGGCGACTTTGTGCACACGTTCGGTGATGCGCATCTTTATGCCAACCACTTCGACCAGGCCCGCGAGCAGCTCACACGTTCGCCGCGGCCCTTGCCGGAAATGAAGATCAATCCGGATGTCACGGATCTCTTTGCGTTCAAGTTCGAAGACTTTGAACTGACCGGCTACGATCCGCTCCCGCACATTGCCGCGCCGATCGCGGTCTAGCCACCGGCTGTTTCAGCTCACTTCGAACCAGGTCATCATGCCCGATGCCGCATGACCGAGCATGTGGCAATGGATCAGCCATTTCCCGGGATTGTCCGCAACAAAGGCGATCTTGACGGTCTCGCGCGGCTGGCTCGTGAAGGTGTCGCGCCAGTCGGGATTCTCCAGTTTCGTGCCATCGCGCTCGATGACGCGGAAATGATGGCCGTGCAGGTGGATCGCATGCGGGAAAGCCGTGTCGTTCCGGCTTTCCAGAAGGATCGTGTCGCCGCGCTTGGCGGAAAACATCGGATCATCTTCCATACCGGCCACACCGTTGAAAGCCCAGAAGAGTCCCTCGGACATCATCTGGCGCATGTCCATCTCGACGCCGTGTCTCATCATTGACTGCATGCCGCCCATGGCTCCACCCGCCATCACTAATGGCAGTTCCCAGGGAGAGCTCAGATCGGGTTCCGGCAACCGGTTCGGCGGTGGCAGCACGAGTGGCAGGTCTTCGCTTTCGGTTTCCGAGACGACGAAGTTGGCGAAGGTGAACGGCTTGCCGGTCATCATCTCGAATGGCAGCTTGCCGGTTTCCTGAGGTCGCAGCACCAGATCCATGCGCTGTGCCGGCGCCAGTTGCACAGTGCCCTCGACCTCCCGCGCGGTGTCAAAGGCCTGCCCATCAAGCCCGACTATCTTCGCACCAAACCGCGCCGGAGCCAGATCAAGGATACGCGCCGTGGAGGCGTTGATCAGGCGCAGCCGGTGCCAGCGGTCCTTCTTCAACGCAATGTCGGGCATCGAAGCACCGTTGATGGTGAGCCAGTTGCCCAGACGTCCGGCATGGGCAAAGTCGTGCATGGCACCGAAGCTTGCGGTTTCCAGGATACCGTTTTCGTCCAGACGCCAATCGTTGAGGATCAGCGTGATGTCGCAATCCGGGTCGAAGGACTGCTCGTCGTCCTCGACTATCAGTGCGCCCGCGAGGCCGCGCGGCACCTGGTTCCAGCTCATGTTGTGGGCGTGGTACCAGAAGGTGCCTGCGTCCGGCACGACAAAGTCGTAGTCGAAGCTTTCACCGGGGGCGACGGGGGGCTGGGTGAGGCCGGCAACACCATCCATGGCATTGTCGATGCGGATGCCGTGCCAATGGACCGAGGTGGGTTCGTCGAGGTTGTTGGTGAAGCGCACTCTGACGCGTTCGCCGCGCTTGACCCGTATCTGCGGACCGGGCAGCCGGTCGTTGTAGAGCCAGAGATCCGAGAGGCCGCCATCCTCGCCATAAAGTCGGGCCTGTCCCTTGACCGCCGCAAGGTCGAAGAAACCTTCTTCCGTTTTTGCCAGAGCAAAGGCTGGTGACAAGGCGGCAAGACCTCCTGCCACCGATGCTTTCAAGAACGAACGCCGATCCACTCTCCCACCTTCCTGACGCAAGTTGCTTCTCCCCTTCACTATGGTGGTTCCAGTTGGTGGAAGGTCAAGCTCCTCGCACGGCAATAAACCTTTCAAATAACGCTCGCATTTGGCGATGAAACTGCCGACACTTCCTTCAGGTTTCACGCAAGGGAGCTCTCCATGAAGTCAACCGACGGTCTTTCGCTCTCACCCCATGCGGCAGCTGCCGAGCGTCGCGGGTTCGATACGTCCCTTGGCCGCAAGCTCTGCGCCGGTGCCGAGGCAGGTTTGTTGCCGCATCTTCATGTCGTGATTGCAGAACGCAGTGGTGAGACGGTTCTGGAAAGTTATGGCAAGGGAGAGGACGAAAACTGGGGCCGTCCGATCGGTGAGGTAACCTTCGGCCCCGAGACCCTGCACGACCTGCGTTCTATCACCAAATCCATCGTCAGCTTGCTCTATGGCATTGCACTGGAGCGGGGCGAGGTGCCGACGCTCGATACGCCGGTTCTGGAGCTTTTTCCCGAATATGCCGACCTTGCTGTTGATCCGAAACGCATGGAGCGGACCGTGGAGCACGCCTTGACCATGTCGCTCGGCATGGAGTGGGACGAGACCCGTCCCTATACCGATCCGGAAAACAGCGAAATCGCCATGGAAATGGCCCCGGACAGGTGCCGTTACATTCTGGAGCGGCCGCTGGTGGGAGATCCCGGCACCCGATGGATCTACAGCGGCGGAGCCACCGCGCTGGTGGGCGAGATCCTGCAACGGGGAACGGGGCAGAAGCTGGCCGATTATGCAAGGGAACGCCTGTTTTCGCCACTTGGCATAAATCAGTTCGATTGGTCTAGCGGCCGGGATGGGGCCTATTCGCCGGCGTCCGGGCTGAGGTTGGCTGCGCCGGATCTGCTCAAGATCGGACGTCTCGTTCTTGACAACGGTATCTGGCAGGGCCGGGAGATCGTTCCCGAAGCCTGGATCCGGGCTTCACTGCAGCCAATCATCGAAACCAGCGAAGGACCGGGATACGGCTATTTCTGGTTTTGCGGCCAGGTTCCTGTTCCGGCTCTTGGCGGCCCGACACGCTGGTTTGCCGGCTTTGGCAATGGTGGCCAGCGGCTCTGGCTGTGCCCCAAGGCCGACGTTGCGGCCGTCATCTATTCCGGCAATTACAACGACTGGTCCGCCTGGATCCCGCCGACCCGGGTCTGGAGCGAGATCATTCTGGCGAATTTACGGGAAGCGTAGCCTGGCCTTTGAACGCCTGATCCTGACACCAATACATCCTCAGGATGAGGGGAGAAGAGGCTAGGTTAAGTTAAGCGTGCGTGCTGGTTCCACTGATCCGCAACGAAGGGTGAAAGCTCGAAGCGTTTTCACCCCTGCCGATGCGCTTCCAAGAAATCCCGGTACCACAGTGCACTGTTCTTCAGCGTACGGGCCTGGGTGCCATAATCCACGTGAACAATGCCGAAGCGCATCTTGTAGCCTTCGGCCCACTCAAAATTGTCCATCAGGCTCCAGAGGAAATAGCCCTTCACCGGAACGCCTGCCTCGCGTGCATCGGCAATGGCACCGAAATGTTTTTCCAGATAGTCGATCCGGCGTTGGTCGTTGACCACACCGTCCTGCGGCTCGTCATTGTAACAGGCACCGTTTTCAGTGATGTAGCAGTCCGGAAGCGGGTAACGGGTGTCGAGATCCTTCAGGAGATCCGACAGGCCCTTTTCATAGACTTCCCAGCCGATATCGGTCAGCTCCGGCCCCGGAGTTGGGGGAACCGTCTCGGCCATCGGATAGACCGCGCTGGCATTGGTGTCTGCTTTCACCCGTAGCGGCGTGTAGTAGTTCAGCCCCCACCAGTCGAGAGGCTGGTGAATGGTTTCAAGGTCACCGTCGCGAATGTCCATGTGGTCGCCAAAGGCGCTGAGCACATCCGCCGGATAACTGCCCTCGAACATCGGTTCGAAGAAAATGCCGTTGTTGAACTGGAAGGCCCGGTCTGCCGCTTGCCTGTCCTGTGGCGTGTCGCTGACCGGATAGACGGAATGGGCGTTGATGACGATGCCCATCGGCAAGTCTGGCTTTACGGCCCGGGCAGCCTGAACGCCCAGGCCATGTGCCAGGTTCAGCGTGTGCACACTGGCTGCGAACGCCTCGATGCTTTTTTCTCCTGGAGCATGGATGCCGTAGAGATGGCTGAGATGACAGATGCACCAGGGCTCGTTGATGGTCGCCAGTGCGTCCATCCGGTCGCCGAGCCTTTTGACGACAATCTCCGCATAGTCCGCAAACGCTTCTGCCGTGCTGCGGGCGGTCCAGCCGCCATCGCCCGCCAGGGTCAGCGGCAGATCCCAGTGGTACAGCGTCGGATTGACCTTCAGACCGCGGGCAACCATGCCATCGATCAGCCGGTCGTAGAAGTCGAGACCCTTCTCGTTCACCGGGCCTCGGCCATCGGGAAGAATGCGCGGCCAGGCGATGGAAAATCGGTAGGCGTCGACGCCGAGTGACTTGATCAGATCCAGATCGCTTTCCCAAAGATGATAGTGGTCGCAAGCCATATCTCCGGAATGCCTCTGGTAAACGCGACCGGGCATCTTCGAAAAGGCATCCCAGATGCTGGGTTTGCGGCCATCTTCGCTGGTTGCGCCCTCGATCTGATAGGCCGCGGTTGCAACACCGAACAGAAAATCGCCGGGAAAACGGAGCGCAAGGTCTTTGGGAAGTGCCATGGGAACTCATCTGGAGTGGAAACGCGAATGCGATGGTCATAGTTTCCAAAGCGCTTTGGATCAAGTGATTTCGTCTTGCGTTCTGGGTATTCTCCGCAGCCAATGTGTCAGGTCCGGTGCGCGTGAAGCGTCATCAGCCAGCGCCAGAAGGGGAGTGCAGGTTCAATAACCCTTGCAATCGCTTCGTGGCCGTTTGCCCCCTGAAGCGACCCGATGTCGCTGACGTCTCGCCAAACGGCGAGGCCCTTGTGCCGGGCGAGACCACTGCGCGGGTGGTCCGCGGGAAAGCCGCGAGGAACCTTGGCAAGATCTGGGGCGGACATTTCAAACCCGGCAGCCGTCATATGGGCGATCAGATCTCCAATGTCCTCGCCGTTGTCCGTCTCGAGTGTCTGGAGAAACGATCCGAGCACCGGTTTTGAAAACCGCATGCACCCTGCGCCGGTGCGCACATGATCGGCTTCCACGGACAGGAAGAAGCTGGGCGGTTGCGCGTCCTTGCCCTGGAAAGCGGTGTCCTGCGGCCAGAAGGCCATGCGGATGTGGGTGTTGTAGGGTGTCTTGTCCCTGGAAAAGCGCAGGTCCCTGTTGATGCGAAATTGCTTCGAGGTGAGGTCGTGTCCGCAAAGCCGCGAGAGCGTTTCGGCAAGCCTGCCGCGAAGCTCGTCGGCCGGATCCCTGACGAAGCGCTGGTAATCGGCCTTGTGCGCTTCAAACCAGTCCCTGGTGTTGTTGGTGGCAAGCTCTTCCAGAAAACGGAAGGTTTCTGGCTGAAAACCCGAGCCGTTCATTTTGCCGTCTTTCCGTTTTTCGGCTTCTTGGGCCTGGCAGTCTTGGGCGGCAGTGCGCCGACATAGGATCTGGCCATATCGATCCAGCTCTTCAGGTCTTCGTCGCTTTCGATCCCTTCCGGCTCGACCCGGATAAAGCCGGGCATGGGCCGGCCCCCCATCTTGCAGACCGAGGCGAAGGGCCTTGCCATCGCCTTTTCCTGCTGTTCGGTTCCCACACGTGCCATCAGCCCGTGTTTGGAAGCGCAGACCAGCATGTTGCCGTCGACCATGAAGCAGGTGGAGCCGAACATGCGCTTTTGCTCGACATTTTCATCCGGGATCAACGCGCGGGTGCGTTCGATCAAGACGGTTTCCATCAGGTCGGACATTCCGAAAATCTCCTTGTCGTGGCGGTCCAGTTTCAAGGACGTGCCAAGGGGCGCTTATCCGACAGCCTGGCAAGAAAAATGTCTGCGATTTTTCCTGGCTCACGTTTCCATGCTAGGAGGCGTTTGAGGAATTGAAAACCGGATTTGGAGATGGCTTTGCCGGAACTTGTCTTGATTGCCGCGGTGGCGCGAAACGGGATTATCGGGTCCGATAACGACATGCCCTGGAGGTTGCCGTCGGATCTGAAGTATTTCAAGCGGCTGACGCTTGGAAAGCCGGTGATCATGGGGCGCAAGACGTTTCTGTCGTTCGGCGGCAAGCCCTTGCCGGGACGGCCGCATGTGATTGTTTCCAGGGATCCGGAATATGCGCCGGAAGGTGCGGAAGCTGCGACGTCCCTCGAAGAGGCGCTGCGACGGGGAGCGGAACTGGCAGCGGATCTTGGCGTCGACCAGGTCATGTGCATCGGCGGGGGGCAGCTTTATGCCCAGGCGATCGGCAAAGCCGACCGTCTCGAGATCACCGAGGTGGACGCGCAGCCGGCGGGAGACACCCGCTTTCCGGACATCGATCCGGCGGTGTGGCAGGAAGTCGGTCGCGAGCCAGGCCAGCGCACCGAACGCGACAGCGCAGATTTCACCTTCGTCTCCTACCGCCGCAAGGCTTGAATACCTATCGGATCCGTTGTCATGAGTTTACCCGCCAATCTGACGGCCAGATGGGCCACTTTCGATGAGCTAAGCCTCAACGACCTCTATGAAGTGCTCAAACTGCGCCAGGATATATTCATTCTGGAGCAGGCATCTTTTTACGCCGACATCGACGGCAAGGACCAGACGGCGCTGCATTACCTCATCAAAGACCAGGAGGCCGGAGCGCTTCTTGGCGCAATCCGCCTGTTCACAGAACCGCAGCAGGGCCGTGCCCGTATCGGCAGGGTGGTCATTGCCAAGGCAGGCAGGGGGAGCGGGCTCGGGCGTCTCATGATGCAGGCCGGCATCGACAAGGCGGAGGCCCTGGTTCCGGGGTGTGAGATCCACGTTTCCGCACAGGCTTACCTGGAGGCTTTCTACGGCTCCCTGGGCTTTGCGACGGTGTCTGAAGAATACATCGAGGATGGTATTCTGCATGTCGACATGATCCGTTCCGCCAACGTGAACTGAGCCCGTCTTTTCGGGGTAAATTCCGGCGGGGTGCGGCCAAATGTTCCGTCGGTCTTGACAGTCTCTCCGTTTACCACCACCTGCGGCACGGGAACACGCGGGTTTTGGGAGGTTTTTACGTGGGGCTTTCCGTTGAAAGCATACGGTAACCTCCCTATAACCAACGGTGAGTCAGAACGGGTGAAAATCCCTGTCCGGGATAACGTGCCGGACGACAAAGAAGGAAGTTTTGATGCCTTGGAGCAATCAGTCAGGTGGCGGTGGCCCCTGGAAAGGTGGCGGAAACAACGGCGGCCCTTGGGGCAGCGGCGGTGGTGGCGGCGGTAACGGCAACGGCCCGTGGGGTGGAGGCTCCAACCGTGGAGGCGGAAACCCACCCGATCTTGAAGAGCTCCTGAAACGCACCCAAGACCGCATGCGCAACGTCCTTCCGGGCGGTGGCGGCGGCGGCTTGGGTTTCATCGGCGGCGGGATCGTGGTCGGCGTGGCGCTTATCGTCTGGCTGGCCTTCGGCTTTTATGTTGTCGATGAAGGCGAGGTCGGTGTCGAATTGGTACTCGGCAAGGTCGAGGATCAGACCCCTCCTGGCCTGAACTACAACTGGCCTTATCCGATCGGTGAAGTTTACACCCCGAAAGTCGAACTGCAGCGCGAAACCACTGTTGGCACCGAAGAAAACGTCAGCAGCTCCGGCGTTGTGCGCGCACGCGACGTTCAGGAAGAAAGCCTGATGCTGACCGGCGACGAAAACATCGTCGACGTCGGTTTCAAGGTCCTGTGGCGTATCCGGAATACCAACGAGGGTATTGCCGACTTCCTGTTCAATATCCAGGACCCGGAAGCGACCGTGAAAGCCGTGGCCGAAAGCGCGATGCGTGAGGTTGTCGGCGGATCGAAGATCGACTCCATCCTGACGGAAAATCGTGTTTCCATCCAGAACGACGTTGCCAGCCTGATGCAGAAGACGCTCGACAGCTATCAGTCGGGTATCGAGATCGGCGAAGTCCAGATGCAGCGCGTTGACCCGCCTGCGCAGGTTATCGATGCCTTCCGCGACGTGCAGGCCGCACGCGCCGACGAAGAGCGCATCAGCAACGAAGCCAAGGCCTACGCCAACCG
Source organism: Roseibium sp. ROS1 (assembly GCF_054658215.1). Lineage (NCBI taxonomy): Bacteria > Pseudomonadati > Pseudomonadota > Alphaproteobacteria > Hyphomicrobiales > Stappiaceae > Roseibium > Roseibium sp. ROS1. The sequence goes on from NZ_BAAGIG010000001.1 coordinate 1,132,281, forward strand.
GGTGGTCCCGGAAGCGCGCGGTGAAGCAGCACGCGTTCTGGAAGCGGCAAACGCCTACAAGGACCAGACCATTGCCGAGGCAACCGGTCAGTCCCAGCGTTTCACCAAGATCTACGAAGAATACAGGAAAGCACCGGACGTGACCCGTGAGCGTCTGTATCTCGAAACCCTGGAAAAAGTTTTGGGCTCGAACAACAAGATCATCATCGACAGCGACTCGACAGGCTCCGGCGTGTTGCCGTACCTGCCGCTGAATGACCTGAACGGGCGTCAGACCGCCCCTGCACAGCGCGCGGGAGGCAACTGATCATGCGTAGTGGTATTCTTGCAATCGTCCTGCTGATCGCAGCGGTCGTCGCCTATCTCTCGGTCTTCATCGTCAATCCGACCCAGCAGGCGCTTGTCCTGCAGTTCGGTAAGATCGTCGAACAGCCGAAGAAGGAACCGGGTCTCTACTTCAAGATCCCGTTCGTTCAGAACGTCGTCTACTTCGACAAGCGCATCCTGAACCTGAACATGCCGCCGCTTGAGCCGATCACCTCGGACAAGAAGCGTCTGATCGTCGATGCTTTCGCGCGGTACCAGATCTCCAATCCGGTGCTGTTCTATCAGCGTGTCCAGAACATCCAGACCGCCAACCGGCGTCTGTCGACGTTCCTGCAGTCCTCGCTGCGTTCGGAAGTTGGCCGCACCAGCTTCGTGGCACTTGTTCGCGACGACCGTACCGGCGTGATGGAAAACATTCGCCGCGATATCGATGCCAATGCCGAACAGCTCGGCATCGAGGTGATCGACGTGAAGATCCGCCGTGCGGATCTGCCGGACGCCAACTCACAGGCAATCTACGCCCGTATGCAGACCGAGCGTCAGCAGGAAGCCACGGAAATCCGTGCACAGGGTGAAGAAGCTGCCCGCAGGATCCGGTCCCGTGCGGATCGCGACGCGACCGTTCTTGTTGCTGAAGCACGCCGTGACTCGGAAATCATGCGTGGTACCGGTGACGCTGAAAGAAACAGGATCTTTGCCGAGGCATTCGGTGCCGATCCGGAATTCTTCGCCTTCTACCGGTCCATGCAGGCCTATGAGGCAGGATTGCGGTCCGGCGATACCAGCCTGGTGCTGTCGCCTGATTCAAGCTTCTTCCGCTTCTTCAAGGACCCGACCGGTATCTTGCCGGCTCCGGGTGCCGATGGAAACGGTAGCCAGGGCGTATCCGACCGGAATCCGTCGCTCGCTGCACAATGAGCGAACTGGTAACGGCGCTCGGCCTGGTCCTGGTGCTTGAAGGTGTTCTCTACGCGCTTGTGCCCGGTGGCATGAAGTCCATCATGCGCAGCGCGCTGGAGACACCGGACCAGACCTTGCGGGCAACTGGCCTGATCGTGGCGGTTATCGGCGTATTTCTTGTGTGGATCATTCGCGGATAACGAAAAGTTTTCGGGCGGGAGGCGCAAAATCTTCCCGCCCGTTCTATATTCTGAACCAAGGACCGGAACAAACCCATCGACTGTCAGCATTCTGACTGCAGTCCAACCGGCTGGGATGAGGAGAAAGCCCTATGGCTCCACTAAGTATTCGCCGTCGGATGACCAGGATCGCCGCAGTCGCGGCGGGCATCGTAATCGGTGGAATGGCAGCTTTTCAGCCTATCCAGGCAGCATACGCACAAGGACCTGTGTCCGTCGCGGATCTGGCGGAAGGTCTCGCGGATGCAGTGGTGAATATTTCCACCGCTCAAACCGTGCAGGGCCGCCGTTCGGTGCCGATGCCGCAGGTTCCGGAAGGTTCGCCCTTCCAGGAGTTTTTTGAAGAATTCTTCAACCGGCAGAACCGGGACGACGACCAGCCGCGGCGGGTTCAGTCGCTGGGTTCGGGCTTCGTCATTGACGGGGAAGCCGGCATCATTATCACCAACAATCACGTTATCGAAGGCGCGGACGAAATCACCGCCAACTTCAACGACGGCACCAAGCTGAAGGCGACGCTCCTCGGCACCGACGAGAAAACCGATCTCGCAGTGCTGCAGGTGGAGCCGACCACGCCGCTGAAGGCCGTCAGTTTCGGCGATAGCGACGCCATTCGCGTCGGCGACTGGGTGATGGCGATCGGCAACCCGTTTGGTCTGGGCGGCACCGTGACCGTCGGTATCGTGTCGGCACGAAACCGCGACATCAACTCCGGTCCCTACGACAACTTCATCCAGACGGATGCCTCCATCAACCGGGGGAACTCGGGCGGACCGCTGTTCGACATGGAAGGCAACGTGATCGGCATCAACACGGCCATCATCTCGCCGTCCGGCGGCTCCATCGGCATCGGCTTTGCGATCCCGGCCAACACCGCCATGAACGTGATCGATCAGCTGCGCAAGTTCGGCGAAACCCGCCGCGGCTGGCTGGGTGTTCGCATTCAGGAAGTCACGGACGAGATTGCCGACAGCCTGGCAATGGACAAGGCCATGGGCGCGCTGGTTGCCGGTGTGACCGACGATGGTCCGGCGGCCAAGGCGAAAATCGAACCGGGTGACGTGATCATCAAGTTCGACGGCAAGGATGTCGACACGATGCGCGAACTTCCGCGCATGGTGGCGGAAACTGAAATCGGCAAGGAAGTTGAAGTCACGGTTCTGCGCAAGGGCGAGGAAGTCGCCATCAGCGTGATCCTCGAGCAGCTCGTTGAAACCGAGGTGACCGAAGCCAGCGCAACCGAGGAAGAAGAGCCTGCGGAAAAGCCGGTCGAAAAGAGCGAAGTGCTCGGCATGTCGCTTGCCGTTCTGGACGACGCCTTGCGCAAGCAGTTTTCCATCGATGAAGACGTCAGCGGTGTTGTGGTCACGGAAGTGAAGCCAGGCACCTCTGCGGAGGAAAAGCGCGTGATGGCTGGCGATGTCATCAAGGAAGTCGCTCAGGAAACGGTCGAGACGCCGGAAGACGTCATGGCCGAGATCGACAAGCTGAAAAAGGACAACCGCCGCTCGGCCCTGCTTCTGCTGGCCAATCCGACGGGTGATGTCCGCTTCGTTCCGGTGCGGATCGAAGACGAGTAATCCTTCCAGACTTCGGAAGCTGAATGCAGAAGGGCGCCGTGAGGCGCCCTTTTTTTCTGCATTCAGTCTCCTGCACGCTCTTCCTGAAGACGGCTGAAGGTCTGTCTGGAACGGGAAGGGGGATGCTTTGGAGCAAGGGGCCCATCCTTCGAGACAGCGCTCCGCACTTCCTCTAGATGAGGTTGGTGGTGGGGCGGAGTTGGGGGCTTGGAGGATGTTGATGGCCTTGGCGAGCTGGATGTGCCGTAGGGCGAATTGACGGTGTGTGGCCTAACCACTTCGAAGAGTTTTGTGTTCGGTATCCCCACACACTCTCCCTCATCCTGAGGAAGGCCGGAGGCCTGACTCGAAGGATGGGCTGCATACTCCGTCGAAAGGTTCATTCCTTGAAAGACAAGAAGGACCGCCCGCGCGAGGCGAGGATTCGAAACCGCTCAAATCAGGATTGCCGCAGGCCCGCGCCTTAACTCAGTACGAAATCGCTCTCCGCGTAGCCTTGCAGGTAGAGCAGGGCTGTGAGGTCGCCGTGGTCGATGCGGAAGTCGGCGGCGGCGGCGACTGCCGGTTTGGCCCTGTAAGCGACACCGGCTCCTGCGCGTTCGATCATGGCGAGGTCGTTCGCGCCATCTCCGACCGCAAGCGTATCTGCGAATTCCAGGCCTCGCTCCGCGACGAGAAATTCCAGGCGGGTGCGCTTGGCTTCGCGTCCGAGAATCGGTTCTCCGACCTTGCCTGACAGTTTTCCGTCCACTTCCAGCAGGGTGTTGGCCTGGTTCTCGTCAAAACCGATCAGCGTCGCGACAGCAGATGTGAAATGGGTGAAGCCACCGGAAACAAGGGCGCAGTAAGCGCCGTTCGCCTTCATAGTCTGTACCAGCGTACGGCCGCCCGGCATCAGCTGGATCCGCTTGCTGAGCACCGTTTCGATGGCCGACACCGGCAATCCGGCGAGAAGGCCAACACGTTCGCGCAGGGCCGGTTCAAAATCGATCTCGCCGCGCATCGCCCGCTCGGTAATTTCCGATATGCGATCCTTGAGGCCAAGTTCAGCCGCCAGTTCGTCGATGCATTCCTGGCGGATCATGGTGGAATCCATGTCGGCGATCAGCAGGTGCTTGCGGCGGCCGGCTTCCTTCTGCACAAAGACGTCGACGGGGGCACGACCAATCACTTCGCGCAAGATACCGTCCGCGGTACTTGCCTCCAGACCCTCAAAGCGGATATCCGCTGCCACACCTGCAGAAAGACGGGTCGAGGTTCCGGTAACGCCGAGTGCATCGGATGCCTGCCGAACCAGATCCTCGTCGACTGCCGGCGCAGCAGGAGTGGACACCAAAGTGGCAACAAAAGACATGGACGGTTCCCTGGACGACGATGACGGCACGCCCGCAACTGCCAGGCGCGCCATTCTGATAGCCGGGCCGACAGCCAGCGGCAAGTCCGCTTTGGCGTTGACGTTGGCCAAAAGGCTGAATGGTGTCATCGTGAATGCAGATTCCATGCAGCTTTACGAAGACTTGCGACTGGTGAGCGCACGCCCCAGCGTGGCGGAGGAGGCTGAAGTGCCTCACCGGCTTTACGGTGTGCTGCCTGCATCGACTGCCTTTTCGACCGGCGACTGGCTGCGCCTGGCGGAACGGGAACTGCTAGATGCCTGGGGAAACGGCCAGACGCCTATCCTCGTCGGTGGCACCGGCCTCTACTTCAAGGGGCTGACGGAAGGCTTTGCGGAAATGCCTGGCATTCCGGAAGAGAACCGTGCCAGGGCGAGATCCATTGCCGACACGCAAGGTGTGGAAGGTTTGAGGCAGCACCTGATTGCCGAGGGGGATCCTGAGTCTGCCGAGGCGCTGGTTGATCCGCAACGTCTTGCCCGTGCACTGGAGGTTCTGCTGGCAACCGGTCGCCCTCTGAAGGCGTGGCAACAGCACGCCCAGTCATCGCCTCTTCTCAAGCCGCAGGCGTGTCACCGGATCGTTCTGGCACCGCCGCGGCCCTGGCTGCATGAACGTATCGAGCAACGGGCCAGGTTGATGGTTTGCGAAGAAGGCTTCAATGAAGTGCGGGCCCTGCTTGAACAAGGCCTATCGGATAAGTTGCCAGCGATGAGGGCAATCGGCGTGCCGGAACTTGGCGCCTATCTTGCCGGAAAAGCCGATTATGCAGAAACCATCCACAGGCTGACTGTTGCAACGCGTCAATACGCAAAGCGTCAGGAAACCTGGTTTCGCAACCAGATGTCGGATTGGCAACGGGTTGATCCTTCAAACCTAATTGAGATGGAGGCCTTTCTCCGAACGGTTTGACGGCTCAGCGTCAACTTCTGATGTGTGCGGTGCAGCAGTGGTTTGAGCGTAACTCTTTGGTATTGCGAATATATTTTTGTCAAAATTGATCTTATACTTTTGTCTGCCATGGCAATGGCACAATTCAGGGTTACATGGCTAACATGCGTTCGGTGGCGGGATTCGCCGCCGCTTGTAAGGCCTGAAGAAATCCTAGACTGGGAGGTCACGGTGCAGACGATCATACTCGAATGCGGTTCAGTGCGGCTCGTCCCTTTCAAGCCAACCGATATTCATCTCGTCAAAGATCTTCACTCCGATCCTTACGGCAACCGATGTACAGAATATTCCACCAATTGCACCGTCGTTGATGCGGAAGAACTGGTGCGCTCTGCTCAGCAGAACCAGGACGACCTCGGGTTTGCCAAGTGGAAGGCGGTGTCTTCCGATGGGGCATTTCTGGGCTGGGCCGGGTTTACGCCTGTCAGCGAAACTTCCGAGATCAGTCTGAACTATTGCCTGCGTCTCGACGTGCTGGATCAGGACCCGGATCTGCCCAAGCGCCTTTGTGCCGCCTTGTCAGACTGGTTCTTCGAAAACACCTATTTTTCCCATCTGGTCGCTGTCGTGCGCACCGACAACCGGACCATGCGAGAAGTGGTCAAGGGCAACGGTTTCTATCACCGCGAGAGCAAAGTGATTGAAGGCATGCAGGCGGACGTGTTTCAGCTCCTGAGCCCGTCCATGCAATCCTATCTCATGAGTGCTTAGGCATTTTCGGGGCTTACGGGACCTCGGGAAATGCGTCGGGACCGTGTCTGCCACGGTCCCTTTTTTTGAGAGTGACCCATTTGAACACACCCATTCTGACAACAGGCAGGCTGCGCCTTTTGCCTTTTTCCGAAGATGACTTCCCATTGTTGCAGGACCTTCATTCAGATCCGGAGGTCAATCGCTATCTGTCTCCGGGACCGGCGATCATGGATCCGGAGGAAGTGCGCCGGCGGCTCGCGAATTACGTCGGCGATCACCGGGGCACCGGGATGTCCAAATGGAAACTGGAGACGGTTGAGGGAGCCTTTATCGGCCGGGCGGGGTTCTCCTTCGAAAGGAACCCGGAAGGTTATGAACTTGGCTACAGCCTGAAACGGTCAGCCTGGGGGAAGGGCTATGCGAGCGAGATCGCGCGGGCTCTTGTCGGCTGGTTCTTCGACACGACACAGAACGATCACATGCTTGCCTATGCAGTTGCGGAACATAAGGCTTCTCAGCGGGTAATGCAGAAGGCAGGACTGCGTTTCTGGCGGGAAATAAGAAAGCACGGATTGCATTGCCGGTTCTACCGGATCACGCGCCGGCAATATCTTCAGTCTCCGGAGCCTGGCACGGGCGGTTGATCGCCTGAGTGATTGGTCGCCATCAAACGCCGGCAGCCTGCAAGGCGGCGGGCAGGGCGGCCGCTGTCACGGCTTCGGCAAGGGCCTCATCCGACATGGCCCGTGCCGTGGTCAGTCCTCCAATCAGGAGACTGAGAAAAACCCAGGCGCGGTTCCGCCGTTCAGACGGGGTGCCTTCCTTGAGCCCCTCGGCAACGAGTGACGCTATTTCCTGCATCTTGTCATCATAGAGTTTGCGGGTCTCAGGCTTGGCCCGTGCGACATCGGGCGACAGTGCGGTCATCGCACAGCCGCAGGCGCGGTCCTGCCGATGCGCCGTGCCGAGATAATACCGTGCAAATGCCTCGACCCATTTGTCGCCGAAACGTTCCCGGTAGTCAGGAATGGTGGTGATTACTTCGTCCAGTCCCTGTTCCAGCGCAGCATGAAAGGCCCCGTCCTTTGATCCCAGGTGCGCGTAGAATGCACCCGAAGTAGCACCCGCTGCCTTTGCGATCGCGTCGACACCAACCCCGGAATATCCTTCGCTCCGGAAGGCCCTGCTTGATGCGTTGAGCAAGGCTTTTTGGGTTTCTGCCTTGCGAAGTTGTTGTTTTGCCATGCGGTTCTCTCGATTAAAGAACGATCGTTATATATTTTGTTGACTTCATAACGATCGTTACATAAATAGAGTGCGTCAGAGAATATAGCGAACGTTATATTTAATTGAGAGGAACGGAAATGCCACTTGCACTCAATTACACCCAGGGCGTGATGAGCGAAGATGCCGGTTTGAAAGCAGGCAGGAAAATCACCGAAGCCTTCCTGAAATGGCACGGGCTTGGCGGCAACAAGGTCATGACCCCCAACGTGACCATGCAGATACAGGCACTGCCGAAGAACGGGGCGCTGTCCGGCGGAGAGCCGGTGGAAGGGGCCTGGCTGGAATGCAAGACGCCAAGTTTTGCCCTGGCTGCGCGGGACGTTCAGGTCGGGTTCTTCAAGGAAGCAACAGACATCATCGCTGCGGCGACAGAAGGTCGTTTGCCACGGGACCGCATCTATTCAAACGTGGTGCACACTGTGGACGGGACCTGGAACCTGGACGGCGAAGCCATGACCAACAGCCAGCTTTCCGAACGGATTTCGCAGGGTTGACGTCACAACACGGATTGAAAAGGGGCCGCTTCTGCGGCCCTTTTGGCGGATCCAGGGGCTTTTTGCCGGCAGGTAACGGGAGAATTCAGGAAACCGGTCCGCTCTCGAGTGAGCCGAGAAAACGCTTCAACTGGCGTGGACGGATGAAGACATGGCTCACTCCGGAGAACACCCTGATGCTTTCCAGATCACGTTCCCGCCGCGTCCGCCTGTAGTTCAGAACGAACTTGAAAAACGGCCAGTCGAAGCGCTCCAGGCAGCCATCCGGCAATTCGCCGCTGCAGGTGCCACCGCGGCCGAGAACGGAGCGCTTAAGCACTCTCGTCGCACAGAGAAACGTCTTAAAATCGAGATAGATGAGCGTATCAGCTGCTTTCAGGCGAAGGTCCAGGGTGCTGCCGTAGTTGCCGTCCATGATCCAGCGCGGGCGAGCGATCAGCTCTTTCATGGTGGCGCGCCAGACTTCGGGGGAAGGGCGCTGCCAACCCGGTTGCCAGTAATGACTGTCCAGATGAATGACGGGCAGGCCGGTCAGATCGCTCAAGGTTCGGGCCGCACGGGATTTGCCGGCCCCCGGGCATCCGGCGATCACCACGCGCTTCATCTCTCCGTCTGTGCCAAGGCTTTCCACCCGTTTGTCCTCCCCGACAAAACAAAGCCTCCTGAACCTTACCGGAAAATCGGTGGTTCAGGAGGCTTTTCGTGTCAGGTCCGAAATCGGGCGACAATACAGTCACCTTGATCCGGAACTTTTGGTGGTTCCGGCGTTAGACGGCAGCAAGCGCGCCCGGGTTGCCGGTCTGCTGGCGCAAGGCCAGCTTGTTCATGGCCGAAACATAGGCACGGGCGGAAGCGACCAGTGTGTCGGTGTCCGCTCCCTTGCCCGTGGCAATGCGGCCGCCGGCCTCCAGGCGCACGGACACTTCGGCCTGTGCGTCGGTGCCTTCGGTCACCGCATGCACTTGGTACAGGGACAGCTTGGCTTCATGCGGCACGATTGCCTTGATGGCGTTGAACGTGGCGTCGACAGGACCGTCGCCCGTGGCTTCCTTGGTGACGTGCTGGCCGTTGACGTCCATGGTCAGGATCGCCTTCTGCGGGCCACCCGTACCGGCAATTACCGTCAGCGCAATCACCTTGGTGCTTTCGCCCAGGATGCTGATTTCGTCCTCGACCAGGGCTTCGATGTCCTCGTCGTAGACGTGTTTCTTGCGGTCGGCGAGGTCCTTGAAACGGCGGAAGGCATCCTGCAGGGCATTGTCGCCCAATTCGAAGCCCAGTTCTTTCAGCTTGTCGCGGAAGGCGTGGCGGCCGGAATGCTTGCCCATGACCAGCGAGGTGGCTTTCACACCAACATCTTCCGGGCGCATGATTTCGTAGGTTTCGGCGTTTTTCAGCATGCCGTCCTGGTGGATGCCGCTCTCGTGGGCAAAGGCGTTCTTGCCGACGATGGCCTTGTTGTACTGAACCGCGAACCCGGAGGCGCCCGCCACCATCTTGGAAGCGCGAACCATGAATTTCGGGTCGATCTGGGTCATGTAGGGCAGGACGTCGCTGCGGGTGCGGATCGCCATGACGATCTCTTCCAGGGCAGCATTGCCGGCGCGTTCGCCCAGGCCGTTGATGGTGCATTCGATCTGGCGGGCACCGCCGGCGACACCGGCCAGCGAGTTGGCAACGGCCAGGCCCAGGTCGTTGTGACAGTGGACCGAGAAGATCGCCTGGTCGGCATTCGGCACGCGCTCACGGATCTGCTCGAACATGGACTTGTATTCGTCCGGGGTGGCGTAGCCGACCGTATCCGGCAGGTTGATGGTGGTGGCACCGCACTTGATTGCGGCTTCCACGCAGCGGCACAAGTATTCGATCGGCGTGCGCGTTGCGTCCATTGCGGACCATTCGACATCGTCGATCAGGTTGCGCGACCGTGTCACCGTGTCGGTGATGATTTCCAGCACCTGTTCTTCGGTCTTGTTCATCTGGAATTTCAGATGGATCGGCGAAGTGGAAACGAAGGTGTGGATGCGGCCCTTGCCGGCGTGTTTCACGGCTTCGCCGCAGCGGTCGATATCAGCGTGGATGGCGCGGGCCAGACCGGCAATGACCGAGTTTTTCGAGCGCTTGGCAATTTCGCTGACGGCTTCAAAATCGCCGTTCGAGGCAATCGGAAAACCGGCTTCGATGATGTCGACACCCATGTCGTCGAGAATTTCCGCGATCTGCAGCTTTTCTTCCAACGTCATGGAGGCGCCGGGCGATTGTTCGCCGTCGCGCAATGTGGTGTCGAAGATCCGGACCTGGTCCTTCTCGGAAGTGGCAGTCATGTCGTTTCGTCCCTGGCTTGGATCGGGCCTTAGGTCGCTCGGGTAAGGAAAGGCGTGGCGCGATCCGATGGTCGTGATGCGGTTTTTTGAAAACTCTCCCCTAAGTGCCCGTTCCGCCTAAAGACAAGCGAAGCAGCCGACGCTCAGGGGCATCTAAGAAGGAGGAGATCGCCAAGTAGAATGAGGCCGCCGCGCTGAGCCAGCGCGTTGCGAGAAGATCCAGAAATGTCGCGAACCGCGATCATGGGTCTGTCTTGGCCTTTGGTCGTCTTTTCAACTGGTCCGCCAAGCGTGGCGCAAAAGCGTGACCTGACGGTTAATGGGGACTGTTCATAAGTCAGGATGAACCATGATGCAACCAGCTTTTCCGAAGCTTGTACATTTGGAGCCCCCTTGGCCTGGCGTTTCAGGGATCGGCGATAGCTTGCGCAAACAAGATCTGAGCCGCTGCAAAGGGAGGAGGCAAAGGCATTGTGCCCAAAGCCGGCCCTGTTACGCCGCGTTTATCGCACGGAAGCCAGGGCGATTGCCGGCGTCTGTGGTAGACGTCTTGCGGACTGACCGCCTTAGCCGTTTTTGGCCAGGGGAATGGGCTCGTCGGCAAATCTGGCCTGGATCTCCTCCACTTCCTTCTTCTTGCTCAGGAAGGCGGCAATGCACTCCGGGTCGAAGTCGCTGCCTGATTTTTCTTCCAGAAAGCTGAAGGCCCGTTCGTTGGTCCACGCGGACTTGTAGGGGCGTTCCGTCGTCAGCGCGTCGAAGACGTCGGCAACGGCCGCTATCCGGCCGACAAGAGGTATTTCTTCTCCACGCAGACCATTGGGGTAACCGCTGCCGTCCCAGCGTTCGTGGTGTGTCGCGGCAATCTGGGTCGCGACCTGCAGCAGCCGGCAGCTGGAGCCCTTGAGGATGCCGGCTCCGATTTCCGTGTGCCGGTTGATTTCTTCGCGTTCTTCCGGGGTGAGGGGGCCGCGTTTCAGCATGATACGGTCCGGAATGCCAACCTTGCCGATGTCGTGCATCGGTGCGGCCATCTTGAGGTCTCGCCGGAACTCCATGCTCATGCCGAGTTCTTCGGCAATCAACTCGCAGAAGTTCGCCATGCGAAGGGTATGCATGGCCGTGTCGAGGTCCTTGTATTCGGAAGCAAGGATCAGCCGGTGAACGATTTCCTCGCCGCGCTTCCTGAGTTCGGTCGTTGCCCTGTCGACTTCCTCTTTCAGCCATTCCGCCCGGGTGGCGAGTTTGCGCTGTGCTTCGGCCAGCTTGGTCAGGTTCCGGACACGGGCCTTGAATTCCACCACCTCGAGCGGCTTGTTCAGAAAATCGACAGCACCGGAGGTCAGGGCCTCGATGCGCGTGTCCCGGTCCTTGTCTGCCGTGACGATCACCATCGGCTTGTCAGTATGGGCGGGGTGCTGATGAATTTCCTTGATGAGCTCGATGCCGTTGAGGCCCGGCAATTGATAGTCGACGATCGCCACATCGAATTCGACCATGTCGAGCGCCGCGATCAGGTCGATGGGATGGGAAAAGCTGACTGCGTGGCATCCGGGGATGCGCTCCACAAGCCGTTCCATGATCATGCGGTTGGTGGGATCGTCTTCGACCAGCAGGATGCGGAAATCGGTGTCGGCAAGCGGTGTGTCGGTCATATCGCAATCTTCCGGTATCTGTTTTTTGCTTTTTCCAGCTCCACCGTCAGGAGTGTCACCTGGTTGGAGGTTTCGATGCTGGTGCGAAGTGCGTCCGCAGTTTTTGAGAGGGTCGTAAATCCGAGATTGTCCGCCGCACCTTTCAGTGTGTGCAGCAGCCGGTCGTAGCTTTCCCCATCACCCGAGCTTGCTGCCTCGGTGACTTGCACAACGAGAGTGTCGGCATTTTCAAAGAAGGCATTCACCAGAGAATGGAAGACCTCCTCGCCAAGTTCCTCCCGCAGTTCAGCTCGTCTGGCATCCCCTTTCTCTTCTCCGGCAAGGCGAACCACGTTGGCGTTTGGTGTCGCTGCGTCGGATTGAGCCGCATGCCTCTGTTCCGTCGGTTCCGGAGAACCTGGGGATGTCGGCAGGTCGGTGATGCCTTCTGCTGAAGTGTCCGAAGGACCATATTCACGCAGGATGGTCGCAAGCCTCTGGAAGGTGACGGGCTTGGACTCGAAGGCATTCATGCCCGCGTCCAAGCAGTCCTGGCGGTGCCGGTCGGAAGCATTTGCCGTCATTGCAACGATGGGCAGCTTGTCGAATGGAGCGCCGATGTTCCGTATCAGCCGTGTTGCCGCGATCCCGTCGAGATCAGGCATCTGCACGTCCATCAGTACGAGATCGAAAGTGGCGTCCTGCACATGTTTGATCGCCTCTCTGCCGTCGCTGGCAACGATAACTTCCTGACCCAGTCTCTCCAGCAACTTCGTTGCGACACGCTGGTTTATGACGTTGTCTTCCACGAGCAGGATACGCAGACGGGGGATCAATGCAGTTGGGGTCGAACCGCTATCCAAACCGGTGAGATTCGCAGCAGGGGCATGTGCCAGTTGAACCGGCAAGGTGAAGCTGAAGGTCGCGCCTTCGCCAGGAATACTGAACACACCTATCGATCCACCCATCGCCTCGACGATCTGTTTGCAGATGGCAAGGCCGAGGCCCGTGCCGCCAAAGCGCCGGCTGATCGAGGAATCGACCTGGTGGAATGCGGTAAAGAGCTGCTTTTGTGCCTCTTCGGCAATGCCGATACCGGAATCCTTGACGCTGATCTTCAGTTCCAGGGTCTCGGCGACAACTTTTCCGGCAACCACATCGACGTGGATTGAGCCGTTTTCGGTGAATTTTACGGCATTGGACAGCAGGTTGAGCAGGACGCGCTTCAGCCGGGTGGGGTCGCTCTTGATGAAAGCTTTTTCAAGTGTCGGGTCGATGTTTAGCTTGAGCTCGTCATTCTGCTCGAGCGTCTTGCCTTCCACGACAGCTGCCGCCTCTTGCACCAGTTCGTCGAGCCGGAAGACAATCTGTTCGGTCTCAAGGGATCCGTATTCGATCTTCGCAAAATCGAGGATCTCGTTGATCATCTCCAGCAGTGTATTGCCGGAACTCGTGATGGTGCGGACGTAGCCGGTTTCTTCTTCCGGAAGCTGCTTTTGTGCCAGAAGTTCGGCCATTCCGAGAATGCCGTTCAGCGGGGTGCGGATTTCGTGTCCGATCGTGGCCAGAAACTCCGACTTGGCCTTGTTGCCGGCTTCTGCTGCTTCATAGGCCTTTTCGAATTCGGCTGCGGCCCTGTTCATCCCTTCTCGCGTCTGTTTCACGATGCGGACCTGCAGAAGCATATGCAGGGCGAGAAAGAGTGCGGCGACGACAATCGCGAACATGAAGAGGAAGGCCAGCATCTGTACATGGAAGACGTCGTTGCGGGCTTCGGCGCGTGCTTCTGAAATTGTCGCGTTCGTGCGGACAAGAAATTCGTTCGTGGCGCTACGAATTTTTTCGAGCGTTTCTTCGACAGGCGCAAAGTCGATGTCGGTGTAATTCTTTTTCGCTGCGATTTCGTTGAAGACAGGTTCGATGGCCAGGATCTTGGTCTGAATGGTCGTGATCCTGGATCTGAAGTTCGGACTTTGCTCGAAGAAGACGTTGTATTTGGAGTTGGCGAGGACCGAGAGACGCGAATAGAGGATGTCATAACGCGTTACGAGATCTCGCGGTGCTACGGCTTCCTGCGCCGCTTCGATACCGGCCTCGCCGATACGATATTTGACGTGTTGTACCAGCTCGTAGACGGCACGTGTTTCGCGGTCGAGCTGATAGACAGCCCAGATTGCGTCTTCACGGATAGCGTCATGCAACTGGCCTTCACGTTTGACCAGCATTGAAAAGATGGCAAGGACCGTACAGACAAGAAAGATCTGGACGACGAGAACGGATTTCGTCGCCCTTGCAGCCTGTTCAACGGCCTTGCCGCCTATTTCGAGCTGATTTTTCACTCTACCACTTCAACTTCACGGATTTGCCAGACCGAACGGGAAAAGTATTTCTCGTTGAAGAGTTCCGGGTTCGTGTCGAAAGGGTAGATCAGGAACAGGGGGCCCTTGTCGCGAACGGACATGTAGTCACCGTTCATTTTGGTCGCCAGCATGGTGTCGAAGTTCTCGGCATCTTCTACCGGCACTTCTGCACTGTAGTCGTTGAGAGCCTTGACGATCAGTTTGGAACCGCGTGCGCCAACTTCCTCCAGCACTGCGCGCAGCTGAGGGCCGGAAAAGGCGGTGGTGCCTTCAGTCCAGGGAGTCTCGAGCGTCTTGGAGATTTCTGTAAGGCCTTCCAGCATCTCCATATCAAATTCGGCGCTGTCGCCTTTGTTGGTGTTCTTGATGTTTCCCGTCACAACGAGGACGACATCACCTGTTGGAGCAGGAAGGTTGGCAGCCTGAACGGCAGAGCTGATCATCAGCGCCCCGGCCAGGAGGCTCAGTAAGGTTTTCATGGCGTTTCCCTGTTTACTTGCGCGTTACTGTAATTTTTGACAGTAAACTTGTTCTTGTTAGTTCCTCTGCGGAACTTGGGTACACCGGGAGCCTTTAATCAAATGCAAATTAAATGGGCAAACATCTGGTTAACTTCATCAGGTAAAATAAATATCTTTATCATTTATTCGTTTTAAATCAATACTTTAAAAGGTTGCGATGTGATGAAATTATTTAATTCGAGCACGAGGAAATGACGCAGTGATGGCTCGCTGCAAGCAGGTAGAGTATTGTGATTTATTACTATTCAATGGCAATGCGCGTTTAAGCGTTTGGGTCTCATTCGGAAGCGAGGAAATGGCGCCCCAGAAGCGACGATCCGGGCAGTGTTTCAACGGGATTGCGCCGAACCGCTGACTTTGGGCAAACAGCCACCCACGTGCACCGCGCAGACGGCAATGGCGGGTACGTCCGCGTTTTTCGATATCCACCTGGAGGAGCGGGCCTAGATGCTTGGGGGACAGGGTGACCGTGACCGATTTTGCGGTCGGTGCCTAATCGGCGTTGGCGTTGAACCCGCAATCGCGTATGCCGTTGGAAGGCCATGCCAACATCATCGCCTGGTATCATCGGCTGGAAGCAGTGCCGAGCTGGGCCGTGACGGCACCTGCACGTCTGATGGAAGCTGCCGAATAGGCCAATGCAAACGGCGGCCGGGATCCGGCCGCCGCGGCACACTGCTGACTTAGGGTGTCAGAGGTTCTGACCGCCCGAGACTTCAATGCGCTGGCCGGTCATCCAGCCGGTATTGCCGCTCAAAAGCGCGGTGATGGCTCCACCGATGTCGTCCGGAAGGCCTGCACGGCCCATGGCTGTCATGGAGGCGACCACCTTGTTTATTTCCGGATTGTCACGTACGGCACCGCCACCGAAATCCGTTTCGATGGCGCCAGGCGCCAACGTGTTGACGGCGATGTGTCGAGATCCCAGTTCCTTGGCCAGATAGCGGGTCAGAACTTCAATCGCGCCTTTCATGGTCGCGTATGCCGCGTAGCCGGGCAGGGAGAACCGGGCAAGGCCGGACGATACGTTCAGAATGCGGCCGCCATCCGCGATCAGCGGCAGCAGTCGCTGGGTCAGGAAAAAGACTCCCTTTACGTGAACATTCATCAACTGGTCAAAATCGGTCTCAGTTGTCTCGGCAAAGGGCTTATGAATGCCCGTGCCGGCGTTGTTGACCAGGAAATCGAAACTGTCACGCTGCCAGGTCTGCTGTAGCACGGTTTTCAATGCGTCCGTGAATGCGGGGAAGCCGGACGTGTCGGCAGTATCAAGCTGCAGGGCAACAGCCCTGGCCCCCAGCGCTTCCACTTCAGCAACGACCTGTGCGGCTTCTTCCTTGCTGGTCCTGTATGTCAGGACCGTGTCGATACCGTTCTTGGCAAGATGAAGAACAGTGTTGCGGCCAAGGCCGCGGCTGCCGCCGGTGATGAGGGCGATCTTGGGGGAGGTGGTCATGTTATTGGCTCCAGTGTTGTGGGGCGTGATGTCGATGACCATGAGATAGTCCGTAGCGAGACGTGTTGTGTGCCGGTTTCTCCAGAAGACTTGCCTGATCCTACAAATCAGGCAACCTGCATGCTTGCCATCACCAACCGGCGGGCGTATCGCTGGGTTCTTGACGGAGGGAACCATGCAGGCAGACGAGCTTATCCGGAAAGTTGTTGCATTTGCTGATGATCATGGCGCGGGTGGCGATCCTTTTCCTGTTGGTTCTGGTGGCATGACGCTGGTGCGTCAACGCCGGCCAACCCTCATCTATCCGATCGTCTACCAACCGATTTTCTGCCTTGTTCTCCAAGGGGAGAAGCAGACATATCTCGGATCGAACACCGTCCGGTTCGGTGCCATGCAGTCACTGATTGTCGGGCTGGATCTGCCCGCGCAGGCACGGGTCGTGCGTGCGAGCCAGGCCGAGCCCTATGTTGCGCTCGCCATTCCACTGGATATGGCACTGATCCGCGAACTTGCTCCGGAGCTGGATCGGCCAGGTAAAACATCTCTGGCTGCACGCGCCGTTGCAAGCGGCAGGGCAGATGCGGCGATCGTCGATGCGATGCGGCGCCTGTTCGAGCTTGCGGAGATGCCGGAGGCCGGCAAGGTGTTGCTGCCGTTGATCTTGCGAGAGATCCACTACTGGCTGCTGACCGCCGAACATGGCGCTATCCTGCGTCAGATTTCAGAGCAGGACAGTCACGCGGCCCGCATCGCCAAGGTCATTGCCGGCATACGCCGGGACATTGCGGCGTCCTTGCGGGTGGACGATCTTGCCGGTGAGGCAGGCATGAGCGTGTCAGCCTTCCATGCGCACTTCAAGGATATTACCGGCACCAGTCCGCTGCAGTTTCAAAAGCAGTTGCGGCTGATGGAGGCGCGCCGGCTGCTGCAGGCGGAAAAACTGTCCGTCTCGCGCGCGGCGTTCCAGGTGGGTTACGAAAGCGCGACCCAGTTCAGCCGAGAGTACGCCCGGCATTTCGGTCTGCCGCCGCGCGCCGACAAGGCGAACGAACCTGCCCAGGCGGCCTTCTGACCGTCCGGGCAGCGTCTGATTTGATTAGAGGAACAGTTCGCCCCGAGCGACAAGCGTCGCCTGACCGCCGATCCTGACCGCATGCATCTTGCCGCCCTCGATGTCGATTTCCAGGTCGATCAGGGACGGGCGTCCCATCTCGAAACCCTGTTCGATGCGGATATGGTGGGTGCCGTTGGGAAGGTCGTCATAATAGTCGACCACACCGGCAAAAGCCGCCGCAGCAGAACCTGTCGCGGGATCTTCGGGAATGCCCATGTCGGGCGCAAACAGGCGGGCGTGGAAAGCGCTGTCGTGGGAGCGAGTTTCGCGGCAATAGACATAAGCGTCCGTATTGCCGTTCTTGCCGAAGCCCGCGTTCCACATGGCCGGCACCGGTTTGGCGCGCGCCAAGGCATTCAGATCGCGCACCGGCACGAAGGTGAAGGGAGGGCCTACGCGGAAGCGGGAGGGGCCATGGTTCTCGAACCCGATGTCACTCGGCTCCAGGTTGAGCGCGGCTGCGATCAGTTCGACGTTGTGGGTCGGTCCGGCGGGTTCCGGCAGGCTGGGAGCGTCGAACTCGGCAAAGGCGGCTGCGTGCTCGCGCAGGATAACCGCGCAGCGCACGGTGCCGATCTGCTGCTTCAGAACAACAACGGCATCCTGCTCGCCCGAAATATCGCCGAAGCGTTCCGTTGCCAGAAGGATGGCGGTGCCGACGGTCGGGTGTCCGGCGAACGGCAACTCCATCTTGGGAGTGAAGATCCGCATGGTGGCAGAATGCCCCGGCTTTTCCGGCGGGAAGACGAAGACCGTTTCGGAAAGATTGAATTCACCGGCGATCTTCTGCATCTGCTCGTCGCTCAGCCCCTCGGAGTCCAGAACCACCGCCAGGGGGTTCCCGGCAAGGCTCGTGTTCGTGAAGACATCCAGGATCGCGTAGCGGCGGCTCATACTTCTCTTCTCCCTTTCGCCGCCTGCCGACCTTCAAACGAAGTCAGGCGAGGGGCTCAAACGTTGTAAAACAACCAACCTGTCCGCATCGGTCGGCCCGTGCAAACCACGGTGCCGGCTTCAAAGGTGAGCGGACTTTTGCATTTTCAGGCAAGTCCTGCCAGTGCTTAGTGCGCATTCTTGGTGAACAAAATATTGCCGTTCCCGGCCGTCTTGCCGAGTGGTCTTCATGGCAGCAGATATTTGCCGAGCGAACGGGCGTAAGGCACGATGGCGCTGTCCTCAAGGTCCGCGCGCGTGCGAATGATGCGCATATCGGCAAGCTCCTGTTCTTCCGACGCCTCTGAAAAACGCAGGATCTCCGTGCGCAACTCTTCCGCGGGGCGGGGGACATCCATCAGCTGGCCGATGGAAATTCGCCAGCCGTCGAATGTCACCAGCAGCCCGGCAGGCTTGACGTCGTCTCGTTTGAGGCCTGTTTCCTCTTCAAGTTCCCGGTAGATCGCCCCGACAACGTCGACCTTGCCATCTTCGGTCAGGTCGGTCGGGTCGAGATTGCCACCGGGAGGGTAGATCATGCCCGCTGTGGCGGTCTTTCGGGACATGACACCATAGAGCAATGCGCCTTCGGCGGACCTCAGGATGGCGGAGCCGAAGAGATTGAACGAGCTTGCATCGGGCGCACCCCAGTCGCGCCACGCCAGGAAAGCGGCAAAGGAACATTCCGCGCAGGTGCCGTTAAAGGTGCCGTCCTTGAACTCGAACCTGGTCAACTTCATGGTTCGGCCATTCCAAAGCAAGGGAATGCGCTTCCTGGCTTCCTCGAAATACGCATCGATCGCGTCTGCATGCTTCGTTTCAAAAGCCCAGGGTTCGTCCGAAACCTCGATGTTCAGCGCTTCCACCCGGTAGACCGCAGGTGCCAGCGGTTTTTCCATCAGGGGGATTTCCTTTCCGGGCGACATCTCGCTTGGTCGCGTCGCCATCGTCCGAAACCCGCGTTTTTCGTAAAAGGGGCCCGCGTTGGCGTCGCTTTCCAGATAAAGCCGGCTCAATCCCTGTCGGTGGGCATGATCCTCCGCGCGCTTCAGCAGAAGGTCGCCAATGCCCTGACGTTGGGCTTCAGGGGCAACAAACAGAAAATCGACAAGCAGCGTATCTTCGCTTTGGGGAGAGAGCCCGGAAAAGGCTATGGGCTGACCGTCCCGCTCTGCAACGGTGAGCGTCAGGGACTGGATGGTTGCCTCCGATATTCGCCAGTAGTCGCGAAACTCTGCCATTTTTTCCTCCGGATAGCCCCAGGAGGCCTTGGCGCGATGGAGGATATCGGTGAGGGCAGGGGCGTCGGCCTCTGTGGCCGGGCGGAGTTTCAATGGCATGGGCTGTCCAGATCGATTGTATCCCGGACAGCCCTAGCCAGACTTTGTGAAAGTTACAAGGCAGCAGGTTCTTTTCAGCCCTACCGGATAAATGTGCCGTTCTGCAGTTCGGTTACCGCCTGGATCAGCTCCTGACGGGTGTTCATCACGATGGGGCCGTGCCAGGCCACGGGTTCCTTGATCGGTGCACCGGAGACCAGAAGGAAACGGATGCCTTCCTCGCCTGCGTGAACGACGATCTCGTCGCCGGAGCCGAAGATCACCAGAGATCGGTTGCCGGTCTCGTCACGGATCTTCAGTTCCTCGCCGCCGAATTCCTTTTCCGTCAGAACCCCGAACGGGTCGGATGCTCCTTCGAACGTGCCGGAGCCTTCGAAAATGTAGGCAAAGGTCTGCTTGTAGGTGTCGACCTTGAAGCGTTTCTTGTGACCTGCCGGCACATGGATGTCGAGATACTGCGGATCGGCGGCGATGCCGTCGACCGGGCCGCGCTTGCCCCAGAATTCGCCACAGATGACCCGTGCGGAAGTGCCGTCGTCATCGGTCACAACCGGGATCTCTTTCGAGGCGACATCCTGGTAGCGCGGAGCGGTCATCTTCAGCGAGGACGGCAGGTTCGCCCAGAGCTGGAAACCGTGCATGCGGCCATTGGCGTCGCCCTTGGGCATCTCCTGATGCATGATCCCGCGCCCGGCTGTCATCCACTGGACGTCGCCCGCACCCAGGTTGCCGCTGTTGCCCAGGCTGTCGCCGTGTTCAACGGTGCCGGCCAGCACGTAGGTAATGGTTTCGATGCCGCGATGGGGATGCCAGGGAAAGCCCTTGAGATAGTCCTCGGGACGTTCGTTGCGGAAGTCGTCCAGCAGCAGGAACGGATCCAGCATTTCCGGATCCTGAAATCCGAAAGCTCGCTCCAGCCGGACGCCGGCGCCTTCCATGGTTGATTGTGTGCTGCCGATGTGGGTTACGGGGCGGATGGACATGACTTGGTTCCTGATGCGGATTGACTTTGAGGGAAAGATAGCGGCTCGCAGGGCAAAACCTAGTCTTGGCTCTGCAGACGCAGTGTTTCGAAAGACGAAACAGTGATCCCGTTATCCGGATAGGTTCCGACCGGACGGTGGCTTACGGCCAAAGGGTTGCATCTTGCGGACGGTCCGCCCACATGCAAGTGTGCACGCCAGTTTGGCCGTCTGGTCAAATCCCCAATTCCGAACCGGTTGAAACGATGGCCCCGATACTTTCCGTACGCGACCTGGAAAAAACCTATGACGGTGGCTTCCAGGCTCTCAAATCCGTGTCTCTGGATATCCAGCAAGGAGAGGTGTTTGCGTTGCTCGGGCCGAATGGCGCCGGCAAGACGACATTGATCAGCACGATTTGCGGCCTGGTGCGGCCGACCTCCGGCAGTATTCACGTGTGCGGCCATGACGCCTTGAGCGAGTACCGCGCTGCCCGGCAGATGATCGGTCTGGTGCCTCAGGAGATGCCCACGGCTCCCTTCGAAATGGTCGGTGATACGGTCGCCTTCAGCCGCGGCCTGTTCGGCATGAAACCCGATCCGGCACGGATCGAAAGCATCCTCAAGGACCTGACGCTCTGGGAAAAGCGCAACAATCCCATCATGGCCCTGTCCGGAGGCATGAAGCGCCGCCTGCTGGTCGCCAAGGCGCTGGCGCATGAGCCGAAGATCCTGTTCCTGGACGAGCCGACAGCCGGCGTGGATGTGGAACTCAGGCACGACATGTGGCGCATCGTTGGGGAGCTGAAGCAGAAGGGCGTCACCATCATCCTGACCACCCACTATATCGAGGAGGCCGAGGAAATGGCCGATCGTGTCGGGGTGATCAACAAGGGTGAGATCATCCTCGTGGAAGAGAAGGCAGAGCTCATGCGCAAGCTCGGGCGCAAGTTGCTGTCGCTCAGCTTGACGGAACCGCTCTTCGAGATCCCGGGCAGTCTTGCCCGCTACGATCTGAAGCTCGAGGATGACGGCCGCAGCCTGGTCTATACCTACGATACCCAGGCTGACCGGACTGGCATCACGTCGCTTCTGACCGATCTCTCCCAGGCCGGCGTGCGTTTTCACGATCTGCAGACGGATCAGTCGTCGCTCGAGGACATCTTCGTCGGCCTGGTCAGTCAGGGATGAGGCGGCGATGGACACCGGTTTCACCATTCGCAAGGCGACACTGGACGACTGCACGGCACTGACAGACCTGTGCATGCGCTCCAAGCAGTCGAACGGCTATGACGATGCTTTCATGGCCATGTGCGCCGAAGAACTCAAGGTTCGCGACAGCTGGATCGAGGAGCACGATTTCTGGCTGGCGCAGGACGCAGGCGGTGAGCCGGTCGGCTGTATCCGGCTGTCCATGGAAGACGACGGTGAGACAGGGGAACTGGAGACCTGTTTTGTCGACCCCGCCTGGCAGGGACGCCGCGTCGGCCGGGCGCTGTTCGATGCGCTTTATGAAAGAGCGCGGAGCCTTGGTCTGGTGAGGATCGGTCTCGATGCGGATCCTTTTGCAGAACCTTTCTATGCCCGCATGGGCTTCAAGACCATTGGCCGGTCTCCATCCGGCTCGATCCCGGGGCGCACGTTGCCCCGAATGGAACTCATTCTGATTTCGGGGCAGCAGGGCACATGAATTTCGAAGCGATCAAAGTCATCTACCTGGCCGAAATGGCCCGCACCCGCCGCACGATCATGCAGAGCATCATCTCGCCGGTGATCTCCACGGTGCTCTATTTCGTTGTCTTCGGGGCGGCCATCGGCTCTCGGATCTCCGAGGTTGACGGTGTCAGCTACGGCGCCTTCATCGTGCCCGGGCTGATCATGCTGTCCCTGATGACACAGAGCCTCTCCAACGCCTCCTTCGGCATCTATTTCCCGCGGTTTACGGGCACGATCTTCGAGGTGCTGTCGGCGCCCGTGTCGTTCCTGGAAATCACCGTTGCCTATGTCGGGGCGGCGGCTACGAAGTCGATCCTGGTCGGGTTGATCATCCTGATCACGGCGAGTTTCTTCGTTCCGCTGGAAATCCAGCACCCGGTCTGGATGGCCGCGTTCTTCCTCTTGACGGCTGTTACATTCGCCCTGCTCGGCTTCATCATCGGCATCTGGGCCGACAATTTCGAAAAACTGCAGTTTGTACCGCTGTTGATTGTCACGCCTCTGGCTTTTCTGGGCGGCAGCTTCTATTCCATCAACATGTTGCCGGATATCTGGCAGAAGATCACGCTGATCAACCCGGTGGTCTACCTGATTTCCGGGTTCCGCTGGAGCTTCTATGGTCAGGCGGACGTCAGCCTTTGGCTGTCGCTGCTGGCAACGATGATCTTCCTCGGCGGTTCACTGGCCGTCATACATTGGATTTTCAAGACCGGATACCGCCTGAAGGCTTGAGGTATCCGGCCGAAACGCGAGTTTAAGAGAGCGGGAATGCGTGCGTCTGTCCTTTTGAAGAAGGCTTCGATCTTCGTTCTGGCCGGGTTTCTGGCCGCCTGTCAGACGGGGCAGGGGCCAGCCCCGACGCCCGTTACAAGTGCAGCGCCTGCCGTTCAGACGGCGCCTCTTCCTGCCGTTGCCTATGCGCCGGAAACGGCGGTCGAGCGCGGGTTCTCCGCGCTGGTGCTGAATGCGTCGACCGGCGAAGAGCTTTATGCGGTCGATGCGGATGCAGCGCGGTATCCCGCTTCGCTGAGCAAGATGATGACGCTCTACCTGCTCTTTGATGCGGTTTCGCAAGGGCGTTACACGCTTTCCACCCCTTTGAGCGTTTCGGCCAAGGCAGCATCGCAGCCGCCGGCAAAGATCGGCATCAAGGCAGGGTCGACCATCACGGTCGAGCAGGCGGCAAGGGCGCTTGCGGTCAAGTCGGCCAATGACGTCGCCATTGCCGTTGCCGAAAATCTGGCCGGAAGCGAAGCGGCCTTCGCCCGGCAGATGACGTCCCAAGCGCGGGCTCTTGGCCTGTCGCGTACCCGTTTCGTCAATGCCACGGGCCTGCCGGATCCCGCGCAGGTGTCGTCGGCGCGTGACATGGCAGTGCTTGGTCTCGCCCTGAAGCGGCGGTTCCCGCAATACGGCAGCTATTACCGGGCCAAGTCGTTCGACTACAACGGCCGCACCTTCCGGGCCACCAACAACCTGGTCGGCAAGGTTGCCGGTGTGGATGGTCTGAAGACGGGCTATATCCGCATGTCCGGCTACAATCTGGTCGCGACCGCCAACCGGGGCGGCAAGCGACTGATCGTCGTCGTCATGGGCGGGGCGAGCGAGGCGGCGCGGGACAAGGAAGTGACACGGCTGATCGAAGCCTATTCCTGAGCGGCCCGCAAAGGTTCGGCTGGTATTGCACCGGAAACCTTCTCGACAACCGAGACCCGATTGCGCCCGGTCCGTTTGGACAGGTAGAGGCTCTCATCGACTGTCTTGAGCAATTCGGCTGACGGCAGCTGGCTGCCGTCGCCGTGATAGACACCTGCCGACGCCGTCAGATTGAAGTCCTGCGGTGCGAATTCGAACCGCAGGTGGGAAATGCGCTCGCGCAGGCGATCGGCAACCCGGAAGGCGTTCTCGCGCGAGATGGACGGCAGAAGCACCGCGAATTCTTCGCCGCCGAGGCGGGCAAAGCAGTCGTTCTGGCGCAGATGCGCCTTCACTTCCGAACAGACCTTCACAAGCGCTTCGTCGCCTGCGACATGTCCGAACCTGTCGTTCACCTGCTTGAAGTGATCGAGGTCGAAGTGGACCAGACCGAAGTCGTCCTTCTGCGTTTCCTGCAGGAGGCTTTCCAGACGTGTCTGAAACTCTCTGCGGTTGAAGGCGCCGGTCAGGGGATCGCGCCGTGCCGCTTCCCGGTTCCGGTTCGCCACGAGCTCGAACGACAGTGCAAGGGAGAAAGCGCCGGTCAGACTGACGAAGACGAGTGCGCACATCAGGTGAATGTCGACAATCAGGTCGTCGATCATGCCGGGCCCTTGCGGGCCGCCGGAAACAAGTCCGTGCACTGTGCGCAGCACACCTTCGGCAGCCAGAAAGAAGAACGCCAGGATGAGGCCGATATTGGAAATCAGACCCCGGAACGGTCTTGAAGCGTAGGCGGTAATGGTTGCGACGGACAGCAGCGTGAACACCACGTTGGAGGCCATGTACGCAAGGGCGTAGTTGGAAAGCAGATACGCGCAGCCTGCGACGATGCCGTAGGCAAAGACGGGCGCGACAACATTGCTGAGCTTGCTCGGCATATCCGCCAGAAGGCGTGCTGCGTGCCAGTGACAGCCAAAACCGAGCAGCAACAGGGTGTTGGGGAGCAGATAGGCGACCAGGGGTGGCAGCATGCTGCTGAGCGCAAAGCAGATCAGAGACGACGCCAACAGGGTATTTGCAGCGGCCCAGCTCAACCAGTGAGCACGCGGACTGGTCTGCAGGGAAATGGCCAGGAAGCAGATGGCAAAAATCGACAGCAGAAGCACATTTGCCGAAAAGAGTGTCGATAGATCCATCAAGGCAGTCTCCGGAACCGGTCCCTCAATCTCACAAAGGATAGTGATTACGTTACGGGATAGGGTCTTGCAATCCGGTTAGCCGCGATAAAAAAACTTTTATCAAATAGGGAATTCAACGCTTTGGTCCCGTTTACGATACCTGTGAAATTTGCGGAGGCAATACGGCATCTTTGAGGCGGCAGGGCGGGGGTGGTCGTGGGCCGCTTATTTGTGCCGCCAGAACCCCGACATCTATTTGACGACCAGCAGGAACCGGCAAAAAGAAACCCCGCTGTTGCCAGCGGGGTCTCGTTTCGGGTCGATGGGGCGAACCTTGTTAGTTCTTGGTCTTGTCGACGAGCGCGTTGGACTTGATCCACGGCATCATGCCACGGAGCTTTTCGCCAACTTCCTCGATCTGGTGTGCGTCGTTCAGGCGGCGGGTTGCCTTGAACTTGGCAGCGCCTGCACGGTATTCCTGCATCCAATCGGACGTGAACTTGCCGGTCTGGATGTCGGTCAGGACGCGCTTCATTTCCGCCTTGGTTTCCGGCGTCACGATGCGCGGACCAGTCACGTACTCACCCCACTCTGCAGTGTTGGAGATGGAGTAGTTCATGTTGGCGATGCCGCCTTCGTAGATCAGGTCGACGATCAGCTTCACTTCGTGCAGGCACTCGAAGTAGGCCATTTCCGGAGCGTACCCGGCTTCAACCAGGGTTTCGAAACCGGCGCGGATCAGTTCGACGAGACCGCCGCACAGGACAGCCTGTTCGCCGAAGAGGTCGGTTTCGCACTCTTCCTTGAAGGTGGTTTCGATGATGCCCGAACGGCCGCCGCCAACGCCACAGGCGTAGGACAGGCCGAGATCATGGGCATTGCCGGAAGCGTCCTGGTGAACAGCGATCAGGCACGGCACGCCGCCACCCTTCATGTATTCGCCGCGCACGGTGTGGCCCGGGCCCTTCGGTGCAACCATCAGAACGTCAACGGTCGACTTTGCTTCGATCAGGCCGAAGTGAACGTTGAGGCCATGTGCGAAGGCGATTGCAGCGCCGTCACGGATGTTGGCTGCGATGTGGTCCTTGTAGATGTCAGCCTGCAGTTCGTCCGGGGTTGCCATCATCATCAGGTCGGCCCAGGCAGCGGCGTCAGCCACGTTCATGACCTTGAAGCCGTCAGCTTCTGCCTTCAGAGCGGTCGTGGAGCCCTCGCGCAGGGCAACGGCGATCTCCGTGCAGCCGCTGTCCTTGAGGTTCATGGCATGGGCGCGGCCCTGCGAGCCGTAGCCGATGATGGCGACTTTTTTGGACTTGATCAGGTTAAGATCAGCATCACGATCGTAATAAACGCGCATGGGTTCCTTTCTCCCGTCTGCATTCTGTCGTTTGAAGGCCGGTTTTCCGGTCTTGATTGGTTCTGGTGTTTCCCAGTGGTTCCGAAGGTTCGCGGCGATCAGGCCCCGAACAGACGGTAAAAGCGATCGACGGCCGCTTCGGCCTGCGATTTCAGATCCTTCTCGGCAGGACCAGCGGTCTCACCCAGAAGGAGGCGGATATGGACGTCCCGAATGGCAAGGCCGTAAAGCACCTGGTAGGCGTCTTCGGATTCGTCGAATTTCAGAAGCCCGTGGCGGCGGCCGCTGTCCAGCATGGCGCGCGCGCGGGCGGAAATCATGTGTTTGCCACGCACCAGCAGAAGCTGGCCGAGGCGGTTCGAATTGGTGTTGGACTGGCCGATCGACAGCCGGTTCAACGCCAGCGAGGTTTCTGAAAACAGGACACCCAGCAGGGCTTCGACAAAGGCCGTCACATGTGCCCGGAACGTCGCCGCATCGGCAGTGGCGCCAGCCTCGGAAGGAAACTGAACCTGGCTGGCCTGGAAGGCGACAACCGCAGCCAGCAGGCCGTCACGGTCGCCGAACCACTTGTAGAGGCTTTCCTTCGAGCAGCTTGCCGTGCGGGCTAAGCCTGCCGTCGTCAGCGCCTTCTCTCCACCTTCGACCAGCAGCGTCAGCGCATGTTGCAACACCACCTGCTGGCGCGGCGAAAATTCGGGCGCTGCATCCGGGCGGGAGGTGGCAATATCGTAAGCGGTCGCTGTCATGTCTCAGGTCGGATCGTTGATTGCATGTAGGGAACCGTACGGTACGGTTCGGGTGTGGTTATGGCACCGGCAGCTGGGCAGGTCAAGGGTAATTTTGCACCTATTCGGCGAACGTGCGCATCTGGGCAAGCACTCTGGAACGTGCGCTTCAAAGCGTGATCGGAGTAGACGTTTACGCTTACTTCAAGTTTGGCTTGCGTCTCGAAGAAAGTGCGGATTAGATTTTCGTATTCAGTTTTGTTGTCTTGTTTTTTCTTGGGTGTCTTTGAGATGTTGACCATCAAAAAACTCATTTCCGGGCCGTTGTTGCTGGCCTTTCTTGTCTTGGCTGCCACCAGCGCAAGCGCTGCACCTCGGGTAACCGCAAAGATCGATCTTTCCGAACAGCGGCTTTATTTGTACGTCGACGGGCGTTTGCGAAACAAATGGCCGGTTTCGACGGCACGCAAGGGATATCGCACACCAACGGGGAGCTGGCGCCCGACCCGGCTGGAACGCGACTGGCACTCGCGCAAGTACAACTGGGCACCCATGCCCTATTCGGTCTTCTTTCTCGGCGGATACGCCATACACGGCACCAACGATCTCAAGCGGCTGGGCCGTCCTGCCTCGCACGGATGCATCCGGCTCCATCCCAAGAATGCCGCTCAGCTTTTCAATCTTGTGCGAAAGGTCGGCCGCGCCGACACGAGGATCGTGATCACGCGGTGAGTTAGGGGGGGGCAATTCATCCTTTGCTACCACAGGCCGTATTCATGAGCAGCCTGTGTGGGCACAGGTTGCATGGTTTTGGTGTGGCGGCTTACCCTTCAGGACCCTTCTGGGTGATTCCCCTTCTGCCAAGCGGAGGCCGTCGTGACCGCCTGCTCGAATTTCTGTCGATGCCTGTCAGCTGCCCTTGTGCTCTGCCTGTCGATTTTTCTCGCGCTGCCGGCATTGGCGCAGACGGTGGAGGGGGACGACAATCCACCGCTGCCGGGCTCGCCGGTCAGCGTCGGCCTCTACATCAGCCCCCCTTTTGTCATGGAGGAAGAGCCGGGTGTCTATTCCGGCATGGCGGTGGACCTTTGGGAAGCACTGGCGCAGAAAAACGGAATTCTCTACGAATATCGGATCTTCCCGACTATCCGGGAGCTGGTGGATGCAGCGGCGGACAAATCCATCGGTATTGCCGTCACCAACCTGACGATCACCCGCAAGCGCGCCGACAGGATCGACTTTACCCAGCCCTGGTTCGATGCGGGCCTGCGCATTCTCGTGCCTGACAGTCAGGGAGCGAGTTTCAGTGAGGTGATAACGGGTCTGCAGGAATCCGGTTACCTGAGAGCCTATGGCTGGTTGGCACTTGTGATCGTGTTTGCCACGGCGCTGATGACGGTGTTCGACCGGCGTTTCGACAAGAACTTTCCCCGGGGCTGGCCGGAAGGCGTGTCGGAGAGCTTTTATGCGGTCATGTCCGTGGTGACATCCGGCAAGGCGCCTTCGCGCAAGAACCTGTTTGGTTGGCCAGGCCGCATCTGGCAGGCGCTCTGGCTGGTCTGCGGCATTGCGGTGATGGCCTATGTGACGTCGTCGGTGACCAGCGTCATGACAACCCTTTCACTCACCAACCAGATCAACAGTGTTGCCGATTTGCCGGGCAAGAGTATCGGCGTCTTCGCCGGCAGCGTGGCTGAAGAGTTTGCAGAAGCATCCGGTTGGTCGCACCGGTCATTTGACGACATCGAAGGTGCAGTCGCTGCTCTGCGCAATGATGAGATTGACGCCGTTGTGGGCGATGCGCCTGTCCTTGAGTATTACGCTCACAGTCACCCGCGGGCGAATGTCGAGGTGATCGGCCCGATCTTCGAACCGGACAAATACGGCTTTGCCCTTGCGCACGGCAGTCCGTGGACACGGCCGTTGACGCTGGAATTGCTGACGGCGCATGAGACGGACATGATCGAGCAATTGCGCGTGCGCTACTTCGGCGACGAGCGCTAGGAGCCATTCCCTAGAGCTGTGGCCGCGCGGCAGCCCTCAACCAGTCAACGACAATGGCGGCCGTTTCCCGGTTCCGGCTGCGGTGCGACAGCACGGCATGATAGGCGTTGTTTGGCTGCAGCGGCGGCAGGCCGGCAGGGACCAGCAGGCCGTTTTGTACGTGGTCACCGGTGATTGAGCGCCAGCCGAGCATGACCCCGTGGCCCGACAAGGCCGCCTGGGTGGCCTGGACATAGTTGGAAAACCGGAGGCCTTTGGCCGAACCGGCAGCCTTTTGCCCCGTGCGGGCTAGATACTCCTGCCAGGAAATCCAGCGGCGATCGCTGGTGTCCACATGGATCAGAAAGGCTGACCCCAGGCTGCCGCCATCGGCGCGGATACGCTCGGCAAGGGAAGGGGCGCACACGGGCTCAACCAGCTCGCGGAACATTTGTTCGACCGTGCCGTCGTCCCAGCGGCCGTCCCCATAGCGCATGGCGATATCGGTCCCCTGGCCAAGCCGGGGGACCTCCTGCTGCGTGGTGTGAACGTTCACCGGGATTTCCGGGTGGTCCAGATAAAACGCCTCAAGCCGGGGCATGAGCCAGTAGGTGGCGAAGCCGACGGTGCAGGCAACAGTGACAGAGGCGCTGGCGGGATCGGCAAGTGTCTGGATGTCGTTCAGGGCTTCGCTCAGCCGTTCGCGGTTTTCGATCACCGCTTTCAGCAGGATCTCGCCAGCGGCAGTGAGGCCGGCCGGCCTTGTGCTGCGATCGATCAGGGCGGTGCCGACGTGTTCTTCCAACTGTCGCAAGGACTGGCTGATCGCCGACATGGATACATTCAATTCGCCCGCCGCCGCCTTGGTGCCTCCCGCGCGTTGAACCGTCTCGAAGACGGTGAGCAGCCTGAGCGGGGGGAAGCGGAGCATTTGTCTGTCCAAGTTAAGTGAATGCTTAAGTTAAGTTTCGATTTTATCACCTTTCCAAATCGCCAGTGCAAGAGCAACTTCACAGAAAGTAACTGGAACGCAGCGCTTTGCAGTGACTTGTGTGAAGTGTCTGCAAGGCTGATGAGCTAAACTTAAGGACGGATCTGATGCTTGGAACTGGTGATGCGGGTGTGTTGCTGCAGGAAAAAGGACTCGATGTGCCGCTGAGCAACGGGCAAACCGCCTATTTCAATTACTACTGGCTGCGCGACAATTGCCCGAGTTCCTTCGACCCGGAAACCCGCGAACGCGTCAACGACATCTTTGCCCTGGACGAAGCGCCAAAAGCAGCCTCCGCCGCCATCGTGGGAGGCGATCTGGAAATCGCCTGGGCCGGCACAAACGACGTCTCCCGACTGCCGCTGTCCCTGCTCAACGCCTATTCCAATGGCGAAAAGCGCCCCGATATCGCCAACCTTCAAAGAGTGCCCTGGTACGCTGACCACTATCCGAAGATGGCCCGTTTTTCCTATGACGAGGTTACCAACGACACCGCGCGTCGGCGCGACTGGGCCAAGGCGATGCTGACGGATGGTGTCGCGCTTTTGACCGGCTTGCCGGATACGGATGAAGCGCTCACCGATACGGCCGGCCTGATCGGTTATGTGCGTCCGAGCTACTTCGGCCTGACGTTTGAAGTAAAAACCCACATCAAGCCGACCAACCTTGCCTTCACTGCCAAGGCCCTGCCGCTTCACACGGACTTGCCGGACGAAGATCTTGCGCCGGGCGTGCAGTTCCTGCATTGCCGGGCCAATTCGGTCGAGGGCGGCAACAGCATCTTTGTGGACGGACTGGCTGTCGCCGAAGACTTCCGCAAGGCCTATCCGGAAGACTTCGAACTTCTGATCACCGTGGATGTGCCCTATTTCTGCGAGCATGACACGTTCGACATGCGGTCCCGCCAGCGGGTGATCGAGCTGGATGAGCACGGCAATATTTCGGGTGTCACGATCAGCCAGCACCATGCCGATATCTTCGATATGCCGCAGCATGAACTCGACCGTTACTACCCGGCCTTCTGCCGCTTCGGACGGATGATGCGGGACGACAAATACCTGATGCGGTTCCGTCTGAATGCGGGCGAATGTATTGTCTTCGACAATCACCGCATCGTGCACGGTCGGGCTGCCTATTCGGCAACCAGCGGCAATCGGCACCTGCGTGGCTGCTATACCGACAGGGGCGAGCTGCGCTCCACCTACCGGATCCTGTCCGGGGAAGGACGTTTCAAATGAGTGTCGTTACGGATGTACGCTTCGGGGCTGACCCGGACCGGCAAAGCGAACAGGCCCTGCGGGAAGACCTCGCAGCTGCCTTTCGTCTGGCGGTTAAATTCGGCTGGAGCGAATCCGTCGGCAATCATTTCAGCGCCGCGGTTTCCGAAGATGGTTCGAAATTCCTGATGAACCCCAAATGGCGACATTTCGGGGAAATCAGGGCCAGCGACCTGTTGTTGCTCGATGCCAATGATGACACCGTGATGGCGGGTGAAAATGCCCCGGACCCATCCGCCTGGTGCATCCACGGCACGGTTCACCGGGAAAATCCCAAGGCGCGGGTGCTGTTCCACTGTCACCCGCCCAATGCGACCGCGCTGGCGACGCTGCAGGATCCGTCGATGAAACCGATCGACCTGAACACCGCCCGTTTCTTCGGCAAGGTTGCGGTTGATCTCGGCTTCGGCGGCATGGCTGACGAGGCGGAGGAGGGCAGGCGGATTGCCGAAACACTCGGCGATAAGCCGGTTCTTGTAATGGGCAATCACGGGGTGTCGATTTCCGCCGTCACTGTCGCTGAAGCCTTCGAGCATCTCTATTTCTTCGAACGGGCTGCTGAAACGCTATTGAAAGCTTATGGGACCGGTCAGCCGCTGGCTATTATGTCGGACAACCTGGCCGCCAAGACGGCTGCCGAATGGGAGCCCTATGTCGGCATGGGCTATGCCCATTTCGACTATTGGAAGCGTGATCTTGACCGGAACGAGCCGGATTACCGCGACTGAGATCCGTCGATGCCGACTTGCCTTCGCCTCTCCGATGCGGGGAGGCGAAATGCATTTGGGCAAAGCATGGCAATCCTTCTTGGTGTCGCCCCGGACAAACGCAGCGCAGATCCGGGGCCTTTTCGCAAGGCTCATAGCGGCATCGCGTGAGCTGGAAACCAGATGTCAGTGCGCGCTTCAGCGAGCTTCTGATCATTGATCATCATTCAATCTTGAGCAGGAGCGGCTTTGCCGAAAAACATGTCTGCGTTCGGATCAGCGTTCGGCTTCCGCCTCACTTGTCTTGAATGACGGGCGGGCAAATGTTCCCGCAATAAACCGCCAAAACTGCAGAAATCTCACCTGTAGTAGCGACCTAATACCCGTTCAAACCCGCGGACTGCTAGCCTTTCTCCATCGCAATTTGCCAAGCTGGAGGACAGAGCATGAGCGCGAAGAAGATCCTGATGATCACGGGTGATTTCACCGAAGATTATGAGACCATGGTGCCGTTTCAGACGTTGCTTGCCATGGGTTACACGGTCGATGCGGTATGCCCCGGCAAGAAGGCCGGTGAAACGGTCGCTACCTGTATCCACGATTTCGAAGGCGACCAGACCTATTCGGAAAAGCGCGGCCATAACTTCACGCTGAACGCGACCTTCGCCGATGTCGACGTTGCCGGTTACGATGCCCTGGTAATCCCGGGTGGACGGGCTCCGGAATATCTGCGTCTTGATGCGGCTGTCATCGATGCCGTGAAGCATTTCATGGACGCGGCCAAGCCCGTTGCCGCAATCTGTCACGGCGCGCAGATCCTGACTGCTGCCAAGGTGATCGAGGGCCGCACCGTTTCGGCTTATCCGGCCTGCCGTCCGGAAGTGGAGCTTGCAGGCGCCACTTATGCCGAGATCGCAATCGACGGCGCCGTGACCGACGGCAACCTTGTTACCGCCCCTGCATGGCCGGCGCATCCGGCATGGCTGTCGCAGTTCCATGCGGTTCTGAGCGGTGCAGCCGAGGGTTCCCTGGCTGCCTGAGGCAAACGGTGCGGGCCAACAAATTGCCCGCACCATCAGCTCCGTTTGCCTGGTCCGAGAAAACGCAAGAGTGGTGCTCCGAAGGGGGCGCGACAAGTCCCGGGCCCGCCACTTACACGCTACCTGACCTCTTTCCCGCACGCGGGAAGCGGACTAGGCTGAGTTCAAATAACGGGCGTTGATATACCAAGACAGCTCCGCGATTTCAGCTCGCCAGTCCGTCACGAAGGAAACATCATGTGCAAGCTCTTCATCGAGGCAGATTCCACGCTTTGGGAAAGCACGACAAAGTCGCTGCGCATTGACGGCATGGTGACATCGGTGCGGCTGGAAACCTTCTTCTGGAAGGTTCTGGACGAGATCGCCGGACGGGACGGCATGAATGTGGTGCAACTGATTACCAAGCTTCACCACGAGAGCATCGACGCGGGGCATGATCTCGGAAATTTCACAAGCTTCCTGCGCGTTTGCTGCGGCCGGTACCTGGCCTTGCAGCTGTCTGGCGATGTGCCGACCGACAAGCGCCTGCCCATCGCGGGCCTGGATGCGGACGGCATTCTGGAAGCCGAAACCGGCCGTATTCATTGAGACATGCGCTGAAATGAGTTCAGGAGCTCTCCCTGGTCATCCCGGCCGAGCACCACGCTGCCGGGATGACTGATCCTGTGCTGGTGACACAGCACCTTGTCAGGCAGCCGCTTCTTGCGAAAGCGCCAGACGCATGTCTTCGGCGACCGCAACCGGGCCTGCCTCGGTCGGGACCTGGAAGAGCCCCAGTTTCTTCGTGACCTTGCCCAGCAGCACAGATGCCGTCATCCAGACCAGGAGCGGAGCGACAACCAGTGGCAGGGCAACAGGCAGCAGCCAGTAGAACATCTCCGGCGCATAGGTGTGCGAGAAGGCGATTGCGCCGGCGCCTGCAATGCTCATCCACCAGGTGGCGGAAAACGCCGCGGTGATCGGCAGCGAACCGTCGTCCCGATCGGCTGTCGGCCAGCCGCTGTCGGCGCCGGTCAGTACCTGAAACACCGAGCGGCAGTGAAACATCATGTGGATCGGCGCAAGGATCGAGGTCAGCAGGATTTCTAGGAGAAAGCTGATCAGAAGCCGCACCGGACCGCCGAAGTCCGCCGAGTTGCCGCCAAAGAGCGCCCGGGCAACAAGCAGCAACTTGGGCAGGATCAACAAAGCCACCAGACCAAACAGCAGGGCGAGCGCCGTGGTCGTTTCCGGATGCGGAAAGACCGGGAATGGCGAATGACCGTCGAAGTAGACCGGGGGCGGAGCAACCAGCGGAGCGGCAAGGCTTGCCAGCAGGAAGATGCACCAGATCGGCGAGGCCAGGTAGGCAAAGACGCCTTGCAGGATCGAAATCCGGCTCCAGAAGCGGAAGCGTGGGGCCGCCAGAATGCGGCTGTGCTGCAGGTTGCCCTGGCACCAGCGCCGGTCACGCTTGGCGTAGTCGACCATGTTGGCGGGGGCTTCCTCGTAGGAGCCCGTCAGGTCCGGGTCGAGACGTACCTTCCAGCCGTCGCGCGCCAGGAGCGCAGCTTCAACGGTATCGTGGCTGAGGATGTGACCACCAAAGGGCGGTTTGCCGGTAAGCGGAGCCATGCCACAGGCAGCTGCAAATGCACGGGTGCGGATCAGCGCATTGTGTCCCCAGAAGGTGCCTTCCTCGCCCTGAACGGCGGCAAGGCCGCGCGCGAAGTAAGGCCCGTAGAGACCGGTCGCGAACTGCAGGAGGCGTCCGAACAGGGTGGAAAGCCCGATGATCTGCGGCAGCGACTGCAGCAGCCCCAGGCGCGGATCTGCTTCCATGCGCCGGACCATTTCCAGGATAGTCTTGCCATCCATCAGGCTGTCGGCATCAAGCACCAGCATGTAGTCGTAGGCACCGCCCGATGTCGTCAGGAAGTCGGCAATGTTGCCTGCCTTGCGGCCAATGTTCTGTTCGCGCCGCCGATAGAACAGGCGGCCGCCGGCGTTCTGGCGAACAAGCAGTCGCTCATAGGCACGCTGTTCTTCCTCGCCGACATCCGCCTTGGTGGTGTCGGACAGGACGAAAAAATCAAACCGGTCCGCCGCGGGCAGGGCGGCAACCGATTTCATGATGGCCTCCAGCCGGGCGAACACCGGACCGGTTGCTTCGTTGTAGATCGGCAGCAGAACGGCGGTGCGACCTTCGGGCAGAGCTTCTGCGGTTGCCCTTTCCTCAGGCGGAAACAGGATGCCGAAGAGAGCGATACATCCGCCCCAGGCCAGCCAGAAGCTTGCTACCGCCATCAGCGCGATGCGGACGATGTCCAGCCAGTCGAAACCGTCCGACTGGACAACAATGGCAAACATGTACGAAGCACCCGTGGTCAGGCACAGGGCGATCACTGCCATAGCCAGCCGCCGGAAGGCCGTCGACCAGGCTTCGGAGCTGGCCTTCTTCATGTCAGCGGTCCTTGGCTGGAACCGGAACGCGCTTCAACTGCGGAGCAAGCGGCTGCACAGCCCGTTGCCACAGGGCGACAAGCGGGGCAAAGCGCACGGCCAGTGGCGGGTTGAGGTCGTGATGGGGCATTTCCAGCCCGTGACGGGGTGCAGGCACGGGCAATGTCCTGATGAAGGCAGCCCGGTCTTGCGGCGTGCCGCTAAAATGGTCGATACCACGGCGCGTGGCGGCAGAACCGGACAGAACGGACAAGAGGACGTCGTCGCCAAGGTCGGGCCGCTTCAGGACAGTCCTGATTTCTTCAAGCAGCTTACTGTCGGCAAAAAGGGTCGGACTGGTC
Source organism: Roseibium sp. ROS1 (assembly GCF_054658215.1). Classification (NCBI taxonomy): domain Bacteria; kingdom Pseudomonadati; phylum Pseudomonadota; class Alphaproteobacteria; order Hyphomicrobiales; family Stappiaceae; genus Roseibium; species Roseibium sp. ROS1. The sequence goes on from NZ_BAAGIG010000001.1 coordinate 1,168,187, forward strand.
GTCTGATCGATACTCACATGCGATGTCATCTGTTCCCACTCCACTGATACATCCAGGTTTCCGTTACATCGGTGCCGTCGAGTTGCAGGGCGAGAATGAACTCGACCGGTATTTCCTCGTCGTCCCGTGCGATATCGAGCACGGCACGCCAGCTGCCGCTTTCCAGCCGCTGGACGAACTGATGCTCCACATTGCCGTTCTGCAGGGTCAGTCTCGGTGTCAGAGGAGCTTCCGCACCCATGTCACCCAGATTTCCGCCGGCAAATTCCACGACGAACTTGCGCAGTTTCGGGTCCGGATCCGAGGCAGCCGCGCCACCATGCCCTGTGCTGGTCGCGATTACCTGTGCCAGCTCGGTTCCCGGTTCCGGTTCCCGGCCCCAGATCATCCGATAGGCAAAGCGATGTTCGGAGCCTGCCTTGGCGCCATTTTCCGGCACCCAGCAAGCAACGAGGTTGTCGTAGATCTCTTTTTCGGCCGGGATTTCCGCCAGCATGACCTGGCCGTTGCCCCAGTCGTTGATCGGCTCGATCCACAGCGACGGGCGGCGCTGATACTTGGCTTCCGTGTCCTGGTAATGATCGAAATTCCGGTCCCGCTGCAACAGGCCAAAGCCTGCCGGGTTCTCCTCGTTGAAGAAGGACAGGGCAAGCTTTTCCGGATTGCGGGCCGGCCGCCACAGACGCTGGCCATTCTGGCGCAGGATCAGGAGACCGTCATTGTCATGAACTTCCGGGCGATAGTCGTCGAAGTTGGTGCGGTCGTTCTCGCCGAACAGATACATCGAAGTCAGTGGCGCAATTCCGAGGCGTTCGACATCGTCGCGCAGGAAAATGTGCGCATCCACTTCCACAACCGTGTTGATGCCCGGCTTGATCGTGAACTGGTAGGCACCGGCAACGCGCTCGCTTTCCAGTTCGGCATAGAGCCGCATTTCGGCAGCGCCGTCCGTCGGCCGCTCCAGATAGAACTTCGTGAAACGCGGAAACTCTTCCGGTCCGGCGATGGCCGTATCGATCGCAAGTCCGCGTGCGGACAGGCCGTAGACGTTGCCCTTGCCGAGCGCGCGGAAATAGCTTGCTCCCAGGAACACCACCAACTCGTCGAAATATTCCGGAGTGTTCAGCGGATGGTGCAGGCGGAAGCCGGCGATGCCCGGCAGATCCACATCCTTGAATTTTTCCGGATCCAGCGGCTCGCGATACTCAAAGTCCGCGCCGGTGAAGTGCAGTTCGCTGATATTGCTGTCGACGATCTCATAAAGTTCCACCGGCTCCTTGTAGAGCCAGCCCGGGTGGAACGCCTGAAGCTGATAGTTGCTGCCGGTGTCCTTCCAGACGGACTTTTCGGGATTGAACCGGATTGCACGATGCTGGTCATAATCGAGGTTGGCGAGGATTTCGGGAAGAGCCGGTACATCGGGCGCAAATGCGTTCCCGGCCTTTTCTTTCATGCGCTCGACGAGCGCGGAAAAGTTAAACTCTTCGCCTGCCGCAAAGGCTCCGCCTGTTTGTGCAGGTGCGGTATTCTCTGCTGCGAGTGCAGTGCGGATGTCCGCGCCTGCCAGAGCACCGGCCGCCAGGGCCGTTGCCGATAAAAACGTGCGCCGATTGATCACGACGATTGGCCACCTTGTTGAAATTAAAGTGTTCTTTTTGGTTCACTTTTGAATGAGCACGCGCACTGCAGCAATTTTATGGAGAAAACCGGTCCAAAAAATGGCATTCCTGTGCAATGCAACATCGTACGCTTGTTCGTTCGACTTTCAAACGTCCAAACAGCAGGTTGGTTTCATATTTTTTTGAAAAAAGTTCCGCTCAGAGGCCGATTGTAACCAGCTGGGTGACGTAACTTCCGATTGCCATGGCCGATGTGAGGCCGGGGGATTCGATTCCGTAGAGCGTGACCAGGCCCGCAAGGCCATGATCTGACGGCCCGTCAATTCGGAAATCGGCCGCGGGTTCACCCGGACCGGCGATCTTGGGCCGGATGCCGGAGTAGTCGGGCAGGAGTGCATCGTCCGGCAGGCCGGGCCAGTAGCTGCGGATGGCGGCATAGAACCTGTCGCCCCGGGCGGGATCCACCCTGTAGTCGGCAACCTCCACCCATTCGACATCCGGACCGAAGCGTGCCTGGTGCTGCAGGTCGAGTGTCAGGTGAACACCGAGCCCGCCGGGTTCCGGCACGGGGTAGATGAGCTTGGAAAAAGGAGCCTTGCCCTGAAGCTTGAAATAACTGCCTTTTGCGAGGTAGGCGGCCGGTGGATTGGCACCCTCAAGCCCGGCAGCCAGGGCAGGTGCGCCGTGGCCTGCGGACAGGATCAACTCCTTGCAGGTGAGGGCATAGGTTTCCGTTCCCTCCGTTTCCGCATGCACCCGGTAACCGCCATCAGCCAGGCGCTCGAGGCGCGCAACTCTCGTGTTCAGCACAACCTGACCGCCGTTAGCCTCGAGCTCTCCCTGGAGAGCCAGCATGAAACCGTGACTGTCGACGATGCCTGTGGAAGGGGAATGCAGTGCGCCGGTGCAGGCAAGCTCCGGTTCGGCTTCGTTCAGGCTGTCCTGGTCCAGGAATACGAGATCTGTAACGCCGTTTTCCGCCGCTTTGCGACGGATTGACTGCAGTTGCTCCAACTGATCGTTATTGGACGCAACGATCAGTTTTCCAATCTGCTCGAAACCGACGCCATTCTCGGCACAAAACCGGTAAAGCCGTTCTTTGCCCTCCACACAAAACCGAGCCTTCAGGCTGCCCGTGGGATAGTAGATGCCCGCGTGGATGACTTCCGAATTGCGGGCGCTGGTTTCCGATCCGATCAGGCCATGCTGTTCCAGCACCATGACCTCGCGACCGGTGAGCGCCAGCTCACGTGCAATCGCAAGTCCAACGGCACCGGCACCGATAACGAGGGTTTCAATGTCATGCATGGTGTTGCCGGCAATCCTGGTCGCGCGTTCTTTTCCCTGTCAGCCCGTCATGCCACGGCTTGCTCCAGACGTCGATGCTGGAATTGCGGATGGAAACACAGGCCTGGGAGTAAAATCAACGAACGTCGGCTCTGCCTTGGATTGAAACCCATAATCCACGCTCCGTTGTTGCCGGGCTCGACCCGGAAATCCGTGCAGTTCGTATGAGAAGCCGCAAGCATCAGCGAATAATGATGAAAGGGTACGGCACAAATGCCACGGTTGAGCCATGGCATGACGGTGGAGGGATGTTTGCTCCAACCCAGTTCACGCCAGGAACATGCTCTTGAGGGGACTGCCGGCACAAGGCGGCGGCGATTTCATGGTCAGGCTGTGACGGACCGGAGAAAATCAGGTGTGCAGCCCCGGGCCGATGAAAGGTCCGGGGCGCATATCAACAAACGGGATCAGCTCCACCAGGCTTCCGGTGAGAACGAGCCGGCGGCATCTTCGATGACCTGACCGACCTGGAACAGGGTGCTTTCCTCAAAGGGTTTGCCGATCAGCTGAAGACCGAGCGGCAGGCCATTGTTGTCGAGGCCGGCCGGAACGGAAATGCCCGGAAGACCGGCCATGTTCACGGTCACGGTAAAGATGTCGTTGAGGTACATTTTCACCGGGTCGGAATGAAGGTCCTGGTCGGCAACGCCGAAGGCTGCCGAAGGGGTTGCCGGGGTCAGGATTGCGTCGACGCCGTTTTCCCAGGCCAGGTCGAAGTCGCGCTTGATGAGAGTGCGAACCTTCTGGGCCTTCAGGTAGTAGGCATCGTAGTAACCGGCGGACAGCACATAGGTGCCGATCAGGATACGGCGCTTGACCTCTTCCCCGAAGCCTGCTGCACGGGTGTTCTCGTACATCTCGACGATGTCCTTGCCCGGAACGCGAAGGCCGTAGCGCACACCGTCGTAACGGGCGAGGTTCGAGGAAGCTTCCGCCGGTGCCACGATGTAGTAGGCCGGCAGGGCGTATTTGGTGTGGGGCATCGCAATGTCGACGATTTCCGCACCGGCATCCTTCAGCCAGTCGATACCCTTCTGCCAGAGCGCTTCGATGTCGGCAGGCATGCCGTCCAGACGGTATTCCGCCGGAATGCCGATCTTGAGGCCCTTCACGGATTTGCCGATGGCCGCTTCATAGTCCGGCACAGGCAGATCGACCGAGGTGGTGTCCTTGGCGTCGACGGAGGCCATGGATTTCAGCATGATCGCGCTGTCCCGAACGGTGTGAGCAATCGGGCCGGCCTGGTCGAGCGAGGAAGCAAAGGCAACAACGCCCCAGCGGGAACAACGGCCATAGGTCGGCTTGATGCCGACAGTGCCGGTGAACGCGGCCGGCTGACGGATGGAGCCGCCGGTGTCGGTTGCGGTGGCGCCCATGCACATGCGGGCGGCAACGGCGGCGGCAGAACCACCGGAAGACCCGCCTGGGACGAGATCCTGGTTCGAGTTCTTCTTCCGCCACGGGTTGATCACCGGGCCGTAATAAGAGGTTTCGTTGGAGGAGCCCATGGCGAACTCGTCCATGTTCAGCTTGCCGAGCATGACCGCGCCGTCGGCCCACAGGTTGGACGTAACGGTGGATTCATAAGCGGGTTTGAAGCCGTCCAGAATGTGGCTGCAGGCCTGGGTGTGTACGCCCTGGGTGGCGAAAAGGTCCTTGATCCCAAGCGGGATGCCTTCCAGCGCACCGCCTTCGCCCTTGGCAAGCTTGGCGTCGGATGCCTTTGCCATGTCGCGCGCCTTGTCGGTGGTCACGGTGACATAGGCATTCAGCTTTTCATTGGCGGCTTCGATGTTCTTGATGAAGGCATCGGTCAGTTCCAGGGACGTGTAGTCCTTGTTTTTCAGGCCTTCGCGGGCCTCGGCAATGGTCAGTTTGGTCAGATCGGTCATGGATTTGAACTCTCAGGCGGCCGCCAGCGGCCGGGAATAGAAGATGGAATAGGGACTGTCGGGATAATCGAGCACCGGTCCGCAGCGGCTGAAGCCGGCTCGTTCATAGATGCGCCAGGCTGCCGGGTGTTTGTCGCCGGTTTCCAGAACGAGCATGGAAATGCCCTCCCGGGTTGCCAGCTCAATGATCCGGTCCAGAATGCGGCTTCCCAGGCCGAGGCCCTGAAAGGTCGGTCTGGTGTACATGCGCTTGACCTCGGCAATGCCGTCAGCGTGCCGGTGCAGGGCACCGCAGGCAGCTGCCTTGCCGTCAATCCGTGCAACGAAGACAGTCGTTGCCTCGCCGGACATCTCTTCAGCCGTCATGTGGTAGCAGGCCTCGGGCGGGCTAAGTGTCAGCAGCAGGTCGTTCAGCTCGGCAATCATCTCACCCATGTCGGCAGACAAGGACGTTTCGACGGCAATAGCTGGAACGGGTGCGATCATCCGGGTTGGTCCGCTTATTCGACGACTTTCGGCACCATGAAGAAATGATCTTCGGAGGCCGGTGCGTTCAGGGTGATGTCGGCAGCCTTGTTGCCGTCGGTCACGCCGTCGGCGCGCTTTTTCATGGTCTGTTCAACCACGGACGTCAGCGGTTCGACGCCGGAAATATCGACTTCGTCCAGTTGCTCGACAAAGCCGAGAATAGCGTTCAACTCGCCAGTCATGCGGGTCGCGTCTTCTTCGCTCACCTTGATGCGCGCCAGCCGGGCAACGCGTTTCACCGTATCGGTATCAACAGACATGTGTTCCTCGTCGTTACTGGTGCCTGAAGCGGAAATCCGCTCATGGCTTGCGCTCTTCTTGCGGCGGCCGCGCGGGGAAGGCAAGAGCGCAGGCTTGCCTTGCGGGAGAAATCGGAATAAATCGGTACCAATGGGAACCGAAATAGGGATTCGCGCGTGATCCAGTCTTGCGAAACGATCCGGCCATTGCCGATGGCGGCCATCGTCTATCTGGCTTTCGAACCAGCCTGGCTGGCGCTCAGCCGCCAGGAAAGAGGCGAGATTGCCGGCCAGATCGGCACAATCCTGGCGCGTCATCCAGAGGTTGCCTTCGAATGGTTCGACGCCGATGCCCTGGCAGGCGGGTATTCGGATTTTGCGATCTGCCGGTTTTCCGACATGCGCGCCTATCATCACTTGTGGGAGGAACTGCGCGACACGGTGATCTTCTCAAAACCCTATGCGCGGATCGTCAATGTGACGACCGGCATCGAGAATGGCTTTCAGGACTACGAGGCAAATCTTCAAAGTGCTGCGGTTGCGGAGGCTGGAGATGCCTGAGGAAGGCGCTGCCGGCCGGCCGCGGGAGGGCCGGGTCAGCAAGGCGCTTCTGGAGGCCACGCTGATTGAGCTTGCCGAAAACGGCTACGAAAAGACGACGATTGCCGCCATTGCGGCGCGAGCGCGCACCAGCAAGCAGGCGGTCTACCGGCGCTATGCGGACAAGGGGGCGCTGATTGCGGCGTCTGTCGAAGCAGCTCTTGCCAGCGTGAACCCGGCACCGCCTCAGCGGGGCAGCGTTGCGGAGGATCTGCGGCAGTGTCTGTCGAACACCGTTGCGGCCTTGCAGGATACCGCGTTGGGCGCGGCGGTTCGGGCACTGGTTCCCTATCGAAGCAGGCCGGACCTTGCCGGCGTCCTCGATGAGGCGGAGACTGCCAGACGTCTGGTCCTGCGGCAGATCTTCATCGCGACCCCGTTCGAAGCTGACATGGAAGCGCGGATCGACCTGCTTCTCGGCCTCATCTATTTCCGCCTGCTGATCCGCAATATCAGGATCGAGACGAGGGACATAGAAACGGCCATCTATCTGGTGCTGGGGCTGGTGGCACCGCGCCAACCCGTACCACGCCCGGACCTGCCGGGCCTCCCCGGATTGTGAAGCCAGCCGCCATCACGATTTTCTCGCTCGCCGTTAGCGGCTCTGTGATCAAGGGTGATTGGCCAAATTCTGCGGCAGAAGACATGTTTTTTTCCGCGTGGAGCGTTAGGCTTCACCTGAACACGCCATTCACACCCCAATGGAGACGCACATGCCGCTCTATACGTCCAAATCCGTTCTGCTGGGACTGACCGCGCTCTTCTCCGCTGCTGCCTTTACCGCTTCCGCTGATGAGATCACCACTTTCACCAAAGGCGGGGCTGCAATCGGCGGCACCGATCCGGTTGCCTATTTCACGGACGGCAAGCCTGTTGCCGGCTCCGATGAATTCACCGCAGAATATGACGATGTGACCTGGAAGTTCTCTTCCGCGGAAAACCGTGACAAGTTCGTTGCCGACCCGGCGAAATATGCCCCTCAATACGGTGGCTTTTGTGCCTTCGGTGCCGCCATGGGTTTCAAGGTGCCGGTGGTGCCGGAAGCCTGGTCGATCGTCGACGGCAAGCTTTACCTGAACAACTCCCTGAAGGTGCAGGAGCGGTTCGAGGAAGATGTGCCGGGATATATCCGCAAGGCGACCCTCAATTGGGACATCATCAAGGAGAAGAACCCTGGCGATCTGAAAGAGCCGATCATCCGCGACTGATCTGCAGAGTGTTTTCCCGGCCTGAGCCCGTCAATCGGCGGGCTCAGGCTTTTTTCCGGAATAACATGATCCGCGCACGCGCCATCCAGGCTAGGTGCAGCGCATACTTCGCTCGGAACCGCGCAGGTCCCTTCTGCAAGGTGCCGTTACACTTTTCCGAAAGGCAGATCTTTAAATCGACGATCGTCGATGTTAAATCTTGAGATTATAACTCAAGATTTATGAGGTCCTCCTTGGCCACTCCTGCGAAACGACAGCCCAGATTTCTAACCGTCAAGTCGACGCACTACCTCAGTCCAAATCTTATCCGTGTCACCTTTGCCGGCCCGGAGTTGCAGGGTTTTCCCGAAGGGCACGAGGGCGCGAACTGCAAGTTGCTGTTGCCGCGCGACGGCGAAAGCCGCGAAGCCTTCGAAGCGCATTATGCGCCGGACGGGCCTTCCGAACGCGTCCATCCGGTTCGCACCTATACCGTCCGTTCTTTCCGCCGGGATACGCTGGAACTCGATATCGACTTTGTTGCTCACGGCGACGAAGGGCCTGCAACGCGCTGGGCACAGCGGGCGGCAGAAGGAGATTTCCTGGGTTTTCTCGGCCCAAGCCAGCCGAAAATCACCGAGTTTCATGCCGACTGGTATTTGCTGGCCGCAGACCTTTCGGCAATGCCGGTGGTCGAAGCGACGCTGGAGGCTATGCCGCGCGAGGCAAGGGGTCTTGTCCTGTTCGAAGTTCCGTCAGAAGACGACAAGCGCGAGATTGCAGCACCAGAAGGCGTGGAAATCAGATGGCTGGTCCAGGATAACCCGCATCTGCCTTCAACCGCGCAGGTTGACCTCGTAAAATCTCTGGAATGGCCTGCGGGAACAATCCAGACCTGCATTGCAGGTGAAAGCTCCGTCATTCGGGCTCTTCGGGATCATCTTCACAACGAACGGAAAGTGCCGAAGGCGGACACCTACATTTCCGGCTACTGGAAAATCGGACTTGTCGAGGACGAGCATCAGCAGCTCAAACGGGCGGAAGCCGCCTGAGGCCTCTTGCTGGAACATCGCACTTCTCGCCGGTTGGGCTCGCTCCAACCGGGTGGATGCAGAAGGCCGGTCTGACCGTGTGGTCGAATATCTGCCGGCGACCCAAATCTTGCCATCAACCTGAGATCCGTTAGATCTGTTGTTACAGGTCTTTCGGGAGGCATTCTCATGCGTGGTTTTGCAGTTGGTCTTGGGCTCGTTGTTGCCGGGTTCGCCTTTGTGCCGGCGGCTTGGGCAGCCGGCCCGGCCTTCGATTGTGCGAAGGCGGAAAGTTCGGCCGAAAAGCTGGTCTGTTCGAATGATGATCTGGGAACACTGGACCAGAAACTGGCTGATATCTATGAAGGTGCGGTTGGCGTCGTGAAGTCGCTTGATGCGGGCGCCGAAGAGGAACTCAACACGCTGAAGGCCTATCAGCGCGGCTGGGTGAAAGGGCGCGACGAATGCTGGAAGAGTGACGACGAACTCTCCTGCGTCCGCTCGGCCTATGAACGCCGGATCGCGGAACTGACAGCGCGCTATCAACTGATCAAGGGACAGGCCCCGGTCTTTTACACCTGCAACGAAAACCCGGCAGACGAGATTGTGGCGACCTTCTTCGATACCGAGCCACCGTCTGCACGGTTGGAGCGCGGTGACACGACGGAGATCGTGGTGCAGGGTCCGAGCGGATCCGGCGCGCGTTACGAAGGCGATTTCGGCATTCTTTTCTGGATCAAGGGAGACGAGGCCATGGTGGACTGGCCTCAGGGCACGTCTTTCGATTGCAAGGTGCAAAGCTGACAGGCCTTTGACCGCCTGTCAGACCGCAGGAAAAAGTCGGCCGTTGCGATAAGGCAGCGGCCGCCTGCTCATAATCAGCCGTCCTTGTAATAGTAGCTATAGCCATTGAGGGCGGGGGCGCCGCCGAGGTGCGCATAGAGCACCTTCGATCCGGCGGGAATTTTGCCCTTCTTGACCAGGTCGATCATGCCTTGCATCGATTTGCCCTCATAGACCGGGTCGGTGATCATTGCCTCGGTCTTGGCGGCAAGCCGGATGGCGTCGTTTGTCTCTTCAGAGGGAACACCATAAGCCGGGTAGGCGTAGTCGGGATTGATTACGATCTCGTCGTCCCGGACCGCGCGGCCAAGTTCCACAAGGGAGGCCGTGTTGTCGACGATCTGGCGGACCTGCGCACGGGTCTGGTCAAGGGTGCCGGAGGCGTCGATGCCGATTACGCGGTCCGCCCGGTTCTGGTCGGCGAAGCCCACGATCATTCCGGCCTGGGTGGAGCCGGTGACCACGCAGACGATGATGTAGTCGAAGGTGAAACCGAGCTCTTCTTCCTGCTGCCTCACTTCCTCGGCAAAGCGCACGTAACCAAGGCCGCCGTATTTGTGGACGGATGCCCCGGCAGGAATGCCGTAAGGCGTGCCACCCGCATCGCGCACGGACTGCATTGCGTCTTCCCAGCTCTGGCGAATGCCGATGTCGAAGCCGTCGTCGACCAGACGGGAATCCGCCCCCATCAGACGCGTCAGCAGAATGTTGCCGACCCGGTCGTAGACCGCATCGTAGTGCGGTACCCATTTTTCCTGCACCACAACGCATTTCATGCCGATCTTGGCGGCGGTGGCTGCAACCATGCGGGTGTGGTTGGACTGCACACCGCCGATGGAAACGAGCGTGTCCGCGCCGGAAGCGATCGCGTCGGGTACGATATATTCCAGTTTCCGCAGCTTGTTGCCGCCAAAGGCAAGGCCGGAGTTGCAGTCGTCCCGCTTTGCATAAATGTCCACCTTACCGCCAAGCGCTTCGGAAAGCCGGGGTAGAGGTTCGATCGGCGTTGGGCCGAAGGTGAGGGGATAGCGTTCAAACTTGCTGAGGTTCATGGAGCACACCGGATTGATTGTTGACCCTTTGAGCCTTGCAGAAAATTTCAGAAAGGTGCTTTCAAAGTTTGGCATATTTTTTCTGTCAATGAGATACTGAGATGGGTATGAATTCCTCAATCATCGAATTTTTTTCAAAAAACTGAAAGATTCTTCCATGGCTGGTGAGCTCGACCGGATTGATCGCAAAATTCTCAAGCTGCTGCAGGAAGATGGCCGCCTCAGCAACGCTGAACTTGCCGGTCTGGTAAATGTCAGCCCGGCCACCTGTCACAGGCGGACGCAGCGGCTGTTCGACGAGGGTTTCATTCAGGGCGTGCGCGCGCATATCGATCCGCAAAAGGTCGACAGATCTGCCCTTGTGATCGTGGGCGTGGTGCTGGACCGGTCGACCCCGCAAAGTTTTGCCGAGTTTGAAGAAGTGGTTCGCAAGGCGGACTTTGTTCTCGATTGCCACCTGGTGGCGGGCGACTTCGATTACTTCCTGAAGATCCGCACACGGGACATGGCGGACTTCAACAAGCTGCACGGCGAAAAGCTGATTGCGTTGCCGGGTGTGCGGCAGACCCGCACGTTTTTTGTCATGAAGGAAGTGACGGACAACGCGCCGCTGCCTTTCTGAAACAGTTCGGGTTCCCTGGCCGGCCGGTCGCCGGCCTCGCAAACCGGACGACTGATGAGCGCCCCGGATCTGCTGCCTGAAATTCCCTTCCATTGTCCTGCCGCCAGTTAGCCTCGGTCGCCCTGGCTCAAAAAACGGTTGCCTTGGTCACCGGCAATAAAGTACAGACTTGATATGTAATAACATAACATATCAAACTTGCTGGAGGCCTTATGTCCGATCGACGCCTGCCTGTAACCGTTCTGTCCGGGTTCCTTGGAGCGGGAAAAACCACCTTGCTCAATCGCATCCTCAACAACCGTTCCGGGTTGAAGGTGGCTGTAATCGTCAACGACATGTCGGAGGTGAATATCGACGCAGACCTGGTGCGGGCTGGCGGTGCGGAGCTGAGCAAGACCGAGGAAACCCTTGTCGAGATGTCCAATGGCTGCATCTGCTGCACCTTGCGCGACGATCTGCTGAACGAGGTTCGCCGCCTGGCTGGCGAAGGGCGGTTCGACTACCTGCTCATTGAATCAACGGGGATATCCGAACCGTTGCCGGTGGCAGCGACTTTCGAATTCCGAGACGAAGCCGGCGACAGCCTTGCCGATGTGGCAAGGCTCGACACGATGGTGACGGTGGTCGATGCGGTCAATCTGCTGAAGGATTACTCCAGCCATGATTTCCTGAGCGATCGGGGCGAGGTGCTGGGCGAGGAGGACGAACGCACGCTGGTGCATCTCCTGACGGACCAGATAGAGTTTGCCGATGTGGTGGTTCTCAACAAGGTGGGTGCCGCGTCGGCCGGACAGGTGGATGCTGCCCGCAAGATCATCCGCAGTCTCAACGCGGATGCGAAGATTATCGAGACCGACTACTCGGAAGTCTCGCCTTCCGACATCCTGAACACGGGGCTCTTCAATTTTGAAAAGGCTCATGAACACCCGATGTGGGCCAAGGAGCTTTACGGCTTTGCCGACCACATTCCTGAAACCGAGGAATATGGTGTTGCCTCCTACGTCTACCGTGCACGGCGGCCTTTCGAACCGGAAAAGATCCATGAGCTGCTCAACGGGCAGTTACCGGGCGTGATCCGCGCCAAGGGCCATTTCTGGATCGGCAGCCGGCCGCAGTGGGTGATCGAGTTCTCGTTGGCCGGGGCGCTCTCCAGCATCAGTCCGCTTGGCACCTGGTGGGCGTCGGTGCCGCAGGAGCGTTGGCCGGATGACGACCGCGCCCGGGCCTATGCGAAGTCGCTCTGGGTCGAGCCGTTTGGCGACCGGCGGCAGGAAATTGTCTTCATCGGTGCGGGCATCGACTGGCCACTTCTGAAAAGTCGGCTCGACGCGTGCCTGATCGGCGAAAACGCGGGGAACGATCTTTCGGCCTTTGCGCAACTGCCGGATCCCTTTCCAACCTTCCGCCATGCGGACCGCGCAGCATGACAGCGCTGGAACCGAAGGTGGTCTCCCTTTCGAACGGGCCTGCCGCACGGGATGTGATTATCGGCCGGGATCCGGACATTCTCGCCGACATTCGCGATCCGGGCATCGCCGCCGCTATCTGGCGTCGAACGCCGGATCCCGAATTTCAGAGGTGGGTGAATGCCTTGCCGAAAGACAACCTGCCGGACCTGCGCACGGTGGTGCCTGTGCATCTGGCAGAGGCGGCTGTCCGGGCGGCTTGCGAGAGCCATGGACTTCCTGCGTGTCGGGAGAGGGACATGCTGGCAAGTGATGTCGGGGCACTTGCCCTGATGCTGGCAAAGACGCTGACAGTGCGTCTGCTGCGATTGCGGCTGGATGTTTCGGAAGACGTCATGTGTCCGAAGTTCCACCTGGACAATGTTCGCGCCCGGTTGTTGTGCACCTATCGCGGGGCGGGCACGGAATATGTTCCGGAAAATGTGGCCGAGGAGCCTGGCCGCATCCGTCAGGTGCCGCCTGGGGGCGTTGCCGTTTTTCGCGGCCGGCAATGGTCTTGTGGCGAAAGAACCGCTCTCTTGCACCGGTCTCCGGCCGCAACCCCGGCAAGTGGACCGCGGCTTCTTCTGGTGATCGATCCGGCAGACTAGGCGGGCTGCATTTCCGAAAGGGCCTCAGCCACGCTCTCGGGTTAGCCAGGTTTGATATCGGTCCAGGTGTCGCGTGACGATTGCGGCAAGGGAGACATCCGTACAGATCATCTCAGGGGTGATGGCATTGCTGGTTAGACCAAGCGAAAATCCGGCTTCGCTGACGATTTCGGCGGACATGGTTCGGAGGATCTCTTCCAGCTGAACCGGGGCAAAGGCGTGGCGGGAGGTGACGTGGGCAAGCGCGACCGGCTTGCCCGGAAACTTCTGACAGCCAACCATCCAGTCGAGAGTGTTTTTGAAGCTGCCGGGCAGTGCATGCATGTATTCCGGCACGGCGAACAGCAGCCCGTCGGCGCGCGCAACCTGTTCGCGCAGGTCGATGACGATTTCCGGCAGGTGGTCGGTAATATCCAGATCCGGCATGAAATGCGGCAGATCGCCGATGCGGTCATAGCGGTTGAGAACGAGCCCGTTGGGCGCCAGTCGTTCTGCTGCGCTCAGCAGGGCCAGATTGGACGATGCGGCACGAAGACTGCCGCAAAATGTAAGGATCCTGAAGGGCAAGGGACTGATCCGGTTGAAGGAGGCTAGGGGCGAGCCTATCGGATTCGCCCCGTATCGTGATCCCCCAACGACCGACCAGTTTGCGCCTTTTACCGGCTGGCAGCCGCCAGTGCTGCACCAAAGCCGACAAAGAGCGTGCCTGTGATCCGGCGTACCCACAGCATGCGCTTTGCAGACGTCAGGAAGCGGCGCATGTGGCCACCTGCGTAGGCAATTGCGGCATGGTTGGCGAAACACAATGCGGCATAGGTGAAGGACAGTACCGAGATCTCCGTGAGATCGATGCCGTCGGCGCGCATGAATTGCGGGAACAGCGCGGTGATGACCAGAATCGCCTTCGGATTGGTGACGGAAACGAGCAGCGCTTCCAGGAACAGCTTTCTGGGGCTTTTGCGGGCAATCAGGACACCATCTTCCACGTGAAAGGCAGACTTGTCGCGCCAGATCTTGAGGCCGATGAATATGAGATAGGCGGCACCAATGACCTTCAGCACCGTGAAGGCCACGGCGGAGGCTGCCATCAGGGCGCCGAAGCCGAGGGCGACCGCGTATCCCAGGATTACCAGTCCCGTGGCATTGCCTGCCGCGGAAGCGAGGGTCGCGTTACGGCCGAACCGGAGCGTGTTGGAAATGGCCAGCATGACTGCGGGACCGGGACTGACGGCAGGCAGGAGCGAGACGGCAATAAAGACGAGCCAAAGATCTATCGGCATTTCGGTTCTCGAGAAAAGGCTGCGGGGTGCAGCCGGAAGGATGTTTCAGGGCAGCAGCCGGCCGTCGCGTACGGCCTTGTTCAGCAGGTCCTGGGCAAAATCCCAAAGACCCGGGAAGGGAGACAGGCGGGATTCCTTCGTCAGCTTCAACGCTTCGGCGGAAATGGGTTCATGGGTCGGATCGTCCAGGCCGGATGCAAAGACCAGCACCATCGGATGCAGCGCGTCCATCGCGTTGGCGAATTTGGCTTCCGGTGTTTCGTTGGCTTCAAACTCCAGCCAAAGAGCCTTGAAATCCAGGCCCTGCGATGAGGGAAGCAGGGCGAACAGTCGGCTTGCGGCTGCCTGTTCCAGATCCTTGATGCCGGCCCGATTGTCGTCAGTGACCCAGTGGTCGCCTGCGTCGATCTCGACCAGGTCGTGAACGGCGAGCAGTTTGACGACGTGGTTGATGTCGGTGCCGGCAGGGGCGTGCTCGGCAAGTGTCAGCGTCTGCAGGATCACGTGCCAGCAGTGCTCGGCCGTGGTCTCGCGCCGGGCGCCGCCCGTGAGCTGGTTCAGCCGGACGACTTCCTTCAGCTTGTCGGTTTCCAGAAGAAACGCGACCTGCTTCTCCAAAGTGTCGTTCATCAGATCTCGCCCATGGCCCGGCGGAAGCGGGCAACGCTTTCGGCAAAGCCATGGATCAGCGCATCGGCGGTAAAGCCGTGGCCGATCGACATTTCCCGAATGAAGGGCGCGCGCGCCATCAGGGCAGGAATGTTTTCGACGGTCAGATCATGCCCGGCATTGACGCCGAGCCCGCAGGCCTGGGCGGCTTCCGCCGTGGCGACAATCATGTCGAGTTCCTTTTCGGCGCGTGCCGGGTCGTCGTAGCAGGCACCATAAGGGCCGGTGTAGATCTCGATACGTTCCGCCCCGAGCCTGGCAGCGTGTTCGGGGGCAACCGGGTCCGGATCGCAGAAGAGCGAGACCGTGACCGCCCACTCCTTGGCGGCGGCAATCGCCGTTTCCAGCGTGCCGGTGTCTTTCGAAAAGTCCCAGCCATGGTCCGAGGTGGACTGCTGAGGGTCGTCCGGCACGAACAGGACCTGTTCGGGGCGAGCTTCCTCCACCAGCTTCATGAAATCGGGGGCTGGATAGCCTTCCAGGCACAGTTCCTTGTTCGGGAACCGGTCCTCGATCAGCTCGGACAGCTCGAACACGTCCGTCTTGCGGATATGGCGTTCGTCCGGACGAGGATGCACGGTGATGCCCTTGGCGCCGGCTTCCATCGCGACGGCCGCAAGGCCAGTCACGCTCGGCCAGGGCAGATCCCGGCGATTTCGCAACATGGCGATGGCGTTGACATTGACGGAAAGGCGCGAAACGGCAGGCATGATTGAAAGTCCGGTGAAAACGGTTCTGATCTGGCTTTAAGAGACTGGGTCAGGTTCGCAAGATTGTGTCAAAAGCCGTTGAAGTCAAACGAGGAATTGTCACTAGAGACAATGTTTTTCAGTGTTGGTGGGGCTTCAGCCACCCTTGATATCGCACGAGCCGCCCGAGACCGGGCAGGGAGATCTCGACGTCGAAGCGGAAGATGCCATCCGGTGCCGTCTCGGCTGTTTCGCTGATCGGCAACAACCAGCGCGGCAAGGGAATGCCAAACAGCTTGCCACTGCGAACGGGATAGGCGAGCGCATCGCCTTTCAGGTTCAGGTGAATGTTGAACGTTGTTGGTCCGAAACGCTCCTGAACCACGCCGGACCCCGGTGCTCCTGACAGGCTGAGCACGGAGCGGAAAGTCTTGCCGCCGAAATTGCGCTGCCAGATTTCCTTGTCGCCCTGCCGATCGATTGTCACTTTCACCGGAGTTGCATCTGCTTCGGGCGGAAAGCCGACGATACGGCACAGCAACTGGCCGAGCCGTGAGGTGCCGCGCGTGACCTTTGCCTCACCGATCCATTGCCGGTGGTCAAACACTGTGTGAAGGGAGCGGATCTCTTCAGGCAAAGCTTTGAAGGTGCTGCTGCCGAGTGCCTGCTGGAACAAGACCGGTTCAGCCTGCTTTGCAGTGAAGGTGCGGACGTTCAGATGAGCGGTGGCCTCCTCGACGTCTGCCAGCTTGAATTCACCAAGGCTTGGCCGCGCTCCGGCTGGAACAACACCTTCGACAAGGTGCTTGCACAAGATAGCGCCCGGGACTGCCGGGATATGCGGCCCGTCGCCGGCTTCCGCAATCAGTGTCCAGCTGGCGGACAACGGCTGGCCGTCCTTGCCAAGCCCGGCAAGCTGGACTTCCATGCCGCCGCGGTCGGACCCGAACCGTTCGAACCAGCCCGCGACAGTACGAAGGAGTGGAGCGGCAGCTTGCAGTGACCTGACAAGGCGAAGACGCACCAGCCAGGAAAGAGCCCAGAGACCCAGATGAAGGAGGGAGAGTTCAAGTCCTGCCCGGAACAGCACTGTTCGGGCGTTGTAGACCTTGGGAAAGAGTGTCAGATCCGGCGCGCCGATGAAACTCGACCAGCGCTTTGAAAGACCGCTGCTGCCTTCAGGGCCGATCCGGCGCCGGGAGAGACCGGACCAGCCGATGACCTTTGTCCATCCGCCATCGCGGTAGACGGAAACGGGCTTGCCGGACTGGGTCAGGATCGCTTCGATGACGGAGAGGCCACGAGGTGCACGATTACCCGGCAGGATGGAGCTTTCGATCAGGTCGACCTGTGAGAACTCATCCCGAAGAGCTTCGACCGCAACCGAAGAGAGAGCCGGTACGCTGGAAACGCCTGAAAGCACGGTCAGTCCGCGCAAGCGTGCCTGCTCGTCGAGCGCGGTAATACCGCTGGTAAACCCGGCATCGTCGGAAAGATCCAGATAATGGCTGCCGGCTGCAAGCGCGGCTTCCGCAACAGCGTAGGGGGCTTGCCGGTAGGCCTGAAACGGACCGGCGGCGTCGACGGTGACGAAAGGCCGAAGGGCGAGAAGGGCAGCAGCGAAATCAGGTGCCGTCCGATCCAGAAAGGCGGCAGTGCCGCCATGCCGGCGACAGAAGGCTTCAACCTTTCGCTGGCTGCGGCCTGCGACGATGACCTCCAGATGCTCGTGTCTCAGCAGCGCCTCGGCCAGCTTTCCGCCGAAAACGCCATAGCCGCCGAGAACGACGATCGGCTTCCTTCGGGAAAGTTCAGTCAAGGAGCCGTTCCTTCAGCGCAGCCGACGGCAGGGGACAGGTTCGTCTGCCGAGACGATAGCGGTTTCGGGCAATCCTGTCATAAGTCCAGTCCGCGAGCCTGCGCGGCAGAAGATCCAGTACCGTGAGCGCCTTCCAGGGCCAGCCGAGACTTTTCATGGCTGCGGTGAAGGACGCCATTTTGGTGTAGGCTCGGCCGCGGCAGATAACGATGTTGGTTTCCATCTTCTGCGGGTCGAGCCTGTGGTGCCGGTAGAGTGCCTGACCGATGTCCGAGTGGGCGTCGACAAAGCGAAAGCCTGCTGTCCGGTCGTGCCTGGCGACGAACCGGGCAAAGCCGGAACACAGAACGCAAATGCCATCAAAGACGATCAGGTTGTCGGGAAGATGCGCAAGGGCAGGCGGGGCCGGTTTGACGTTGCGTCTGGTTTCCATCGTCTTGGGGCTTTCGCGGGCAATGACAGGTTTCCGCCTCTCATGTAGGGTTGCAACGCAGGGTTCGGCGAGCCCGCACAAGGTCGCAGTACAGTATTACGACTAGGTTTTCAGGTTCCGCCGTTTCCTCTAAGACTGGCCGCAAGGGGCCCGATTCTTAAGCTTGTTCCGGACTGAAACCGATTTCGGTGTCGATCCGAACGAGAATCAATGCATACATCGAGGTCTCGGATCGAGAAAACTACCAGGTAATCCATGGCCATCTCCAACGCGCTCCTCCTCTTGGCCCAGGCAGCCGTTTATTTCATCGTCATGATGAGCCTTCTGCGGGCTCGTCAGGTGATCGGTATCGGCGTCTTCATGTGCGCGCTTGGTGTGATGCATTTCCTGGAAACATATCTCGCCAGCGTCTTTTACATCGAGTTGCCGTTCGGCATCGTCTCCCCCGGGTCGACAGTGCTTTTTTCCGGCAAGCTTCTGATGATCCTGCTGCTCTACATCCGCGAGGATGCGCTGATCGTCCGCCAGCCGATCTACGGCCTGTTGATCGGCAACTTCCTGATCGTCGCACTGGTGATGATCCTGCGGAACCACGATACCATCTCGGTCACGGACGGCCGCAATCCGGATTTCGCCTTTATCGATGAAATGGGACTGCTGATGGTCTGGGGCACCATCTTGCTGTTTGTCGACGCGATCGCGATCATCGTGCTTTATGAGCGGATCGGCAATTGGGTCGGGCGGCACCTGGGTCTGCGTTTCCTGATCTGCGGCGCGGCAGTGCTGACATTCGACCAGGCCGGGTTCTTCCTGGCGCTGCATTATGTTTCCGGTGCACCCTGGCATGTGTTTGTCGGCGGCTGGGCGGCCAAGATGGTGGCTACGCTGGTCTATACGGCGCTGTTCATCCTCTACCTGAAGTATTTCGACAACGAGAGCAGCTGGCTCACCAACAGGTCCTTCAAGGACGTGTTTCAGGTGCTGACCTACCGGGAGCGCTACCACAAGCTTCTGGAAGCTTCCATTCGCGATCACCTGACCGGCACGCTTCACCGCAGCCAATACGACCAGAATGCGCCCAAAATCCTGGCCAAGAACCTGCAGGAAAACCGGCCCCTGTCCCTGCTCGTGATCGACATCGATCACTTCAAACAGGTGAACGACCGGCATGGCCATCAGGCCGGTGACGAGATCCTGAAGATGGTTGCCCGGCTTCTGGCCGACAATCTGCGTTCCGACGATCACCTCTACAGGGTGGGCGGCGAAGAGTTCGTGCTTCTGTGCGAGAAACTGTCGGTGGAAGGCGCGACCTCCATGGCCGAGCGGTTGCGCAAGGCGATCGAGCGCTTCAGCAAGATCTATCTTCCGGAAAAGGTAACGGTCAGCATCGGTCTGGCCAGTGCGCCGCAGGACGGCGACACAATGGAGGCCCTGTTCCGGCAGGCGGACCTTCGGCTTTATGAAGCCAAGAAACAGGGGCGCAATCGGGTCTTCAGCCCGGTCACGGTGGATTAGACCAATCTGGTAAGCCAAAGCATTTGAAAAAGAAAAAGCCCTGGAACCGGTCCAGGGCTTTTGTCGTTTCTGAAGGCCGGGACGATCAGACCCGGTTAAGCAGCCTTGCTCGGATGGTGTTGGGCAGGGTGCGGATCTCTTCCAGAATGCTGACCGGATCTTCCACCGGGCTGTCGACATCCAGAACGACGTAGCCGATGTCCAGATGGGACTGCATGTACTGGGCACAGATGTTGAGGTTGTGCCGGGTGAAGAGGTCGTTCAGCGTGCGCATGGCACCGGGAGCATTGTGGTGCACCTGGATGAAACGCGTGGCCGACGTGCCCTTGGGCAGTTGAACCTGCGGGAACGAGACGGCGCCGATGGTGGACCCGACATCGGAGTATTCCACCAGTCGCTTGGAGACTTCCTCGCCGATCCGGTCCTGGGCCTCTTCCGTCGAACCACCCACGTGCGGGGTCAGGATGACGTTGTCGAGGCCGCGCAGAGGCGACAGGAATTCGTCCTTGTTGGACTTCGGCTCGACCGGGAAGACGTCGATGGCAGCGCCTGCCAGGTGACCGGACTTCAGCGCGGCGGCCAGAGCGTCGATATCGACAACCTTGCCGCGGGCGTTGTTGATCAGGAACGCGCCCTTCTTCATCTTCGAAATCTGGTCAGCACCGAACATGTCGCGCGTTTCCGGCGTATCGGGAACATGCAGGGACACGACATCGGATTCAGCCAGCAGGCCATCGAGGCTTTCGGACGGCATAACGTTGCCGTGCTGCAGCTTGTCGACGAGATCGAAGTAGATCACCCGCAAGCCCATGGCCTCGGCCAGGTTCGACAACTGCGTGCCGATATTGCCGTAGCCGACGATACCAAGTGTCTTGCCGCGAACTTCGTGGGAACCAGCAGCGCTTTTCATCCAGCGGCCTTCGTGGGCCGCGGTGGATTTCGGGAAGACGCCACGCATCAGCATGACGATTTCGGCAACGGTGAGTTCGGCCACGGATCTCGTGTTGGAGAAGGGAGCATTGAACACCGGGATGCCGCGCGTAAGCGCGCCCTTGAGGTCGACCTGGTTGGTGCCGACGGAGAAGCAGCCGACGGCAACCAGGCTCTTGGCCGCTTCCAGAACCTCTTCGGTGACCTGGGTGCGGGAGCGGATGCCGAGCATCTGGACGCCCTGCAGCTTGTCGATCAACGCGTCCTTTTCCAGGGCTCCGGACAGGACTTCAACGTTTGTATAACCGTGTTTTTCAAGAACCGCGCGCGCGGTCGGCGAAATGCCTTCCAGCAGCAGCCAGCGGATCTGGTTTTTCGGCCGGGAGAGACCGTGAATCATGGCGAAATGCCTTTTGGTCTGATTGGTTTGAATCGCGCCGGATCGGCGCTAACAGCGCGCGTGTCGTATACGCGCTCGTTCACGTCGCGTCTAGGGCGCCATTTTGATGGAACGCAAGCCGACACCGCGCGTTTTGTCACCCCGGTGTTTGTGAAAGCGGTTGCTGACGGACAACAGCCTGTGCCAATAAGCGGCGGGGGCGCGTTACGGCCGGATCTCCAACCGGCTGCTTGAATAATATCCAACACCAAGCGAGAGCAGGGACCCCGATCCATGTTGAATTTGAGCGGGCCTCAATTCGATTACGAGCCATATCCCGTTTGCTATGTAACAGATGTATTGCCGCCGGAAATGTACCGGTCACTCGTCGAGAGCTATCCTGACAAGGATCTGTTCAAATACATGCCAAACCTCGGACACAAATATTCTCTGTCCGACATCAATAACCCGGATAACTACTACAAGTTCCTGTCAGATACACCTGATTGGAAAGCGTTTTACGATCATGTGAAATCCGAGAACTTCATAAACAACGTGCTGGATATGTTGGTCGCCAACAATATCGACCTGGGCCTGCGCAGGCTCAAGGTGATTGCGAAGGACGGGCAGCGGAAGGCCAGCCTGCTGAGTCGCCTCCGTCGCCAGACCGAGATCAGTGCCCGGTTCGAGTTCTCGATGATGCCGGCAAACGGCGGTCAGATCCTGCCGCACACCGACGCTCCGCATAAATTGATCACGCTGGTTCTGTCCATGATGGAGCCGGGAGCCTGGAATCACGCATGGGGTGGTGGCACGGCGGTGTGCCTTCCCAAGGACCGGACGAAGGTCTTCAACCACATCAACAAGGCGATGCCCCTCGAGGATGTTGAAACGCTGAAGACGTTCCCGTTTGAGGAAAACCAGTGTGTCCTGTTCGTGAAGACCTACAATTCCTGGCACCATGTCGCGCCGATGAGCGGACCGGACGATGCCCCCTTGCGCAAGACGCTGACGATCAACATCGAGAGCAAGCTTTAGGAAAGGCGGGGCCTGTGGAAATGCCACAGGCCTCTCGGTATTGCGCTGCTGTTGGACCGTGGTCAGTCGAGGCGGCGCAGATCCTGCAATCGCAAGGCAATGGCTCGCACCGTGTCGTCGTCATATCCGAGGCCAAGGTCGTTGCGCATGAAACGGCCAAGGTCTTCCGCTTCTTCAATCAGCCACTCCCGCTTGTTGCCACCACCGACAAACCGGGCCCGGCCGTCCAGAAAACTGATGAAACCCCGATCCGTCAGCCGGTAGAATTTCATGCTGCCCGCAAAGGACTGCCTGGGCGAAGCGGCGCACAGGAAATTGGCGGCTTCAATGTCGACAGGGCGGACGTCTACCCGGTCAAATCCGTAGAGCGCGAACCAACCCTCCTCAGTCTGTCGTTCCAGTACGTGCTCTCCTGACGCAGCTTCAAGGCGTATCCTGTAGACTTGGTCGCGGACCTGCTGGCGTTCTTCTGAAATGCGCACGGGCTCGGCTGGAGCCTGGCCGCCGAACCCGGCATCGACCAGCCATTCGGTTCCATCACATGTCACGACATGGGCAAGGTGTGAGCGTGCTCCGCCCTCCGCCGCCCCCATACGCACCCGGGCAAGCACCTGCCGGGAGGAAAAGCCGATGGCTGCCAGTGCGTCACCCAGCAGAGAGTTCAGCTCGAAGCAGTAACCGCCGCAACGGTGTTGAACGAGCTTTTGCCAGAGGCTGTCCCGGCCAAGCTCTGGAACCTTGCCAAGAAAAGGCAAAACGTTTTCGAACGGGATGGCGCTGATCTGGGCGGCCTGCAGGGCCCTCAAGCCGTCCAGGGTGGCCGGGCACGTCTCCAGGCCAATCCGCTCAAGATAAATATTAAGATCGAAGGGCATGGGCAGGTTCTGTCCGGTTTCGAGGTGTCCGATGCATGTAGGCAAGTCTTCGGCTGTTGCCAAGGAACACGACGGCGGGAGTTCGCCCGATCTGCTGTGTGCCGTGCCTCAATATGCGCAGGAAAACAAAAAAGGCCCGCCGCACCGGGTGCGACGGGCCTTGAGATCAGAAAGCGACCCCTTAAAGGCCTTCTGGTCCACGCTGAACGGCAGCAACGCCGGTGCGGGAGACTTCGACCAGACCAAGCGGTTTCATGATGGAGATGAACTGCTCGATCTTGGAGGTCCGGCCGGTGATCTCGAAGACGAAATGTTCCGTCGTCGCGTCGATCACGGTGGTGCGAAAGGCATCCGCAAGGCGCAGGGCCTCCAGGCGCTTTTCACCGGTGCCTGCCACCTTCACCAGGGCAAGCTCACGTTCCAGCGGCTTGTCCTGGTTGGTGCGTTTGGCGCGAACGGTCAGGTCGGTCACCCGGTGCACCGGCACCAGCCGATCGAGCTGGTGGCGGATCTGCTCGATGATCATCGGCGTACCGGTGGTCACGATGGTGATGCGGGACAGGTGTTTCTCGTGTTCGGTTTCCGACACGGTCAGGCTGTCGATGTTGTAACCACGGCCGGAGAACAGGCCGATCACGCGGGCGAGGACACCCGGCTCGTTGTCCACGAGCAGCGATAGGGTGTGGGTTTCGATTTCGTTGCTGACTTCTGCCAGGAAATAGGCGGAAGGCGCATCAACATTCTGTGCGTTCATTTTCTTAAAGTCCTTTTGCCTATTTCACCTTAAACGAGCGACTTGCCTTCGGCGCTGATGGCGTTGGCAACCGCTTCGTCGTTGGCTTCGTCCGGCAGCAGCATTTCGTTGTGAGCCTTGCCCGAGGGGATCATCGGGAAACAGTTGGTCAGATTGGCAACGCGGCAGTCGAACAGGACAGGCTTGTCGACGGCAATCATTTCCTCGATTGCCCCGTCAAGATCACCCGGCTTTTCGACCCGGAACCCAACCCCGCCATAGGCCTCGGCCAGCTTGACGAAGTCCGGCAGGCTGTCGGTGTAGGAATGGGACAGACGGTTGCCGTGCAGCAACTGCTGCCACTGGCGCACCATGCCCATGTACTGGTTGTTGAGGATGAACACCTTGACCGGCAGGCCGAACTGAACGGCAGTCGACATTTCCTGGATGTTCATCAGGATCGATGCATCGCCGGCAATGTCCACGCACAGCGCGTCGCGGTGGGCCACCTGCGCACCGATGGCAGCCGGCAGGCCGTAGCCCATGGTGCCGAGGCCGCCGGAGGTGAGCCAGTGGTTCGGCTCCTCGAAGCCGTAGAACTGGGCTGCCCACATCTGGTGCTGGCCGACTTCGGTGGAAATGAAGGTCTTGCGGTGTTTGGTCAGTTCATAGAGCCGCTGGATCGCGTATTGCGGCATGATGACGTCGCTGTTCGGCTTGTAGGCCAGCGAGTTGCGTGCGCGCCACTGATCGATCTGCGTCCACCAGTCCTTCATGGCCTTGGCGTCGGATTTCAGCGAAGAGGACCGCCAGATCCGCACAAGGTCTTCCAGCACGTGGGCGACATCGCCGATGATCGGCAGGTCGACATTGATCGTCTTGTTGATGGAGGACGGATCGATGTCGATATGAATCTTCTTCGAGTTCGGCGAGAAGGCATCGGTCCGGCCGGTGATGCGGTCGTCGAAGCGAGCCCCGATGCAGATCATCACATCGCAGTCGTGCATGGTCATGTTGGCTTCGTAGGTGCCATGCATGCCCAGCATGCCGAGCCAGTTGTCGCCGGACGCCGGATAGGCGCCGAGGCCCATCAGCGTGGAGGTGATCGGGAAGCCGGTCAGCGACACCAGTTCGCGCAGCAACTGGCAGGCCTGTGGGCCGGAGTTAATCACACCGCCGCCGGTATAGAGAATCGGCTTCTTGGCGTTCGCCATCAATTCGGCGGCCATGCGGATGCTGGAGGCATCGCCCTTCAGCTGCGGACGGTAGCTCTTGTGCGCGGCAGCCGGGTTCGGCGTCGGGCCCTGGTAGGTGCCGGTCGCGAACTGAACGTCCTTCGGAATGTCGACGACAACCGGGCCCGGACGGCCGGAAGTGGCGACATAGAAGGCTTCATGCAGGATGCGCGGCAGGTCGTCGACATCGCGAACCAGCCAGTTGTGCTTTGTGCAGGGGCGGGTGATGCCGACCGTGTCGCACTCCTGGAAGGCATCGTTGCCGATCAGATGGGTCGGTACCTGGCCGGAAATGCAGACAAGCGGAATGGAATCCAGCATGGCGTCGGTCAGGGCAGTCACCATGTTGGTGGCGCCGGGACCGGAGGTGACCAGGGCAACGCCCGGTTTGCCGGTGGAGCGGGCATAGCCTTCGGCGGCATGGCCTGCGCCCTGTTCGTGCCGTACGAGAATATGCTCCAGACCTTCCTGCTGAATGATCTCGTCGTAAATGGGAAGCACAGCACCGCCCGGGTAGCCGAAGATCGTGTCAACTCCCTGGTCTTTCAGCGCCTGGATGACCATTTCGGCGCCGGTCATTTCCCGTGTCATTCGTTTCGTCCTTGCATTCTCGCCTGTGGATCAGGCTTTGGCTCACATAACTGTTTGTTCTTCTGTCAATCCTGCCCGATAGGGCGCGGACTAATAAAACACTGTCTGTCTGGCCTGACGCATGCGGCGTCAAAGATCCGGGCAGTGGTGGAAAATGCGTGGTCAGGAGGCGGGTACAAAAAAAGGCCCCTTTGGGAGCCTTGGTCGCGCGCCATCCTGTCCGTACGGGGTTATCCCGCCGCGGAGGCGCGCTTTCCTACTACTACTAGAATGAGCGACATTGCCATGTCGTCCCGGTCCTTTGATGCTGCAGGCCGTCTGGCCCGGTTCGACGTCGTTGTGGAACTCCCGAAACCGGGTTTGTCCCGCCAACCTGAGGCAAGCCGATATGACAGCGACTTCAACAAGCTGGCCCAAGCCCGTCACGTCTGCCCCGGTCTTGATGCGCCGCACCCTAGTCAGGCGGATAAAACCGGTCAAGCCTTAATTTCGAAAATTGCGCAAAAGATCGAAGATGTTTCTGAAAGTTGCCTTTCGGGCGGCGTTAATGAGCTTTCCTTCCGGCGGCTGCGGATTTTCTCAGGGTTGCGTTCCCCGCAGACCGGCCATGATAAAAAATTGTCATAAAAACCGTTGCGCCAAATCGGATCGCACTATATACACCCGCCATCCGACGTGCCGCGCGGTTCTCGCGGCCCTGTCGCTTTGGGTGTGTAGCTCAGTTGGTAGAGCAGCTGACTCTTAATCAGCGGGTCTGGGGTTCGAGCCCCCACTCACCCACCATTTTCTTCTTCTGGAAATTATTCAAATGCCAAGGCGCCGCGAGTTCGCGCCGTGCTTCTTATTGTGCATTTTGTCGAGATCTGTGGCCGCCGGTCGACGGCCACGAGATTCAGCGCGTAGTTGCTGCGATCAGCAGGGGAACTCGTTCGTGATGAATTTCGAATCCTTCAAGGTGGTGAAACAGGTGTTGCCGTCCTTGAAGTAGGTGTTCTCGTGGCCGCAGACCATTGTCTCGTCCCGGAAGCCCTGTTCACAAAACTGGCCGTCCTTCACTTCCCATTTCAGTGTTTTCTTCGCGGGCTTTTTGCCCGTCACGGTCACCACGGCGATCTTGTTGCCGTTGTCGTTCCACTCGACAATCCAGTCACCGGCTTTCTTGCCGTTTTTTCCGTAGAAAATTCCTTCGATCTTGTTGCCGGACAAGATCTCGATCCGTTCGGCTTCTGTCATCGGCTTGGCTGATGCCGGAAGATCCTTGGCGATTGAGCCAGTTGAAATTGCACACATTGCAGCAAGCAAGAAAAGTTGCTTCATCATCGTGTTCTCCAATCAAGTTCAATATCAATCAACAAGTCCTTGCACAGTAACGTCTGAACTGTAGTTGTGCCCGGTGACGGTGACAACTTGATCAAAGGATGTGTTTGGCGGTGCGAATCCAAGAGGGACGATGGCCCCTTCGTGAAGGGGAAATCCGACCACGTGGGGGTTCATTCGCACAGCGGTGGATAACCGGCTTGCCTTGCAGGCGGTGAATCTCCGGTTGAAAACTCCCGTTCTTTCAAACCGGTACCCGCAAGTTTTAACCTTGATATTTTTTCTTGTTTGACCGCCTTGGCAGACAACTTAACGTGCTGCCAAGCAGGGAAAATCGGTGCCTATTTAATCTATTGGCAAACAAGGCGATCGCCGCGTTTGACGCGGCCGCTCTTTGCAGGATGCGGATGAAGGGCAACATCAAACGGGACATCCATGCATAAACTGGATTTCGAGTTGGACAAGGCACAGCTGAAACGTGCCTGGGGCGTTATAGACAGGGAGTTTCAACGCCTGGGGCTGATGCTGCGCCGCGGGTCGGATTTCGATGTTGTCGAGGCCATGGCGGCGGCCAGCGGCCTGAAGCGGCTGGAGGGGCATTTTACCCCCAGTCTCAACACCTATACGCCGTCACAGGCGTTCTGGCTGGCGCTGGTGGACGAGGAAGACCGGATGGTCGGGCGGGTGTGCGCCCGTTTCGACAGAATGGCCTATCCGATGACGCTGACCGATTTCTGGCGCAAGTATTTTCACCGCTGCTACCCGGATGCGGAGGGCGGCAAGGTTGTGCTGAGTGACAAGCAGCCGCGCGTTGGCCGGCGCATTACCGGCGACGTTGTTTATCTGGGCGGGACGGAAGTTGCCAAGGAGTGGCGCGGTTCGAAGCTCGGCGGCCTGCTCAACCAGATGGCCCAGATCGAGGCATTGGATGAGTGGGGCGCCGGCTTCTATTACGGCTGGGTGCAGGGTTTCAACTTCATGGACGGCTTCTGGCGCGACTGCGGCTTTACCCGTGCACACTTTCATGCACTGAACTGGGTTGAGCCGCTGCCTGGTACGCTGGATGCCAATCTGATTTTTGTTGCGAACACAGCTGACGATGTGTGCGATCTGATTGATAGGATCGCGAATGGACTTCAAGCAAAGTCATGAGGCAGAAAATCCGCGTGAACCCGGCACTGGTGCGGAATTTCACGAGGAGACGCTGCAGCGTCATGTCCGGCACACCTTCGCCCAGCTTGTTGCCTGTGCGCTGGATGTCGAACCAGGGCTCGCCTTCCATGGCGATCTGGTAGGCATCAGCAACGCCCTGGCGGTAGACTGAGGGCAGGAAGCTGGTCGGCGGACGTGGTGTTTCCGGGTCAAGAGCCTGTGGAAAGAACCGGCGGAAGGTGCTGTGCTTGCCCACAAAGGTCAGCGGCGGCACGTCGCCCGGCTCGGCGGTCGGCAAGGTCATCAGCAGATACGGGCTCAGCTGCGTCATGCGGCTGTCCTGCACGATGATGCCTTCGTTTTCGCGCCAGGTCTTGAACAGAAACTGCGTCTTGTCTCCCGCCAATCCGTTTTCGATCAGCGAGAAGGGTAGCGGCTCAACAAAAGTGTTGATGCTCATGGACGCCTCCAAAGGGACTGGATTTCGGAAGAAACCCCTTCTGCATGGCTTCGGCATAGATGTCATATCTTGCCGCTGCCGCCAACTGGGCACGTTCGCCGTCGCTCAGCAGGCTGGTCTGGTCGTGGTCGAACAGATCGAAGCAATGGAAATCGAGCAGGAACAGACAGTCATATCTTGCTGCAATTTCAAATATTTCCAGGAATTCGAGCTGCTCTTTGGTGTATTGATCTTCGCTCATCCCTGCCGCCTTGTCTTTACATGTCATTTTTTGTTTTGCCTTTCAGACAATTTCCGGCGTCGAGAAACCCATTGAACGGTCTGCTCGCCTGGAAAGCGGCCGGCTTTTCGCGCCGGTACATCTTCCAGACGTCCCCTGATGTGCAGAGGCCGCTTCAATCCGAGATTGGTATGGATCCCGTTTCGCCAATCGCAGATTAGCAAAGAATTTTGCTGCACGCGAGATTTCTTCTTCAACTTTCCTTAGGTGTTACCCAAGAAGCGAAGAAGTAGTCGCCCGGGCACTGTCACGTCACCTGCAAGTTGACGTTTTTCAAGCCGAAGACAAGGCCAAGACAGCCGGAATCCGTCTTTCCGGCAGCGTCAGGAAAACGCCGGGACCGATAGCTATCGGTTGGGGAGGGGCGGCGGGAATCGCGTTGACCCGTGATACGCCGAGCCCGGTTCCAGCTGTCGTTCTGATCAGGACAGTTAGCGCGCCAGGGTGGACGAATGGCGCTAGCTCGGCAGGCAGAGCACCGGCAGCATGAGCTGCGATTGGGTCCCGACCCGTGCGCCATCAAGCCTGTTGTGCAGCTTCCGCTTCGCGCAAATCCAGTTTCTTTGCGGCCGCGTCCAGAGACCTGATGTCCGAAGAGGCGGCGATTTCCCCTGTCGCTGCATAGCGGTCGTGGTTCTGGGCCACCTTGCCGAGATCGTAGAGGTAATTCACCATCACGCCGGCTGATTGGGCACGGCCCTTTGCGGAGGTGTCGGCTTCAGCGTGGACTGCATGCACCAGTGCGCCGTTGCCCAGATGGAAGCGCGCCACCGGGTCAACCGGCTGTCCATCCTCGCGGCGGGCTGACAGAAGATAATGCGCGGCGAGGGTGCGCAGCAACTTCGGGTCCGCGTCCTGGAAAGCAATGCCTTCCGCCGACAGCCATTTCGTCAGGCCAGGGATCGGCGACAGGGTGACGAAGGTTTTCAATCCCGGCAATTCTGCCGAAAGATCGGCCGCCACCTGCTTGATCAGCGAATTGCCGAAGGAAATGCGGGCCAGGCCTTCCTGACAATTGGAAATCGAATAAAACACGGCGGTACGGGCCGTGGCCGCTGTGATGGGTTCCCTGTCACCTGCCAGAAGGTCCTGGATGGAACCGGGGATGTCTGCGGTGAGCGCGACTTCCACGAAGATCAGCGGTTCGTCGGGCATGGACGGGTGGAAAAAGGCGAAGCATCTGCGGTCGCCAGGGGCCAGGCGGCTGCGCAGGTCTTCCCAGCTGGTGATTTCGTGCACGGCCTCATAGGCGATGATCTTTTCAAGGATATGTGCCGGACTTTCCCAGCTGATCGGCCGCAGCACCAGAAAGCCCCGGTTGAACCAGGAAATGAACAGGTGCCGGAAATCCTGGTCGAGCGCCTGCAATTCCGGATCAGCGCCTCCGAGGCGCAGGAGGTCGGCGCGCATGCGCACCAGTTGCTCGGTGGCACCGGGAATCTGGTTCAGTCGCCGGATCAATTCCTGGCGCTTGGGCTCCACAGCCGCCATGAAGGCCGTGTATGTCTTCCGGTTCGGGCTTGCCTCATAGGCATCAAGGGCAGTACGCACGCCGGCCGGATCGATGTTCATGTCGTGGGCAAGGTGGCGGAAGAACTGCAGCTTGTCGCTGTCCTCCATTTCCTGAAACCGTTGCAGGAGCGTGCTGGCCGCGGCGAGGCCCGTCACGTCGCCAGCTGTGCCGACAAGTGCGCTGACCAGATCCTCCATCGGCCGATTGTCGCGCCGGTCCGGCGTCGCTGTGCGGTAGCGGCGCTCGAAGATGGTCGACAGCAGGTCGCCGAGAATGGTCATGTGGGCCTCCAGAACGTCCAGTGAGGGGTGGGCTCTGTCCTGAAGATAAGAGGTGTGAGGCTTTGACCCAATTCCCCAAAAGAGGCAATCCGGGCACGAACGCCCGGGTTGGATTGCCTAACAGCCAGTGTGCCTAGGCGGCTTCGCTGTTCTGCTGCTCAAGCGGGCCTTTCTTCAACGATTTGAAGAAGGCCGCCACTGCTTCGGTGAGCTGCCCGGCGTTGGAGGACATGCTTTCCGCGGAGCTCAGTACGGTCTTGGAGGCCGCGTGAGTGGTTGCCGCATTCTGGGCGACACCGTCCACAATTCCGGTCACCTTGTTGGTGCAGGCCACGGTGTTGGTCACGTTCTCCTGTATGGCCTGTGTCGCTTCCGCCTGCTTTACCGACGCGTTGGAAATCATCGTGGTAATGGATTCGATTTCCGTAATGGTTTTGGAAATCGTGTCGAAGGACTGAGCCGTATCGCGGCTGGCCGCGTCGACTTCCTCCAAAGACTGGGTGATCTCCTGTGTCGCCTTGGCTGTCTGCGTTGCCAGTTCCTTGACCTCGGCAGCAACCACCGCAAAGCCCTTGCCCATTTCACCGGCGCGGGCCGCCTCGATGGTGGCATTGAGTGCCAGCAGGTTTGTCTGGTCGGCAATGGAGGAAATCAGGTCGATGATCTCGCCGATAGCTTCGGCGGAAGTCCGAAGGCTGTTTGCCTTGTCCTGGCCTTGCGTGACCTGGGTAACGGCAGCACGGGCGATTTCGATGGAGCGTTCGATCTGGCCGCTGATTTCGCTGGCTGTCGAGGACAGGTGATCGGCGGCGGATGCTGCCGCATTCACATTTTCGGCTGTCAGGTCGGCCGCGTCGGCAATGGCGGTCACGACTTCCGAATTGGAAACGGCAGAGGTTTCCATTTCCTCGGCCGTTCCGGTCATCTGCTCGGCGGAAGCCATCAGGCTCTGTGCAATCTGGCTGATCTGGCTTTCAAAGGAATCCGTCGACTGGCGGAAAGCGCCAACGCGGCCCTTGATGGTCTCGATGGCCATGTTCATGATTTCCGCATTCTGCAGATAGCTGCCATTGAGGCCGCCTGGCTGGATGCGGCGGTAGTAGCGGTTGTTCTCGATCGCGGTCATCGAGGCGGCAGCTTCACGCAGGAAGGCGTCCGTCCGGTCGATCATGTGGTTCATGGAGGTCATCAGCTCACGGACTTCACCGGCTTCGGTGTAATCCTTGGCTCTCACCTCGAAGTTGCCCCAGCCGATCTGGCTGCAGACCTCCGTCGCAGCACCAAGCCCTCGCCGGGTCCGATGTACCGCGGTCAGCGCGAAAAGCATGGCCAGCATGACGATGGCGCCACAGAGGACCGTAGCCATAGTCAGGCCCAGCAGGGCGCAGACCACCGTCGCCGCGCCGCCCACCAGTGCGACACCCGACGCGATCGTGGCGTTAAAGAGTGTGAATGAGCTCGTCATAGCTCACGCCTTTCGATTGAAGGATCGATACCAGCTGATCGTGACCGGCCTGCATGCCGGTCTTGCGGTTGTCCGCCTGCTGTTCTGTCTGTCGCAGCTGGGCGTAAAGCGGGGTGATGATGTCGTCGACGATACGGCGGTTGGGCACCCGGCGATTGGAATGGTAGCCGATGATCTTGCCGCTCTCGCCATAGGACGGCGTGACATGGGCCAGCACCCAGTAGTGATCGCCGTTCGCGGACATGTTGACCACATAGGCGAAGATCTCTCCGCCGGCCTCTATCGTGTCCCACAGCAGCTTGAAGACACAGCGTGGCATGTCCGGGTGACGGATGAGGCTGTGCGGCGCATTCTCCAGAGCCTTGCCATCAAAACCCGCGATATCCCGAAAGATGTTGTTGGCGTAAGTGATGCGCCCGCGCGTGTCTGTTTTCGAGACGATCAGGTCCCGTTCGGAAAAGAACCGTTCCACCCCCGTCGGGGTGACCTTGTACTGGGTCATCCTTGGTGCGCCTGCTCATGTTGGCAATTCAGGGTTAGGGTACGGTTGCGTGCTTAATGATCCTTAAATGAAACCGGATGAGGTTTGATTTTTAACTATATGAATTCATTCGTATTTCTAACGATGTCATCTTTCTCCGTAGAGAGTTTTGTTGAGGCGAATTGTTGCCGATCTTTTTGTTACTCTGAGGCTATTCTTCGATTCTTCCGAAGGGTTTGGGCGATGTTCCTTTCGAGGAACTTCAATCGGCAAGTTCCGCGTTGCATGGCCCCTGGCGCATGTTCGGTTGTGCTCAAGCAAAACCTGCAGGGCGGCCTCGCCTGCAGAGAACCGGGTCCGAGAAACTGCGGACTTTTCAGAAGGGGGGCTTAGGCTGTATAGAGGGCGCCAATAGCCGGGTGGTGCTTTTGCCCCTTGGGCCCGGCGTCTTTCAAGAAACAGAACAAGCCCCATGAACGAATTTCTCGTTGCCGCCCTTTATATGTTTACGCCGCTCGACGACTTCGAGGCCATGCGCAGTCCGCTCAAGGCCTATTGCGAGGAACGGGATGTGCGCGGGAGCCTGCTGCTTGCAGGAGAGGGTATCAACGGCACGATTTGCGGGCCGGAAGCCGGTGTGCGAGAGGTCCTTGCGCATCTGCGATCGGACCCGCGGCTTGCCGGGCTGAACCACAAGGAAGCCTGGACCCACCGACATGTCTTCAAGCGCATGAAGGTGAGGCTCAAACAGGAGATCGTGCGGCTTGCGGTTGACGGGATCGACCCGAACGAGATCGTCGGCGAATACGTCAAGCCGGAAGACTGGAATGCCCTGATCTCCGATCCGGATGTCGTCGTCATCGACACGCGCAACGATTACGAATTCGCCTTCGGCACGTTCGAGCGGGCGCTCAATCCGAAAACCCAGTCGTTCCGGGAATTCCCGGCCTGGGTGGACGGCGAAGACGAGCTTCAGAAAAAGCCGAAGGTCGCCATGTTCTGCACCGGTGGCATCCGCTGTGAAAAGGCGACGGCCTGGATGCTGAAAAACGGCTTCGAGGAAGTCTATCACCTCGAAGGCGGTATCCTGAACTATCTGGAGAAGGTGCCGGAAGCCGACAGCCTCTGGAAGGGCGAATGTTTCGTCTTCGACGATCGGGTGTCCGTCGACCATCAGCTGCAGCCGCGCTGGGGAGAATGGATCCCCGAAGAGGCCCGTCACATCATCAACGAGGACACCGACTACGAGAAGAGTGCCCGCGCTGAAGCTGATGACGAAGAGGGTGAACAGCAGATCGTCAGGGCCGTTTCTTAACGGATATTAACTTTTTCGCTTTAATGCCTTGTGGAACTTCCCTAAAGTCAGGGTTGCGGGAGATCTCCTGCGCCAGACTGGGGGAAAGTACATGCGTCACAGCTTCTGGAGCGCGCTTGCCGCGCTGATCGTCAGTCCGTTGGTCAGCACGTCCGTGCTGGCCGGGGGCAAGGCACTGTCCTGCTATGAACAGGCCACCGTGCCCGCCGTCTACAAAACTGTGAACGAGCGCGTGCTCGTCCAGCCGGCATCCAGCTACGTGGTGCAGAAGCCGGCCGTCTACAGTTATCAGGCCCGGCGTGTTCTGGTGCAGCCGGAGCGGGTCAGCTATCGCACATCGCCTGCCGTCTACCAGACACGGCAGAGCCGGGTCCTGGTTCAACCCGCCAGCGTCGGCTGGGAATACCGGGTCATCAACGGTCGCAACATCCTGTGCAAGGTGCAGAACCCCGCCGTCTATCGAACCGTCAGCCAGAAGGTTCTCGTGCAGTCGGCGTCCCGTGTCGCAGTGCGCCAGCCTGCCATTTACAGCTCCGTGAAGGAAAAGGTGCTGGTTCAGCCTGCCACGAGCTACCGGGTGCAAAAGCCCGCGGTTTACCAGACGGTCAGCCGCCAGGTGCTGGTTCAACCCGCCCAGACAGTCTGGAAGCCCGTAAAGGTGCGGGGTTGCCGCTATTAGGTGACTGGGTCAAGATCGGTTCTCTGTCCGTTTTCCGGAGCAGGCTGAAAGCCGGTTACCTGACCAGTTGTGGGGCTGAAACATGATTTGCACATTGATTGCGTCTTCCATCCTGCTCAGCATGGAGGACGGCTCCATGGCCGTGCTCATTCCCGAAAACCAGTCGGTCCGCATTTTCAACGAGCAATCGGTGAAGGGGGAAGGGGCCGTCGTTCACCTTTACGGGGAAACGAAAATCCAGGTGCCGGGTGTGAAAGCGGAGCAGATCATTGAAGCTCTCAGGGACTGCCAGCCTCCGCAGGATGCTGAATAACCGGCCCAAAACAACTGCCATCGACAGACAGTCGTCAGGCGGGGTGCTCAAAAATTCGTTCCGGCATGGCCTCCGAGCCAAAGGCTCTCCCTCATCCTGAGGAGGAGGGATGTTTATCTTCACCCTGATGTTGTGCCCGGGTCGGCGGAACGGATGACAGGCCAAATGTGCGGCAGAAGCCGGTTACAGCAGAAACCGACTTGCCCAAGGCGTTGCTTTTGATCAGCTTTTTGCTGTCCTGAACCGGTAGGTCTTCAAGCCGGTCTTGCCGTGACCTTCCACCAGGAACAGGCCGCCTGACAATGTGTCGGGTTCGACCGCGGTCGGGTCGGCGGGCTGCTTGATGCTGGTGACGATCAAATGGTCCAGATCCGGGCCGCAGAAGCAGGGCATGGTGGGCTTGTCGACCGGAAGCTTGATGGCGGCAAGCAGGTTGCCGTCCGGGGCAAAGCAGTTGAGAACGCCTGCGGATACCCCTGCGCTCCAATAGTTGCCTTCGGTGTCGACCGCTGCGCCATCCGGCCGTCCGGTGTCGTTGGTCTGCTGGGCGTACAGCATCTTGGAGCCAAGTGCACCGGTCTCCGGGTCGAAGCCGTAATATTCGATCCAGCCGGGGGAGGTGTCGGAGTGGTACATGTAGGTGCCGTCCGGCGTCCACGCGAGCCCGTTGGAGCATTGCAGTTCGTCACGGATCTCGGCAACGTCGCCGCTGCCGTCGACCCGGTAAAGACCGGCAATCGGTTCACGCGGTGAGCTGGTGTCCATGGTGCCGACCCAGAAGGCCCCATCCGGACCGACCTTGCCGTCGTTCAACCGTGTGCGCGGCTCATCAGCCTGAACTTCCGCCAGAACCTCGCTGGCACCGCTTTCGGGATCGAACAGAACGATCTTGTCCCACACGCTGACAATCAGGCGATCGTCATCCGTCAGGCCAAAGGAACCGACCTCATTGTCGAATTGCCATGTGGTGATCTTGCGGCTGGCCCAATCCATGGACTGGATGGAGCGGCCCTGGATGTCGGCCCAGAGCAAGCGGTTCAATCTGTCGTCCCAGGTCGGACATTCTGCAAGCTGGTAAGTCGTATCGATGAAACGGGTGATCGTATGGGTCACCGGAGCGGGTTCCTTGAAAAGCCGGGCAGTTGAATGGATGCGGACTATACCTGCCAGTGCTGGCTGCGTCGAGACGCTGGATTTAGTGGCGGAATTGCAGGCGGTTTGGTTGTGGACCGGTCCTGAAGGGAACTCATGTTTCGCCGTTCAGGGGAATCGCCGTGCGTCTGACGATCGGCCGGATGGCGAAGGACGATTTCATTCTGAGAACGCCTGGAAGCTGGGCAAGGTGGTCGCGGTGGATGCGTTCGAAGTCGATCGGGTCCCGGGCCGACAGGCGCAGGATGTAATCGGCATCACCCGCCATCAGGAAACACTCCATGATTTCGCCGGACCGGGCCACGGCGCGTTCGAAATTCTCAAGCGTTTCCTTGGACTGGCCGGTCAGCGAGATTTCCACGAAAACGTCCATGTGCCGGCCGAGTTTTCTTTGGTCCAGAAGCGCGACGTATTTTTCGATGATGCCGGCTTCTTCCAGCGCGCGCATGCGCCGCAAACAGGCGGAAGGGGAAAGCCCCACCTTCTCCGCCAGGTCCGCGTTGGCGATGCGGCCGTCGCTTTGCAGAACGTTCAGGATCTTCTGGTCGAGGCGATCGAGTTTCATTTTTGCTGCACCGCACATAATGCCGAGTTCAAGATAATACATAGCAGATAATTTGAAGAAATATCAATTCGACACAATAAAATTGCGCGTATTTGAATGGAGGCCCCAGGGAACGCAAGCACATTCGACGAAAACAGGCGTAAAATCATCGGCAATCAATAATGCTTCCAGAGGAGTCGAGTTATGCGCATTGGTGTGCCGAAAGAAATCAAAAACCACGAGTATCGGGTTGGTCTGACCCCGAACAGTGTTCTTGAAATGGTGGCTCATGGCCACGAAGTTGTCGTTGAAACCAATGCTGGTGTCGGCATCGGCGCCAGCGATGCCGACTACGAAGCAGCAGGCGCCAAGATCCTGGCAACCGCCAAGGAAGTCTTCGATGCCGCGAACATGATCGTGAAGGTCAAGGAACCGCAGGCCGTCGAACGCGCCATGCTGCGCCCCGACCACATTCTCTTCACCTATCTGCATCTCGCGCCAGACGCGGAGCAGACCGCGGACCTGGTAAAGTCCGGTGCGACCTGCATTGCTTATGAAACCGTTGTCGATGCTCGTGGCGGTCTGCCGCTTCTGGTGCCGATGTCCCAGGTTGCCGGCCGCCTGTCGGTGATTGCCGGCGCCAAGGCGCTGGAAAAGGCTCAGGGTGGCTCCGGCACGCTCGTGGGCGGCGTTCCAGGCGTCGAACCGGCCAAGGTCGTTGTCATTGGCGGCGGTGTGGTCGGCTCGCATGCCATTACCATGGCGCTTGGCCTCGGAGCCGATGTCACCGTTCTCGACCGGTCTACCGCCGTTCTGGGCAATCTCTCGCAGACGTTCGGTCCGGCACTGAAAACCGTCTATTCGACCAAGGCTGCCCTGGAGAAACATGTGCTGGAAGCCGACATGGTCGTCGGTGCGGTGCTGGTTGCCGGTGCGGCGGCTCCGAAGCTGGTCTCGCGCGAGCTGGTCAGCCGCATGAAGCCGGGCTCGGTTCTCGTTGATGTCGCCATCGACCAGGGCGGCTGCTTCGAAACCTCCAAGGCAACGACGCATTCCGAGCCGACCTACATCATCGATGAAGTCGTTCACTACTGCGTCGCCAACATGCCGGGCGCCGTGCCGAAGACGTCCACCTACGCGCTGAACAACGCCACCCTGCCGTTCGCTCTCGCACTGGCAGACAAGGGTGCCAAGAAGGCGCTGCTCGATGATCCGCACTTCCTGCCGGGCCTTAACGTGATCGGCGGTCAGGTGACCTGTGAGGCGGTCGCAACCGCTCTCGGCTATGCCTACGTCGATCCGAAGGTTGCTCTTGAGCAGGCCAAGGAAAGCGCTGCTGCCTGATAAGGGGTCTTCGCTTCAAGGATGAGAAAAGCCGGTCCGTTGGGCCGGCTTTTTGCTTTCTCAACGGGATTTTGGACTGACGTGACAGCGGTGAGCCCGTGACCTGCTGTTCGGCGCAACTCGCGTTGAAAATGTCGGTCTGTTTCGCAGGTTATTGCGTTCCTGATTTCGCAGGGGGGCAATCAAACCTTATTGTCGTGCGAAAGGGGTTAGGGGCAGCGGACCTTGTAAGGTGTGCCCTGTTCATCCGTGGCAATGCAGTTGCGCGGGGTGGTGACGACACCGATCAGGCCGCCACCGACGGCGCCGAGAGCGGCGCCTGCAAGGGTCGCGTTCACCGTGGAACCGGCAACGGCGCCGATCGTGGCACCGGTTGCCGCACCGAGACCTGCCCCGATCAGCATCCTGTCCCGTTGACTTTCGGTGTTGGCGCAGCCTGTCAGCACAATGGCGAGACTTGCGGCTGCAAGGACGGATCTCATCCAGAACCCCTTGGCGAAAAACATGTGTCTGCCAAGGGTGGAGATCTATGGTTAACAGTTTCTTACCAAGGCGGATTTATCCAAGGCAGATCCTGAAAGCAAAACGGGCAGGCCCATGAATCCATGGGCATGCCCGGTATTGTCGCTAAATTCGTCCGCTCTGACGGTGGTCAGGACGACAGAGAGCCTGGCCTTACGGGCAGGCGACTCGGTAAGGGTTGCCATACCGGTCATGCGCCACGCAGTTTTTCGGCGTGGTCGCAGCGCCGATAACAGCGCCACCCGCAGCACCGATAGCGGCACCGGCGAGAACCGGAGCTGCACCGGCACCGGCGGCGGCACCGACAATGGCGCCGGTCGCGGCACCAAGGCCACCGCCGACAAGCGCGCGGTCTCTCTGGCTGCTTGACTGACAGCCGGCGAGGGCGATGGCCGCAAGGGCCACCAGCAGGATCTTTTTCATTTCGTAAACCTGTGAAGACCCGATTGACTCAGGTCAGTTGAGATCAGGGGCAGGCGACGCGGTACGGGTTGCCATACCGGTCGTAGGCGACACAGTTCTTGGGTGTCGTTGCAGAGCCGATGATGGCACCGCCTGCTGCACCGATTGCCGCACCGGCGAGGGCCGGGCCTACGCCGTTACCGGCGGCGGCACCGATCACGGCACCGGTTGCCGCACCAAGACCGCCGCCAACAAGCGCGCGATCCCTTTGACTGTCAGACTGGCAACCTGCCAGAAATGCGGCCGAAGCGGCAATCAGAAGGAGTTTCTTCATAGTGTTCTTCCCAACGGTCTATTACCGAAACGAAAAAGGATCGCCCCCGATTACGGGCAAGCGACCCGGTAAGGATTGCCGTAGCGGTCGTAGGCGACGCAGTTCTTCGGAGTCGTTGCGCTGCCGACAATTGCACCACCGGCCGCACCAATTGCACCACCAACCAGGGCGCCGCCGACATCGCCGGTTGCCGCAGCGCCGATTGCTGCACCGGTTGCCGCGCCAAGACCACCGCCTACGAGGGCGCGGTCGCGCTGGCTATCGGACTGGCAGCCCGCCAGGGCAAGGCCTACTGCTGCGAGCAGAACTAGTTTTTTCATGAAATCAGTCTCCCTGTCGGACCGCAACCTCGGCGGGTCGAATGTATAAAATCATTCCAAGCCTAAGCTGCTTTGCACGTTGGGGCAATCTCTGTTTGCCGCAGCCGGCCCGTGTTCATCGTGAATACCAATAAGAGTTCTTCAACGATGTGAACCAGATAGGGCCGGTTGGGCAAAATTATGACGAGATCGCCTCACGTATTAACGCGTAAACAAAGGTGTGGTTCCCGCGTCAACTTTTCAGGGCGGCAAGCAAGCCTTTTGTCGAGGCGTCCTTCGAATCTGAAGAGACTTCACCCTTGACCATTGGCAGCAGGGCAGTGGCCAGTTCCTTGCCCAGTTCCACGCCCCACTGGTCGAAGGAGTTGATTCCCCAGATCACGCCTTCAACGAAAACCCGGTGCTCGTAAAGGGCGATCAGGCGGCCGAGTGCGAAAGGTGTCAGCTGGTCATAGACAAGGGTCATGGACGGCCTGTCGCCCGGGAACACCTTGTGGGGTGCCAGACGATCGACTTCGTCTGCAGCCATTCCGGAAGCGCTGAGGAGTGCCTTTGCCTCGTCAAGCGTCCGGCCGAGCATCAGGGCTTCGGACTGGGCCAGGCAGTTCGCGACCAGAAGGTCGTGATGATGTTTCAGGTCTTCTTCATGGCCGTTGGCGGCAATCAGGAATTCACACGGGATGACAGTCGTGCCCTGGTGCAGGAGCTGATAGAACGCGTGCTGTCCATTCGTGCCTGGTTCGCCCCAGACCAGTGGACCGGTTTCCTCGGTCACGGGACTGCCGTCCAGCTTCACGCGCTTGCCATTTGATTCCATGTCGAGCTGCTGCAGGTACGCGGGCAGGCGAGACAGGCGCTGGTCGTAGGGCAGGACGGCGCGGGCGGAAAGGCCAAGCGCGTCCCGGTTCCAGACGCCGATCAACGCCATCAGAACCGGCAGGTTTTTTTCAAGCGGTGCTTCAGCGAAATGGGTGTCCATCGCATGGGCGCCGGACAGAAAGTCACTGAAGGCGTCCGGTCCGATGGCGATCATGAGGGGCAGGCCGATGGCCGACCAGACGGAATACCGGCCGCCGACCCAGTCCCAGAAACCGAAGACGCGGCTTTCGTCAATGCCGAAGGCGGCTACCTTGTCGAGGGCGGTGGAAACGGCTGCGAAGTGGTCGCCGACAGCCTCTTCGCCAAGAGTACCGGCAATCCATTTGCGCGCGGTCTGCGCGTTGGTCATGGTCTCGATGGTGGTGAAGGTTTTCGAGGCGACGATGATCAGCGTTGTGGCCGGGTCGAGTTTTTCCAGCGTATCGGCAATGTGAGCGCCATCCACGTTCGAGACATAGTGCAGCTCCGGACCGTCATGATAGGGGCTGAGCGCGATTGTCGTCATGACCGGCCCGAGGTCCGAGCCGCCGATGCCGATGTTGACCACGTCTGTAAAGGCGTCGCCGGTGGATGAGGTCAGTTCGCCGGAGCGAACCGCTTCGGCAAAATCCGCCATCGCGTCCAGAACCGCACGTACATCGGGCATCACATCCGCACCGTCGACCAGAACCGGCTGGTCCGACTGGTTGCGAAGCGCCGTGTGCAGGACGGCGCGCTTTTCGGTGCCGTTGATCTTCTCTCCGGCAAACATGGCCGCACGTTTGCCTTCCACGTCCGCAGCGCGGGCAAGGTCGAGCAGCAGGTTGAACGCCTTGTCGTCGATCCGGGACTTGGAATAATCGAGCAACAGGTCGTCTGTCCTGGCGGAGAATGTGTCGAACCGGTCGGGGGCGGCCGCAAACAGTTGCCGCAGGGAGGTACCCTTCAATTGTTCCGCCTGCCGGTTGAGAGCCTGAAATGCTGCTTCTAGCGCCATGAACAATCCTCTTAAATCGATTTAACAGCTTGTTTTCGCGCCGACGCGCGCGGGGCATCCATTAGCATACCCGCCCTGCGAGGGGGAGAGGAAATTCAAGGAGAATGCCGCCGGAAACAGGCAGGTGGATTCCGGCGGCTGAAGACCAATCAATTGGAAATAGGGGCCAGCAATTCTGGGGCTGTCACAAGTTGGCGAATGCCGTGGGAATGGTCTTCCTTGAAGACATTGCCTTTTTCCGCCCAGGCGTTGAGCGAGTTTATGTCCAGCTTGGCGCATTGCGGATGCACGCTCCAGGTCACCTGAAGCGGGGAGCATGTCGACTGGGTGAAGCTGGGCCCTGTTGTCGACCCGATGAAGGTGACCGGCGTACCCGTGCCTTCCGGCAATGACTTGGCCTGATGCAGGCCATTCACGATGTTGCCGTCATAATCGAAGTCGAGGAAGCTCAGTGCCTCGGGATCATTCACGACGAGGAAGACCTGGGCCTCGACACGAAGTTGCGGATTGGCGCAGGCATCGCTCAGGCAAGAGCCCAGTCCTTCACCCGGGGTGATGTTGCAGGATGTATGCACCCAGTGGACTTCAATCGTGTCGCCGGGCTTGACGCCATGGAAAGCTGACCCTGCGGGTTCTGCCAATTCAGCGTCGGTCAGGTCGGCGGTCTCGTTGCACTTGTAACCGCCATGATCTCCATCGCCGGCAAAGACGGTGAAGCCTGGCCCCTTGTGTTCCGCGTTGGTGTGCGTGTGGATGTTGCACAGGTTCAGCTTGTCGGCAGACGGCGCTATCGAGACAGAAGACATGTTCAGTCCTGCAGTCTGCGAGATATCGCGTGGAGTTTGCGGGCCGAAACCCTGACAGAGCTCTTCCGCCTGAGCCTGGGAGAGAAAACCGAGGCCTGCGAGGGCTGCAAATGTAAGTCCGATGTATTTCGCCATGGGAATCTCCTGCAGATGTGGTTGAGGCAGGCTGTTGGGCGCATTTCAAGAAAAGATAGCCGAAGAGGCGAGGATGATTTGAACGCGCATTTGAAAGGAACGCCAATTGCAAAAATTGCTCAGGGTAAATGACCGTTCAGGGCAAAAAGCTCCGAAGTTGGCGGAAAACAACGATAAATTGAATTGTCAGACTGTATTTTAAGTGAAATGAAAGTTTGCTCAAGGTAAACTAAATCTATGAATTCCGAAAACAAATCACACGGTCTGACCCATCTGCTCGATCAACCTGATGCCGAGGAAGAAGTCCTCGTGGTTGATTTCGACAATCTCTCGGTCATCAACGCGGTTGCATCCAACGTCAGCGAGTGGGGCTTCCGGTTGACCTCTCCGGATATCGGCGAGCTTTACAAGAACATCGGGGTTCGGCCCAAGGATGCTAGCAAACTGGTGAAGGCCCACGTCACTTCCGTGAAGGGCAATGATGCCGCTGTGGTCTTCGCCAAGAGCGAGAAATCCGTTTCGGACAAGC
Organism: Roseibium sp. ROS1; assembly: GCF_054658215.1. Classification (NCBI taxonomy): domain Bacteria; kingdom Pseudomonadati; phylum Pseudomonadota; class Alphaproteobacteria; order Hyphomicrobiales; family Stappiaceae; genus Roseibium; species Roseibium sp. ROS1. The sequence goes on from NZ_BAAGIG010000001.1 coordinate 1,210,588, forward strand.
GTCGCGAAAAACGGAACAACGTCAGCATTCCGGTAAAGATCGCAGACCTGGACGGAATTACGGAAATCAGTGGCACGATCGTTGATGCGGGCAAGAACGGTTGCCGCATAACTGCGAAAGGTCTGACAGCGCTTCCGGAGGAGGTGCTGCTGACGATGAAAAAATTCGAAAGGCCGGTCGTTGCCGAATTCGCCTGGCGAAATGACACCTCCGCCGGCATGCGTCTCTTGTGGGATCGGACGCTTGAGCAGGACGACGATCACGGAGACGACGACGAAGAGAGCGACGGCATCTCCGAAACGGATACCGAAGAAGCCCAGAGCGTCTGACATCGCCCGCTTATGCTGCGGTCGGCGCGTGTCCCAATCAACTCCCCACAATTGACTGAACTTCCCGCGAGGACGTGAAGGAAACGCGGCGAGCGGTGGTTTCACGCGTCCATCCGTACCTTGGGGACTGGGCGAGTGTTCGGCCCGTCTTCGAAAAGGGGATTGTCACTTTTTTCAAAAATTTAGTTTTTAATCCGGAACTTCTTTCTCTCTCGGTTGTTCTCACAGTAACCGCCTCATCAATAGCAATACTGATGTTGCCGGCTTGGGAAATCACAGTGAGAGGAAATAATATTATGAAACGGATTATCACCGCTACCGCGATGTCCTTGATGCTGACAACATCACTTTACGCGGCAAACGAAGTAAAACCGCTCCAGACTTATGAATTCAATGAGTCTGCAAACATGAGTGATGTTCTTGCATCTGATCTGATTGGCATGCGGATCTACTCGGTCGAAGAAAACTATGACCGGTTCAACGAAGACTATCAGGCTCAGGCTGACGAAGAAAAAGACTGGGACGACATCGGTGAAGTCAACGATGTGATCCTTGGCTTCGACGGCTCGGTAAAGGCCGTGATCCTGGGTGTCGGTGGCTTCCTTGGTATTGGCGAGAAAGACATCGCCCTTCCGATGGAGCAGCTGAAGGTTGTCCGCGAGCAGGATGACGCCGATAGCTACTTCCTGGTGGTCAACGCCAACAAGGACGTGCTGACCAATGCTGCGGCGTATGAGAACCCGTATGCTGACGAAGCGGAAACGGCTGCCACACAGACTTCTGAAGGTATGGAGAAGCCTGCTGATACGGCAATGACGACGGAAACCGACACGTCGACCGAAACCGCGATGAGCCAGGATAGCGACGCCGGCGTGACGGCTGCTCCGGAAACTGCAATGGCGCCCCAGACCGATGCTGATGGTCGTGCGCTTCTGCCGCGTGCCGAAGTCGAGCGTGAAGGCTACACCGAAGCGGTTGTTGCCGAACTTACGGCCGACGATCTTGAAGGTGCCACCATCTACGACGCCAACGATGAAGACATCGGTGAAATCGATTCACTCATCGTGAGCCAGGACGGTACCATCGAAAAGGTCATCCTTGATGTTGGCGGCTTCCTGGGTATCGGCGAGCGTGAAGTTGCCGTCACCTTTGACGAGCTGCAGATCATTCGCAACGAAGACGGTTCCGACCTGCGCGTCTATGTAGGCGCCACCAAGGAAGAACTGGAAGCTCAGCCGGACTACGTCGCTGAGTAAGAGTAGTGGACTGCTCCGGGTGTCATCACCCGGGGCAGCCTGACACAGCGTCCGGTTCTATCGAGATCCTTCCCGATATCCGGACGCCTATCCCGAGACAGATGGCTTCAACAGGCGTCTGTCACTTTCTCAAACCTCAACACATGCAGCAGTTGGCCGGAAGCCTCCGGTCGAGAAGCTGACTGCACCCTGACTGGAGTGATGAAAATGAACTGGGACATTATCGAAGGCAATTGGAAACAGGTTAAAGGCAAGGCCCAGGAACAGTGGGGCAAGCTGACCAACGACGATCTGGACCGGATCGAAGGCAATCGCGACCAGCTTGCCGGCAAGATCCAGGAGCTCTACGGCAAGTCGCGCGACGAAGCAGAGCGCGAAGTCGATGAGTGGGCAAGTCGCCACTGATCGTCGAACAGATGAAAAAGAGCCGGGCGATCCGTCGCCCGGCTCTTTTCGTTCGAAATTGCTGATCTGCTGGTTGCTGATCAGATTTTGAGGGCGGCAGCCGCCTTTGCGCGGGTTTCAATGCCGGACCAGTCGTCTTCCGCAATCGCCTTTGCGTCCGCAATCCAGGAACCGCCAACGCACAGGACGTTCGGCAGTTTCAGATAGTCCGGAGCCTTGTCGAGACTGACGCCGCCGGTGGGGCAGAATTTGGCCGCCGCTAGCGGGGAGGAGAGAGACTTGAGGTAGGACGCACCACCTGCCTGTTCGGCGGGGAAGAACTTCAGCCGCTCATAGCCACGTTCCAGCAGGAACATGACTTCCGATGCGGTGGCTGCACCTGGAAGCAGAGGCACGCTGTGCTGGTCGGCTGCGTCCAGCAGGTTGGCGGTTGCGCCAGGAGAGACGATGAAACGGGCACCTGCAGAAACGGCGGCATCATATTGATTGCCGTCCAGCACCGTGCCGGCGCCTACAATCGCGCCTTCCACGTGCTCGTTGACCGCGTTGATCGCTTCCAGGGCATGGGCCGTGCGCAAGGTGATCTCGATGGCAGGCAGGCCGCCGCGCACAAGCGCTTCGGCCATGGGGACGGCCTTCCTGGGGTCTTCCACGATCAGCACCGGGATAACCGGTGCCGCGCACATTACCTTCTCGAACTTTTCAATGTCCTGGGCCATATCGCCTCCAAAATCTCTTTCTTGTCGTCCCTGCACCGACCGCGGCTGGAGCAGATCGCAGACACTATTGTGCCGAATTCACCTGGCAGATCCGGACCTGATCCTTACTCACCAAACACATGCGCGCCAGTGTCGGCCGAACCAACTGCACCGCGGAAGGCGGCGAAAAGGTCCCGGCCGGTGCCGAACTGACTCTGGCTCAGGTCAGCTTCCGCCAGCGGGCGGGCGTTGAATTCGGCTTCGTCGACCAGTACTTCCAATTTACCCGTCACCGCATCGACGCGGATCATGTCACCGTCACGGATTTTGGCGATCGGGCCGCCGGCAGCAGCTTCCGGGGTCACGTGGATTGCCGCCGGGACCTTGCCGGAAGCACCAGACATGCGGCCGTCGGTAATCAGGGCGACCTTGTGGCCGCGGTCCTGAAGGATGCCGAGGCAAGGCGTCAGCTTGTGCAGTTCGGGCATGCCGATGGCCTTCGGGCCCTGGAACCGGACCACGGCGGCAACGTCGCCGGTCAGTTCCTTGTTGTTGAAGGCGGTCAGGAAATCGTTCTGGTCGTGGAAGACGCGGGCAGGTGCCTCGATGATGTGGCGTTCCTTGGCAACGGCCGAGATCTTGATGACGGCCTTGCCCATGTTGCCGGTAAGCATCTTCAGGCCGCCCGTCGGCTGGAAGGCCTTGGCAACGGGAACCAGCACCGTTTCATCACCGGACGTTTCAGGAACTTCTTCGCGTTGCACGTTGCCGTCTGCGTCGAGTTTCGCTTCCACGGTGTAACCGGAGAGGTCTGTGCCGTAGACGGTCTTCACGTCCTGGTGCAGGTAACCGTCACCCAGCAGTTCGCGGATCAGGAAGGCAAGGCCACCGGCGGCCTGGAAGTGGTTCACGTCGGCCTTGCCGTTCGGATAGACGCGGGCCAGAAGCGGTACGACATCGGAGAGATCGGAGATGTCGTCCCAGGTCAGCCTGATGCCTGCAGCTGCGGCAATCGCCACCAGATGCATGGTGTGGTTGGTCGACCCACCCGTGGCGTGCAGGCCGACAACGCCGTTGACGATCGCCTTTTCGCTGATGACTTCACCGGCGGGGGTGAATTCGTTGCCGAGAGCGGAAATCGCGATGGCGCGCTTGGCCGCTTCCCTGGTCAGGGCGTCGCGCAGGGGCGTGCCCGGATTGACGAAGGAGGCACCCGGCATATGCAGGCCCATGATCTCCATCAGCATCTGGTTGGAGTTGGCCGTGCCGTAGAAGGTGCAGGTGCCCGGCGAATGATAGGCGCGTGACTCGCTTTCCAGCAGGGCGTCACGGCCGACTTTGCCTTCGGCATAGAGCTGGCGGATCTTGGCTTTCTCGTCGTTGGAAATGCCTGTCGGCATCGGACCAGCCGGAACGAACACGGCCGGCAGATGGCCGAAGGAGAGGGCCGCGATGGCTAGACCGGGAACGATCTTGTCGCAGATGCCGAGAAAGACCGCTGCATCGAACATCTGATGCGACAGGCCGACGGCAGCAGCCATGGCGATCACATCGCGGGAAAACAGCGACAGTTCCATGCCGTCCTGCCCCTGGGTGACACCGTCGCACATGGCCGGAACGCCACCGGCAACCTGGGCAACCGCGCCGATCTCGTGTGCGGCTTCGCGGATCAGGGCCGGATAGGTCTCATAGGGCTGGTGGGCCGACAGCATGTCGTTATAGGAGGTGATGATGCCGAGGTTCGGTACCACGTCGCCGGAAAGGGCCTGCTTGTCGGAGAGGCCACAGGCGGCGAACCCATGGGCGAGGTTGCCGCAGGACAGGCGCGAACGCTGCGGGCCCTTGTCGGCGGCCTTGCCGATGCGGTCCAAATATCTTGAGCGGCTGTCGTGACTGCGTTTGACGATCCGTTCGGTGACGTCGCCAATGCGATCCTGGATGGTCATTGCTTCAAATCCTTTGCTAGCCGCGCCGCGGCCTGGCTGGTCCTATGTCCGGCACATAGGGCGTTGCGGCGAGCTTGCCGCTCTCTAATCGATTTAAGAGGCCGGAAACGCGCAAGGCCGGGCCTTGCGCGAGTGATATCAGTTGCTGTCGTCTTCGGCCCAGGTGCGGCCGTCACGCTCGACCAGAGCGATGGAGGCGGACGGACCCCAGGTGCCGGCGGTGTAGCCTTTCGGCGTTTCCTTGGAGGCTGCCCATGCAGCCTGGATCGGGTCGATCCACGCCCAGGCGGCGTCAACTTCGTCACGGCGCATGAACAGGGTCTGGTTGCCGCGGATCACGTCCATGATCAGGCGTTCGTAGGCATCCGGGTTACGCACCTTGAAGGCTTCGGCAAAACTCATGTCGAGCGGAACCTGACGCAGGCGCATGCCGCCGGGGCCGGGGTCCTTGATCATGATCTGCATCTGGACGCCTTCATCGGGCTGCAGACGGATGATGAGGCGGTTGGCGGTGATCGCCCCGGCTTCCGCGTCGAAGATCGAATGCGGGATCGGGCGGAACTGGACGACGATTTCCGATACACGCTGCGCCAGACGTTTGCCGGTGCGCAGGTAGAAGGGCACGCCGGCCCAACGCCAGTTGGCGATTTCCGCCTTCAGGGCGACGAAGGTTTCCGTCCGGCTTTCGTTGTTGCCGAGCTCTTCCAGGTAACCGGGAACCGCACCTCCGGCCGAAGCTCCTGCGCGGTACTGGCCGCGCACGGTCAGCTTGTCGATGCTCTGCTCGTCGATCGGGGCAAGAGCTTTCAGAACCTTCAGCTTCTCGTCGCGCACGCTGTCGGCGTTCATGCTTTCCGGCGGCTCCATCGCAACAAGGCAGAGCAGCTGCAGAATGTGGTTCTGCACCATGTCGCGCAGGGCACCTGCGGTATCGTAGTAGCCGGCACGGCCACCGGTGCCGAGCGACTCGGCCACGGTGATCTGGACGTGGTCGATATGGGCCGCGTTCCACAGCGGCTCGAACAGGGCATTGGCAAAGCGCAGGGCCATCAGGTTCTGCACCGTTTCCTTGCCGAGATAGTGGTCGATACGGAAGATCTGGTGTTCGTTGAACACCGCACCGACCGTGTCGTTGAGCGCCCTGGCGGACTTGCCGTCCTTGCCGATGGGTTTTTCCATGACGACGCGGGAATGGTCGTTGACGACCCCGATCCGGCCGAGGTTCTCGCAGATCGTGCCGAAGAGGTCCGGGCCGACTGCAAGATAGAAGGCGCGGATGACTTCAGGACGTTCGTCCAGGATGGTTCTCAGATCTTCAAAGCCGTCGCCAGTGGCGATGTCGATCTTGACGTAGCGCAGGCGCTTCAGGAACTGCTGAAGATGCTCGTCGTCCAGATCCTTGACGTGTTCTTCAAGCGCGGCCTTGGCATAATCGCGATAGTCGTCGTCGGAATAGTCCCGGCGGGCACTGCAGATGATGCGGGCGTTTTCCGGCATCTGGCCGTCCGCGTCGCGGTGGTAAAGGGCAGGCAGAAGCTTGCGGTGGGCGAGGTCTCCGGAGGCTCCGAAAACGACGAGGTCGAATTCTTCAACTTCAATGACGCGTACCGCCATAAAACATCCCTTCTCACAGCTGCCAGTCCGATGGGCCGCTCCGGCCTGGACCGTTTTCGACTGCCTTTTAAATCGATTTAATTCTCTTGTCAGCCCCTCATTTCAGGGCCGACCACTCTTTTTCCAGTTCGCTCCTGCGCGGCAGATCCGCTCCCCGCCGGGAGCAAGTGATGGCAGCTGCCCCGACAGCGAAGTCAAGAAGACGATTTAGCTGGCCGGCGTCAAGGGCTGCAAGCGCATCACGGTCTGTTGCACCTAGATGTTTCAACCCTGCAAGCAGAGCTGCCTGGAAGGTGTCGCCCGCGCCAACGGTGTCTTCAACGGTTACCTTGATGCCAGGACGGCTGACTTCGATGCCTTCGGCAAATGCGGTTGCACCGTCGCCGCCCTGTGTGACGATGACCAGCGAAGCCCCCATGCCGAGCCAGGCGCGGGCAATGGTTTCGACAGGTTCACCGGGAGCGATCAGGGCAAGGTCTTCGTCCGACACTTTGACGACATCCGTCAACGGAACAAGGCTTTCCGTATTGCGGCGCCAGAGCGCCATGTCCGGCACCACGGTCGGGCGTATGTTCGGGTCGAAGGAGACCAGCGTATGGTCTCGCTCGCGTTCGATCAGAGCCCTGAAGGCGGCCGAAACCGGCTCGACCAGTGCCGTGTAGGACCCGATGTGCAGAAACAATGGCGGTTCGTCGAACTGCGGCAGGTCATCGACGGTCACCATGCGGTCAGCCGCGTTCTCGCCGTAGAACGTATAGGCCGGAGAGCCGTGCTCATCCTTCTGGACGAGGCTGAGCGTCGTCAGGTAATCAGTCCTCAGGATATAGCGTTCCGAAACGCCTTCACTGCGGAACTTCTGGACCAGACGCTCGCCAAGGGCATCGCGCGAAATGCCGCCGAAAAACCCGGCGTCCTCTTCAAGGCGCGCCAGCCCCATGGCCACGTTGAAGGGGGATCCGCCGATACGGGCGTCGAAAGAAACACTGTCGCCGGAACCGGCTTCTCCAAAGAGATCGAACAGTGCTTCGCCGCAAATCAAAAACATATACGTTCTGGTCTTTCGTCGTTTGTCAGGAACCGCATCGACAGCGGATTCATGGCTTTGTGTCATTTCGCGGCAGCGGCCTTTGAGACCACCGCCTCATCCGAAGGAGGCCCGCAAGGCGCCGAACTCGCCGCCCATCCTTTGAGACGAACCTTTCGGTTCTCCTCAGGATGAGGGTGTGGGTAGGAGTGGGCTGAACCCGGTGTCTCCCGCCACCTTATTGGTTTCAACGAGGCGCGCCAATGGCGCTCGTTGCATGTGTCTTCTCTGCCCCCACAACGGCTCATCAAACCACCACCTCATCCTGAGGAGGGCCATAGGCCCGTCTCGAAGGATGGGCCACAAACGCTGATTTTGCCGCCCATCCTTCGAGACGAACCTTTCGGTTCTCCTCAGGATGAGGGTTCGGGTGGGAGAGGTGCTGAACCCGGTGTCTCCCGTTCCCTTATTGGTTCCAACGAGGCCTGCCAATGGCACCCGTTGAATGACCTTTCTCCTCCCTACAGCGGCTTATCAAACCACCACCTCATCCTGAGGAGAACCATGGGCCCGTCTCGAAGGATGGGCCACAAGCACTGAATTTGCCGCCCATCTTTCGGGACGAACCTTTCGGTTCTCTTCGGGATGAGGTCCCGGGTAGGAGGCGCCGGATGAAAGGCACCTCCCGTTTTCTTCCCTGGCCTAGGCCGCCATGCTGTCCGGCGGATCCATGGCTCCGGTCATGATCGCCACCGCATCGGACATGGAAAAGTCCGACGGTTTGATGACACAAGCCCGACTGCCCAGCCGATGAATGTGGATTCGGTCGGCAACCTCGAAGACATGGGGCATGTTGTGACTGATCAGCACGATGGGCAAGCCCCTGGCCCTGACATCCTTGATCAGCTCCAGCACGCGCCGGCTTTCCTTGACGCCGAGAGCGGCGGTCGGCTCGTCCATGATCACGACCTTGGAGCCGAAAGCGGCCGCCCGTGCCACCGCCACACCCTGGCGCTGACCGCCGGAAAGCGTTTCAACGGCCTGGTTGATGTTCTGAATGGTGAGCAGCCCCAGTTCGTTCAGCTTTTCGCGGGCGATCTCTTCCATCTTCTTTCGGTCCAGCTGGCGCAGCCAGGTGCCGCGGAAGCCGGGTTTCTTCAACTCACGACCCATGAACATGTTGTCGGTGATCGACAGGGCAGGGGACATGGCCAGGGTCTGGTACACCGTCTCGATCCCGGCTTCGCGGGCGTCGATGGGCGAGGTGAAGTGGACGGGCTTGCCATCAAGCAGGATCTCTCCGCCATCAGGCTGCACGGCTCCGCTGAGAGCCTTGATCAAGGTAGATTTGCCGGCCCCGTTGTCGCCGATCACGGCGAGGATCTCGCCGGGATAGAGTTCGAAATCGGCTCGGTCCATGGCCACGACACGGCCGTAGCGCTTGACCAGTTTACGCGCTTGCAGGACAGGTTCCATTACACAGATACCTTTCTGATCCATTGGTCGATCGCGACCGCGCCGATGATGAGGATGCCGATCAGCAGGTAGGTCCACTGCGCATCGGCGCCGAGCAGGCGCAGGCTGAGCGTGAACACACCGACGATGAGTGCGCCGAACAGGGTGCCGAGCACGGATCCACGTCCGCCGAAGAGCGAGATGCCGCCGATCACCACGGCCGTGATGGATTCGATGTTGGCAAGCTGACCCGTGGTCGGGGAGACCGAACCGATGCGGCCGATCATCGCCCAGCCGGCGAAAGCGCAGATAAGCCCGGACAGCATGTAGACCGATATCAGAACCTTCTTCACCTGCACGCCCGAAAGCTGCGCGGCTTCCGGATCGTCGCCAACGGCGTAGACATGCCTGCCCCAGGCTGTCTGACGCAGGGCGTAGGCCAGCACCAGCACCAGAAGCACCATGAAGATGACGCCGTAGGTGAAGACTGCGCCGCCGACATTGACCTTGTTGCCGAAGAACTGAAGCAGCGGTGCCACTTCGGCGATTTCCTGCGACCGAATGGTCTCATTGGCCGAATAAAGGAAGTTGGTGGCAAGCACGATCTGCCACATGCCGAGCGTCACGATGAAGGGGGGCAGCTTGACGATGGCGACAAGGAAGCCGTTGAGATACCCGCAAAAGGTACCGCAAATAAGGCCGCAGACGATGGAGACCTCCACCGGCAAACCATAGCGGAAGGTGAACTGCCCCATGACGACGGAGGACAGCACCATGATCGCGCCGACCGACAGATCGATGCCGGCGGTCAGGATGACGATGCTCTGTGCTGCCGCCACGATGCCGACGATCTGGACCTGCTGCAGGATCAGCGTCAGTGCGAAGGGGGAGAACAGTTTCGATCCGAGCAGCAGCCCGAAAACGACAAGGGAGAGTACCAGGACGATCAGCGGAACCAGTGATGGGGTCTGGTGCAGCGTGTGCTGGATTTTATGCCCGATCCCATGACGTTCGTCATCGAATGAGGCGACAGCTTGCGGTCCGGAGGTGGCAGCGGATTCGTAGTCCGCCGGCCCCTTGGCCGTTTTGCTTTCTAAGGTCATGCCCGTTTAACCTTCTTTGCGCCGGTTTTGAAAAAAGGGGCAAGGTCGCCCATGCCCCTTTTGATCTCGTCCAGGGGTGTCTTAGCCCCAGCAGAGATCCGTTCCCTTGGCGGTGTCGATGGATTCGACGCCTTCAACCGGCTTGTCGGTCACAAGGGCAACACCGGTGTCGAAGAAGTCCTTGCCTTCGGTCGGCTCCGGCTTGGTGCCATTGTCGGCCCAGGCCTTGATGGCCTCGATGCCGAGCGATGCCATCAGCAGCGGATACTGCTGCGAGGTGGCGCCGATAACACCGTCCTTGACGTTCTGAACACCCGGGCAGCCGCCGTCGACAGAAACGATCAGCACGTCGTTTTCGCGGCCGATGGCCTTCAGTGCTTCATAGGCGCCGGCAGCAGCGGGTTCGTTGATCGTGTAGACCACGTTGACCATCGGATCCTTGGCGAGCAGGTTTTCCATGGCCTTGCGGCCACCTTCCTCGTTGCCTGCGGTCACGTCGTTGCCGACGATGCGCGGATCGGTTTCGTCACCCCACTTGTTCGGGTCGCCAAGCTCGATGCCGAAGCCCTGCAGGAAGCCCTGGTCACGCAGCACGCCGACGGTAGGCTGGCTGATGCCGAGATCAAGCATGGCGATCTTGGCATTGGCTGCCTCGTCGCCCAGGCTGGCTGCGGCCCACTGGCCGATCAGCTCACCCGCCTTGAAGTTGTCGGTGGCGAAGGTTGCATCGGCTGCGTCGATGGGATCGAGCGGCGTGTCGAGTGCAATCACCAGAAGGCCGGCGTCGCGCGCCTGCTGGACAGCCGGCACGATGGACGACGTGTCGGATGCGGTCAGCAGGATGCCCTTGGCACCGTCAGCAATGCAGGTTTCGATCGCTGCCACCTGGGTTTCATGGTCGCCGTCGATCTTGCCTGCGAAGGATTTCAGTTCGATGCCGAGTTCTTCAGCCTTTGCGGTGGCGCCTTCCTTCATTTTCACGAAGAACGGGTTGGTGTCCGTCTTGGTGATCAGGCAGGCGGAGATGTCTGCTGCGACTGCCGGAGTGGCAGCCATGGCGGCGAGAACGGAACCGGTCGCGAGTAGTTTGCGGATCATTTGCGTTTTTCCTCCCTGGCCAATTCAGGTTGAACGGTTGGGTGTGGCCAGATGTGACCCCAACCGTGCTGCCCGTGCCGGAAAGCTGGCTCTATCCTCCGAGCTGCCAGCCCCGGCGGGTCCGGTGTCTTTCCCGCCCGTCAGGATTGCTGCCCTGGGCGAGAAATTGAAGAATTGCGGCAGGCTGGCTGCGCCGATGGCGCCTGCGTCGTGGCCAAAGCTGCCGATTTCGATGTCGGGTGAATGGCGTTTCTCAGGCGCGGCCTTTTCCACGGCCTTCTTCAAGGCTGCCCGGAACGTTTCCGGGAACGGGCCGCCCAGGTCGCCGTCGAGGACGACCAGCGGAACATCCAGAAGCGCATAGGCCGAGCGCAGGGCAAGTGCGAGCGCTTCGGCGCAGTCTTCCAGCCACTCGGTGTATTTCGGATCTCCGGTTTCAACCGCGTGCTGCAAATCGGAACGGTTGAGCTTTGGAAAATCTTCCGGCGACATGTGCCGGGCGAGTGCAACCAGCGATGCGCGGGTCAGCAGCAGGTCCCAGGAATTGCGGGCCTTTGGTGCGGTGGTCAGCGTGCTTGGCGGAACGGGGATCATGGCGACGTCGCCGGCGTTGCCGGATACACCGCGCACGACATCGCCCTTCAGGATCAGGCCGCCACCGATGGCAGGTCCAAGGAAAAGATAGACGAAATTGTCGTTCTGCCGGCCCAGACCGTAGAAGAGTTCGGCCACCGCGGCTGCCGTGCCGTCGTTCTCGCTGAACACCGGCAGGCCGGTTGCCTTTTCAAGGGCGTCGGTCAGGTCGAAGTCTTCCCACTTCATGAAATCGGCCTGGGGCAGGCCCAGTTCATGCAGCCAGGCACCGAGGTTGAACGGTTGCGCCAAGCCAATGCCGGTGATGCGGGACTGGTCTTCCTTGCTCAGATGCTGGCGCAGGAATTCCAGATCGTCCTTAAGGATTTCCATGGCCTCTTCGGGCGCGGGCAGGATCATGTCATGAAGCCGGCGGGCAATCAGCTGGCCGGAAAAATCCATCAACACGGTTTCCATGTTGGTCCGATCCAGCCGCACCCCGAAAGAATAGGCGCCGCGCGGTGCAAGCCGGAGAATGGTTGCCGGTTGCCCGCGGCTGCCGTCGTGGCGCTTGCCGGCTTCCACGATCAGCCCTTCCTCGATGAGGTTCTGGATGATGGCGCCGATGGCCGCGTTTGTCAGCTGGACCGCCCGGGCGAGTTCCGCCTTGGAGGCCTCACCGGCACGCCGAAGGATCTGAAGTACGATGCGTTCGTTGTACCGGCGCAATTGCGCGGAATTCGAACCACGGCCGCTTTTTGGCGTGTCCTCCACCGGTCTTGCTCCTCCCCAGGAACTGCCTGCTCTCGTCGGCGGCATCAGAATAAATAAGTTTGATAAAATTATTCGCCCAAGTGGCCCGGCTGTCAATCGCAATCTGTTTTGCAACGCACGTTTTCGATATTGTGGCGCGGTAAGTCTCTGCGCAACAACACGAAAAATTCTCGCCTGCCTTGGTAACATTTTTCCGGCAGGGGCCGGTCTGGCACATCCGCGCAGCCTGGGTGCGCACGGGATTGACGGGCGATCCGTATTTCAGCTCTTTCGTGCAGGACATCCTAACACACCTTCGCGAAATCGTTGCCGGAGCTTTCAACATCCGTATTGTCGGGGAGGGACGAGAATCGGAGACAAAAAATGCCGGCCACACATGACGAAGCGTTTCTTGAACGGGCGATTGCTGCCGGGGCAGGGGAACGCCCTGCCGATCTGGTGATAAAGAATGTCAGCCTGTTCAGCGTTGTCGACGGATCTACGGTCGAAACGGATATTGCGATCGTCGGTGACAGGATTGTCGGCACGCACGGGCAGTATGAAGCCGCGGAAACCATCGACGGCAGCGGACTGACCGCCGTTCCCGGTTTCATCGACACGCATCTTCATGTGGAATCGTCTCTGGTCACACCGTTCGAGTTTGACCGCTGCGTGCTGCCGCACGGAGTGACCACAGCCATTTGCGATCCGCATGAGATTGCCAACGTTCTGGGTGCCGAAGGGATCCGTTATTTCCTCGACAGTTCTCTGGAAACAGTGATGGACCTCAAGGTCAATCTCTCGTCCTGCGTTCCTGCAACGGCTTTTGAGACAGCCGGGGCCTGCCTGGAGATCGAGGACCTGCTGCCGTTCCGCGATCATCCGAGTGTGATCGGCCTTGCCGAATTCATGAATTTTCCAGGTGTGCTGGCGCGCGATCCCAAGGTGCTGGCGAAGCTTGCCGCCTTTCAGGACGGTCATATCGACGGCCATGCGCCTCTGCTTCAGGGCATTGGCCTCAACGGTTATCTGGCCGCAGGCATCCGCACCGACCACGAGGCAACCTCCGCCGAGGAGGCGCTGGAAAAGCTCGCCAAAGGCATGACGATCCTGATGCGGGAAGGCTCCGTTTCCAAGGACCTGGAAGCGCTGGCTCCGATCCTGACACCTGATGTTTCGGCTTTCGTCGCGCTGTGCACGGACGACCGCAATCCGCTCGATATTGCCGAGGAAGGCCACCTCGACAGCATGATCCGCCGCCTGATCGCCAAGGGCATCCGTCCGCTGGACGCCTATCGGGCCGCAAGCTGGTCGGCGGCCAATGCCTTTGGCCTGAAAGACAGGGGCGTGATTGCACCGGGCAAGCGCGCAGACATTGCGCTGTTGAGCGACTTTGCCGATTGCCGTGTGGCGCAAGTGATCTGCGGCGGTGTTCTGGCGACGGACGAAGCATTTGCAAATAGAACCATCGTCCCGCCGGTTGGCCTCGACAGCGTGCATGTCGGCCAGGTCACCGCGTCAAAGTTCGATATACCGGCGCGCAACAGCGAGGCCGACGTTATCGGTGTGGTGCCGGGCAGGATCATCACCGAACACCTGAAGCGCACCTTGCCGGTGACCGGCGGCAAGACGCTGGCCGATCTTGATCAGGATGTGCTGAAGGTCGCCGTCGTGGAGCGGCACAAGGGCACTGGCAACATCGGCCTCGGTTTCGTCAATGGTTTCGGCATGAAACAGGGCGCAATTGCTTCGTCCGTCGGCCATGACAGCCACAACATCTGCGTGGTTGGCGCGGATGAGGAAGCCATGGCCCACGCGGTCAACCGGGTGATCGCCATGAAGGGCGGATTTGCCGTTGCCGACAAGGATGGTGTGAAAGCCGAACTTGCCCTGCCGCTGGCGGGACTGATGAGCCTGGAGCCGTTCGAAACGGTGAAGGAGGAACTGGAGCATCTGCGCGCCGCCGCCAAGGATCTCGGCTGTACGCTGGCCGAACCGTTTCTGCAGGTCGCCTTCCTGCCTTTGCCGGTCATTCCGCATCTGAAGATCACCGATTTCGGCGTCTTCGATGTCAACAAGTTCGAACTGGTGGATCAGGGTAGTTGATGCTTGCGCTCAGTACTGGCGCAAACGTGCACGAAAACGTGCCCATTTCCGCGCGGATCGCAACGCCAGAAACAGGAGGACAGCTCCGGCAACAAGGGACCAGAACAGGATCTGGCTGTCGAGAGAAAACCTGTCCAAACTGCGGGTGGGATAGGCAATCTTCGGATTGAGCGGCAAATAAGTGACGTTCAGAGCGCCGTCTGTCTCTCGGATGATCTCCCCAGGCTTGATCCTGAAATCCAGAGTTTGAGCCGCTGCGTTTGCTGGCTTGAATTCAACGACGATCCTTTCATCGTGCCAGCTTTTGAAGTTCTTGAAAGTGTTCCGGTAATTGGAACGATAATGCGCCCAAGCCTTGTCCCCGTCGGGCGTGTCGTTGATAATGACCAGAACCTTGCCGGGGGTGGTTTCGCCAAATCCTTTCAGAAGCCAGTACTTCAAACCGCTGTCGTGGTGGAAATAAATTGAGATCGCGACAGCGCTAGCTACAAAAAACAGGATGGCCAGGTGAAGCGCGTGGCTGTCTTCTGCCGCTTCTTTCGGGTTATACAAAGGCAACACCTTTCATTCGAGTATTGCACCAGGATATGCACCTAAAAGTAGCAGTGACGCAATTCCTCAAGACAAAAATCTATGGGTCTGGTTCGCTCCAGCGTTCGGAATGCGCGCGACACCTTCCTGCCTTTGCCGGGCATTTCGCATCTGAAGATCACCGAATTCGGTTTCTTCGATGTCAACAAGCTCGAACTGGTGGATCAGGGGAGCTGAAACAGGTCTTTCGATGATCCTCACTCTTGCCGTTTCCGGATACCGCTCGCTACGCGACATCGTCCTACCGCTCGACCGCATCACCCTGGTGACGGGTGCGAACGGCAGCGGCAAGTCGAGCCTTTACCGGTCGATCCGTTTGCTGGCGGAAGTCTCGCAAGGCCAGGCGATTGCCTCGCTGGCTGCGGAAGGTGGCCTCAATTCGACGCTCTGGGCGGGGCCTGAAGCTTTTTCCAGGGCAATGAAACAGGGCGAAGTGCCGGTTCAGGGAACCGTGCGCAAGGGTGTGGTCAGTCTGAAGCTTGGCTTTGCCGATGAGGATTATGGCTATGCGATAGATCTCGGTCTGCCGGCGGACGCCGGGCGTTCGCTGTTTTCCATGGATCCGGAAATCAAGGCCGAGGCCCTTTGGGCTGGCGAAGCCTTGTCCCGTTCGAACGAGATCGCGGCCAGAAACGGCCCGACGGTTCGGGTTCTCAACAGCCAGGGGCAGCGCATACCGGTTTTCCAGAACCTTGCACGCTTCGACAGCATGATGACCCATGCCGCCGATCCGAAAGACGGTCTGGAACTTCTGGTCATGCGCGAACGCATGCGCGCCTGGCGTTTTTATGATCACCTGCGCACCGACAGGGACGCTCCCGCGCGGTTTCCCAAGATAGGAACACGGACACCTGTGCTGAGCGGAGATGGCGGGGATCTGGCAGCCGCTCTTCAGACCATCCAGGAAATTGGTGACGAGCGGGCTCTGGAAGAGGCAGTCGATGACGCATTCCCCGGAGCATCCGTCAGGATTTCGGTCAACGACGGCTATTTTGAACTGCTGATGCAGCAGAAGGGGCTGCTGCGCGAGCTACGGGCCAGTGAACTGTCTGACGGAACGCTCCGGTATCTCCTGTTGACGGCGGCGCTTTTATCACCGCGCCCGGCACCCTTGGTGGTGCTGAACGAGCCCGAAACAAGCCTCCATCCGGCATTGCTGGAGCCTCTCGCCCGGCTGATTGCACGGGCCGCGGAAAAGACGCAGGTGATCGTCGTTTCCCACGCGGAAGAACTGGTGTCCGTGCTGTCGTCGGAAAGAGGCTGCATGCGCTACGATCTGCGCAAGGAACTTGGCGAGACGGTTGTGGATAGCGCTGACACACCTCGCTGGAACTGGCCAAAGAGATAAACCGCCTGTATTGCAGGGTTGTCTATAAGTTTTTGATTTGACGTCTCTATTGCCAACCGGCTCAGCTGGCTTATCTTAAGCTGATGGTTCTTCACGCGCAAAAAAACGACGAGGTGTCGTTACGTCGCGAGTTGACGTGAACGGAAGGTTGGTTCATGTCAGGAGAGACCCAAAGAGGTGACGCCTCATTGGTGGCCGGGCCCTTGAGGAGGACCATTTCGTGGTACGGATTTTGTCCGGATCACGAAATTTCAGGATAAAGGCCCGTCCGCGCAGTGAAGCGATAAAACGCGTTGGAGAACGTAATGACGACTGCGGAGGAGTGGAACGCGGCGTTCAAGCCCCGTCCAGTACACGAGTATCTCGAGACGACCGTTGCCCAATACGGGACCCGTCCTGCCTGTGATTTCATGGGCAAGGTGTGGACCTATGCCGAGTTCGGCGCGCTGGTCGACAGGACGGCTGCCGGACTGCAGGCGATGGGCGTCGGCCCGGGTGTGCACGTCGGCCTGTGCCTGCCAAACACGCCTTTCTACACGATCTTCTATTTCGCGGTTCTGAAGATCGGCGCCACGGTCGCCAACTTCAATCCGCTCTACGTCGAGCGCGAACTGTCGTTCCAGGCGCGTGATGCCGATGTACGCATCATGGTGACCATGGATCTGAAGGTGATCTACGACAAGGTCGAGGAGGTTCGCAGGGAACGGGCGCTCGACAAGATCATCGTCTGCCCGATGGCCTGGTGCCTGCCGACCATCAAGAAGGTGCTGTTCAGTCTGTTCAAGCGAAAGGAACTGGCGGACATTCCCCGTGATGACGCCCACATTCGTTTCGAAGACCTGCAGACAAGGGGAGACAAGCCCAGACCGGTCGCAATCGATCCGGCAAACGATATTGCGGTGTTGCAGTATACCGGGGGCACCACCGGCGTTCCCAAGGGCGCGATGCTGACGCACAGAAACCTGTCGGCCAATATCGAGCAGATGCGCTGCGTCTTCGAAAAGGCGCGGCCGGGCCAAGAAAAGATGCTGTGCGTTCTGCCGTTCTTCCACGTCTTCGCAATGACGGTGGGGCAGAACCTGTCAATCATTTTGGGCGCTGAAATGGTGCTGCAGCCGCGCTTTGAGCTGAAGTCGCTGCTGGAAGCGGTCAAGCGCAAGAAGGTAACCCTCTTTCCGGGCGTACCGACGATCTACACGGCCATCAACAACTCGCCCATGACAGCGAATTACGATCTGACCAGCATCAGGATCTGCTTGTCGGGCGGCGCGCCTTTGCCGGTGGAGGTCAAGGAAAGCTTTGAAAAGATCACGGGCTGCATTCTGGTGGAAGGGTACGGCCTCACCGAAACGTCGCCAGTTGCCGCGGTCAACCCGCTGGACGACAGCCGCCGGGCGGGTTCCATCGGAAGGCTGGTGCCGGGGACCAGTGCCCGCTTCGTGAGCATCGAGGACCGCGAAACCGTGGTTCCGGCAGGCGAGAAGGGCGAGCTGCTGCTGCATGGGCCTCAGGTGATGAAGGGCTACTGGAAGCGCGAGGACGCGACCGCCGAGACCATCACCCATGACGGCTATCTGCATACGGGTGATGTCGGTTATCAGGATGATGGCGGCTTCATCTATCTGGTCGACAGGATCAAGGACCTGATCCTGTGCTCTGGATACAACGTCTATCCGCGTGTCATCGAGGAAGCGATCTACCAGCACGAGGCCGTGGACGAGACCATCGTCATTGCCGTGCCGGATGCCTATCGCGGCCAGAGCCCTAAGGCCTTCATCAAGCTGAAGGAAGGCCATTCGCTCACCGCCGATGACATGAAGGCCTTCCTGAAGGACCATTTGTCAACGATCGAACTGCCAAGAGACTATGAGTTCCGTGACGAGTTGCCGAAAACCATGGTCGGCAAATTGTCGAAGAAGGAACTGGTCGAGGAAGAAGCCCAGAAGCGGGCAGCGGCGGAAGCCCGGAGCGCCTGAGCGCACCGTTCCTGAAAACACCGGAAGCGCTCTCAATCGAGCGCTTCCGTGCAACGCTTTCTGTCTAAACCGACACAATTTTCATGTCACGCAGAGCGGGTTTCCACCTGACAAGCAGTCACACTGCTGTCGCATAAACCCGTTGCAACGGAGCGGCGTGATTGCTTCACAGTGTCTTCAAATAGTCCTGAAATTCCTTGCCCGGCTCCTTCGGAAACCGTGTGTCGGTGATCGCAAATGACTTGATGCGATCGAGCCGGAAATTCCGGAAGCCGTTCCGTACTTCGCACCACGCAGTCAGCACCCAGACACTTTCGAAGGCGGTCAGTCCCAGCGGGCGGGTGAGGCGTTCACTGACGCGGTCTTGCAGGTCGCTGTAGCCGAGTTGCACCTTGCGCCGTTTGCGGATGGCATCGCGCAGCGGAGACAGGGCGTCATGTCCTTGTGCCGAGGAGGCCTTGCCGACCGCAAGCAACGGACGGTTCAGCGAGCGTTCGCCTTCGGACAGAACTGCTCCAAGCTTGCCGAGCACCCGCTCGGCCGTTTCGCTCATGGTTTTGTCGCCACGTGCCTTGACCATGCGAATGCCGAGCAGGATGACATCCAGCTCGTCCGGATCGAACTGCATTGGCGGCAGAAAATAGCCGCGTTCAAGAACGTAGCCGACACCGCCTTCACCGCGAATGGGAGCGCCCATCGCCTTAAGCGTGGCCATGTCCCGATAAATGGTGCGTTCCGTCACGCCCAGCAGCTCCGCAAGCATGGCGGCCGGAACGGCGCCTCTGCGGCTGCGCAGGGTATCCAGGATGGAAAACAGCCTGATGGTTCGCATGGGGTTTGGTCTCCGGCAGGTTTCTGCAAGGCGCTCGCTGCGGTCCAGTTACTGGCGACCATAGACGCATCCCCCTGACAGAAACTGTCTCTGACCTCTTCTATAGAGCTGGCAGCAGAAACACGGAAGGACATCTCATGCTGCGAAAAGAACTGGGACCGATGAAAGTGATGGGGTTTGCCCGCTACGAGGCGAAACAAGGCGTTGGTGCGCCGGAACTGATAGCGGCCGCCCGCCTGTGGCAGAAGGAGTTCCTGAGCAACCAGCCGGGCATCGCCTTTCACTGCTTTTTAGGCAATGCAACAGGCGGTTATGCCGATGCAATTCTGGCAAGGGACGAGGCCAGTTTCGCAGCCATGTCCGAGGCGCATATGCAGGCAACAAGCTCAAGGGCATTCATGGAACTGCTGGAGCCCGGCAGCATTCGCCTGTGTCTCAACCGTCTGATGGAAGACCTCGCGGCGGTGCCGAACGGATTTTCCGCCATCGAATTCGGTACGTTTCGTCCCAGGGACGACGGCCGCTTTTCAGAAGAGGCGCTGATGGCTGCGTCCGGACGGATCGAGAGGGAGTATCTTGCCCCCTTGCCGGAAACCAGGGCGCATCTGATGGCGCGGGCAGGGGAGGATACCTATTCGGAGATCTGCTTTGTGGAAACGGAAGGTGCTGCCAGGGAGATCTGCGGAGGCTACGTGTCGAACGCGGCCTGTGCGCCGCTATTGAACCTGTTTGATCCTGCCAGCGTCGATCTGGATTTCTGGCACGTGCTTGCCTAAGCCGGCAGGCAACCTTTTTACCTGAGCCGGCAGGCGACCTTATTGCCTGAGCCGGCAGGCAACATTATCGCCTGCTGCTCTAGCTATTGTACCCGCGTCCGTCCGAGGCCCTGGCCAGTTTCTGGCCGCGTTTGGCCTCGCGGCGGACCGTGTAGATCGACGCGGCGATGATGACGGCAGCGCCTACCAGTGTTTCCACGCGCGGCCACTGGTGGAAAACCAGGGCGCCGAAAACGGTGGCATAGAGCAGCCTGGTGTAGTCCAGCGAGGCAATTGCGGTGGCTTCGCCGGCGCGGAATGCCTGGATATTGGCCATCTGGGCTGCCCAGGACACGATGCCGATCCCAAGCAGAATTCCCCATTGTGCCAGGGTCGGGCTCTGCCAGGTCAGGATGGCGGGGATGATCATGATCAGCCCGACGCCGAAAGCCTGGTAGGTCAGGATGGTGACCGGGGGATCGGTGCGCGTCAGCAGGCGGACGACAATCATCACCAGGCCGGCGCAGGCCGCTCCGGCAATGGCGAGCAGCGCAAAGGGATCGATCAGCCCATCGCCTTGCGGGCGAAGCATCAGAACAACCCCAAGAAAACCGACGATGGTGGCACCCCAGCGGTGCACACCGACCGTTTCTCCCAGCAACCAGATGGCGAAGATCGTAAGGAAGAACGTCTTGGAGAAGCTGATTGCCGTGGCATCGGCCAACGGCAGTTCGATGACGGCCGTGAAGCCGCAGAGCATGGCGGTCGCGGCAACCACGATACGGGTCAGCTGAAGTCCGGGACGTTTTGTTGCCAGGGAGGTCGGCAATCCGCTGAGGATCTTCGGGGCAACGATGGCAAGCATGATGCCCTGGCGGATCACCAGGATCTGGAACACCGTCAGGTCCTTGCCGAGCAGCTTGATCAGGGTGACCATGATCGAGAACAGAAAGGCGGCCAGAAGGATCCAGAGCGCGCCGATGGTGTTCGACGGCAGGTTCTCCGTCAGGCTGGTCACCTTGCGCCGAAGACGGTTGCCTCGGAAGGCTCCGGCTGTTGGGTGGGCATGTCCATCGTGAATCCTTGCCGGAGGGTATGCGGATGCGGCGGCGCATTGGGGCCGGAGCACAGGCAAGACTCGGATAAGGCTGTTTGTTGCAGTTGAAACAAGCTTAGCGCTTTTCGCCGAGAAGGAAAGAGGGCGGCAGTTTGCCATCGCCAGCAGATGCAATTTAAACTGCGCCTAACGGGGAGGACTTCCATGGAAAAAATCCAGACGCAGGGCGTGCATCACATCACTCTTGTCGGGGCCGACAGGCAGACTTCCATCGATTTCTGGGAAGGGCTGCTGGGAATGCCTTTCGTGTTCGAGCAGCCCAATCTGGACGATGAAAACCAGAGCCATCTCTATTTCGATCCGGGCGACGGCCGTCTCATCACGATCTTCACCAACGAAGACCGAAAACCGGACCCGGAGCCGGCTCCCCAGACAATCGGCTGCGTTCATCACCTGGCACTTGCCGTATCGCAGGCAACCTTTCGGCAGATTGCCGAGCGGCTTGATGCACGCGGCATATCGCACAGCGGTCCGAAGGATCGCGGCTTCATGGATTCCATCTATTTCCGTGACCCGCTCGGGCTGCTGATCGAACTGGCCAGCTATCGCTTCGTGCCACCGGAAGGCGTGGCCATGGGCGAGGTCATGCTGGAAGCACACAAGATCCGGGTGGCGCGGGGTGACTACAACATTCAGGAAGTCCATCTTGCCGATGCCATCGAGCAATTGACGCGCGAAACGAGGCGCAGCCTGTCTGACGACCGGCGCCCGAAGAACCCGTACAAGCGGTAGGGCGTCATTCGGGTGTTGCACCTGCCAGACGTTCTTTGCACTCGCTCGCAAATTTGCTTGCGCGCCGATGTGAATCATGATGATGAGCTGCGTCCGAAATCTTGTTTTCAGACCGGACCGCAACCTCAGTTGCGCTCTCCGGCGGGCCATGCAATGCTCGGTTAACAAGGTCGTTTGGGAAAGGCCCCAGCAAGGGGGCTCCAGGGTTTTTTTGAATGACAATGGCTAAGAAGGGGCGTCCCTTGGCCGCTGCCGATATCATCGGCTGGCGTGAAATCGTGAGCCTTCCCGAACTGGGCGTTTTCGATATGCGTGCCAAGATCGACACCGGCGCACGCACCTCGGCGCTCCATGCCGAAGAACAGGAAGTGTTCGAACGCGACGGCCGGACCTGGGTACGTTTCCGGGTGCCTGCCTCGCGTCATCACAGCGATTTCCGGGCGGAGGTTCCGGTTCTGGACGAGCGCAACATCAAGAACACCAGCGGTGTTCCCGAGCGGCGCATTGTCATCCGGACGTTACTTCATCTTGGAAAACATCACTGGCATGTGGATGTGTCGCTGGCGGACAGGTCGAACATGGGGTTCGACATGATCCTCGGCCGGACGGCGATCAGGCGGCACAACGTGCTGGTGCATGCAGGCCGGTCTTTCCTGGCGGGAAAGCCCGCGCTGGCAACAAAACACTAAGCTGCGCGTTTACGTGGCAAACAACAATCACTGAAAATTCGGTGTCGCAACACCGGTCGGAACGAGGCTGAGACCGAGGGACTTGAACCAATGAAAATTGCTATGATGGCACGGAATCCCGAGCTCTATTCCCACAAGCGCCTGAAGGACGCTGCCGAGGAGCGCGGTCACGAACTGGAAATCATCAACACCCTGCGCTGTTACATGAACATCGCCTCCCGGCGGCCGGAAATCTATTACAACGGCAGCAAGCTGACCGGCTTCGACGCGGTTATTCCGAGGATCGGCGCATCGGTCACTTTTTACGGTCTGGCCGTGTTGCGCCAGTTCGAGATGATGGGCGTCTACCCGCTGAACGAATCCGTTGCCATCGGACGGTCGCGCGACAAGCTTCGGTCGATGCAGCTGCTTGCCCGCGACGGGATCGGCCTGCCGGTAACGACCTTCGCCCACGATCCGAAGATGACCGAGGAAGTGCTGGCGACCGCTGGCGGTGCCCCGGTGGTGATCAAGCTGCTGGAAGGCACGCAGGGCATCGGTGTGGTTCTTGCCGATACGGAGCGGTCTGCCAAGTCGGTGATCGAGGCGTTTCGCGGTGCCAACGTGAACATCCTGGTGCAGGAATTCATCAAGGAAGCCGGCGGCACCGACATCCGCGCGCTGGTGGTTGGCGGCAAGGTGATTGCGGCCATGAAGCGGACGGGTGCGGAGGGCGAATTCCGTTCCAACCTGCACCGCGGCGGCAGCGCGGCGGCCATCAAGATTTCTCCCGAGGAACGTTCGACCGCCATTCGCGCGGCAAAGACCATGGGGCTGAACGTCTGCGGTGTCGATATGCTGCGGTCCAACCATGGCCCGGTGGTGATGGAGGTCAACTCCTCGCCCGGGCTGGAGGGCGTTGAAAAGGCAACGGGTATTGATGTTGCCGGCAAGATCATCGACTTTATTGCCAAGAATGCCCAGGTTGGCAAAACCAAGACCAAGGGACGCGGTTGACCACAAAAGTGAAAGCCTTCGAGATCGGCGACCACAAGATCGCACCGGGAACCCGGCGTACGATCGATCTGCCGGTCAGCGTGCTGTCGGACCACACGCCCGTGACGATGTCCGTGCATGTCCTGCATGGAAGCAAACCCGGGCCGGTCATGTTCGTCAGTGCGGCGGTGCATGGTGACGAGGTTATCGGTGTGGAGATCGCACGCCGTGTCCTGAAAGCGCCACAGCTTGAAATCCAGGAGCTCGACAAGCTGAAGGGTACGCTGATGGTCATCCCGATCGTCAACGCGTTCGGCTTTCTGAACCATTCGCGCTATCTGCCCGACCGGCGTGACCTTAACCGCTCGTTCCCCGGTAGCCTGCGCGGCTCGCTGGCCGGGCGGCTGGCGCATCTTTTCATGAGCGAGATCGTCAACCGGTCCGATTATGGCATCGACCTGCATTCGGCGGCCATACACCGGACCAACCTGCCGCAGATCCGCGTTTCGCCTTCACGGGCAGACACGCTGGCGCTCGCCAAAGCTTTCGGCGCTCCGGTCATCCTGACTTCCAAGGTGCGCGATGGATCTTTGCGACAGGCCGCGCAACTGAAGGGAACCGACGTCCTGGTGTTCGAGGCGGGCGAAGGCCTGAGGTTTGACGAAATGGCGATCAGGGCTGGCGTTTCCGGCGTCTTGCGCGTGATGCGGTCCTTGAAAATGTTGGGAGCCAAAGGCATAACGCGGCCAAAGGCCCGCTCGATCCTCAGCAAGACGAGCTACTGGGTCCGTTCGCCGGCCGGGGGATTGTTGCGACCGTTCAAATCGGTCGGCGATGTTGTCGAACCCGGTATGCTGCTTGGCATCACCTCTGATCCGTTCGGCGAGAAGGAACGGAACGTGCTGGCCGAACTGGGTGGGCTCATCGTGGGCAGAACCAACCTTCCGGTGGTCAACGAAGGGGACGGGCTGTTTCATATCGCCGAGTTCAACGAGCGATACGACGCTGAAACGACCCTCGACAGCCTGGCTTCCCAGCTTGAGGCCGATCCGCTGTTCGACGAAGACGAAATCATCTAGAGGCGGCTTGGTTTTAGCGTTTCTCGGCGTGTACAGCAGCTCACCCACCTATCGCATGCTTCAGGGGAGGGGCTGGCTCGTGTTGATGGATGGGCCTCTGGCACCGAATGAGCAAGCCGTCTCAGCCCCCACAGCTTGCCCGGAAAAACAATCGTGCGAAGCAGAATTGTCCAAACCTCTGGCCACGTCGGCTTTCGGGCACTATGTTGAACAAAACCGGCGCTCCCGGCGCGTGGATATTTCCCAAGGGAAAGTCTTCCCAAAAAAAGCAGGTCCAGATTCATGAACCAGATGGTCACTCCGAAGTTCGGTGTTGGCGCCCCATTGCGCCGCAAGGAAGATGAGCCGCTCATAACGGGCAAGGGCATCTATACGGGCGATTACATGCCGGAAGGCTGCCTGCACGGGGTCGTCGTTCGGTCCGCCATGGCACATGCGCGCATCAGCCTTGGAAATGTGGACGAGATCCGTGAGATGGACGGTGTCAGGCTGGTGCTCACCGGAGCCGAGCTGGAAGGCCGGACGATGCCTTGCCGGGCGCGTCCGAAGCAGATCGACGGCTCCAATTTCGCAGCGCCCGATCAGCCTGTCCTGTGCTCCGACGAAGTACGCTATGTGGGCGATGCGATTGCCTTCATCGTCGCGGACGATGTCAACGCAGCCCGGAATGCCGCCGAGATGCTGGAAATCGACTACGACCCGCTGGACGTTGTCGTCGGGATCGAGCAGGCCCTTGCACCGGACGCCGTGAAGGTCTGGCCGGAATTCGGGACCAACGTCGCCTTCACCTACGGTCAGGGTGATCAGTCCAGGACCGACGCTGCCTTCGAAAAGGCTGACAAGGTCGTTTCCATCGACGTCGTCAACAACCGGATCGTTGCCAACTACATGGAGCTGCGCGGTTGCGTTGCCGAATTCGATGCTGCGAGCGACCGGTTCAAGCTGACGGTCGGCACCCAGGGCGGTCATGGTCTGCGTGACATCATCTGCAGCATTCTGGATCTGGAAGCTGACAAACTGCAGGTGATCACGCCGGAAGTCGGTGGTGGCTTCGGTACCAAGATGTTCTGCTACCGCGAATACCCGCTGAGCATGGTTGCTGCTCGCGAACTTGGACGGCCAGTGCGCTGGACGGGTGAGCGCATGGACCACTTCGTGACGGATGCGCATGGCCGGGACAATGTCACCCACGCGGAACTGGCGCTGGACGCCGACTGCCGGATCCTGGGGCTCAAGGTGCACGTCAAGGCTGCCATGGGGGCCTATCTGCACCAGTTCGGCCCGTTCATTCCCTTCGTCGGCACATCGATGACCTCCGGTCTCTACGACATTCCGGCCGTCTTTGCGAAGGTCGAGGGCGTCTACATGCACACGGTGCCGACGGATGCCTTCCGTGGCGCGGGCCGTCCGGAAGCTGCCTATCTGATCGAGCGCCTGATAGAGAAGGCGGGAGAGGAAACCGGTATCGGATCGGTAGAGATCCGCAAGCGCAATTTCATCAAGCCTGAGCAACTGCCTTACACGACCCAGACCGGGCGAATGTACGACACCGGCGATTTTTCCGGCCATCTGCAAAAGGCGCTGGAAGTTGCCGACTGGGACGGCTTCAAGGCCCGGCAGGACGACAGCGCGAAGCACGGCAAATACCGCGGCATCGGCATCTGTTCCTATATCGAGGCCTGCGCCTTCCCTGGCAGCGAGGAAGCCACACTTGAGCTCAACGACAAGGGTACGTTGACGTTGCTGATCGGTACGCAAACCAACGGCCAGGGCCATGCAACGGCCTACAGCCAGGTGATTGCGGAACAGTTCGGCATCTCCATCGAGGACATCGACGTTATCCAGGGCGACACCGACCGGGTGCGCAAGGGTGGCGGCACGGGTGGGTCGCGCTCCATCCCCATCGGCCTGCCGTCTGTCCGCGATGCGGGCGTTGCGCTGGTCAAGAAGGTGAAGGAGCTTGCCGCTGATCGGCTTGAGGCCGGGATCGAGGATCTTGAACTCGACGGTGGCATGGTCCGCGTGGTCGGAACCGACCAGCAGGTGACACTAGCCGAGATTGCGGCAGGCGCCGGGGAAACCCTGACCGCCCGCGAAGAGGTCAACCAGACCGAGGCGACCTATCCGAACGGCACCCATGTGTGCGAGGTGGAAATCGATCCGGATACCGGTGACGTTGCCATCGTCAACTACGTGATCGTCGATGATTTCGGTGTCACGGTGAACCCGCTTCTTCTGGCCGGTCAGGTGCATGGCGGTGCGGCCTCCGCACTCAGCCAGGCCCTGTGCGAGCAGACGATCTACGACGAAGACGGCCAGCTTCTGACGGCTTCGCTGCTCGACTACCGCATGATCCGTGCAGCAGACCTGCCGGACATTCACTTCGAGACCCGCAACGTTCCTTCGACCACCAATGCCATGGGCATCAAGGGGGCGGGTGAAGCCGGAACCATCGGCGGCTGTGCATCGGTCATGAATGCGGTGCAGAAGGCGCTGAAGGACGGGGCAGGGGTCAGCGAGCTGATCGACATGCCGGCAACCCCGCTTCGTGTGTGGGAAGCCATCCAGGCCGCAAAATAACGGAAACTGAAAAAGGCGCCCTTTCGAGGCGCCTTTTATCTTTCAGGCCGCAAGTTGACACCGGTAAAGCCCGGTTCTCAAGATTGTGTCTGTGGTTTCTTTTAAATAAACGTATGAATTATCCGGTTCTTGCCGCAATCTTGCGGTTCATCGGTGCGTGGCGCGAATCCTTCCGCTTCAAGAAATAGGATCCTCCCGTTGTTTCAATCCTTCTTTCCAAGACCGAAGCTGTTTTTCACTTCGGCTTTGCTGTGGACCATAATCACCGTCGCCTTCTGGTACGGGTTCGCAGACGACTTGAGCGGTCCGCTCGGTTTTGGCGTTTCCGAGACCAATCATAAAGAGATCGTCGGCCCGGGGTTCTTCGTTTCGCCCGAGTTCCTCTGGTTCTACTGCTATTATTTCATTTGTACGGTCCTCTTCGGTGGCTTCTGGTGGGTGTTTGCCAAAAATCACCGCTGGCAGATCTGGTCAGTCTGGGGCTCGTCCGCCATCATCTTCTCCACCTATTATTCGGTGCAGGTATCTGTTGCGATCAACAACTGGCGCAGACCTTTTGGCGATACGTTGCAGAATGCGCTGCCAGGCAACAACGGCGTCACGGCATGGGACTTCTACTCGCTCATGATTGTGTTCGTGCAAATCGTGGCGTTTCAGGTTGTCCTTTATGTCTTTACCCGGTTTTTTGTGAGCCACTATGTCTTCCGTTGGCGCACGGCGATGAACGACTACTACGTCGAGAAGTGGGCAAACGTTCGCCATATCGAGGGTGCTTCCCAGCGTATTCAGGAAGACACGATGCGCTTTGCGGCAATCATGGAAGGGCTCGGCGTGGCAATGATTGATGCGGTCATGACACTGATCGCCTTCCTGCCCGTGCTGCTGTCTCTTTCCAGCTACGTCTCTGAGCTGCCGATTGTCGGTGCCATTCCCGCACCTTTGTTCACGGCAGCGATCTTGTGGTCGCTGTTCGGCACGGGTCTGCTGGCGCTTGTTGGTATCAAGCTGCCGGGACTTGAGTTTCACAACCAGCGCGTCGAGGCGGCCTATCGTAAGGAACTGGTCTACGGTGAGGATTACGAAAACAGGGCGCAGCCGATTACGCTGTCGCAACTGTTTGCCAACGTTCGAAAGAACTATTTTCGCCTGTACCGTCACTACCTCTACTTCAATCTGGCGAGAGGTATTTATCTCCAGGCAGATAACCTGTTCACCTATTTCATTCTCGTTCCCACGATTGTGTCCGGAGCAATCACCTACGGTATCCTGCAACAAATTCTTACTGCCTTCGGGCAAGTCTCGAATTCGTTCCAGTATCTGGTCAATTCCTGGACAACGATCATCGAACTTCTGTCCATCTACAAACGTCTGAAGGGCTTTGAAGTCTCGATTGCGGAACGCGAGAGCATGTCTCCGGAAGAACTTGCAAAACTGCTGACGGAGAAAGAAGCCCAGCTCTAAGGGTAAAGTCCGTCGACGGAACCTTCGCAGACGATGAACTGCCGCCCGGTCGATTGATCGGGCGGCATTTTTCCTGAAAGCGGGCTTGCCGTAAGCTTCGTTTGGCCAAATACTGTCGGCCCTTCACCTCATTCCTGCCTACTCGCATCCAGCATGCGATACGATTCTTGATCTGCAGCGCTCGAAGGGCCAGTTGAACTGGTTCTTCCCACGGTTTTTGGACCGGTACACCGTGGGATTGATCCTTGAAAAGCCGGGCCTGGAAGTTGTCATGGCGTTCTTGAGCCAGAAGTCCCGTTTCTCCGGACCTCCGGCGCCTACCGGGATGACCCGGCAGGCACCTCTTATCGGAATATCGCTGAAAGTGGCCTCCACCATGGTGTTCTTCGTCATGGCAACGGCCCTCAAGATCGCCGCCGAGACGGTGCCGATCGGTGAGCTTGTGTTCGCACGGAATTTCTTCGGGCTGTTTCCGGTGCTGATCATGGTGGCGATGCGCCGGGAGTTGGGGCTCGCCTTTCGAACGGCCAACCCGCTGGGACATCTTACCCGGGCGTCCGTCGGCCTGACGGCGATGGTTTGCGGCTTCACCGCGTTGTCTCTTCTGCCCTTGCCGGATGCGACGGCGATCGGCTTTGCATCGCCGCTCTTCGTCGTGGTGCTGGCGTTTCTGCTCCTTGGCGAAAAGGTGCGGGTCTACCGCTGGAGCGCAGTCGGTGTCGGCTTTGTCGGCATTCTGGTTGTGCTGTCACCGCATCTGGGTGACGCGGAGTTGGACAGCAACTCGATGATCGGGGCCTTGATCGGCCTGACTGGAGCCGGCTTTGCGGCGCTCGCCATGATCACCGTGCGCAAACTGTGCGAGACGGAGCGCACGTCCACAATCGTTACCTGGTTTGCGGGCATGTCGTCCGTATTGTCGCTGCTCACGCTGCCGCTTGGTTTCCTGCTGCCGGGTCAGGCCTGGATCATTCCGGACCTGCCCACGGCAGGTCTGCTTCTGCTGATCGGTCTTGCGGGCGGTGTCGGCCAGATCCTGCTGACCCAGAGCTACCGGTTCGCGGATGCCTCCACCATTGCCCCGTTCGACTATGTCAACATGCTGTGGGCGATCATTGTCGGCTGGGTTGTGTTCAGCGAAACGCCTTTGCCTGCAGTGGTGCTGGGGGCGCTGATCGTGATTGCCGCCGGTATTTTCGTCATCTACCGCGAGCACAAGCTCGGGCTGGACCGGACAAAGGCACGCCGGGCGTCATCGCCTTCGCGTTCGTAGGGGGAGAGACAAGAGGGCGCGTCCCGCTGTCTTCCCCCCGTCATTCCGGACAAGCACAGCAATGCTGTGCGCCGATCCGGAAACCAGACTTATTTCACGCTTTAGGCGCGGCATTACACAAAGAGAGAAGAGTTCGCTTTGCTCACGCTGATGCGCTGGATCCCGGATCGGCGCGCAGCTTTACTGCGCCGATCCGGAATGACGGCGAATGCGGGTGGTTTCCGGAAACGGCCTTACTGCGACTTGTATTCGAACCGCTCAACAGCGCTCTTTGTGCCGTCCTTGAAGATCAGCTGTACGCTGATCGACTGGGCCGACCCCAGGGGCAGCTCCAGATAGGGCTTGTCCTTCAGAACGACATTCTGGTTGTCCGGGTCACAGGCTTCCAGTTGCCATTCCTGCTCAATCGGGTCGTCGTTCAGTCCGTAGAAGACATAGTCGATGCCGCACTTCCAGGATTCCAGGTGGGTGAAATAGATCAGCTCCTGGCCCTGCCAGTCGCGGAATGACACCCAGTTGGCCTTGGTCAGGTCCAGGATCTGCTTGATCTGCTCCGGTGGCATGCCTTGCGCGGACGCGGTCGAGCCGATCGGAGCAAGAGCGAGGGGCAGGCAAAGGGCGGCGATTTTAATGAGTTTCATGGAAATTTCCGGGTCTGAGTTTAGAAGGCCTTGAAGGTAATGATGGTTTTGGTGTCCTGAATGCCGTCGATCGGGTGGACCTTCTCGTTCACGAAGTGGCCAATGTCCGAACCGTCATCGACATAGAATTTCACCAGAAGATCGTAGTCGCCGGAGGTGGAGTAGACTTCGGACGCAATTTCCGCATCGGCGATCGCATTGGCGACCTGGTAGGTCTTGCCCAACTGGCATTTGATCATCACGAAAAACGGTACCATGAGGCGCTCCGGGCAGTTGGTGTTTGAAGGGGGTGAACGTGTCACCTGAACCATCAGCCGGGCTGTTCGGTCAGCCAAACATGCCGGGCAACAGATTCACGAAAGCAGACTAGGACATCGCCTATCTACTCCCGCCAGTCAATTGCCGAGTAGCCGCTCTGCACAAGCCGGGTCTTGCAATCGCACGGCCGGCTTGTTAGCAGTGCAATCATCTCATGGGGGTGCCCGGCCATCCTGGACCGGGCTGAGAGGCGGCCTGCCAACTCCTTGAACCTGATCCGGCTGATACCGGCGGAGGGATTTGAGATCATGATGCACACACCACTCCCTTCAACACGTCCTTTCCGGAATACCGGCAACGGGCTTTCTGTCGCAGGAGAGCCGTCATGAGCCTTTCCGTCGCTGCTTCCACGCAGGCCCTGAGCGCCGAACAGGTCTTCACCCTTCTGGAAAGGGTGCGGCAGAAAACGCCGCGCGTTCACGCCATCACAAACGCGGTCGCCCAGAGTTTCACCGCCAATGTGCTGCTTGCGGTCGGTGCCGTTCCTTCCATGACCATCGCGCGGGAGGAGGTTGCGGCTTTTGCCGGCGGGGCTGATGCGCTGCTGGTGAACCTCGGCACCCTTGACGAGGAACGTCGTGCGGCCATTCCGCTAGCGATCGAAGCTGCCAGGACGGCCGGACGTCCGGTTTGTGTCGATCCGGTTTTCGTGAACCGGTCTCCCGTGCGCTGCGCCTATGCACGCGAATTGCTGGGCCTGAAGCCGGATCTGGTGCGGCTCAATCCGGAAGAACTCAACGCTCTCCTGCCGGAGCGGGCGGATGCCGATGCATTGATCGAGGCCGGAACGATTTTTGCGGTTACCGGCCCGGAAGACAGGGTCGAGAGCCGCGGCGAGGATTTCCTGCTGCGCAACGGCGATCCGCTGATGTCGCGCGTGACGGCCACCGGCTGTGCCGGCGGTGCGGTTCTGGCAGCGTTCCTGAGCAT
This sequence comes from Roseibium sp. ROS1, assembly GCF_054658215.1. Classification (NCBI taxonomy): domain Bacteria; kingdom Pseudomonadati; phylum Pseudomonadota; class Alphaproteobacteria; order Hyphomicrobiales; family Stappiaceae; genus Roseibium; species Roseibium sp. ROS1. The sequence goes on from NZ_BAAGIG010000001.1 coordinate 1,242,245, forward strand.
CGAAAAGGACAGGGCGCTTGCAGCTGCTTGCGGACTGTCCGTCTTCAACATTGCCGGCGAAATCGCTGCCGGCCGGTCAGGCGGGCCTGGCAGTCTGGTGCCGGAGTTGCTCGACGCACTCTATTGCCTGACTGACCGCGACATTGAAGCCCGTCTCAAGACCGGCTGACGCAGGCTTTTCGGCATCTACTCCCAGGAGGTTCCCATGACCGCAATTGCGGTAACCATTGCAGGATCGGATTCCGGCGGCGGAGCCGGCATTCAGGCTGATCTCAAGACCTTTTCCGCAAACGGCGTCTTTGGTGCCAGTGTTATTGCAGCCCTGACGGCGCAGAACACGCTTGGCGTCAGCGCCATTCATGATGTGCCGCCGGAGTTCGTGCGGGCCCAGATGACAGCCGTCTTCTCGGACCTTGCCGTCAAGGCGACAAAGATCGGCATGTTGTCGCGTGTCGATACGATCGAGGTGGTAGCTGAAGGGCTTCGGGCACATGAGACAGGCCCGGTTGTGCTTGACCCGGTGATGGTGGCTGCCTCCGGTGACCCGTTGCTTGCCGACAGTGCGGTCGATACGCTGATTGCCTTGCTGCTGCCGCTGGCCGATATTGTTACCCCGAACCTGCATGAAGCTGCCCGCATGTTGCAGGGCGACGTCGCCGCGGACGAAACGCAAATGCAGGCGCAGGCAGAACGTCTGCTCGGTCTTGGAGCCAATGCGGTTCTGCTCAAGGGCGGGCACGGGTCTGGCGCGAATAGCGCCGATCTGCTTCTGGATCGCAACGGCAATGCGGTCTGGCTCAGGTCAGAGCGGATCAAGACCGACAACACGCATGGCACCGGTTGCACCCTGTCGTCCGCGATTGCCTCGGGTCTTGCCAAGGGGCAGGACATGGAAGCGGCCGTCAGGTCCGCCAAGTCCTATATTCAGGCCGCCATCGCCGCTGCCGACACGCTTCACATCGGCAGTGGTCACGGGCCAGTCCATCATTTCCACGCGTTCTGGAGCAAGTGAGATGACCGATCAGCCAAACACCGAACCCGGACGGATCAGCCGTCGCGGACTTCTGGGGGCTTCCGCCGCCGCCGGTGCAAGCGCGTTGGCCGCCCCGGCGGTGGCGCAGGAGCAGGCGACGCTGGAATGGAAGATGGTCACGTCCTGGCCAAAGAACCTGCCGGGGCCCGGGGTCACGGCGCAGCGCATTGCCGACAGGATCGAGCTGATGTCCGGCGGTCGCCTGCGCGTTCGGCTTTATGCTGCAGGGGAACTGGTGCCGGCTCTGGGCGTGTTCGAGGCCGTCTCGGCGGGGACGGCGCAGATGGCGCACACGGCCTCGTTTTTCTGGCAGGGCAAGATCCCGGCTTCGGTCTATTTCACCGCCATCCCTTTCGGTTTGCTGCCGCATGAGCATATCACCTGGATTGAGCAGGGGGGCGGCCAGGCGCTTTGGGACGAACTTTATGCCCCGTTCGGACTAAGGCCCGTAATGGCCGGCAACACCGGCGTCCAGATGGGGGGCTGGTTCAAGCGCGAAATCAACACTCTTGACGATCTCAAGGGACTGAAGATCCGTATGCCGGGCCTTGGCGGCGAAGTGATGCATCGGCTTGGAGCGACGCCAGTCAGCCTGCCGCCTGCAGAGTTGTTCCAGGCGTTGGACAGCGGTGTGCTGGATGCGACGGAATTCCTAGGTCCCTGGTCGGACAGGGCAATGGGGTTCCAGAAAGCAGCCAAGTCCTACTACACGCCGGGGTTCCATGAACCCAACGGCACCGGTGAAGCGCTGTTCAACAAGGTGGCGCTGGAAGGTCTGCCGGAAGACCTTGGCGCCATCGTTCTGGAGGCCTGCAAGGCAGAAAACGGCCGCTCGCTTGCAGAAAGTGATTGGGAGAATGCAGGCGCACTGAAGCTCCTGCAGGAAGAGGACGGCGTTACCGTCCGTCCTTATCCGGACGACGTTCTGGACGCTTTGCGGGAAACTTCGGCAGTCGTGCTGTCCGAGTTCGCGAGCAAGGATGCGCTTAGCCAGAGGATCTACGACAGTCATATGGCTGCGCGGGCACGCCTTGCCCCCTGGAGTGACGTTGCCATGCGCCGCTTCCTCGAAGCTCGCGACAGCTAGGCTTGCCGCTTGAGGCTGCAAACAAGGAATGAAGTGCGGTCTTAGACCATCTCTTTCTGCGAGCCGGTGCAACCCACCGGTTCGCAGCTTGCAACCTGCCTTGCCGGAAAAGCTGTAATTGGCCGGACAGTGGCGCGTCGCCTGCTGACAAACTTCCTGACAAAAATTCAATTTCGAAAGGAAAGGCTACCGCGCAACGGTGTGCCGACGTGATTTCCGTTAGGAAAGGTGATTGGCGTTTTTACCAAGGAATATCAAGGAACTTGTCCTACAAAAGATCCACATTCCGTCACGAAACCTGTGGCAAAGCCGCAACGATTCACCGTTAAATTACGTTATCGGAAACTGACATTTCGAGTGCCTGTTTTTTAGGCAAATGTCTGAAAGTGTGTCGGTGCGATGACGAAGAGACTCTGAACCTGTCGTTTTTGAAGTGTTTTGAATGTCTACGCAGCAATACCTACCAGAAAAGCCGCGCATTTCGCATTGCAGCATGAAAAAACGACCGCATAACTGACGTAAATATTCAGTTGAAACGGACGGCATTCTCCTAAAACCCTGTCTCAGGTTGTCATCACACATCCGGTGGCTAGGGGATGGGAGGAAACTCAATGCCGTGGGTAAACAAGAAATCAGTTCTACTTGCTTCTACAGCTGTAGCTCTATCAATGGTTGCAAGTTCTGCGTTCGCTGGTGGTTTCGCACTTAGAGAGCAGAGCTCGTACTTTCAGGGTATGTCTTTTGCCGGGTATGGTACGTCCGGCGGTTCGATCTCTTCGATGTACTGGAACCCGGCGTCGCTTATCGGCGCTCAGCAGGGTCTCACCATCGAAGCGCATAATACGGGGCTTTTTCCAAGTTCGGATATCAACGGCACGCTGTCCGGCGGGTTCCTCGGTACGTCTTCGATCGGCAGTGGCGACATTGCTTCCGACGCGTTCATTCCCGCTTCGTACGCAGCCTACCGGCTGAATGAAAAGCTGATCTTCGGTGTCGGTATCAACGCACCCTTCGGCCTGTCGACAAAACCGGAGCAGAACTGGGCGGCCCAGTTCTATTCCCGTTCGTCTTCCGTGTTCTCGTTGAACGTCAACCCGACGGTTGCGCTTCAGATCAACGACATGTTCGCGATCGCGATCGGTGTTCAGGCGCAATACCTGGACGTGTCGCTGAAATCCGCCGACGCCACTTCCGGAGCGGGCTTCCCTCGTTCGAACCAGATCACTGGTGATGACATCGGTTTCGGTGTGACGGCTGGTCTGACGGTGCGACCGTTCGAGGGGACTGAAATCGGACTTGGATATCGCTCCGGTGTCGGTCACGATCTCGACGGCGACCTGTTCGCCGGTGGTGTCACAACGGCGATCGGCCTGGGTGTCGTTACGCCGGACATGATCAACCTTTCCGCAAAACAGAAGGTGACCGACAAGATCCGCGTTCTTGGAACGGTGGAATGGACCAACTGGAGCCGGCTCAAGTCGCCACGTGCGATCAACGATGCAACCGGCGCAGAGGCCACCGTCCTGCACTTCAACTATGACGACGGCTGGTTCTTCTCCCTGGGCGGTGAATACGACTTCAACGAGAAGCTTACCTTCCGCGGTGGTGTCGGTTACGAAATCTCGCCGATTGATGAAAAGATCCGCTCCACGCGTCTGCCGGACAATAACCGCTGGTGGCTGTCGGCTGGTGCCAGCTACACCTTCAACGAGCACCTGGCGTTCGATGTCGGCTACACGCACATCATTCCGGAATCGACCGATATCAACATCGATTCCAATCACCAGGACTACAACGCGGCATTCGGTACCTATTCGGGGGATGTCGACAGCAGCGTCAACATCATTTCTGCCGCGCTGCGCTACAAGTTCTGATCAGAAAGATCAGCCATTCAGGAAAGGCCGGGGCATATGCTCCGGCTTTTCTTCATGACTTTGGACGCTTAGAACGCCGCTGGATAGAGCCCGCCATCCATCAGGATGTTCTGGCCGGTGATGTAACCGGCGTGGCGGGAGCACAGGAAAGCGCAGGTCTGGCCGAACTCCTCGGCTGAACCGAAACGTCTTGCCGGGATTTCCGCTGCCTGTGCCGCCCGGACATCGTCGATGCTTTTACCTGACTGCTGCGCGGCGCGCTCGAAGCCGCCTTTCAGACGGTCGGTGTCCATCTTGCCGGGCAGCAAGTTGTTGACCGTCACGCCGTGGGGGGCAAGCTGGCGGCAGACGCCGGCCAGGAATGCCGTGAGCCCCGCCCGAGCACCGCTGGACAGATCGAGACCTTCGATCGGCATCTTTACCGAAAGCGAAGTGATGTTGACGATGCGGCCGAAACCGCGCTCCTTCATGCCGGGAACAACCGCCTGGATCAGCTCGATGGGGGTGACGAAATTCTGCACCACACCTTCCATCAGCGCCGCACGGTCCAGCTCGGAATAGTCGCGCCGGGGTGGGCCACCGTTGTTGTTGACCAGGATGTCCGGGTCCGGGCAGGCCGCCAGAAGCGCTTCTTGTCCCTCCCGTGTGGAAACATCCGCTGCGATGGCGGCAACGCTCACGCCGAAGCGGTTCTGCAGCAGGGTGCGGGTTTCTTCCAGAACCGTTTCGTTACGTCCGTTCAGGACGATGTCGCAGCCTGCTTCCGCCAGCGCTTCGGCGCAGCCCTTGCCGAGGCCGCGGCTTGACGCACAGATGATTGCCTTTTTGCCCTTGAGGCCGAGGTCCATGAACGTTCTCCTTGATGCAGGTTGGACATGCTTTGTGGCTGGCAAAACCCGATGCTGTCAAATGCCGTCAGGGACATATGGAGCCGGTCAGCATCCGGCAAGATGTTCGTGAAGCAACGGAATGAAGTGAGGGAGGCCAATACCCGATCCGTGCCGGTGTTAATCATTAAGCTGGAAAAAAAACAGCCCCGGGGAAGTCACGCCGTTTGTCATAATAGTGATACTTGAATCGCGTCTATAGCGCTCCAAAGGGAATTTGGAGAAGTGCTATGTCTACCGCTGAGGCATCGCGGCATTACCGGGCCTTGTTTATTTCCGACGTCCATCTTGGCACGCGCGGTTGTCAGGCGGAGATGCTGCTGGACTTTCTGAAGGACAATGAAGCCGAGACCATCTACCTGGTCGGCGACATTGCCGATGGCTGGCGTCTACGGCGGTCCTGGTACTGGCCACAGCTTCACAACGACGTGGTGCAGAAGATCCTGCGCAAGGGGCGTAAGGGAGCCCGGGTCATCTATATTCCGGGAAATCACGACGAGTTTCTGCGCAGCTTCCTCGGTACGCATTTCGGCGGCGTCGAAGTGACCGACAGCATCATTCACGAAGCTGCCAACGGCAAACGCTACCTGGTCATTCATGGTGACCAGTTCGACGTGGTGATCCGCCATGCCAAGTGGCTGGCCTTCTTTGGCGACAAGGCCTATGTGACCGCGCTCGGCGTCAACACCTGGCTCAATGTGGTCCGCCGCCGTCTCGGCCTGACCTACTGGTCATTGTCCGCCTGGGCCAAGTTGAAGGTCAAGAACGCGGTCAGCTTTATCGGACGTTTCGAAGAAGCCCTGTCCGACGAGGCGCGCCGGCAGGGCGTCGATGGCGTCATTTGTGGTCATATTCACCACGCCGCGGACCGTGATATGAACGGCATTCACTACATCAACACGGGTGACTGGGTGGAAAGCTGCACTGCGGTTGCCGAGCACCACGATGGAACATTTGAGGTGATCCGATGGGTGGACCGTACCCAGGAGGAGGCCGTGCCGGCGAAAGCCAAGGAAGCACCGGTCGCCGCATGAGTTCCATTCTGATTGTGACGGATGCCTGGCATCCCCAGATAAACGGTGTGGTTCGCTCGCTTGAGCGCACGGCCGAAGAACTCGAGAAGATCGGTGTGCGGGTGGAATTCCTGACCCCTCAGGAATTCACGACGCTGCCGTGTCCGACCTATCCGGAAATTCGCCTGTCGTTGACCCATCGCGGCATTGTGCGTCGGAAGATCGAGGATTACGGCTGCGAGCATCTGCACATTGCAACGGAAGGCCCGCTCGGGCTTCTGGCGGCAAGCGTCGCCAAGAAGGCTGGGCGTCCGTTCACCACGAGTTACCACACCCGGTTTCCCGAATATGTTTCAGCCCGGCTGCCGGTTCCGCTGACTTGGTCCTACAGCTGGCTGCGCCGGTTTCACAATTCCGGCTGCGGCTGCATGGTCGCAACACGGTCGCTGGAGCAGGATCTGCGTGACCGTGGTTTTACCAATCTGATGCGCTGGTCGCGCGGTGTGGATGAGCAGCAGTTCAAGCCTTACGAGGGTTCCGTTTTGCCAGCCGACCTGCCGCGCCCGGTGTTCATGTATGTCGGCCGGGTCGCAATCGAAAAGAACATCAAGGCGTTTCTGGATCTCGACCTGCCGGGATCTAAAGTGGTGGTCGGTGGTGGCCCGCAGCTCGACAGTCTGCGCCGGGAGTACCCGGGGGTGCATTTTACCGGTTCCAAGGTGGGTGAGGATCTCGCAAGGCATTATTCCGACGCGGATGTCTTCGTGTTTCCCTCACTCACCGACACCTTCGGCAACGTTATGCTTGAGGCCCTGGCCTGCGGCGTGCCGGTTGCCGCTTTCCCGGTAATGGGCCCGCTCGACGTCATCAGCGATACGGGGGCGGGTGTCTTGTCGGAAGATCTGCGCGAAGCGGCTGAAGCCGCGCTGGATATCCCACGCGAGCATTGCCGCACGATTGCCATGAACTACACCTGGGCGGCCAGTGCACGTCAGTTCCTGGACAATTGCATTGAAGCCCAGGACATACACAACGCCCGTTCGACGCAGGGAAAAGCCGCCGAATAAGGCGGCTGCCCTGATGTGCGATGACGTTGCGCAGTGCGGCAAACGAAATTGACACCAAGACAAGTTCCCGCTGGAACTGCCCGCTTTCCTGTGAAAACACTTGCATCGAGACCCGGCCCTGAAAGTGGCCGAGGCATTGCCTTGTACGCTTCTGAGGCAGGCCTCCGAGCAGTTGTTTGACGTTTAGAGCGAGTTCCGATGACGAATATGCAATCGCTGCCTGTGTCTGAAGCAGGTTCGAAGTTGGCTGGTAAAACCGTTTCCATAGAGGATGTTGAAGCCGCAGCGGAGAGGATCCGAAGCGAGGCGCTGGTGACACCGCTCTTGAGGCATCCGTTGCTGGATGAGGTAACCGGGGCAACCGTCGTCGTGAAACCGGAAAACCTGCAACGCAGCGGCTCGTTCAAGTTTCGCGGCGCCTTCAACCGCCTCAGCCTCATCCCGCCGGCAGACCGACCCAGGGGCGTTGTGGCGTGTTCGTCCGGAAACCACGCGCAGGGCGTTGCTGCAAGCGCGCAGCTGCTCGGTATGCCCGCAACCATCGTCATGCCGTCCGACGCTCCAAGGATCAAGCTGGAGCGCACACGCGGCTACGGGGCGACCGTCATCACTTACGATCGTGAGACCGAAGACCGTGACGCGATTGCAGGAGACCTGTGTTCCAAGTCAGGAGGGACGTTTGTCCACCCCTACAACGATGTCGGTGTCATCGCAGGACAGGGCACAGTCGGACTGGAAATGGCAGCCCAGGCAGCTGCGCTGGGCCTGCATCTGGACGATGTGCTCGCCTGTACCGGCGGTGGCGGATTGTCCAGCGGCATTGCCCTGGCGCTGGAAGCCAAGTCACCCGGTACGGTCTTCCATACTGCTGAACCGGAGCTGTTCGACGACTACAAGCGCTCGCTTGACGCCGGTGAGCGGCTCTCCAATGCCGTAAAGACCGGCTCTGTCTGCGATGCGCTCCTGTCTGATTCGCCGGGTGATATCGGCTTTTCAATTCTAAGCCGCGTAGCGGGCGAAGGCGTGACTGTCACGGACGAGGAAGCTCTGGCTGCCGTCGCCTTTGCGTTCACCGAACTGAAGCTCGTCGTTGAGCCCGGCGGAGCAGTTGCACTTGCAGCACTTTTGGCCGGAAAGCTGCCTTTCAAGGGCAAGACCGTCGGTATCGTTTTGACGGGCGGAAACATCGATCCACAAATGCTAAAGACTGCGCTGTCCCGTTAACGCGCCTTTAGGGGGCTACCCGTTAGAGCGGTTCCACAAGCATGACTTGCCGAAGTCGGGTGGAGGGGACCGGACCAGGCAGTCCTGTTTGCCTTTTCGTCGGGACGGCGCGAACAGGGCTGCTGAAAATTGAATTCCAGCGTGGATTGCCGGGCAACGGCGCCGCGTCTTCTCCTTTCATCACCTGAACATTGCCAGCGTACCGATGCATCGAGCATGGCGCGGAACGCCTTGTTGTGCCTTTCAACAGCCCACTTGGGTTCGCGAGGGAACAGGTGACACGTGCTTTATTGAATCAGGATCTCCTGCCTCTTCACTGAGAGGCTCGGAGATCCGGCAACTGAAGAGCGATCAGCTCACGGGCCCGTCAAACCGGACCTCCATCGGCTGATCCAAGAGGCATTCATGCAGACAAACACCTTGAAAGATCGGCTGAAGTTTTTCCGTTTCACGGACGAGGATCGGGCTGTGGCCCAGTCCGTGTGGCCGGCAATCAAGGAAGCCTTGCCGAGCGTTCTGGACGGGTTCTACGCACACGTTAAAACCGTGCCGCATCTGGCGGCGCTTGTCGGCAACCAGCAGTCGCGCCTGGTGAAGGCACAGATGAGCCACTGGGAAGGGCTGTTCGCATCTGGTCCGGATGAAGCCTACCACGAGCGCGCTGTGCAGATTGGCCTCACGCATGTGCGGATCGGCCTCGATCCCAGCTGGTACATCGGTGGCTATTCCTTCGCCCTCATGCAACTCACAGAGACGGTCCTGAAGAAGCGCTTCATGTCGACGGGCAAGCGCATTCGGGCCATGCAGGTGATGACGAAGCTGGTCATGCTGGACATGGATGTCGCGATCTCCACCTATCACGAGAAAATGGTGGCAGACGCTGTCGGACGCGAGACCGAACTGAAGGCCGCCATCCAGGAATTTCAGGGCGTTCTGGGTGGTACTGTCGGCACGCTTGGCGCGGCATCCGCACAACTTGAAGTGTCTTCGGGCAGTCTGCGCCGTGAGACCGGCTCCATCGGAGAGCGGATGGTCAAAATGGACAATACGTCTGCCGAAACCGCAAGCGGTGTCCAGTCAAGCGCGACGGCAACGGAGGAAATGTCCGCTTCCATCACCGAGATCGGTCGCCAGGCAGGCCAGTCCCGCGAGATGGCGTTGAAGGCCGTGGAAGGTGCACGCAGCACAAATGCTTCCGTGACGAAACTTGCCGGCTTCGCGGATCAGGTCGGATCAGTGATCGGGCTGATCTCTGAAATTGCCGAACAGACCAACCTGCTGGCGCTGAACGCTACCATCGAAGCGGCGCGTGCCGGGGAAATGGGCCGCGGGTTTGCGGTTGTCGCAGCCGAAGTGAAGGAACTCGCCAGCCAGACAACCAAGGCGACGGAAGAAATCACCGAACAGGTCGCCAGCATTCAGCAGGCGACCAGACAGTCTGTGCAGGATATCGAAGGCATCACCTCGATAATCGGTGCCCTGTCCGAAATCGCGACCGGCATTGCCTCCGCGGTGGAGCAACAGGCGTCGGCAACGGCAGAAATCTCGGCCAACGTCCAGATCGCTGCACAGGGCACCCAAGCCTTTACCGACGAGATTACCGCTGTGCGCGGGTCGGTCGAAAATGTCGAGGGGGCTGTCGGCACCATTCAGGACATGTCGACGGCGCTGAAAGACCAGGCCGGCCAGCTCGGCCAGCAGGCGGAACAGTTCTTCGCCAAGATCAATTCCGGCCGCTGACCGCCACCTTGCTGTCCCGGCCTTGCGCCGGGACCTCGGAGGCAAAGGGTTTTCCGCTCGCGTGGCCCGGCTCCCGGATCCCGGATCTCCGCTGCGCTACGTCCGGGATGACCGACTGAGAGGGGGGGAGTGCGAGAAGCGGAAAGAGCGCCAAACCTTAGCTTGCCCGGAAAACCAGCCTCCCCATCGTCATCCCGGCCAAGCATAGCGCGAGCCGGGACCGGAGAGCCGAGGCGCAACCTTTTTCGCGACCTTACTATTGCCGGCCTTCAGTTCACCGATCTCGGAAATCCATAGCGTTCCATCCGCAAGAATCGATAGGAGAGGCAACAAAAAAAGGCGCCGCAACGGGCGCCTTTTTCGAATTTCCTGCCGGATGCAGACCTAGTTGAAGAGGGCCTGGCGCTCGGCTTCCGACAGCTGCTTCAGCGGATCTTCACCGTCCTCTTCACTGACTTCCTCGGTAAGTTCCCATTCGGCGTCAGCCTCGGCTTCGTCTGCCGCTTCATGAGTGCCACCACCCACTTCGCTGTCGAACAGGCGTTCGATGGCAGCTTCATCCAGAGTGGCGTCCGGGTCGGCACCGGCGAATTCGTCGTCTTCTTCCTCTTCGTCGGCAGCAGGAGCGGAGGCGAACATGTCGTCGATAGCGGCTGCGTCCATCGGCTCGTCGCCGCCGGCCATGATGGCATCTACGTCGGCTTCGCTTGCCATAATGGCATCAACATCAGCTTCGCTGGCATGCTTCGGAGCTTCTGCCGGAGCTGCTTCCGCGCCGGTTTCCTTCAGTGCGGCGTCAAACACGTCGTCGCTGACGGACATCAGCTCATCAACGTTGTTCTGGGAAACGCCGCCCGCAAGCTGCGGGCCGTTCAGGAGATGTGCATCCGGACGAGTGTCGACCGGGCCAGCCGTTGCTTCGGCTTCCAGCTCCTGGATGCCCCAGATGTTGATCATCAGGTTGATGCGGCTTTCAAGATAGCGCAGTACCTGAACAACCTTGTTGGTCCGCTGGCCGGTCAGATCCTGGAAGGAACAGGCCATGAAGATTTCGGTCGCCTTGGCATCGATGTCGTCGCACACGGCATCGTCCGCACCATTCTCGCGCAGGACCCAGGCCTTCTCCTGAATCTGCTCTGCAGCTTCCAGAATGGATTGGGTCGCGCCTTCGGTCTGGGTGACGATGGCATCGAGTTCGTGAGAGGCGTCGACAAAGCGGTTGCTTTCCTCGCCTTCCGCCTTGATGTTGGCAATCTCGGCCTTGGTACGCTCGATAGCCTCGTGCATGTCGGCAATGTCGAGACGGATCTTGTCGAGATCCGGCACCTTGCGCTGCCGGGTCATCATTTTCTCTAGCCGGCCAATCGCGGTCAGGATCTCGGTGGTTTCCGGGGTCTTGTTGCGATTGAGAAACTCTTTCAGAAACCTGCGCCCGCGATCGGACTCCATCAGGGTCTGTTCGAGAGTCTGGTATTCGGCTTCGCCGATCAGCTCCGGCTGTTCCTGTGCTGCTTCCGCTTTCATGTGGACGCGAATCTCAACTTGCCTAAGGGTCGTTTATTGCCGTAACACGGACAACTTCGCCCCCAAGGTAAGGCGGAAAACGTTAACATCCTTTTAGGGCGCTACTTCGCCCGGTATCCCATGTCGCTCGACCGTTCCAGTATCAGCAGCCGTGTCTCGGCCCTGTTCGCCAGCCATTTCATTGGCGTTGGCTTGTTTCTGCCGTTTTTTCCGGTGGTGCTCGGGTTCCGCGGGCTGACTGCTGCCGAGATCGGACTTGTTCTGGGGATAGGTACGATTGCGCGTATCGGAGCAAGCCCGCTTCTGTCGAATCTCTCCGACCGCACCGGGCAGCGCAGGCTGTCGATCCTGATCTATGCCCTGGCCGCCGCGTTTTTCATCGGGCTCTACTTTCTGCCGTTAGGGCTGGTGTTCCTGTCCGTCGCGGTGATCGGCTACATGGTCATGAATGCGCCAGTGGTGCCGCTCAGCGATGCCTACGCGCTGGATGTCCAGCGCAATACGGGAGCGGATTACGCCCGCATGCGGCTATGGGGTTCAGCCGGTTTCGTGGTTGCCAGCATCTTCGGAGGTTCGTTGGCTGCGGAAGGTACGTCCTGGCTCATCGTGGTTGCCGTCGGCCTTGCGTCCCTGGCAACGGGTGCTGTTGCCATGTCGCTTCCCCGGCAAAAACGTGGTGAAACGCCTTCCGAAGCGGCTGACGGGACTTCGGACGACCACAAGGACACGCCGTTCAAAAGCGTCTGGTTCTGGCCGTTGTTGATGGTGCTTGGATTGTACCAGGCGAGCCATTCAGCCTTTTACGGCTTCGGGACGCTCTACTGGCAGGCGATGGATGTGCCTGACTTTGCGATCGGTCTCTTGTGGGCGACGGGTGTTGCGGCTGAAATCGCCCTGTTCACGGTTGCCGGAAAACTGGCGCAACGGTTTGATCCGCCGATCTTTCTGCTGGCCGCCGGGGTGGCGGCAACCTTGCGTTGGCTGCTGTTCCCCTTCGCCGACACGCTCCCCGCCATGGCTGCCTTGCAGACTTTGCACGGCCTATCTTTCGGCGCGGCCCATCTGGGGGCCGTCGCGATCCTTGCACGGGTCGTGCCGAGCCGTTGGGCGGGAACGGGGCAGGGGCTGCTTGCCACCTCCGTAGGCATCCAGATGGCGATCGGCCTCAGCATTTCCGGCGCCATTTACGAGATCAATCCGGACTGGCCCTTCTTCGTGATGTCCGTGGTTGCGGCAATCGGCACGCTCTTGACGCTGGTGATGACTCCAATGCTGCGAAATCGCATGGCGGCGGAGTGAGGTTGGGGAATTTCTCTATATATCCCGCTGAAGAGGGATTTCAGCGCCCTTCGATAGTGCAGATACGCATGCCCCCAAAAAACGCCGGCCCAATGAGAAGGAACCGGCGTTTTTCTGTTTTCCGAGGTCGAAGCGCTTACCCCCACAACTCCGGCTGAGGCGGATAGAGCGTGCTGCCTTCGAACTTCAGTCCCGGTGAGCGGTCTTCGGCCAGGAGCAGCGGTCCGTCGAGGTCGACAAAATCCGCCTTCTGGGCGATCAGGACCGCAGGCGCCATCGCGAGAGACGTGCCGAGCATGCATCCGACCATGACCTTGAGATCCTGGGCGCGTGCTTCATCGCAGAGCTTCAGCGCAGCCGTCAGACCACCTGCCTTGTCGAGCTTGATGTTGACCGCGTCATATTTTGCGCGCAGCCCATCGATGCTCTTGCCCGGATGAAGGCTTTCGTCCGCGCAGATCACTACACGCCGCTCGAGCCCTGCCAATAAACCGTCGTTCTTTGACGGCAATGGTTGTTCGATCAGGGCCACGCCCGCAGCTTCGCAGGCGGCCATGTTGATCTCAAAGCAGCTTTCGTCCCAGGCTTCGTTGGCATCGACGATCAGGGTGCTTTCAGGAGCGGCAAGGCGTACGGCGGCAATCCGCTCGTCATCACCGGGGCCGGCAAGCTTGATCTTCAAAAGCGGGCGGTGAGCTGCTGCGCGGGTCTTTTCAGCCATCTTTTCCGGCGTGTCGACGCTGATGGTGAAGGCTGTCGTGACCGGCTTCAGCGGACCGACACCGGCAATGTCCGTTGCCGGTGTTCCGGATCGTTTTGCTTCCAGGTCCCAAAGAGCGCAGTCGACGGCATTGCGGGCTGCTCCGGCGGGCATCGCCTCCAGAAGCTGTTCCCGGCTGAGGCCGTTTTTCAAGAGGGGCGCGATTTCCTCGATCTGCGTCTGAACGGTTTCGAGCGATTCGCCGTAACGCGGATAGGGAACGCTTTCGCCATGGCCGGTTGCCTTGCCGTCACTCAGGGTGACGACCACGACCTGGGCATGGGTTCGGGTCTCGCGGGAGATCCTGAAACCTCCCGCGATTTCGAAGCGTTGCGCTTCGATGCTGACCTCAAGGCTCATGGCGCACCGAATTCCGCCGAAACCTTGTCAACGATGGCTTCCATGCCGTAGCGCACCGGATCGGTTGCCGGCAGGCCGTGCTTTTCACCGACCTTTGCCAGGTAAGCGAGGGCCTCATCGTCATCGAGTGCGGTGGTGTTCACCGCAATACCGACGCAGCGGATGTCCGGATTGGTGAGTTTGCCGCAGGCAATGGTCATGTCGATGACCTGCTGGATCGTCGGCAGTGCCGCCTCGACGCCGCGCATCTTCGTGCGTGTCGGTTCATGGCAGACGATGAAACCGTCCGGCTGGGAGCCGTGCAGAAGACCAAGGGTGACGCCGGCGAAGGACGGATGGAACAGGGAACCCTGGCCTTCGATGATCTGCCAGTTATCGGGATCGGTCTCCGGAGAGATCCACTCGGCAGCTCCGGAAATGAAGTCGGCAATCACCGCGTCAAGTGCGACACCGCGGCCGGAAATGAACACGCCGGTCTGGCCGGTGGCGCAGAAGGTGCTGGAATAGCCCCGGTCGTTCATTGCCTTGTCCATGGCAAGGGCGGTGTATTTCTTGCCGACGGAACAATCGGTACCCACGGCCAGGATCCGTTTGCCGGCGCGTTTGGTGCCCTTGCCGGTGGCAAAACCCATGCTGCTGTGGCGCACGTCGTGGAGCTGGCGACCGTTCCGTTCTGCGGCTTCCTTGATCGCCGGCACGCTGGCAAGGCGCACATGGAGGCCGGAAGCGACGTCCATGCCGGCATCGAGTGCTTCGACGACAGATTCGACCCAGTGCTCCGGCAGGCGACCACCGGCATTCACAGCTCCGATGATGAACGTCTTGGCGCCAGCTTCCGCCCCCTCTGCAATCGACATGTCGGCAAGGCCTGTGTCGGCGGCGCATCCGGGCATGCGGACCTGGCCCAGGCACCAGTCCTTGCGCCAATCGACGATGCCGATCGCGGTCTTGGCGGCGAGGGCATCGGGAACATCACCGAGAAACAACAGGTAAGGACGTGCAATTTCCATGGATTAAGCTTTCAAGTGGCTGCTGGAGGGTTTACCAACTTCATGGTGAATGACGGTTGGTATTGAACTTCTCCATCAGGTATACGAGGGATGGTGAACCAGCGGCAAGAGGGCAGCCAGCCGGAATGGCATTCTTGGAAAAAAACATCGCACCGGAGATGGTTCTGGAAGCAGACGGGCCGGATCATCAATACCTTGCCCTTTCCGGCGACTGGACTGTCAGCACCATCGCCGACGCAGAAAAAGAGCTGAACAGCCTCACGATCGACAAAAAAAGCCTGACCTGCATCGATGTGTCCCAGATCGAGCATCTGGATACGAGCGGCGCCTGGCTGATCCACCGCACGCGCGGCCGACTGGAATTCGAGGGACGCAAGGTTGGCCTGACCGGTGTCTCTCCCGTTCGCCAGACCCTGTTCGAGGAAATCGAGAGCCACCATCCTCCGAGATACAAGCCTGACAGGAACGGATTTTCGATTGCCGGCTTCCTGGAAGCCACGGGTCGCCAGATGGTGGACGTCTATCACGACGCCTTGGCAATGCTGCATATTCTCGGCTCGCTCGGCCTGGTTCTGTCGACAGTTCTGCTGCAGCCCAAACGCCTGCGCAGCATATCGATCGCGGTTCAGTTCGACCGGAGCTGCATTGGAGCCGTGCCGATCGTCGCGCTGATGAGTTTTCTCATCGGTGCCATCATCTCGCAGCAGGGCGGCTTCTACCTCAGGCAATTCGGTGCCGACATCTTCGTGGTCGACCTTGCAGGCATCCTGGTCCTCAGGGAAATCGGCGTGATCCTGACCGCCATCATGGTGGCAGGGCGCTCGGGATCCGCCTTCACGGCGGAGCTTGGGGCGATGCGGATGCAGGAGGAAGTCGACGCACTGCATGTCATCGGCCTCAGTGTGACTGAAGTCCTTGTTTTGCCTAGGATTCTGGCGCTAATGATTGCTCTGCCGATCCTGACGTTCATTTCGGATCTCGCGGCGCTGCTGGGGTCTGGCATCGTGACATGGGCCTATCTGGACATTCCACCGGCCGCCTTCTTGACCCAGTTGCAGGCGGCAATCACGATCAATACGCTGGTCGTGGGGCTGGTGAAGGCGCCCTTCATGGCACTGATCGTCGGCCTGATCGCCTGTGTGGAAGGGCTGAAAGTCGAAGGCTCCTCCGAATCTCTTGGCCGTCACACCACCATGTCGGTGGTGAAAGCGATTTTTCTAGTCATCGTGGTGGATGGTTTCTTCGCCATATTCTTTGCCGCGATTGGAGTTTGACCGACCGATGACGCCAAGCCAAAGCGTGACGCCTGCAAAAGAGACCGCCGCGACGGGCGAGAAGTCGGACAATGTCCTGTCCGTGCGCGACATCACCGTTGGATTCGGTTCCAAGATCATTCTGCAGGATCTCGACCTGGATGTGCGCCGGGGCGAGGTGCTTGGTTTCGTCGGTGGATCGGGAACCGGCAAGTCGGTGCTTATGCGCACCATCCTGGGCCTGACTCCGAAGCGAACCGGGCAGATTTCGGTTTTCGGACACGACCTGTCGACCGCGAGCCCGAAGGAACGCACGGCAATCGAACGCCGCTGGGGGGTGCTTTTTCAGCAGGGCGCGCTGTTTTCCTCGCTTTCGGTCAAGCAGAACATTCAGGTGCCGATGCGGGAGCACCTGAAGCTTTCACCGCAATTGATGGACGAACTGGCGACCCTGAAACTGGAACTGGTCGGGCTGCCGCAAGATGCCGCCGACAAGCTGCCGTCGGAACTTTCGGGGGGCATGATCAAAAGGGCCAGCCTGGCTCGCGCCCTTGCACTCGACCCGGATTTGGTGTTTCTGGACGAACCGACGTCCGGACTCGATCCGATCGGGGCGGCGGCCTTTGATTCGCTTATTGCAAATCTCAGTTCGACCCTCGGACTGACCGTTTATATGGTCACCCATGATCTTGATAGTTTGCATTCTATCTGTGATCGGATTGCTGTTCTTGGGAAAAAGCGGGTTCTGGCCATCGGCACGATGGACGATATGATGAAAAATGATGATCCCTGGATTAAATCTTACTTCAGGGGTGAACGGGCCCTGCGCCGAGTATAGGTTGGACTGAATGGAAACCCGCGCGAACTATATTCTGATCGGCGCCTTCATGGTCGCAATCCTGATCGGTGCGTTCGGCTTTGTGTATTGGCTCGCCGTCACCGCGGAATCCAGGCAGAACGTTGAACTGAAAATCGTCTATCCGGGCCCTGTGACGGGGCTTCCGGTCGGGGGGCAGGTGCTTTTCAACGGCATCAAGGTCGGCGATGTGAAATCGCTGGACTTTGCACCGGGGGATCCGACCAAGGTTGTAGCCACCGTTGGCATCAAGCCCTCGACACCCTTGCGCGAAGATACCAAGGCAACGCTGAATTTTACCGGCCTGACAGGCGTCGCCTATGTCGACCTCAGTGGCGGATCATCTGAATCGCCGCTTCTGCTGAGCATGTCCGACGACCAGGACGAGGACAAAGTTCCGGTCATCTACGCCGAACGGTCCTTCTTCGATGACATCGTTGATGGCGCCCGCGATGTTCTCAAGCGTGCCGATTCGACCATGAAGACAGTCGATGACCTGCTGAAGGACAACGGCCCCGCAATCACCGAGATCGTCAACAACGCCGAGACCTTTTCCGCCGCGCTGGCCGCCAATTCCGATGGCGTGAAGGATTTCATGGCCAGCATCGGCAAGGCTTCCGATGCGTTTTCCAGCCTGTCCGGCCGGCTTGAGACGCTGGTGCAGGAAGGTGAACGCCTGCTGGCTGCCGTGCCTTCCGACAAGGTCACCGCCATTGTCGATGACCTTTCCAAGTTTTCCGCAAGTCTCGGCAAGGCCAGTAGCGACATCGATCTCCTGATGGCCGATGCCCAGAGCGCGGCCAAGGAACTGCAGACCTTCACGGTAAACCTGAATGAAGGGCTGGATCGCGTTCACAAGATTGTTGGCGCGGTTGATCCTGAAGATGTTCAGAAGGTGGTGCAAGGGGCCGCAGCCCTTGGCGAGGTGCTGCAGAAGCGCACCGGGGACATCGACAAGCTGATCAGTTCCACCAGCGAAACCATGCAGAACGTCAATGCAGTGGTGGAAAACATCCGGAACCAGGAAGGCGCGATCAAGGATATCGTGCAAGGCGGGCGTGATGTCGTGGTCAAGGTGGATGCCATCATGACGCGCGGCGTGGAAATTGCCGCTGCCATTGATCCGCTGAAGGTCGAGGAAGTGGTTGCCAATGTCAGCACCTTCACCGACAGCCTCAATGCATCGCTGGGTAAGGTCGACGAGCTTGTGGCGAGTGTCGATCCGGAGAAGGTGAGCAAGGCCGTCGACAATGTTTCCAGCATCATCGACAACTTCAACAATCAGCAGACGCAGATCAACGAGATCATCGCTTCGACCAAGTCCACCGTTCAGAACTTCGAGGCGGTTTCAGCGACGGTTCGTGGTCAGGATGACCGGATCGCGGCGCTGATAACGGATGTTCAGGCGGCTGCCGAACGTTTTGCGACGACGCTTCAGACCGCGAATGACCTGATGAAGGCCGTGGATCCGGAAAAGGTTGCGAATATCGTCGGTTCCGTCGAAACGGCGACAGCAGGTCTTGCAAATCCGGAAGACGGCATTCCGGCCATCCTGGAAAGTGCCCGCAAGGCTGCAGACAACGTTCAGCAGATGACGGACGATCTCTCCAAGCGGACACCGGACGTCGACCAGATCATCACCGATGCCAAGCAGATGACCGCGACGCTGAATTCCACCTCGGTGCGCGTCGAAAGCCTGGTCGAGAAGGTTTCCACCATGGTGGACGGCGATGGTGAAGGCTTGATCAAGGAAGCGACTTTGGCCGCGCAGGCAATCCGCAAGGTTGCGGTTGCGTTTGAAAGCCGGGCAGATTCGATCGCCGGCGGGCTTTCCAAGTTTGCGACCCAGGGCTCTGCGGATTTCGCCGCGGCGCTGGCGCAGGTTAACCGGACACTGATCTCGATCCAGCGGGCGGCGGAAAGCTTTGAACGCAGTCCGAACCGGGTGATCTTCGGCGGTGAAGATGTGCCGACATATTCCGGCGGGCGGCGCCGGTGAGACTGAATGTGCAGAGGCAGGGGCGTATGACGAAGGCAACCACTGACATGACCCGCCGGAGCGTCTTGACCGCTCTCGGGCTCGGCGTGCTTGTGTCCGGATGCGCCAGTTCCGCGCCGTCGGCCTACTACAGCATCGGTGCGGCCGACGTCGGTGGCCTTCAGGGCCGGTCCAGCCGCGTTCAGGTTCTCGTTTCCGCGCCCCGGGCGCTGAAAGCGCTCGACACCAGTTACATCGCGGTTGTCGACAAGGGGCCGGTCTACAGCTACTTCCCGGATTCTGCCTGGGCCGACACGCTGCCCAACGTGGTGCAGCTGAAACTGGTCGAAACCCTGCAAAACACCAACCGCCTGCGCGGGGTTGGCCTGCCGGGCGACGGCCTGCTGATCGATTATCAGCTCCAGACGGAAATCCGTGCCTTCGAACTGCAGGTGGCGGGTGCCAATCGAGGTGTCGTCGAAATTTCGGCCCGCATCGTCAACGACCGCAACGGTCGCACAGTTGCCAACAAGGTCTTCCGGGCGGAAACGTCTTCCGGCAGCACGACCGTCGACAAGGCGGTCGAGGCCATGAACGCTTCAGCCGACCGGGTGTTTGCAGAAATGGCTGCCTGGACGCTGCAGAACGTCTGAGGCGGGTACCCTTAACAGCCGCAATTGGAAACCTTATCCGCATGTTGCCTCCGGCTCTCATGCGGCAGAGATTGATCCTCGTTCTCCGGTGTGCGCTTGTCTGCTTGATGCAGTCTGAAATCCAGCGTCCTGAACAAATAATCGTTGCCGTCTTCCCTATCTGGGGGCAGTGAACAAGGCGGCTGCCTGCTAGTCAGGTGGCCAATGTTCAACGTGAGACGAGACATGATGAGAGTTGCGGGTGATCTCTGGTGCAAGGCTGGCGCCGTGCTTTTCATTATTCTGCTGGGGGCGTTTTCCATGCCCTTTGCAAATGCAGCCGACTTCAGGCTGCGGCCGGATCTCGAGCCGCACCTGAGAAGCCTCAAGCTTATCTATCCCCCTGAAGGACCGCACAGCGTTCTGGCGCAGCTTCCGAACTTGGAAGACGGGGAGGTTGGGCAGATCGATCAGTTTGCGCTTTATCCTGCGGAACCGGAAATGGCAACGCATGTGATCGAGCTTTCAGGCCCGATCGTAAAGGGCGATGCCGGCAAGTTGTCTGCCTTTCTGGACAGTATAAGTGGCCCGTCGATACGCTACCTCGTTTTCAACAGTCCTGGAGGCGATTTCCTCGAAGGGTTCAAGATCGCTGACAGCATCCGGTACAATCTTGAAAGTCAGGATCCGAACATCGGTGGCGTCTTCGTGCTGAAGAATACCAGCTGTGTGTCTGCCTGTGCTCTGGCATTCTCCCTGTCCGTGGACATGGTGCACCCCTTTGCCAGCGATGCCCGCTACGTTGAAAAAGGTGCGGAACTTGGCTTTCACATGGCATATCTGGCCGGAAATCAGGGCGCGCAGGTCGAGCGTATCGACAAGATCCTGGCCTTTGGCTACCAGGTGACCGAACAATACAGCAAGCTGATTGGCTTCAACATCAATCCGCCTGAGCTGATGATGGAAGCCCTGAAGCATTCCACGGCAGACAGCTTCTTCTATCTGCGCGGCGGAATTAACACCTGGAACCTCGGCTTTTCTCCCGTTTCCAACGAAGCTGAAGCAAACCTTGTCCATGTGGGAGATGGTGTCGACTACGATGCCAACGAAATCTGCAACACCGTCAACGTGGCGGGGCGATCCTTCAAGGCCTACTACGAGGTCGCCGACCTGTTTCAGTTCATGAACTCGGAGTTCTCGCTTTCGGACTTGAAAGCTTTGAAAGGCAGAACGGCAACCCTCTATACCGATACGTTCTCGTGCCAGCTGTCGATGACCCCAGAAGGGGCTCTGTCCGTTGCACTCTGGCGTGGCAAACCTCTTTGTCTGCAACAGGGCCCCGGAAACGAGGAGGTCGACGGTGGCTTGCAGGGCTGGTGTGCTTCCAGGAAAGTCGTTTCAGACCCTGTAACGCTGGGTCTGATGGGGAACGTCCTTGGGTGCTCGGACAACAGGCTTGTTTCCAAAAACAGCTGGGCAAGTGAAAACGGTGGCCCGTCCGGCAGGGTGAAAAGCAATGTGAATTTCCGCTCCAGCCCTGATGTGGGTGGGCAGGTACTGGGTATGTTGCCTGCCGGCGCCACGCTCTCCTTGACCGGTTGCATGATCCGCGCAGACAAGGTCGGCATCTGGTACCAGGGACAGTTCGAAGGGCAGACAGGTTGGGTCAGCGCCCGATACATATCGCCGAACCTTTACTACGAAGCCGGTCAGTTTCTGCCGATTACGCGCCGGGTGAAGCCATCCTGGGAGGGGTCCTCGGAACAATAGACGGTTCAGGTCGTTGCACCTGCCTTGCCGTATCTGGCGGGCGGGCAGCCAACGTGCCGGGTAAAGGCTGTGCTGAAGGCGCTGGTGGAGCCATAGCCGGTCTGGCTGGAAATCTCGCCGATGCTGTGGAGACCTGAGCGCAGCATGTGCTTGGCTAGCGTCATGCGCCAGTTGAGCAGGTAACTCATTGGCGGCAGGCCGACAATGCGGTTGAAACGGGTAAAGAACGCGGAGCGGGAGAGGCCTGCCTCGCCGGCCAGCGCCCGGATCGACCAGGCCTGTTGCGGTGCGCCGTGCATGGCACGCAGGGCAGGGGCCACCCGAGCATCCGCCAGGCCGCTGAGAAGCCCGGTGGAAGCAGTGGATTGGACGCTTGAACGGAAAGCCTCGATCAGGAGGACCTGCAGAAGGTTTTCCAGCACCACATCCCTTGCAGGGCGATCGGCCCGTGCCTCGTCGCGTACCAGGGCTGCCAGCGACGCCAGACGATCTTCGCCGCGCACAACCACCATCTCCGGCAGAAGAGAGACCAGCAGTTCGGCATCCGGACTGCCGAAGCTGCAATGGCCAACCAGCTGCTGAACTTGGGGCGGGGTTTCACGCGGGTCCAGCATGCCGACGCGCACAACACCATCTTCCCCGTAAACAGGCTGGCTGAAATAGCCTGGAGGTGGTGGAGGATCGAGACTGGTGACAGTCAGTCCGCCAACGGCGGGCAGCAGCGCAAAATCACCCGCTGACAATATCACCGGTGCTCTTCCGTCGACTTCCAGGTTGAGCCGCCCCATCAGCACCAGGCAATAGAACGCTTCGTTGACATCGTCCCGTCGCACCCGGAAGGGGCCGGAGGCTTCCCCGATTTTCGAGAAGGGGGCTCTGGGCCGCAGAAGTGTGATCACTTCGGACAGGGGATCTGCCATTTCGGACTTTCGATAAAAAGACTGAGACTTCTCATGATAGAAAGTTTTGTCCGTCGTGTCGATATGGGGAGCATCCAACAACAGGAGACTTTGTCATGAAGACCATCATGATTACTGGATGTTCCTCCGGCTTCGGGCTGGAAACGGCGCGGCATTTTCTGAACGAGGGCTGGCGGGTGGTTGCGACCATGCGCAAACCCGACGCCACCTTGCTGCCGGCCTCCGAACATTTGCGCATTCTGCCGCTGGACGTGACAGATCACATCAGCATTGCCGAGGCCGTCGCTGCCGCCGGTCCGGTTGACGTGCTGGTCAACAATGCTGGTGTTGGCTGGTTGTCGCCCTTCGAGGCAACGTCGGAAGACGTGGTGCGCAGGATATTCGACACCAACACCTTCGGGACTTTCGAGATGATCCGCGCGGTGCTGCCGCAGATGCGGGAGAAGGGCGAGGGCGTTATCGTCAACGTGTCGTCCAGTGTCACGCTGAAGTCCTTGCCGCTACTACCGGTCTATACCGCCAGCAAGGCGGCCGTGAATGCCTATACCGATTGCCTGGCTCTGGAGCTTGCGCCGCTTGGTATCCGCGTCCAGCTGGTTTTGCCGGGCCGCGCACCTTCGACCAGCTTTGGCACGAATGCACGAGCGTTGATGGCGGACGCGATGGAGGCGCCTGCGGCCTACAAGCCCTTTGTCGAGGAAGTGATGGGAGCCTTCATGGCAGATGCCGACAAGGAACCGACCCGGTCGGAAGATGTGGTCAAAGCCATCTGGCAGGCGGTAACCGATCCGTCGTGTCCTGCCCACCTTCCTGCCGGCAGCGACGCGGAAGCGCTGGCGGCCTGATGAAAGGTATGCCGGGCGGTGTGGCCACCGTCCGGCAATTTTTTGTAGTTCGGTTTTCCTGGCCATGCACCGGCCGGTAAAGCCTCAGATGAGCGCCAGTGACAGCAGCGGCACAGCAATCAACAGCGCCAGTCGCAGGATGTCGGCCAGCCAGAACGGCAGAATGCCGGCGAACATCGTCCTCAACGGTACGTCCGTCAGCACAGAGCGGAGCACGAAGACGTTGAGGCCAATCGGCGGCGAGATGAGGCTGATTTCGGTGACCACCACCACGATGATGCCGAACCAGATCAGCACCATTTCCGGATCTGCCAGCAAACCGCCACCAAAATCGAGCGAGCTGACCAGCGGGAAGAAGACCGGGACCGTCAGCAGGATCATCGACAGGCTTTCCAGCACTGCCCCCAGCACCACGTAGATCAGTACCAGAACCAGAATGACGACATAGGCGTTGACGTCGAGCGACTGAACGAAGGTCAAAAGCGCGTCAGGCACACCGGCATAGCTGATGAAGTTGGAAAAGACTTCCGCACCAATGATGATCGCGAAGATCATCGCCGTGGTACGCGCACAGTTGAGCGCGGCGGTGTAGAGCTTTTCAAACGTCAGACCACCGGACACGAGCGCGATCACGAAGGCGGCGGCAGCACCGATGCCGGCTGCTTCTGTCGGCGTGAAGAAGCCGCCGTAGATGCCGATCATGATCACGGCAAATAGCCCGACAACTGCCAGAACACCCCAGACGTCACGCTTTTCGAGCTTCATGTCTTCGGACGCGGTTGGCGCAAGCTCGGGTTTCAGCAGAACCGTGACGTAAATGGCACCGAGATAGAACAGTACGCCCAGCAGGCCCGGGATGATGCCGGCAATGAACAACTTGCCGATGTCGGCCTCGGTCAGCAGGCCGTAGATGATCAGGATGACGGAAGGCGGGATCAGGATGCCAAGCGTGCCACCGGCAGCGATGGAGCCGGTTGCCAGACTGTCGGCATAGCCTGCCTTGCGCATGGAAGGCATGGCCACCTTGGACATGGTGGCAGCCGTTGCCAGAGACGAGCCGCAAACTGCCGAAAAGCCGCCACAGGCGACAATGGCCGCCATGGCAAGGCCACCACGCATGCGGTGAAGCATGTGGTGGGCGGTCGAGAACAGTGACTGGCTGACACCGGAAATGGTCAGGAGGTTGCCCATCAGAATGAACAACGGGATCACCGAAAGGGTGAACGAAAGGCCGGTTTCGAAGGCCGCATTTCCGAGCAGGTTCAGCGCGGCATTCCAGTTGCGCAGGGCCGCGAACCCGGCAGTGCCGACAATGATCATTGCAATTGCAATGGGCACGCGCAGCAGCACGAGCGCGAAGAGCGCAACGAAACCGATCAGAGCTTCAAGCATATTCAATACTCACTGGTATCAAGCTTTTTCGCGGAACCGCCTGGCCGCGAAGACTATGGCGGCGATGGCGGAGAGCGCGAAGGAGGCAGCTCCCAGCCAACCGATCAGCGAGAGCGGGATCTGAAGGGAATCCGTCACCTGTCCGCGACGGTCCATCTTCTCGGCATGCTCGAACAGCTTGAACGCGATCAGGGCCAGGACACCGACCGTGCAAACAGCGGCAACCAATGTGCCGAGCCGTTTGAGAAGGGCGCTCTTGAGCCCGTCGAGCAGCTCCACCTCGATATGTTCGCCGGCAGCGGTCGTCAGTGGCAGGGCCAGGAAGATCAGCGTGGCCAGCAGCAGCTCCGTCAGCTCATAAGCACCGTTCACGGGGCTGTTGAAGGCATAGCGTGCGACGACGTCGACACAGGTTAGCCCGATCAGGGCGGCCAGCACACATAAACAGGCCAGCCCGAGCAGGAAACCGGCCCCTCGCCGGATCGTATCGATCCGGCGAGGGGCCTGGCCGTTGGATTCGGCAGACATGCTTAGTGCTTGATGCCGGTCTTGTCGCGGAACTCGGCCAGAGCGGCGGTGCCGTCAAAGCCGGTTTCGGCAACGGCAGCCGCCCAGGTAGCTTCATGCTTGGCTGCAAGTTCCTTGACCGCCTCCAGAACCGGGGCCGGTGCGTCGTAGACCTCAATGTCCTTGTCGGCAATGTAGGAAGCCGCACGGGCATCCGCGCCATCCCAGACGCCGCCGGCCATTTCGGCAAGGGCTTCACCGGAAATCTTGTCGATGGCCGCCTGGTCTTCTTCCGAAAGGCCGTCCCAGACATCTTCATTCATGACCATGAACCAGGAGGTGTTGTAGAAGCCGCCCGGCAGGCTCATGGAGTATTTGGTGTAGTCGGTCAGATTGAAGGCCTGCAACGCTTCCATGGGGAAGGTGACACCATCGATGACACCGCGGGACAGCTTCTCGTAGACTTCGCCCGGGCCCATGAACTGGGTGATGATGTCAAGTTCCTGAGACAGGTCCGCAACATAACCGCCCGGAGTGCGGATCTTCAGACCGGCAAAATCTTCAGGTTTTTCGATCTTGCGCTGGTTGTTGTGGAACATGCCGGGGCCGTGAACCCAAAGGCCGAGCAGCTTGGTGCCCTTGTGTTCGCCTTGCGCGTCGAGGGTACCGCCATAGACGTCCCAATAGGCCTTGGAGCCTTCTGTTGCGGTGTTTGCGATGAAGGAGAACTGGCCAATGCGCGAACGCAGGAAACGGTCGTCGCGCGTGAAGGAGTGCAGGCCGTAGGTGATGTCGACGATGCCTTCGGCGGCAAGGTCGAAATGCTCGGGCGGCGAGCCGACCGGCTTGGGCAGAATGCGCACGGTTACGCGGCCATCGGTAGCCTTGGCAACTTCTGCTGCCCAGGGCTCCATCACGTCGGTAACGAGCGGGTGTTTCGGCGGCAGCCAGGACGACAGAACCAGTTCGTCGGCGGATGCGCTGGCGATGAAACCGGTTAATGCGGACGCTGCCACACCTGCGAGAATGGAAAGACACTTCAACTGTTTCACGATTTTCTCCTCCCCTTCATTTCATGAAGGCCGTTCTTGCCGGTATGATCCCGGACTTGAAACGTGATGCCAAACATAGTTACATATGCAACAAAATAGTTACACATGAAACCAAGTCAATCGTAAAATCGTGCAGACGACCTAACCAATACTGTTGAGCGCCGATGACCAAGCTGACCAATCCGGAGACCGAGACCCAAGAAGCCATTGGGATTGCGAGTGAAACGCCGGAGAAGCCATTGCCCGACTTCGAGCTGGAAACTTTTTTTCCCTACCGGGTGCGTGTCTTTTATTCCGACGTCACACGGGCTCTTTCAGCGGTTTACCAGCGCGATTACGGCATGATGCCCGCCGAATGGCGTACCATGGCCATTCTTGGCTCGGCCTCTGGCGGACTGCAGGCAAGCGAGATCGTTGCCCGCTCCAGCATGGACAAGGTGGTCGTGAGCCGGGCCGTGAAACGTATGGAAGAGCGTGGCTTTCTGACCCGCGAAAGCAACGAGGCCGACGGCCGCAGTTTTCTTTTGCAGCTTTCAGAGGAAGGACGTGCGGCTTTCGAGGATCTTGCTCCCAAGCTGAAAGCCGTCGAACAGAAAATGCTCAGCGGCCTCTCACCCGCGGAAATCGAGGGGTTTCTCGCGGTTACCCGTCGGATCCGGGAGAACCTCTCGGACGAGTTGGACGGGGTGAGTGATTGAGAGGCGGTGGTCATTCGACTTCCCGCGGCCGGGCGATGCCCTAAGACGGCATTGCATGCCGGATATTGCGTCCGACTTGAAAGAGGCATCGCCTCATCCAACTCTCATACGCTCTGCAAACGAGTAGGCCCCGGGTCTCGCGCTGCTCGCCCGGGGTGACACCGGGGTTAGGGTGCCATTAAATCATGCCACTCGGGATTGGACTTCTCGATTAGTTGAACTTTCCAGGATCTGCGCCATTTCTTGAGGCGTTTCTCCATGGCGATGGCTTCGCTGACATCGTCGAACGCTTCTGCAAATACCAAATTGCCGATGCCGTGCTTGCGGGTGAAATCGCCGCCTGCCCCACCGCGATGCTCCTCAACGCGCCGGGCAAGATCGTTTGTCACCCCGATGTAGAGCGTGCCGTTCATCCGGCTTGCCAGGATGTAAACGTAATAGGTCAAGCTTCACCTCTGAAGTGAATTGCATTTGACGGTACAACCGTTTTGCATCTTCAAGTCATGCGGCGTCGGTCGCTTTGCGTCCCTGGATCAATCCAGGCAGGGCGTCACCCCGGGCGAACGAAGTGAGATCCGGGGCCTACTCGTTTGCAGAGCGTTGGTGGGTCGGTGCGGGCGTTACTTTGGAATGCCCGCAGTCCCATCCAAGTGGAAATGCGGGTGTCCCCCGACGCTCCGCTTCGCTTGGGAGGATATTGATGCCGTTTTGAGCTCATGCAGGTAATTGGCCTTGAACGGGTTGCTTGCGTACAGCGATGAAGTCGGCGGCCGTTTTTTGCCCCTGCAAATAAAAAAGGCGGCCAGTGGCCGCCTTTTTCGTGTCTGACTGTCCGTCTCTTAGTCGAGCCGGCCGCTGGCGTGGGCCAGCATGGTGTAGACCTTGCCGGTGTCCGACGTCAGGTACGTCTGGCCGAGCATGTTGTCGCGGTCGTTGCGCGATACCTGGGCCAGGAGCTGCTCGAAGTCTGCCACATACCGTTCGACGGCAGTGCGGAATTCCGGATCGCGAGAGTACTTCTGACGGATTTCGTCGAAGGTCTGCTGACCCTGCAGCGTGTAGAGGCGGCGGGTGAACACGTGGCGTTCGCCATTGCGGTAGCGGTTCCACAGATCGACGAAGGTTTCGTGATCGATGGCGCGGGCAATGTCGACCGACAGCGAGTTGAGGCTTTCAACCGTGTGCAGCGGCGTGCGGCTCATGTCCGTGTCCGAACCGGCATCGTCGTCGCGCGAGGCGCGGCGCAGCAGGTCGGCAACCCAACCCTTGCCACCGGAACTGGTGGTTTCGGCAGGGGCCGGCTGTTGCCGGCGAGTGGTGACCGGTGCCGGACGCGGTTCGCTTGCCGGAGCGCTCTGCTGACGGGCAGGGGCTGCCGGAGCATAGTTCACCGGAGCCTGCTGCTGCGGGGCAGGAGCAGGAGCGGCGCTTGCCACTGCTGCCTGGGCCTGCGGCCGGGAGATGTCGAGCGCGTTGGACTGCTTGGCGACAATCTCGGAGAGTTCCGTCAGAGCGCGGATCTGCTCGTTGACCACCTTGCGCAGCGCTGCGGAAGATTCTTCCGCTTCTTCCGGCAGGTTCAGGACACCCTGTTTCAGTTCGCTGCGGGTTGCTTCCAGCTCGCGGTGAACGTCGCGGGCAACATCGCGCATCCGGGCGGCCGCATCGTTGAAGCGATCGGACGCTTCGGTAACGGTGCGGGTCATCTCGGCGATGATGTCGTCCTGTGCGGAGCGGATAGCTTCGCGGGCCTTCTGTCCTTCCATGCCTGCCGTGAGGCGCATGGATTCGAACTGCTCGGACACCTGCTTGGATGCTGCTTCAGCCGCCGCGGACAGCATGTTGGCTGCATCGCGTGCCTTGTCGTCTGCCGTTTCCAGCGTTTCGGACAGGGTCTTGGTGAAGGAGCGCATGAGCGTGTCGACGGCTTCGGTCTTCGCCAGAAGCGTGTCCGCAACGTCCTCGATTGCGGTCCGGCGCTCGGAGACACGGCTCTCGACGGAGCGGTTGGTGTCTTCCAGGTGACGGGCTGCCTTGGTCAGTTCCTCCGACTGGTCGCCGAAGCGGCCGGTGAGGTTCTTGATGTCCGCCAGCGTGGTGTCCGTCACATCGCGCAGGTTTGCAACCTGTTCGGTGATGAGGGCCGTGGTGGAGTTGGTTTCCGAAACCGCCCGGTCGACGGCAGAGCGGAACTCGCCGGCGCGGCGGGCCAGGTTGCCCTCCACCTCGTTGAGGTTCTCGCCCGCAGTCGCGACGATACCCTGCAGGTTGCTGTTGGACGTCTCGATCTTGTTGAGGATCTCGGTAACGTCCGCTTCCAGCCGACGCTTGGTGTCGGTGAGCAGGGTGGTTGCCTGTTCGCTGCGCTCGTTGATGCTGGCGACGATACGGTCGCCGGCTTCCACCAGCGAGCGGGTCGCGTCGAGGCCGGTATGGGCGAATGTATCGGTGACATCGCGGCCCTTGACCGTGATGGCTTCCAGGATCGCCGTGTGGACCTCGGACAGGCGTCCGGTAAGGTCGTTGGCACGCAGTTCGATGGCGCTGATGAGTTCGTTGCCGTCGGTGCCGACGATCTTCGCCAGCTCGCCGGAACGGGCGCCGAAGGCTTCGTTGAGCGCGGTTGCCTTGTCCAGCAGTTCGTTGGCGACCTCGTTGCCGCGGCCGACCAGAAGATCTGCTGCTTCGGTAACGGCGCTGTTGACGCGGGCACGAACCATGCCGGCTTCGCTCGACATCTGGCCGCGGATTTCCTCCAGCGTTTTCGCCAGTGTCATGCGGGCCTGCTCGCTTTCGGCGGACAGGTTGCCGGAGATTTCGGCAATCAGGCCGGACAGTTCGTTGCGGACCTTGTCGCTTTCGCCGGTCAGAGACCCGGAGAACTCGGCCAGGGTGCCAGCGTAGAGTGTACGGGCCTTTTCGCTTTCAGCAGCCATGGCGCGGGCGGCATCGCCAACCGCGCTGAGCACCAGCTCGCGGATCTTGCCGCTTTCACCGGACATTGCGCCGGTAGCCTGGCTCATTGCAGAGGTAACCGCATCGGCTGCCTTCTGGCTTTCGCCAACCAGGACGCCGCGAGCTTCGCCGACGGAGCCCAGGACGATCTGGCGCATGCGATCGCCTTCACCGGAGAGCTTCTCCGTCGCCTGGCTGAGAGCACTGTCGACGATTTCGACCGTACGATTGCGTTCGTCGGAGAGGGTCTGGACAGCGGCGGTGACCGCTTCCTGAACCACATCACGCAGACGCGTGCTTTCGGTGGAGAGCGTTGCTCCGGCTTCGGAGATAACGGCCGTGAGAATGTCACGGGCACGCTCGCTCTCGCCGGTGAGGGTGCCGGAAATGCTTTCCAGACGCTCATTCAGCAGTGTTTCCAGCTGGGTGGCGCGGCTGTCGAGGGTTTCAGCAACCTCGAACACCTTGGCACCCAGGGAGACGTTGATCTCGGCGATCCGCTCGGACAGGGATTCCGTCAGCTGCTCGCTCTGCTTGCCCAGCACGCTGCCGGCTTCCGCCAGACGGTTGTCGAGGGCAGAGGTCATTTCGTCCTGACCGTCGACAAAGGCCTTGGCGATTTCCTTTGTGCGGGAAATCAGGGTTTCGGAGATCTGCCGGGCACGCGCATCGAGGGTCTCGTCGATCCGGTCGGTACCGCTGGTCATGGAGGCGGAGATCAGCTCGGCCTTGTCAGCCATTGCAGACGTTGCTGTATCAACTCGCTGCGATAGGGACTGGCCGATTTCCTCGGCGCGCTCGGCAAGGGTGTTGCCGGCCGCTTCGATGCGCTGACCAAGCTGCAGCGTGATGGCGTCGGAACGGTCCGCAAGTACATCGGTGATGTTGCGGGTCTTTTCCTCCAGCGCATCGCTGATGCCGGTGGTGCGGTTCTCGATGGCATCGGACAGGATCTGCGTACGGGCTTCCAGGGTTGCCTCGAAGGCCGCGGTCCGCTGATCGAGCGTCAGGTCCAGGGTGTTGATGTGGCTGCCGAGAGAGGAGTCCATCGTGGAGATCCGCTCGCTGAGCGAGCTGTCCATCGACGAGAGGCGATGCTCAAGCGAATTGTCCAGCGTGCTGATGCGATCGGTGAGGGTGGCGTCCATCAGGGCGTAGCGCTGTTCCAGCGAAGCGTCCATGGTGCCGATCCGCTCGCCAAGGCCCGCATCCATGGTGGTGAAGCGGTGCTCCAGAGAGCTGTCCATGGTGGCGATACGGTCGGTCAAGGTCGTGTCGATGGCGGTGTAACGCTGTTCGAGGGTCGCATCCATGGTGGCGATACGATCGGTCAGGGTCGTGTCGATGGCGGTGTAACGCTGCTCGAGGGTCGCATCCATGGCCGCGATACGGTCGGTCAGGGTTGCATCGATTGCCGAATAGCGCTGGTCGAGCGATGCATCCATTGTCGCGATGCGATCGCCCAGAGAGGCGTCCATGGAGTCGATACGGGTGGCGAACGTCGTATCCAGCGTGGACAGGCGTGAATCCAGCGCTTCGGACAACAGCAGGGTCTTGGTGTCGAAAGCGTCGATCAGCTGGCCGCCGCGATCGGTGACGATGGTTTCCAGCTCGGTGAGGCGGCTCGACAGGCCGTCCTGCAGCGCCTGGCCACGTACTTCCAGAGTTTCGGCGATCTTGCCACTGATCTGGTTGATGTCGCCGGCGACACGGTCGCCGCGGCTGCCGATGAGTTCGGCAAGCTGGGTTCCGGTTTCCGCCAGTTTCTGGGTAAGTGCACCGGTCTGGTCGCCGAGGCTCGCGGAGAATTCGCCAGAGACGCTTTCCAGGGTCTCCCGGAAGCCAATGGTCTGCTGTTCCAGGATGGTGGCCATCTCGTTGCTGCGGGCAGCCAGACGTTCGTCCAGTTCGCTGCCGTTGATGGAGATGGCGGTGTAGATACGTTCGGAGATATTGTCGAGTTTCTCGGCCAGCTCACCACCGCGAACGGAGATGGTCTGGGTGAGGGACCCTGCGGTTTCGTCGAGCTTGGAGGCGATTTCACCGCCGCGCAGCGACAGATCGACCACAATGCTCTCGCCGGTACCACGCAGGATTTCCGCAACTTCCGTAGACCGGCTGGACAGGGTCTCGACGATTTCCGCACCCCGGATCGAGATGGTGTCGGTAACTGCCTGGCCTTTTTCGGAAATGCTCTCGACCACACGGTTGCCGGTCTCGGCAAGGGACTCGTCCAGCGTGGTGACGCGGTTGTCGACGGTTGCCACCAGTTCCTCGGTGCGCGAGGTGATGGTGTCGATGAGACGGCCGGAGGTGAGCGACAGGTTGGCGTTGATTTCCTCGCCGCGCGCCGTGATCACTTCGCCAACGTTGTTGCCGGTCGTTTCCAGGGTGAGCCGGAACTCGTCCGCCTTTTCGCTCAAGGTGTTGATCACCGAGTTGCTGGAAGTTGCCAGGGTCTCGTTGATCGTCGTGCTGCGAGCGGACAGGGTTTCCACGAAGGTGTTCGCGGTGTCTGCGAAGCGTTCGTTGACCTCGTTGCCACGTGCCGTGAGCGTTTCCCACATGGTGGAACCGGTTTCCGCCAGGCTGTCGACCAGATCGTTGCCGGTAGACGAGAGGCGGGCAACATAGTCTTCCGC
Organism: Roseibium sp. ROS1; assembly: GCF_054658215.1. Classification (NCBI taxonomy): domain Bacteria; kingdom Pseudomonadati; phylum Pseudomonadota; class Alphaproteobacteria; order Hyphomicrobiales; family Stappiaceae; genus Roseibium; species Roseibium sp. ROS1. The sequence goes on from NZ_BAAGIG010000001.1 coordinate 1,274,623, forward strand.
GCGGACCGTGAGGCTGTCGACCAGTTCATTGCCGGAGGCGTTCAGCGTTGCACCGAGAGACTCGATGCGGCTGTCGACGGTGGATGTGAGTTCTTCAACACGGCTGTTGACCGCATCGATCATGCGCTGGGTAGCATGGTCCACGGTGCTGCCGAGTTCACCGGAGGTGCTGGAGAGCTGTGAGGCGAAGCTCTCATGGGCACCGGCGATGGTTTCGCGCACGCGCTCGGCGTTCATGACGATGGACTCGCGCTGGCTGATCAGTTCGTCGATCAGGGCGCGGATCTTCAGTTCGTTGTCATTATAGGAGCGTTCCAGCGAAGACACTTCATTATGGACAAGGACTTCCAGCTCGCTTGCGCGCGCGATCGCGCGTTCGATGCCGTCGCCCATGGCGGCGACTTCGCGGCGGATGGCCTGGCCAACGCTGAGGATGCTTTCCTTGGCCATGTCTTCCGGTTCGGCAAGACGCAGGGCCACTTCGGTCATGCCACGGGCGACAATGCGCATCTCCTGCGCGCGCCAGATCATCATGGCCATGACGAAGAAGAAGATGATCGGAACGACGATGCCGACGACGGCCAGGATCATTTCAGGAGAGCTGAGCAGCGTCTGGGGATCGGTCAGCGATCCGACCTTGTCGGGGAACGCTGTCATGAAGAGGCTGCTGCCAAGCGCGGCCCAAAGGGCGCTGAGGGCGAGGGCGCCCCAGAACGGCGCTGAAGACGGACGGCGCTGCAAGGAGTAGATCAGGTTGCCGATGTTCCGGCGATCGTCGTTGGCTGCCGGCGGGCGTCCGCCGCGGCCACGGCGTCTTGACTGACGCTGCTCTTCGCGCTGGGACTGGCCTCGCGTTTCCCCCTGGGACCGGCGTGCCGGTTCCGCCTGGGCAGGGCTAGCCTCTGCCGCGGAGGTTGTTTCTGTGGTATCCGGGCCGCCGAAATCAAGTTTCAGGGCTTCTTCAACTGCTGAGAGAGCCGCTTCTGCCGGATCTTTCGCCTTTGTCGGATTTGCCATTTAGGGTCGCCTCACATCCGTACTCATTACACACCGGTAATCGTGCAGAGCCGCTGGCGCAGCTCCTTACAGTTATCTACCGGATGCGTCCTCGTTGCGAGCGTTGCCCAGCTGTGGCAACGCCGCAAAACCTGTTCGTGCGAGAGGGCCGCCGCTGACCGACCGTGAACTTTCCGTTCGACGGTACACTCCCCACCTTGCCGCATCAGTAACTGTAATGGCACAATCTCTCCTAACGAACAAGAAACGGCAATAGCGTGAGTCACTTAGGGGGCGGATTGGATGCCGGATTCAAAGCAGGTTGACGCATCGGCAGATGCTGAAAATACGGTTCTGGAAGTTACTCTCAAAGCGGGAAAGTTGACGGCTGCGCAAAAGCGGTGGTTGCAAAAAGGGCTCGGGCAGGCGGGGGGCAAGCTGCCTCTGTTCGATGACAACGGCCGGGAAATTCCGGCGCGCACAATCCGCGCCTGTATCGATGCAGGTTGGGCAGAGCCTTGGTTTTCCAACCCAATCAAGCCCGACTGGCTGGTCTGCAAGCTCACGCCCGCCGCCATCGAAGCACTTTCTGCAAGTCAAAAAGTCAAAAAAAGTTAACGGCGAATCAGATCATTAAAATTTTAGCGATTCAGGAAATCGGCGGAAACGCAAGGACTTTTTTAATCCTGTTTCGTAACCTGCGTTAAAACGCATTAACCATGAAATCAATTTTTTGGGGACATGGGCCGAAAGGGACGGTTTGAGCAACCGGTTTAACCGGGTGTTTGGGCTTGGGGCGCATTGTTGTGGCTCTACAGCTTGCGGCGGGGTGCCGTCAGGCAGGTATCGAGTAATGTGGAGCACCCTTATGGCCCCTTCTTCCATGGCCCGCGTCGCCGGACGCGCCGGTCCGGAGGCACCGATTGATCTGGTGCAACTGGCAACCAATACGCTGGGTAACCGGGATCTAGAAGTGCAGGTCCTGCATCTGTTCAAGTCACAGTCCATCTCGACGCTTGAGCGGTTGAAACAGGAAACCGACAATTCCGTTCGCCTCGACCTCGTGCATACCCTGAAAGGGTCTGCCCGGGCCATCGGCGCGGAGCGGGTCGCGATCGTTTGCGAAAATCTGGAAGGCAAGATGCGCTCCAGCACCGATACGGCCACCGAAGGCCTGATTGCGGCGGTCGATGAGGCGAACCGATACATCCGGGACCTTCTGGAAGGTTGAAGGTCAGACCCCGCCCAGGTCGGGGAGAGGCAGATTGCCGCGTGGAAATGGCACGGTCCTTGACCTTTTGCCGTAAATCTTTATGTCGTGCTTCGAAGACCCGCAAATTCAGGCTTGGACGCGACATATGCCGAAAATCACATTTGTAACCGCCGATGGAACCCGGACCGACGTTGACGCCGCTGAAGGCTCTACGGTGATGGAAAACGCCATCAAGAACATGGTCCAGGGCATCGAAGCGGAATGCGGCGGTGCATGCGCCTGCGCTACCTGCCACGTTTATGTAGATGATGCCTGGAGCGGCAAGACCGGATCTCCGGAACCGATGGAAGAGGACATGCTCGACTTTGCCTACGACGTGAAGCCGACCTCGCGCCTGTCCTGCCAGATCAAGGTGACGTCCGATCTCGACGGCCTTGTGGTGCATGTGCCTGAGCGGCAGGCCTGATCAGGTCAGTTCAGACAAGATTTCAAACAAAACGCCCGCCGGATCACTCCGGCGGGCGTTTTGGTTTGTCCAGGTACAGAGTTTACTCTGCAGGTTGGGCAGAAGGCTTGCGGTACCAGAAGTCGACTTCATGGCCTTCTTCCGGATTGCTCGGGATCAGGGTTGCCAGCACAAGGCTGACCAGGGCCATGGCAGCGCCGGCCAGGAAGACCGCAGCCGGGGACACCAGCCAGATGAAGCCGAATACCACCGGAATGAACACCGCGGCGATGTGGTTGATCGTGAAGGCGACACCGGCGGTGGGGGCGATATCGGCAGGATCGGCGATCTTCTGGAAGTAGGTCTTGATGGCTATGGCGATCGCGAAGAAAGCGTGATCGATCACATAAAGGCTGGCCGCCAGTGTCGCGTTGGTGACGAAGGCATAGCAGATGAACACCAGGACCAGGCCGACATACTCCAGAACCAGCGCCTTGCGCTCGCCGAAGCGAACAATCAGTTTTCCGATCTTGGGTGCCAGCACCATGTTGAAGGCGCCGTTCAGGAGGAACAGGCCCGCAACTTCGTGAACGTCATAGCCGAAGCGTTCGACCATCAGGAAGCCGGCGAATACCGTGAAGATCTGCCGCCGCGCACCAGCCATGAAGGTGAGGGCATAATAGAGCCAGTAGCGTTTTCTCAGGATCAGCTTCTTGTGCTGTGGCACGCCTTCACGGAAATGCGGATAGGCGAAGATCAGGAAAACAAGAACGACCAGTGTCAGCCCACCGGCAATGGCGAAAACCACCGTGAAGGACAGTTCGAACATCTTCCACGCCAGGAAGATGACACCATAGGCGATCAACTGGGCGAAGGCGCCAACGGCCAGGATCTTGCCCATGCTTGCAGCGGCCGTTGCCTTGGGCAGCCATTGCAGCGACAGCGACTGCGCCATCGTCTCGTAGTAATGGAAGCCGATCGACATGATCAGCGTCGTTACATAAAAGCCGATCGCGGTCGGAAAATAGCCTGTGACGGCAACGCCGACGCCCAGGAGCAGCAGCGACACATAGGCGAGCGTCTGCTCGCGCATCATCAACAAGAGATAGACCGCAAGGAAGCTCAGGAAGCCCGGGATTTCCCGGATCGATTGCTGAATGCCGATCTCCCGGCCGGTGAAATCCAGCTCCTGGACGGCGAAGTTGTTCATCAGGTTCCACCAGGCAGCAAAGGAGAGCTGCATGGCACCTGCCATGATCATCAGGAGAACCACAGGAGACCGCCAGCCGGTCGCCTCGTTCGGGTGCGCATTCTGGGTGAAGTAAGACATTGTGTGGCCGTGGAAAAAGAAAACGTTCGGCAGTGTTGCGAGCCGTTTCTAACGCCAATTGCGGTTTGCGTGTTAGCGCTGTTTTGTCATGAGATGTTTCCGACACGCCAAATTCTGGCTGGTGCGGCGCTAGGCATCCGGCAAAAACGCGAATTGATCCTTGTTAATCATGGCTTGGCGCAAGGAAAGCATTTCACCTTGCCGGCAGGACCTGGGCATAGTTGCCGCGATTATGCTGCGTTGCCGGGTCCTCCGGTGCTATTGGCCCTCTGTGCAATATCGGGGTGAAGGTATACGATCCGGCGCATGAGCATTCATCCCGAACTTGCCGAGTTTCCGAAAGAGGCTGTCGCCGCACCGATTATCGGATACGCGCGGACCCAGTTGCAGGGCCGGAACAATGGCTGGCATTCGCATGATGCAGCGCAGCTCTTCCATGTGATCAGGGGATCGATTGCCATCGACACGGAGATGGGCACCTATTTCGTGCCACCCGAGCGGGCGGTCTGGCTACCGCCCAGGGTCAGTCACCAGACCCGGTATCTGACCGACACGGAGCTGCGTTACATCTATGTCCAGTATGATTACACGAGGGATCTGCCGCAAACACCGCAGGTGATGCAGGTGACGACCCTGCTCAGGGCACTCATTCTCGAGTTCATGTCCTATCCGCGCTCCGAGACGGACAAGGGGCCGGCGGCACGGATCGCTGCGGTTATCCTGGATCAGTTGAAGATGCTGCCGGTTGCCCCCCTGCAGCTGCCGATGCCGCAGGATGCCCGGCTGCGCGACCTGTGCGAAGGCGTCGTCCGCTGTCCGGCACATATTCCCTCGCTCAGCGAGGCCGCTAACCGGTGTGCGACTTCCGTGCGTTCTTTCGAGCGGCGCATAAAAGCGGAGACGGGGCTCAGCTACCGTACCTGGTGCCGCCAGGTGAAACTGTTCCGGGCTCTGGAGTTGCTGGCGTCCGGGCGAAGCGTTTCCGACGTCTCCCACAAGCTCGGTTACGAGGGGCCGAGTTCCTTCGTCTCGACCTTCAAGAAGGCCTTCGGCGTGACACCCGGCCGATACTTTGACGGTGTCGAAGCCGATTGATCCTTGTCATGGCGGTGCATGTGTTCCGGGCGCACAAAAAGTCGACCTGATTTTTTGGGGAGACAAGACATGTTCAAGAAAATCCTCGTTCCCGTTGACCCGGCCGAAAGCGGCTTTGCCACGGAGGCGCTTGCCAAAGCCTCGCAGTTTGCTCGCGACTATGGCTCCAAGATCCACCTGATGGCGGTTTGCCCGGAAGTTCAAAGCTTCGTGGCGAGTCAGCTTCCGGAAGGCTGGCAAAAGCGGGAATTCGAGGAAACCGCGAAAATCCTCGACAAGATCGCATCTGATCTGGACGTTCCCGAAGGCACTGTCGATGTGACCGTGCGTATGGGGTCGGTGTATCATGAAGTGATCGAGGAAGCCGAAAAGGCGAATTGTGACCTAGTGCTGATGACATCGCACAAGCCCGGCCTGTCGACCTACTTCATCGGCTCGAATGCCGCCCACATTGTCCGCCATGCACCGTGCTCGGTCATGGTGCTGCGCAGCTAGAGCGACAAGCAGCGATCAGGCCGTTCGATGCTGTCGGGCCTAGAAAAGGTCGATCGGCTCGTGAACCCCAGCCGTCAGCCATTGCGCGTCAGCAGCATGGCGACGGCTGCATAGCGGAAGGGGTAGAGGCTGGTGTCCGCCTTCAGGAGGTCTTCAGCCCTTGCAAAGATCCGGTTTATCAGATCCTCTCGCGATGGGCTTTCAGGCAGGGCTGCACGCAAAACGGCTTCGGTGAAGGCGCGGAAGAAATTGACATAGTCGCGGGCATAGCGGTCAAGATCGCCGTCCTGCTTGAAGCGGTCGACGAACGGGACCGCAATTTCGTACTCCATTGACCGGTCGAGTGAATAGAGACCGGCAGCTCCATACGTATCGTTGGTGACCGGGTCTGCAAGTTCTTGCAGGTCTCGCATGTACACCGGCTGGTAATAGCGGTCGTAGACGTCCCTGCTGATGTCTCCGGACTCCACGAAGTCCAGAACCGCGTCGTTCAGAAGATCATAAAGGCCGTCACAGGTTCGAGCCTGTCCCTTGGAGCCAAACACCTGAACCAGCAGCTTGCCACCTGGAACCAGTTCCCTTGCGCGGACGGTAAGGAAGCGGGCGATATCGTTCTTCGCCTGTTCGGCAAAGGCATGCCGGTCTTCTTCGGAAACATAACCGTTTGCCCGTGCCACACTTGGGCCGTTGGGCAGGATATAGCCGGGCAACGTGTCGACAGGGCGGCAGGAGAGAAAGCCGATGGCGTTGAAGGTGGTGGCAAGATGCAAGCTTTGCGGCGGGCAGAGCTGATCGTACATCGAGCCACCGATCGCGGCCGAGTAAATCCTGTCAGATCCAAAGACCGAGCCGCCATCCGGTCTGAGGCTGCGGAAAAGTTCAGAAAAGTCGTTTGTGGGAAGGTCTGAATGGATGGTCTGGATCGGCCGTTCGGTGCGTGCAAGCAACGCCGGGAGGGCGTGTTTCATGACGGCAACAGAATTGCGGCCTTCCGAGCAGCCGTAGTCGGCAATGCCAACGGGACCGCTACCCTCAACCGGCAGGGTCGCAATCGCCTCTTCAAGCAGTGGCAATATCTTTTCGATGGCAGACCATTGGGCAGCCGAGTTGGCGTTGTAAAATCCCCCGCCGGACATGCCGGTGGTGGTTGCGTGGGAAACAGGTTGCGCGAAAGGGTGATCGGGTTTTGGGGGCGGTTCCATGTGTTCCCTTTCTGCGCCTTTTGTGCGGAAAATCTACCTGGCCAGTTCCTTCATGGCGTCCGTCAGGCCTTCGACGGTCATGGGAAACATGCGGCCTTCTATGAGTTCGTTCAACATCTGGATGGAATGCGTGTAGTGCCAGTGTTCCTGCCGAACCGGGTTCAGCCAGACCGCGCTCTTGTAAAGCCCGGTGATCCGCTGCATCCAGTCGGCTCCGGCTTCCTCGTTCCAGTGCTCAACCGAGCCACCAGGGTAGGCAATCTCGTAGGGGCTCATGGACGCATCGCCGACAAAGATGATCTTGTAGTCGGCAGGGTATTTGTGCAGCACGTCCATCGTCGGCATGCGCTCGGTATGGCGGCGACGGTTTTCCTTCCAGACATACTCGTAAAGGCAGTTGTGGAAGTAGAAGTGTTCCATCACCTTGAATTCGGAACGTGCGGCTGAAAACAGCTCCTCACAGACCCGGATATGATCGTCCATCGACCCGCCGATATCGAAGAACAACAACACCTTGACCGCGTTGTGGCGTTCCGGCCGCATCTTGATGTCCAGAAGGCCCTTGTGGGCTGTTGCGCGGATGGTGTCGTCGAGGTCCAGTTCTTCAGCAGCGCCCGTTCGTGCGAAGTTGCGCAGTCGCTTCAGGGCGACCTGGATGTTGCGGGTGCCTAGCAACTGGGTGTCGTCGAGATCCTTGAATTCGCGCTTGTCCCAGACCTTGACCGCACGACGGTGCCGGCTTTCGTGCTGGCCGATGCGCACACCTTCCGGATTGTAGCCATAGGCACCGAACGGCGACGTGCCGGCTGTGCCGATCCATTTGTTGCCGCCCTGGTGCCGCTTTTGCTGCTCCTTGAGGCGTTCGCGCAGGGTCTCCATCAGCTTTTCAAAGCCGCCGAGTGCTTCGATCTGGGCCTTTTCCTCTTCACTGAGATGCTTTTCCGCCAGGCGGCGCAGCCACTCCTCCGGTATCTCGGTGGTGGCAACCTCGCTCATGAGGTCGAGCCCCTTGAAGACGTGGCCGAAGACGCGGTCGAACTTGTCCAGGTTGCTCTCGTCCTTCACCAGCGTGAGCCGGGCGAGATAGTAGAAATCCTCGACGCTCTTTTCCGCCAGATCCTTATCCAACGCTTCCATCAGCGTCAGATATTCGCGGAGCGAGACCGGAATGCCGGCCGATTTCAGTTCGGTGAAGAAGGTAATGAACATGTGTGAAAGGTAAGTTCCCGGCAGTTGCCTGTCGAGGGGTCAAAAAGGTCGCTTCGACAGGAGTTTGCGAAGCAGCTTGCCACTTTTGCGAAAGGGCGCCGTCATCTTCCAGGAAGACGAGGCGAGGATTGCGTCGTAACGGCGTTTCTGCAGGTCGAGTTCGGCCTGCAATTCTCGGATCTTCCCCTGCTGGGCGGAAACCGTTTGCGTCTGCCGGGCCGCGTTGTCCGCATGCTGCCGGCTTTCGGACCTGAGGTGGCTGATCAGCATTTCAATGCAGCTGGTCTGGAAATCCTGCCTTTCCGCCGGATCGGCAAACCTTTGCATCAGCGCCATCATTTCACCCTGCCTCTCGGCAAGCGACATGTCCTGACGGTGCACGGCGGAAGGCTTGATGCATTGAACCGTGGGCCGTGTTGCAAAGGTGAAGTCCGGGCGTGCCAGAAACTTCCGCCACATGAAGAGGTCGGTCCAGAAGTCAGGTGGTGCCGGGCTCCAGCCGACATCCAGAGACCGATAGGCCTCAAGGGAATAGCCAACCGTCGACGGGCCGAAGAAGTTCCAACGCGTCTCCAGCATCTTGCGGCGCGTGTCCGCGTCCGACAGATCTCCGATATGAACCTTGAAGGTCCCGTCAGGCAGAATTTCAGCCTGAAGCAGATTACCGAAGTCGCAGGTTTGCAGGAGGCGTCCCAGTTCCGACAGATGTTCGGGAAACCAGATGTCGTCATCGCCGATCTGGGCAACAAATTTGCCATTTGCCTGCTTGAGAGCCGTGTCCCGATGAGCTTCGCCGTGCCGTTCTCCCTTGGGGAAGGAAAAAACGCGGATCCTCTCGTCACGCCCTGCCAGTTTCTCCGCTTCCTGCACGGTCTCTTGGGGGGCGCCGTCACAAACGATGAACAGTTCGAAATCTTGCAGGGACTGTCCCAGAACACTTTCGACGGCGAATGGCAGAAGCGCGGGTGGTCTGTTGACCGGCAGCAGGACGGTGAAGCGCGGATGGGTCACGGCAATCCTGCGAGCGCTCTGAGTTCGGCAATGCGCCTGACGATCAATGCGCCTTCTGCAGCCGAGGACTTTGGAGCAGGCCCCCCTTCCAGATGCGCGACGAATGCTTCCAGTTCGGCCAGAAGAGGCATTTTCGTGCCAACCTCGATTTGCTGAGGCTTCTGGCCATGATCTCTCGGAGCAAGGAGAATGCGATCGTCATAGGACGAGGCCAGTTGGGCTACCGCCTTGCTGCCGATCACGATGGCGGAGCGTTTGGGGGCCGGATGGAGGGATGAGGTCTCCATGGTGACGGTCAGCGGTTCTCCATCGTTTTGAAGACGGGCAATCAGGTCTTCACCGCCCAGGCCCGGGATCTGGGCGATTGCCGATTGGGCCTTGGGCAATGTTCCCAGGATTTCGAGCGCAATCGAAAGATCATGCGGCATCAGGATCCAGAGGCTGTCGACATCCTTGTGAGGATTGCCCCAGCCGAGCCGATAGGTGCGCACCGCTTCGATCTGACCCAGAGCGCCGGATTTTGCCAGTTCCGCAAGTTTCAAAATGCCGGGATGATAGCGCCACTTGTCCATGACGAAGAGACGTTCCTGCAGCGTATCGGCAAGTCTTTGCGCTGCCTGTGCGTCGTTGGTGACCGGTTTCTCGCAGAAGATCGGCCGGTTCCGCGGTGCAAGTGCGTCGATGCAGGCCGCATGAAGCACGGTTGGTGGCGCAACGACATATCCCGCGCAGTCAGGAAGGTTGGCAGCGCTATCGCACACCGAAGCGGCTCCGGCCTCCCGGGCTGCGTTCTGGCTGTCCGAACCGGGCACCGCCACGTGCACGTTTACACCCAAGCTGCGCAGATCGCGAAAGATGAGCTTTCCCCACCGGCCAAAGCCAACCAGACCGATATCAGTCATGGCTGTGTCCAACAGCGGGTGATGCGAAATTGCAGGTGACTGCGTAATCAGGCATTGGCGTCCGCATAGAATTTCTCAAGCATCTGCGAATAGTTGTCGGCTGTTCTGTCTCTATCGGAAAGGATGGGGTCCTTCGTTGGCCAAGACAGGTTCAGTTCCGGACAATCGAACTTGCAGCCTAAATCGTCCGCCGGGTCGAAGTAGGTGGAAACGGAATAAAGATGCGTCGCGGCTTGCGGAAAATAAAACCCGTGGCAAACACCCGGCGGAATTGAAACAGCTCGTCTGTTTTCCGCTGAAAGATCGAGAAACTGCGATGTTCCAATGGTCGGGCTGTCGCGGCGTATGTCATGCAGACCAAGCAGCATCTTTCCGGACAGGACCATCAGATAATCGTAGTGATCCTTGTGCACGTGAACACCGCGCAATGTGTCTTCTTTCGAAGTGACGATGTTCCACTGGATCGACTTGAAACCGGTGAGCCAGGTCTCCCGGTAGATTTCGGTGAAACTGCCGCGGTCATCGATGTGCGAAACCAGGTCATGGACAATCACGCCTTCAATTGACGTTTCTTCGGTTTTCATCGGATTGCCTGACCCCAACGACCGTTTTTCTCGCGCAAGCTTCGCGGCCCATCCGGACCCAAGGACAGACTAACAGGTTTCACGAGGATGTGGAGGCTAGCATCGGAACAGCGATTGAGGGAAGGCGCCTTTCCCAAGTCCTCAGAAACTGATCTTGGCACCCAGGCGAACCGATGCGGATAGTGTATCGGCGCTGTCGTAACCGCCTTCAATTCCGGCGAGAAATTTCGTGCCGTCATTGACCTGCCACACGGCATCGGTTGCCGCAAAACCGCGGAGCACCGCGTCGTCGTCGTCGACGGACAGGTTCAAGGCGGCTCCCTGCAGGGTGCCGTCGACACTGTCGTTTAGCGTGAAGATGCCGTCGATACCCGCATTCGCACTGAGATAGAGCGTGCCGCCATTCTGGACGATGGGGGCATGATCGTAGGTCGCCTGCGCGCGCAGTTCCAGAACGTGCAGCGACCGGCCGGAAACCGAAAGGCCGGTTGCGCTTTCATCGGCGTCGCCCGTTTGCCAGAGACCCGAGTAGCGCACTCGAGCGCTGGGTGTCAGCGTACCCTCACTCAGGGCGAAGGCATGGCCGAGACGCGCGGAGGGCGTGACGTATACATAGTCGTAGTCGATGGAAAGGTCCTGCAGGCCACCGACAACCATGTTGTTGAGGATGGTGACGTCTTCATCGCTCTTCAGGTAGCCGCCGAGAAGGCTGAATTGAGCAAAGGTCGCCTGCCAGGAGCGGCTGAGATAGCCACCGGCGTGGATGCTGTAGCTGGAGGCCGAGTGAATGTCGCCGTCGCTGGTCGTCCTGCCGATGGTAAAGCCACCGGCAACACCGGCGGCAAGCCCTTCGGCGAATGTCTTCTCAGCCCCGGCAGTGATGCCGCCGAATGTATGGTCGAACCCGTCGCTGCCTTGCCTGGAAAGAACACCGCCAAGAGGCGTGACCCAAAGCGCGGTGGCGTTATGCCCTTCCGGAGCCGGACCGTTGGTTGCGACGAAGGACGTGCCGCCCAGTCGATTGAGGTCCATCTGCTGTTCAAGGCTGCCGGTGACAGCGCGCGTCATGGTGTTGAAGGTCTGGGCAACCGTGTCCAGCCGGAAGTCGTCCGGATTGAGGATGGTGATCGTGTTGCCGTTGGTCGCTGAAGTGAGGCCTGCCGTCGTCAGCGTTCCCGGGATGCCGCTGAAGGTCAGGATCGCCGTTCGCCCGGCCGCGTAGTTCAGGGTTGCGGTGGTCGGATCGGAAAAGGTCAGAACACCCTGAAGTATGGTGCCATTGTTCAGGGTAACGGTTGCATCAGAACCATCGACATAGATTGAGGACCCGTTGCTGCTGTAGATCTCGCCGGAGTTGGTGATCGTGACATTGTCGCCGTCAACGGCAATGCCATGTCCGACATCGTCGTGATCTCCGGAAATCGTGCCAGTGTTACGTAGCGTGCCGCTGTTGGAAATGGTGACATCGTCGCCATTGGATTCGATCGGGTTGGCGTCTTCTCCCGAAACGGTGATGGTGCCCGAGTTGGTGATCGCGGCGCGGTCGCCGTCGTTGTCGATGCCGTCTGCCAGCGTACCGGACATGGTCATCACACCGGTATTGATCAGGATGACATCGTCGCCGTCGCTGTCAAAGCCGTCTGCGTCCTCTCCAGTCGTTGTAATCGTTCCGGTGTTGGTTATCTTCGCGTCGTCTTCATCGGTGTCGATGGCATAGGCGTCGTCACCTGTCGTGGTGATCGTGCCTGAGTTCAAGACGGTCGGACGGTCGCCCTCGGCATTGATGCCATAGGCAGCTTCACCGGTCGTGGAAATCGTGCCGGAGTTGGTGATGTCCGTGTCCGCACCAAGCGACAAGATTGCATCGGATTCCTTGCCCGTTGTGGTGACGGTACCCGAGTTGGTGACCGTGAAGTCGTCCCCGTCACCGGCAATGCCGAAGGCACGGCTGCCGGTAGTGGTTATGGACCCGTTGTTGTGAACCGTGGCGTCGTCTTCGTTCGACCCAATACCGGCAAAATTAGGTGTGCCAATGGTTGTCTTGGTGACTGTAATGGTGCCGTTGTTGGTTGCTGTCTGGTCGTCGTTGTCCAGAACGAGGCCATCCTGATCGGTAACCTCGATGGTGCCGCCGCTCTCGACTGTTCCGGTGTCGCCAACGTCCGTCAGTGTCTGTGTTGTGGTGACCGTGGTGCCCGTGCCGATGGTAATGTCACCTGCAAGGCCTTTTTCCGGACCAAGCAAAACCAGGGCGCAACTGCAAAGCAGAAAAGCCTTGAGTTGGCGGCGATGCTGAAGGGCGGATTTCGTCTTGATTGGCAACGGTCTGTCGCTACACAAGTTAACGTCTCACCTGGCTATTATTGTTGTATTCCGAGGAAGACGCCACTGCTCGTCCGCAGAAACCTTAATGAATGAAACGTTTATGTGTCATTGGTAGAAATAGCAATCGATTTGGTTACGTTGCGCGTGTAACCATGCCGTGTATTATTTGAAATCTAAACTTTAAGACTTGTCGGCCGGGTCTTCTTTTTTGGCAAACGAGACAAGCTCACCCATGAAGTCCGAGATGGTCGGTCCAGTGCCGGCCACGAACGGTGCCGGCCTGCAGACTGCAATTGCTGCAATGCCGATGCGGGCAGTGAGCAGTCCATTGACCACGCCTTCGCCCAGGCGGGCGGAAAGTCGAGCCGCCAGACCGTGACCCAGCACCTGCGAGGCAAGGCTGTCGCCTGCTGCCATGCCGCCGGTCACTGCCAGGTGTGCCATGACGTGTTTTGCGAGGCGCAGAAAGCCAAGTGTGCCGGGTCTCCCACCGTAAAGGGCGGACAGGCGCCGGATCGTGCGCAGGTTCTCGAACAGGACCGCCAGCAGATCGACCAGTGCCCGTGGGCTGACGGCCGTGACGATGGAAACGCGCTTTGCACTGTTCATCACGATACGCCGGGCTTCCAGGTCGAGCGGGCTGAGCAGATCGCGTTCGGCCAGTTTCACCAGATCCCGGCCGTCGATGACTTCCCGCATATGCCCTGCCAGCGCCTTGCGGCCCTGGGCCGTTTCGGGACGGTCCTTGTAGAGTGTGAGCAGTTCCTTCAGGCCGACTGATGCCGCCTTCGCGTCATCTGCTTCGGCCGCGCTCTGCAGCCGATCCCGCAGGTGGTCTATTCGGCCGAGGCGCATGAGGCCCGCGATCTCGCGAATGACCAGGCCGAGCAGACCAAGCGCCGCCAGAACGGCAAGAGCCACACCCAGCCATCCCAGCCAGTCGGTCCGGGCAAAGAGATCCCGTATCAGGCTGTCGACCGCAAGGCCGACTGCCAGCGAGACGAGGCCGGACAGGCCGATCATCAGCCACTTGCCGAACCGAAATCCGGATCTGGGAGTGCTGGCGGCGCGGGGAAGGCGAGGTTCCTCGTCATCAATGAAGGCTTGGGTGACCAGGGCTTCACCGGCCGAGGGCATCCTTGTTTCGTCATCGGTCATCCGCACCTTGGAATCATCGAGACGGAAGGCGGTCGGTTTGCGATTGGACGGGGGCTGGGAACCGGTCATGCCAGGCGATCTCCGATCAGGAATTCCAGGGCGCGGTCAAGCCGGATATGCGGCAGAGACAAAGTCAGGCCTTCTGCGGTCTTGTCGAGTTCCGGCGGCCGGAACCTCAGGAACTGAAGGTCTGCCTGAGCGGTTTGAAAGCTTGCTCGAAGTGCTTCAGAAACTGAGTCAGCTTGTCCAAAAAGTGATTCAGGGTCGTCCGGCAAGTCACCGGGAAACATGGCGATTTCGGTTTTTCCGTCGTAGGTGTCACCGTTCAGCCGTTCGCCCGGCAACGGTGTTCCAAGGATCGCAGGCAGAGCTTCGCCGCGATGTTTGACCGTTGCCTCACGCGTCGCACGGACCGCAGCCATGGCCAGCACTTCGACCTCCGCACCCTTGAATGTTGCCTTCTCTTCTGCTCGGGCAACCAGTCTCTTCAGGATCAGCTCCAGTCGGTCGTGATCCGATCTGTGCAGGTGGTCTGCCTTGGTCGCCGCGAACAGGATGCGGTCGATCCGTCGCGACAGGATGGAGGACAGCCAGCTGCGTTTGCCCGGACGGAAAGCTCCGAGAACTTCGGTGAGGGCGGTTTCTAGATCGGCAATCGCGTGCGGTCCTGCGTTCAGGGCATGAAGGACATCGACCAGCACAATCTGGCGGTCGAGGCGCGCGAAGTGATTGCGGAAGAACGGACGCACAACGTGGGTCTTGTAGGCCTCGTATCGCCGCTCCATCATCGCCCGCAACGTGCCTGTCCTTGCCGGGGCGGCGTCTGCCGGAATGTCCAGCGGCGCGAAGGTCAGGGCCGGGGAGCCGTCGAGATCCCCGGGCATCAGGAAGCGTCCCGGGGGAAGCATGGACAGGGCGTGGGCGTCGGCTCTGCAGGCAGCCAGATAAGTTTTGAAATTTGCCGCCAGCTCTTGTGCCGCCGGTTCGCTTTCCTCCGCGTTCGCATCCGTGGCGACCAGGATTTTCAGAAACGGCGCGGCGATCTCCGCCCGGTTTTCCGCCCGGGCGCGCCGCATTGCCTCGGCGGAAAAGGTGGCATAGTCCTTGCCGAGAAGCGGCAGATCCAGCAACCACTCGCCGGGATAATCGATCAGGTCGAGATGAAGGCGGCCGGGACCAAGCTTGCGGTGGAAGTAGGAGGCGCTCTCATAGTCGATGGTCAGGCGCAGCTCGGAGACCTGACGGGTCGAATCCGGCCAGATACGCTCACTCACCAGGGCACGCACGTGCGCTTCATAGTCGAAGCGCGGCACGGCGTCGTCAGGTTGCGGCTGTAGCCTCGCGCCGGTCATCCTGTGCCCGGAAGCGGCGCTGAAGAGCGGCAGGCGGCCACCATGAACGAGGTTATGCACGAGGGCGGTCAGAAAGACGGTCTTGCCTGCGCGTGCAAGTCCGGTCACGCCCAGCCGGACGCTCGGCACTGCCAGATCGGTTGCCGCATCGGCAAGATTGGCCAGTGTCAGCCGGGTTTCTTCTGCAAGTGTCGTCAATGGGTTCACAAGGGCCTCCAGCGCGTTCATGTAGGCGCAGGCGGGAACAAGTACAATCCGGGACTCGGCTGATGCTCTAGTCGAGGTCTTCCTTCAGGTCCCGTGGTTTGACGAAACGTTCCAGATGGCCGGTCTTCGGCTGCAGCTCCGACCAGTCGGCAATGTCGAAATCGATCACGGCAAGAGCGCCAGTCGGAAACTTTTCCTGAATGTCTGCAATCGCGTCGCTGGATGCCGTGCCGCTGAGGCTCAACGCCGTGTCCTCGGTAGCCGGGTTATGGCCAATGACCATGAGGTTCTGGGCGCGGCCACCATAGCGGCGGATCAGCCCGACATAGTCGTCTTCGCTTTGCTGGTAGAGGTCGGACACCAGGTGGATCTGTGTTTCCTGTGTGAGGGTAGGCAGAAGGCGGGCCAGGGTTTCCCGGGTCCTCTGTGCAGTAGAGCACAGGATCTGGTTGGGCTGCAGGCCCTGTTCCTTCATGTAACGGGCCATCTTGACGGAGGCGGCCTTGCCGCGGCTGTTCAGAGGCCGGTCGATGTCGGCCAGATTCGCGTCGCCCCAGTCTGATTTGGCGTGTCTGAACAAAAGGAGCCGCATTGTCTTTCCTGGTTCCTTGAAAGTGGAAACTGTGCCGGCGGGTCAAAAGCCGGACTGCCGGTCAGTTCTGGTTGGCAAGCGCCATGGTGAAGGCGGTTACTGCCGGTCCGATCTCCACTTCCTGAGTCGGCAGCGTGTAGGACAGCCACAATGTATAGTCCGATGTGGCACCGGAAAAGTACCACATCGTTTCGCACAGGCTTGTCGGCGTCCAGTTGCGGGTCCGGAACGAGATGCCGGAGGCGGCAGCGCCCGTCAGCTTGATCGGTTCGAACCCGGCTGCCTTGTAATTGCGGGAAAATGTCAGCGCTTCGCGACGGCCGGTGCCCTGCAGGTGCTTGCGCAGGACAGCGGTAATGCCGTCGCGGCCGGTGTAGATGCATCCCGCCTGGCTGACGGCATCACCCTCCATCACCTTGATGCGGTAGTAATCGCCGATCATGTCGGGGCAGCGCAGGCCGGTGAAATGGCGCAATCCGCCGACATCGCTTTGCCAGCCTGCGTCCTTTTCGGGAGGCACTTGTGCAAGAACAGGCCCGCTCGCCGCTATCGGCAGCGTGAGCATCGCCAGCACCAGAAGAGCGGTGGTCTGTTTCACCAAGTCAGTCTCCTTGTCACCCCGACCCGAAGATCGCGTTTTGCCCGGTCCGCCGCCCGGGCGCTCAGCCTCGACCAGCTTTCACGTTGAGGCAGGCCCGGGTCTTCAGGACCGTTCCCGCCGCGCCATGAATGCCAGGCGTTCGAACAGGTGCACGTCCTGTTCGTTCTTCAACAGCGCGCCATGCAGCGGCGGTATCAGTTTGGAGCTATCTTGTTGACGAAGGGTTTCAGGATCGATGTCTTCGTTCAGCAGCAGCTTGATCCAGTCGATCAGCTCCGAGGTCGAGGGCTTCTTCTTCAGTCCGGGGACGTCGCGTACGTCATAGAAGAGGCGCAGCGCCTCCGACAGGAGCCGTTGCTTGATGCCGGGAAAATGCACTTCAACGATTTCCGCCATGGTATCGGCGTCGGGGAACTTGATGAAATGGAAGAAGCACCGGCGCAGGAAGGCGTCGGGCAGGTCCTTCTCGTTGTTTGATGTGATGATGACCACCGGGCGCTGCTTTGCACGGACGGTTTCACCGGTCTCGTAGACGTGGAACTCCATGCGGTCGAGTTCCAGGAGAAGATCGTTCGGAAACTCGATATCGGCCTTGTCGACTTCGTCAATCAGCAGAACCGGCCGTTCTTCAGCGTCGAATGCTTCCCAGAGCTTGCCCTTGCGGATGTAGTTGTTGATGTCCTTGACGCGCTCGTCACCGAGCTGGCTGTCGCGCAAGCGCGAAACGGCGTCATATTCATACAGGCCCTGCTGAGCCTTGGTGGTGGATTTGACATGCCATTCGATCAGCGGGGCTTTCAGGGCGACCGCAACCTGTTCGGCGAGCACGGTCTTGCCGGTGCCGGGTTCACCCTTGATCAGCAACGGCCTCTCCAGGGCGACTGCGGCGTTGACCGCGACCCTCAGGTCTT
Organism: Roseibium sp. ROS1; assembly: GCF_054658215.1. Taxonomy (NCBI): domain Bacteria; kingdom Pseudomonadati; phylum Pseudomonadota; class Alphaproteobacteria; order Hyphomicrobiales; family Stappiaceae; genus Roseibium; species Roseibium sp. ROS1. The sequence goes on from NZ_BAAGIG010000001.1 coordinate 1,292,251, forward strand.
CCGTGGCAATATAGCTTTCAGTTCCTTCAAAGCGCATTTGGCCGTCCGTTTTTCCTAGGTTGGCCGCAAGGTGGCAGGCCGCGCGCGGCTGTGCAAGCCCGTAAAAGGCAGGAGTGCCGGCGCACGGCAATTTTGAACATCTGCCACCGGCCAGAGCGGAAGTTTTTGCCTGTCGGGTCATGACCTGCCGGGTTCTTTTTTCCGCTTCTGGAAAAGGAAAATTTCCTAAGCCTATGAAACAAAAAGATAAATTATGTCCTCGTCAAACTGGCACGGCCTTTGCGGAGGAAGGCCGATTATGGGCGTAAGCCCGCGTCGCAGTGCCCGATCTATAAAGAGGACCGCAAATGGGTATTTATGGGGCTATCAACTCGGCTGTCTCCGGACTGGCTGCGCAGGCTACGGCTCTGGAGAATATTTCCGGTAACGTCGCAAACTCGCAGACGACCGGTTACAAACGGCTCGACACGACCTTTTCGGATCTGGTTTCCGGGGGTGGGGCCAAGCAGGCCCAGCAGGTTTCTGGAACCACCTTCGCCACATCCCGCGCCACCAACACCGTGCAGGGTGATATCACGTCGGTCGACGTCGATACCTACATGGCCATCAACGGCGCTGGCTATTTCGTCGTGACCAAGGCGTCCGACGTGGTCGACGGCTCGACCACCTTCGCAGATGAGACCTACTACACCCGCGCCGGTGACTTCGAGCGCGACAAGGAAGGTTATCTGATCAACAGTTCCGGCTATTACCTGCAGGGCTTCCCGCTGGACCCGAACACCGGAAATGCGATCGGCGACAACCCGGCCGTCATCCAGATCGAGAACCAGCCGCTGGCAGCATCCGCAACCACGACTGTGGACTACCAGGCCAACCTGCCACGGGTTCCCGCGACTACCGACTATGATGGCACGGATGAAACCACTGCCCTCCTGAACGCTTCGGTCGGTGCCGGTAACGTTGCCGTTGCAGATGAAACCGACTTCCTGAACAGCTCCATTTCCGGCGGATCCACAACGATCTACAATCAGAACGGTACGGCGATGAACGTCGAAATCCGTTATGCCAAGACCGCGAACTACGATGCTGGCCCGCCCATCGTTGAGGACGCCTGGTCGATGTATATCGGTACTGGCGGCGATGCGACCGATGCCTGGTATGATGTTGGTACCGTCCAATTCGACGATACCGGCGAGATGACGACCCTGACCGCCGGTGCCATGGCCGGTTCCGCAGTGAACGGTACGGGCGACGGCTTTACAATCTCCTCGCTGACCATCGGCGGCACGACGGCAACGGACGTCGAGTTCTCCTTTGCCGACGGCTCCCTGACCCAGTATTCCGACAAGGACGGCAGGGCCAGCTCCGTGTCGCTGGATCCGGATGGCTATCCTGCAGGTGAGCTGATCGGGGTGGCTGTAGACGCTTCCGGCCGTGTCATTGCCAGCTATTCCAACAACCAGCAGCGTCCGGTTTACCAGATCCCACTTGCGACGTTCGAAGCCGAGCAGGACCTGCAGCGCGTTGACGGTGCCGCGTTTGCGGCAACTGCCGGATCGGGAGACGCGGATCTTTCCGGTGGCGGGCAGATCCTGGCCAAGAAGCTGGAACTCTCCAACGCCGATATCGCGGACGAGTTTTCCAAACTGATCATCACCCAGCAGGCCTATTCGGCAAACTCGAGGATCGTCACCTCAGCAGACGAAATGCTCGACGATGCCTTGAATATGGTCCGGTAACACCGCCTAGGCCGGCGGGGCACTGACCCGCCGGCCACCTTGCCTGGTCGCGTATAAGGAAGGAGAAGCCGCCATGGGTCTTACAAGTGCCCTGAATACCGCGGTTTTCGGAATCACCTACAATCAGCGTCAGCTGGACGTCACCGCGTCCAACATTGCGAACGCGGATACGGCCGGCTATTCGAAAAAAATAATTTCGGCGAATGTCTATTTCGACGGCAACGGCAACGTCGCCGGAATGAATGCGACGGAAGTGCGCCGGATTGTCAACGAGCAGATCCAGTCCGACTATTTCAACTCTCTCGCCGACACCAGCTACTCCCGGCAGATTGCGGATTTTACCGACCGTCTGGACGATATCTTCGGCACGATCGACGACAAGAGTTCGTTGTCGTCCCTTGCAGGCAATCTTTCTGCAGCACTTGCCGGCCTGGTAAACGATCCGGGCAACTATGCCGTTCAAAAGGACGTGGTTTCGGCCGCAGAAGCTTTTGCGCGCGAAATCAACTCATCCTATGAGCAGATCGCGGACCTGCGCCAGGAAGCGGACAACGCTCTTGCTTCCCAGACAGATAGCGTGAACGGCCTGCTCTCAAGCATCGAAGACATTGACGAGGCGATCCAGAACGCGACGCAGTCCGGTGTTTCGACCGCCGACATGGAAGACGAGCGCGACCGGCTGATTGAGCAGTTGTCCGGTTATATCGATATCGACGTCACCAAGAACGACAACAATTCAATTTCCATCCGCACCGCCAGCGGCGACCAGCTTTACGCAGACGGCCAGGCATCGACGCTGACCTTCGATGCCACGCATCTGCTGCAGCCGGGCCAGGCAGGCAACTCGGTGATGGTGAGAACGCCAGGCGGCACCCAGTTCGATCTCATCGCGTCGTCGAAATCAGGTTCGATGCAGGCAACTGCTGAACTGCGCGATGATATCCTGGTCGAGGCGCAGACACAGCTCGACACGATCGCTGCCGAACTGTCACTTGCCTTTTCCAATGTGAATGTTGAAAGCACAGCAGCGACCGTCGGTCTGGACAGCGGTTTCGATCTCGATGTGTCAGCGCTTCAGCCGGGCAACACGATCACGCTGGATTACACCGACAGCAGCGGCAATCCGCAGACAGTCACTCTCGTGGCCGTGGACGATCCCGCACTGCTGCCGCTGGACAACTCCGCTACGGCAAATCCGGGCGACACGGTCTTCGGTATCGACATTTCCAGCGGTGTTCCGGCAACCTATATCACCAACATCACCGCAGCACTTGCCGGTACAGGTCTTCTGGTCAGCAATGACGGGTCGGACAACCTTCGGGTTCTCGGCGACAACACGGCGCCGACCAGCGTTGAAAGCCTGAGTGCGAATGTCACCGTGACGGCGAATTCCGATCAGGGGTTGGGACTTGCGATCTTCGTTGACCAGCGGGCTGGGACGGACCTCTTCACCGATGCGCTTGAAGGCAGTGGCCAGCGGCTCGGCTATGCCTCCGGAATCAGCGTTAATCCGGATCTTCTGGCCGATAGCGCGCTTCTGGTGAACTATCAGACCACGCCGACACCGAATACGACCAACGATCCTGCGCGTGCGCAGTTCCTGTCGGATGCTCTCAGCGTCGGCACGAAACACTATGACCCGGGCTCGGGTATCGGCAGCGCGTCGACACCGTTCCAGGGAACGCTGCTGGGTTTTGTCAACCAGACCGTCGCGTTTCAGGGCAACCAGGCGGAAGACGCAGCCACATATGCGGATTCCAAGGAAGCGCTGACCATGAACCTCGCCATTCGTTACGAGCAGAGCTACTCGGTCGATCTCGACGCCGAACTGGCCTTCATGGTTCAGCTGGAAAACGCCTATGCGGCCAATGCCCGCGTCATGCAGACCATCAAGGAACTCTTCGAAGAGCTCCTGAACATCGTTTAAGGTTGGGTGCGTTATGGCAGTTTCGAATATCACCACCTCCCGGACTTACCTGACCCGCCAGCTCGGCGAGCTCAACGATCTGCTGGCAAGCAAGACAACCCAGCTCGCCAGAGGCAAGGTCGGTACCACATACGGCGAAGTAGGCGACCGCCGGCTTCTGGACATTCAGCTGACCCAGAAAGTCAGCATGATCGAGAGCTACCAGGACACCATCACCATCGCCAACTTGCACCTGCAGACCTCGACCATGTCGCTGGAGCGTCTGGAGGACATCCGGCAGGACGCGAAATCCGCGCTCGATACCAACGATTTCGTGCTGCAGGACGACGGGCAGACGCAGACCCAGTCCCGCGCCAAACTGCTGTTGAACGAAGCGCTCAACATCCTGAACACGGAAGTCGCCGGATTTTACGTCTTTGGCGGCACAGATGCCGTTCAGGACCCGGTTGCCAAGATCGATGCCATTCTGGAAGGGGCGAACGGCCGGGACGGGCTGAAAACCGTCATGAGCGAGTATTCCCAGGCAAATCTGGGTGCGGGCAACAATGGCCGCACATCGACCTCCGCACTGACAACCAACTACGCCGGCCCCGTGCCGACGGATTCCACCTTCACCATTGCCGAAGATGGAGCACATGATTTCGGTTTCGACATCGCATCGGTTGCCTCGACCCTGACCAACGTCGCGATCACCGGGCCTTCGGGCACTGATCCGGACAGCTTCGACGTTCAGTTCACCGGTCAGCCGGAACTTGGCGAGACCATCACTGTGGAATTCTCCCTGCCGCCTGATCACAGCGAGACGATCTCCATCGAGCTGACGGCAGCAAACAGCACGGCTGAAGACGGAACCTTCGCGATCGGCGCCGATCTTGAGGAAACGGCGCAAAACCTGCGCGATGTCCTGGAAGCGGAGATCGAGCACCAGGCTCAGACAACCCTTCGCGCCGTGTCGGACGAATGGGCAGCAGAAGAGTTCTTCAGGACGTTCGGCGGCGAAGAGCCGCAGCGGGTCGACGGACCTCCCTTCGACAGCGCAACCGCGCTGATCGGTGGCGGCTCGACGACTGTCGCCTGGTATACGGGCCGCAACACGGCCACGGACGATCCGCGCACGGACAAGAACGCGGTGATCGACAGCAATTTGACGGTGAGCTACGGCGTCCGGGCCAATGAAACACCGCTGCAGGAACTGGTCCAGTCGCTTGCGGCTTTCATTGCCGCGGATTTTTCGGGCGGCTCGACGATCGACGAAGAGTATTACAATACCCTGTCGACCAACCTGCGCACGACCTTGCAGCCGCCAGGTGTCGATCAGTCCGGGATCACCGATATTGCCACGGATATTGCCATCACGCATCGGACGGTGTCGCTGACCGATGACCGGCATGTGCAAATGAAGAGCAGCTACGAAGGCACGATCGCGGATATCGAGGGAATCGACCAGGATCAGGTCGCCGCCGAGATCCTGCAATTGCAGACCAATATCGAGGTTTCCTACAGGGCCTCGTCGATCGTGTTCAATCTGACCCTGTCCGATTACCTCTAGGATTGCCCGGAACTTTCGGCTTTTCGGTGGGCGGTCTTCGCTCACTGCTGCCTGGACTGCCGGTCAAGGTCGGGAAAGGCCTTGAAATATTCCCCCTTTGGGGAAACACTCTCCTGGTTGCCTGTCTTCCCGACGGATATCTTCTGGTGTCCAGTTCCAACCGGTTTGCCGCCGGGGCCTTTGGCAACGGCGCGTTCTTTTCATTATCCCTTTTCAAAAAACAGATCGCGGCATACCGCGTAAAGATCGACACCATGGGAGGGAGAGCCGATGTGTCACGTATTTGCCGGACAGGATCCGGAACGCTATGCCAGCCAGACCCGGCGGTTGCGGCTCAATGGACAGAGCACCAGCATCCGACTGGAAAATTCCTTCTGGGCAATTCTGGATCAGATTGCCGCGTCGGAAGGGGTGACGACACCGCATTTCATCTCGACGCTGCATTCAGAAGTGATCGAACTGCGCGGTGAACCGAAGAATTTCACATCGCTGTTGCGTTGCGCCTGTCTGAAGTTCCTCGAGATTTCGTCGAACCAGCACGCGGCTTCGATTGCCGCTGAATGACATTTTGCGCTGCAGCGCAAGTTTTACCGCTCGCAGTATAAGCATACTACCCGGGCGATAGTTGCCACGCGCTACGCTTCCGTCATGCAAATACAAGCAGAGCGGAGTAACGCGTGGCGAAAGCAATACATTCTATGATCCGTGTTCTGGAAGAGCACAGGTCTCTTTCCTTTTATGAAAAAGCATTCGGGCTGACCGTAGCGGATCGTCTGGATTTTCCCGATTTTACCCTGATCTACCTGCGCAACAGCGACTCCGGCTTCGAGCTGGAACTGACCGTCAACAAGGGGCGGACAGAACCCTATGACCTTGGCGATGGCTATGGGCATCTTGCGTTCAGTGTCGATGACCTCGACAGCGAACACGCACGCTTCGAAGCAGCAGGTCTCAATCCAAGAAAACTGGTCGATTTCGCACCGGCGGGAGACGTCATAGCGCGCTTCTTCTTCGTTGCGGATCCCGATGGCTATCAGATCGAGGTGCTTCAGCGCGGCGGTCGATACGAATGAATTGAATTGAACGGGAGGAGAGCATGAAAACCGAAAACAGTCCGAAAGGTCTGACCAGACGACAGCTTCTGGCCCGGGCGACGGCGGCAGGCGCTGCCTTCGTCACCGGGACCAGGTTTCTGGCAGCAAGGGACGGCGCCTGGGCGACGGAGCTGACGGCACTCAAGCCGGACAGTTTCGCGACGCTGGTGCAGATGGCGCGGGACATCTACCCGCACGACCATGTCGGCGACGAATACTATGTCATTGCCGTCAAGGGATATGACACGCCCGACCACGCCGAGGATATCGAGGCCGGTATCGAGGCCCTGAACGGAGCAGCCCAGGGGAGAGGGCATGCTTCCTATCTTGCGATCGGCTGGGAACGTGACAGGGCGGACCTGCTGCGGTCCATGGAGGACAGCCCGTTCTTTCAAAGGGTCAGGGGCGGATTGGTAACGGGTCTCTACAATCAGAAAGCAGTCTGGCCGCTGTTTGGATACGAGGGAGCTTCCTACGAACTGGGCGGCTACATCGACCGGGGCTTCAACGACATCAACTGGCTTTGAGCCTTAGGGAGGAAACCATGGCTGCACCATTTGACCTGAATGACGACACGGTTGTCGTCGTGATCGGAACGGGCGCCGGTGGCGGTGTGCTTGCCAACGAGCTGGCGCAGAAGGGCGTAAGTGTCGTGGCTCTGGAGGCGGGCGGACGCTATCTTCCGGATGATTATGTCAACGACGAGTGGGAAAGCTTCGGGCAGCTTGCCTGGGTCGACCCCAGAACCACGTCTGGCGACTGGCGGGTTGCAAAGGACTTTTCCGGCCTGCCGGCCTGGATCGTCAAGGCCGTCGGGGGGACCACCGTTCACTGGGCCGGGGCGTCGATCCGCTTCCAGCCACATGAGTGGAAGGCGAAAACGTCCTACGGCAACGTCCAGGGAGCCAATCTGCTCGATTGGCCGCTGGATGCGGAGGAAATGGACCCCTGGTACACGCTTGCCGAAACAAAACTGGGCGTGACGCGCACAGGGGGGCGGGCAGGACTGCCGGGCAACAACAACTACCTTGTGTTCGAAAAGGGCGCCAAGGCGCTCGGCTACAAGGAAGTCCATACAGGCCGGATGGCCATCAACTCGGACGACTACGACGAGCGTATCGCGTGCCAGCAGACCGGGTTCTGTTTTCAGGGCTGCAAATGGGGAGCGAAGTGGTCCGCCGCCTACACGGATATTCCGCGGGGCGAGGCAACCGGAAATCTGGAAGTTCGCGACCAGGCCCATGTCGCACGAATCCTGCACGACGATGCAGGCAAGGTGACCGGGGTCGAATATTTCGACAAGGACGGCAATCTGCAGCTTCAGAAAGCCCGTGTCGTCTGCGTTGCCGGCAATTCCTTCGAAAGCCCGAGGCTGTTGCTGAATTCAGCGTCTTCCATGTTCCCGGACGGTCTTGCCAACAGCTCCGGCCAGGTCGGTCGCAATTACATGCGCCATACCACAGGCTCGGTCTATGCCATTTTCGACCTGCCGGTGAAGATGTGGCGTGGAACAACGATGGCGGGGATCATTCAGGACGAAGCCCGTCACGACCCGTCCCGCGGCTTTGTCGGCGGATATGAACTTGAAACCCTGGCTCTTGGACTGCCGTTCATGGCGGCGTTCCTTGATCCGGGGGCGTGGGGCCGGGAATTCACAAGTGCGCTCGACGGTTACGAGAACATGGCGGGCATGTGGATCGTCGGTGAGGACATGCCCCAGGAAACCAACCGCGTCACGCTCAATCATGATGTGAAGGACAGCTTTGGCCTGCCGGTGGCGAACGTCCATTTCGATGATCATCCCAACGACGTCGCAATGCGCAATCATGCCTACAAGCAGGGGATGGCCATCTACGATGCCGTCGGGGCGACCCGGACCTTCCCGACGCCGCCTTACCCGTCTACCCACAATCTGGGTACCAACCGGATGTCGGAAAATCCGCGGGACGGGGTGGTCAACCGCTGGGGGCAAACCCACGACATTGCCAATCTGTTCGTGTCGGACGGGTCCCAGTTCACCACGGGCGCTGCCGAAAACCCGACCCTGACGATCGTGGCACTAGCCATCCGTCAGGCCGATCATATCGCCCGGGAAATGAGTGCCGGCAATCTGTAGTCCCGTGAGGGCCGGCTTCCGGAAGGCTGGGCTTTCAAAGCCCGGCAAACGCGGAGGTTCTGATTGGATTGCCGGGCTCGCACGGGGCCGGTGCTGAATATCTCATGGCTGCAAATCCTGCCCGCAGCTTGAGGACCCGCTGATCTCCGGTGGAGGCTTCCTCCGTTTCTGCCGGAGGAGGGCAGGTGAACGTTGCAGTCAAGAGAAAGGCCGCCGAGGTTACCCTGGCGGCCTTTCTTGATCATCTATTGTGTTTTCCGAGGCTGTTCTTGAACCGGTCGCGCCGGGATCAGGACCTCAGACCCTCGGCAATCGAACGATTGATGCTGATGAGGGTATCGAGCTTGTTTTCATCGTCAGTCGTCATGACTGACATGGTCTGCTTGAACACGAACACGCCCAGCGAGGCGATGTTGTTCTTGATGTCCTGAGGCAGTTCGCTTTCAGGACTGGTCGCGGACGTCACGAGAATTGTCCAGAGCTTGCGGTTGTACACCAGGGCGTCATCTTTTTCCGCAAGCGAGGAATTTGCCCATTCATCCTTGATCAACTGAAGCCGGGCTGCGGCCTTCATCAGCAGATTCGCTTCCAGCTCCCTCGGTGACATCGCCACCTGGCTTGTTTTCTGGTAAGCCTGCGCTGCCTGTTTGTACATGACTGATCAGCGTCCCTTCGTACTCGATGAGCTTACGTGCTTCTTTCAGTGCTTTATAGAAGGCGCCGGTTAGTATGGCGTTACTAATCCTGGTGACAAAAGGGATCGTACTCGGCGCGGCTTTCACTATGTCATTGACGAGGCTGAAGTAACTCTCCTGTATCTTCTCCAAGTCAGTTGACAGATACATCAGCTGAACAGCCAGGTAGACCCGTTTGGCTGGTGTATCCGCAGTGGCCGGCGTGAGAATATCCTTTTCTCGCAGAATGGGAGCCTGGCCTTCGATAAAGAGGCGAGTGCGTTGATTGTCATTGGTGATAACGCTTTCCCCAATGATAATTCGCTCGCCCGGTTTCAGCTCGACCTTGAGCGCCATTCCGTGACCTCCACGCAGAAGTATCGCTGTGAAACGTTAACGAAATCGTTAACGATTTGCCCCCGATACCTTAATGATAACTGCCGCCGGTGTTAACCGAACAGGCTCAAGACGCTCTGATCTGCCTGGTTGGCCAGAGACAGAGCGGTCGAAGAAAGCTGCTGACGGGTTTGCAGCGCCAGCATGTTAGCACCTTCTTCGTTCATGTCCGCAATAGTTAGGTGGCCAGCGCCAACCTCCAGCGTGTTGATCAGATTTTGGGTGAAATCGGTCCGGATTTCCACAGTCGAAAGAGCCGTACCCATCGAACGGGCCGCATTGCGAAGCTCGTCGAGCGCCGCGTTGATGGCCTGAAGCGTTCGATCGATATCCGTATCCGACTTGAATTCGGACGGCGCTGCCGTCAGTGACACGGTTCCTGACGTCGATCCGAGCGTCGTTCGGTTGAAGTCGCTGTTGCTGCTGGAAATGTCGAAAGAGACTTCGCCAATAAGGCTGATGCTGCCGCCCGAGAAGGTGGCATCCAGGCCCTTTACGTTGTTGATGAAGGTCACGAGATCGCTGACCGTGGTTTCTTCATCGATCTCCAGAGAGGCCGGCTCGAAGCCGTTGCCGTCGGTGATCGTGATCGTGTCGCCGGCCTGGAAGCCGCCGGAGGAGACCAGCGTTGCCGTGGAACTGAGAGGAGACACCGTCATCGTGGTCGTTGTGCCGCCGGTGTCGCCACCGTCCGTCGCTGCGCCACCACCGGTGTTGTCCTTGGAAATATAGAGAGGGTTGTCGAGACCGGACGTGATGGTGATGGAGTCCGTGGCTTCGTCAAAAGTGGCGTGAACGCCGTTCAGATCGTTCAATGCGTCCACGTAGTCCTGCACCGTGGTGATGTCGGTACCGACCGTCAGGTTGGTGGTGCCGGAGGAATCCGTGATGCTGACAACGTTGCCGGTTGCCCAGTCGGCGAGGTCCGTCAGATTCGAGGACGCCTGCAGGCCTGACAGGGAAATGGAGGTGGTGCCGCTGAAGAGGTTGAAGGACGACGTACCGGTGCCTCCGGCATCCAGGTCATCCAGATTGAGACCGTCATCGAGTGAAGTGTCAGTAAAATCTACCGGATTAACGGTCAGATTCGAGGTGCTGTCCTCGTTGAAGATAACTTCCAGCTCGTTGCCGGCACCGGCAAGAAGGTTCTTGCCCTTGTAGCTGGAGTCCCGTGCCATATCCTCGATCTGCTCGAGCAGATCGTTGTACTGGCTGGTGAACAGCTTGCGTTCGTATTCACTGGAGGTCTGCAAGGCCTGGTTCGCGATGGCCTTGGCCGATTCCACCAGTTTGGTGATCGACGTGATGCCCTTGTCCGCTGCCCGGATCGTCTGAACCGCCTGGCCCATGTTGTCCAAGAGGTTGGACAGATCACTCGCGCGGTCGTTCAGGGATTGTGCCGTGAAATAGGAGTTCGGGTTGTCGAGCGCCGTGTTGACCTTCAGGCCCGTTGCCAGGCGCGTTTGCGTGATCGACTGCAAATCCGCCGTCTGTTTCAGCGACAGGAGATTGTCCCGGACAGCACTGGAGAGAACAATATCAGGCATCAGACTTCACCGCTTTCCCTATTCAGGTCTCGCCAAAGGCAACATGCGGGTAATCCAAGTCGAGCATGCACCTTTGCCGTAAATCTAAATGGAAAGTTAATCACTGATGCACGTATTAACGTCCCGTAAATAAAAGTTACCAAAAGGTTTCTTTTAAGGTGTTGATTCTCAATGATAAAAAATTTCGGGTTCAGACAGTAATTCACGGCGTAAACGAAAAAGGCGGACCAGTGGCCCGCCGTTTCTGATGCTTGTCTGTGAGTCGTGCGTCCGACTGATTCTCTTTGAATTAGAAGAGGGATAGCACGGTCTGGTCCGCCTGGGAGGCGAAGGACAGAGAGGTGGAAGCAAGCTGCTGACGGGTCTGAAGGGCCAGCAGGTTTGCACCTTCCTCGTTGGTGTCGGCCAGGGTCAAAAGACCTGCACCTTCCTGCAGAGTATTGATCAAGGTCTTCGTGAAGTCTTGGCGGATCTCAACAGTCGAGAGGTTGGTACCGAATTCGGAAGCCTGGGACCGCAGGTTTGACAGACTGGTGTTCAACCGGTCTATGACGCGGTTGATGTTCGTATCCGTTGCGAACCCACTGTCGGAGATCGCTTCGATCACGATGCCATCCGTGTCCGCGGTAAAGCCGGAGCTGTTGAAGTCCGTGTTGTCACTGGTCAGCGACAGGTCGGTTTCCGACGTGATGGTGATACGACCGGAGCCGTCATCGAACTTGGCCGAGACGCCGTTGAAGTCGTTGATGAAGTTTTCCAGGTCATCAACGGTGCTGTCTGCTTCAACTTCGAAGGTGCCGAGCTCGTAGCCGTTACCGTCCGTCAGCGTCAGAGTATCGCCAACCGCGAAGGAACCGGAGTCGATCAGGGCATCCGTGGTCGAGGAGAACGCGGTTGCGTCGACGAGGGTGCCTGCAAAGCTCGTGGTCGCAGAACCGTTACCACCGATGTAGAAGTCTTCATCGGAGTAGATGGTCAGTTCGCCCGTGCCGTTGTCGAATTCTGCACGAACACCGGCAATGGCGTTGAGGCCATCAACCAGATCCTGAACGGAAGCCGTCGAGGAAACACCACCGGAGAGCACGGCCGGGTTGGTGGCAGTGTCGTTGACGAAGGACAGGCTCTGGGTCGTGGAGATCAGAGTGGAGTCCGACAGGGTGGAGGAAGTGTTCAGGGCAGAACCGCCTGCATCCTGCAGGGTGATGACGGTCTTGCCGCCCTGCAGCTGCAGGGAAGAGGTTGCACCTTCGCCTTCTGCCAGATCGGAAAGGTTCAGACCGGTGGACAGTGCGGTGTCGGTGTAGTCAACCGCTTCAATTGTCAGCTTTGAGGTCGCATCTTCGTTGAAGATGGTGGTCAGGTCGTTGCCGTCACCTGCAAGCAGGTTCTTGCCTTTGTACGAGCTGTCTTTGGCGACGTCTTCGATCTGTTCCAGCAGGGCGTTGTACTGTGCTGCGTAGGTTTTACGCTCGTACTGGCTCTGTGTCTGCAGGGCCTGGTTGGCTTTCGCCTTCGCGGTTTCAACCAGATCCGTGATGGTCTGAATGCCTTTGTCCGCGGCTTTGATGGTCTGCAGGGACTGGCCCATATCGTCCAGCAGGGTGCTGAGATCGCCTGCGCGGGAGTTCAGTCCGGATGCCGTGAAGAAGCTGTTCGGATTGTCCAGCGCGGAGTTCACCTTCATGCCGGTTGCCAGCTTGTTCTGGACGCCCGACATCAGGTCTGCAGTGGATTGAAGTGTGAGGAGGTTTTGCCGCACGGCGGCTGACAGCGTAATGTCACGCATCGAATTATCCCTTTCCTGGGTCAAATTTCAACTGCTCTTCCTGAGCAGGTTGGGACCGATCATCGAGCGTTAACCTTAATCAATGGTTAAGCGCTTGAAAAATAGGGTTATCAGGAGGTTAACGCCGTTTTGCGCCCTGTCTGAACTGTCAGGAGGATTGCCTTCTAGTGCCGATGCAGGGTTCCCAAAAGTGACAGTGTGTTTACTGCGAGGGCAGGGTGCCTGGTTACGGCGACAGGTGTGCAAAGCCCGGAGTCCGGCGGGTTTTGTCCTCGTCGGGTTCCGGAGAGACAAGCGTTCTCAAAAAAAATCAATGCGAGGCGTCATGGAGGCCGATGCCGGCCTTGCATGTTTGCTCTGGCGTCGAGAGAGGGCCCGAGCAGCCATGGCAATTTGAATGAATGGGCGCAGGCTGCGAGCTGCGTTTATATCCACCGGAACCAGAATCTTAACGATTGGGATCAGGCAAGGCTTTGAAACCGATGTTCGGGAAGAGGGTAGGTTTCGGGCTGGAGGCGTGTCTTGGGAGTGAGCTTGGGGAGTGGGGCCGAATATAGATGCGCTTAAAGTTTTCCGCGGGCGCGAACGGCTGGATCGGGAAACGCGCTTGAGGATCCGGAAACAAGAAAAGCGGGCCGTGGCCCGCTTTCCAATGTCGTTCTAACCGAAATGTCTGGCTTAGAAGAGACGCAGAACGTTCTGGTCTGCCTGTGCTGCGAAGGACAGCGAGGTAGAAGCCAGGCTCTGGCGAGTCTGCAGGGCCAGCAGGTTTGCACCTTCTTCGTTGGTATCGGCCAGTGTCAGCTTGCCTGCACCTTCTTCCAGCGTGTTGATCAGGTTCTTAGTGAAGTCCTGACGGTTTTCAACGATGGAGAGGTTGGTACCGAAGGAGGAAGCCTGCGTTCTCAGGTTCGACAGTGCAGTGTTCAACCGGTCAACTGTACGGTTGATGTCCGTATCCGTCGCAAAGCCACTGTCGGAGATCGCCGAGATGCCGATACCGGTGGAGTTTGCGGTGAAGCCGGAGCTTGCAAAGTCGTCGTTGTCACTGGTCAGCGACAAGTCGGTTTCCGAAGTGATGGTGATGCGGCCAGAGCCAGTGTCGAAGTCAGCGGAGACGCCGTTGAAGTCGTTGATGAAGTTTTCCAGATCATCAACCGTGCTGTCTTCTTCAACTTCGAAGGAGCCGAGCTCGTAGCCGTTGCCGTCCGTCAGCGTCAGAGTGTCGCCAACAGAGAAGGAGCCGGAGTTGATCAGAGCATCCGTGGTCGAAGAGAACGCAGTCGCGTCAACGAGGGTGCCTGCAAAGCTCGTGGTCGCAGAACCGTTACCACCGATGTAGAAGTCTTCATCGGAGTAGATGGTCAGTTCGCCCGTGCCGTTGTCGAATTCTGCACGAACACCGGCAATGGCGTTGAGGCCATCAACCAGATCCTGAACGGAAGCCGTCGAGGAAACACCACCGGAGAGCACGGCCGGGTTGGTGGCAGTGTCGTTGACGAAGGACAGGCTCTGGGTCGTGGAGATCAGAGTGGAGTCCGACAGGGTGGAGGAAGTGTTCAGGGCAGAACCGCCAGAATCCTGCAGGGTGATGACGGTCTTGCCGCCCTGCAGCTGCAGGGATGCGGAAGCGCCTTCGCCTTCTGCCAGGTCGGAAAGGTTCAGACCGGTGGACAGTGAGGTGTCCGTGTAGTCAACAGCTTCAATGTCAAGCTTCGAAGTGGAGTCTTCGTTGAAGATGGTTCTCAGGTCGTTGCCTTCACCTGCGAGCAGGTTCTTGCCTTTATAACCGGAGTCCTTCGCCAGGTCTTCGATCTGCGTCAGCAGGTCGTTGTACTGAGCAGCAAACTGCTTGCGCTCGTACTGGCTCTGGGTCTGCAGGGCCTGGTTGGCCTTTGCTTTTGCAGATTCAACGAGCTTGGTGATGCTCGAAATACCCTGGTCGGCTGCCTTCAGGGTCTGCGTGGACTGGCCCATGTCGTCCAGAAGAGTGGACAGGTCGTTTGCACGGGAGGTCAGGCCGGAAGCCGTGAAGAAGCTGTTCGGATTGTCCAGAGCGGAGTTCACTTTTTTACCGGTCGCCAGTTTGTTCTGGACGTCCGACATGAACTGTGCGGTGGACTGAAGGGTGTTGAGGTTCGCGCGAACCGCGCTCGACAGAGTAATGTCGGCCATTTTGTGTCCTTTCTAGGAGTACAAGATACGAGGACCCTTCCTGGGTCCGAGGGACATCTATCGGCGCTTTCTTGTAAGAAGTTCTAAACAAAGATGGTTAGCGTAAATTAACCTTAACAGCCCCCTAAGCCGAGCACATAAAATCATTGCCAGAAAAAGTTGAGTATATTGTTTTGAAAGACAAATTTTTGCTCAGTAAAGATCTTAACGAGGGCCAGCGAAAGCTTGAAGAATGCCTCTTGCCAGGTGCTCGGGCAGCGCAAATTTCCCCTAAAGGCAGTCGGCTTGTCTGAAACCTGACGGATTTGTTAACCCGCATGCGGAGCGAGACCGGTGAAGGTGCCGAAATCGAGGACGATAGACAGATGCGCCGGCAAGACGCGCCGGGCCGATTGCACGTGGGGTTAGCCAGAAAGCTTTGATAGAGCAAGCGTCAGGGAACGCGCGTGAGGAGGCTGCAAGCGATCAGTTGAAAGACCGTGTGGGTTTGAGGCTGAAGGCGTCGCTGGAGGAGGGCAGCAACCCTGCGGGAGAGGATTGGGGAAAGTCGAGCAGACAGGGGATTGCCAAGGTCACAGCAAAGCCGGGCGCCGTTAGGAAACGGGCAGGATATATGGATGGCTGCGCCTGATCAGATAACGCGTTCAACCGGTTCTGCCTGGGGCTGGGTCTGCCGGGTTTCTATCGACTCGTTGTACGCCCTCAGACGAAGCAATGTCTCTGCAGGTATCTGCCGGACGACCTGACCGGTTTCGGTGTTGGTCGCGACATAGACCAGGGCGTCGTATTCCGGGTCGATGATGTTCTGACGTTCGACCGTGGAAGAAAACCGTTCGCCAAACGAACGCTGGTCGCGCTCGTTGTTCGCACTGCGCTGTGCGTTTTGCGTCTCGGTAGAAGGTCTTACGGTCTCTTCGACCGGAAGGTCCGTCTCAACTGAAGGAGCATTGCGCTCCGGAGCCCGCGCTACCGGCGTAATCGCCGTATATGTCGGCGATGGCGGCCGGGCCAATCCCGTGTCCAACATCTTTTCCTCCGGGTGACTAACAACTTTTACCCGATCAATCTGGAAAGATAACGTAAGGGAATGAATCGTCTGTTAACGGAATGATTAGACTTTTAAGGGTTGCGATCTATCCGGTTGCGCCTGTTCCTGATTCGCTCTCGCAGTCCCGTCCTGCCGTTTGGGGAAACCTCTGGGCAGGTTTCGCGAGGGGGATAAATACACGAAAAGCTCCCGGCAGGGAGCTTTTCATCGTTTCAGGATACTCGGCGTGGTTCTTGCTAGCTGTCAGCAATCATCAGAGCGACTGATTGACAGCGATGCCCCGAGCGGATTGCGGTCCGGTTGGCGCAGAACCGTTTCGTCCGTAGGTGGTCGGTGCATTGGCATTCTTGGCACCGGCAACCTTGGCCACGGTTGCGACGATGTTATTGGCAACGTCTCTTGCCGTTGAAAGCACTGCCAGGTTGATGCGCAAAACCGGCTGGAATTCGCTGTGCTGGCGACGCAGCGACTGGGTGGATGCCGGGGAAAGATTGCCCAGGGCGACCGCGTGTTCCTTCGCTGTCATCATGCCGCGGGTGTATTCGTGGATCAGCCGGGCCTTGTCGGGCTGCAGTTCGCCGGCTTCCCGGAGTTTACCGGCCCTGACCAGATCGGTTTCCATTTCGATCACCGACAGGAGGGCTTCCATGGTGCCGGACAAGGCAGAGCAGAACTGCTCGGCTTCCTGCTGGCTGGTCGGCCGCTCAAGGGAAAACGGAAAGGTGGATGCGTTGGGTTGTGCGGTCATCTTGACCCCTCCTGCAATGCGAGCAGTTCACGTTCCACGCTGTCGGCAAGGCCGATGCCGCCTGTTTGGGCGATGTTGCGTGCATATTCGTCGACCAGAAGGCTCTGCCAGGCATCCGCCCCGTGGCCTTTGCCCCAGGTGCCGCCGTTTTCAAGGCCGGTGAACATGTTCTGGAGCATGGTGTTCAGGAAAACCGCCTCAAACTCTTCGGCAGCTTCGCGAACCCGCGTCTTGTTGGTCCGGTCGACGCCGCGCAGCGTGTCCAGCGGGCTTTGTTGAAAGGATGTCGGTGAAACAAGCTCGGCCATCACAGCACCTCGATATCGGCCTGGAGGGCACCTGCGGCCTTGATGGCCTGCAGGATCGAGATCATGTCGCGCGGACCGATCCCGAGGGCGTTCAGACCATCAACAAGCTGCTTCAGCGTGACGGTTTGCGGAACGATGGCGAGTTTGGAACCTTCCTCATCCACGGTGACGTCAGAGCGCGGCACCACCGCGGTCTGGCCGTTTGCGAAGGGCAGCGGCTGCGAGACCTGCGGAGATTCAGCAATCGTCACGGTCAGGTTGCCCTGGGCAACGGCGACCATGGAAACCTTCACATCCTGTCCCATGACGATGATGCCGGAGTTCTCGTCGATGACGATGCGGGCTGCCAGATCCGGTTCGACGATCAGCTGCTCGATGTCCGTCAGAAGGTCGACGATGTTGCCATCATATTGCTGCGGCAGATCGATGCGTACGGTTGCCGGATCAAGCGGTTCGGCTGTCGGCATGCCGATCAGTTCGTTGACGGAGAGCGCGATGCGCCGCGCGGTGGTCAGATCCGGATTGCGCAGGGCGAGACGAAGCGTGGTCAGCGAAGCCAGCTTGAATTCCAGTTCGCGTTCAACAAGGCCGCCGTTGGCGATCCGTCCGGCGGTGGGAACACCGCGAACAACCGACGCGGCATCCGCCTGTGCGGAAAAGCCACCGATCGCGATCGAACCTTGGGCGATTGCGTAGACTTCACCATCGGCACCGACCAGCGGCGTGACCAGAAGCGTGCCGCCCTGAAGCGATTCTGAATCGCCGAGGGCGCTGACGTTGACGTCGATCCGGGTACCCTGTGTGGAGAAGGGCGGCAGGTTGGCGGTCACCATGACGGCCGCGACGGTGTTGGTGTTCAGGTCGATGTTGCGGGTGTTGACGCCGAGACGTTCCAGCATGGCCTGCAGGCTCTGCTGCGTGAAAGGCGAATTGTTGAGCGAGTCGCCGGTGCCATTCAGGCCGACCACGAGGCCGTAGCCAATGAGTTGGTTTTCGCGGATGCCTTCGAAATCGGCAATATCCTTGATACGGGAGGCGGCGTGTACCGGTGCCAGCAGGGTTGTTGCAGCAACGGCGGCGGCAGCACCCAGAAGTGCCAGCCGCTTGAACCCTCCGCAGATCATTTCACCAATTTTTCGCATTACCGATCTGGCCCGCCATCGTGTTTCCGGCTTTGCTGCCGGGATACATATATTCGAAATGCGCAATGCGAGAGCCGTGCCACTTTTTACAAAGGCGTTGGTTCTTTCCATAAAAGTGGCGGAAATCCTGGCTCTTTGCTGGTATGATCACGAGCATATCCACGCAAAACTGTCGCTTGAGGTTAAAGAAATGTACCTGTTGGTCGGCAAATATTGCCTCACCCCCAAGGACTCATTTACCCTTCTCGGCAGAATCTGACGGGCAGAGCCACTCCATGCGCCAGAATTGCCGTCAGTCCGACTGGAAGATCGATCATGCGTATTACAGGCAATAAACCCATTTCCGGCGTTCAGGGACGAGGCGCCAAGAAGAGCGTTTCTTCAAACGGCGACCAGTTCGCACCGGACCTTGGGGGTGAGGTTTCACAGTCTTCCCAGACCGCGGGCGGTGCGTCCATTCAGGGCATGGATGCCTTGCTGGCCCTGCAGGAGGTTGACGACCGCGCCGAGCGCCGATCCCGTGCTACCAAGCACGGGCACAATCTGCTGGACACACTGGAGTCGGTGCGGGCGGATCTGCTTGCCGGACACGTGTCGGAGGACCGGCTGGAGCTGCTCGCCAGGCAGGTTTCCAAACGCCAGTCGAGTGGTGATCCTGAGGTTGATTCGGTGCTCGAGGAGATCGAATTGCGGGTCAAAGTCGAGCTTGCAAAGCTCGGCCGATTCCAGGATTGAGCGTGCACACAAATCGATAAAATTTGTCGGCTTAGTGTTCAAAATTTACGCAACGTCTTGAAAGGTATAAACTTTCCTTGACGCCATTTTTAGCAAATGAACCGTTGTCCGCTGGCGGAACCGCCTATATATTGCGCCCGGCATAACGGTAATCCGGAGCTATCGATGACGGTTGAAATTGAGTCTGAATATCGACCCTCGGAAGACGAGCCGTTCATGAATGACAGGCAGCGCGAGTACTTTCGGAACAAGCTGCTTGTGTGGAAAGAAGAGATCCTGAAGGAAAGCAAGGAAACCCTCGCCAATCTTCAGGAGGAAAGCCAGAACCATCCTGACTTTGCCGACCGTGCGTCGTCCGAAACGGATCGGTCCATTGAACTTCGCGCCAGGGACCGTCAGCGGAAACTGATCTCGAAGATCGATGATGCCTTGGAACGCATTACAGACGGAAGCTATGGCTATTGCGAAGAGACCGGCGAGCCGATCTCTCTTCGGCGCCTCGAGGCGCGCCCGATCGCGACTTTGTCGATCGAGGCTCAGGAAGCCCACGAGCGTCGGGAAAAAGTGTATCGCGACGACTGATTTCCAGAAAACGGCCGGTTTGCCGCACAGACGGCAGATCCGTAACGACTTTCAAGACCTTCCCCTCGTGGGAAGGTTTTTTTATGTCTGTTGACTGCTTTCCCATGCCGACCTTCCGCATGCCTCACCCTGAGGAGGACCGTCAGGTCCGCCTCGAAGGTTGGGCAGCACGCTCACAAGCATGCGGCCCATCCTTCGAGACAGCGCTATGCGCTTGCTCAGGATAAGTTTTTGGGGGAGCCTGCTCGTTCAAGCAGGCTTGCGAAAGTCGAGACCGTTCAAAGCGTGATCCGGTACCGGGCAAAACCATCTGCACCGTCGCCTGCCGGTTCGATCCGGACACCTTCCACGGAGGCGGCGTGTTCCGTGCCACCCGGGCCGGTTTCGAACAGGACGCTGGTATCCGGCATCGGTTTGAACGACCAGTTGGCATCTGCCGAAGGGTTGATCGTGCCCTGTTCGACAATGTAGCGCACCAGGACGTCGCGATTGGTGTCCGGGCCGATGAAAACGACAACGTCGTCGCTGATGCCGGGGAAATTGCCGCCGCCACCTGCACGGTAATTGTTGGTCGCGACCACGAAGGTTGCTTCATGATCAAGCGGTGCGCCGTTGAACTGCAGGTTCACGATGCGGCTGGCGTCCGGATTGAGGACTTCGCCTTTCGCGTCGTATTTCGATGGCTGGCTCAGGTCTATCTGGTAGGTAACACCGTCGATCACATCGAAATTATAGCTTGGAAACTCCGGGTTGATCAGTTTCTGGTCGGCCTTGCCCGGCTCGACTTCCTGGAAAATTCCGGCTGAACGTTCCAGCCATTCCTTCACCGTGCTGCCCTTGATGGCGACCGCGCGAATGGTGTTCGGATACAGGTAGAGATCGGCCACGTTCTTGATGGCGACATCGCCGACCGGAACATCGGTGTAGTAGTCCGGGCCGCCACGACCGCCGGCCTTGAAAGGCGCTGCTGCGGAAAGAACCGGCAGGCCTTCCCATTCCGTACCCTTCAGCATCTGTTCGATGTACCAGATCTGCGCCTTTGAAACGATCTGGACGCTCGGGTCGTCGGCCACGAGGGCGAAATAGGAATGCAAGGGAGCCGACGTCTTGCCGACGGGGCGGCGGACATAGGCAAGGGTTGCCTCGTGATCTTCCTTCACCGCATCGAGTACATCCTGCTGGCTTTCCGCCAGAGGTGTCACCGTTCGACCTTCTTTTTCGTAGATCGGGCGTGCTTCGGTCATGAAATTGGCGACACGCCAGCCGTTGCCGTCGCGCTCGATCATCAGGTCGATGACGCCCAGATGCGATCCCCAGAAACCGCCCATCGCGGCAGGCTTGCCGAACAACGTGCCTTTCTCGCTGTCGATACCCGGCAGTCCCTCATACTGGGGACCGGGGAAGACCAGATGCTGGTGACCGGTAAAGACGGCGTCGATCCCGTCCACTCCGGCAAGGTGCAGGGAGGCGTTTTCCATGCCTTCGGAATAATCGTTGGCATCAATCCCCGAGTGGGAGAGGGCGATTACAAGGTCGCAGCCCTGTTCGCGCATTTCCGGGACGAAGGCCTTGGCGGTTTCGATAATGTCACGCGCATTGGCGTTGCCTTCCAGGTGGCGGCGGTCCCAGTTCATGATCTGCGGTGGCACGAAGCCGATGAAGCCGATCTTGATCGGATAGGACTTGCCGGCACCGTCGGTGACCTGCTTTTCAACGATCACATAGGGCTTCAGGAAAAGGGCGTCGTCTCGCGGGTTACCGGCCAGCGTGCTGCCCTTGACAAGATTGGCGCAGACAACGGGGAAATTGGCCCCGGCCAGCACCTTCATCATGAAGTCCAGACCGTAATTGAATTCGTGGTTGCCGAGTGTTGCCGCGTCGAATTCAAGGACGTTCATGCCCTTGATGACTGGGTGCAGGTCGCCTTCGCTCATGCCGCGTTCATAGGCGACATAGTCCCCCATCGGGTTGCCTTGCAGAAAGTCGCCATTGTCGACCAGAACCGAGTTTGTCGCCTCGTTCCGTATATCGCGGATCAGTGTGGCTGTCCGGGCGAGACCGGCGGTGTCGACAGGTTTGTCGCTGTAATAGTCGTAAGGGAAAACATGGACATGGAGGTCCGTGGTCTCCATCAGGCGAAGGTGAGCCGTACCTTCCTTGGCCAGAACCGAATAGGGGTGCAGAGCTGCCGTGAAGCCAGTTGCCGCCGCGCCCATCAAAAGGGTGCGCCGTGAAATCGAAAAGTCTTTGATACTGGACATGGAATGGCTCCTGTTCGGTCGCTCGGCGATTGGTGTTGTTTAGCCTTGCGGAACAGCGCGAGCCGGACCGACAGCTGCCGGTGCCCGCCGGGCGGCATGTTTCCGCGGCATACGGTTTTGATCCGCAAGGATTACAACCGTATGACGCAAATTGCTGCCCGGATCGTCAGTTTTGTCAAGCAGGTTTATGGGGCGTCGAGCGGGGTCTACTCGCTGATCTGGCCTGCCATGACCGAGATCGTTTCCACGTAGACACTGGCCTTGTTCCATTGCTTGAGAACGTTGTAATTGGCAGTGCCCGGGCCCCAGCCCTGGCCGCGGCGCCAGCCTTTCTGGGCAAGATAATTTGCGGTGGAAGCCAGCACATCGGGAATGGAGCGGATCAGGTCCTTGCGGCCGTCGCGGTCATAATCGACCGCATAACGGACATAGCTGGTGGCGAGAAACTGGGTCTGGCCGAGTTCGCCGGCCCAGGCACCCTTCATTTCGGCCGGCTGCATGTCACGGCCCTGCACGATCTTGAGCGCGGCGACCAGTTCGGCGGTGAAGAAATCGGACCGGCGGCAATCATAGGCCAGCGTGGCAAGGGATTGCAGGACCGGCATGTTGCCGGAGAAGCTGCCGTAGTTGGTTTCAAGCCCCCAGATCGCCAGCAGTACAGGCGCCGGGACGCCGTATTTCTTTTCGATGCCACGGAAGATGCGGGCGTAGGTCTTGCCGAGCTGCTTGCCCCGCCGGATCATCGCGTTGTTGACCCGCTTGGCATAGAACTGGTTGAAGCTGAGCTTGAAGGATTTCTGGTTCCGGTCGAGCGAGACCACCTTCTTGTTGTATTTCACGTTCTTGAGGGACGATTCAACGACCCTTTTCTTAAGGCCGTAGCTTTGGGAATTCGCAATGAACGACTGTTTCCAGGCTTCAAAACCACCCGGGCCATTGCCGCAGCTTGCACTCCAGGCAGAAGGTGCGGACAGAAGAACAAAACCAAAGACGAATGCAGAAAGGAGGCGCATCGAATCCCCGCTGGGTAAATGTAAGATTACCGGCATTCTATCCGAAAAAGCGGTAGCGTCATCCGGCAGATAGAGGAAAAAGAGGAGTGGGGGCGGACAAATCCGGTCTCGTTTTTTCCGGTTGCCGCAAAATCAGGGGTCGTGCCGGATGAAGTGGCTGTGAGATGGCGCGCCCGGGCTAAGGGTGCCGGCGCGGTCGAATTCGCTGTCGGCATTGAAGCTGATCTTCGGCAGCCTTGCGAACCTTGCGATCGTCTCCCGGTGGCCTTCGATCTCGTTTCGAAGTCGCGTTTCCAGGTCTTCCTTTGCCGCACCCTTGTGATAACCGTGAACACCGTGGACGATCCTGGGAACCAGAACATCGAAACCCAGATAGCGCAGTGTGTAGGCGAGTGGCCAAAGCAGCATCTGAATGTCGCCTTCCTTGCCGTTGTGGGCACTTTCGCTCGCCTTGGATCCGGTCGTGACGCAGAAAAGAACCGGCTTGTTCCTGAAATGGCCGGTATCGAAACGGTTGGAAGTATCGTGCAGGCCGCCGTTGGCCAGAACGCGCTCGCACCAGCCCTTCAGGATGGCAGGTGGGGCGAACCACCACACCGGAAAATGAAACACGATCCGGTCCGCCTGGCGCAGCTTCTCGACTTCTTCCGTAATGACCGACGGAAGGTTTCCGGTTTTCGAGGCCGCTTCCTGTGTTTTCAGAACGTCGTAAGGTTCGGTGACGATCTCCTCTGCGTAGTGCGCTGCGCGCTCCGCCGGATCAAAGCCAAGCTGGTAGAGGTCTGACCAAAGCACCTCATCGCCTTCAGCTAGGCACGCGGCTTCGGTTGCGCGCGCCCAGGCAGCGTTGAAGGAAGTCTGAGCAGGGTGGGCGAGAACGATGAGGGTGGTGGTCACGCGGTAGGGTCTTCCGGAATGAGCGACAAATCAGGTAACGGGCCACACCCTAAACGGTCTTTTCCGGCCTGGAAATGAGAACGGGCACGATGCTCGGGGAGCGAGACATCGTGCCCGTCATCAGCCGGGCCGGCGGCGCTTCTAGAACGCGTCGCCGGATTCGGCCGGGGGACTGTGAAAGGTTTGGGATCAGAAGGGTAGCAGGATATCCAGCACCTGGTTGCCGACCCGTGGCTGCTGGACATCGGTAATCTGGCCGCGGCCACCATATCCGATCCGCGCTTCGGCGATCTGCTCGCTGGCGATGCGGTTATCCGACGTAATGTCTTCAGGTCTGACGATGCCGGCGACGATCAGCTCGCGGACTTCGAAGTTCACACGAACTTCCTGACGGCCTTCGATCACCATGTTGCCGTTCGGCAGAACCTGGGTCACCACGGCGGCGACGGTGGTCTGCAGGACTTCGTTGCGGTCAACGCTGCCGTCGCCCGAGAAGCTGGAGTTGCTGTTGACGTTGGCAAGGTCGCTGGCGGCAGAACTTGCCGGCAGGAAGATGGTGTCGATTGCCGTTCCGAGTGCGCCACCAACATCGGCACCGCTGGACTCAGACCGGCTCCGCTCGGTCTTGTTGTCGATCTCGGCCTGGTCGTCGATGGTGACGACGACCGTCAGGATGTCGCCAACCTGGCTGGCGCGCTGGTCCTTGAAGAAGGCGCGGCTGCCGGACTGCCACAGCGAATTCGGATTGTAATGGGCCTGCTGCGGTTCCGGCATGGGCATCTGCACGGGCCGGTAACCCGGAGTGGTGGTCGGATCCTGAATGGCGTTCAGGGCTGGCTGCTGGCCAACATTCGCGAGTTTGTCGGCAGTGCCGCACCCCGCGGCGAGGGCGGAAAGGGCGATGCTTGCCAGGAGGTGTCTGGGAAAGGTGCTCAGCATTTAATTTTTCTCGCTGTTCAAGCTTGCAACAATCGGATTGGCGGCGTGAACGCGTACTTGGCCGCGGGAGGTAATCGTCGCCGGCACGATGCGCCGCGACTGCAGGTTCATGACGTCGATCACGTCGCCCTTGGCGCCGGTATCCATGGCCTGGGCCCGTGAAGTCAGCTTCATGCCCGGCATGACATAGGTGACAGTGATCTTCTCACCGCGTTCGATCAGGATCGGGCGCTGGACGTCATTTCGGGACAGGGGCGAATTCGCACGCAAGGTGGTGCGGGCCTGCTTGCCGACAATGTCTTCCATTTCGGTGAGGGCACCTGCCGGTACCTTGGTGCGGGCTTCGCGAATGATGTTCAGGTCTTCTTCACGAACAATGTCGCCCCGGCGCACGGGCTGCACCAGAACCAGCACATCGACCATTTCCGTCGCAACACCGGTCAGGGTCAGAGGCTCGGTTCCGAACTCGACCGCGACGGCTGCGTGTATGGTGAAGCGGCCGTTCGACTGGGACCATTCTACCCGGTCGATGCGGATCGGATCGTGTACCTTGGGATCGGCGAGAACCTGATCCGGTGCCTGCAGCAAGCGGATATCCAGGCGCTCGGGATCAATGCCGGCATTGCGGTCTGCCAGAGCCTTGCGAGCAAGGCCGGCAAGCTGGTCCCGGTTCAGCCTTGTTGCCCCGCGAAAGACGACGACGGTTCGCAGGCCATCGGTGCCTGCCGTCTCGAGGCCGGCCGCGCGAGCGCGTTCGGCGACGACATCCGCGGGCACATTGCCGGAGGTTCCCATATCCGGTGAACGGAACAGCGGCTTGGATGCCAGCAGCCCGGCATTGGAATAGAAGTCGCCAACCGTCACGATGTCCGACAGGGTCATGACCTGCGACCGGAGCACGGGTTTTTCGTCCGCCAGGGCAGGCAGGGACAGCAAGCCCGCCAGCAGCAACCCGACTTTCAGCAGATGTCTCATCATCGTCTCAAGCCTCGGTCTTAGCGGAGGTTCGTGGTGGTGGAATACATCTCGTCGGCTGCCTGGATGATCTGTGAGTTCATCTCGTAGGCGCGCTGTGCGGAAATCAGGTCGGCGATTTCCGTGACTGCATCCACGTTGGCCATTTCAAGAAAATACTGCTGCACCGTGCCGTAGCTCTCGTCGCCCGGATTGCTGGTATCGGGTGCGCCGCTGGCGTCTGTTTCCAGGTAGAGGTTGTCGCCAATGGCTTCGAGACCAGCCTTGTTGACGAAACGGGCAAGCTGGATCTGGCCGAGCTGAACAGTATTGCCGCCCTGGTCGACGCCCTGAACGACACCGGTGTTGGAAATGGTGACGTCCTTGACCGTTTGCGGAATGGTGATGCCCGGATTGACGGAATAGCCGTCGATGGTCACCAGCTGCCCGTTGGCATCGCGCTCGAAGGAACCGTCACGGGTATAGGCCGTGGTTCCGTCCGGCATGTCGATCTGGAAGAAGCCTTCGCCGCGGATGGCCAGATCCAGTTCCTTGCCGGTTTGCTCAAGAGAGCCCTGGGACATGATGCGGCCGGTGGCTGCGATCTTTACGCCGGAACCGATCTGGATACCGGTCGGGACGATGGTGCCGGAATCCGATGTTTCCGTGCCCATGCGACGCAGGTTCTGGTAGAGCAGGTCCTGAAAGTCGGCCCGCTGCTTCTTGAAGCCTGTCGTGCGCATGTTGGCGACGTTGTTCGAAATGACTTCGACGTTCAGTTCCTGGGCCTTCATGCCAGTTGCGGCGATATGAAGTGCTTTCATGGTAGTGATCCCTTAAAGGCTCTTAGGCCTGAATCTTGCCGAGAGTGGAGATCGCCTGCCGGCGCAACTCATCCAGGTCTTTCACGATCTTGGAAGTGGAGTCGTAAGCGCGCGTCACTTCGATGAGGCGCGTGACTTCCGTGATGCCGTAGACGTTGGAGCCTTCGACGGCGCCCTGCACCATGCGGACTTCCTGGGCCGGTATCGGGTTATCAGCCTTGAACATCGTGTTGCCGATCTTCTCCATCGTCCGAACGTCTTCGAAGTCGACGACCTTGATGCGGCCGCGAATGCCAAGACGGGTGGAGATCGTGCCGTCCTGGGCAATCTCGACGCGGCCATCCTGTTCGTTGAAGGAAATCGGCCCCTGGTCGGTCATGACAGGGCTGCCGTCTGCCGAGATCAGCTGGCCGGTCGAGTCGAGCCTGAACGCGCCGCTGCGCGTATAGGCTTCGGTGCCGTCCGGCATCTGGACCGCGAAAAAACCATCACTGTTGAGGGACAGGTCGAATTCGTTACCCGTCATCTTGATCGGGCCGTGCGTGAAGTCGGTCCGTGTCGTAAACATGTCGACATAGGAAATGGCGCGGTCCTGCGGCTCAAAAGCCGAGCCGTCTGCCACCGGCATGATGTATTCCGAAAAATGCAGATTCTGCGACTTGAACCCGGACGTATTGATGTTCGCCATGTTGTTGGCGATCACATCCAGATGGTTCCGCAGGATCGATTGCCTTGATAAGGCAACTAGTTGAGCGTTCTCCATAGTGAACGGTTCCCTTCGTGCTCCCCGAGTAAGCCGGCCGATCTCCCCAGATCCGCTGGCTCGTTAAGGTTAATGCACGAGGCGTGCCAGTTTTTAAATCCTTGGGAAATCTGGGTAAAAATCAAAAGGGGCGGGTGCACGCGGCAAGAGATTCCGGCAGAAGTTAACCACTTGGCAATTTTTGCCCGGTGACTCGCGTTAATGGCTCGGTAACCATTCGTTAACCATTAACTCTTTAGTAATAAATAAGCGCGCGCGAGCGCCTGCAGAACGGAGTGCGGAATGACAGACGAAAACGCCGCAGCCGGAGAAGACGGCGAGGATGGAGCTGAAGCTGGTGGCGGTGGCCGCAAGAAGAAGCTTATCCTGTTCGGCGGCATCGGTCTGGTGGTTCTGCTCGCCGCGGGTGGGGCGGCCTATTATTTCCTGATGGGATCGAGTGCACCGGCACCGGTTCCCGGAGAGACGGAAGCGCCGCAGGAAGTGCAAAAGCCGGTGGTCTTCTATGACCTTCCGGAAATGACGGTGAATTTGGCGACGGAAGGGCGCACGACCTATCTGAAGGTCAGGATTGCCCTGGAAGTCGAGAACCGTGCGATGATCGATCAGATCCAGCCGTATCTGCCGCGCATCCTGGATGCGTTTCAGATCTATCTGCGCGAGCTTCGCCCTGCGGACCTGGAAGGGTCTGCCGGTTTGTTCCGCCTGAAGGAAGAATTGCTCAGACGGATCAATCTGTCGGTTTATCCGGCGAAAGTTGAAGGGGTGCTGTTCAAGGAAATCCTTGTCCAGTGACTTTGTGAATGGCTGATATCGACGACGATGACGACCTGTCCGAAGAGGACATGGCCGATGCCTGGGGCGCCGCTCTTGCAGAGCAGGGTGCCGGCAGCGACGACGACGAAGATCTCGCCGCGGCGTGGGGTGCTGCTCTAGAGGAGCAGGGCGCCGGCAGTTCCGACGACATGGCGGCCCAATGGGCAGCCATGATCGACGACAGCGAACCGGACCTTGAAAATGCCACGCGCGGTGCCGACCGTGTCCTGAACCAGGAAGAAATCGACAACCTCCTCGGCTTCAACATCGAGGACACGATTGCTGGCGACCAGAGCGGCATCCGCGCGCTGATCAACTCGGCAATGGTATCCTACGAGCGTCTGCCGATGCTCGAAATCGTGTTCGACCGTCTTGTGCGTCTGACGACCACGTCCTTGCGCAACTTCACGTCCGACAACGTGGAAGTCTCGCTCGATTCCATCAGCTCGGTTCGTTTCGGCGACTACCTGAATTCCATCCCGCTGCCGGCCATTCTCGGTGTCTTCAAGGCCGAGGAATGGGACGGGTTTGGTCTGATTACCGTTGAATCCAGCCTGATCTATTCGATTATCGACGTGCTTCTTGGTGGAGGTCGGGGGACATCGGCCGTGCGCGTCGAGGGCCGGCCCTACACCACGATCGAGACCGGTCTGGTCCAGCAGATGGTGGCGCTGATCCTTCAGGATGCCGAGCACGCCTTCGCGCCGCTTTCTCCGGTCCATTTCAACTTGGAACGTCTTGAGACGAACCCGCGCTTTGCCGCGATTTCCCGGCCCGCAAACGCCGCCATTCTCGTCGAGCTCAGAATCGACATGGAAGACCGGGGCGGGTCCGTCGAAATCATGATGCCCTATGCAACGCTGGAGCCGATCCGCGATCTGCTTCTGCAGATGTTCATGGGGGAAAAATTCGGCCGGGATCCGATCTGGGAAGGCCATTTGGCGACCGAAATTCATGCCGCGGAAGTCGAGGTCGATGCGGTTCTTTACGAGACCTATCTGCCGCTCGGACGGGTGCTCAGCCTCGATGTCGGCCAGACGCTCGTCTTCGACAAGGAACCGACCGATCCGGTGACGATCAAATGCGGCAACATTCCACTGACCGAGGGAACGCTCGGCAAGGTGGAGGATTCCATTGCCATCCGTGTCGCAAAGAATTTGCGCAAGCCAAAAATGACGCTGGCCGCCTTCGAGCGCGCCATGCAAAGCGAAATGGGGGACCAATGAGCACTTTGCCACTCGGAATGATCATTGAAGGACTGGTTGCGGTTCTTCTGGTGATTACCATCGGCTACTGCTTCACGCTGAACCGCCGTCTGCAGCGCTTGCGGGCCGACGAAGAAGTGCTGCGTGCGACCATTTCGGAGCTCATGACGGCCACGGAAATTGCCGAGCGTGCCATCCTCGGTCTGAAGACGACCGCGGCGGAGGCTGACAAGACACTTGGCAGCCGTCTTAAGCAAGCGGAAACCATGTCTCACACTCTTGCCGAACAAGTCGGCGAAGGTGAGATAGTATTCACGCGGATTTCGCAGATTGCGGAGGCGGCCCGTTCGGCTGCGCCGCAGCGCGAGGCGGTGACGAGGAGCGATCCTTATGCGGCTCAGCCGCAACCGGAACCGCAACAATACGCGCAACAGGCTGCAGGCTATGGCCAGGCAGCTCCGGCCGTGGAGCCGGAGCGCCGCAGGAGCAGCCGGGCTTCCGACATTCGCAGTGCTGCGGCGGAAGCAACCGCGCGGCTGGAACAATTCCGTAAACGGAACGGTGCTGCTGCATGAACTTGAGACTGCTGCCTTTGTTGGGTGTTTCGGCAAGCGCTCTGCTGGCCCTGAAGCTGCTTGGCTTCGCGCTGGGCCCGCAAAGCGGCAACCTGCCCATCAATGGCGCAGTCGCACAGGAAACGCCGGGGGCTGACGGCGGTGACATGGCTGATCCAACGGCTGAAATGGCCGCGGATGGTCCGCCGCCGCCACCGCCGCCGGGGGGCGGGCTGCCCGATCAGCCGGTGCTTCCGGACAGTCTTGAAATCGGTGGTTCGGCCGCGGAGCGCGCTGTTCTGGAAAGTCTTGGCAGACGGCGCGAGTCGCTGCAGGAGCATGAAGGCCAGCTGGACCTGCGTGAAAAGCTTCTGCAGGCCACCGAAGAGCGCATTCAAAAGCGCGTTGATGAACTGAAGAAGCTCGAAGAGCGCATCGAGGCAGCTGTCGGACAGAAGCAGGAGCAGGAAGAAAACGAAATTGCCGGCCTCGTGACCATGTACGAAAGCATGAAGCCGAAAGATGCAGCCCGGATCTTCGATCGCTTGAGCCTGCCGGTCCTTTTGAAGGTGGTGCGCCAGATGAAACCTCGAAAGATGGCAGATATCCTCGGGAAAATGGATCCCGAAGCGGCCGAGCGCATGACAGTGGCAATCGCGAACGCCTCTCCGTTACCCTCAGCGGACACAAAACCGGTGCAGGCACAGGCGCAAGCGCCGGAGGCCTTGCCGAAAATTCCGTCAAACTGACCGGAAAGACCGGATTTCGGCGTATCGCGTAAGGGCACGTTAACAAGACCTGACTAACAATAGTGTGTTGGCGTCATCCGAGGACAGAACATCTTGCCAGGACCGTTCCTGACATCCCAGACCGGCGGAACTCCCGCGTTTTCGGACAGGGTGCGAGCTTTCGCGCGCCTGCTGGTTTCGTTCTGGCTTGTTCTGGCCTGCATCACGGGTGCCGCCCTGGCTCAATCCGACAATCTGGAACCGGTTGATCTGACCGTTTCTCCGGGGGAAGGCTATGGCCGTATCGTCCTGACGTTCAAGGACCGCACGCTGCTTCCGATCTATGATGCGGTCATCACAGGCGGGGTCCTGCGGATTTCATTTGAAGATCCGATCGACATCAACGTTGACGATGTTCCACTGGACCTGGGCGACTACGTGACCATCGCCCGGCGAGATCCGGACGGAAGTGCCATCCGCTTTGCACTGAAAAACCAGTTCCAGATCAATACTCTGGAAGCCGGCGAAAAGCTATTTGTCGATATCCTGCCGATGGACTGGCAGGGCTTGCCGCCAGGACTTCCCGACGATGTCGTACGTGATCTTGCAAAGCGTGCCGAAGAGGCGATGCGCAAGGTTCGTGCCCTCGAACAGGCGCGACTCAAGGCTCAGGAAGGGCCGGAGGTGACGCTGCATGTGGGTGAACATCCGACATTCACCCGTCTGGTATTCGACTGGTCGATCAAGTTCGACACCGCTTTCGTGCGCGAAAACGACATCATCAAGGTGACGTTCAACCACCCGGCACAGCTGGACATTGCCCACCTGCGCGCGCATCTGCCCCAAGGGGTG
This sequence comes from Roseibium sp. ROS1, assembly GCF_054658215.1. NCBI lineage: Bacteria > Pseudomonadati > Pseudomonadota > Alphaproteobacteria > Hyphomicrobiales > Stappiaceae > Roseibium > Roseibium sp. ROS1. The sequence goes on from NZ_BAAGIG010000001.1 coordinate 1,323,623, forward strand.
ATCGACGCGACCTCCTTCCTGGATCAGGGCAAGCTGAAATTTCTTATGCGCGTCGAGCCGTCGGTCGACATTCGGGCGTTCCGGGAGGAACAGACCTACGTTATCGACGTGACGCCGGAAAACATGGAAGTGAATGATCCGGCAAATGCGCTGATCAACAAGGAACTGTCCGTCGAGGACAACGAAAACCGCAAGGACATGATTACCGCTCCGGGCCTGCGCGACACGCGTGAGGTCAAGAACCCGCGCGGGAATCCGACGTCCGGCGGGAGCACGGCGAGCGGAGGCGGGGTCCTGAAGGAGTCCAAGGCCGATGAATCGCCGGCCTATACGATTGTTCCGCTGGGAGGCGGCAAGACGGATGAGGGGGCCGAGGCACCGCAAGCACCACAGCCGTCAGCCGTTGAAAATTCTGATCAGTCCGCCGCACTGTCGGCCGAGCCCGATCCGGAAGCCGGTCGTGCGAACGCTCCGGCCGAAACTCAGCTTGCCATGGTCCCGCGCATCAAACCGTTGGTCGGGGAAGAAGCGCTGCCAGGGCCTGGTAGCGGGACCGAGATCGCTGCCGCTGGTGTTGACGTCACTCCAACCGCCTTGGCGGTCGAAACGCTTCCTGCACCAGAGCTTGCTGCCGCTGTCCTGCCGATTTCGGTTGATGGCGCAGCTGAATTGCTGACGACAGCGGCCATTCCCGCGGCCGAAGCAACAAGCGGGAACGACGCCGTTGCCCCGTCCAACGCTGGTCTGGTAACCGTTGCCCAGGCTGAGCCCGGTGCTTTGCCGTTGAACGAAGTGCTGCCGGAGGATGAGGAAATCGTCCGGGAAGCGCCGATGCTGGACTTGTCCACGCAGCAGATCGGCGACCAGCAGCAGGAAGCGGCGCCCGAAAACAACGGTATTCCGACACTGCAGCAGGTCGACACAATCAATCGGGGTAGCCAGCCGAATGCGCCGTATGGCGCAACGCCAGTGCAGATCCTGAACACGCCGACGCTTGGTAGCGGCGACGTTCCAGCCGGGATCCAGCTTCCCGGCACGCAGCAATCAGCACCGGAAACCTGGCGCGCGAACGGCGGTCAGGATTTGAACCAGGGGCGTCCTTCACCGGAACAGCCGCCGGAAAACTTCGCTGAGGAAGTGCGCAATTTCGTTTCTGCTGAAGCCCGGCGCATCGGGAACACGGTCCGCGTTGTGTTTCCGTTCTCCGAACCGGTTTCCAGCGCGGTGTTCCGGCGCAACGACAGCATCTGGCTGATCTTCGATACCGATGCCACGATCGACACCCGGGGGATGGTCTCGGCGCTGGCCGAAACGGCGGAAACTATCGAGGTTCAGCAGTTCGACGATTACCAGATCCTGCGGATGGACATGACCGATCCTGTGCTGGCGACGGTGGGTGTTGACGGCAATGCCTGGTCGCTCGTTATCGGCGACCTGATCCTGGAACCCTCCATTCCGCTGCAGCTGGAACGGACTGTGCGAGGCGATGGCGGCTCCGTGCTGCGTGTGCTCTATCAGCATCCGCAGAACATTCGTCAGATTACCGACCCGTTCGTTGGCGACACGATATCTCTTGTCACCGGCTTCGGTCCGCCACGCGGTCTGTTGAAGCCTCAGACGTTTGTCGATCTGGACGCCCTGAGTTCCGCGCAGGGCATTGCCGTCGTGCCGAAGTCTGACGGCTTGAAGATGAAGATCCTTGGAGATGACGTGATCATCGAAAAGGAAGGCGGTCTTGCGCTTTCCAGCCAGCATCTGCGAGGCGGGTCCGGATCGAGCCAGACAATCGTCGATCCGGAAGACAGCAATTTCATCGAGTTCGTTTCCCTGAGCACCGAAGGTCCGGGGGCTTACCGCACCCGCCTGCTGGAGCTGCAGGACAAGCTGGCTAAGTCGCCGACTGGCAAGCGCCGCAAGCCCTTGATGGCTTTGTCGCGGTTCTATCTGGCGCATCAGTTTGCGCAGGAAGCGCTGGGGCTGATGAAGCTTGCGCTGGAAGAAGAACCGGCACTTGCCGAAGACAGTTCCTTTAACCTGATGATGGGGGCGGCACAGACTCTGGCCAACCGGCCCGACGCGGCCTATGCGCATCTGAACCGACCAGACCTGAAGAACAGCCCCGATGCTGCTGTCTGGCAGACGATTGTTGACGTGAAACTGGGTAACTGGACGTCCGCCCGTATTGCCATGCCGCGCGGACGTGCCGTGGTCGGCAACTACCCGGAAGCCATCCAGACAGAATTCAAGCTCGCCGCCGCACAGGCCATGGTCGAGGTCAATGATTTCGGTGTTGCCAACAGCGTGCTGGCCGAGATCGAGCCCGCCGAAGTGACCCGGACACAGGCTGCCCGTTACGATATCCTGCGTGGCCGCGTTGCCGATGCATCCGGCCGGTCGCAGGAAGCCTTGACCGTGTTCGATCTCGTGACCAGGTCCGACGACCGGCCGCGGGCGGCCGAAGCGGAATACCGCGCGCTCCGGATCCGTTACCGGGATGGCGAACTCAACATGGAGCAGGCCATCGATCAGCTTGCCGGACTGGCAACGTCCTGGCGTGGTGATGAAATCGAATTGAAGACATTGAGGTTCCTGGCACAGCTCTATGCCGAGCAGGGCCAGTACCGCGAAGCGTTCGAAGCCATGAAATCGGCTGTTCAGGCTGAACCCGATGCGGATACCACGCGGCTGTTGCAGGAAGAGATGAACGGCCTCTTCAACGCGTTGTTCCTGGACGGCAAGGCGGACGAGATGCAGCCGGTGAAGGCGCTGGCACTCTTTTATGACTTTCGCGAACTTGTGCCGATCGGTCGTCAGGGAGACGAGATGGTCCGCCTTCTGGCCAAGAGACTGGTGGAAGTCGATTTGCTGGACCAGGCAACCGAGTTGCTGCGCCATCAGGTTGACAACCGCTTGAAAGGTGCGGCGCGGGCACAGATTGCAGCGGATCTTGCGGCGATCTACCTGATGGATCGCAAGGCCGAGGAAGCACTGCGGGTGCTCAACCGGACACGGCAGGCGAGCCTTCCGTCGACCCTGGAGCGTCAGCGCAACATCGTTGAAGCCCGTGCCCTGACCGAAAGCGGGCGCCCGGATCTTGCGCTGGAACTGGTTCGCAACATGCGCGGTTCGGATGTCGATCGGTTGCGGGCAGATACATTCTGGGCAGCCGAAAGCTGGCGGGATGCGGGTGAACAGCTCGAAGCGATGCATGGCTCGCGCTGGTCCGACAACATTCCGCTAGATGATCTTGAACGCCGCGACATCCTGCGGGCGGCCATCGCCTATTCGCTGGCGGGCGACCAACTCAGCCTGGAACGCCTGCAGACAAAGTACATGTCCAAGATGTCCGACAGCCCCGAGGCAATGTCCTTTGAGGTCGTGACCCGGCCGATCGAGGCGCAGGGTGTCGAGTTCCTCGAAGTCGCCAACAGGCTTGCCGATGTCGATTCACTGGAAACCTTCCTGAAAGAATACCGGCGTCAGTACATGTCTCCCGATCGCAGCCCGGATCAGTCTGCCGCTGCGCCCGTCACGGAAGAAAATGCCGGCTGAAGCTGACGCTGTGTGAATGTTGTCCGGTTGCAGGGGGGCTTGCGCACCGGTGCCAACTCCTGTTCAGTTGCGGTCGTTCACCCTTCCACACGTGTTGCGATCCGCCGCACGTTCTCACAAAGAACCTGATTATCCGGCCTCGTGGCCCCACCTTTCCGCTTTGCAGCGGTGGATGTGTCGGTTCGATGGCTTTGGAACACCGGAACAAAGGAACTCGTTCATGTCCTTGAAAATCGTCCGGCGTCTTATCCCGGAATGGGGCACGACCTACGGTCCTGCAGGCGAGGGGCCCTTTCCTGCCGTCATGGTGTTTCATGGCTCAGAGGGGGCATGGTCAGGCTGGAGCCATCGAAATGCGGTTCTCCTGGCAGCACATGGTTATCTTGCCTTTCCTTTCGGCTATTCGAAGGGGGGCAATGCCTGGAATGCTGGCAGCATTGAAAACGTGTCACTGGACAGAAGTCTGGAAGCCTTCCGGGCGCTGCGTGCATTTGAGGCCGTTGGTGAAAAGGCGGCATTCTACGGCGTGTCGCGGGGGGCTGAACATGCCCTTTTGCTGACAGCCCTGATGGCGGAGGAAAGTCTTGACGGCCTGCCTGACGCGGTGGCTGTGCACAGTCCGCCAGACGTTGTGTGCGGGGCGTTCGACAGCAAGGCTTACCGCGACGCTGGAGATCCAGGCTGGCAGCCATGGGACCCCGGTGAGCGGGCATGGTCCTGGCGCGGGTCTTCCGAGAACCTTCTTCCTACGAAACAGATCGAAATAGAGCGCTATGACGGACCGATTTTCCTGAGCCACGGGTCGGCCGACCGGGTCTGGTCAGTGGCCATGACAAAGCGTCTGGAAGCGCGGCTTCTTGCCCATGGCCGGAAGCCGGAGGTTCATATCTACGAAGGCCAGGACCATATCCCGACCAGTGCCGCAGAAAACCTGCATCACGAGAACCTGCTGACATTTCTGGACAGAAATCTTCTGGCATCGTGACTTTGCCGAGGGCGGCGGGCTGACCATGCACTCGGGTCAGGTGATTGCCTTCAGAAGCGACTGAGACGGCGGCTGACCAGGGTTCTGATGCGGTTTCTTGAGTTCGGACTTGTAGCGCATGACAAGTTCGGGAATGGACCGAGTGCTCCGGTCCAGCCACGCGCAGCGTGCTTTCAGGAAGTCGCGATAGGTCTTTTCATGGATGCCGGTCTGCAGCATCAGGCGCATGATCGCACCATCCGCATCGGATTTCAGCGTGTCGGAAACAACCTCGTCGGCGAGGTTGATCTTGCGGCTGATCAGCCAGATGGCCGCATCAAGGCGGCCTTCTTCGAACAGAGTTCGCAGAATTGCATCGAAGGACAACTCGCCGTTCGCAATCTGGATGCTGGCTTCGTGGCGCGAATAGGTGATGCCATCGAGGTCGATGCTGCCGTCGTGTCGTTCTTCGATGGTCTTCGCCAGGCGCTGCAGTTCGCCGGTTTCCAGGGCCTTCTTGAGGGGAGGCGGGATCAGCGGACAGTTGGTCTCCAGAATGTCCATCTGGGTTTGGAGAAATTCTTCGTCTTCCAGTGCACGCCTTGCAATGCCGGCGAGCACGTCTGCTTCCGTGTTTGCAAAGATCAGCAGGGCGAGTGTGCCTCGGACGGAAAAGGGCGCTGCCATATTATGGAGGAGCTCGTGGACCACATCCCGGCTGGCCCGCGCAATCATCGTGTCGGTCATCTCTTCGGAAAGATCAGGTCTCTTTGCCGTTGACTTGCGCTTGTCGTTGCCGCCGTTTTTGGCGATCTGCATGAGACCGTTCTGGCTGATCATCGGCGAGCATTCGATCACCGGTTCCGACAGTTCGTAATCTTCCTGGGCGAGCCGGTCCGCAAGGTCGGGGATGATGCGGTCGGTTTTTGCAAGGCGTACGACAAGTTCGTAGCGTGCAGCGCGGTCCAGCTGGTCGAAAACCGAGAGAACAATTCGCGAAAACAGTTCCCGCTCCATCTCCGTCGGCTCGTGGTCTTCCGACCGCGCATATTCGCCGACGAGCGTGCGGATGAGTTTTGATCTCGCCTCTGGTTCTTTGATCCGGGCGAGCTGTTCTAATTGTTCTCTTAACACTGTCCTGCCGCTATTAACGAAGGGGCACAGTTCGGGCCCGCACGGCTGTAACTATTACAGTCCTATCTTAATTTTCTTCTACTTTTAACGACTTGGCCGGGTGCTTCAGCCGCCGCCGAAGCTCTTGACCAGCGAGCCTGCCACCAGATTCCAGCCATCGACAAGTACGAAGAAGATCAGCTTGAACGGAAGAGAGATTACCACCGGCGGCAACATCATCATACCCATGGACATCAATACGGATGCAATCACGAGGTCGATGATGAGAAACGGCAGGTAGAGCAGGAAGCCGATTTCAAAAGCACGCCGCAGTTCGGAGATCATGAAAGCGGGAATGAGCGTGGCCATGGAAAGGTCTTCCGGGCCTTCCGGTGCTTCTTCTCTGCCGGAGAGTTCCTCGAACAGGGCGAGGTCCTTTTCGCGGACCTGGGACAGCATGAACGTCCGGAACGGATCGGAGGCACGCTCGAAGGCCTGCTCGAATTCTATGTCCCCGTCGATGAGCGGTTGAACGCCGGCATCATAGGAGGCCTGCAAGGTAGGCATCATGATGAAAGCCGACAGGAACAGTGCAAGGCTGACCATCACCATGTTGGGCGGGGCCGTCTGCAGACCGATGGCAGACCGCAAGAGCGACAGCACCACCACGATACGGGTGAAGCTGGTCACCATGACGAGAATGGAAGGCGCCAGCGACAGGATGGTCAGAAGGACAACCATCTGGACGGCGCGTTCCGTCAAGGTGGTGTCATCGCCAAAACCGACCGAGATTTCCTGCGCAGCAGCCGGTCCGGCCAGAACCGCGAGCAATGCGGTCAGCAAAAGCATCAGGCGGATCAGACCGCCAGGCCGCAGGAGCGATTGCAAGCGCATCATCCGTTTGACTGTCCACCCAGTTCGTCCAGGATCTTCGCCATTTCTTCCTCGATGGGATTTCTGTCGCCCAAACCGGCGGAAGGCCTGACAGGCGCCTTGACCGGTGGTGCAGAGCTCGTCACGGGACCGCTGGTTACCGGGGCAGGGGCTGCTACCGATGCCACAGCAGACGGCGCGACCGTTGCAGTAGCGCTTGCGGTTTCTTCCTGCGCCTCTTCAGCCTCGTCGGCAGATGCCTCTTCAGCTGGCATTTCCGCTGCGGAAGACGCTTCGGGCTTGTCCTGAGCCGGGGTGGACGCTTCCGGCACGTCTTCCAGGAGATCGCCGATATCCAGCGAGAGTTCCCTGGAAGGGGCGGCTTCTGCGACCGACTGCGTTTCGGCTGTGGCGCCTTCCTCTTCCAAGGAAGCCGCTGTCCGGGCTTCATCATCCGCCGTGACGTCGGCAGGTTCGATTGCTTCAGTCACTTCGGGCTCTGAAACATCGCTTGAAGAGTGTTGTGCATCGGCCATCTGGACGTTTTCGTCCGCCGTGTCCGCCATCGCCTGGCCAAGGTCGGCGGGCTGGTCCGGTTTCGGCATGCTTTCTTCCGCCGGAGCTTCCTGCGCAGGGGCTTGTTGAGGTGTGGATGCTGCGGTCAAGGTTGCGGCAACGAGCACCGGCTCCACCTTGTGCTCCGGCAGAACCTGCTCAACCGGCTTCAAGAGAGCGGTTTTGGCCCGTGCCGCCGGTCCGGAAGCGGGCGGGGAGATCGTTCCGCCATAGGAAGGCCGATCACGGGCCGTGAACGGGCGTGCCAGGGACTTCAATGTGGAAGCTGTCTTGCTTTCCTGCGGCGCAGAGGGAGCCGGAACGGCAGGACGCACTTCCGGCGCTTTTACGGGTGTTGTTGCAGGTTCGCTTGCCTGCATCTCAGCTTCCAGGGCAGCTGCAATGTCGACCTTGCCTTCGTCGGTGCTTCGCGGAGGCGAAACTTCCGGCGAAGCAGGCGCGGGAGCGGCTGGTTTAGTAGCGACCCGGTTGAAGCCGTTCTGAGTGGCCGCACGTAGCAGATCGCTCGCGCGGCCCAGTCCTCCACCGCTTTCCGGCTTGTCGGGGGTGGTCTTGGGTGGCGTTGCCTGTTGGGCCGGGGGCGTCAGGGCTTGTACGGTTGCCGGAGCACTCTCGGCCGCACGCGTGGCGGTAAGCCGGGAGGGAGCGGGTTCCGAATAATTGCGTTGCGGTGCAGCCGAACTCACACTGGGGGCTGCCGGCGTGGCAACCGGGGTGGCTGCTGCCTGATACGAAGGTGAGGCCGGTGCGGATGGCTGTGCCACCGGAGCGGCAGGTTGCGGTGCCGGGGCAGCCTGTTGTGGTGCCGGTGGAGACGGCTGCGCTAGAGGTGCGGCAGACGGAACTGGCGTACGTGCCTGGACTGCGGGCGCTGCGACTTCCTGTTCTTCGAGGAAGTCGTCGGGCCGGGCCGGGATCTCCGGTCCTGGGGCGACTGCGGCCTTGACCGGCATCGGCATGTTCGAGGGAGACGGTTGCCCGGGTCGGGCCTGGGCCAGCGGGGTATTGCGAACGATATTCTGTTCCACCACAACGTCGCTCGGGCCGCCGACCAGGATGAGATGCTCGATATTATCCCGGCGAATGAGCAGCAGCCGGCGGCGAGCGTCGACAGAAGCGCTGTCCATGATGGCAATCCGGGGCTGCCGGTTGCGGCTTTGTGGAGCACTTGCCCCCATCAGGCGCTTCAGAATGAAAATAAACAGTCCGAACAGCAGCAGCACGACGGCCAAAGCCAGGATGACTGCAATAGCCTGCGTGATGCCCCCGCTCACGTTGAATGTGGTCTCAATCCAGTTATACATCTTACCCTCGTGCCGCCCCGCTTGCGGTTTGATCGCGTGTGCCGGTTACTCCGGTTTTTTGCCTCAATTGGGGAGGTTTGCCTTTATCCCCAGTAATTCCGGCGGTTGAGCCTGTGAAGGCTCCTGTCTCGCAAACCTCTCGGCTTTTTTGTTTTTCCCCGTTGCGGCGGGAATGTTTTGCCCCGTCGGTACCGGTTCAGCCGCTTGCTGATCTGCTTCGAATCTCTCTAGGACTTAAAGTTAACAGAGGCAGGCAAATTTTGCCTGTTGGCGGCGCCTCTCTTTTTGCGAAATGCAAAGGAAAGTTGCCTCCTCCACTGGTTTTTGAAGGGTTTGGGCCGGAAGAGGTAAATGGCTGTTAACTTTTCATTAACCATTTGAGCGGCAATCATTGCCGGGTTGGTTAACGAATGGTGAATCGGAATGGCCATAACGGATCTGCCGCTGTTCCAGGCATTGAAATCCAAGATGCAGTGGCACCAGACGAGACAGAGCGTGCTGGCGCAGAACATCGCCAACGCGGATACGCCCGGATACATGGCGCGGGACGTGAAGGAATATACCTTCAAGGATCACATCGGGCGGCAGTCACTGAACCTGGCGACGACGACGACGGTGGCCGGGCACATTCCCGGGAAGCTGGGAAATACCGGTTCGGCCAAGATCGAGGAAGACGACACCTTCGAAGTCACGCCGAGCGGCAACAGCGTCAATCTGGAAGAGCAGATGATGCACATCACCGAGAACCAGATGGATTACCAGGCTGCGACAACGCTTTACACCAAGGGGCTCGGTCTGATCCGGACCGCGCTTTCCAAGAGTGTATGAGGCAAGGCAGCACAAGCTAGAGGACCGATAACATGGACCTGATCAAATCCCTGTTCATCTCGGCAAGCGGGTTGAGAGCTCAGAACGGGCGCATGCGCATCATCGCGGAGAACATCGCGAATGCGAACTCCACTGCCAAGACGCCTGAAGAACTGCCGTACCGGCGCAAGATCCCGACCTTCAAGAGCCATTTCGACAGGGAAATGGGCGCTGATATGGTCGAGCTGGGCAAGATCGCGGAAGACAATACGGACTTCCGTTCGGTGCACATGCCCGGGCACCCGGCGGCCGATGCCAACGGTTACGTGCTGCAGCCCAACGTCAACACGCTGATCGAAACGACGGACATGCGCGAAGCGCAGCGATCCTATGAAGCCAATCTGAACGTCATCGATTCCACGCGGCGGATGCTGCAGCGGACCATCGATATCCTGCGCGCCTGAGCGGCAGTCCTAATCCGGGAAGGGAGCCTTAGTCATGTCTACTCCGTCGATCGCAAATAATGCCTACCAGATGGCCGCCAAGCTGCAGCAGCAGGCGCGTGCGATCGAGGACAAGGCGGGCGCTCCCGAAGCTGCCGGTCTCGATTTTACCAAGCTGGTGGAAGAGGCTGTCGGCGGTGTCGTCGACAAGGGCCGTGTCGCAGATGACAAGGCTGTCGGTCTTGTCGAGGGCAAGGCTGACGTGGTCGACGTTGTCACCGCGATCGCCGAAACGGAAGTTGCTCTGGAAACGATGGTCGCCGTTCGCGATCGAGTGATTTCCGCCTATGAGGAAATCATGCGGATGCCGATCTGATCCGATGCGGCAAGGGGGCCTTTGATGACCGCTGGTGAAGTTCTCGATCTCGCCCGTGAAGGCGTTTGGACCATGATCCTGGTGGCCGGACCGGTCATGGTCATCGGTCTGTTGGTGGGTGTCGTCATCGCCTTGTTCCAGGCTCTGACGCAAATCCAGGAAATGACGCTGGTTTTCGTTCCCAAGATCCTCGCGATCTTCGTGACGATCCTGATTGCGCTGCCCTTCATGAGCCAGGTTCTGGAGGCCTTCATGGGCAGGGTTGCCGAAATGATCCTGACCACCGGTTAGGGCGTGGACCTTCATGACCATCCAGCTCGATTATCTGCCGAATATCGCAGCCATCTTCATGCTGATGTTCGCACGTATGGGCACGATGGTCATGTTGCTGCCGGCTCTGGGCGAAAGCACGATCCCGACACGGTTTCGGCTGACCATTGCCCTGGCGTTGACGATTGTTCTCTATCCCGTCGGCTCGCAGTATTACCCTGCCGACCTGACATCCAATACCTATCGCATGATTGCGCTCCTGTTCGGAGAATTGGCCATCGGTTTCGGTATCGGCCTGTGCGCCAAGATGATCACGTCCGTCTTGCAGATCGCCGGCATGATCATGGCCAACCAGTCCGGCCTTGCCTTCGCGCTTGGAACGGATTTCGCCAACCAGGGCCAGCAGGGGGCGCTGTTCGGCAACTTCCTGTCCATTCTCGGTATTACGCTGGTCTTCGTCAGCGACAGCCACTTCCTGGTGATCGCGGCGCTCCACGACAGTTTCACGATCTTTCCGCCTGGCCTTGCTCCGCCGGTCGGGGACTTTTCACAGAACGCGACGGAAACCGTTGCGCATGTGTTTTCCATCGCGGTGCGCATGAGCGCGCCTTTTCTGGTTGTCGGTCTGGTTTTCTATTTCGGCCTTGGCCTGCTCAACAAGCTGATGCCGCAGATGCAGATCTTCTTTATCGCCATGCCCGTGAATATCGCGATCGGGCTGTTCCTGCTCATGGTGCTGATCGCAACCCTGATGATGTTCTATCTGGATCATTTTCAGGAATCGCTCGGCAAGTTCATCGTGGGGTAGCGCTGCGCTATGGCTGACGATACCGACGACTCGGAAAAAACAGAGGACCCCACGCACAAGCGCCTGAAAGAGGCGCATGACAAGGGGGACGTACCGAAATCTCAGGAAGTCAGCACCTGGTTCACACTGGCTGGTGCGACGCTGATGATTGCTATTTTCGCGCCCAGCACCGCCGTGTCGCTGGGCGAGTTGATGAAGGGCTACATGGAGCATGCCCACCAGATTGCGGTGGACGGCTACGCGCTGAAAGCCCTGTGGCGGGACACGGGGCAGTCGGTGGCTCTTATCGTCGGTATTCCGTTGCTGGCGCTGGTGATCATGGCTGTGGCGGGCAATCTCGTCCAGCACCAGCCACTGCTGACCGCGGAAACGATCAAGCCGAAATTCTCGAAGGTTTCACCGGCTTCCGGTTTCAAGCGGCTGTTTTCCGCCGACAGCCTCGTAAACTTTGCCAAGGGTATGGTGAAGATCGCCGTTGTCGGCGCCATCATGGTGGCGGTGATGTGGCCGCACCGCGACGAAGCGGAAGTTATGGTGTTCGCCGATACCAACATCATCCTGGAGGAGGCAAGGATCCTGATCCTGCAGCTTCTGGCTGCCGTGCTGGCTGTGATGACGGTGGTTGCCGCGGCCGACTTCATCTACCAGCGCAACAAATGGTTCAACAAGCAGAAGATGTCCCTGCGCGAGGTCAAGGAAGAATATAAACAGACCGAAGGTGATCCGCAGGTCAAGGGCAAGATCCGGCAGCTGCGCATGGAGCGGTCGCGCAAGCGCATGATGGCGGCGGTACCGCAGGCCACAGTGGTCGTGACCAACCCGACGCACTATGCTGTGGCGTTGAAGTATGAAGAAGGCATGGGAGCACCGCTCTGCCTTGCGAAAGGTACCGATGCGGTCGCGCTCAAAATTCGTGAGCTCGCCAAGGAAAGCGATATTCCTGTCGTCGAAAATCCGCCTCTGGCCCGCGCGCTTTATGCGACAGTCGAGATCGACCAGGAAGTTCCGGAAGAACACTACAAGGCCGTTGCCGAAGTCATCGGCTTCGTCTTCCGCATGCGCAAGCGCGCATCCTGGCGTGCCAACTAAGTTGCTCTCAAGGATAGCGGACTGAAAAAGTCCGCGGCAAACAGGTGAATTTCAACAGGACTTGGTCGCATATCAGTTGAAATCGGCTATTAAGCACAGAATGCTTATGTACGGCCCCTTCAAGAACCGAATCGGGCCCGGGAGACAGGATTGATGAGTGACATGGACGGGACGCCGAGCGGGCCGATGATCAGCCGCCCGGAACGTTCCGGTAATATAGGCCTTCTCATAGGCCTCGCACTGCTGCTCGTCGGCGCTGCTGCTGCCTTTGCGGTCATGGACCGCGAAGTGGCGCAGCCGTTTATTCTTGCACTGCTCGGTATCCTGGCCGTCGTCGGCGTTTTCTGCCTGTTTGCCGGAGCCATAGGCTTTCTGCGCCTGTCGGCCCGCCCAGGCGAAGCCAATCCGCTTGCCTCCGCTTTTGTCGATACACTTGAAGACGGAGCGCTCATTACCGATCTGGACGGCCGGCTTGTCTATGCCAACAAGGCCTATGCGGATCTGACCGGCGCTGAAACCGCTGCCGACATCCGTGTGGTCGAGCGTGTGTTTTCCTCCGATCCGGATGCCGCCGACGCCATTTTCCGCCTGTCCCAGGCCATGCGCGACAGCCGCAGGGCGCAAGAAGAGATCCGCATGCCGTTCCCGCTCGGCAGGGCCGACGGCGCTGCGCGCTGGTATCGGGTGTCGATCCGCCCGTTGCAGGTGTCCAAGGAACGCGGCGGTGGCAAGCCCATGGCGGTCTGGCAGCTGGCCGATATCACCCGCGACCGGGCCGAACAGGAAAACTCGTTTCAGGAACTGCAGCGCGTCATCAATTTCCTGGATCACGCGCCGGCCGGTTTCTTCTCCTGTGATGCGGAAGGCCGCATCGTCTATCTCAACGCCACCCTGGCCGACTGGCTTGGCTACGATCTTGCCCAGTTCGACGCGGGCGACCTCGATCTTTCGAGCATCGTGCGCGGTGACGGCACCGAGCTGATCCGCTCGATCAAGGGTCAGGCGGGCGAGGTCAAGAGCGAAACCTTTGATCTCGACTTCGTCACCCGCAACGGACGCGGCCTGCCGGTGCGACTGCTTCACCGTGTGCCCTTCGGTGAAAACGGCCAGCCGGGTGACAGCCGCACACTGGTTCTCAACAGGTCTCGCGGTGAGGAAGCCTCCGAGGCGCTTCGGGCGGCGGAAGTCCGCTTTGCCCGTTTCTTCAACAACACGCCGATCGCCATTGCCTCGCTCGACAAGGAAGGCCGGGTCCTGAGAACCAACGCGCCGTTCCTGAAGCTGTTCGGTGCGGTCGACACAGATGACGAATCTCCCAAGCTGGAGGCTTATGTGGCCGAGAGCGGGCGGCAGGAACTGGCAAAGTCTCTCCAGGCCGCTGCCAACGGGATCGGCGAGATTGCGCCGATAGACATTCCCCTGGTAGAGGGCAATGACCCGCGTTCCGCAACCTTCTACGTTTCCGCAGTGCAGGAAGGTGAGGGTGACGGCGAAGCCGCCATCGTCTACGCGCTTGAAACCACCCAGCAGCGAGCCCTGGAAGCCCAGTTCGCCCAGAGCCAGAAGATGCAGGCCATCGGCCAGCTGGCCGGGGGCGTCGCGCATGACTTCAACAACGTCCTGACTGCGATCATCGGCTTCTCGGATCTGCTCCTGGCAAGCCACAGGCCGACCGATCCGTCCTTCCAGGACATCATGAACATCAAGCAGAACGCCAACCGTGCAGCCGGCCTCGTGCGGCAGCTTCTGGCCTTCTCGCGTCGTCAGACGCTGCGTCCGCAGCAACTGGAGCTGAACGACGTTCTGGCAGATCTCTCCATCCTGCTCGACCGCCTGCTGGGCGAGAAGGTGGAACTGAAGGTGATCCACGGCCGGGACCTGTGGCCGGTGATGGCCGACCTGAACCAGCTGGAACAGGTGATCGTCAACCTGGCGGTAAACGCGGGCGATGCAATGTCCGACGGTGGCCGTCTGACCATCCGCACGCGCAACGTCAACGAAGCCGAAAGCACACAGTTCGACAACATCCGCGGCATGCCACCGGGCGAATACACCCTTGTCGAGGTGGACGACACGGGCCACGGCATTCCGCCCGACGTGATGGAGAAGATCTTCGATCCGTTCTTCTCCACCAAGGAAGTCGGCAAGGGAACGGGCCTTGGCCTGTCGACGGTTTACGGCATCGTCAAACAGACCGGCGGTTTCATCTTCTGTACCTCCGAAGTCGATGTCGGCACGACGTTCCGTCTGTTCCTGCCACGCCACATTCCGAAGGTCGTGGAGAAGAAAAAGCCGGAGCCGAAGGAAGTCGAGCCGGAAAAGGTCAAGGATCTGACGGGTTCCGCGTCGATCCTGCTGGTGGAAGACGAGGAGGCCGTGCGTGCCTTTGGCGCCCGTGCCCTCGCGTCGCGCGGCTACACCGTCTACGAGGCGGGCTCGGGCAACGAGGCGCTGGAGGTCATGGAAGAGACAGACGGCAAGATCGATCTCGTGGTCTCCGATGTGGTCATGCCGGAAATGGACGGGCCGACGCTTCTGGTCGAGCTGCGCAAGACCCGGCCGGACCTCAAGATCATCTTCGTGTCCGGTTATGCCGAGGACGCCTTCGAGGAAAACCTGCCACCGGGCGAACAGTTCTTCTTCCTGCCCAAGCCTTTCACGCTGAAGCAGCTTGCGACGACTGTGAAGGATGTCTTGAACGGATAGGCCGACCTGGTCCAGACTTGCCTCAACACCATCCGTTTGAGGCAAGAGGTCCATGCAGCTTCCAGATTTCATCCGAAAGTTTCCCGCTCTCGATGTTCCCTTTCCCGAGGACGTTGTCAGATCCTACGCAGTGCGCTCGGACGCCGGACTGGTCGTTTTTTTCGATTTCGTGAAGGACATGGTCCTGCCGCCGCATTCGCATCTGGCGCAGTGGGGCACTGTCCTGAGCGGCGAGATCGAATTCACCATCGCTGGAGAAACAAGGACGATGGGTCCGGGCGCTATCTACGATATTCCCAGCGGGGCGGAGCACAGTGCGATCATCAAGGCCGGAACCAAGGTGATCGATGTCTTCGAGGAGCCTGACCGCTATCCGGTCAAGGTATAGCACTTCATACAGGCTCTGGTCGCTGCCGCCTGCCAATGTGTTGCACCGGTTCAGGTCTGACGGCATTCGGGTAAGGATTGCAGTTACCCTTCCATCCCGAATGCGCTAGAGGAAGGTCACGACAGGCTGTCTGCGACGAAAAGGGCTGACACGTTGACCGCACATCATGCACCTGGTGAAGGCGCTCCGGGCAAGGATGGAACAGCTTTCGACCAGGAAGTATCCTGGCGGCGGCTGATGTCCGTCTTTGGCAGCATTGGTCTGCTGTCTTTCGGTGGTCCGGCCGCACAGATCGCGCTGATGCACCGCAAGCTGGTTGATGAGACCGGCTGGCTTTCGGAAAAAAGCTACGTCAACGCTCTCGGGTTCTGCATGTTGCTGCCGGGTCCGGAAGCCATGCAACTGGCGACGTACTGTGGCTGGAAACTGCGCGGCGTTGCCGGTGGCTTGCTGGCGGGCCTTCTGTTTGTCGTTCCCGGCGCACTCGCAATTTTCGCACTTGCCGCAGTTTACGGAACCTTCGGCAATGTGCCGCTGGTCAGTCAGCTGTTTCTGGGCATCAAGGCAGCCGTCCTGATCGTGGTTCTGGAGGCGCTGCTGCGCCTCTCCAAACGGGCACTCACCATCAGGCGGCAATGGGTCATTGCAGCTCTGGCCTTTGTCGGAATTTTCTTTCTGGCCCTGCCGTTCCCCCTGATTGTTCTGGCCGCCGGGCTTTACGGTGCCGCGTTCAGCGTGGCGCAGACTGAAAGCCTCGGTGAGCCTGTCGTTGCGATTGGCAGACCGATTGCGAAAACGCTCCGCACGGTGTTTCTCTGGGCCTTCATCTGGATCGCGCCGCTGGCGCTGCTGGATCTGGCCGGCAACGTGCCCTTGCTGGCGGATATCGGCTGGTTCTTTTCAAAGCTCGCTGTCGTCACCTTTGGCGGCGCCTATGCGGTGCTTGCCTATATGGCCCAGGACGTCGTCGCCATTCACGGCTGGCTGAGCGCCGGTGAAATGATGGACGGGCTGGGTCTGGCGGAAACAACACCGGGGCCGCTCATTCTGGTGACCCAGTTCGTCGGCTTTCTTGCGGCTTTTCACGAAGGAGGACTTCTGCTTGGCCTCGCAGGGGGGCTGGTTGCACTCTGGGCGACCTTTGCTCCCTGTTTTCTCTGGATCTTTGCCGGAGCGCCTTACATCGAATGGATCTCGGCGCAGCCGAGGCTCAAGTCGGCACTTTCGGCCATCGTAGCAGCGGTGGTCGGCGTCGTGCTCAATCTGTCGGTCTGGTTCGCGCTGCATGTCTTCTTCGAAGAGGTCACAGCGACAAAGTGGGGTGTCGTGACACTCTGGATCCCGGACCTTGCAAGCCTCGACTGGCGCGTGCCGGTCCTCGCGGCCCTGTGGGGCCTGTTGCTCCTGCGGTTTCACGTGGGGCTGATCTGGGTGCTGCTGACGGCGGCACTTGGCGGGGTGCTGCTGTCACAAGTGGGATGAGGGGACGCGTGTCCGCTCACCAGCCCGCGGTGAGAAAATAGTTGGCATAGACAAATGGCCAGACTGCAAGGCAAAGGGCGAGCTTTCTCTTGTCGCTGAGACGGGCGCCGACAAGCCGGGACACTGACCAGGAAATCAAGGCGACAAGGACAAACCTTGGTAGCCGCGCCACCGGCGAGACAAGAAAAAGCGATTGTGCGGGGATCGAGGCGTAGCCCGCTTCAGCCGAAAGAACCTTGTAAGGGATGCCGCTGAAGGCTCCACCGAGCAATCCCTCGAACAGGCCTGCCTGCAAAAGCTGCCTGGCCATTTCAAATGTTGGTCCGGAAATCCCGGGCACCAGCAGCAGCACCTGAAGCGTTTCTTCCGGAAAATGCTGTGCGCAGGTCCAGACCAGCAGACCGCCGAAAGCGGCCGCGAAGGACGCCAGAAGCGCCGCTGTCATGGCCTTGCCCAGGGAGCGAAGCGCGATGATGCTCAAAAGCGCGTCGGGAGCGATGAAGAACAGCGTTGCCTCGGCAAAGCTCCAGAGCGCAGCCAGGCAGAAAAGTGCCAACTTACTATTCCCAGGATGCAAAGGTCTTTTCCGTCGAAAGAGCGTTAAAACGCTCCTTCAACCCGGTAATAAAATGAGTCCGGTCCTCGTTCCAAGTAATTGGTTCCCCGACGAAAATATCGCAGAAGAACGGCACCAGCAGGAATGACCCCTTCGGCAAGGCCTTGCCGAGGCCGTGGGTGAAGACGGGCACGACCGGTGCTTCCGGGAACCGTTCGGCAAGAAAGGAAACGCCTTTCTTGAGATCCGTCATCTGTTCCGGTTCGCCGCGCGAGCCTTCGGGAAACAGGATCAGAACCTTGCCCTGACGCAGAACCTCGTAGCAGCCTTCCAGCGGGTCGACATTCTTCTCTTTCCGGCCACGCTCCACCGGGATAATGCCGAGGACATGTTCCGACAGCCAGGCCTTGAGAGGGGAGGAGAAGAAATAATCTGCCGCCGCAACCGGCTTGATGTCCTTCAGCTTCGACAGGGGCATCAAGGCCATCAGCACCATCGTATCCAGATGGCTGTTGTGGTTGGCAACGATGATCGCCGGACCGTTGGCCGGCAGCAGTTCCTTGCGACGCACGTTCAGCCCGAGCAGGAACAGGACCGCGATCTTGACGAAAATGTAGAAGATCTTCTGGAGCATCAATGGAGGTTCCTGAATGCTGACGGTCGAGCGCTTGTTCCAGGGGCGTCCTCTCCTCGGTCACCCCGGACGCAGCGAAGCGGAGATCCGGGGCCGGGGAACCCAGGCGCAAGATCAGTGGCTGAACCTTTCAACCGATTGAAAGGCTCCCCGATCCCGGCTCGCGCTGCGCTTGGCCGGGATGACGAGAGGAGAGGCGCGTGGGCTTGGAGAAGAGAGAAAGAGAAGCCTGCCGACTGCGTGCGCAGAGTGGGAGCGGTCATCCTGACATCCCCCTTCAGTAATAGAAATAGCGGGTGAAGTGGAAGAACAGCGGCGCGGTGTAGGTCAGGCTGTCGATCCGGTCGAGGATGCCACCATGACCGGGAATAAGACTGCCGGTGTCCTTGACGCCGAGATCCCGCTTCAGGGCCGAGACGGTGACATCACCAACGAACCCCGCGACCGGGATCAGCAGGCCGGCGGCAGCGGCGTGGATCATGTCAAAGGGCGTGACCAGCGGTGCAATCAGAAGGGACAGAACGAAAGTGGTTGCAACGCCGCCAAGAAAGCCTTCCCACGTCTTGTTGGGACTGACGCCCGGAATGATCTTGTGACGGCCAAACAGTTTGCCCCAGGTATATTGGGCGACGTCGTTGAACTGGGTCAGGAACAGGAGGAACAGCAGCAGGCCTGGACCGCCGGTGCTGTTGGCCTCGGTCGCCGGCAGGATCAGGAGGAAAGCTGCGTGGCTGATGGAGAAGACGCATAGCATTAGCCCCCAGTTGAGGGTGCCGACAGCGCGCAGGAAGCCCTCGGTCTGCTGGGTCAGCAGGCTGACGAAGGGCAGGAACAGGAACATGTAGACCGGGATGAACACCGCGAACATGCCATAGTAGCTGTCGTAGACCCAGAAGTACTGCACGGGGATCGACAGATACGCCCAGAACAGCACCCGCCTGTCAGCCCGGCGGGTGGGGATCATCGAGAAATACTCTTTCAGCGCCAGGAAGCTGATGAGGGCGAATACAATGATCGAGACCGTGTTGCTGACCAGGAAGGAGACGGT
Source organism: Roseibium sp. ROS1 (assembly GCF_054658215.1). NCBI lineage: Bacteria > Pseudomonadati > Pseudomonadota > Alphaproteobacteria > Hyphomicrobiales > Stappiaceae > Roseibium > Roseibium sp. ROS1. The sequence goes on from NZ_BAAGIG010000001.1 coordinate 1,342,612, forward strand.
GAAGATTGCCACCATCACCCACCAGCTGACGGTGCGCTGAACCAGTTCGCTCATGTTCTTGGCGGAGCGTTTCGAAATCACGAACACGATGGCGCTGGCAACGCACAGCACGGCCCAGATGCCGATCAGGGCCCAATGGATGGTCAGGAGGTTCATGCGGATTGTTTCTCCCTGATTGCCGCCCTGGCGCGGTTGAAGATGGTGACCGCGGACAGCACCAGTCCGGCACCAAAAAGGATCTGATAAAGGAGAGGCGCGGTCAGGCCAAAGGCCATCAGGAGCCCGCAAAGACCGAACAGGGCTGCCCGGTCGCTCTTGCCGAAGGGGCCGTCATACCGGCGACTTGCACCGATCTGGACTGCGATCACGCCGGTCATTTCGCCGATGATGGCAAGCATGACCAATCCGACGACAATCGGCCCATCGACAAAAGGCAGGAGTGCGAAGGGCAGGTAGAGCGCAGCGTCTGACAGCACATCACCCAGTTCGTTGAGCACCGCGCCAAGATCGGATTTCTGGTCGTGTTCCCGCGCCAGCATGCCGTCGATCGCATTGAGGCCCATGCGGATGAACAGAACCAGCGGCAACAGGATCAAGGGCAGGAAAGCGCCGGGAAAGATCCAGAGCAGCAGGCCTTCGCTAATCGACAGGCCAAGCGCGGCCAGGGTTACCTGATTGGCTGTCACCCCGTTTGCGGCAAGCGATCTGCACACGGGGCGAAGCAGGTCCTGAAAACGGGACTTCAGCTGGTAAATCGTTGGCATTCAAAAACTTTCCCGACTAATTTTCGGGAAAGATATAGGTATAGAGCACCCGGTGCACGCTAGAATTTCAATTGCCTGCTGTCACTTCCTGACAGGGTCGCGCTGGAGCAGGCGTTTCAGGTGATCAGTAACATTTTCCGGCTCTTCCAGCGGTGTCAGGTGGCCACTGTGTTCCAGGACGACAAGGTCCGCTGACGGGATCAGGTTGGCCATGGACCGATGAAGCTCCGGCGGCGTCAACTGATCATGATTGCCACACAGCACCAGTGTCGGGCAGATAATGCCGGTGAGCGACGCACGGCTGTCGGGGCGAGCAATGCGGGTCTGGCGAATGAAGACGTCCGGGCCAAGCCGCTGCGTCATGGCACGAACCCGATTGATCATGTCGGAATTGTTCCGGTTTTCCGGGGCAAGATAGGACTGGGCGAGTTTTCTGCCGAAACCGTGGAAACGGCCCGGTTTCGACGCCTGGGCAATCAGTTGTTCGCGCTCTGCGGCGCGTTCCGGCGTGTCAGGCAGCATGGTGGTGTCGAGGAGGGCGAGATGGGTCACGCGTTCCGGCGCGCGGCGCAGGATTTCCTGAGCGACGATACCGCCGAGAGAAAACCCGGCGAGCGCAAAGCGGTCCTCGCTGGTAGCCAGAACCATTTCCGCCAGAGCCCCCAGCGAACTACCGCGTGTTATGTCGGCAACCCGGGGGCGAGTGATGTCGGCGAGACCGGTGATCTGATCCCGCCAGAGATCCGCATCGTTCAGGAGCCCCGGGATCAGGACGATCTGCGGCAGGCTCATGCATTGGCCTCCTGTGCGGAGGCGAGGATTGTCCGGGCACGGATGCGGACCGGCTCGTCGACCATTGCGCCATCGACATTGGCTGCGCCATCACCCGAGGCGAGAACACGCCTGGCCCACTCGATTTCGTCTAGGCTCGGGGCGAAGGCGCGTTTGATCTCGGCAAGCTGTCTTGGGTGAATGCAGAGTTTGCCGGCCATACCGAGATCCCGTGCATGGGAGGCGTCTTCAAATGTCTGCGCAGGGTTGTCGAGCTGTGCTGTGACGCCGTCGATCGGGGCCGCGATGCCGGCAAGCCGGGACGCCAGAACCAGTTCGGAGCGAACGGGCAAGAGCACCTCCTTCAAATGCGCGCAGCCAAGATCGGCGCAATAGTCGATGGACCCGAAAGCCAGTCGAACCACCCCATCGGTGCTTGCAATGCTCCTGGCATTGGCAAGTCCCCTGGCACTTTCAATGAGCGCGATAACCGGGACCGAGCCCCCCAGGGCAGCGTGGAGTGATGCAATCTCTCCGGAAGCTTCCGCCTTCGGCAGCATGACGGCATCCGGTGCAAGCTTGCGAAGAGCAGCGACATCCTCCGGGTGCCACGAAGTCCCAACGGCGTTGATGCGCACGATGACAGGTTTTTCGGTGAAGCCGGTTGTCAGATTGGTGCGGGCAGCCTCTTTTTCCGATGCGGGGACCGCGTCTTCCAGATCCAGGATGATCGCGTCGGCTTCGGTTGCGGCTGCCTTGGGGAAACGGTCGGGCCTATTTGCCGGCACGAACAAAGGTGTCCTGACTGCCGTTACCATGCCGCCGTCGCCTCCATGGCAACCGGGCCGCCAAGCTGCGCAGTCCAGAGCTTCATGGTTTCTCCCTCCGTTTGCGCGTTCACCGTGAAGTCCGCCGTGTCGAATATGGTCGACAGACTTCGAAACCGGAAGGTTTTCGGTGCTCTTTCCTTGTGATCCGCAGCGAATTGGCAAAGCAGTGTTGCCTGCAAGGGACCGTGAACAATTAGCCCTGGATAGCCTTCCACGTCGCGGACATAGTCCTTGTCGTAGTGGATGCGGTGCCCGTTGAAGGTCATGGCCGAATAACGAAAGAGGTAGGCGGCCGATGGCGTGATCTGCATGACGTCGTCTCCAGCCGTCGCAGGCGCCGGGGTTGTCTTCATGCCCGCAACGTTCTGTGCCTCCCGGTAGACGATGTCCTGACGCTCGTTCAAGACAGGTCGGCCGTCAGAAGTCACTTCATGATTGACCGTGACGAAACAGAGTGGCCCGGTGCGGCCCTGTTTCAGGACCACATCCCTGACGGTTGACACCCGCCGGACCTCTTCGCCAATCCGGATGTCACCCTGGAAGGTAAACTCGCCGCCTGCCCACATGCGCCGGGGCAGGGGCACGGGCGGCAGGAAGCCGCCACGGGCTGCATGACCGTCCGGTCCCAGACCGGCTGTCTGAACGGCCGGCTGAGCAAGGCAGAAATGGATCAGCAGCGGCGCGATATCACCCGGAGCTTCACCTGATGTCCGGTCAAAGGTCGCGTTGAATTGGCGAACCAGTGCGGGGCTCAAGACCTCCGAGGCGCTCTCTTCGCGCCCTATCCAGCTGCGCAGGTGGTCGATGTCGAGGTCCATGATCACGCCTCCAGGGGCTTGAGGGCCGGGACCGGGCCGTAGCTGCGCGGTTCGCCCGAAAAGATGGCCGCAGGGGCGGGGAAGGAGACCGGGCCATTCGGGCTGTCGACGGTGATACGCCTCAGGTGCGGATGGGTCGACAGGCCTTCCATATCGTTGACCGAGGCCAATGCGATATTAGCCTCCGTCAGCAACCTGATGGCCGTTTCGTCATCAAATTTCGCAAAGGCTTCGGCAACAGCGGCATCCGTTTCCCTGCGATTGTTCACCCGCGCGACGTTTGTTGCGAACCTTGGATCGGCGCCGAGTTCGGGTTTTCCGATGAAGTCGCTGCAAAGGGTCCTCCATTCCCGGTCGCTTTGAATGGCGATCAGAACTGCCGGACCTTCCTTTGGCTGGAAGACGCCATAGGGCGCAATCGAAGGATGGGCGAGGCCGACCCGCTGGGGGCTCTTGCCGCCTTCATGGTTGAGAAGGGGGACGGTCAGCCAGTCGGCCAGAACATCGAACATGGAGACCGAGATCTGCGTGCCCTTGCCGGTGACCCCGCGCTGGATCAGGGCTTCCAGAATGGCGGTATAGGCCGTTGCCCCGGTGGCGATGTCGACAAGGGAAATGCCGACACGCGCGGGTTCGTTCGGCCCGCCGGTGATCGAACAAAGACCGGTTTCAGCCTGGATCAGCAAATCATAGGCCTTGCGGTCGGCCATCGGCCCGGTTTCGCCAAAACCGCTGATGGAGCAGGTAATGAGGCGCGGATAATCCAGCACCAACCTGTCCGGATCAAAACCAAGGCGGGCCAGGGCGCCAGGCTTGAGGTTCTGGATCAGGACATCGGCGTCAGAGATCAGCTGCGCCAGCTTTTCCTTGCCCGTGTCGGAACCAAGATCCAGCGTGATGCTGTCCTTGCCCCGGTTCAGCCAGACAAAGTAACTCGACTGGCCCTTGGCAACGTCGTCATACCCCCGGGCAAAATCACCTTCGGGCCGTTCGACCTTGGTGACTGTCGCTCCGGCATCCGCAAGCCGGGACGTGGCGTAGGGGGCGGCCACCGCCTGTTCGATGGCGACGACGTTCAATCCTTCCAGCGGCAACACCATCAGAACGACCTCGGCAGGCCAAGCACATGCTCGGCAACATAAGAAAGGATGAGGTTGGTGGAGATTGGTGCTACCTGGTAGAGCCGCGTCTCGCGGAACTTGCGCTCGACGTCATATTCGCAGGCAAAACCGAAGCCGCCATGGAACTGGATGCAGGCATTTGCCGCTTCCCAGCTTGCCTTTGCGGCCAGGTATTTGGCCATGTTTGCCTCCGCGCCGCAGGGAGCGCCGGCATCAAACAGGCTACAGGCCTTGTAGCGCATCAGGTTGGCCGCCTCGATCTCGATATAGGCTTCGGCTATCGGAAACTGGACGCCCTGGTTCTGGCCTATGGGGCGACCGAAGACTTCCCGTTCTCGCACATAGTCGGTCACCTTGTCGGTGAACCAGTAGCCATCGCCAATACATTCGGCGGCAATCAACGTGCGTTCGGCGTTGAGGCCGGTAAGGATATATTTGAAGCCTTTTCCTTCCTCGCCGATGAGATTTTCTTCCGGGATTTCCAGATTGTCGAAGAAGAGTTCGTTGGTCTCGTGGTTGACCATGTTCAGGATCGGGCGAACCTCCATGCCTGATTTCATGGCTTGCCTGATATCGACCAGGAAGATCGAAAGGCCTTCCGATTTCTTCTGCACGTCGGTAAGCGGCGTTGTGCGCGCCAGGAGGATCATCAGGTCGGAATGCTGCACACGGCTGATCCAGACCTTCTGGCCGTTGACGACGTAGCGGTCGCCCTTCTTCACGGCGGTGGTCTTGATCCTGGTGGTGTCCGTGCCCGTGGTCGGCTCGGTCACGCCCATGGACTGCAACCGCAATTCGCCGCTTGCGATCTTGGGCAGATATTTCAGCCGCTGTTCTTCCGAGCCATGCCGCACGAGCGTGTTCATGTTGTACATCTGGCCATGACAAGCGCCGGAATTGCCGCCTGCACGGTTGATTTCTTCCATTATGACCGAAGCTTCGGTGAGCCCGAGGCCCGATCCGCCGTAGTCCTCCGGGATAAGTGCGGCCATCCAGCCTTCGCGTGTCAGGGCGTCGACAAATTCTTCCGGATAGGAGCGAGCCTCATCGATCTTGCGGTGGTATTCGGCGGGAAACTGGGCACATAGCGCGCGGATGCCGTCGCGAATGTCCTGGTAGCTGTCGGTTTGGCTTGTCATGTGGGCTTTTCGTCTGGCGTGTTTGTTGACCGCAGTTAAGCCGCTGAACTGCCATTGAACAAATATATGTTTTGGATAGATCTCATATAAATTTTATATGATACCTTGTTGCCATGGACATCCGCCAACTCCGCTATTTTCTGGAAATCGTTGCGCAGGGTTCGCTTACGCGGGCTGCCGAAAGCCTGCATGTGGCGCAGCCGGCCCTGTCGCTGCACCTGAAGAACATGGAGGAGCAGCTTGGCACCAGGCTGCTGACGCGCAGTCGCTCCGGTGTCACGCCCACGGAGGCGGGAGAGCTGCTGCTGCAAAGGGCGCGGGCAATTCTCGAGGATCTGGCGCGCACGGAAGACGATATCCGCAATCTGGAAACCGATCCGTCCGGCATCGTGCGGATCGGCCTGCCGGGCACGATCAGCGCCATGGTGTCTCTGCCGTTGATCCTGGCGGCGCGTGAGCGCTTTCCGCGGATCACGCTCAATATTACCGAGGCCATGAGCGGTTTTGTTGGCGATTGGCTGAGTGAAGGCAAGATCGATCTTGCCGTGCTTTACAGCCGTTCCAAGGATGCACGTATCCGGTCTGAATTATTGCTTGAAGAAGAGCTTGTGGTTCTGTGGCCCGCCGATGCCGAACGTCCGCTGGAAATGAACATGGAGGCACTCGACAACGTGCCAATGGTGCTGCCGAGCGGAGCGCACGGCTTGCGGGTGCTGATAGACCGGACGTTCCAGGCGCTGGGCTTCGCACCAGAAATCGCGATGGAAATCGACTCCTTCAACAATATCAAGCGCCTGGTGGCAGCCGGGTTTGGCCCGTCGATCCTGCCGCTTTACGCGGTGACTGAGGAAGTGGCAGCAGGTTCCCTTTGTGTCAGCCGGATTGCCGCGCCGGGGCTGTGGCGCGGGGCTCATCTGATGTCGCCGGGTGGACGACCCGTGACGCGGGCGCTGGAAGCGGTGCACGCTTTGCTGCGCGAGGTTATTCTGGATTTGCGCGACAAGGGGGCCTGGGCCGCTTCCCGGTCACCGCAGGTTTCCGGCACCGAGACTGTCTCCTGACGGGAACAAAACCCGGAGCTCTGTCGTTTTCCCGATACTGCCCTATGCTGCCTGAGCAAGCAGCCTGTCCATGTGTGCAAGGCTTCCCGCTATTTCTGGAGAACCGATTGACGATGATCGACGCTGTCCTGCTGACCTCACCCCGTATTTCCACCTTTGATGACCAGACCTATCTCACGAACGCCAGCAGCTTTTTCTTTGCGCGTGATGAGCGCCTGTTTCTCGTTACCAGCCGGCATGTCATGGTGGATGAGGCAAGCGGGCATCATCCCTCCCGTATCGAAATCGAACTCCACAACGATCCTGAAAACCTGGCCGACTCCATCGCTTTTTCGATCCCGCTTTTCCGGGATGGCAAAAGCCTCTGGCGCCAGGGAGAGGATACCGCAGGCGATATCGACGTTGCCGTGATCGAGATTGACCGGGCGGCGCTACCTGAAAATATCGTCTATCGGGCCTTCGGGCCGGAACACCTGAGTGACCCGCAAGAGCATGTCGAGATCGGATCATCCATTCTGGTTGTCGGTTTTCCGCTCGGGTTTCATGACACGCTCCATCACATGCCGGTGGTCCGCCACGCGGTCGTGGCTTCTTCCTTCGGCTTTCGGTTTCAGGGCATGGGTTATTTCCTGACCGATGCCCGCACGCATCGCGGCACAAGTGGGGCTCCGGTGGTCATGCGCAATACGGCAGACACCGCAAGCGAACTGCCGTGGAAACTGCTTGGCGTTCACTCCGCCCGCCTCGATGTCGGCACGCGCGATCTCGTGCTGGATGAGGCGCTAGGCCTCAATTGCGCCTGGTATGCGGACATTCTGATGACGCTTACGGAGGGGTGACCCCCGTCAAAGGCAAACTTCAGCCCTGGAGCGTCAGGCGGGTTTGAACCTGTAGTGGCCGGTGATTTCGAAATCGAACAGCCGGTCTTCCAGCTGCGTTCCAGCACCGATGTTGTGGACCACCATTGGTCGTTCGCTGTCTGCGGAGGCACGGTGACTGACAATCGCCATGTGCGGCAGGTTTCCAGGCAGCATCTGGGAAACGACGTCGCCGGGCTGATAGTCTTTGGCGTTTGCAGTGACCGGAAGAGCTGCGCCTTTTCGTCTGAAGAAGGTCTGCAGGTTTGGCACCCGCCGGTGGTCGATGTTCCTGTCCGGGCGTTTGAGACCCCAGATCTTTGGATAGGACGAAAAGTCCGACTTCATGTCCGCATTGACGGCCGACTGGAGATCGTAGCCGAAAGCGTCGCGGTAGGCTCTGACGACCACATCGGTGCATACACCGCGTTCGCGCGGCAGGTCGCCATTGGGAAACGGGAGCGAGACATAGGCCGGATCGTAGACCACCGTAACGCCGATCTGGCTTTCTGCCGCCTCAATCAGCTGTCCCGCCCACGGATTGGGCAAAGCAATACTTTTTGACGTTGCTTCAGTGGGCGGCGTGGACGGTCCGGCAAGTGCCTTGCTGACGAGCTGCAACCCGGTTTGCAGCCGATAAGCGGGGAGGGTGTGTGCCGCGTAGGCGCCTCCTGCTGCCAGAAGTCCGGTTCCGAACAGGAATGTACGCCGCTTCATGTGAGAGCTCCCATAGATCTGAAGCCGGAATACTGGCGGAGTGGGACCGGAATGGGGCGAGGCGACATTTGACCGATTTTCCCGTTGGGTAAACCAATACGCGTGTCGTTGCGGAAGTCAGTCAATTGCACGTTTTTTGTTCTCGAAAATTTAATCTGATGAGTCTTTACTGCAGCAAAAGGCGGTAAATGTTGACGAAATTTGGGGAAATACTGCTGAAAACGGCAATGATTGTCTTTTTGTCCTGGCTGGCGACGCCTGCCCAGGCCGAGCAGGCATCCCTGTCCTATGATCAGTTCTTTCTGCGTCACAGCGCAACCATGATGCTGATCGATCCGGATACCGGAAGCATTCTTGATGCCAACAATGCCGCGGCAGACTTCTACGGGTTCGACCGGGATACGCTGCGCCGCATGTCCATTCAGAACATCAATCAGCTGACGGCCGAGCAGGTTGAAGCCGAACGTCAACTTGCCAAGGCTGAACACCGAAATTTCTTCATCTTCCGCCACAAGCTGGCAGATGGCTCCGTTCGAAGCGTGGAGGTTCATTCAACTCCGGTGGACTACGACGGCAGGAAGGCTTTGCTTTCCGTGGTGCACGATATTTCCGACGACCGGCAGCGGGAACAAGAACTGTGGCACTACAAGAACCGCCTGGAGGAAATGGTCGACAGCAAGAGCGCGGAACTTTCCTCTGCCTATAACGCCCGGAACCAGTGGATGCTGGGCCTGGTCGGCACGCTTGGTCTGTCGCTTGTCGTCGTCAGTTTTCTGCTGCTTGAAAGACACACCGCGCACAAGCGGTTGCGATCCTCGGAGCAGCGTTTGCGAGAGATCATCTTCGGCACCAACGTCGGGACCTGGGAATGCAACGTTCAGACCGGGGAGGTGGTCTACAACGAACGCTGGGCTGAAATTCTCGGCTATTCGCTGGCCGAGTTGCAGCCGGTCAGCCGACAGACCTGGTACCGGCTGACCCATCCGGACGATGTGGAAAAATCTGAGCAGAAGCTGGCAGAGGTGTTTTCCGGAGCAAGGGAAGCCTACGACAACGAAATTCGCATGCGCCACAAGGAGGGCAGGTGGGTCTGGGTTCTCGACAGGGGACGTGTGGTCGAGTGGACGAAAGACGGCGAGCCTTTGCGCATGTCCGGCACCCATTCGGACATTACCCGTCTGAAGAAGACGGAAGAAGCTGTCAGGCGGCTAGCGATGACCGATCATCTGACAGGCCTTTCGAACCGGGCACATTTCAGCCAGAGCCTTGCGGAAAACGTTGCCATTGCAGACCGGGATAACCGCAAGTTTGCGCTGATGATGCTGGACCTTGATACCTTCAAGCCGGTCAACGACAGCCATGGGCATCCGGTGGGTGACGCGCTGCTCCAGGCCGTTGCCTCCACCATCAAGCGCTGCACGCGCGAAGGGGATGTCGTGACCCGGATCGGCGGGGATGAGTTTGCCGTGATCATCGGCGATTATGCGGAAGAGAAGGATGTTCTGGCCTGTGCCACCCGCATCTACCGGGAGGTCTCGCGGCCGATGGAAATCAAGGGCAAGGATATCAACATCAGCATCAGCATCGGGGTGTCGTTCTATCCCGATGATGCAGATGATGCCAAATCGCTGATCACCCACGCGGACCAGGCCATGTATGAAGCCAAGAAGAGCGGGGCAAACGTCCTGACGTATGAAGCCTACAGGATGCGGGTGGCGAGCTAGCTGCGGTGAAAGTGAACGACATTCCTTTGGCCTGCCTTCTCGCTCAGCCCTGCTCCTAGTCTAGACCCAGCGTGCCAGTTCCTCTTCGTAGGGTGAGATATCGCCGAACTTCGCCGTGACCCAGTCCGGATTGTAGTAGGTATCGAGATAGCGCTGACCGCTGTCGCACATCAGCGTGACGATCGAGCCTGTCTCGCCTTTGTCGATCATCCGGCCGGCGATTTGCAGCGCACCCCACAGATTTGTGCCGGTGGAAGCGCCCGCCTTGCGGCCGATCAGTTTCTCCAGCCACAGGATCGTTGCAATGCTTGCGGCATCGGGCACCTTGATCATGTCGTCGATGACGTCCGGCAGAAACGAGTGTTCCACCTTTGGCCGGCCAATGCCTTCGATCCGGCTTGAGCAGTTTTCGGTGAGAGCGTGGTTCCCGGTACGGTAGGCATCATAGAAGACCGAGTTTTCCGGATCGACCACGGTCAGGCCGGTGTCGTAGCCCCGGTAGCGGATAAACCGGCCAAGCGTTGCGGACGTGCCACCCGTGCCGGCGCTCATCACCAGCATCTTCGGCACAGGATGTGGCTCGAACTCCATCTGGTTGAAGATGCTTTCGGCAATGTTGTTGTTCCCGCGCCAGTCGGTTGCCCGCTCCGCATAGGTGAACTGGTCCATGAAATGTCCGCCGAGCTGTTCGGCAAGGTCCACCGCCGCGCCGTGCATCTCGGGCGCTGATCCGACGAAATGCGGTTCACCGCCGTAGAGCCGTATTTGCTCGATCTTGCTGTGGGCGGTGCTTTGCGGCACCACGGCAATGAATGGAACGCCGATCATTTGCGCAAAGTAGGCTTCCGAAACGGCCGTGCTGCCCGACGAGGCTTCGATCACCGGTGTGCCTTCGCGGATCCTGCCGTTGCACAGCGCATAAAGAAACAGCGACCGGGCGAGACGGTGCTTCAGGCTGCCGGTCGGGTGGGTGCTTTCATCCTTCAGATAGATATCGACACCGGCGCAACTTAGGCCATGCAGCTTGAACAGATGCGTGTCGGCGGACCGATGCGCATCCGCGTTAATCCTGGCGACAGCATCCCGCACCCATTTGTCCATCGCAGTTCTCCCGGCAGTTGTTGCCCAAGAGTGGCGCTAAAGCGGAATGCCCGCAATATGGGCGATGAGTTCCAGGCTGTTGCGGGCGCTGAATTTCTTCATCAGCCGGGCCCGGTGGACCTCGACCGTACGCGGTGACAGCCCGAGCAGGCGGGCGATTTCCTTGGTTGTATTTCCTTCGGCCAGCAGTTTGGCCACCTGGCGTTCACGCAGGCTCATTTCAGCCAGTGGCCGGTCTTCGGAAATGTCGGCAAAGCTCCAGACCGCCCGTGCGAACGGGGCTTCAAGGTTGAGAGACTGGCCACGCACGCGGCACCAGAACAGATCTCCGGATTTGCGGCGCATGATGCGTTCGTCCCGGTAGCGACCACTGCCTTTCATCCGTTCCAGTCCGATCTTGCCGATGCGGAGAAACTCTTCCGAAGAGGGATAAAGGACAGACAGCGAGGCACCGGAAAGTTCCTCCGGCTCAAAGCCGAACATATCGGCAAGACGCGCATTGCAGCGTCGGATCTGCCGCTCTTCCGTCAAGGCCAGGCCGACGGGCGCATTGTCGAAAGCAAGCGCTGCGAAGTCGTCCATGGGCTCCCCGTTACGTGTTTTGACGGAATTTTCGCTCTAAGGGTCTGAAGAGTATCAGATAGCTGTCCCGCACGGCCGTTTTTCTGGAAACCACATCTGGTCTGGAAGAACCAGCGAGCCGAAGGGACGAGGGAGGTGCCGGGAGGAGACTGGCTGGGGTGTGTCCGGAGGAGGGCATGCCCGGTCGGTCATTCTTGTCCTGAGGAGCGAGCCTTGCTCGCGTCTCGAAGGATGGGCTGCTTGTCCGCAATGTGCCGCCCGTCCTCCGAGACAGCGCTCGGCGCTTCCTCAGGATGAGAAAAGCGGGATGGCGGACCAACGCGGTCGCACTGCACCAAACGGCGTATCGGGGGGAGAAGAACAGGATGAATCCGGCAGAATGGGTATACCGGAGCGCGGCGAGAAGCCCGCAGAGCCCGGCGCTGCTGCAGGGTACCGAGCGCAAGGCAAACTATCTGGAGTTTGCTCGTAGTGCCGGGGCCATAAGCGCTGCGCTTGCCGGCTACGGCATCGGCAAGGGAGACAGGGTCGCACTGTTTGCCGCAAATTCCACGCGCTATCTGGAAGCGCTTTACGGCATCTGGTGGCGTGGCGGCGCAGCCGTGCCGATAAACGCCAAGCTGCACGAAAAGGAAGCCGCCTGGATGGTGGAAAATTCCGGTGCAGAATTTGTCTTCGCTGACAAAAAGACCGCCGAGCTGGTGGCGCCGCATCTGCCGGAGGGCGTGGGTCTTGTCTCGCTCGACAGCCCTGAATTCGGCGCCATGTGCCAGGCATCGCCGCACACCACGCCGGAACCTCTGGATCCTGCAGATCTTGCCTGGCTTTTCTATACCTCCGGCACCACCGGCAGGCCCAAGGGCGTGATGCTGACTTGCGGCAATCTTGCTTCGATGGCGCTGAGCTACTTTGTCGATGTCGATGACGTCAAGCCGCAGGATGCGATCCTCTGTGCCGCGCCGATGAGCCATGGTGCCGGGCTCTACAATTTCATGCACGTGATGAAAGGGGCGCGTCACGTCGTGCCGGTCAGCGGTGGGTTTGATGCCGCCGAAATCCTGCAGATCGCGCCTGTGATCGGCTCCATCTCCATGTTTGCCGCGCCCACCATGGTCCGCCGCCTGGTGGATGTCGCCAAGGCTTCGGGGGGCACTGGCCGGGGGCTGCGGACCATCGTCTATGCCGGCGGGCCTATGTACGAGGCGGACATTCTGGAAGCGGTTGAAGTGATGGGCGCACGGTTCGTGCAGATCTACGGTCAGGGCGAATGCCCGATGGGCATCACCGCACTGCCGCGCGCCGAAGTTTGTGACCGCACCCATCCACGTTGGCGCGAGAGGCTGAATTCCGTCGGCACGGCCCAGGCCGTCGTGCGGGTTGCGATCGTCGACGGCGAAGGCCGGGAGCTGCCCCGCGGCGAAGTCGGGGAAATTGCCGTGCACGGAGATACGGTGATGAAGGGCTACTGGCGAAACGAGGAGGCAACAGCCCAGACCATCCGTGACGGCTGGCTGTGGACCGGAGACGTTGGTCGCATGGATGAGGACGGCTACGTCACGCTGCAGGACCGATCCAAGGACGTCATCATTTCCGGTGGCTCCAATATCTACCCGCGCGAAGTCGAAGAGGTGCTGCTGACACACCCGGCTGTGCACGAGGTGGCAGTCGTTGGCCGGCAGGACCAGGAGTGGGGAGAGATCGTTGTCGCCTTTGTTGCCTGTCACCCGGGCCAGAACGTGAGCGAGGCTGAGCTCGACAAGCTCTGTCTGGACCGGATCGCCCGGTTCAAGCGGCCGAAACACTATCATTTCCCGGCTGCCCTGCCGAAAAACAACTACGGCAAGATCCTGAAAACGGACCTGAGACAACAACTCGAAGCGGAGGAAACGGCATGACAGATCTCACCGGAAAAACAGCTCTCGTCACCGGGTCCGTTCAGGGGATCGGCCTGGCGATTGCCAAGGTACTGGCGGGGGCGGGGGCACGCGTTGCCGTCCACGGTCTGGCGAACCCGGAAGAGGCGCAAGCGGCTGTGGCAGAGATCAAGGCTGCCGGGGCACCGGACGCCCGGTTCTTTGCGGCTGACATGCGCGACGTGGCGGCTGTCGAGACGATGATGGCGGACGTTGCCGCCTGGGGCGGCCCGGATATCCTGGTCAACAATGCGGGTATCCAGAAGACTGTCAGCTTTGCCGAGGCGGATGCTGCCACATGGGATGCCATCATCGGCGTCAATCTGTCAGGCGTCTACCATACGATGCGTCTTGCCCTGCCGGCGATGGCCGAACGCGGCTTTGGCCGTGTCATCAACATTGCCTCGGTGCACGGGCTGGTCGCCTCGGTCAACAAGGCGCCTTACGTGGCTTCGAAATTCGGTGTCGTCGGGATGAGCAAGGTGGCCGCGCTGGAATATGCGGCAAGTGGTTCCAGAGCCTCGGGTGGGGTGACGGTCAATTGTATCGCGCCCGGCTGGACGGAAACCGCAATCATCGAGCCGCAGGTGGCAGCCCGCGCCGCCCTTCATGGCGGCGATCGCGACAAGGGCGTTGCAGATCTTCTGGCGGAAAAACAGCCTTCCCACCGCACGTCCGACCCGTCTGAAATCGGTGCGCTGGCGCTTTGGCTGTGCAGCCCGGTGGCGCACAACGTGACGGGCGTGACAATCCCCGTCGACGGTGGCTGGACAGCTCAATAAGGCTGTCGACCACCAAAACGGCAGACGAGCCCCCGGTCGGGGCTCGTCTCTGTTTGGCTTCATGGGTGATCAGAGATCGCCAATGGCTGTCTCGCGGATCTCCGGCCACTTGGCGTAAGCACCGGCGAGAACCTCGTCCTTCTGCTCCAGGTATTTGTCGAAGATGACGGCGTTGACGAAGAGATAGAGCTTGCCGTCGACGATATCGGCAAAGCGGACGTCGCCATCGAGTTTCTTGCCGACATAGATGCCGAAGGCGCAAAAGCCGCCGAACTGCGGCAGGAAGCTTTCCGGAGCAGCGTCGAACTGCTCCTTGGTTTCGACCGTGGCGAAATAATAGTCGACACCATCATGGCTGGAAGTGTGGACCGCATCGCCAAGGCCCGGGGTTGCGCCTGCGAACATGGAAACAGGGTCGATGCCGTGCATACCGAGCGGATTGCCGTTAAGGGTGAGGCCGTTGGCAACGTTGTATTCGTCCGCAGCAAGGGCGGCGGTGGACAGAACAAGGGCTGCGGCCAGGGCCGGAAGGGCGAATTTGAGTTTCATCGGTTTGATCCAGTCTTGGGTTGGGTTAGTCGGTTTTGAGGAGAGTGCTGGTGGTCAGGCGGAACGGGCGATGCGTTCGACTGCGTCGTCGGTCCACCAGACGCCGTTGGCGACCATGCGGAAATTGATGATGGCGGCGAGGTAGCCGTCGCCTTCGGGCACCTTGGCGCCTGCGGTCGCATCGCGAACCACGGCCACTTCGAAGCCGAGTTCCAGAAGCTCGTAAAGATGGGCCTGCGTGCACAGGTTTGCGGACATGCCGGCCAGGATCACCTTGTCGATCCCGCGCTTGCGCAGCTGCAGGTTCAGATCGTTCTGCGCCGGGCTGTAGACCTTGTGCGGTGAGCAGATGACGGTTTCGCCGTCCTCGATGTATTTCTTGTACTGCGGCATCCAGTCGGCGCCGGACCCTTCGAAATTCTCCAGGGAGAGCGGGCCCGGGCGATCGAACATGCCGATGGAATGCATGGTCTTTTCCAAGGTGCCTTCGAACTGCCACTTGTGGTCGTGCGGATAATAGTAGTGGGGCGAGATGAACACCGGCATCGCGGCAGCCTTGGCCGCCTTGAACAGGCGTTCGATGTTGTCGACGGTGCCTTGCTCGGTGACGCTTTCGCCAACGACACCCCAGGTGACGCCGTCTTCGGACAGGAAGTCGATCTGCGGATCGGTGACGACAAGCGCGGTGCGGCCGGCTTCGATTTCCATGTCGATCTGCGGCAGGCCCGGTTTTTCCGGATCGGCATAGAGCGCACGGGCTTCTTCTGTTGCGGCGGTGGCGGAACCGGTGGCCATGGCGACGGCACCCACGGTTGCCGCACCGGCTGCCCCGGCAAGCAGGCGGCGGCGGGCGTGATCAACCGTTTCCGGTGTTACGCAGCAGGCGCAGGTCTTGTCATGTTCGTTGTCCATATGAAGTCTCCATTGCTTGTGTTGGACAGGGTTTGGGATGGGCAGCGCATCAACTTGAAACGCTGTCAGGTTCGCGGCCGATCACCGGGTGCCTGAAGGCACGGCTCTCCTGTTCCCGGCGCAGGGCCGGGTTGGCGTCGGAATTGGCCGCGTTCCATGGGGGCGGCACCGGCATGCCGGTGCCAGAAAGCTGAGGTTAGAAAGCTGAGGTCAGATAGTTGCGCGGTCCGGTGCCTTGCTGGCACGTTCGGGAACCTTCCGGCGGACTGAAGCCGGTTTCGCATCATTTGCCGGTAAGGCCGGCAGGCGCACGGTCAGAACCGCGCCTCTATTGCTGCTTCCGCCTCCGTTCTGAGCTGCAATCTTGCCGCCGTGGCGTTCGGCGATCAGCCGGGCGATCCAAAGGCCAAGTCCCGAGGACGGCCCAGGCCGGGCGGCCTTTGCCGAAAGCTGGGTGAAGGGACGGAAGGCCCGGGCAAGATCGGCAGCGGTGAAGCCCTGACCCTGGTCGCTGATACGCACGGAGACATTACCGTCATCTTCCCGGGTGATAGCGCAAAGAACTGTGCCGTCGTCCGGGCTGTGGCGCACCGCATTGCCGATGAGATTGTCGAAGGCTTCGAACAAAAGCTCCGCATCGCCGCAGATCAGACAGGGGGATAGGGACACAATTTCCAGACTGACGGCATGGCGGCGAGCCAGCGGTTGGTTGACGGCGACCGCCAGCGCCAGAACCTCGGCCAGATCAACTGGCCGCATCACACAGGAAAGCGGATCCCGTCCCTCCTTGCCGCGCTTGACCAGGGCGCTGAGACTGCCGGTCAGGTGCTGGAGGATACGGTCGGCCTTTGCGGCGTTATCCGCAATGGCGGGCTGACCTTCCCAGGTTGCGCATTGGGCAATGTGCTCGATCAACAGCGAGAGGTTGGCAAGGGGACCGCGCAGGTCGTGGGCGACGATGGAAAGCGTCCGGCCATACGCGTTGCTGTCGGTCAGGTTGTCCGAATGCGTCAACGCCGCCGGAAAAGTCGAAGGTGCATGGTCATGCCTGGCCGGACTGCGGGCCGTGATCTGTTCGATAATCATGTGGCGCTCCTTGTCTCAAAAGCCCTGGAGCGCTGCGGGAAAGTGCCCGGTGATGACCGCTCCGTCGTTCGATGACCTTTGAATACGCCGGGAGTGCCCTCTCGGTATCGGCCGGGTCTGCCACTGTTTTGGCCCTATCTGCCAAGCCAGTTCTGACCCGCCAGAAGGCAGCAAAACAGGTTGAGCCCGGCCATGTTTGGCCGGGCTCTTCCGGGATTCGCGAATGTTTCGGGTTTTGCCAGATCTGGCCGCGACCGTTGCCGTGAGCCTGTGCGTCGGGCGGGTGTGTTCTCAGACGGTTGCGCTGTGTTGCCGGAATTGCGCCGGTGGCTGGCCGACCCAGCGCTTGAACGCGCGGGTGAATGTGCTCTGTTCGGAGAAGCCGGTCAGAAAGGCAATTTCGGCAATGGAACAGCTGCTGCCTGCCAGCAGCTCCCGAGCCAGCTTCGTCTGTGCCTCGCGCAGCATGTCGCGGTAGGTCAGCCCTTCTTCCGCCAGGCGGCGATAGAGGGTGCGCTCGCTCATGCCGAGATCACGCGCGACGGCAGCCGCGGAAGGTACGCCGCTGCTGAGAGTTTTCGTCAGGCGGTTCAGAAGATCGCGCGTCAACGCGCTGCCGGCAGGCAGGGCGTCGATTTCCGTCTCCAGATGATCGGTCAGGAAAGTGCAGACGCCTTGATCTCCAAGCCGGTTCGGCAGGTCCAGCATCGGCTGGGTCATTATAATTGCGTCTTGCGCTTCACCGAAGCGGACCGGACAGCCGAAAAACGCCGCGTAGCGCTCTGCATCGCCCCGGCAGGGATGGCGAAAGGTGACAGCCTGAATTTTCAGGCGCGGCCCAACTTGAGACACCAGATTATGAGCAAAGCCTGCAAGGGCACATTCGTTACGAAGATGCAGGATCGGCTGGGGGGAGGTCTGCCCGGCAATGGAGAAGACGGCAAGTGGCCCGTTTTCCTCTAGGCAATATACTGCGGTGTCTGTCACCAGCCGGAAGTAGCGCTCGATCAGTTGCAGTGTGGTGCGAAGAGTGGGCGCGGTTTTGATGGCAAGACCCAGAACGCCGAGATCATCCGGTTTGATATTCTGCGCATAGGCAAATACCAAACCTGTTTCATCCGGATACCAGCTGCGTATCCAGTCGAGCAGCTCGAAGTGGGCTGTGTCCGGTATCCGCCCGTCCTCGGTGCGCACCTCATGGCGTACGGTTCCATCTGATGCAACCAGCTTGCCGTCGCTGGTCATGGTCAGTCCTGCGGTAGCGGCCATGGTGTGCGCGAAGGCGGCAATGACACTGGCCATCGTCAGACCTCTCTTGCTGCACGGTGCGCCAGGACAGGGGCTTGGCCTTGCGCCAGTTCAGAGCGCGCACCGGATACAGACCAGCTGGCAAGAGCCACGTAGTACCAGTGAGACCGTTTCCCGGAACAAACGCCGGTGTCTGCATGAATGTGAACCGCAATCTGACTTCCGGACATGACTACCGCCTTCCTGATCGAAAACGTGACGTTGAGGAAATTTATACAGACAGGTCTGTCTATATGTCAATAAGCCGTGATACCCTCGTGTGAGGATGGACGAGAAGGGGGCGAACAGGATAGTAAAGTAGACAAACCTGTCTGTATATGGAGATGATGGTGCAATCACGCCGAGACGAGCTCGTGGATACAGCGCTCAGGCTGTTCTACACCCGCGGGTTCAATGCGACCGGAATAGACAAGATCCTCGCCGAGGCGGGGGTGGCCAAGATGACGCTCTACAAACACTTCCGCTCGAAGGAGGAGCTTATTCTGGCCGCGCTCAACCGCCGGGACGAGCAGTTCCGCAACTGGCTGATGGGCGAAATGGAAAAAGCCTCGCCGCGGCCGCGAGAACGGCTTCTGGCCATGTTCGACGCGCTGGAGGACTGGTTCAACGGCCGTGCCTTCAAGGGGCTCGGCTTCAACGGCTGCGCCTTCATCAACGCGGCGAGCGAATTCGGCGACCATCAGCACCCGATCCACCGGACGGCGGCCGAGCACAAACAGCGGATCGTCGATTACCTTGAGCCCCTGTGTCGTCAGGCCGGCGCCGAAGACCCGGCAACCCTTGCCGAACAGCTTGCCCTTTTGAAGGAAGGCGCCATCGCCACCGCACAGGTGCGCGGCATGCCGGCCGCTTCCAGAACCGCAAAGGCCATCGCCGAAACGCTGATCCCCGCCTGAGCAAGCGTTTGGCAGGACAGACCGGTCGAGTGTCTGGCGGTTTCAGATGCGGAAAGCGATGCCGGTCTGCTGTTCGGCCAGCTTGCGGAAATGGAGTTTCAACAGCTTGTGGTCATCCTCGGCCGAAGTCTGGAAACTGCGCCGCTCGGTGTCCTTCACGATCAGGAAGGCGGCAGCCCAGATGCCGATCAGAAAACCGGTGTCGTCGCGCAGCTCCAGCCGGTGGCCGATCAGGTCACTGCCGTCCAGGCCCACCGCATCCTTGCTGCCACAAACCTCCAGGCAAATCAGTCCGTTCTCGTAGAACCGCCAGGAGATCTTGTGCAGGACACAGTCCTTGATGGCCTGGTCCGACGTCCAGACGAACTCCTTCCAGGTGACCGGTTCTTCTTCCGGGCCAATTTCACCGGTGTTGTGGATGTCGGACGCCATCTGCCGGTGCGTGGAAAAATCGAGTGTTGCGGAAGGTCGGGACAGCGGAATCCAGGCCGTGCCCGTATCCCCTGTCACGGCCTTCTGTAACGCCACAAACCGCTCCCTGGCCTCATCACTGACACCAAGTTTCCCCAGAAGAGGCTTTGCAAAAACCGACGCAAGCTGAATCACGACCGCCTCCCTTGGTGGGCGTTACCGGATCATCCCGTTTAGAGGATGGAGGGTAGGGTACAGGGGCGCGAGGGGTATGACGAGAAAAAGCGAGCCGATTGGCTGGAAGGGGCCCGGAACTGGCAGCTTCGAACGTGGTGAAAGCCGATATTGCCTCCCCGGCACACCGTTGGCCTGACCTAAGCTGTGGTCTTCGTGCCGCGCACGCAGCAAAAGCAAGATGTTCTAGTCGTTTCTCAAAGCGCCGACACGATCCACGATATCTGCGCATTCGGCACGGCTCTGAGGTCCGCAGGTGGCGTTCAGCCGCGCGATCACGTTGGCAACTGCCGACGGGAAGGCGATGTTTGTGTCTTCCACGATGTATTCAAACAGCTCTTTGTACTGCCTTGCGTTGTTCACGCTGTAGAAAAAGGCGCGGGGCAGATAGGTTCGCAATTCGTCCTGTAGTTCCTTGTTGTCCTTGAACTGGTCAGGCAGCTGAACAGGGTCCAGCGGAAAGTCCTGGGGTTGCTCGCCTTCCTGAATATCGAAATAGAGAAAGGCGTTCTTGACGTAGCGCGGCAGTGGTTGACCGGCGATCGGGTTGCGTTTGCGGCAGGTAACGGTCTGCGCCAACCCGCCAAATTTGTAGAAGTCCGGATTTGTCCATTCGGAATCGCGATAGGCAAAGACAGTGAAGTCAAGCGCCACGGGACCCTCATCGGACTCGGTACCGACCCCGAGCTCGGAATTCAGCCGTCCGACGTAGTGCGTACCTTCCGCGTTCAACTCGACCTTGCCGACGTCAAACAGTTCCAGCGCTTTCAACGACCAGTTCAGACTGTTGACGTCCCAGGTCAGAGGCAGAGTATCGTATTGATCTTTCGGCACCTTGATCAGCGGTTGAACCGGGCGTGTCAGCCCGCAACCGGTTGAAATCTCTGAAGCATATCCATCGTGGACCTTCAGGCGCGGGTGCACTCTGTCCTTGACGCGTGTGGAATATCCCCGCGCTTCATTCTGATCGAAAGCGTCCAGAGTGTGTATGATCCGCAGTTCCGATTGCGGGTTGTACAGAACCAGCCTTTCATCGTCTTCTTCTTCAATCTTGAAGGAATAGCCAATGCCGACTTCAGCCTCCAGCGTACAGGCAAGATCCCGGCATCCCGTATAGGATTGATGCGTGACCACATCTGTCGTGTCGCGGTTTCCAAAGTCGTTTGCCGATATATCGCGGGCCAGAACCGCTACGGGGATCCCGTAGTGTGTGGTGCCCTCAAGGTACTCCGATCGTCCCGGTACCGTGCTTCTTTCCAGATTGAACATGATCGTCATTCCGGGCAGGAAAGTCGCAAGTCTGTTTGCCTCCTTTTCTGCGCCCGAATAACTCTTGCTGCCTCTGAGCTCGTTGTCGCCAATTTTGGACAGCGCGAACGTGCCGCCAACGACCCAGCGTGCTCCTTCGGGAATATCGCCGGTCGGGTCCTGAGCACATGCGACAGAAATTGAGCAGATAAAAAGCAAGCTGTGAAACATACATTTCATGATCAGGCATCCTTTCTTATCTGAAGTTCTGCGCCATCTCGTGCAGCGATGCTCCAAAGGTGGCTGCGAAGCCGTCTATGTTCTGCTGGGTCACTTGCGACGGTGTTGAGTACATCAGTTCTGCCTGGTCTTGCAGCTCGACCAATTTCGGGAACCCGGAAGTCGGGTAGATCGCCTTGAGTTCCAGGAAAATCGTATTCAACTCCGTCAGGAAGGTCGCGATATCGCTTTTGCATGTATTCGTCGAAAGGGTGCTAACGCTTCGCGTACAATCAAGGGCCAGAAAAGCGTCTGAAAACCGCGTGGTCAGCTTGGATAAATGGCTGTTCCTGAAGGTGTTCAGCGCATCGCGTTTCGACGCGACTTCGATTTGGTTGTCGACCCTGGCGATCAGGAATTGCGCGAAAAACACGATCACAAGGCCGGAGAGCACCGCTCTGAAGGTGATCTCCACCAGGCTTTGATTGAGCGACTCTTTCTTTCCCGACCAGAACGACACGCCTTACCTCACCAGTTCGAGAAAGCCT
Source organism: Roseibium sp. ROS1 (assembly GCF_054658215.1). Taxonomy (NCBI): domain Bacteria; kingdom Pseudomonadati; phylum Pseudomonadota; class Alphaproteobacteria; order Hyphomicrobiales; family Stappiaceae; genus Roseibium; species Roseibium sp. ROS1. The sequence goes on from NZ_BAAGIG010000001.1 coordinate 1,364,203, forward strand.
TGAACGTGCCGAACCCTTGAAACGGACAAGGCTCCAGACCAGCTGTTCTAACAGCGCTGATATCTCGGGTTGCAGGCTTCAACCGGAACCGTAGATATGGTCGTGAAGGCGATCGTCGCGGTAAAGAGTACTGCAAAAAACGTGTGCATATTCCACGTCATCTCGAACTCCATATTTAAAAACGATATAAATCTTATATCTACAACTTATTCGATAACTTCCGTTACGTCAATATTTGATGATTTGTCAGGCAAAGCTGCCAACCTTGACGGTCAGCAAGACGGCGGCCCGGATGGCAATCAGGAATCTGGTGTCGTCGCGCAGCTTCAGCTGGTGGCCGAACGGCTAGCTGCCGTCCAACCCCTCCGCCTGCCTGCTGCCGCAGGCCTCCGGACGACCGGTTCCCGAGCCAGACGTACCGTTGGTGTCCTTCGCAGCGAAAGACTGCTTTGCCTATTTCGCAACGTGCTGCGATGCGCATGAACGGCAGTTGCCTGGAACAGCAGAGATGGCGATGCAAACCTGGTGGCCCGGCTTGTAAGGGATAGGGACCAATCTCAGGATGAAACCGGAACCAACGCTTGCCATTTCTTTCGATAAGCAGACGCCGAGGTCCCGACGCGCTTTCGGAACGCCGATCGGAAACTCGAGGGTTCGGTATATCCGATCTCGGCTGAGATTTCCTCGATCGACATCGCCGTCGTCTCCAGCAGCTGTTTGGCTTCCTCGACACGCAAAGTCTGCACATAGTCGGCTGGCGCCTGTCCGGTCGCCTTCCTGAAGCGACGCAGAAACCCGCGCTCGGTCATTTGGGCCATTACCGCCATGGCGGTTACGGGACTTGATCTGTGGTAATTTCGTGCGGCCCAGACCTGCGCCTCTGCAATCAGCTGGTCATCATGTTGTCGCCCGGAGGCAAGGGATGCGTATGTCAGTTGGCCCTGGTCATGTGGATCGATCAAATAGATCTTCGCGATCCTGCGGGCTTCTTCTGTACCGGCGAACCGTCCGATCAGATACAACATGAGATCAGCCCACGCCGAGGCACCACCTGCGGTGACCACCTGGTGACCGTCCCCTGCCGCGACGAGAATGCGTTCACGGCAAACCTTCACCTTCGGGAAGTTTCGTCCAAGCATATCCGCATAGCCCCAATGCGTCGTCGCTTCCTTGCCGTCCAACAATCCTGCTGCACCCAGAAGGATTGAGCCAGAGCAGACGGAGGTGACAATCGCGCCGCGTGCGTAGGCTTCACTGAGCCAGTCCGCGACCGGGTTAAACTCTTCCGGCAGGTGGCCATTTGGGTCGAGGTGCAAATCGGACACGATAATCAAGTCGGGTTCCGGCGCTTCGGTCAGCATCCCGTCAGGTGTGATCTTGCGCCCGTTCACGTCCCAATAAGGTGCGCCATCGAGGGTTCTGAGGCTGACCTGAAACACCGGCGATTGCGCAGGCAAGCCGTGCAACATTTCCCAATCGCGGCCCACAGAGGCCAGCACGTCAAGGATCGAGAACAGCACGGACGTTCCGGTCAAGCGTGTTCCTATAACGGTCGTGTTCAAGCTCATATTGCACAAAATCCCTCAATTAAAGTCTTATTATCACCGTTTCATTCTTTTTCTCTTCTAACGCAGTTGGCGTATTTGGTCCATCTCCATGGACAGGACAGCGGCAGATCGTGCTGCACATTACCACCTCAGGAGCATCGGATGACCTACCAGAACCCAAATCTTGCATTCAACGAAGCGAAAGCCGAAGCCTTCGCCGAACGCTTTGTCGGTACGCTGAACGAAGCGGCACTCGCGATCATGACCTCTCTCGGACACCGTGCTGGACTGTTCGATGCGCTTGCGGCCAATCCCGGCCTCAATTCGCAGATGCTTTCGCAGAAGGCCGTTGTCAACGAACGCTACCTGCGTGAATGGCTCGGCGTGATGGTGACGGCGGGTGTCGTCGACTATGACCCGCGGGCGAGAAGCTACACGTTGCCTCCGGAGCATGCCGCGTTTCTGACCCGCAGCGCCAGCCCGGACAACATGGCCGTCACGACCCAGTTCATCAGCATCGCGGCGTCCATCGAAAACGAACTACTGGAGCGTTTCCGCAGTGGCGAGGGCCTTTGCTACCACCATTTCGATCGCTTTCACGAGGTGATGGCGGAGGACAGTGCGCAGTTGGTCGTCGCCAACCTTGTGAGCGCTATCCTGCCGGTGGTCCCGGGCCTGATCCAACGGTTGGAGGACGGCATCGACGTGGCCGATTTCGGCTGCGGACGAGGTCTGGCGATGATGGCGCTGGCGAGCGTTTATCCAAACAGTCGCTTTCACGGTTTCGATCTTTGCGAGGACGCTTTCGCAGAGACGGCCGCTGAAGCCAGAACCAAGGGTTTGAAAAACCTGCACTTCGAAGCGCGTGATCTGTCGGCCGCAATCGAGTTGGGCCGGTTCGATCTGGTGACCGCCTTCGATGCGGTTCACGACCAGGCGGATCCCAAGGCGTTTCTGCGGCTCGTGCGGCAGTCGATGCGGCCGGGCGGCGTCTTCCTTATGCAGGATATCGGTGGGTCGCGCGATCTTGAAAAGAACATCGCAAATCCCTTCGCGCCGCTCTTGTACACGATCTCGAGCATGCACTGCACACCCGTCTCCATCGGCCAGGGTGGTCCGGGTCTGGGGGCGATGTGGGGAGTGGAGACGGCCGAAGAGTACCTCGCCGAAACCGGCTTCGCATCGGTCGAAACCCACCGGCTGCCGCACGATCCCATCAACGCGTATTTCACAGCCCGGATCTGACCGGGCACCGACAAGGATAAATGACATGACGATGATATTGCCGTTCGTCGACGGGGTGCACAGGACTGTCTCAAGTCGCGTGAAGAGCCTTTGGCAACGGATCAGAGAAGCGCGTGAACAACGACGCTTTCGCCGGAATTTCGGAGACTTCTCGCGGCTTTCGGACCATCTCCTGCAGGATTTTTGGCCTTGAACAATACGCACATCTGCGTGACCCCGAATTTCCTCAGCATTTGCTGAGAAGACACCGAAAGGACTGATCATGAAGTCCCAACAACACAGCAACACGCTTGTCATCGGAGCAGGACTTTCGGGTCTTGCCGTGGCATGCTCTCTTTCCGATCGTGGCCTGCCGGTCACCGTGCTGGAAGCAGGGGACCGGGTTGCTGAACCCTGGCGGGCGCGGCATCCGGCGCTTCGGCTCAACATACACCGCAAGTTTGCCGGCCTGCCCGGCCAGAAGGCGCCAAAGACCGACGGCGTCTTTCTGAAGCGTGACACCGTAGTGGAATTTCTTGAAGCCTATGTCGCGGGACTGGACACACATGTCCGATACAGTGGCAAGGTAACCAGTGTCACCCGTACGCCAGACGGGTGGCACGTCTCCACCGCGACCGGTGACTATCAGGCAGACAATCTGGTAATCGCGACGGGCCGCGAAAACATTGCGCACATTCCGGACTGGCCGGGGCGCGACCAGTTTTCGGGCGAGTTGCTGCACACGGCGAACCTCGGTGATGTGTCCCGCTTCGATGGGAAGTGCGTTCTGGTCGTTGGCGCCGGGAATTCGGGCACGGATGCGCTCAACCATCTCGCGCGGCACCGCCCGGCAGAGGTCATCGTGTCTGTCCGATATGGGCCTGCAGTCGTACCACAGCGTATCTTCGGGTTTCCGCTGCACCGACTGGCCCGGGTTTTCGCGGCCCTTCCGGCCTGGGTCCTGGATCCGGCCTTTCGGCTGACCGAGAGGGTTTTTCTTGGCAATCTTCGCCGATACGGGCTGACCACCCATCCAGAAGGAGGCGGGACCCGGCTTCTGCGGGACGGTGTCACCTTTGCGATCGATGACGGATTTGTGGCCGCCCTGAAGGCCGGGCGGTTCCGGGTCGTTCCCGGTGTTGACCGCTTCGAGGGGGACAACGTCATCCTCACAGATGGTTCAAGCTGCGCACCCGACGTTGTCATCGCGGCAACGGGCTATCGCACGGGGCTGGAGCCGCTGCTGGGACATCTCGGCGTGCTCGACACCAATGGGGTGCCGCACTACCCGATGGGTGAGTGTGACCCGGAAAATCCCGGTCTCTGGTTCACCGGGTTCAAGCCGATTTTCACTGGTTACTTTGATGCCGCCGGGATCGCAGCCAACAGGATTGCCGCCGGGATCGCCGCTGATACGACGCGTGGCGTGCCTTCTGACGACCACGGAGCGCGGAAGGTTCATGCCGACAACGGACGGTCCGTCCCTGCAAATGCAACCGCTTGATGTAGCCGCCCGAGGCCGGTGCAAGCCCGGCATGTCGGTAACCCGGGCTGCCGCGGGTGCAACACGTTTCGAACAGGCACCAAGAGAATGAAATTCGTCAAAATCTGCGCACGCGCGAACGGCGGCCCCCATTTTTCGGATGAGTTCTGGACGCTTTCGGAGGGTGATTTCACGCCGCCTTCGCCAAAGGGCTACAGTGTCACCGAAACCATAGGTGCAACCGGCGTTCTCATGATGCATCACCCCCCCGGTTACAAGGACGAATGGCATTGCGCGCCTGCACCTGTTCTTGGAACCGTTCTTGCTGGCTTGGTCCGCATTGAAACGAGCGATGGAGACACACGGCTGCTTTCACCCGGCGATCAGTTCCTGGCTGCTGACCTGCATGGCTCGGGACACAGGATGGAGGAAGCGAACGGCCGGGCTTATGACGTTGCGCTCGTCCTGCTGGATGGCATTCCTGACATGGGGTCCGGAGGGCAATCGGAATGAAACTCTATTTCATGCCGGGAGCCTGCTCGCTGGCACCGCATATCGCTCTGCGTGAGGCCGATCTGCAATTTCGTTTGATAAAAGTCGATTACAAATCACGACGGACTGAAGAAGGGGACGACTTTCGCCAGATCAATCCCAAAGGGTACGTTCCGGCACTCGAACTGAAGGAGGGCCAACTTCTGACCGAAGTCCCCGTGATCCTGCAATATATCGACATGATCCGTCCCGAGGCCCGCCTGTTGCCGGACGCAGCATTGGAGCGCCTGAGAGCCCTGGAATGGCTGAATTTCATTGCAACCGAGGTTCACAAAAGCTTCAGTCCGCTGTTTCGCCCGAAGACGCCGGAGGCATTTCTGTCTCCAGGCCGCGCGCACTTGTCGCTGCGGCTGAATGTGATTGAGCGACATCTCCAAAAGCACAGATACCTGACGGGCCCAGCCTTTTCGCTGAGCGACGCCTATCTGTTTACCGTTTGCCGTTGGCTTGACGATCAGAAGCTTTCGATTGCGGACTGGCCAGCCTTGCAACGACATTCCGATGACGTTGCAAGGCGGCAGGCTGTCCGTGATGCCCTGGCGCGCGAAGGTTTGGCAGACTAGGGCTGGCCGTATCCGCTGACGAGACAGGGTGGTGCAGACCGGGCGCTTACCCTGTGACGAGGTGAGAGATCCACGAACGGCCCGTGCCGGCAGCGAACGCACCGCCAGTTGGCAGTGCGTCGCCGGCCAGAGCGGCGTGGGACACAAGCGCCATCGTCAGAGCGTCAGGAAAAGAGAGGCGGTCTAAGCGCAGAAACTGCGTGTGGGGGGGGACGAGAATGGTCTTTTCCAGCTGCGACTTGGGTATTGCCGGAAACCAATTTCTCTGCCGCCACTCCTCGGTATGTTCCTGATGTACTTCGTCGACACAGGTGAATGCCGCTCAACATATTCGTAAATACCGGGGATCGTCTGGCTGGTTCCACCTACCAATTCTGAACAATCATGACGAATTCTGACAATGTCGTTTCACTTGAAGCGCATCGGGAACGCAGCGGAACGGGCTGCGCGCAGGAGGCCTATGTCGTTTTCGCAAGCTCTGCGGTAGTCCCTTTCAGATACGGCAGGAACCCGTCCAGAAACCGGGTTGTCGCCGGCATGAAGTAGCTGCCGTGATGGTACATCGGGTCGAGGGACGTGATCAGCAGGCGGCCGGGGGTGGAAACCGTGTCCTCGTAGAAGATCGAGCTGAGATCTCCGACATCGACCAGCGACTGCGCCCCGTCTGGCACCTGGAAATAACCATGATAGTGCCAGGTGACGTCGGCCAGGGAGAGTTGGTTGAAGAGGGGATGGTCGGGTGTTGCCAACTTCAGGCCGATCTCGCCGCCTTCCTTCCACCACCAGAAATTGGTCGGTGTGTCCGTCCAGTTCACATTGGGCAACCAGTCCGGATGTCCGGTGGAGCCCATGGCGACAACGGTCTTGCCGCTTGCCAGAAAGTCGGCAATTTGTTTGCGTCGGGGGCGCAGCACCGAAGGATCGGTGCGGCAGGAAACAAGCAGGGTGTCGACGCCGGACAGATCTGCTTCCGGCAGCTCGCGCGTGTAGATGATCTCGTCGAAAAAGTCGCGGTAGCGTGGCTCGTAAATGGTGCGATGATGGTAGTAGGTGCCGGCGTCGAGCACTGCGAGCGTGGTCATTGCTGGGGTCCTTTTCCGCTCGCCCAGGCGCAGAGCTGCGGGGCAATGCGCGCCGTTGTGTCGTTGGAGCCGACGTACATCCAAAGATCATTACCGGCATGCATGAATATGCGACCGCCGGACGGGCGCTCATAGACCCAGTCACAGGGCAGGCGGTCCGGACCGACACCGTGGAGGCTAACAGCACCTTCCGGCGGCGGGTTGAAACCGCGGGCGTAGAAGCCGGCAACGCCCCGTCGATAGGTCAATTCCCCGGTTGAAACGCCTTCGAACACCGGGTGGTCGGTCAACCGGTGGATTTGCAGGTCTTCCAGCGAGAAGCGGTTCAGGGGAACGAAAGGCTGGAATTCGGGCAGCATTGGCCAGGCAACATGGCCATTGAATACCAGCGTGCCGCCAGCATCCAGAAACTGTTCGATCTTCGCTGTCAGGCTGCCGAAAAAGCGCTGGTCGAGATGGGCTGGCAGGCAGAGCGCGGGATAGCGCGACAGGTCGGCGGTTTCGAGGTCGTAATGGCCGATCACGTCGATGTCAGGCACATAATCGCCAACATCGGGCAGGTCGTTGCCAGCGCCCTTGATCGGTTTCAGAAAAAGGCAGGATGCCATTCGGGTCTCCCGGAAAGGCCCGGACGGATAACCGTCCGGGCAAAGGTCAGGCGCAATTACTGTTTGCTGACGGCCTTGAAATTGTAGAAGAAGCCGGAGGGATGGACCTTGTAGCCACTGACGTTCTCGCTAGAGGCAGCTACATAGATCTTGTGAACCAGCGGGATAATCGGCGCGTCGGTCTGCAGGATTTCCTGTGCCTTGGCGTAGATTTCCAGAGCTTCCGGACCTTCTTCCAGCGTGCGGCCCTTGTCGACAAGCGCGTCGAATTCCCGGTTCGACCAGTTCTGGTAGTTGAGGCCCGCCTTGGAATGGAACTGCGACTTCAGGTGCAGATCCGGATGACCGGTCATTTCCGGGGTCCAGAAGACGACGGAAACGTCATAGTCGCTCTGCTTGACGAGATCGAGCATGCCTTCCCAGGTGTACATTTCCAGCTTCGTGGCAATGCCCTGCTGCTGCAGAAGCGCGGCCATTGTCTCGCTGATCGTGGCCATTTCGGCGCGGCTGGAATAGCTGAGGATACGCAGGCTCAAAGGCTCGCCGTCCTTCTGCCAGGTGGTGCCGTCTTTCTCGTAACCGGCCTCGGTCAGAAGCCCGGCTGCTTTTTCCGGGTTGAAGGAATAGGCTGAAAGTTCCGGTGCGGCCCACGGGAATTCCGGCGGAAAGAACGTCCAGGCCGGCTTGCCGATGCCGTCAAGCGCCCCTTTGACCAAGATTTCCCGGTCAACCATCAGGTTGACCGCCTGGCGGACCTTCGGATCATGCAGCACGCTGTTTTCACCGGCATTGAAAGCGCCATAATAGAGACCGGCGCTCGGCTCGGCATAGACTTCGAACTTCTCGTCGGCCTTCATGCGTTCCACATCGGAAGGCAGCAGGTGGACGACGAAATCGACCTCGCCGGTTTCCAGCGCCAGCGCGCGGGCATTGTGGTCCGGGATGTAGCGGTAGACGATTTCTTCCAGCTTGGGTGCTTCGCCCCAAAAGTCATCGTTGCGTACAACGGTGGTGCGGTCCTGCTTCTGGTACTCCTTGAACACCCAGGGACCGGTGCCGACAGGCTTCACGAACTCGCCGTTGTCATCGAACGAGGCCTTGCCGTAGATGACGGTGATGGCGTCGGTCAGCTGGTTTGGCAGGGCAGTGAAAGGTTCGTTGGTCTCGATTTCCAGTTCGAGGCCGGATACGGCGCGGATTTCCTTGATGTTGAGCAGGTCGGATGCATAGGGCAGCAACGCGATCACACGCTCCAGCGAGAACTTTGCGGCTTCCGCGTCGAAAGCGCTGCCGTCATGGAAGGTGACGCCGTCACGCAGCTGGAAGCGCCAGACATTGGGGGAAACGCGTTCCCAGGACGTGGCAAGACCGGGCACAAGCTTCATGTCGAAATCGAGTTTTACCAGAGTGTCCAGTATCTCGCTTTCGTTGAAGAACCGGCTGCGGCGCGGTTTCATCGACAGCGGCAGGGCTTCCCACATGGTTGCAACGGTCAGTGTTGAACTGCCTTCGGCCTGCGCCGGCATGTGCGGCAGGCTCAGCATGGCGGCCGTTGCCACGGAAACGGCAAGACGGCCCAGGGTTCTGCGGGAGATCATGAGGATCAGCTCCTTGGTTTGAGAATTGTTTTTCGAAGGGTCAAAAGGTTGGTGTGGCGGGCGCGCATCCGATCGCCGATGCCGTCGCCCAGCAGGTTCACCAGCATGACGAAGGCGGTGATCGTCAGGCCCGGGGCGAGGACGAGATGCGGATGGCTGCGCATGTGGTTGCGCGCATCGGCGATCATCCGGCCCCATTCGGCTGTTCCAGGTTCCACGCCAAGGCCAAGGAAGCTGAGCCCGGCAAAGGCGAGGATGACCCAGGAGAGCGAATAGGCGGCCATGGTCAGGAGAGGCGCCGTAATGTTCGGCAGCAGATGGCGATGTACAATGCGTTTGCGTGACGAACCGAGCGCTTCAGCCGCCTGCACATAAAGTTTGGCCCGTTCCACCAGGATCATGTTGCGCACCAGCCGGGCATATTCGGTCCAGTGCACGGCGGTGAGCGCCAGAAGCACGACGGCAAGGCCAAGCCCCATGACACCGGCGATGATCATGGCAATCGCCAGTGCTGGCAGGACAGAAAGTCCCTCGCAAAAGCGCATCAGAAGCTGATCCGGCCAGCCGCCGAGATAGCCGGCGATGCAGCCGAGCAGCGTGCCGGTGAGCGCGGACGCCAGCACCACAAGCAGGGCCGCGCCGGTTGTGAGGCGGCCGGCGTAAAGGAGGCGGGAAAAGACGTCGCGGCCCATCTGGTCGGTGCCCAGAAAATGCTGCCAGCCCGGGGGCGCAAGACGGTTCAGGATGTCTATCTGGTCTGGCGGGTAGGGCGCTGCGAGCGGTGCCAGCACGATCAGAAGTATGAGAAGGGCCAGCAGTCCTGCACGCGTTTCTCGGCTCTGTGCATCAGGTCTTGTCTGAAACAGGCGTCGGGATCTTGCCATTCAGATCGCCTCCTGAACGCGCGGGTCAGCCAGCGTCACCAGGTAATCGACCAGGAGATTGATGATGATGTAGCCGCAGGCGATCACCAGGAAGCAGATCTGTATCAGCGGGTAGTCACGGTTCAGCAGCGAAGCGACCAGCAGGCTGCCGATCCCCGGCCAGGCGAAGATCGTTTCCACGATGATCATGCCGTCAAAGGCGCGGGCAAATTGCAGCCCGGTCAGGGTCAGGAGCGAAGGCAGGATGTTGGGCAGGGCGTGATGCAGCAGGATCCGAGTCTGGCTGAGGCCCTTGGCCTTGGCCGTGCGGATGTAGGCATGGTGGAACTCGTCCAAGAGCCTGGCCCGCACGAAGCGCGCAATCACGCCGGTCATGGTGGTCGCGATGACCAGCGTCGGCAGCACCGCATGTGCAATCGTGCCGTGGCCCGAGCTCGGCAGCCAGCCGAGCGTAAGCGAGAACAGAAGCGCCAGCAGCAGCGCGTACCAGAAATTGGGAATGGACAGGCCGGCAACGCTTGCCGCCGCCAATAGACGATCCGCAAGGCCGCCGGCGTGATAGGCACAAAAACAGCCGATCGGCACTGCAAGGACAAGGGCAAGGCCGATCGACAGCAGTGCCAGGATCAGTGACTGGCGTATCCGCAGCAGGATATCGGCGGAAACGCTTTCTCCGGTAACGAAGGAAGTGCCGAGATCCCCTGTCAGCACATTGCCAAGCCAGCGCAGGTATTGAACGGGCAGGGGATCGTCAAAGCCGTTTTCGGCTGAAAATCGCTCGACCGCAGCCGCATCCGGCAAGGTGCCGTCCATCTGGGACAACAGCAGTACTTCAGCAAAATCCCCCGGCAACAGGCGCAACAGGGCGAAGCCGGCAACGGACACCAGGAACAGCAGTATTACCGATTGGACAAGCCTGTGGCTCAGCCGGCGCACCATCCGAAAACCGCCCCAAATCCACTGAATGAGAAAACTTGAGCTTTATAATCATAATTTTACGGGTGGTGTCGAGGCTGGTTTGTAAAAAAACTTGAAAAAAATACTCAGATTTCTATTCGGCAGTTTTGTACTGCCATTTGAAAAGCGGAAAAGTCGAGGGCGCAGCTGCAAGATTGCCCCAGACGAATGGGGACCGGGCGTCTCGGAAAATATACCTGGAGAGAGGTTCTGAGCGGTGCCAGCCCCGCGGGCGGACATGGAGCGCAACGGGTAACGGCGGGAAAAGGAGGCAAGCCACGGGGACGCCGTGGCTTGCGGAAATTCGGTCTTAGAGCGCGGGGATGCGCAGCACCTGACCCGGATAGATCTTGTCCGGATCGGACAGCATCGGCTTGTTGGCTTCAAAGATCGCCTGGTACTTTGCGCCGTTGCCATAGGCCGCCTCGGCAACCTTCCAGAGCGTATCGCCCTTGACCACCGTGTGGAACTTGGCTTCCGGTTCGCTGCTCTCGACGGTGATTTCTTCCTCGACCTTGGAAATGCCAAGCACGTTTCCGACGGCAAGGATCAGTTTTTCACGGGCTTCCTGGGTAGGTGCGGCGCCTGCGATCTTGACGGTGTCGCCGCTGACTTCAACCTTGACGTCGCCATCGAGACCGAGGTCGGCAACTTCCTTTTCGATGGCTCCAGCGCTTGCTTCCGGCGCTTCGTCATCGCCGAACAGCTTCTTGCCCGCATCCTTCACGAAATCAAAGAAACCCATGTCATTTTTCCTTTAAGTCAATTCAGCCGAAATCCGCCGGTACGCCCCAGCGGAGGCAATTTCACGATACGGAACCATATTGCAAAATTCTCCGGGGGGCGGAAGCGAATTCGGGTTGGGCAAGACGTGTGCGGCGGGCCGGAAAGAAGAGGCTTCAGGCGAAGCGCTTGGCACCGGCAACGCAGCCCACCACCAGGGTGGTGACGAGGAGCATGGTTGAAGACACCGGTTCGTGCAGCAGCAGGCTGGCCAGCATCAGCCCGAAGAAGGGCTGCAGCAGTTGCAACTGGCCAACACCTGCAATGCCGCCGATGGCGAGGCCCCGGTACCAGAAGATGAAGCCCACAAGCATCGAGAAAATCGAGACATAGCCGAGCCCGACCCAGGCGGGCATTTCGATGCCTGTCAAACTGTCCGGCCATGTCAGCAGTGCAAGCGTACCCATGACGGGAAGCGAAAGGGCAAGCGCCCAGGAAATGACCTGCCAGCCACCAAGACGGCGGGAGAGGGCGCCACCTTCTGCATAACCGAAGCCGCAGACAATGACCGCCGCCAGCATCAGGAGATCGCCCTTGAGTGAAAGGTCTGCACTTTGTGACAGCGCATAGGCGCCAACAGCCGCGCTGCCTGTACAGGAGAATACCCAGAACAGGGGCTTTGGGCGCTCCATCCCGCGCAACATGCCGAACAGGGCGGTTGCCAGGGGCAGAAGGCCAATGAAGACAATCGAATGGGCCGCAGTGACATGTTGCAGGGCAAGCGCCGTCAGCAGCGGAAAGCCGACGACGACGCCGGCCGCAACAATCAGCAACGAGATCACGTCGCGCCGCTCCGGCCGGGCCTGCCGCAACAGTAGCAGCAAGGCAATGCCAAGGAGTGCCGCGACAACGGCACGGGCGGACGTCAGGAACATCGGGTTGAAACCACTGAGCGCAACCCGAGTTGCCGGCAGGGAGCCACTGAAAATGAGGACGCCCAGGAGCCCGCTGCCCCATCCTGCCATCGATGCCTGCATGTCTGGTCTTTCTGCTGTCTTGTTTTTCAAGGTGCCAGGCGTGTCAGGGAGGCTGCGGCATCCGTCCTGCTCTCTTGCGAAGCCGAGAGGCCAGCAGACAAAGCGAAGCTTGCCGAACGTAGCCCCTTCCTGAACGTCCATGACAACACGTTGCAAGGGGTAGAAATAATCCGGAGGGGCTGGTCAGGACAGAGACAGTGCAATACAATTTTGCAAAACTGTACTGTGTACACTTGCCATACACTTCAGCGGACAAACTTATGGAACAGGACACACGGACGGCCACGGTAATGGAAGCCGTCAAGCGGAAGATCGCCAGCCGTTTGCTGCAACCGGGTGAAAAGTTGCCGTCCATCCGCGGATTTGCCGCGACCATGCGGGTGTCGCCGTCAACAGTGGTGACCGCATACGACAGGCTGGCGGCAGAGGGCATCATTTATGCCCGTAGAGGCTCCGGTTTTTATGTTGCCGATGCCGCCCGTCCGTTCTCGGTCGCCGACGTCGGACCGCAGCTTGATCGGGAAATCGACCCGTTCTGGGTGTCGCGCCAGTCGCTCGATGCCGGGCCGGATGTACTGAAACCCGGCTGCGGCTGGCTGCCGGCGGACTGGATGCCAAGCGAGGCCATGCAGCGTGGCTTGCGAGCGCTGGCGCGTACCGGCGGTGGCCACCTGTTCGACTATGGCGAAACACGGGGTGCATTGAACCTGCGCCACCTGCTCGCCCGGCAGTTCTCGGAGGAAGGCCTTGAGGTGAACCCGGGCCAGGTGCTGCTCACGCCATCGGGAACACAGGCCATCGACCTCATTTGCCGCTTCTTTTTGCGGCCGGGCGACACGGTTCTGGTCGATGACCCGTGTTACTTCAACTTTCAGGCGCTGCTGAAGGCGCACAGGGTGGAGGTTGCCGGTGTGCCGTTCACGCGCAGCGGACCGGATACCGAGCTGTTCGAAGAAGCGCTGACCCGGCACAAGCCCAAGCTCTACATCACCAATTCCGGCCTTCACAATCCCACCGGCGCGACGATCTCGCCCCAGGTTGCGCACAAGATCCTGAACCTTGTGACAGCCCACGGCCTGGTGGTGATAGAAGACGATATTTTCGGCAGCTTTGCGCCAGAACCCCTGCCGAGCCTTGCCGTTCTCGATGGACTGGAGCGTGTCATCCGCATCGGCAGCTTTTCCAAGACCCTGTCTGCCTCCGTGCGCTGCGGTTACATTGCAGCTCGAACGGACTGGATCGAGGCTCTTGTCGACCTGCAAGTGGCCACCAATTTCGGTGGCCCGGGACCGGTCGCGAGCGATCTTGTCTATGGCGTCCTGAGCGACGGCAGTTATCGCAAGCACATGGAAGCCTTGCGGGTGCGCCTTGCGAAGAAGCGGCGCGAGGTTGCCGGCAGGCTGGAACGGCTTGGTATAACGCCCTGGCTCAGCCCCAAGGGTGGCTTTTACCTCTGGTGCAGTTTGCCGGACGGCCGGGATGCAGCCGCCATTGCCCGCTTCGCGCTGCGCCGGAACGTCGTGCTCGCCCCCGGCAATGTCTTCAGTGTTTCGCAGACGATGACCGGGTTCCTGAGGTTCAATGTCAGCCAGATGGGCGAGCGCCAGGTTTATGACGTGCTGGAAAGCGCGATGTATCCAGGTGGAGGCTGAGCCTCGCAACCATCCGTGGCTCGCTGCGTTTGCCTGTCAGAAAACATCAGCCGGCCGGTGCGGAACAGGCATGCTCGCGCAATCAATATCATGCCGAAGTGAGTGGTCGTTTCCCGGTCGGATCCCGTTTGACTGAGGAGCCTTTCCGATGAACGGCACTGACGAGCAAAAGACCGCCAGGCTTTACCGAATGGTCATGCCCGGGCACATCTGTCCCTATGGCCTGAAATCGAAGGACCTTCTGGAACGGCAGGGCTTTGAGGTTGAAGATCATCACCTCACCACCCGTGAGGAGACAGACGCCTTCATGGAAAAACACGGTGTCGAGACGACCCCACAAACCTTCGTCGGCAACAAGCGGATCGGGGGCTATGACTCCTTGCGTGTCTATTTCAAACTTGATCCGCCAGAGGAAGAGCGTAGCGACACGACCTATCGGCCCGTGATCGCCATCTTTTCAGTGGCCCTGCTTCTGGCGCTTGGCCTCTCCTGGCATCAATATGGAACGCTGCTCAGCTTGCGGGCCGTGGAATGGTTCGTGTCGCTTTCCATGACAATCCTCGCAATCCAGAAGCTGCAGGACGTGGAGAGTTTTTCCACGATGTTTCTCAACTACGACCTGCTGGCGCGGCGCTGGGTTCCCTATTCCAGGATCTATCCCTATGCCGAAGCCTTCGCCGGTATCCTGATGACGGCCGGTGCATTGGTCTGGCTGTCGGCGCCGGTTTCCTTCTTTATTGGCCTGATCGGCGCTATCAGCATATTCAAGGCGGTTTATTTGGAGAAACGGGAACTGAAATGCGCCTGCGTCGGCGGCAGTTCTTCCGTTCCGCTCGGCTTTGTTTCATTGACCGAAAGCCTGATGATGACGGCCATGGGGCTGTGGATGCCGGCTCGGGTTTTGCTGATGGGATGACGGGGTGCGAAGCACGTTGGCTTCTGCAGCCAGGGGGATGGACGGCAGAATGGCCAGTTTCGTCCTTGCAGCTATTTTTCAGAGTTTGGTTCTAAACATATGAATTGAAAGTCTTTTGTTTCTGTCATGTAGACTGTTTCAGGTTAAAACTTAGCCGATTGACGAAGTTTTTTCTTGCGCCTGATGTGAATTTCGAAATACTTAGCAATATGGCTAAGCATGATCCTGATCTCTCCCTGTTGTTCCACGCGCTGTCCGACCCGACGCGCCGCGCGATGTTGACAAGGCTCGCAAGTGGCCCGGCGCGGGTGACGGACCTAGCGGAGCCGACCGGGCTGAAGCTGCCGACGGTCATGAGGCACCTTTCCGTGCTGGAGGAGGCAGGTTTCATCACCACCGCCAAGGATGGACGCATACGCACCTGCGCCATCGTTCCGGAAGCCATGGAGCCGGTGCGGACATGGATCGATGAACAGCGCGCCATCTGGGAGGCCCGCCTCGACAGGTTGGATGCGTTTGTAATGAACGTGATGAAGGAGAACGGAGAATGACGCAGAGCGTGGTTCTGAACAACACAGCCTCCAATGCGGCTGGCGAGGGAAGAAACGGATTTGCGACGCTTGTCTTCGAGCGCGACATGGCCGCCCCTGCCGAAACCCTCTGGCAGGCCTGGACCGCTCCGGCGGCAAGGGCAGTCTGGGCGGCACCGTCACCTGCCGTTACCGTGGAATTTCTCGAAGCCGACACCAGGGTTGGCGGACGCGAAATTTCGCTCTGCAAGGTGGATGGTCAGCCGGATATGCGCTGCGAATGCGGTTGGCTGGACCTTCAGCCACCTCTGCGCAGCGTGAATTACGAGGTGATCTCGTGCGAAGGAGAAACTCAGTCCGTCGCGCTGGTTACGGCGTCGATCGCGGATCTGGGTGAAAGCAGCCGCTTGTCCGTGACCGTGCAGCTTTCCTCGCTGGCCGCGAATATGGAAGGCGGATATCGGGACGGCTTCAATGCGGGCCTGGACAATCTGGCAGGCGCTGCCGAGCGCACGATGATCTTGCAGCGGGTGATCCGTGCACCACGATCCGTTGTCTGGGGCGCCTGGATGAACCCCGAAACGCTGCCGCAATGGTGGGGGCCGGACGGCTTTTCCTGCCGCACCACCCGGATTGATCTGCGCGCGGGCGGCGAGTGGGTGTTCGACATGATCGCACCTGACGGTACGGTTTTTCCGAACCACCATCTCTATACGGACGTTCGGCCAAATGAACGGCTCAGCTATACGCTGCTCTGGGGCGAGAATGGCCCGAAGCATGCCGACGCCTGGGCCTCGTTCGAGGAAGAGAACGGCGCAACGAAAGTCACGCTCGGCATGGTCTTCAGCACTGCTGCGGAATTCCAGGAAGCCAAGGGCTTTGGCGCTGTGGAACTTGGACAGCAGACATTGGGCAAATTGGAAAACTTCATCAAGGCGGGTTGAGCCACCGCGTTGTCCCCCTGATCTGCGCAAGCGGCTCAGGGGGATCACTTTTATTGCGGGCCGCTCACTGGCCGAATGTAAAGTCTTTCAGGTTGTGTTTCGGCCGGGAGAACACCTTTCCGCTTAATCCGCCTTGCCCTTCCGTCCAATCTCCGCAAGTCTCCCGTGGAACGTTCCTGCCATCAAGTTCCGCGGAGACCCTCCATGCATGTTCTCGTCATCGGCGCTGCCGGTATGGTTGGCCGCAAGCTGGTTGAAAAACTGGCTGCGCAGCCGGAGGTTCTTGGTTTTGAGGTATCCCGGCTGACGCTGGCCGATGCTGTTTCGCCAACCGCACCAGCGGCGCTGCCCGGTATCGCCGAGGCAGTCACCGTGGATCTTTCGAAGGCAGGAGCCGCCCGGACGCTGGTCGCTTCGCGCCCCGATGTCATCTTTCACCTGGCGGCGATCGTCTCCGGCGAAGCGGAGCAGGAGTTTGAAAAGGGCTATGCGGTCAATCTCGACGGCAGCCGCGAATTGTTTGAGGCGATCCGGATCGAAGGCGCTCGCGAGCCGTATTTTCCGAAGGTGATCTTCGCATCGTCGATTGCAGTGTTCGGTCAGCCGTTTCCCGAAAAGATTGGCGATGAATTCTTTACAACGCCGCTGACAAGCTACGGCACGCAAAAGGCGATCACCGAGCTTCTGCTGGCCGACTATTCCCGCAAGGGCTTTTTCGACGGCATAGGCCTGCGCCTGCCGACCATCTGCATTCGCCCGGGCAGGCCAAACAAGGCGGCCTCGGGGTTCTTCTCCAACATCATGCGCGAACCGCTTGCCGGGCAGGAAGCTGTTCTGCCGGTGGATGACAGCGTACGCCACTGGTTTGCCAGCCCACGTGCCGCGGTCGGCTTTTTCGTTCATGCGGCACGGATGGACGCTGCTGGCATCGGTCCACGTAGAACGGTCACGCTGCCGGGGCTTTCCGCCACTGTCGGGGAGCAGATCGAGTCCTTGCGGAGGGTCGCGGGGGAAAAGGCTGTCAAGCTGATCCGCCGGGAACCGGATGAGGCTATTGCACGGATCGTTGAGGGCTGGCCGAGGAATTTCGATGCCAGGCGTGCGCTGGAGCTTGGGTTCCAGGCGGAAACAAGCTTTGACGACATCATCCGCATACATATCGAAGATGAACTGGAAGGCAGAAATCCATGACCGCAGACGGATTTGACGTGAAGGGAAGGATCGCGCTTGTGACCGGTGGCGGCACGGGGGTAGGCAAGGCAGTTGCCGCTGGTTTGAGCCGCGCCGGCTGGCGGGTTCTGATCACTGGCCGCCGCAAGGATGTCCTGGAAAAGACTGCGACAGAACTCTCCCGCAACAGCGGCAATGAAGTCTCTTGGATTGCCGCGGATGTCGGTGACCCGGCATCTGTGAAGGTGCTTTTTGACGAGATCTCGAAGACTTTCGGCAGGCTCGATCTCCTGGTCAACAACGCAGGGATCTCCAATTCGTCCGTTCCACTGGAAGATATTTCTTTCGAGGAATGGAGCGCTGTCGTGGCTGCAAACCTGACTGGTGCCTTCCTGTGCACCCAGCAGGCTTTCCGGCTGATGAAGGCGCAGGAACCAAGAGGCGGGCGCATCATCAACAACGGTTCGATTTCGGCCACGACGCCAAGACCGAATTCGGCTCCTTACACCTCGACCAAACATGCCATTACCGGCCTGACGAAATCGGCCGCACTGGATGGACGTCCCTTCGATATTGCCTGTGGCCAGATCGACATCGGCAACGCGGCCAGTGACATGACGGCCAAAATGAGCGGTGGTGTGCTGCAGGCAAATGGCGAAACCGCTTCCGAGCCGACCATTGATCCGGCCCACGTCGCCAATGCCGTCACCTACATGGCCAGCCTGCCGCTGGATGCCAATGTGCTGACGTTGACGGTGATGGCAACCGGCATGCCGTTCGTGGGGCGTGGCTGATCGAGACTTCGCGCTGCAATGGGTTCAGTCCGGAAGGGTTTCAGTCCGGGGCAGGGACTTGCGGCTCGTTGCCAAGGCCGGAAAGACAAGCTGCCCGGATCTCCTCCGCAAACAGGCGCATGCGACGGTTGAGACGACGTTCGCGGGCGTGGAGCAGATAGATGCCCCATGCCGGCACAGCGATGTCCGGTAGCAGGGGCACCAGCTTTCCGGCTGCCAGTGCGCCCGTCACGATGAAATCCGGCAGCCGGCTGATGCCATGCCCCTGGATGGTTGCATCCAGCAGGAACGCGCCACTGTTGGAATTGAGTGCGGGCTGAAACTCAAGTTGCTGGCGCTTTCCTTTTTGCGTTTGGAACTCCCAAACAGTCCGCCTGGCCCAGCCGAAATGAAGAAGCCGGTGCTGCTGCAGATCTTCGATCGATTGCGGCGCAGGGTGCTGGCGCAAGTAGTCGGGGCTGGCAAAGAGGCAAAGCTCCACGGTACCCAGTTTCAGCGTGATGGCATCTTCGGGCCGCGTTTCGGTGATACGGATCGCAAAGTCGTAGTTCTCTCTGGCGAGATCGACCAGCCTGTCATCGAAATCCACGGTCAGCTGGATATCCGAGTGGCGAGCCTGGAAATCGATCAGCGCCGCATTGAGGAAACCGTGGCCGAAATCTCTGGGTATGGAAATCGACAAGGGTCCGGAAGGGGCTGTTCCGTTGCTCAGGAAATCGTCCTCGATATCGTCGACATCGCTGACGACGCGGCTCGCGCGCTGAAAGAGTTCGCGCCCGGGCTCGGTCAGGTCCCAATGGCCGGGCGAGCGGTCGATGAGACGGGTCCCATAGCGATCTTCCAGGAGGGACAGGCGACGGCTGACGGCCGACTTGGCAATGCCGAGTTCTCCAGCGGCTTTGGAGATGCTGCCACTGGCAACCACCTGAACGAACAGGCGCAGGTCTTCTATCTGTCCCAAGTGTTCTCCAAATCAGAACGTTGATCCCTGATTTTGATATCTGGTTATGAAAAATGCAACTTCCTATCTGTGGCAAGACCTGAAGTGCCGGATCGTTTCACGCCAGGTGCCTTCTTATCCGGCCCGCCAACAATCAGATTGGAAACGTCATGAACGCAGATATTGAAATTCGCACCACGGAAATGCCCGCGGACATGCGCATTCTGCTGGATGCGTATCCGCGCGATACCTGGGAGGCACATCCCGGTTTCAAGGAGAAAACCAGCAACTGGCTGGGGGCACATGTGATGTTCCGGCAGTTGGCGGAACTGGTTCGTCTCGAAACGGAAGCCTATCTGGAGAAGCTGAGAGACCCGGACGATTTTGCTGCAAGGCTCTCTCGTTACGGCGATCTGCTGGTACGCAATCTCCATGGCCACCACACCTGGGAAGACAAGAGCTACTTTCCGGAACTCTGTGAGGCCGACCCGCGTTTCGAGAAGGGACTGGAGATCCTGGAGAAGGACCACGGGGCGCTGGATACGATGCTGTTCCAGCTCTCGCGAACCGCCAATCGCGCCATCAAGCTGGTCCAGCTGGACGAAGCGCAGGCGCGCGAGGAAGCCGGCAAGCTGCAGCCGGTAACCGGGACGATTGAAAGCCTGCTGGCGCGCCACCTGAGTGATGAAGAGGAATTGGCAGTCCCGATCATTCTTCACCATCGCCTGCGCGGATAACAGCAACTAGCGGCCGGGTGCGGTTTTGCCCCCGGCCGCTAGTTGGTTCTAGACTGACAGCCCCGGAGGAAGACGATGCCCAAGCCGAATGCCGATTTGTCCAAGGAAGAAAACCAGTCTGATGCGGCCGGCCGACGTGCGCAAGGAGAGTTCGTGCGCGGTGTCAGCGGCTTTCGGTCTGCTATCGGCGATGCGGATTTCCCGGCCGAACCCGGGAGATATCATCTGTTTGTCGCGCTCAATTGCCCCTGGTGCCACCGTGTAACCCTTGCCCGAAACATCCTCGGGCTTCAGTCCGGTGTTTCCATGGATGTCGCCTTTCCGGGCCGGACTGAAAAAGACGATCCGGCAGGGGAGAACCTTTGGGAATTCAATCCCGGACGGATTGCGAACCTGACGGGTGCGCCATTGCCGGAATGCACTGAGGAAACGGCGACGGGCGAGGGGCTGCGCCTGGTGCAACAGATATACCGGGCCGAAGGGTCTGATGAACGATCCGTCCCGGTTCTTTACGACAAGAAGCAACAGCGCATCGTCAACAACGAAAGCGCCGAGATCATCCGCATGCTCAACGCGCATGCCGGGGCGCTGGGCAGTGCGATAGTTCAGGAAAAAAGGCCTGACCTTTATGCGAACGATGTGGATTTGCAGTCGGAGATCGATGCCCTGAACGAGGCAATCTACACACGCATAAACAATGGTGCCTACAAGGCCGGTTTTTCTTCCGATCAGAGCGTCTATGCGGCAGCATACGAAAGTTACTTCACCATGCTGGCAGAGCTGGAAGACCGGCTGGCAGCGAATGGTGGACCGTTTCTCACCGGGGAGAGCTTTACGGAAGCCGACCTGAGGCTGTTTCCGACGCTTTACCGGCACGACCCGGTCTATTTTGTGCGCATGAAGCTGAACGGCGCGCGGATCCTGGACTATCCCAATCTCTGGCACTGGCTGTGTCGGGTGCATGCCTTGCCGGGTGTTGCCGACAGTTCTTCGCTGGTCCATTGCAGGCAGGGGTATTTCGGGCGCTCCTGGAACAACGTCGTGCCGCTAGGGCCGTTCCGGCCAATGCCTTATCCGCAGGCCTATTCGCATCCCGAACTTGCAGGGGCGCCGTAAGTGGCGTGGAGGCGAGATACGTTTCGTAGGTCTGTCTTTCAGGCGTCAGCTAGCGCGCAGGCGTTCGGCCGTAGCTTTGCCGATACTGCTTCGGAGTCATGCCGGTCTTGCGCTTGAACGCCCGCTCGAAAGCGGTCTGGTCGGAATAGTCCAGTTCGAAAGCGATCTGCGCCAGGGAATGGCTGGTGTCGACAAGGGCATGGCGGGCTATGCGGTAGCGGCAGTCGTCCAGAAGCGTGGAGAAGCGCAAGCCTTCCTCACCCAGATGTCTGTGCAGACTGCGGCGCGACAGGCCGAGGCGCCGGGCAACGGCTTCCTGGTCGGACGTCCCGGCGCCGAGCCCTTCGTAGATGGCTGTGCGTGTGCGTGCGGTCAAAGACTTGGTGCGGGCCTTGTTGGCAAGTGCCTCGCTCAAGCTGGCAAGGGCGTTGCGATGACCACCGCCACTGTCGCGTGGCATTGAGGCGGACAGGACCTTTTCTGGAAAACTGAGCGCGTTCGTTTCACAGTCGAACAGGCAGAAGCTGCCCGCGGTTTCCGCCCAGATCGACAGCGGGCGCGCCGCCGTGTGTTCGAAGCAGATGAGGTCCGGTTGCCAGTTGGGTCCGGCACCACGCCGGATGAGCTCTGTCAGGACGGAAAGCGTGAATTCCGCATCCTGCCTGCGCGGCCAGATATCCGGATTGAGGATACGATAGGTGAGCGTGGCAACGCCGTCTTCGACGGTCAGCTGCAGATCCGTCTCGCTCTGGATGAATTTGATGAAGCGTTCGAACGTTCGCAACGCAGAACCGACGGTGGACGCAGTCAGAAGGGCTTCGCCCAGTTCGCCGAGGTCGTGAAGGTTGAGCCTGGGGCCAGATTGCCAGCCGATGCCGGGTTGGCCAAGCATGGCGGCGCCGTGCTCGTAGATCTCGACAAACGCATAAAGCGGGATTTCGAAGTGTGCGTCATGCCAGGCGTCGACAGGCACGCCGCTCTGGCGTCCCAGAGCTGCCGGCTCCAGCCCCTTGTCGATCAGCATTGACTGCAGACCGCTCAAGGCGCCTGCGATGATCGTGGCACCTGTTGGCATGACCCCCGCCTCTCCCGAAAGTCCCGCTTGGCCCACCTGCCGCAGTAAACGGCAAGTGGAAGCTTCAACTACAGCAGAGTTCCGGAGTTGTTGCAATTGACCAGTTCGGGATTTCAATAGGCCGGCAAAGATTGGCCGAAATTGTCGAGAAGTACGAAAAAGCCCTCTCTCTAATGGCAGGTACAGAGAGATCCGGTTCAGCACCTTGAAAACTTGGGCGTCCGGACGAGGGAACAGATTTGGTGACCTGCATCGATGTGGCAGTGGCCGGCGGTGGACCCGCCGGTGCATTCACAGCGCGTGAGCTGGCCTGTGCCGGGCTCAGCGTGCTCCTGATCGACCCGGCAACCCGCCGGCCCAGGCTGGAAGGCCTCGGTGAGCGGGTGGCGCAGCTTCTTATTGCCAAGGGACTTGGCAACGCGCTGGGTGCTGCCAGCGACCCCTTACCCCGACACGTGACATGGGCTGGCCTCACCGGAACGGCCAATGGCGAGCGGCTGGTTCGACGCCATGTCTTCGACGAGGCCTTGAGGCGTGCAGCCATTGAGGCAGGCGCACAGACTCGGCAGGCGCGCCTAGGCCGGATCCTGAAATCCGACGAACAGCAGGGCGTCGTGTTGAAGCTTACGACTGGTGAGGAGGTTCGCGCACGCCTGTTGATCGACGCACGCGGACGGCAGACTTCTACCGCCCAGCGCCTCAAGGGACCGCAAACCCTGGCAATTGCAGGACTGGCCACGCAAGCTGCAGGTGCCGCCGGTACCCATGTGGAGGCCACCCCTGAAGGCTGGCTCTGGGTGGCGGAAGATCCGGGTTTTGGCCGCTGGCTGCAGATTTCCGTTGGCGCGGATGATCTCGCTGGAGCCGGACAAGCAGCCTTGCGGGACCGAATGGCCCGTTTCCTTTCCCAGGACCAACTTGCTGGCCGCTTCTCTGACCTCGTCTTCCAGGATCCATTGATTGCCCGCTCGGCCGGTCTTGTTCTGGCAGCTCCACGGTTGAAGCTGCCGGTCATCCCTGTTGGCGATGCCGCAGTTGCTATCGATCCCTTGTCCGGTCACGGCCTGTTCTGGGCCCTGTCGTCCGCGCTTTCTGCGGTGCCGAGCGTGTTGACCGTTCTCGAGAACGTGGAGAAAGGAAGCCATCTTGCCACCCGGTTCTACCGGGACCGCGTCGTGGAAACCTTCTGGCGTCAGGCGCGAACAGGGCGCGATTTCTACCGGTTGGAAACAGGCCTTTCCGGCAATCCTTTCTGGGCGGAACGGGTCTCATGGCCGGATGACGAACCGTCCCATCCAACCGTGTTCGAAACCAGCCTGCACAAGCGCGTTGTCGTCGAAAGTAACCGCCTGGTCGAGCGCGAAGTGCTGGTGACGCCGCAGGATCCCGGCGGCGTTGCTTATGTCGCGGGCATTCCAGTGGGCGACCTGAAGCCTTTCTTTCCGTCTTCCGCCTTGGCGCAGCCACCGCCAGGCGCACCGTCTCCCGCGCTCAAGGCCGCCTTCGGCTGGCTAAAGAGCCGCGGACTTCTGCATGGCTCGCTGAGCCGCACAAAACAACAGCAGACCAAAACGAGGGAAACAGCATGATCAAACGAATGCGAAAGGGGCATCTGGCCGGCCTTGCCGGGCTCATGCTTCTGATGCCTCTTCCGGCGGGGGCGCAGGACGGTGCCACGCTTCTGGAAGAAAATTGCAGCGGCTGTCACATGGCCGACGACAACGGTGCGCTCAGCCGCATCAGCGGTCAGCGAAAGACGCCCGAAGGCTGGTTGATGACCATCGTGCGCATGCGGCTCTTCCATGGCATGGAAATAGAGCCTGCCGTGCAGAGCGAGCTGGTACACTACCTATCGGACACGCAAGGTCTTGCCCCCAGCGAGACTGAAGGGCTGCGTTACGTTCTGGAACGTGAACCTGCGCATATGGAAGAGGTCGAGGCTCCGCTCGGCGAAATGTGCTCCCGTTGCCATTCAGCCGCTCGTTTCAAGCTTCAGCGGCGCACCCAGGAGGAATGGGCGCTCCATATCGATTTCCATGTCGGTCAATGGCCAACTCTGGAATATCAGGCGCTCGGGCGTGATCGTGAATGGCTGAAACTGGCCCGCGAGGAAGTGGTGCCGCTATTGGCCGAGCGCTATCCGCTCGAGTCCGACGCCTGGAACACGTGGCTGGAGGCACAGAAGCCGGAGGCCGCTGGAAGCTGGGTGTTCGCAACCAGCCTGCCGGAGAAGGGCGAGGCCTACGGCACGCTTGAGGTTTCCGGTGACAGCCAGCCCTATACGGTTTCCGGTACGCTGATGACCGTCGGCGGCGAGGAGCTGACCCTTGAGGGCAAGCTGAACGTCTATACCGGCTATGAATGGCGCGCCAACCTGGACATTGGCGGAACGAAGTACCGGCAGATCCTGGCGATCTCCGAAGACGGCAGCAGCCTGAGCGGCCGCCAGTTCCTGCATGCCGAAGACAGCCTCGGTGGCGCGTTCAAGGCGGCCAGGGCTGGCGGTGCTCCTGCGATCGTCGGCGTCGTTCCGTCCACGGTTCCGGCCGGTAGCAGCGCTACGGTCCAGATCGTCGGCACAGGGCTTGGCGATGTTGCCCTCAGCGGTGCGCTTGAAGCCACCGGCGGCGCGACCAACGCCTATGGATCCGCAATTGAAGTCTCTCCCGCGGCGGATACCGATGGCCTGATCACGGTTGCGTCCGGAGAGACCACCACGGATGAGACGCTGGCGGTCTATAGCCATGTCGACAGCCTCAAGGTGGAGCCAGCCTTTGCCGTTGCCCGTGTCGGCGGCGGTGGCGGGTCTGCCGGCAAGGTTCCCGCCCGCTTCGATGCGGTCGGTTACTGGAATGGTCCGGACGGTCAGCCGGGGACCGAGGACGATATCCGCATCGGCTCCGTGCCGGCATCCTGGTCGGTTGCGCCCTTCAACGAAGAGGCCGAGCACCTGAAAGATACGGAATATGCAGGCGTGATGGATGAAACGCTCGGCATCTTCATGCCTGGCGTTGCAGGTCCGAATACCGAGCGTCCGTTCTCCACCAACAATGCGGGCAATCTGAAGGTGCTGGCAACCAGCGGCGAGGCGACCGGTGAAGGTCAGCTCATCGTCACGGTGCAGCGCTGGAACGATCCCCCGATCCGCTGAAACAGGAGTTTGTAATCATGGGATATCTCTTTTTTCAGCCGCAGAATGCGCACCGGGTCGAAGTGGACGGACGCCATCTGCTCTTCCACGTGCCGACGACATCTCTGTTCGAGATCGACCGGCTCGACAATGACGTGATCGACCTCTTCAGAGACCGGACCAGGGTTTCCGAAGCCGATGTCCGGGAACGGTTCAGCGGCCGGGTCGATCCGCTCGAGGTGACAGAGCGAATCCGTTCGTTTCTCGATCTCGACATCATCACCGACGGCCGCCCGCCCCGGGCGGAACGGCCGCCTATCCATATCCAGAACTTCCCGCTGACGACGATCGTTCTCAACGTCAACACGGGCTGCAATCTTTCCTGCACCTATTGCTACAAGGAAGATCTGGATACGCCGTCCAAGGGCCGGCGCATGGCGTTCGAAACGGCGAAGCGCTCGATCGAGCTATTGCTGGCGGAAAGCCCCGACCGGGACAGCTACAATGTTGTCTTCTTCGGCGGCGAACCTCTCAGCAACCTGGCCTTGATCAAGGAAGTCGTTGCCTATGCGGAAGACCGCTTCGGCAATCTCGGCAAGCGTGTCGACTTTACCCTGACGACCAACGCGACGCTTCTGACCGAGGAGATCGTCGACTGGCTCAATGCCCACCGGTTTGGTCTGACCGTTTCGATGGACGGGCCGAAGGCGCTTCACGACAAGAACCGCAAGACAGTCGGTGGCAAGGGCACCTACAACGTCGTTGCCTCCAAGACCAGGATGCTGCTGGAACGCTACACCTCCCGCCCGGTCGGCGGGCGAGTGACGCTGACCCATGGCGTGACTGCCGTCTACGAGATCTGGGATCACCTGAAAAACGAAATCGGCTTTCATGAAGTCGGCTTCTCGCCGGTGACCTCCGGTCCCATCGCGCCGTTCAACCTGACCGGCGACGAGCTTCAGACAGTGTTCGACGAGATGAAACGGCTCGGTCGGCACTACCGGGATGAAGCCCTTCTTGGCCGCAACATCGGCTTTTCCAACATGCACCAGCTCATGAACGACCTTTACGAAGGCCGGTCAAAGGCACTGCCTTGCGGCGCAGGGCTCGGCATGCTGGCGGTTGATCACGAGGGCGGTCTCAATCTCTGCCATCGGTTCACCGGGTCCGACATGGAGACCTATGGCACGGTCGACGGCGGTATCGAAAAGCAGAAGCTCGCCCGTTTCATCGAGGACCGGGCGGATCGCACCGACAAGGGCTGCTCCACCTGCCGCATCCGCAACATCTGCGCGGGTGGCTGTTACCACGAGAGTTACGCCCATTTCTCCGATCCGATGAAGCCGACCTACCACTATTGCGACCTCATGCGCGACTGGGTGGATTTCGGCATCGGCGTCTATGGCGAGTTGATCGCCGGCGCTCCGGCATTCTTTTCGGATCACATCATGCCTCGGAGGGCATTCGGCAAATGAGACACTTGAAACCCCTGAACCAGAAAGCCGACCGCGTCGTCACTGCGGTCGAAACCGACAAGATGGACGAAGTGCGGGCCATGCAGACCGTTGTGGTTGGCTGCACATCGACCCTCGATCCCGGCTGGGAAGTCGACCCGTTCGGCGGTGTCGCCGCCCTGTGCCAACCGATGGAGGCCGATCTTTACGGCTGCTCGGACCCTTGCTGGTGGCCGGCCCAGGTGCCGGACACGATCAATTCCTATCGGGACTGGAACGCCGATGCCGACAATGCCGGAAAGGACTGGCGCTCGCTCGGAACGGTTTTCCCGTCCGACAGCGAAACCTGACCGGCAGACGCCCTTCAAGATATTCGGAGAAACCCGATGCGAAACCTTATTGCTGCGGCAAGCGCAGCCCTGGTCTTGAGCCTTACCGCTCTGCCGGCCCTCGCCAAGGATCTGATTGTCACGGCCGCAAAGCCTGACCGGCTTTATGTAATCGACGCCAAGGCAAGGACGATAGAGACCGACTGCAAGCTCGACTTCAACCTGATCCCCGGTGTCATCGTTGTCTCGCCGGACAACAAGATCGCCTATATCCTCGGCAATCGCTGGGAGGATGTTTTCGGTATTGACCTTTCCACCTGTGAGACGGTGTTTTCCGCGCATCAGTCAGAAAGCGACATCCGGCGCAAGTCGATCGCCTCGCTGGCCGTCTCCAAGGATGGCAAGGAGGTCTACACGGTGCGCAATCCGGTTCGGCTGCTTGCCGACCGATACGAGGTTCTTGAACCGGAAATCGCGGTCTATGAGACAGCAGCCGGTCTTGACGCCAAACCGGCCCGCACGTTCCCGAGCCCGCGCCGCATGACGGTGATGGCAACCGGGCGTGATGGCATGCTCTATGCCGCCGGGCACGAGATCTATGCGATTGACCCGAAGACCGGCGAAATCTCCATCAAGATCAAGAATGCCACCTGGGACCGGCCGACCTATTCTCCGCCGGACGTCCTTGCCTTCTGGCCTATCGGTACACAGGCAGACGAGTTCATGCTGCTTTATTCGGCCGCCAAGTTCACCGACGAGTCGATGAGCGAGATTGCCGATTTCGTCTGGGGGTACCAGTCGGTCGATCTGACGACTGGGGAAAGCGATATCCAGGATTTCGCCAGCCTGGAAGTGATCATGTTCTCCGCCGTGCGTGACCCCAACGACAAGAGCAAGCTTTACGGTGTCTACACCCAGCTTTCCAAGCATGATGTCGAGAAGAAAGAGCTGATCAAGCGGGTCGACCTGCCACACACCTATTACTGTGTGAACATCTCGTCCGACGGCAAGGAGATCTATGTCGGCGGCACCAATGACGACATTGGCGTCTACGATGCGGAAACCCTGGAACGTATCGGCGAAATCCTCCTGCCTTCGGGCGGCGACATGGCTGCCGGTACGATGCAGGTGATCAGCACCGGAAGCTAGGAGAGAACCGAACCTGCCAGACCCTCGGTTGTCGTCCCGATTTGCCGCATCAGCGGCAAATCGGGACCCGGTATTCCCGGTGGCGACTGAAGCACTCCTGTCTCATTGTCAGCGATTACGGGGTACCCGATTTCGCGGGGATGACAATGGGGAGGTTGCAAACAAGGAACACGGATGAAACAGGCAGTTTCCTTGAGAGGAGCAGACCGGGCCGGGACCATGTCGACCCGGCCTTCGCTGCTGCGTGGGTTGTTCAACCGGGTCTTCGGTACCCGTGAGGCGGCGTGGCTGGTGCCGCTGGTCGCGCCATACCGCTGGCCGCTGGCAATGCTGTTCCTGTTGTCCCTTGTGGCGGCAGGTGCGGCGCTTGTGCCGCCTTACCTGACCAAGCTTGTCATCGATCGGGGCCTGATGGCCGGCGACAAGCACGCACTTGTGGTTTTTGTGGCCATCCTTTTTGGGGTTGGCTTGGCGGCACTGGCGCTGGGCGCACTGAATTCCTTGCTGCACCTGAGGTTTTCGGCAAGGCTGCTGAAGGACCTGCGCCGTTCGGCCGTCGACAGGATCCTGGCCCAGTCGCCCCGCTGGCAGGCCAAACAATCCATCGGCGAACTCATGAGCCGCCTTGATGGCGATGCCGGGGAAGTACAGCAATTCACGTTTGCCGTGCTGGTGAACGGCGGTGGCAGCCTTCTGAGACTGGTGGGCGGCCTGGTCATGTTGTTTGTGCTGGCGCCCAAGCTGGCTCTTCTTGCACTGGCACTGGCACCGGTCGAACTGTTGTTTTTCGCGCGCGCCCGACCCGTCACCCAGGCGAAGGCAACTGAGGTACGGCAAGCGCGCGGTGTGCTCGCATCCGGGCTTGCGGAGACGATTACCGGGCTTTCCGCACTGCGGGCGCTGAATGCGACCGGAGCTGCGGCAAAACGGATCGCAACACGGCAACAGGGCCTTGTCGCAGCATTGATGTCTGCGCAGATGTGGAACGAGGTGACACGGGCAGTGCCGATGGTGCTGACGGCGCTCCTGCGTGGTGCGGTTTTTCTGGTTGGCGGGCTCGCGGTGATCGACGGCACCATGCCGCTCGGGTCCCTGATCGCCTTCACCGCCTATCTCGCCTTCCTGATCGGGCCGATGCAGTCGCTCATTTCCCTCTGGCACGGACAGGCGCGCATGAAAGCGGCGCTCGACCGGCTCGACCGGATCATGAGTGCCGTACCGGATGTCCAGGACCCGGTTTCACCTGTGCCACTGACTGCCGGTGGTGGTGAATTGGTGCTGGCAGGTGTTGCCTATGCACCGGATGGCGGCGTGCCGCTTTTTGAGAATGTTAGCCTCATCGTCCCAAAAGGACAGAAACTCCGGCTGAGCGGTCCATCCGGCATCGGCAAGACGTCGCTTCTGTCGCTTCTTCAACGCCATGACGACCCGAAGGCCGGAACGATCCTTCTGGATGGTACGGACTTACGTCATCTCTCTCTTCAAGATCTCCGCACGGTTGTCGCCCTCGTGCCGCAAAAGGGGCATGTCTTTTCCGGAACGGTGGCGGACAATCTCTGTCTCGGGTCTTCTGAGGCAGCCGAGGAAGACATGCATGCCGTTCTGCAATTCGTGGAGCTGGAGGACCGGTTTTCTGGCAAGGGACTTGAAACGGCTCTTGGCGAGGGAGGGCTTGACCTTTCCGGCGGAGAACGTCAGCGGCTGTGCCTTGCCCGCGCCCTGTTGCAGCCGTTCCAGGTGCTGATCCTGGATGAAAGCCTTTCGGAGGTTGATGCGGACCGGGTGTCACGGATCATGACCCGGATTGACACCCGATTTGGTGATCGTACCCGCCTTGTCGTCACGCATGGGGATGCGGAACGGTATGGGACCTTTGACAGTGAGCTGGTGCTGCAAGCAAGAGAGGTCGGAGTTTGATCAGGGTCGGGCTGATAGACGGCGCTTTGCCGGGTGACTGGCCGGGCCTGGTGGGACAGGAATGGTTCTGCAGGCCGGATGCCGCTGAACTTGCCTCAGGGCATGCGGAGGCGATGGCGCAGACCGTGTGCACTCATGCGGCAGATGTTTTGCTTTTCAACGCCGTTGTGTTTCCGGGGCAGCTCTCGACCACGCTTGACGCCATCTGCGCTGGCTTGAGCTGGCTGGCTGAAGATCCACCCGACATTGTCCTGTGTGCCTTCGGCATGGCGCGATCTTCCGTTGAACTGTCCGTTGCCGTGGCAAGGCTGCAGCGCGCCGGGTGCCTGATGGTTGCCTCGGCACCCGCCCGTGGCGGGCAGGCCTACCCGGCTGCATATGACGGCGTTCTGTCCGTTCAGGGCGATGCCCGCTGTGGCCCGGCGGAGCTGTCAAAGTTGGATTTGCCGCAGGCCACCTTCGGTGCCTGTTCAATGGCTGCCGGGCGCGAGGATATTCGCGGCGCCAGCGCGGCGGCAGCGCATCTCGCCGGACTGCTGGCGAGATCGGTTCAGGGGTCTGAAAGGAATGCCCTGGTCGGGTTGGAGACCTTTGTCCGTTACCGGGGGCGGGAACGGCGCGGGGATAAGGCGCTTGCGGGCAGCGGAGCGGCCGGGGTATCTGCCGGCGGGTAGTCTTATTTGAAAAGAGGACGGAGTTTGTGGCCCATCCTTCGAGACAGCGCTTCGCGCTTCCTCAGGATGAGGTTGTATTTGTTGCGAGGCCGAAATCTCCCTTTCGACCTCATCCTGAGGAGGACCGTCAGGTCCGTCTAGGAGGATGGGCCGCATATTCGCAGCGGCAGAATTTCCAAATTTAAGTATCGTGGCATTGAAGAGGGAAACCCACCCGTCAGAGCCTTCGCACGCTTTCCAGGACGACCGCGTCGAGACCGGCACCGCCGGCTTCCACATGGGCTCTCAACTGGTCGCGCATGCGCGGCTCCCAGAAGTCCTTCAGATGGTTCGCGACCTTCTCCGCCTGGTCAACGCCTGGCTGGGTCTTGAAGAAGGTGGCGATCTGGTTGGCCATATAGACCATCTTTTCAGGCGACATCTGCAACTCCGGATAAGACACGCTCTGGATGCGCGTAAAGATCAAACCCGCCGTCCCTTGAAAATGCGGCGACCGTTATGCCGGCCTCGTCGGCGAGGCGGAGTGCGGTCGACGTCGGGGCCGAGGCGGCAATCAGGGCCGGGCAACCGGCGAAGGCGCATTTCTGCACCAGTTCCACCGACAGCCTGCTGGTGAGGACGAAAGCGCCGGTTGCGGGGTCGGTCCCGGCTTGGGCAAGGGCGCCGATCAGCTTGTCGAGCGCATTGTGGCGGCCAACGTCCTCGCGCGCCACGACCACGCCCTTGCCCGGTTGGAGGAAACCGGCGGCGTGGGTGGCGCGCGTCTGGTCCCGAAGCGGCTGCAGCCGGCTGAGCGCATCGGTCGCTCTGGCCACATCCAGGCGGGACAGGACTGTTGTTGCGTCGACCGTCGGCAAAGGTCGCAGGGCCTGATCCAGACTTTCGATGCCACACAAGCCGCAACCAACCGGACCGGCCATGGCACGGCGGCGGGCAAGAAGCCGTTTCGAGCGGTCTGCGCGTAACCAAAGACGAGCTTCTATGCCGCGGTCATGAGAGACCTCCTCGAAGGCTTCGATTTCGGTGATCGAGCTGATGATGCCTTCGCTCAGGGCAAAACCGACGGCGAAGTCGGCAATATCGCCAGGCGTTGCCATCATCACCGCCTGCGTGGTGCCATCGAAGACGAGCGCAACAGGGCTTTCCTCCGGCAGGCTTCTCGCGACCGCCACCTGGCCGTCCGCGTGGACGGCACGGCCGGGCATGGAGCGGGAGAGCGGGCGATCCATCACCAGTTACTCCGCAGCCGGCAGGATCCGCCGGGACATAGCTGCCTGGGCGGCATAGTCTTCCTGCCAGTTGGTCGGTCCGTTGGACAGGCTGACCTGAACCGCCGTCACCTTGTATTCCGGACAATTTGTGGCCCAGTCGGAGAAGTCGGTCGTGATGACATTCGCCTGGGTGTCCGGATGGTGGAAGGTGGTGTAGACGACGCCGGGGCTGACCCTGTCGGTGAGATGGGCCCGCAAGGTGGTTTCTCCGGAACGCGATGCCAGCTTCACCCAGTCGCCTTCCTTCAGTCCGCGGTTTTCCGCGTCATGCGGGTGGATTTCCAGAAGATCCTGATCGTGCCAGATAACGTTGTCGGTTCGCCGGGTCTGGGCACCGACATTGTACTGAGACAGGATACGGCCGGTGGTCAGAAGCAGCGGGAAGCGTGGCCCGGATTTCTCGTCCGTCGCCACATATTCGGTGACAATGAACCGGCCCTTGCCACGCACGAAACCATCGACATGCATGAGCGGCGTGCCATCCGGCGAGGCTTCGTTGCAGGGCCATTGCACCGACCCTTTTTCCTCCAGCAGATCGTAGGTCACACCGGCGAAGGAGGGCGTGGTTGCAGCGATTTCAGCCATGATTTCGGACGGATGGCTATAGGTCCATCCGGCACCCATGGCGTTGGCGAGCATCTGGGTGATCTCCCAGTCGGAATAGCCGTTGCGCGGCGCCATCACCTTGCGCACGCGGTTGATGCGGCGTTCGGCGTTTGTAAAGGTGCCGTCCTTTTCCAGGAACGTGGAACCGGGCAGGAAGACATGGGCGTAGTTGGCGGTCTCGTTCAGGAAGAGGTCGTGAACAATGACGCATTCCATGGCTGCAAGGCCGGCCGCCACATGCTTGGTGTCGGGGTCCGACTGGAGAATGTCCTCGCCCTGGCAATAGAGCCCCTTGAAGCTGCCATCGACAGCGGCATCCAGCATGTTGGGGATGCGCAAGCCCGGCTCGGCATCGATCTCAACGCCCCAGATGTCCTGGAAGATCGCGCGGACGTCCTCGTTCTTCACATGGCGGTAGCCCGGAAGTTCATGCGGGAAGGAGCCCATGTCGCAGGAGCCCTGGACGTTGTTCTGGCCGCGCAGCGGGTTCACGCCAACACCCTTTCGCCCGACATTACCGGTGAGCATTGCTAGGTTGGCGATGCCCATGACCGTGGTCGAGCCCTGGCTGTGTTCCGTCACGCCGAGGCCGTAGTAGATCGCGCCATTGCCGCCGGTCGCGAACAGGCGGGCCGCCTTGCGCAGCTCTTCCGCCGGAACGCCGGTCAGGCCTTCGCTGGTTTCCGGGCTGTGGCGCGGATCGCGGACGAAGTCGGCATAGGTCAGGAACTCGTCCCAGTCGCAACGCTCGCGAATATAGTCTTCGTCGAAAAGACCTTCGGTAACGATGACATGGGCGAGGGCGGTTACAACGGCAACGTTTGTGCCGGGACGCAGCTGCAGATGGTGGGACGCCTCGATGTGAGCTGATTTCACCAGGTTGATGCGGCGCGGGTCGATAACGATCAGCTTGGCACCGGCGCGCAGACGCTTCTTCAGGCGGGAGGCAAAGACCGGGTGACCGTCGGTCGGGTTGGCGCCAATCACGATGACGACGTCGGTATGTTCGACGGAATCGAAATCCTGAGTCCCTGCAGAGGTCCCAAAGGTCTGGCCAAGGCCGTAGCCGGTCGGCGAGTGGCAGACACGGGCACAGGTGTCGGTGTTGTTGTTGCCGAAGACCGCCCGGGTCAGCTTCTGCACCAGGAAGGTTTCCTCGTTGGTGCAGCGGCTGGAGGTGATCACACCGATGGACTTGCGGCCGTGCTTTTCCTGCAGGCCGCGCAGGCGGTTGGCGGCGAAGCTGAGGGCCTCGTCCCAGGAAACTTCCTGCCAGGGTTGATCGATGCTGTCGCGGATCATCGGGTTGAGGATCCGGTCCTTGTGGGTCGCATAGCCATAGGCGAAGCGACCCTTGACGCAGGAATGGCCGCGATTGGCCTTGCCGTGCTTGTAAGGCACCATGCGCACCAGTTCGTCGCCGTTGAGTTCAGCCTTGAACGAACAGCCGACGCCGCAATAGGCGCAGGTGGTGACGACGGAACGTTCCGGTGTTCCCAGTTCGATGACGGATTTTTCCTGAAGCGTGCCGGTTGGGCAGGCCTGCACGCAGGCGCCACAGGACACGCAGTCGGAAGACAGGAAATCGTCGAACGCTGCCCCCGGCGAAACACGGCTTTCAAAACCACGGCCCTCGATGGTCAGGGCAAAGGTGCCCTGAACCTCTTCGCAGGCCCGCACACAACGCGAGCAGACGATGCATTTGGCCGGGTCATAAGCGAAATAGGGGTTGGACACATCCTTCGGGATATACTCCGGGTTCGGCCCAACAGAGGTACGCTGTTCGAAGTGGTTGCGGCCCGGCTCGTAACGGACATCACGCAGGCCGACCATGCCGGCCATGTCCTGCAGCTCGCAATCGCCATTGGCAGCGCAAGTCAGGCAGTCCAGCGGATGGTCGGAGATGTAGAGTTCCATCACGCCCTTGCGGATCTGCTTGATCCTGGAGGACTGGGTGTGAACGACCATGCCCGGCGCAACCGGTGTGGTGCAGGAGGCAGGTGTGCCGCGCCGGCCCTCGATTTCGACCACGCAGAGGCGGCAGGAACCGAAGGCGTCAATGCTGTCCGTGGCGCAAAGCTTGGGAACCTGAAGACCGATTTCAGAGGCCGCGCGCATCACCGAGGTGCCTTCCGGCACCGTGACCTCGAAGCCATCGATGGTCAGTGTGACCGGAGCGCCTTCCTTTGCCGGAGTGCCCATGTCGCGATCGTCATGGATGTTGGCGAGATCCGTCATTCGGCGGCCTCCTTCTGGCGGGCAAAATCTTCAGGGAAGTGGATAAGGGCGCTCATGACCGGATAGGGCGTGAACCCACCAAGGGCACAAAGCGAGCCGTCTTTCATCGTGTCGCAGAGATCCGTCAGGAGGTGGACAGCCCCTGCATCGCCAGCATCGATCCGGTCGATTGTCTCGACACCGCGCACGGCGCCGATCCGGCACGGTGTGCATTTGCCACAACTTTCCACAGCGCAGAATTCCATGGCGAAGCGGGCCATCTTCAGCATGTCCGCCCTGTCATCGAAGACGACAATGCCGGCATGTCCGATGAGGCCACCCTGGCCGTCGAATTCTTCATAACCGAACGGCGTGTTGAACTTGGAGACGGGCATATATGCCCCGAGGGGGCCGCCAACCTGGACAGCCTTGACCGGCCGGCCACTGGCGGTGCCACCGGCAATATCGTTGATCAGCTCACCCAGAGGCATGCCGAAAGCGGTCTCGAAAAGACCGCCGTAGCGGACATTGCCTGCGATCTGGATCGGCATGGTGCCCTTGGAGCGGCCGAGGCCGAACCCGGCATAGAACTCCGCGCCTTTTTCCATAATGACCGGAACAGTTGCCAGCGAGAGCACGTTGTTGACGACGGTCGGCTTGCCGAAGAGGCCTTCAAGCGCCGGCAGCGGCGGCTTGGCCCGCACGATGCCGCGCTTGCCTTCCAGGCTGTTGAGGAGGGACGTTTCCTCACCGCACACGTATGCGCCTGCACCAGTGCGTATTTCCAGGTCGAAAGCCTTGCCGGACCCGAGAACGTTCGTGCCGAGCAGGCCAGCCTTGAGACCGATCCTGACAGCGGCTTCCATGACTGCGATGGCGTCCGGATACTCGGAGCGAATATAGACGAAGCCCTTTGTAGCCCCTGTGGCGAGGCCGGCGATGATCATGCCTTCGATCAGCGTGAAGGGATCGCCTTCCATGAGCATGCGGTCGGCAAAGGTACCGCTGTCACCTTCGTCCGCATTGCAGACAATGTATTTGCGCGCCGAAACTGCCTTGCGGACCGTGTCCCACTTGATGCCCGTGGGAAACCCTGCGCCACCACGGCCGCGCAGGCCGGAGTTGGTGACTTCCGTAACGATCTCTTCTCCGCCGAGAGCAAGAGCGCGTTTCAGGCCGACAAGTCCGCCATGGGCTTCGTATTCGGCGAGGCTGAGCGGATCGATCAGTCCGCAACGGGCAAAGGTCAGCCGGGTCTGGCGGGCGAAAAAGGGGATGTCTTCCACCGTGCCGAGACTTTCCAGCGTGCCATCCAGAAGAGAAGGAACGTCTTCGGCTGTGACGGCGCCAAAAGCCTTGCGGGTGCCGTCGGTTTCAATTTCGACAAGCGGTTCAAGCCAGACCATGCCACGGCTGCCATTGCGCACCACGGTGACATCGAGACCACGGTTGCCGGCTTCGATTTGAATTGCTGCGGCAACTTCATCTGCACCCAGTGCCTTGGCAGCGCTGTCGAGGGGAACGAAGATCTTCATGCACCGGCCTCCTGGAGGATACGCGTCATGCGATCTTCGGTGACACGGCCGATGACCTTGCCGTCGACCATCGCGGCAGGGGCGCAGGCACACAGGCCGAGACAGTAGACAGGTTCGAGAGTGACGGCACCGTTGCGGGTTGTGCCGTGCCAGTCCAGGCCGAGTTTGGCCAGAACCGCCTCGCCAAGGGCTTCGCCGCCGACGGCCTGGCAGGCCTCTGCCCGGCAGATCTTGACGACGTGGCGCCCGGCGGGGGCCTTGCGGAAATCATGGTAGAAGGAGATGACGCCGTGAACTTCCGCCTTGGACAGATTGAGCGCCTCTGCAATCAGCTCGACCGCTGCCTGGGGCACATAGCCGAATTCCGCCTGCAAGCCGTGCAGCATGGGCAGAAGTGGACCTTCCAAGGTAATAAAATCTTCCATCACGGCCGAGATCTGTTCGGCCGTGGGCTCTCCCGTCGCATACGGCATGCGCGTCCTCCCGTATATTTCGAGGCGCATCACACCATTAAGTTTGATTTGATATCAATAATGATTTTCCGTTGATCGATTGGAAATCATGATCGAACATCATTTGACCGTTTCGGCTAACTTCCGGTCAGACCTCGGAAATACGCCTTGCTTCGGACAGAAGAGCCCGCAAAACCGGGGTGTGCGGTTCGCGATAGGGGGCCACGAGGCCGACAGTGTGACCGGTGTGAACGCCGACAAGAGGGATCGTCTTCAAGGGTTTTCCGGCTGTCAGAAATTCTGCGAGATCCGCTGGCAGGACGGTTATCCAGCCGCCGTCCAGCACATTTGCCACCAGCACGACCGTGGAATTGGACTCGATCCGGGCTTCCGGCATGATTCCGGCTTCACCGAAATGACGGTTGATGATCCGCCGGTTCTGCATGTCGGGCGTCAGAAGGCAGATCCGTTCCTCGGCCAGCTCCTTCCATTTGACCGACTTTCTGCCCGCGAAGGACGAAGCTTCATTGCAAACCAGCATATAGCTTTCATTGTAGAGCGGTTCGGTGCTGACCCTGCCGGTCGGTTCGTTGTCGAGGTAGGAAATGCCTGCATCGATATCGAGGTTCTCCAGCATCGACAGGATTTCCATCGAATTTCGCGACAGGATGGTGAAACGCACGTTCGGGTGCTTGTTGCCGAACCATGTCGTCAGTTTGGCTGCCCAGGTGAGGGCGGTCGGGATGACGGCTATGCGCAATTGTCCCGTCAGGCCGTCGCGGGAGAACCGCATCTCCTCGCGCAACTGTCGGGCGTCCCCCACGATCTGTCGGGCCCAGACCAGGGCACGCTGGCCTTCCGGTGTCAGACCGCCGAACCGGGAGCCTCTGAAAAACAGCTGAACACCAAGCTGATCCTCAAGCTGCTTGATGCCGGTCGAGAGTGTCGGCTGGGCGATGCCGAGGCTTTCGGCCGCACGGCCGAAATGTTCTTCCCGGGCCACGGCGAGAAACATCTCCAGTTTTTCGATCATCACAAAGGCTCCGAACCGGTCAGTAATGGGTAGGTCCATGCTTCATGACATTTGACCAGGAGAATTGAAAGTGGCGTTTTCAATCAGAATTTTCGATCGATGTCTGCTCGTAGCTGCCCACGCCAGGTTGAACAATCTCGCTTGCGCTGCCGCCACCTGCTAAAGGTTGGCCATGAGTGGCACGGTCAGATTTGAAAAATGGCATCACCGGATCGACACAGCGGAAAATGCGCTGATCTTTCCGGATGGTTGCCGGGATGTGCTGGTGGTGCGTGAGCAGGGCAAGCGGGAAAAGGTTCTGCTGACGGACCTCGATTTCCAGCCGCGCATCGCCGAACTCGCGGCCGGGACGCATATCACGGGGTTCCGGTTGCGCCCGGGTGGCGTCGTTGAGGACGAGGTTCTTCAGGCCATTGAACGCGACTGCGAACGAGTGGAAGACATCCTCGGAAACGCACTTGACGAGACCAATGACCTGGATGACGTGATCGTTGCCCTGACGTTGCCACAGTCGACCGTCGAGCGGGCATCGAAACAGGCAGGCGTGTCGGTGAGAACGTTGCAGAGGCGGTTTCGGGAGCAGGGCCTGCCACCACCTGAATACTGGCGCTTGCTCGCACGAGCGCGCAGGGCTGCAGGACTGCTGGCGACGGAGGTGCCGTTGGTGGAGATCGCCGCTGTGTGCGGTTTCAGCGATCAGGCCCATATGACGCGCGACCTGCAGCGCTGGTTCGGACGGTCACCGGCGCAATTGCGCCGGGACCCTGATAGCCTGTTGCTGTTGTCTCAACCAGCACTGGGCAACTGGATCGGCGAGCAGATCTCCACGAGGTAGCCGAAAGGATCGCTCACATAGGATGTGATCTGCCCCCAGGGTTCCTCGCGTGCATCCTGCAACTTGTTTGCACCGGCGGCGACTGCACGGGCAAGGGAGGCTGCAACGTCATCCGTCTCGAACGCCAGTTCGAACACAGGTGACTTCGGGTTGGGGGTGCCGGGTGTCTTTCCGAGCTGGTTCATCAGTGCTTTGGATGAGAACGCGAGCTTTGTCTCGCCCGTCGCCAGTTCGCCGTAGTCTCCGGATTCATGAAGGAACAGACGTTCCAGTCCGAAGGCCTTCTCGTAAAAGTCGAGAGCGGCGGCGACATTCTCAACGTAGAGGATGGTGTATCTCAGAATCACTTGGGTCTCCCGGTCGGTTGGTTTGGCGCCAGCCATAGAAGGTTGGTGCAAGGCCGTCTTGAAGGATCACGACATCAGGGCCGATTGTCAGTCTGCCAGGATGCCGGCCAATAGCTTGCGGGTCGCGGCTTCATACGCTTTCCTGTCACCGCCATTTGCAATTGCCAGCGCCGCGCGGTCGAACGCGGAAGAGAGCAGGTCCGCCAAAGGCTCCAGGGGGATATCTTTCAGTGCACCGTGATTGGCTGCATGCCGCAGGCCTTCCAGAAGCGTGGCACCGCCGGTCTGGCGATCGATCTCCGCCATTTCCGACAGCCCGAGCACCGTCGGTCCTTCCAGCAGCATGATCCTTGCGCGGCCCGCAACGGACATGGCCGAGAAATAAGCGCTGGCGCCGGACATGAAGGCGTCGAGCGGTGTCTGGCCCGTGTTCGTCTGGCTGTTGATTTCCGCCGCGATCGCTTCCGATTCCTGGTGGACCAGCGCCCGCATCAGGTCAGCCTTGTCGGCAAAGTGATGATAGAGCGCGCCGCGGGTGACGTCTGCCGCCTTGACGATCTCAGGTGTTCCGGTTTCCGCATAGCCTTTTTCAACGATCAGCGCCCTTGCCGCATCCAGCAGGGCCTTGCGCGTTTCCGCCCGCCTTTCCGCCTGTGTACGGCGTTCACCTGACTTCTCGGAGTTTTTGCCTTGCATACATGCAGCCTGTATGTTAGTTGAAAAATACATACAGACTGTATGTCTTTTTGTTGCGATTGGAAAGCCTCGGAAACAGCCGGAGGCCGGATGGAACAGGCAATCCACATCCGAAACTGGCGAGGAACAGGAGAAAAACGATGAAATGCACCCAGTATTATCCGGTCCTCATGACCGACAAGGTCGCGGAGACTGCCCGGTTCTATTCGGAAAATTTCCGCTTCAAGCCGATGTTTGAAGCTGACTGGTACGTGCACCTGCAGTCGGAGGAGGACGAAAGCGTCAATCTTGCGATCCTCGACCAGA
This sequence comes from Roseibium sp. ROS1, assembly GCF_054658215.1. Lineage (NCBI taxonomy): Bacteria > Pseudomonadati > Pseudomonadota > Alphaproteobacteria > Hyphomicrobiales > Stappiaceae > Roseibium > Roseibium sp. ROS1. The sequence continues at coordinate 1,404,286 of NZ_BAAGIG010000001.1, forward strand.
ACCACGAAACCATTCCGGAAGCCGGTCGTGGCCGGGGCGCAGGAGGGCTTCTGATCAATTTTGAGGTCGAGGATGTCGACGCGGTTTATGAGGTCGCCCAGGCGAACAGGTTACCCATTCTGCAGGTGCTGCGGGACGAGGCCTTTGGCCAGCGCCATTTCATCACGTGTGATCCGAACGGAGTGCTGATCGACGTGATCAAGCCGATCCCGCCCAGCGAAGAGTTCCTGAAGCAGTTCGCCGCTGAAGCTGTGCCTGCCTGACGCGTCGACAGTCATGCCGGTGAATGCGTCCGGAGTGACGGAAGTCTCCCACTGCTGTGATCCACTTCGGAGTAGGCCGGCATGAAAGAGGCGTGGCTGGAAACCCGGCCACGCCTCATCATTTTCAAGACTGACTGTTGATGCGTCAGGAAGAAACCGGCGGACAGGAGCTACCCTGTTCGGCGCGCGACTTCAGACCTTGAAGGCTCTGCATCGTGTTCGGGTTGCCCGGCAGAACGAAGCTCTGCTCAAGTGCCGTGCGCACGTTGTTGATCACGGCAAGATCCTGAACAGCCAGCGTCTGGCAGGGCGTTCCGGTGAAGCGAACCCGGATGCGGATCACGCGCTGGCCGTTGTCGGACGGGCCGAATTCGGAATCGAGCGCTGGGTTCGCGCCGGTCATCGGGCGTTCCAGAACCACCATGTTCGGCTGGTCCTGCAGTACGACGGTGCCGCGTTCCTGGGCACTGGAGACCAGTGCGGACCGCACGCTTGCCGGATCGGCTGCGATATTTACCGATTGCGCGCCGGCCGGCACGTCCAGCCTTGGCTGATCCGGCTGTGTGGGGCGCTGAGAGGACCCGGACTGGCAGGCGGCAAGAGCAAGAGCGCAAAAAGCGGATAAAACGATACGTCGCATGGGCAGTCCCAAGGTTAAAATGGTCAACTTAAGAGCCGGTCTAGAACACGTCTTCACAAAGCACAAGAAAACTGCATGTGACCGCCACCATCTTCTGCCAGTAAACTGACATAACACTCCTAACGAAGCCTTGTGGCCTCACGGGGGCAGGGATTTCAATCGGTGAAGGTCAGAATGTATCGCCTGTCTTGAAACCGCCACCACCAAAACTTCCACCGCCTTTGAAACCACCACCGCCGAAGCCGCCACTGCTGCCGGACCGTTTGCCGGAACTTCCGCCAAAGCCGCCACCGAAGCCTCCCATGGACTTGGGAAGACCCGAACCGTTGGGGAACGCGACCTGGCGTCCCTTCGGTTTGCGGCGTTTGTGCGAACGCTCCGCGCGGGCCCAGTATTCGGCACCGGTAATCGCACCCTTGACCAACTCGCCCAACAGGACGGTCGTCAGCTTCTCGTCAGAGAAGGTGGACTCCCAGCTGCCATAGCCGCTGGAACGGAAACGCTTGATGACGTCTGCAAGTTCCGCGCGGCGTCGACCAATATCGCGTTGCAGTTCCCTGTCCTGACGGATCTCGCGTGTAACCTGGTCGATGCGCTCCTTCAGATCCTCGATCCGCTGAACGATTTTCTCGTCCTCGGGCGAGGGGGTGTCGAGCGCGGCGCGCCACAAATCCTTGAGGTCATCCGCCTGCAGAGAAACGGACAGATGTTCCTCCGCCTTCTGGAAGTCGGTGTCTTCCCCGCTGGAAAATTCGGCGAGGGCCGAGGACAGCGTTTCGATCCGCCTGTCCAGATTGTCGAGTTCTCCGTCGATACGGTCGATGTCCGCGCTGAGGGTTTCGATGGTGCCGACAAGATCCGTTCCGGCAGCGTCGGTCATCGCATTGCGGCTGAACTCCGCGAGCTTGTCCTGTTCTTCCAGTGCGATTTCGGCACAGCGCTCCGCATGGCGCGCCATGCGGTCCGGAATGCTGGTCAGCATGGCAAAATTGGCACGGGCGTCGTTGAAGCCGACAAGGCCGGCCACCCATCGGTCGAGCGAGCGCACAAGACCGCGGTGCGCGTACGCCGGTGTTCCGAAACCGCGTTGCCACAGATACATGAACAGCGGATCGGCCTCATAGGCCTTGCCTTTTTCCTTTCGGTCCTTTTCGGACGTAGCCGCCTTGGAGGCGGCTGCCTCCGCAGTCGCCAGAGCGGCTTCTGTCTTCTCGCGCTGTGCCTGATAACCGGCATCGCCTTCCAGACGGCCGTCGACAGCCTCCATCAATTCGTCCATCTGGTTTTCGGCGGCATCACGCATGCTGTCCAGCTCGACGCGCTTCTTCTGCAACTGGCTGCGGTCGCTTTCGCACTGGCGCAACTGGTCAGTCAGGACCTTGTAGTCAGCATTGCGCTTGTCGAGAAGTTTGCGGGCTTCCCGCGCGGCACTGTCGAGGCGTGTGTTGAGTGCACCGGCACTGTCGGTATCCAGTCGGAACCGGGCAAGGTCCCGGTAGGCTTCACTCTGGCGTTCCTGCAGGTCCGTCAGGGCGCGGGTCGAACGCTCGATCCGCTTGCTCAGCTCGGCTTCTTCACGGCGCAAATCGGCAAGCGACTGCTCGATGGTGCCCAGGGTCTGGCGTCCCGTCAGCATGCCGGTGCCTCCCGGTGAGGCGGTGCAATCCTAACCGCTACCATTTCGTAATCGCTCCGTCCTGAACGCCGCTGCGCCATTTGATATCCAGCTCTCCGCGCCGCTTCTGCCCCAGGACACCTTTCTGCACGATGCCGTCTTCCATCTTGTCGCGGCGAACGGCGTTGTAGATGGTTTCCGAAACGCGCTGGCCCCATTTGTCGACAAGTTCGGCCTCGCTGCTTTCCTCCGATACGATCCTGCGCTCCAGGATCTTGCCGTCCGCGTCCACGGCTTCGACCACGATGTAGTAGTTCTCGGTGTCTGGATTGGATTCGGGAATGCGGGAAACGCCGGTCGGCACGCCTTCGCGGGAAATGATCCGGACCTCGAACACCTCCTGCAGCCGTCCGGCAAGATCGCGCAAGTCGGCCTCCGCCTTGAAGGCTGCCTCGTTGTTGCCGTCCGAAAGGGCAAGGTTGCCGTCGGTGGCCAGACGTGCGGCGTTGGCTTCGATTTCGGTATTTTCGGTCAGGGAATCGATCCGCCCGACCAATTCGGTATAGGTCGCGGGCAGGGCCTGAAGCCTTGCCAGCAGGTCCGCTTCCGCACGTTGTGCCGGCAGCTTGACGATGAAGTACCAGGCCGCAACGCAAACGATGACGACAGCAACGACCGCCGCCAGCCATTTTGACCAGGTGCTGCGCGAGATGTAGATCATCGCCAGGGTGCGCTGGAAGCCTGCGGAAGGTGGAGAATAGACGAAGCGGTCGCGCTTCAGGTCCTCGACACCCGCCTTCAGGATATGGTCCGGAACATCGATGCCCTGGGACGCATAGACCTGACGCAGCCGTTCGATCATGGCGGCATCGCGTTCATCGGTCTTCAGCTCGCGGGCCACCTGACCTTCTTCATGACGCAGCGTGTCGACCACGTCCATCGCCATCATCAGATCGTCAAGCGGGGCGTCGGATTTGCTTGCCATGAATGCATGTCTTCTTGAAAAAGGGCGGGCCGGAGGGTCCGGCCTGCCGGATTATCGTCAGATCAAAGGGCCTTGCCCTGGGCGGTCAGCTTGGCAAGCCGCCGCTTGCCGTCTTCCACGGCGTTGCGGATTTCCTCGGAATTCTTGGTCGACATCTCGCGCATTTCGTCGATGATTTCACGCGACTGCACCTGGAAATTGACGACGGAGTCGACAAGCTTCTTCACCGAGGCTGCGGCAACGGTCGGTCCATAGCCGGCTTCGAGCGCCTTTTTCTGCACTTCGTCGCCGATGTCCGCCAGCGTTTCCAGGCTCTTGTTGATGCCGTCCTTCATGGCGTTCAGCGTCTCGGTGCTTTCGTGCAGGCCCTGCAGGCCGGTGAACGAGGCGTTGAGTGCGGTGAGAACGGATTCGTTGGTGGAGAAGAAGCTGACCGACTGGGCGTAAACGCGCTCCTTGGCGTTGGTTGTCTGGACCAGGCGCGCCATGATGACCTCTGACGTGTTGTAGCCGATCGTCAGGTTGTCGGAGAGGTCCTTGGCGATCTGATACCGCTTTTCCTCGTCCTGCATTTCACGCAGCTTCTCGTCGCGTGCCAGTTCAAGGCGTGCCTTCTGCGCCGGGTCGTCACCGGTGTAGGCTTCGACTTCGCCGGAGGCAGCTTCAAGGGCACCCTTGGCAGCGTCCAGTTTGCCGGTTGCGATATTCAGCAGTTCCAGTGCGGTGACTTCCGCCTGTTTCAAGGCACCGCGGAAATCGCGATAGGCTTCCAGAATGGTCTGTTCCCGCTCGATCTGGTCCTTGGTTGCCTTAGCAACGTCCTTGTAGGTACCCCGGATATCATCGAAACGATCGGAAATGGTCCCGCGGCGGAAGTCGCGCCACTTGTTGGACAGGTTCTCGGTGAAGGAGATCTTGCCGTCGGCAAGCTGATCGACGAGCGCCTTCGCGTCATCGCGGATGGAATTGAACGCCTCGGTGATCTGCTCGTAGCGTTCGCCGATATCCATCTGCTGAACCTGCGAGCGAACAACCTCGTTGAAATTGGAAGCCTGGGCCAGGGTCCGGGTGATGATCAGCACCTTGTCGGGAGAAAGATCGGTGATCTGTTCCAGAAGGGCGTTGATCGGTGCATCCTGCTCGCTTTCCGGCGTGATGCCGATGTCGCGGAGGGTCGACAGCGCACGGTCGAGGTACTGAAGCGGGGAAATGCTTCCTGCCGGAGCCGTTGCAGTCTGCGGGGTTTCAGGGGTTGCCGCGTCTGTCATGTCTGACCTCCTTGAAGGACGCGGCTTGTTTTCAGGTATTTTGCCGCAACGTCCTGTTAACGTCATAATTTCGCATGTTAGGGCAGGCTTACGCCGCTCTGTCAACGGCTTGGCACGCATTTCGGGCCAAAGCCGGGCAGCCTTGAAACCTGCCAGAGCCTTTCCTTAGGCCCGTTTTGCGACAAATGTGTTTCCATGGTGAAAGATCTGCCGAAATTCGCAAATAAGCTGATTGTTCGAATCGGACCGCGGATGGATGCATATGCCTTGAAGCCCACCTGGCTTCCTAGGCAACGTGGTCAGTCTGCGGACCGGAACCGGGCCTTGTCCCAAAAGTGATGGCGTCTTCATGAAGTTTCTCAAGTGTATCCTGCTGGTTCTTGCCTTATCCATCACTTTTGCCGGCGGCATGCCGGCCGGAACGCTGTTTGCCCAGGAAGCCGGGCAGGTTCCGCCGGAGCCCCTAGCGCGGTCGGCCGAATTGTTCAGCCGGGCGGCAACGGCGCTGGAAGAAAGAAGCATTTCTCCCAAGACCCTCGATCAGCTCCGGTCTCAGCTCGTTGAGGTTCGGGACGCCAGCGCGGAGATCATAGATCGCGGGAACATTCGGGCGAGCGCCCTGGAAGCCCAGCTGAACAGCCTCGGTGCACCGCCTGCAGACGGGCAGAAGGAAGCTGAAGAAGTTGCTGCAAGACGTCTTGAGCTTACCAATGCGCTGGCGGCCGCAAATGCACCGGTCCGTGTGGCCGGCGAAATCAACAATCAGGCTATCTTCTACATTCGCCAGGTCGACAGGCAGCTTCGTGCGCGGCAATTTTCGACACTGTTGGACAGGTATCCTTCGCCGCTTGCGCCGTCGACCTGGGCCGCGGGCTTTCAGGAGATCGGGGAATTCATAAAGCGGTTCGAACGTGGTGTGCAGAACGAACTGGCCCGCCCAAGCGTCTCGAAGAAACTGCATGAGACAGTGCCGCTTTCCCTCGGTCTGGCAATTTTCGGGATATTGTTCCTGACGGTTCTGCAGCATCCGATTTCGCGGGCGCTGAAGCTCTATTGCGAAAAGCCGGCCACCGGTGCAAAGGCGTTGATGCTGGCGGTGCTCTACAATGCCAGCTTTATCGTGCTTCCGACCATTGGTGCCGTCGCCCTGGTCTCCATCTTTCCCATTCTCGATATCTATCCGAACTCGGTTCGCACGGCGGTTATCGCTGTGCCGGTAATGGCTCTCGTGATGATCATAGCGAACTGGCTGGGGCACACGATTTTTGCCCCCGGACAGGATCGCTGGCGTCTCCTGGAGCTGGGGGACCGGGAAGCAAAACTCGGGTTGCGTCTCTGCCAGGGGCTGGGCGTCTTCATGGCCCTTGAAGTGGCGGTCGAGGCATTCGAACTCGATAACGCCTTCGGTACGGCAGCGATTTCGGTGCTCTCGGCTCCCCCCATTGCGATGGCGGCGGTACTGCTTTGGTCTCTGGCCAGCGTCATCAGGTCCAACAAGTCCGTGGAAAGCAATGCCGAGGAGAGCGAGCAGTCCGCGGAAGAGCCCGAAGAGGCAACAGTAAAGCCGCAGGAATCCGGCTTTCTGCTTTTCTTGTCGCTGCTCATGAAAACTTCCGCTGTTCTTGCCGTCTGCGTAACGCTGGTCGGTTATGTCCAGCTTGCCCGGGTGGCGATCCTGCCGGTGATCATGACGGTTGCGCAGCTTGGTTTCGGCTTCATGCTTTACCATCTCGTGCTCGTTGTCGTGAAAACGGCTATCGGCAAGCGGGAAGACGAACCTGCTCCGGTCCTCGTTGCCTTTGGGTTGATCTGTGTTCTGACACTGATTTTCGCGCCCCTGATCGCCATGACCTGGGGCGCACGCGGAACGGATATCGTCGAGGTCTGGTATCTGCTCACGAACGGCGTGCAACTGGGCGACATTCACCTTTCGCTGGACTCCTTCATCGTCCTGGTTGCCATTTTCGGCATTGGCGTTGTCGTAACGCGCTGGCTGCAGAACCTGCTGAAGGCGACCGTACTGCCGCAGACGCGGATGGACAGCGGTGCGCAGAACGCCGTCGTCACCGGCACAGGCTATGTCGGGCTCACGCTGGCGTCGCTGATTGCGATTTCCACCGCCGGACTCAACCTGTCCAGTCTTGCAGTCGTCGCCGGTGCGCTATCGGTCGGTATCGGTTTTGGTCTCCAGACCATCGTGTCCAACTTTGTCTCCGGCGTCATTCTGCTGATTGAACGGCCTATCAAGGAAGGCGACTGGATCGAGGTCTCCGGACAATCCGGCTATGTCCGCAAGATCTCTGTCCGTTCAACGCGCATCGAAACCTTCGACCGGCATGACGTCATCATTCCGAATTCGGACCTGATTGCCGGCACGGTCAAGAACATGACGCTGACCAACAAGTCGGGCCGGCTCATCCTGCCGGTTGGCGTTGCCTATGGCAGTGATCTGGAAAAGGTAAAATCCATCCTGTTCGATGCGGCACGCGGACACAACACCATCGCACGTTATCCGACGCCGCAGGTTCTCTTCATCGGGCTGGGCGACAGCTCGCTGAATTTCGAACTGAGATGTTTCCTGAAAGACATCGGCAATGTGATGATTACCAAGTCGGACCTTTACTTCACGGTCTACAACGAGCTTGGCAAGGCGGGTATCGAGATACCGTTCCCGCAGCGGGACCTGCATTTCAAGGATATCGACCGGTTGGCGGCGGCACTTGAGCGCCGTCAGGCGCCGGAAGTGCCTCAACCGGTGGAAGACAAACCGTCCTGACAAGTCTGCCGGGCTTTCACTTCAAACGGATTGAAAGCCCGGCAGATTTTTTGGGTCCAGTTGGTTTCTCGAGAAAACGTGCCGTCAGACCAGTTCAGCAGCAATACGCGCGGCCAGGCGGGCATTGTTGCGCACCAGCGCAATGTTGGTGTCGAGGCTGCGGCCACCGGTCAACTCCAGGATGGCGCCGAGAACGAACGGGGTCACGTCCTTGCCGCGAACACCCTTCGCAGTGGCATCCGCAATGGCGGCATCGATATAATCGGTCATTTCATCCCGCGGGATCTGGTCGGCTTCCGGTACCGGGTTGGCGATCAGGACACCGCCATGATCCGGGAAACGGGACCGCATCTTCAGGAGCGAACCGATTTCGGCGGCCGAATTCAGGGAGTAGGGGGCCTTGAGACCACTGGCCCGCGACCAGAATGCCGGCAGGTCTTCCGTGCCGAAAGCAATGACGGGAACGCCCTTGGTTTCCAGAACTTCCAGGGTCTTGGGAATGTCGAGCAATGCCTTGGCACCGGCGGACACCACACAGACCGGCGTGCGGCCAAGCTCATCCAGGTCGGCGGAAATGTCGAAGCTGTCTTCCGCACCCTTGTGAACGCCGCCGATGCCGCCCGTGGCAAAGACCTTCAGGCCCGCCGCATGCGCTGCCATCATCGTGGCGGCGACGGTTGTCGCGCCGTAGCGTCCGGTGGCAAGTGCGAAGGTCAGGTCGGCACGTGAACACTTCATCACGTCCTTGGCCTGTGCCAGGCGGTCGAGATCCTCATCGGAAAGGCCCACCATGATCTTGCCGTCCATCAGCGCGATGGTGGCCGGAACGGCGCCTTCCGCGCGAATATCGGCTTCCACCTCACGGGCGGTCTCAACGTTCTTCGGAAAAGGCATGCCATGTGTGATGATGGTCGATTCCAGCGCAACGACCGGCTTGCCGTTCGCAAGTGCCTCGCGCACTTCATCGCTGTAAACGATCAGATCCTTGATGGCGGAGGGCGTTGTCGGAGTGGTCACGGCGTGTGCCTTTCTGTTTTCGTCCGGCAGCTCGGGCCGGGTCAATTCTGCGGGTCTTATAGGCGCAAGGCGGAGCAGCGCCAAGATTGGAATTTGTCCATATGGTCAAAAGTTGGCGAGGGCGTCCCAGGAGAGCTCTTCCGCGAGGGCGCCGGTGCTGCGCAGGGTCAGGGCTGCAGCTGCAAGGCCTATAGGGACTGCTTGCTTCAGGCCATAGCCTCTGGCGAGCGCCGCGACTGTCCCGGCGGTTAATGCATCGCCTGCTCCGGTGACATCGACGATATCTGTTTGAAGCGGTGCGAACCGGTGAAGTTTCCCGCTTTCGAGCACCAGCACATCAGATGCTGCGCTGGTCAGGACAAAACTCTTGAGGCCGGTCTGCGACAAGGCCGCCGCCAGGTCTTGAGAAGACGTGCCGCGGGAAAGCCCGGTAAGCGTGACCGCTTCGCCGCGGTTCAACATCAGGCAATCCAGTTTGGCGAGAACCCCACGCAGCCGGACTGCCTTGGCATCCGAAACGGCATTGGCAACAAGACGCCCGGGCAAGGCACGCCCCGTCAACCGGACCAGCATTGCAGCGGGCAGGTTGGCATCCAGAAACCAGATCGTATCGTCCGTCGCGTTTGCTGCAAGATCGGCAACGATACCGTCGAAGAGATCCTCCGGAGCTTCGGACAGAACACGGTCGTCAACGCAGGCGGCCGCAAGATCACCTGTCGGATTATGCAGTGCGAGGTACTGGCCCGTTGCGAAACCTTTCCGGGCCTTCACATGCAGCTCGAGCCCTTCCTGGCTGAGCTGGCGGGAAAGCATGTCGGCAGCGCCGTCTTCTCCAACCGCTCCCACGAGGCGTGTTCCAACCCCGAGCCGAACCAGCGCACGAGCAATGTTCGTGGCAACGCCGCCAGGCTTTGCGTTCAGCCTCGATGGGGTCGAGGTCTCGGGGCGGATCGGCTCGCTGGCATGGGCGATCGTATCGTAATGGATCGCACCGATTGCGATGACGGGGGAGGAGATGGCTGAAGTCACGTTCTGGACTGTCTCATGAAAAGCCGGCATCAGAACAGAAGCGTTCGATGCGCCGGTACTGGCAACCGTTGAAGAGGCGGGCTAGCAGATTAAGCGGGGGGCGGCAACGGGCTCTGTGAACGCATCGGTAAGAAGCATCCGTTGATAACATGAAACGACAGATCAGCGGCCAACGGGGCCGCTTTTCGCAGTCATTGTGCTTTTGTGCCGACGATGAGGCCATTTCGGCGTGTAGTTACTAATCTGCCTTGCAAGCTGTCGCTTTCCTCGCGCATCAGCTTTGCAAGATGCCTCTGTTGAGCCTCGGGCGCAGAAATGCCTGGTGGACAGGACAACAGGAACATCACCGCATCTTCTGGATCGGTGCACGTCATAGTGTCGGTCAGATCAAATCGCCGTACATCGTCGAAGAGCTCACCCACAAACTGCTCGGCATCATCGAGTGAGAACATTGCGGCCCCTGCATCAACGGGCCTGCCTCCAAATGCCTTGGCGCCAATTGAATGCAGTTCGCTCATATTTTCCAGCGCGTTTGTGCTTACGAACACCTGCCCGCCTGGGCGCAAGACACGTCTCGCTTCATGCAAGGCTAATCTTGGATCCTCTACGTGGTATAGGACGTGCAAAAGAAGCACCGCGTCAAAGGTCTCATCTAGGTGCGGCAGGTCGATTGCATCTGCCACCTTTGCGCTGACGACCTCAATCTTCTCCACCGTTGCCAGGTTCGCCGAGACCTCCTCAATCATGCCGGGCGAGGAATCTAAAAGAGAAAGACGAAGTTCGTTCGGCAGACGGTCTGCCTGGGAACGCCATATCCAGCCAGGACCACACCCGACGTCCAATACAGCCATTTTTGTTTGTAAGTTCAAATGCCCAATCAGCCAGCCAAACCAGCTAACGGTTGCATATTTCGCTTGAAACGAACCACGTGTCGCGAGATGGCGGGGCGTCGCGTAGTGGTGTTGAACTTCTTCACTTCGAGACGTGTCATTCATAAGAAGATCCTACGCTAATTATGGGTCTTTTTCCATAATGGGCTCTGCGCAGGAACTTGAACTGCAGTTGTTTTGAGCGGGCGGTTATTCTTGAACCGAACCATTGGTCGCATCGCGACTTCGGCAACAAAGTTGGCGCTCATCTGCCCCGGAAAGGTCATGCAGTTCCAGGCAAGGGCGTCGCCAGAGCCTAACCGACTGCAGCGGCGAGATTGGAAGTTAGGTCGTTACCCTTCACAAGGTTTTTGTCTTCGGGAACTTGGTTTATGTCTCTCATCGGATCTCGTTTTTAGAGGCCCAACATCTCGCGATCTGGAGATCTCAGGCCTCTAGGTTGTCTCGACTATCTAGACCCCACCCGACTTCCGCATCACGGCTTCTTCCTGGGCACGCTGTTTTGCGGCGATCTTTTCCTTGATTTCGGAGAGATCACCCTTGGGGGTTTTCGGGTTCCTGGGGTTGTTGGGGACCAGCTCAACGAGGACCGGATTGGGCGAGTGGTCGAGCGTAGCTCCCGAAACGCTGTCGACACCGACGCCGATAACGCCGCCGATCAGCACGTTGCCCGCCATGCCGGCGACGCCGCCGGGGGCAACCTTGGTGTTCACCTCGACGGTCTGGGTCTTGTAGCCTTCCTTGGAAACCGTAACGGTGAATTCCTGTTTGCGGGACACCTGGAGCGAGCAGGGGGACGTGTTGCAGGTGAGGCCGATGGACGTGGCGATCTGCGCTCCTTCCGGCGAAGCGTAGACCTTCACGGTCTCATTGGTGCCGCGTGTCGCGGTGGCGCAAGCCGACAAGCCAAGCGCAAGCGCCAGGCACAACAGTTTGTTTGTTTTCATGTAAATAGCTTCCCAGCCGAGTGAAACGAAAGTGGCGTAGACCTAGCCGAACCGAAATTCTTTGCAAATCTGTTTTTCAAGGTATGGTTGAAAGATGCGCTCACTGCCACCCGATATTCACGTGCTCTCCCTGCAAAACCAGCCTTTGTTTCTGGTTACGACCCGAATACTCTAGTCCTCCTCGGGCGTATGTTGGGTAGCGCCATAGGCTAGGGAAAGCTATATCCGAGTGTGATAAGCGCACAGAGGTGCGTGCACTCAATATGTGAATGATATTCAGTGATTAACCGATGAATTTGATAGTAGAGTTTGCTTTTTTTGTATGTTTTTTTCTGTTTGCAATCTTAGGCGCCGCAGCGGGAGCTAATTTTAACAATTTTCTTAGCGGAAAAAATGAAGACAATCTTATTTTCAACGCCATATCCTACATCCCGGTTGGAATTTTGAAGCTTCTAGGGGTGAGGCGAGGCCCTTTTAATACTTTTATTTGCAGTTCAATATTGACGCTTTGCGTGTTCTTTTTTGCCTGGGTTGTTCTGCACCCTTTTAGTTTGATTTGAATAGCCTGTTTAGCTGCAGTTGCCCAAAGAACTGCAGTTCAGTCGCTGGTTACCCTAAACCCAAAATTCGATTTTGAGGCATGGCACCAAAGGTCTTGGATAGGCTCAAACGCAGCATAAGCGGTTGTCTGAATATTCACCTGCATTACGAAATCCCCCCGACGCAGTTTCGACAATCAGCCAGATGCGCAGCTGCAATACCTCCATGGAGCTAGTGTATGCTGTGAGACGACGCGCATAGCGCAATGTGGTGATGGGGCGTCGTTTGTCTACGGCTATCAGTGTAGGCGCCGGTGATTCTGCCCGATCGCGGAATCACGGGATGTTCCGATCAATAGATTACGCTAGGTAAGTTTTAAAATCGATAAGTGAGAACATATTGGAAACAAACAGCCATTTTCATTTTAATACCAATCGGTTTTGCAGACTTGTCAAATGAGAACAAAATGTGTACAAAGGCTCTCATTGAAACGGCGCGTCCATCGTGGAATAAGGAGCGTAAGCCATGTCGCAAAGTACACTTCGTCTCGTAGAAAGCAGCCAGATGGATAAGACAAAAGCGCTGGACGCAGCGCTCAGCCAAATCGAACGCGCCTTCGGCAAAGGCTCCATCATGAAGATGGGTCAGGGCCAGGTGGTTGAGGTGCAAGCCGTCTCGACCGGGTCTCTCGGACTTGATATTGCGCTCGGGATCGGCGGTCTGCCGCGCGGCCGTATCGTCGAGATTTACGGGCCGGAGTCTTCGGGTAAAACCACGCTTGCCCTGCATGCGGTTGCCGAAGCCCAGAAGACCGGTGGTATCTGCGCCTTTGTCGATGCGGAGCACGCGCTGGATCCGATCTATGCGCGCAAGCTTGGCGTCGATATCGACAATCTGCTGATTTCCCAGCCGGACGCCGGTGAACAGGCACTGGAAATTGCCGATACGCTGGTGCGCTCCGGCGCCATTGATGTTCTGGTCATCGACTCGGTTGCGGCATTGACACCGAAGGCAGAACTCGAAGGCGAGATGGGCGACAGCCTGCCGGGCATGCAGGCCCGTCTGATGAGCCAGGCTCTTCGCAAACTGACCGCGTCGATTTCCAAGTCGAAGTGCATGGTGATCTTCATCAACCAGATCCGCATGAAGATCGGTGTCATGTTCGGTTCGCCGGAAACCACGACCGGCGGTAACGCGCTCAAGTTCTATGCCTCCGTCCGTCTGGATATCCGCCGTATCGGTGCGATCAAGGACCGGGACGAAGTCGTCGGCAACCAGACCCGCGTGAAAGTCGTCAAGAACAAGCTTGCGCCTCCTTTCCGTCAGGTGGAATTCGACATCGTCTATGGTGAAGGTGTCTCCAAGACCGGCGAACTCATCGACCTTGGCGTCAAGGGCAACATCGTTGAAAAGTCGGGTGCCTGGTTCTCCTACAACAGCCAGCGTCTTGGCCAGGGCCGGGAAAACGCCAAGCAGTTTCTGAAGGACAATCCGGAAATTGCCGATGAAATCGAACTGGCGATCCGCCAGAACGCCGGCCTGATCGCCGATGCGATCATCGATCCGGACGCTGCATCGGAAGAAGCAGAGGACTGATCCTCAGGTTCCGATCTCCGTCTGCAAGAGCTCCGGACGTTTGTCCGGTCTTCCAAGGGCCTCTTTCCGCACTCCGGAAGGGGGCCTTTTGCTTTTCGGGACCCGCAACGGAGCGAAATTGGAAGAGGTCAGATCCTGTCGGATCGATTGTCCTGCGCGTGAGGGCAGCCTTCATTCCGGAAATCGCGTGTTTCCCGGCAGCTTTCCGTTAGGTCGGGCCCGTGCAACCGCTGGACAGGGTTGGAGGTGAAAGTTAAAAGGCTGTTCCGGCGCGGATCGGCGACCCAGATCCAGCGCCTTCAAGATTTACAACAGGCCCTCATATGCGGGGCTGTGACCGATGCGAGATCCGAATGACCGGCGTAAATGAAATCCGCTCTGCCTTTCTGGACTATTTCAAGACAAACGGCCACGAAGTGGTCGAGTCCGGGCCGCTGGTGCCGCGTAACGATCCGACGCTGATGTTTGCGAACGCGGGCATGAACCAGTTCAAGAACGTGTTCACCGGTCTGGAAAAGCGCGACTATTCCCGTGCGGTCACGGCGCAGAAATGCGTTCGCGCCGGCGGCAAGCATAACGACCTGGATAATGTCGGTTACACTGCGCGCCACCACACCTTCTTCGAGATGCTGGGCAACTTCTCCTTTGGTGACTATTTCAAGGACCAGGCGATCGAACTGGCCTGGAACCTCGTCAACAAGGAATTCGGCCTTCCGAAGGACAAGCTGCTGGTAACCGTCTTTGCCGAAGACGATCAGGCGTTCGATCTGTGGAAGAAGATCGCAGGTCTCAGTGAAGACCGGATCATCCGCATCGCGACGTCGGACAATTTCTGGTCCATGGGCGATACCGGTCCGTGCGGCCCCTGTTCTGAAATCTTCTACGACCATGGCGACCACATCTGGGGCGGCCCTCCGGGCTCTGCGGAAGAAGATGGCGACCGGTTCATCGAGATCTGGAACCTCGTCTTCATGCAGTACGAACAGACGCCGGAAAAGCGTCTCGACCTGCCGCGTCCGTCCATCGACACCGGCATGGGCATCGAACGGATCGCCGCCGTCATGCAGGGCGTCCACAACAACTACGACATCGACCTCTTCAGGGCACTGATCGCGGCGTCCGTCAACGCAACGGGTGTGGAAGCGGAAGGCGACGCCACCGGCAGCCACCGCGTGATTGCCGACCACTTGCGCTCCACGAGCTTCCTGATTGCCGATGGCGTGCTCCCGTCCAACGAGGGCCGCGGCTATGTGCTGCGCCGGATCATGCGCCGCGGCATGCGCCATGCCCATCTTCTGGGGGCAAGCGAACCGCTGATGCACAAGCTGGTTCCGGCGCTGGTGCGTGAAATGGGCCGTGCCTATCCGGAGCTGAGCCGCGCTGAAGATCTGATCACCGAAACGCTGAAGCTGGAAGAAACGCGTTTCCGCAAGACGCTGGAGCGTGGCCTCGGCCTGCTCGACACCGCAACCGAAGGCCTTGAGGCTGGGGGGCGTCTGGATGGGGAAACCGCGTTCAAGCTCTACGATACTTACGGCTTCCCGCTGGATCTGACCCAGGACGCGCTCAGAACGCGTGACATTTCGGTTGATACGGATGGCTTCGATGCTGCAATGGAGCGCCAGAAAGCGGAAGCCCGTGCGGCCTGGTCCGGGTCTGGCAGCGCTGCGACGGAGGCAGTCTGGTTCGCGCTGAAGGAAAAGCACGGCGCCACGGACTTCCTCGGCTATGAGACCGAGACGGCCGAAGGTGTCGTTGCCGGTCTTGCAGCTGACGACAAGGAAGTTGCCAAGCTGTCCGCAGGTGAAAGCGGTTTCGTGGTTCTCAACCAGACGCCGTTTTACGGCGAAAGCGGCGGTCAGGTGGGCGACACCGGCTGGATGCTGGCCAATGGCGTCAAGGTTGCCGTGACCAATACGCAGAAGAAGGCCGAAGGGCTCTTCGTTCATTCGGTCACCGTGGAAGAGGGCGAGCTGGTTCCGGGCCTTGCCCTGGAACTGAAGGTTGACCATTCCCGCCGCAAGTCGATCCGTTCCAACCACTCTGCTACGCACCTTGTGCATGAGGCCTTGCGCGAGGTCCTTGGCAATCACGTCGCTCAGAAAGGCTCTCTGGTGACGCCGGAGCGCCTGCGGTTCGACTTCTCGCATCCCAAGCCGGTGAGCGATGAGGAACTGGCAACGGTCGAGAGCTTTGCCAACGAGATCGTGCTGCAGAACGCGCCCGTCGATACCCGCCTGATGGCAGTCGACGACGCTATCGAAGCTGGCGCCATGGCTCTGTTCGGCGAGAAATACGGGGACGAGGTTCGCGTCGTTTCCATGGGGACCGCTCTCCATGGCCCCAAGCAGGGCAAGCCTTATTCGCTTGAACTGTGCGGCGGTACACATGTGAAGCGTACCGGCGATATCGGTCTGGTGACACTGGTTTCCGAAGGTGCGGTTGCTGCCGGTGTTCGCCGGATCGAGGCGCTGACCGGCGCAGAAGCCCGTGAATATCTGGATGCCCAGGACAAGCGCATGCGCGAACTGGCCAGCCTGCTGAAGATCAGCGCTGATGATGTTCCGGCTCGCGTGGCCCAGCTGGTTGAAGATCGGAAGAAGCTGGAGCGCGAACTGGCGGATGCCAAGAAGAAGCTCGCCATGGGCGGTGGCGCGGAAGGCGGCACGCCGGTGAAGGACGCCGGCGCGTTCAAGCTGATGGCGCGTATCGTCGAGGGGATCAACCCGAAGGATCTGAAAGGCATGGCCGACGAGGCCAAGACCCAGCTCGGGTCCGGCGTGGTCGTTCTGATCAGCGTTGCCGAAGACGACAAGGCTGCCATCGTGACTGCCGTCACGCAGGATCTGACCGACAAGGTCAGCGCCGTGGATCTGGTGCGGATCGGTTCGGAAGCGCTCGGCGGCCGCGGTGGTGGCGGTCGGCCTGATATGGCGCAGGCCGGTGGACCGGATGGGTCCAAGGCCGACGCAGCCGTTGCCGCAATCGAGGCACACCTCACGGGGCTCTGACGGTTCTACAGGCAATCAAAATTGAAAAGGGCGGTCCCTTCAGGGCCGCCCTAGCTCGTTTAAGGCGCTCGGTCACTTCCCGGGTGAAATTACGCATATCCCTCCTTGGTCATCCCGGACGCAGTGAAGCGAAGATCCGGGATCTGGGGGCCTATTGCTCTCGGCATGGCCTCTTGAGGTCCTGCAAGGTTTGTCGCTCCCCGGTCCCGGCTCGCGCTTCGCTTGGCCGGGATGACGGATGGAGGGAGGCGTCGGTTGAGGTGGCCTGGTCAGGTCTGCCTCCGGCAGCCTGCCGGTTGGTTCAGTTCAGCAAAGCAGTCACTGCCAGGGCGGCGGCTGCGAAGAACGTCGAGACCAGCAACATTTTCAGCACGATGTGGTGAGGCGTGGTTTCTGCGGCGCGAACCTTGTCGGTGTCTATGGTCATGGTGTCCTCCTTCAGTTCGGTTGGCTATCCATGGAGATGGGGCCTGCGACAAAATTGCCCAATCACGTTCCGCTCACCCCTATGCACAGCTTCGTGCGGCATGGTGAGGGCTGTCCGCGTGGAGAGCTTTGTCGTAGCCTGTCTTTCGGCTATTCATGAAAACGCGAGCAAAATCAGAAACGGGGGGCTCGGTGTCCGGCCATGAATTCAAACGGGCGCTCTATGAGGTGCTTGAGGACACGGGCAAACGCCGCATCGGCGCGCGCGTGCTGCGGAACTTCCTGATCGTCCTCATTCTGATCAACATCGCGCTTGCGGTGCTGGAAACCGTGCCGGAAATCCGCGACATCCTGAGCACGCACCTGCGTCTGATCCAGTTGGGCAGCGGACTTGTCTTTCTGGCCGAATACGTCATGCGTCTTTACGTGGCCGATCTCCATCCGCCGCTGCGCCGTTACGGGCCGGTGTTTTCCAGGCTGCGTTATGCGATCCAGCCGGACGCGATCATCGATCTGATCGGGGCCCTGCCGCTGTTGTTCGTGGTGTTCCTGCCCAATCAGGCGGTCACGATGGTCGTCATCCTGAGGCTGCTGCGCTTCCTGAAGCTGGCCCGGTATTCACCGGCGTTGCGTTCGTTGATTTCCGCCGTCGGCAACGAGCGCAGGGCGCTGCTCGGATCGAGCATGATCATCTGCGGTGTCATCCTGATGGCTGCCACGTTGATGTATCTGATCGAGCATGACGACCAGCCGGAAAAGTTCCGCAGCATTCTGCACGGCATCTATTGGGCAATTACCACTGTGACGACCGTCGGTTATGGCGATGTCGTGCCGGTCACCAATCTCGGCAAGACGGTTGGGGGTATCGTCATGCTGATGGGCTACGGGCTGATAGCCTTGCCGGTCGGCATCATTGCTTCGGCCTTTGCCCGGGAAATCCATAGTCGGGATTTTGTCGTCACCTGGTCGATGGTGGCGCGCGTGCCTCTGTTCGAAGACCTGAAGGCGACGGAGATTGCCGAAGTTGCGAAGCTGCTGCAGTCGCTTCGCGTGCGCAAGGGCGGCACGATTGCAGAGCAGGGCGATGTTGCGGACAAGATGTATTTCATCGCCGACGGAGAAGTCGAAATCCAGCTGCAGCACGACACGGTCTATCTTGGAGAAGGCAGTTTCTTTGGCGAATTGGCACTGATCAATCAGACACCCAGAACCGCGAAAGTGGTCGCTTACAAGGATTGCCAGCTTCTGGTGCTGGAGGCGGAAGCCCTCAAACACCTGATGGACAGGGATGAGGGGCTGGCCAAGAAGATCATGGATGAAGCGCGCGACCGTGTGGCGGCGGGAAAACGCGTGCTGGGCGAGCTGGCGGAAGAGGAACTTCAGCAGTCGGGCGTGTTTGCATCTTCAGAGAACACCGACCAGGAGCCGGAGCTCTTCCAGGGGGACGATTCCAAGGACGAAGCCGACTCTGAAGATGACATGATGGAGGAAGTTGCCGGAACGCAGAAGGATCCGGCAAAGTAGGCCAGTCAGAAAGGCGTTCAGTAGGGTGTCAAGCCGCGGGGTACCTGGGCGTAGAGCGGATCGCCCTGCCAGAAGACATCTGTCGGGCCGACGACAAAGTCGACCAGGTTCCATCGGTTGAACTGGTAACGCAGCAAGGCGAAGGTGACGAGGCCATCCATATAGTCCGCCTGCGAGGCGAAAGTCGTGCGGGACAGGTCAATAGCGCCACCACCTGGGCGCTGCGGCGACACCTGGACGAAAGCCCAGCCATGGCCGGAACGCATCCAGTTGACGACGAACTCGACCGGCGGCCCCACCCTTGCCTCCATCATCGGACGCATTGCATCGAGTATGTCCTTGCGCTCGGCAGTGCCGCGGGAGGGCTCGTGGACGGTTTGTGCCGATGCTGCCAAACCGGCACACATCAGCAAAAGGCTGCTCAAGAAAACAATTACAAGCTTTTGAAACCTCATCAAAAAATCCCTTTCTTCATAAAATGATTCAATGTTGCGCCTGCCTGAAGATAAATGGAACAACGGGCGTTGTGGAACGGCAAAAGACTAAAATGTTTGCAGTGGATCTGACCTGCGGAAAAGATAAAGGCCTGACGCGTAATCGCGCTCAACCAGACAATCCGGTTTTTCTGAAACTGTCGCGTTCCTTGAATATCTGTAGCCATGAGGACAGCTTCGGCGCCGAACGCAGCAGCAGCCGGCCTTCTTCTGACAGCTCGAAGAGGGCAAGCATCGGGACCGCATGGCAGTCGGCAAGGGTGAGCTGATCCCCCATCAGGAATGGGCCTTCCGTCGCAAGCGCTTCCAGTGTTTTGACAATCGTTCTTGCCCGGCCGAGCGCCGAGGCAATCTTGACTTCATCCGCGGGGGCGCCGCCAGAGGGCTTTGACACCCGTTCGACGAAGATGTCCCAGACGAGGGTCTTGTAGGCGTAATTGTCGAGGATGGAGAGAAGCTGAGCCATGCGCGCCCGCGGTTGCGGAGAGGCTGGCTGAAGCGGAGGGCCGTCGAAGGCTTCGTCGATGTAGCGCAGGATGGCCGCTGTTTCGAACAGGGTGAAGTCGCCATGCTTTAGTGTGGGGATCTTGCCGAAGGGCTGCAGCTCAAGATAGCTTTCCGGCGGTCCACCCGGGGCAAACACATCGATCGGGACAAGCTCGTAAGCAATTCCTTTTTCGATAAGTGCCATTCGGGCCGAGCGCACATACACCGAATAGTCCGCACCATAAAGTTCAATCATCGAGACCCTCCGTTCAAACGGTCGAGACGCAGCCTGTCACGGTTGTCAGTCAGGCGCCACACGCTGGCGAAGGTAGCGCCAAGGACACCGAGGCCGGTAGCGCCGCCAAGCAGAAACATGATCATGAGCTGGTACTTGACTGCTTCACGCGGATCGACCCCGGACAGGATCTGCCCTGTCATCATTCCGGGCAGTGACACGACGCCTGTTGCCGCCATGGCGTTGATGATCGGCGTGAATCCTGACCGCAGTGCCTGACGGGAGAAGGGGCGTGTCGCTTCCCAGCGGGTGCGCCCCAGCAGCAACTGGGCTTCCACATCGCGCCGCCCGCGGGCAAGCGACGTGTGAAGCGTATCAAGGCCGAGGCTGACCCCGGTCATGGTGTTGCCGAGCACCATGCCGAAAAGCGGCAGTGCATATTGGGGCATCCAGACCGGATCGGGGCGGATGAGCCCTGCCAGGGCGTAGATCGTGACGAGGGTGCCTGCGACCAGCATGACGGCAACGCCCAGCCCCGGGCCCCAGAGGCCAGCCAGGCGACGGTCCTGCCGCGCCCAGATTTCGCGCCCTGCAAAAGCCAGCATCACGGCCGCAGCCAGCAGTGTCCACAACAGGGATCCGGAAAAGAAGATTGCCTTGAGAACAAGCCCAACCAGGATCAGTTGCACGCTCATTCTCAAGGCCGAAATGATGAGCGTGCGGGTGAGGCCGAGATCAAGCACGATCGAAAAAACCGCGTTCAATAGCAGGAACACCGAGGCAGCCACGAGGTCCCAATAGGTGAGGGCGAGATAACCGGTCACGCGAGCGCTCCCTGGCCAGCACCTGCCTTCAGCTGGCCTTTTTCCATGACAAGCCGTCGTGCCCCGAGCCGTTCGGGCTGGCCGGGGTCGTGCGTGACGATTAGAAGGGCGCGATTGGCAGCAAGCTGGTGTTTCAGGAGAGTTTCGACCAGGTCAACGGAAGGCGGGTCCAACGCAGAGGTGGGTTCATCCAGCAGAAGAACCTGCGGTGCTGTCTGGAGAGCGCGCACAAGGGCAAGGCGTTGGCGCTCACCGGTGGAAAGCCGGGAGACCTCCCAGGCAAGCGCATCGGCAAGACCAATCTGGTGCAGCAGGTTGGGAAGGTCGGAAGTTTCGGCAAAATGATCCTGAACTCGGTCCGCCCACCAGCCGCTTTCGGCAGGCACGTAAGCCACCTTTCGGCGCCATTCAGGAGCCGGTATGGCTTCGCGCTCCGTGCCATCCAGGGCAACATGGCCGGTGCTTTCATCGAGATCGGCAATTGCTCTGAGAAACAGGGATTTGCCTGCGCCGGAGGGTCCTGAAATCGCAACGGCTTCACCCGCCAGCAAGGCAAGGTCCAGGGGGCCGATCAGAGGCGTCTTCAATTCGCGGATCGTCAACACCGTCCTCTCCTCTGGCTACCGGCCAGGTGAGCCTAGCGCGGGCCGGGAAGAGGGACAATCGGCAGGTTGTTGTTGGGCCGAAAAGCAAAACACTGCGGACAATGTCCGCGGTGTTGCTCCTTCGGCCTTCACAGGCAATGCCTTAGTGTGCGGCCATGGCCTTGGCCAGGTTCTCGTCGATCTTGTCCAGGAAGCCGGTGGTGGTGAGCCAGGCCTGATCCGGACCGACGAGCAGGGCAAGGTCCTTCGTCATGTGGCCGGATTCCACAGTGTCGATGCAGACCTTTTCCAGCGTCTGGGCGAAACGGGCAAGCTCCTGGTTGTTGTCGAGCTTGGCCCTGTGCGCGAGCCCGCGGGTCCAGGCGAAGATCGAGGCGATGGAGTTGGTCGAGGTGCTCTCGCCCTTCTGGTGCTGGCGATAGTGGCGTGTGACCGTGCCGTGGGCGGCTTCCGCTTCCACGGTCTTGCCGTCCGGTGTCATCAGGACGGACGTCATCAGGCCGAGTGAGCCGAAACCCTGGGCAACCGTGTCGGACTGGACGTCACCGTCGTAGTTCTTGCAGGCCCAGACGTACCCGCCGGACCATTTCAGAGCGGAGGCGACCATGTCGTCGATCAGCCGGTGTTCGTACCAGATGCCGGCTTCCGCGTACTGGTCCTTGAATTCGGCTTCGTAGATCTCCTGGAACAGGTCCTTGAAGCGGCCGTCATAGGCTTTCAGGATCGTGTTCTTGGTGGAGAGGTAGCAGGGCACCTTCCTGTTGAGCGCGTAGTTCAGCGAAGCGCGGGCAAAATCGCGGATCGAGTCGTCGAGATTGTACATCGCCATGGCAACGCCGGCGGACGGCGCGTCATAGACTTCGTGTTCGATCACCTGGCCGTCTTCGCCGGTGAAGGTGATAGTCAGCTTGCCCTTGCCGGGGAAGCGGAAGTCGGTGGCGCGATACTGGTCGCCAAAGGCATGGCGGCCGACGATGATCGGCTGGGTCCAGCCCGGCACCAGGCGCGGCACGTTCTGCATGATGATCGGCTCACGGAAGATGACGCCGCCAAGGATGTTGCGGATCGTGCCGTTGGGCGAACGGTACATGCGCTTCAGGCCGAATTCCTCAACCCGCGCTTCATCCGGTGTGATCGTGGCGCATTTGACGCCGACGCCATGTTCCTTGATGGCGTTGGCCGCATCGACTGTGATCTGGTCGTCGGTCTCGTCGCGTTTCTGGATTGACAGATCGAAGTAGAGCAGGTCGATGTCGAGATAGGGGTGGATCAGCTTGTCCTTGATAAAGGCCCAGATGATCCGGGTCATCTCGTCGCCGTCGAGCTCGACGACCGGATTGTCGACTTTGATCTTTGCCATGGGACGCATTGCCTCGCGGGTCTGGAAAATGGAAGGCTAAACGGAAATCTGAATGGTGCGAGTTGTACCTGATTTCTATTGTGTGCGCTTGTATACAATGTTGCGCCGCGAGGCAAGGGGGCTGTTCAGTTTGCCCCGGACCATGCCTCGAAGAAGGTTCTTTAATGGAAGTCTTCACAGGTGTTCCGAAGATTGCCCAAGGTTTGCGGCTAAATTTCGGACCTAAGGTTTTTCCTGATGCTCCCGGATTTCCTGCGCATGCGGCCGTACCAGATCGGCCACCGTGACCTGCCCAAGCTTCTCCTGAAATGTTTCGCGTGCCGCCTTCAGCGCGGCTGAAGTTGCCCGGTTGGCGGCCTGTTCCAGAAGGCAGGTGGGGGCGTCGGCGGATTGACCGACGGCAAAAAGCTGTGGTGAGCCAAGGGCAGCATAGACCTCGGCCAGCGAGATGCTGTCCAGGCTCTTGGCCAGCACCCAACCGCCGCCATGACCCTTGGTGGCCCCGACGAAACCCGCTTCCCGCAGCCCCGCCATGGTGCGCCGGACCAGGGAAGGGTTGGTGTTGAGCATCTTCCCGATCTTGTCGGACGTCACCGGGTCTTCAGTCTGGTCCAGATGCAGGAGCACGTGAAGCACGCGCGGCAATCGGCTGTCGGTTCGCATGGAAATCTCCGTTTGGAAAACCTTATGCCGGATTCGATTACGTGACAATTCAAGGCACATGAGATTGACGTGTGTGAATATGTAACTTTATAAGTAACAAACTCGAGTTCACGCCTTGCCAGGAGTTCTGAATGTCTCTTTTGTTTGACGGTGCGACCAGGGAGAGGCGCAATCGCTGGGCGGCGCTCGCCGCGCTCTACCTTGCCATGTTCATGAATATTCTCGATGTGTCGGTGGTCAATCTGGCGCTGCCGTCCATCCGCCAAGGACTTGGCGCCACAGATACCCAGTTGGAATGGGTGCTGGTTGTCTATGTGCTGGCCTTTGCCGCCGGTTTGCTGCCTTTCGGCCGATTTGGAGACGTGGTCGGCAGGGGTCGGGTCTTCCGCTGGGGTGTCGCCGGGTTTACCGCCAGTTCCCTGGCATGCGGCCTGGCGCCCGATATAGGCACCCTGATTACCGCCCGCGGCCTGCAGGGGCTTTACGCGGCGATGATGGTGCCGCAGGTACTCGCCATTGTTCACGTGATCTTTCCGGCAGAGGAAAAAGGCAAGGCCATCGGCCTGTTCGGCTCCGTCAGCGCACTTGGGGCCGTGGCGGGGCCGCTGGTGGGCGGGGCAATTGTGGCGGCCGATATCTTCGGGCTGGGCTGGCGGCCGATCTTTCTGATCAATCTGCCTGTCGGGTTGATCTCGCTGGCCGGCGCTCTTCGCTTTCTGCCGCATATCGAAAACGAGAGCCGGGTGATGCCGGATTGGTCCGGAACGTTTCTTTTTGCCCTCGCAGTGCTGGCGCTGGTGTTTCCGCTTGTGGAAGGCAGGCAATTCGGCTGGCCGTTCTGGTGTTTTGCCTTGATGGTGCTAAGCGCAGTTCTGGCTGTCCTGTTCTACCGGTTGCAGGTTCAGAAGGCGCGCCTCGGCCAGGCGCAGCTTCTGCCGGTGCTTCTGACAGGGGACCGCGTGTTTGTTGCGGGTGTCGCGTTTGTCGCGCTGTTCTTTTCCGGTCTTGCAGGCATGTTCTTCATGATGGCGCTCTTCCTGCAGGCAGGCCTTGGACTATCGCCCATGACGGCCGGGCTCATCCTGGCGCCGCATCCGGTTGGTGTCATCCTTGCGTCAGCGATGACAGGCCGCTTCGGATCCCGCTATCAGGCGGCAAGGATCAGCCTTGCCATGCTGGCGGTCTTCTGCGGTCTGGTGGCGGTGCGCCTGCTTGTTTCCGATGGACTATCGGCAAGCCTGCTGGCGCTGCCATTCCTGATTGTCGGACTTGGTACCGGAACGATGATTCCAGCATTGTTCCAGCTCGTGTTGTCGCGGGTTTCCGGACCGGATGCCGGAGCGGGGTCCGGAGTTCTCCAGGCCTTCCAGCAGATCGGCATGGCGCTTGGTATCGCAGTGCAGGGCCAGATCTTCTTCCAGGTTCTGGCGGCTGGTCGTAGTGAGGCTCTGTACCGGGATGCTGCGGCTGCAGCGTTGCTCTATCCGGTGAGTTCGTGTTTCGCGCTTGCTGTGCTTGCCGTTGGTCTTGCCTGTAAATTCCGCTCTGGATGAACTGCGTGTTCACGGCTGCTGGTAGCGGACAGCAAAGGCGCGTGCGGGCAAGCGGATTTCTTCGCCGGTATCGAGTTGGTGCCGGAGCTTTGCCTTCAGCTCGTCACGTTTTTCCCGTGGCAGGTTCATGCAATAGCCGGGCGCAGGCCCGGCGCCGAGCGTGAACGGATGCCAGAATTCCTCAAACCCCGGAAACACGGTGTCGACTTCAAGGGTGTGAACACTGGCACCCGGCAACCGGGCTTCAGTGCAAAGTTGGCGGAGCCCGTCCGGAGTGCAAAAGGGAAACCGAAGCGCCTCATCAAGGTCTTCGGCTGCGGGGTCGATTGAAGCGGCTGCTTTCCAGAAGGCGTCAATGAAGCCCATGCCACCTCCCGGGTAGTCCCAGACATAGAAGGATATTGTTCCGCCAGGGCGGGTAATGCGACGCAACTCGGCAAGTGCTTGCAGCTTGTCCGGAACGAAGTTGAGCGCGAGCGCGGACGTTGATACGTCAACGGAGTTGTCGGGAAGCGGCAGGTCCTGTGCAGACCCGACTTCAAAGCGGGCTCTCTCGTCGGTGATTGCATCCCGCGCATGCATCACGAAGCCTTCCGAAAGATCGAGACCGACAACCGATTTTGGCTTGGCCATATCGAGTATGGTTTCGGTCAAGGCTCCGGTGCCGCACCCTATGTCCGCCCAGTCTGCATCAGCAGGCGCGTTGAGCCAGGACACGAACTCTCTTGCGATCAATCGGCTCCATCTGCCCATGTAGTGATCGTAACTGCGACCTGCACTCCAGGAATCGTGTTTCGCATTGCCGGACATGTCCTTGGCCTCCCGCCCAGGATTGATATTCCAGATTCGAAAATAGTGCCTTTGAAAGTGGAATTGGACAACGGCAATCTATCTAGCGCCGGACCTAAACCGCGAGAAAACTGCTGAGATGGGGCAGGACATTCGAGAGCTGCAGGTCAGATCCTGACCGGCGGGCGAACCGGCGCACTTCGATCAGGCGATTGAAGGCCGCACCAGGTTCACAGTGCGGCAGCTGGGCTTCTGCAATCCAGGTGTCCACGTAGGGCCGCGCCTGCACTGCGCCCTTGCCAATATGCCAAATCCGGTCCCGGTAAAGTAAAAACTATTTATAGTTGCCCTTGCTCGACAACAAACCACGAAAATTGCCTACGAACCGACAACGTCAAGAACAGCATGTTCAGACGCTACTCAGACGCGCGTCGATTTGGGGTGTTGGTTGAAAATCGCACCTTTCGGTACAGAAATCGGGCCAAGTTGAGAGTGTGATCGATTCAAATCTTCCGTAGATGCCGGTCAGGCTTGGTAATTCTACGCGGACAGGGTTTCTCGTGAATTCAGTAGTGCCTAGGAAAAATTGACGAGCAATTTGGCCGGTGTGAAAGAAATAGATGCTCGTAGGTTCAATAGTTCCAGAATAGGGTCGTGTTTCCTCTTTCAGGTTCAGAATTTGTTGAGGCGGCTGCCGAAACACTGCTGGTATCGGGTCGCAGTTCGACCCGGGCAACGCAATGGACCGAAGGGGCTTGTTTCGTGCTCGAAACCGTTCGATCAAGAGGAAACGCGCTGTTCAAGCGCGTCTTTGTGCGGGCAACGCTTTATGGCGTGTTCGGATTGCTGGCTTTTTCGCTGGTTCTGATCGGCATCGATTATCTGACCCAGACGGACAAGATCGAGGAACGCCTTGCTCGGACTGCTCACGACAAGGCGCTGTTTGTCACCAATATCGCGGCGCGCGAAATCGCCAACAAGAACTATGGTGAAGTCGAGCGGCTTTTGAATGCGATTGCGGGTGACAAATACATTATCGCAGCCAAGGCCTATAGCCGCTTCGGTCAGGAGTTCGCCAGCGATTTTACCTCCGCAGAACCCTCGAGCGCCGTGCAGTTCAACGAAGGCGCCCTGAATGTCGCGCAGTCGGGCAAGGCTCAGTATTCGGAAACCGCCGATATGATCGAATACATCCTGCCGGTTTCCCGCAGTGGGGAAGTGGTGGGGTCCGTGCTGGTGCGCATTTCGAAGCACGAGCTTGCGGGCGTTCTGAGGGAAAAGATTGTTCAGGTGGTGTTGATCCTGGCGGTTCTTCTTCTTGCCTTCGTTCCGGTGATTGCTGCGCTGATGTACCGGGCAACGGCAGGTGTCAGCCGCGTGACGCAGGCAGCCAATGAGGCCGCTGCCGGTTACCTCGACTGCAATCTGGAAACTGATGCACCAGGCGAGGTGGGTGACCTGCAAACCGCGTTCCGCGGAATGATGGTCAAGCTGCGCGAGAATATTCTGCGGATCGAGGAACTCGCCTACACCGATCGCATTACCGGTTTGCCCAACAGGGCCAAGCTGGACAATGTCGCGATGACGCTGATCGATCTGCGACCCAAGGAAACGGGCAGCGTTCTTTACATCGGACTGGACCGCTTCAAACTGATCAACGACATGCACGGACATGCCGTAGGCGACAAGCTGTTGCGGCTGGTCGGCAACCGATTGGCCGTCCTGGTCGACGAGCTGGTCAAGCCACTGACGTCAAAACCCCCCTGCGTTGCCCGGTTTTCAGGCGACGAATTCGTCGTACTGTTACCCGGCGTCGATGATTTGCAGACGCTTGCCAAGTTGTCCAGAACGATGGTCGAGCGGCTGGGTGGGGCCTACAGAATTGGCCGGCTTTCCCTTTCGCTGACCGTCAGCGCGGGGATCGCGAGATACCCGGAGCACGGTACAACGGCCGAGGAAGTTCTGCGAAACGCCAACATGGCCATGTATGAAGCAAAGGGTGCCGGCAGGGCTCAGTCGATCGCCTACAACGATATCATTCGCGAACGGATGACCGAGCGCGAACAGATCCGGCACAGGCTGCAAAGCGCGCTGAGAGACCGCACGCTATCCGTTCACTACCAGCCGAAGGTCGACATTTCGTCCGGCAAGATTGTCGGTTCAGAAGCGCTGCTGCGCTGGAACGATGCCGAACTCGGATCCGTACCGCCCTACAAGTTCATTCCCGTGGCAGAAGAATGCGGTCTGATCGTTCCGATCGGAGAATTCGTGCTGGCATCCGCGCTCTCCGACATGAAATCCCTGCATCGGCAGAATGTCGATGTATCTGTCGCCGTGAATGTTGCGCCCGCGCAGCTGCAGGCAAAGGGGTTTACCGGCAGAATGCTCGGGATCATTGGCGAGAGCGGGTTCTCGACGGAGAAGCTGGAACTGGAAGTGACGGAATCGAGTCTTGTCGACTATTCGCAGAACCTTCTCGATCAGATCCTGCCGATCAAGAAAGAAGGCGTCAAATTTGCAATCGACGACTTCGGCACCGGCTATTCCTCGCTGCACAGTCTCGCGAGCATGCCGTTCGACACGCTGAAGATCGACCGGTCCTTCATCATGGACATTGCCAATTGCGAGGATCGCCGGACCATCGTCGAGCTGATCCTGATGCTGGCGAGGCAGCTCAATCTCAACACAGTTTCCGAAGGGGTCGAGACCCAGTTGCAGATGGATTACATCAATCTGTGGGGCGGGACGCTCGGCCAGGGCTACTTGTGGAGCCCGGCAGTGCCGTTCGGCGAGTTCTCGCGAATGGTCATGAAGCGGGAAGGCGTGGCGAATGCGGCCGAGCCCTGGAGGCAGGCAGCCTCCTGAACTCTGATGAGGGATGTCCTGATGGCCGTATGTGTCTAGTCGTGTACGTCGACCAGACCTTCAAACAGAGCGCTCTTTGATCCGTCGGACAGGCATTCCACGGTCAGCGCCTCCGTGAAGGCCTGCTGGTCAGAGGCTTCGACGGGGCTTTCTGCGAGTAGCGTCAGGATCTCGTTGCCGAGGCGCAACAGCTCCGGACGGACATCCTTGATCAGGTCGGGTACGTTCTGCGGACGAGCTTCGCCGCTCTCCCAGCGTTCGATCCAGCAGGTTTGAATGTCCTTGGCCGCATCTATCTGCGCCTGGAAAAACAAGGTGGCATTGTCAGCCGACAGGCCGTTTTCGACTGCCTTTTCGCGGGCAGCATCCAGCACCACCTTTTCCCTCGGCAGATCCTCGACAGGTTTGTCGTTATCCGCTTTCCAGGCTGCAACCGACTGCATGAACGACAGACGTTCGTTGATGGCGCCGAACAGCTTGTCAGGTGCCGCCCAGCCAGGAGTGACGGTGGCAGCAAGGAGAGATACCGCAAAAGCGGTCAGGGGAATCGATTTCAACATGGCCGAAGACTTTCACAGGTCACCGCCTGCGGCAAGTCTTTGGTTGTGGTCTACTTCTTTTCAACCGAGCGGCTGATCTCGGTGATCACGCCGAATGCGACGGCGGCCATGATCTTCAATAGTCCGCTGTCGAGCGCCTGTTCGCGTGTCAGATTGCCAAGGAAAAAACCCGGTCTTGGTTCAGTGACTGCTCCAAGAGTAACGCCGGCCAGAAGTGCCAGCTGAATGCAGCCAAGGAAAAAGACGACACCAGCGATAAGCGTTCCCAATTTGGTAAAGGGCATTGCAAACTCTCATGATGTGCTTTGTATTCGAGTGAGGTTATCTTTCGTTAGGGTTTCCGCAAGTAAAAATCACAATTACCCTAAATACAGAAAAATTTAATAAACAATGGTTTTGATTTTCATCTTTGATTGGATTCTTCAAATGTCATGTTTTTCAGGTGGCTGACGCAATTCCCTGAAGAAGTATTTTGAGATCTGAAGCTTGTTGGTAGTGCTAATTCGGCTGATTTCGGTGGTGGTCTTCAGACGGCAAAATTTCGGTGCAATGTCGCATTCAGACCGAATATGGCGAAAATTCGCTTGCAGAATATCGCCAATCCTTGCAAATCTAGACGATGCGATGGTTTCGCCCGAACAAGCGTAAAGGCGGATGAAATGGGAACACGGTGAGGCGTACCCAACAGGGACCAATACCGTGGCTGCCCCCGCAACTGTATGCGACGAGCAAAGCCCTTCAAGCCACTGGAGCGATCCGGGAAGGCGGGCAGCGCAGAGACTCGCGAGCCAGGAAACCTGCCATCCAGCGGTCCCATCGGGGCCGGTTCACACCATCTGC
Source organism: Roseibium sp. ROS1 (assembly GCF_054658215.1). Classification (NCBI taxonomy): domain Bacteria; kingdom Pseudomonadati; phylum Pseudomonadota; class Alphaproteobacteria; order Hyphomicrobiales; family Stappiaceae; genus Roseibium; species Roseibium sp. ROS1. The sequence goes on from NZ_BAAGIG010000001.1 coordinate 1,434,087, forward strand.
TCGCGCACGGAGGGTGCGCAAAGGAGAAATGACATGCATATCGAACCGGGCATCGTCGACGGTGCCAAAATCGTACTCAGCTACGGTACCGCGGCTGCTTCCTTCGGCCTTCTGGGCAAAATGGCTCTCGACACGATCCGCAAAAGCGGCGTTCTCAGCCTTGCCGTCCGCTCCGTCATCACGACGGTTGCCGTGTTCTGCTTCTTCGAAATCCTGCCGCATTACCCAGTTGGTGTTTCCGAAGTTCACTTTATCCTGGGCTCCACCCTGTTCCTGATGTTCGGCGCAGGTCCGGCAGCAATCGGCCTTGCTGCAGGCCTTCTGCTTCAGGGGACGCTGGTTGCTCCTTTCGACCTGCCGCAGTACGGCATCAACGTCACCACGCTGCTTGTGCCGCTGTGGGCTGTCAGCATGCTGGCAAACCGCATCATTCCGGAAAAGACAGCCTATGTTGACGTTTCCTACGTTCAGGCACTGGCTCTTTCCACCACGTTCCAGGCCGGTATCGTTGGCTGGGTTGCTTTCTGGGCATTCTACGGCCAGGGCTTCGGTGCCGAGAACATGGCTTCCGTCGGTTCCTTCGGCTTTGCCTACATGCTGGTGATCCTGGGCGAGCCGCTGGCCGACCTGGCTGTTCTGGCCGCTGCCAAGACATTGGCGCCGCTGACCCGGAACCTTGCTTTCGAAAATCGGCTGCACAACGCGGCTTAAGTCTTCGGGCTTTTGCCGAAATCAAGTCACGAAGGGCGGCCCTGGGGCCGCCCTTTTTGTTTGTCGTTCCGACGCCTTGACAACGTACAATCAGAGGTTCGTTGCCTCGGTGGAGCGGATCTTCTTCCAGTTGGCTTCCGCCTTGGTGATCGTGCCGGACTGGTCTTTCTGGAACTCGCGGAAGATGGCTTCGTTCAGGAACAGATAAAGCTTGCCGTCCACAACAGCCGCGAACTGCGGATCGCCGTCGAACTTCTTGCCGACTGAAACACCGAAGGTGCAGAAGCCGCCGTTTTGCGGCAGGTACTGATCCGGATGCGCGGTGAAGGCATCCATGGCTTCCTGGGATGCGAAGTAATAGGCAACACCGTCGTGGACGGCCGTATATTGCGCGGTTCCGTCAATCCGGTTGCCCAGGCTGACAAAGGCCACGGGATCGACACCATGAAGACCGAGCGGGCTGCCGGCGGCCGTCAGGCCACTGGAGGTGTTGTATTCGTCCGCGGCCATTGCCGGGGCAGAGAGAGCGGCAAGAGACAGCAGCGTTGCGGCAATGGCGGATTTCATCAAGGACATGTTCTACTCCTGAAAGGGTATGAAGGTTGAAGGCCGGATTTGCTCCGGTGCCTCTACCTTGCGTCCGAAGCTCAGGCGTCTCCATGTTCGCAAGTTCCCGAGGATTTGCAGATCGTCCGGATTGCAGCTCAAAAAAAGACACCGGCGTGAGGGCCGGTGTCATTGTGCGTGGACGGTGGCTGTCAAGCGGCCTGCGCAACCGTTTCCTGCGGTTTGGCAAGGCTGACCACTGTCAGGACGGCAATGGCGTTGACCAGGTAATAGGCGAAGTCGAGGCCGGTGAAGCCAAGTGCGAAGGGAGCTGCCAGGAACACGATGCCGACGGCAAAATCGACCGCCAGATGAACCGAATACGGCAGAATGCGGATGATGCCAGTCTGGTGATCTGTCAGGATCGTCAGGGCCAGGGCCGCAAAGCCTGTCAGGAAGGATAGCCAGAAGGCGATCGGGTTGGATTGGCCGAGATCAAGGAATACGGGCAGGGCAATAAGGCCGATCGCGACGGGATAATCGAGATAGGCGTGCATGGTCTTGGTGACGAAGCGAACAGACATCTTTCAGGTCCTCCAGGTTGGTTTCCTGCGGGCGGATTGCCCACGAGCCCAAAGATGTTGGTCGACTTCGGTTCTATCCATGCACGAAAGTCCCTGAAAATTGACCGATCGTCCGGGAGCCTTGCGCTTTGCGGTGTTGAGGCAAAAATGCGGGAGTAGCACTTCAACCGGAACCGGCCTTTCATGAAACATGACGCCCTGACCCAGATCCTGGATGCCTTGAAGCTACGGGGATCCGTCTATTTCCATACCTGCTTTTCGCCACCCTGGGCCGTGCGGGTGCCGGCCTTCGGCAATGTCGCGCGGTTTCACATGGCAATGCGTGGTGGCTGCTGGCTGGCGGTGGATGGTGTTGAAAAGCCAATCCGCCTTGCGACCGGCGATCTCGCCGTCATTCCGCACGGGGCCGCTCATATCCTGAGCGATGAACCGGACCGTCCCGCGGCCGAAGTGGACGAGGTCGTGCGGCAATCCGGTTATACGGGGGAAGGCGCGCTCTATTACGGCGGTCCGGACGAGGAGCTGGCCTGTAAACTGTTCTGTGGCCATTTCGAATTCGAGGAAGGCTCGGTCCATCCGCTGCTCGATGCCTTGCCCGCCGTCATTCATCTGCCCAACACACAGACGATGAACGCCTTCTGGCTGGAAGCAGTGATGCGATTTGTTGCCAGCGAGGTGCGCGCCGGGCAGCCGGGGTCCGAGGCGATCATCCACCGGTTGACGGAGATCATCTTCATCCAGGTGGTGCGAACGTTCGTCGACAGGGAGGGGGACAGGGCCGGATGCCTGGCGGCTGTGCTCAACCCGAAGCTCGGGCGCAGCATGTCCAAGATCCATCTGGCGCCGGAAAAGCCCTGGACGGTGGAGAGCCTTGCCCGGGAGGCTGGCATGTCCCGGACGGTTTTTGCAGACAGGTTTACGAACCTCGTCGGCATGACGCCGCTGGCCTATGTCACCCACTGGCGCATGGAACGGGCACGGCGCGACATTCGGGAGACCGATCTGCCCCTGATCGATATTGCCGAAAACATCGGCTACAGCTCGGAAGCCGCCTTTAACCGGGCCTTCAAGCGTCAATTCAACCAGACGCCCGGACAAGTGCGACGGCAGGGCCCGGCAGTGCCAGCCTGATGTGAATCAGTTGGCGGCCAGATAGGCCGGCAGATCGGCAACGCTCTCCAGAACGGCATCCGCCAGGGTTTCCAGGTCGTGGCGCGCGCTTGTGCCCGTCAGGACACCGATACATAGTCCGGCGCCCGCCGAACGGGCCATTTCCAGATCATGCGTGTTGTCGCCGACAACGGCGATCCGGTCCACTGCAAGACCTGTTGCCTCGGCAAAGCCGCGAACCATGCCCGGTTCCGGCTTCGGGCCAAAACCCGTGTCGTAACCCGTGACGAAGGCAAAACGGGGCGCAAGCCCGGTGCCGGCGAGAAAGGCCCTAATGGCCGCTTCGCTGTCGCTGCTGGCAACACCCAAAGTGAACCCGGTTCCGCTCAAGGTCTCGACCGCATCAGGAATGCCGGGGATCGGCGCTGCATCATGCATGCAGCCGATGAACACCCGGTCGAGGTCTGCGGTCAGCGAGCCTTCCTGAAAATCAGCACCGCAGGCAATCCAGGCCGCCGCGATTTCCGCAGAGTTGCCGGCTGCAAGCAGGGACCCGGCCGCGGACTTTCCGGTCACCAGATCCATGCCGGTCTGTTCCAGGAGCCTGTCGGCCAGGGCGCGGTCGCCTCTGGCTGCATGGAGCGAGGTTTCGCGATAGGCCGGTGCCCATGTCGCGTCGAAATCCAGCAGGGTGCCGTCCTTGTCAAACAGGATGGCGGTGATGTTGCCCGTGAGGTTGTTCAAGTCCGGTCTCCCGTGGATTTCAGGTTGGACCGCAATGTGTCGAGGGCGGATTTCAAATCCTCGAAAGCCTTTTCCGAAAGACCGGATGCCTCAACAACACATTGCGGCACGGCAGCCGCCTTTTCCCGAAGCGCGTTACCCTTGGCTGTCAGGCAGACATTGACGACGCGCTGGTCTTCCAGATCGCGGACGCGGGAGACAAGTTCCATTGCTTCCAGGCGCTTAATCATCGGTGTCAGCGTGTTGTATTCCAGGCTGAGCGCGTCGCCGATATCCTTGACCGTTCTCTCGTTTCTGCGCCAAAGCAGGGTCATCACCAGATACTGCGGATAGGTGAGGCCGAGCTCTTCCAGCAAAGACCGGTAAAGGTGATTGAAGGCCAGATTGGCCTCATAGACGGCAAAACAGAGAAAATCGTCGAGATCTCCGCCCAAGGCGTCCGGGCCGGTGTTCTTCAAGGGCTTCGAGGCGCCTTTGTTTTCAGTGCGTTCTGACATGAAACGTTCCTAAGCAGCATTTTTTTTCTTGGCAAGCGTTGACAGAGCGAACTTGCCGATACATATACATCGCACACGATTAAATCGTGCACGAGTTAAATGGAGATCATCCGATGGGAAACAAGATCGTTGGGCCGCAGGTCAACCGTCGCCAGGCGCTGATTGGCGGCGGTGTCCTTGGGCTCGGTCTGGTGATGGCGCCGAGGTTCGGTGCCGCAAAACAACTGCTTGAACAGGAGAATCTGAAAATGACGACTTTCACGACATCCGATGGCGTAGAGCTTTTCTACAAGGACTGGGGGCAGGGTCAGCCGATCGTCTTCTCCCACGGCTGGCCGCTGTCGGCTGATGCCTGGGACGCGCAAATGCTGTTTTTCGGCCAGAACGGTTTTCGGGTGATTGCCCATGACCGTCGCGGCCACGGCCGCTCCAGCCAGCCCTGGGACGGCAACAACATGGATCGCTACGCGGACGATCTTGCCGAACTGATCGAGCATCTGGATTTGAAGAACGTGATCCTGATCGGTCATTCCACCGGTGGTGGCGAGGTTGCCCATTATGTCGGCCGGCATGGCAATGACCGGGTCGCCAAAGTCGTTCTCGTCGGTGCTGTGCCGCCGCTGATGCTGAAAACGGCGGACAATCCGGACGGCACGCCGATGGAAGTGTTCGACGGTATCCGCCAGGGGACCGCCTACAACCGGTCGCAGTTCTTCAGGGACCTTACGGTGCCGTTCTATGGTTTCAACCGCGATGGGGTCGACACTAATCAGGGCCTGCAGGAAAGCTTCTGGCTGCAGGGCATGGCCGGCGGCATCAAGGGTCAGTACGACTGTATCCGCGAGTTCTCGGAAGTCGACTACACCGGTGACCTGAAGGCCATCAAGGTGCCGACGCTGATCGTGCATGGCGACGACGACCAGATCGTGCCCATCAAGGCTTCTGCCCACCAGGCGGCGGAAATCGTCGACGATGCCACCTTGAAGATCTATGCTGGCGGCGGTCACGGTCTTGCACAATTGCAGGCCGAGGAGTTCAACAACGACGTTCTGGCATTCATCCGCGGATAAGCGGCGTCGGTAAAAAAACGGGCGGCTCGGTGAGCCGCCCTTTTTCGTTGCCAGCCTCAAATCGTCTCCCCGCACGGAGCGCAACAAATAACCGGACCCGGATCTGCGGCACGGGAAGGCCAACTAAGGCAACCGATCGTCATGAGCCCCCAGGATGTCCTGCACCCAGGCAATAGCGCTTTTCGGGGCTAGTGTCTGACTGTTGCCCCACGCTCGTTGAGAAGCAGATCGAAGAGAAACGGCACATTCATGGAGCCGAAACGGCTTGCGCGTGCGACACCTTCGTCGGAGATCTCCACAATGCCGAACATCTTGTAGAGGCGGAAAAGATAGTTCGAAGACTGGTCCAGATCGAAATCGTAGCGTGGATCGGAAAAGAACATCCGGAACGTGTGCAGCGCCTCGAGCGGGAAACCCGTGTGATGCTCCCGCAGATTGTCGAATTTCGTGCAGAAGTCTTCCAGCGTTTCCCTGTTGCCATCCAGCTCTTCCATCTGGATGCGCTGGGCGATTACAAAGTCGGCGATATGTTCTTTGCCGTAGTCGGTCAGCCCGCGCTCGATCAGGTGCCCCTGCATCTCTTCGGGCAGGGGCTTTTCCGTGGTCCTCATGTAGCCGAGGTGTTCCAGGCGGGCATAAAGTTCGTTCGTGACGCTGCCGGGCCCGGTCAGAAAGACTGGTTCGTGCTTATCGTCCATGAGCTGTATGGCACCGCGCAGGGTCGAAAAATCGCCATCGCTGAGCGCATGCACCAGAAAACTCGTGTCCGGCCACCATTTGGCGGATTGAGGGTCGTTTGTTGCCGAGAAGAGAGTGAACTCTTCCCCGGCTCCATTCCGGACAACCGGCTGATGGTTTTCGTTTTGAAGGACCATTTGAAATGAGCTCCCTGGCGCAAAAAAAGAGGGCGGCCGGAGCCGCCCTACTTCTACCCAAGGGTGTATTTGCAAATCAACCGATAATGGCGTTGAGCGTTGCGCTCGGACGCATGACGGCGTTCACCTTTTCCTGCGGGGCATGGTAGTAGCCACCGGTGTCGGCGGGTGAACCCTGAACGCCGTTGAGCTCGGCAACAATCGCATCTTCCTTGGCAGAGAGCGCTTCGGCGATCGGTGCGAAATGCGCCTTCAGCTCGGCGTCCTTGTCCTGTGCGGCCAGTGCTTGTGCCCAGTAAAGCGCGACGTAGAAGTGGCTGCCGCGGTTGTCCAGGCCACCGACCTTGCGGGACGGGGACTTGTCATTGTCGAGCAGTTTCTCGACGGCCTTGTCAAGCGCGTCCGCCAGAACCTGTGCCTTGTCGTTGCCCTTGACGTTCGCCAGGTGTTCCAGCGATGCACCGAGGGCACAAAACTCACCCAGGCTGTCCCAGCGCAGGTAGTTCTCTTCCATCAGCTGCTGAACGTGCTTGGGAGCGGAGCCGCCTGCGCCGGTTTCGAAAAGACCGCCACCGTTCATCAGGGGGACGATGGACAGCATCTTTGCCGAGGTGCCGACTTCCAGGATCGGGTAGAGGTCGGTCAGGTAGTCACGCAGCACGTTGCCGGTGATGGAGATCGTGTCTTCACCGCGGGCGATACGCTCGGTGGAATACTTCGCCGCATCGGCCGGAGCCATGATCTGCAGGTCGAGCCCGGAAGTGTCGTGTTCCGGCAGATAGGCTTCCACCTTCTTGATCAGTTCCGCGTCATGAGCGCGGGTCTTGTCCAGCCAGAAGACACCCGGCATGCCGGACAGGCGAGCGCGGGTGACTCCGAGCTTGACCCAGTCGCGGATCGGGGCGTCCTTGGTGCGGCATGCGCGCCAGATGTCACCTTCTTCAACGGCATGTTCGATCAGGGTGTTGCCGGCAGCATCGACGATGCGGATGGTGCCGTCAGCCGGAGCCTTGAAGGTCTGCGGATGCGAGCCGTATTCCTCGGCCTTCTGGGCCATCAGGCCGACGTTCGGCACGGTGCCCATCTTGGCCGGATCTAGCGCGCCGTTTTCGCGGCAGAAGTCGATCACGGCGGAGTACACGCCGGCATAGGAGCTGTCCGGGATCACGCACTTGGCGTCGCCTTCCTTGCCGTCCGGGCCCCAGCCCTTGCCGCCTGCGCGGATCAGGGCCGGCATGGAGGCGTCGATGATGACGTCGGAAGAGACATGCAGGTTGGTGATGCCCTTGTCGGAGTTCACCATGTACATGGCCGGGCCGTTGTCGAGAGCGGCCTTGATGTCGGAATTGATCTCGGCGGCCTTGTCGGCCGGCAGCGTGGCGACCTTGGCTTCCAGATCACCGATGCCGAGGTCCGGGTTGACGCCGAGCTCGGCAAAGGTTGCGGCGTGCTTGTCGAAGACGTCCTTCAGGAACGCCCGCACACAGTAACCGAAGATGATCGGGTCGGAGACCTTCATCATGGTTGCCTTCATGTGCAGCGAGAACAGGATACCCATGTCCTTGGCATCCTGGATTTCCTTTTCCAGGAACGCGAACAGCGCCTTGGCGCTCATGTAGGTGCCGTCGACGACGTCGCCTTCGTCCAGGGCAAAGTCGCCCTTGAGAACCGTTGCGGTTCCGTCCTTGCCGACGAATTCGATCTTCGCCTTGCCCGCGGAGCTGGCAGAAACGGTCACCGACTTTTCGTTGGAGAAGAAGTCGTTTTCACCCATGGTGGCGACGTGGGTCTTGGAAGACGGCAGCCATTCACCCATGCGGTGAGGGTTCTTCTTGGCGTATTCCTTGACTGCTTTCGGCGCGCGGCGGTCAGAGTTGCCTTCGCGCAGCACCGGGTTCACGGCAGAGCCCTTGATCGCGTCATACTTGGCCTTGACGGTCTTTTCCTCGTCCGTCTTCGGCTCGGACGGATACTCAGGCAGCTTGTAGCCCTGGGCCTGAAGTTCCTTGATGGCGGCGTTGAGCTGGGGCTGCGATGCCGAGATGTTCGGCAGCTTGATGACATTGGCGTCCGGCTGCTTGACCATTTCGCCGAGGACCGCAAGATCGTCGGACTGCTTCTGTGCGTCCGTCAGATACTCGGGGAAGTTCGCCAGGATACGGCCTGCGAGGGAGATATCCTTGGTACCGACGGTCAAACCGGCTGCCTTGGTGAAGGAGCGGATGATCGGCAGGAACGAGGCGCTGGCCAGTTCCGGTGCTTCGTCGACCTTGGTGTAGATAATGTCGGCCATGACAGTCACATTTCCTAGCGTTCGAACTGTGGACGGGGAGGGCGCTCAGGTGGCCCTCCGATGAATTTCGAATTGCGTATACAATTGTACGCAATCAATTGAAAGCCCTTCGGAAGGAGTAGGGCAGCAACTTGAGGGGAGTTCTAGCAAACGGATTGGAAAAGTCCATTGTGAGGACGCTGAAAGCTGACCGGTTCACATCAAGGGGCATGTATAAAGATCTGTATGATCGGGTCTTTCTCGTCCTCTGGATGGTTTAGGCAGATGCGTGTTTCATTCCCGGGCAGAGACGTGTTCAGGCCGCCAGAACGCGGCGGCCCCTTCGGGGAAGCCTGTCAGCACCCGATCGAGCTCCCGCTCGTCGATTGAAGACCGGCGCAGGGCCGCCGCGATATCTTCGATTGCGCTGTCCGGTGCCAGGTTGTGATGCCTGCGGACCGACTTGACTTCGCGGATCAGTGTTTCCCGGTCTGGGAAGGCAGGTGGCAACAGGCCGGACGGATGCCAGTCCTCGACGAAGATCGCCCGGGTCACGGCCGGAAGAATATTGGCGAAAGCAAGGGCCTGTTCCGTCGTCAGATGGTCGCGGAAGGTATGCAGCACGGCGCGCAGCGTGTGATAGGCCTGATGATGGGTCTGCAGCATGCAGGTGTCACGAACATCATGGATGAAGGCATCAAACTCCACCGATGCGCGGAAATAGGTTTGCGGCATGGGCATTCATGTTCACTCTCGTTGTGCCTTTTTGGTTTTACATCCTTTCCGCCGAAAAGCGGGAGGTTTTCGCACGAACCTTTGCAAGAGGGGCGATTGGCGTCCGAATGCACAATTCTGTGGAGCTGTGGGCTTTCCTTTAAGTCTTTTCATCGGGCGTTCCTTCCGCTAAATCCCCGCTTCATGAGCAAGAATGCACACATCAGAGACGAAGCCCGCGCCGTGACCGCCAAGCCGCCGGCAGTGATCCTTTGCGAGCCGCAGCTTGGCGAGAACATCGGCACGGCGGCAAGGGCGATGGCGAATTTCGGTCTGGTGGATCTGCGCATCGTCAACCCGCGCGACGGTTGGCCGAGTGAGAAGGCAAGAGCCGCGGCAAGCCGGGCGGATCACGTTATCGACAAGGTGCAGGTTTTCGACAGTGTCGAGGCGGCTATTGCCGATCTGCAATTCGTCTTCGCCACCACGGCCCGCTCGCGCGAAGTGCCCAAGCCTGTGCGGGGGCCGGATGAAGCTGCCAAAAAATCCGTCGAACTTGGAGAACAGGGTGCCGCGACCGGATATCTGTTCGGCCGAGAGCGCTGGGGTCTCAACAACGAGGAAGTGGCTCTCGCCGACGAGATCGTCACGCTGCCTGTAGATCCGGATTTTGCCTCGCTGAACATTGCGCAGGCAGTGCTGGTGTGTGCCTATGAATGGCGCAAGACCGCGACGTCCGGTGCATTGCCCTTTATCCTGTCGGAAGAAGTGCATCCACCGGCGAAGAAGGACGAAGTGCTGCGTTTCTTCGAGCATCTGGAAGGGGCACTCGACAAGGCAACCTTCTTCCGTCCGCCGGAGCGGCGGCCGCATATGGTGCGCACGCTGCGCAACATCTTCCAGAAGGCCGAGTTGACCGACCAGGAAGTGCGCGCGCTGCGCGGTGTCGTGGCCTCGCTGGAAAAACGGGAAACGCGACCGCGCAAGGACAGATCAGGTTCAGGCAGCGAAGAATAGAGGCAGATCTTGCAGGGTTCGGGGCCGGTACTCTTTTTCGATTCAGGTCTTGGCGGGCTCACGGTGTTGCGCGAAGCGCGATATCTGCTGCCTTATGAGCCGCTCCTTTATGTCGCCGACGATGCGGCCTTTCCCATCGGCCGCTGGCCGGAAGCGGAATTGAAAGAACGGATCGTATCCCTTTTCGACGATCTGATTGCCGAACACGGCCCCAAGGCGGTGGTGATTGCCTGCAATACAGCCTTCACGCTCGCAGGGGACGCCTTGCGAGAGAGACATCCAGACGTGCCTTTTGTCGGCACTGTTCCGGCAATCAAGCCGGCGGCGGAGCGCACCTCCTCCGGGCTGATCTCGGTTCTGGCAACGCCGGGCACGGTGCGCAGAACCTATACACGAAGCCTGATCGAGAGTTTTGCCAGCCAGTGCCATGTCCGGCTTGTCGGATCGGACAAGCTGGCGGAACTGGCCGAAAAACATCTGCGTGGCGACACCGTCTCCGACGCAGATCTTCTGCCAGAAATCTCTGACTGCTTCCTGGAGCAGGACGGCAAGCGGACCGACATCGTCGTGCTGGCCTGCACCCACTATCCGTTTCTTGCCAACCGTTTCCGCAGGATTGCTCCCTGGCCGGTCGACTGGCTGGATCCGGCAGAAGCCATCGCCCGCCAGTTGGTCCGTGTTCTGGGGGAGGGGGCCGCAAGTGAGCCTTCGCGCCATCTGCCAGATTGGGCGATCTTCACCTCCGGCACGAAGGATGCGGGGGTGTCACGGCTGTTGGCCGGGTTTGGCCTGGTACTGGACTGATTGGCAGCGCAGTCGCACGGGCCTTTTTCCCTGGCCATCGGTCGCCGGGATCGAGCCACACAGCAGCACAAGGCATCATCCCGAACGTGCCCTCCTATGAGAGGTGCGCTCAGAGCCGTGTCCCGCCGGTCAGGTGAGAAAGCGGAAAGTGTTTCCTGGGACGGGTAGAAGTGTGGCTTGGCCTCACGCAGCCAGGCATTTGACGGCCAGGCCGTCGTCGGAGCGCTTGGCTGCGCGCTTCAGTTCCATGATCTCGTGGTTGAGCGTATCGGGATGCAGCGTCAGGCCCTTGGGCAGGCTGAGGATCGATATGGAACACTGCAGCAGCGGGAACTGCCGCGTCGTGCCGAAGCGGTCCTGGGCTTCGATGAAGCCGCGTTCCCGGTGCTCGGGTTCATAGAAGCTTTCGACATCCAGGCGGAATGCACGTTTCAGCGCCAGCATGCGCGCAGCAACATCTGTCTGGTCGACATTCTGGAAACCGGCGAAGAAATCGTCCCCGCCGATATGGCCGTAAAACGTGCCTGATCCCGAAATATGACGCTGCAGCAGTTCGCTGAACAGAATGATCGCCCGGTCGCCCTGGCGATAGCCATAGGTGTCGTTGAACGGCTTGAAGTTATCGAAGTCGAAATAACACATGTGCCGGTCGTACGTGCCCTTGCGCCCGCTTTCGGCAATGAACCTGGAAATAGCGCCATTGCCGGGCAGGCGGGTCAGCGGGTTCTGGTCCTGCGCCTCCTGAAGACGCTTTTCGTGAATGATCTTCAGGAGAGACGTGGCAGACAGGAAACCGGCATAGCGGAAGTTCTCGGTGATGATGATGCCATCCGAATTGATCGAGGAGGCAAAGGTCACCAGCAGCATGTCCGCATTGGAATCGATGTCGGCGATCGGGCAGGCGCGCACAAAAGAGCGCAGCGGGAAATCGAGGGCCGCCTTGGCATCGTCGTCGTCCGGTGCGCCCGCATAAAGATAGGCTTTCAGGTCGCGTTCGTGGATCAGGCCGCGCGGCTCGTTGTTGGCATCCACAACCGGAACCACACTGGCCTCCTGGTTATGGACCACCATGTCGAGCAGGTCGTTCATGGAAGCGTTCGACTGGATGGTCGGTACCTTGATCAGCTCGTTGCGGATCCGGTCCAGCTCCTCCCGGCGCTTGCGGCCGACACCCGGCGCGCGCACATGGTCATAAAAGAGCTTGGCGGAAGAAGCTTCCTGGAACGGCTTGGCGACGAAGTAGCCCTGGATCAGGTCGCAGCCGGCTTCCCGGCAGGCCTTGAACTCGCTCTCCGTTTCAACTCCTTCGGCAATTACCCTTGCGCCCAGCACGTGCGCCAGGTTGGCCACCGTGGTGACAAACAGCTTGCGCCTGGCGTCGCAATCGATGCCGTTCAGGAAGAAACGGTCGATCTTGACGTAGTCGGGCGACATGTCGTGCAGCAGACGCAGCTCGGAAGAGCCCCGGCCGAAATCGTCAAGCGCGATCAGGAAACCCAACTGGCGCAGGTCGTTGACGGCGTGGTGGGTAACGTCGGTGAAGGTCTGTTGGTGCCGCTCGGAAAATTCCAGGCAGATCTGGTTCACCTGCAAGCCGGCTTCCGCCACAAGGCCTGCCAGCCGCATGCGCGGATCGTTGTCCTGGCCGAGGTCGCGTCCATCCAGCTTGAAATAGAGTTTGGTGCCCTGGGCGATCTTCAACCTGCCGAAGCGGTTCATCGCCTTTGCCAGAAGATGGGCCTCCAACTGGGGCAGATATCCTTCGGCGTGGGCAAAATCGATCAGTTCGTCAGGAGATTGCGCACCGACAAGATCGCAGTTCCGGATCTGGGCCTCGTAGCCGTAAACAACACCGGTGCCGATATCGACGACCGGCTGAAGGGCATAATCCAGTTTCGCCAGCGTGTCCTTCGGCGTACGACAGAGCAAGCCGGGCGCTTCCGGAACTGTCTGAAGAACTGGTTGACGATTCGCTGACATTCTAGATCCTATTGCCGAGGTCCGGCCGATAAGCTTCCGTTGTTTGATGGGGTCTCGGAACAGTCCGTTGCACTGATATTATTCGCTATGGTTGCAACGGCGATTGCATAGTGAAAAGCTGCAATTAAAAATCTCTAAATGTATGCATTGTTTTCCCCATTTTGTGGACGCTACGTCATAAATTATGGCAATGAATTCCATCTGAACCGTTAAATATGCCTGCTTGTCCGACAAAATAAGCAGAATTGGCCGGGTTTGGCGGGTCTTTTCCGAAGCGGACCGGGTGCACGGATTGACATTTCAAGGCTCTGCCTGTATCTCCGCGCGGTCCGGCAGACAATGTCTTCCGGATCTACGCACCCGTGGGCATCCGGCCGGCGCCGTCTAGCCGGGTCCCTGTCGATCTGACCTTTCCGTCGCAAGACGGGTTGTGACGATAAAGGAGGGCGCGTTTCCTTTTAAATAACAACGCGAATTCAAAGGAAACCGCGATGTCGAAGCGCCATAGCGTTAAGTACAAAATTGACCGCCGGATGGGCGAAAACATCTGGGGTCGTCCGAAGAGCCCGGCCAACAAGCGTGAATACGGCCCGGGTCAGCACGGCCAGCGCCGCAAGGGCAAGCTGTCCGACTTCGGTGTTCAGCTCCGCGCAAAGCAGAAGCTGAAAGGCTACTACGGCAACATTTCCGAAAAGCAGTTCCGCAAGGTTTATGCTGAAGCGTCCCGTATGAAAGGTGACACTTCCGAAAACCTGATCGGCCTGCTGGAGCGCCGTCTGGACGCCATCGTCTACCGTGCGAAGTTCGTCCCGACCGTTTTCGCAGCACGTCAGTTCATCAACCACGGCCACGTGAAGGTGAACGGCAAGCGCGTCAACATCTCGAGCTACCAGATCCGTCCGGGTGACGTGATCGAAGTTCGTGAGAAGTCCAAGCAGCTCGCCCTGGTTCTGGAAGCAACCCAGTCCGCAGAGCGTGATGTTCCGGATTATATCGACGTCGACCACAACAAGATGACCGCGACCTACTCCCGCGTTCCGGGCTTCTCTGACGTACCGTACCCGGTACAGATGGAACCGAACCTGGTGGTCGAGTTCTATTCGCGCTAATCAGCGCCGAATACGGTTTGACGGAAAGGCCCGCCTCTGGCGGGCCTTTTCTTTTTGCCGGCCTTTGTTTGAGGCGGATGCCGGGCGTCAGATGTCGTTGCGCGGTATTCGAAGAACCTGACCCGGGAAAATAACGTTTGGACTGCTCAGGATGTGCTGGTTGGCATCGAAGATCGGCTGATAGTCGCTAGTGCCATACTGGTCTTGCGCGATCTTGGTCAGGGTATCGCCCGACTTCACCGTGTAGGGCTGCCAGCCACCGTATCCCGCCAGGATCCTGGGGCCGAACAGGACAGGGATGACGACGGACGGGCCATTTTCGTTGCCGGTGTCGTCGGCCAGGGTCAGGAACAGGCGATTGAGCTGAAACTGGTTGGTGTCCGGGATATCGATATATCCCTGGAACTGCTTGAGGCCGAGAGAGCCTACCTGGGTGAAGGAGGCATATTCGTCGTGTCCTTCGGAAACCCGAATGCTCAAGGTTCCTTCGAATGCGGTCGCATTGCCCGCGATCAGTATTCTTGATCCCACCAGATCAAACGGCTGTGGTTGCTGAATATCCAGAGTTACAGTCATATCAATACCTTCCGCGTAAAAAGTCTCAGGTATCTTCCGCTGCCCCCCAGCCGGCTTTGACAAGGGTACAACGTTTTGGCGGAAAACCGATAGATGCAACTTTACCGGGGGTCTGCGCTCACGGCTGGAGACCCCCGGTCTTGGTGGATTTGCCCGGCCGCATTTCGTCGGTCAGGGCCAACGACGGTTATTGAACCCCGATTTCCTTGTAGTAACGGGCAGCGCCCGGGTGGAACGTGGCCGTGCCGAGTGTCTGTGCGGCATAGTCTGGCGACAAGGCCTTGGCCCAGGGGGCATCGGTTGTGATGCTGCCAAGGTTTTCCCAGAAGGCCTTGGTGATCCGGTAGACGAGTTCTTCGTCAAGGTCCGCACGCACACCGATCCCGACAGCCGTGTCGTTGGACATGACCGGACCGTCATTCACCTGGTTCTCGTAGAGACCTGCCGGAATTTCAGCCCGCTGGCGGAACTTGCCGAGGAACTTGTCGACTTCTTCACCCTGATCGTCTTCCGGCCCGATGAAGCGGACTGTCTCGGTTTCGGTGAACTGGATGAACTGCTGGCACGGGTCGATGCAGCCGTTGACATACATTTCCACCTTGCCGTCCAGGAAGGACTGGAAGCCGGTTGCCCAGTTGGCCTTGATGGCGTCGTAGTCCTCGCCGGCGACAAGTCCGGTGGTGGCCTCGATCCAGCCCTTGGCTGCGTTGTACGCACCGCCACCTTGCGGTCCGAGGAAGACCGTTGCACCTTCGATGTCATCCAGAACGGTGATGTCGCTGTCTCCACGAACGGCGAAGTGATACTGGCCGTAGGGGAACCACATCAGCACCTGCACATTCTTGGCAAGTTCCGGGGCTTCCGGCTCGTTCTTGTACATGGCCGCACCGTTACTCATCAGGATGTGGATGGTGGGCGAGATCATGTACATGTCGAGATTGCCGCGAGCGGTTTCCATCTGGTGCAGCGTTGCCGCGCCGCCGCCGGCGACTTCGATGGAAACATCATCGAGCTTGTCCGTCACGATGTTGGCGAAGGTCGCCATGGTGATTGCCTGACCGAGGCTTGGCTCGATGGTCTGCATCTTGAGCGTGGTGTCTTGAGCCGACGCAGAGCCGGCCAGCATCAGGCCCGCAAGGGCTGTAAAGGCAAATCGTTTCATTCCGTCCTCCCGTGGAAAATTGCTCTTTTCATTGTGATGGATTGGGCGCGGCGGCAGGGCTCCGGTGCCGCATTGCGTGAAAGGCGAGGTCCGCCAGGGTCAGAACCGCGGCTGCACCGGCAATGGCCACGTTCGGCACCAGAACCAGCAGGCCGAGGCAAATGCGCAAAATACGCTCCCAGTACGGCAGGCGCCCCCGGTCGAACCCGGCTAAAGCGGAAGCGATCGACCACATGGCGAGCGCGAAAGCGGCGATGATCCAGAAGAACGCTCCCCAGGAGACTGTCGCGAGATCGACCATCGCCTTGCTGTCCGGCGCGCCGGTGCCGAACCAGGCGAACAGCACCTGCAGCTTGTAGAGAACCGCCGGGTGATAGACGAAGACAAAGGGGATCAGGAAGCCGGCAATGCCGATCCGGGCGGCTTCGAAACCCGTGCGGATCGGGTCTGCCCCGGCAATCGGGGCGGCGGCAAAGGCGGCGAGCGCAACGGGCGGGGTAACCGTGGACATGACCGCAAAGAAGACCACGAACAGGTGCAGCGTCAGTTCGGGGATACCAACCGCATCAATGCCGGAAGAGAGCGCGATCACGATAATGAAATAGGTTGCGCCAGGCGGCAGACCCATGCCGAGCACGATGGCGCCGAGGGCAACGACCACCAGTACGAGCGGCAGCGGCCCGCTGGCGAGCTGTGTCAGCAACAGCGCAAGGCGACCGGCAAAACCGGACACCTGGATCAGGCCGACGATCAGTCCGATCGCCGTGACGATGACGACGATCGTAGCCGCCATGCGACCCGCGTTGACGAACGCCTGCCAGAGGCGTGTGCGGGACCGGAATTCGCTGAACAGGACCAGCGCGGAGACGATGGCGGCAACAAAGCCGTAGAACCCCGCCTTGGGTACGGACGGCTGGCTGAACAGGAAATAGGTAAGCACACCCAGTGGCACGACAAACACGAGGCACTGCACCCATTCCTTGCCTGTCAGTGGCGGCCGTTGCTCTTTCGGCAGGGCCCCGATGCCAAGACGCCGGGCCTCGAAATAGACCGTCAGGAAGGTGGCGAAGTAGAACATGATCGCGGGCAGGATGACGGCCACAACGATGTAGCGGTATTCCAGCCCGATCTGTCCGGCGACGAAGAAGGCGACAACCCCCATCACCGGCGGCATGATCTGACCGCCCGTGGAAGCGGCAGCTTCCACAGCCCCGGCAAAGGCCGGTTTGAAGCCGGACTTCTTGATGACGGGAATGGTCATCACGCCGGTGGAGACCACGTTGGAAATCGCGGCGCCGGAAAGCGTGCCGAATAGGGCGGAGGAGGCGACCGCCGCGTGAGCGGCACCGCCGACGAGCCCGCCGGTGAGCCGGTTGGCGATCTTCAACAGCAGGTCGCCCGCGCCCGAAGCCATCATCACCGCACCGAAAACGATGAAGATCAGCACGCTGCCGGAGACGACCTGCAGGGGCTGACCGAACTGGCCACCGGTCTGGGCCCAGAAGTTCAACACCATGGCGCGCAGGCTCTGCCCGAATGTGGAGTCGGATCCGGCCAGAATACCGGTCCAGTCCGGCAGGTAGCCACGAATGAAGAAATAGACCACCCAGAATAGGCAGAACGCGACGATGAAGCCGCCGAACATGCGCCAGGTCAGATAAAGTGTAATGGCGGTGGCGATCGGGAACATCACGAAGTCGATGGGGCTGGCGCTTGGCAGCGCACCGCCGTCAGTCGCGAAGATCTTTAGCATCCAGGACACAAAGGCGGCGAGCGCAAGCAGCGTCAGCGCCCAGTTGAGCCAGCGCCAGACGCGGCCCCGGTGCAGTGTCAGCAGACAGATGGCAAAGGAAAAGACGATTGGCAGCCCAATGATCAGCCCGGTCGGCAGCAGAAAGGATCGTTCAAACGAGCGGTAACCAGCCCCAAGCCAGTGGTCGCGAAGCAGGGCGCGCTGATCGCGGCGCGACAGTTCATCGAAGCCTTGTGTTGTGGTCTCGATGAACCAGCGGACAAAATCCGTGATCGGGCCGGAGGCCGCATAGGTAACGATCACGAGCACGAAAAGCACGGCGAGACAGTCGGCAATCCACTTGTCGCTACGGGCAATAGCCGGGGTGTCGCCTGTTGCCGTGCTCACCTCAACGTCCTCCCTTTTCGGGCGAAACATGATCCTGCAGGGCAGGGCCGCGATAGGCCTCGGTCAGTTCCTCCGGCACTTCCGATCCATCCTTCAGGAACGGAAGAATACCGCGCCGGGCGGACTTGCCGCGCATGGCGGCGATATCGGCATCCGACCGCGTCACACGCTGCGACATACGCCGGCCCCAGCGGGCCAGAAGGTCGTACATGCGGTCGATCTCGGCCTCATGGCCGTCGGCCTTGGCCAGGTCGTGGAATTCTTCCGGGTCGTTCTCAAGGTCGAAAAGCATCGGCCGGAAACCGCCTTCGGCATGGATCAGCTTGTAGCGGCCGTCGAACACCATGAAGAGACGGGCATCCTTGGTGGTGACGCCAAGGGAGGCGCACATGGGGGTGACGGAATAGTCGTATTCGCTGATGACCGCCTCTCGCCAGTCGGGCGTCTCCCCGCGCAGCCAGGGGCTCAGACTGCGGCCTTCCAGAATGTGACCGGCTTCGACCCCGCCGGCAGCTTCCAGAAATGTCGGGGCAAGGTCGATCGCCTCCACCAGTGCGTCGCAAGTGGTGCCTCTTGTGGCATCGGCTTCGGATCGCGGATCATAGACGATCATCGGGATCTTGACCGAAGGCTCGTGGAACAGGTCCTTTTCGCCGAGCCAGTGGTCCCCGAGATAATCGCCGTGGTCGGAGGTGAGCACGATCATCGTGTCCTCCATCCGGCCGGTCTCTTCCAGGTAGTCCAGGAGCCTGCCGAGCTGGTCGTCGCATTGCTTGATCAGGCCCATGTAGGCGGGGATAACCTTTCGGCGCACGTCGTCCTGCTGGAAGGCGGCCGCAATCTTGTTGGCCATGAAGGCCGCGTAGACAGGGTGGGCGTTGTCGCGTTCGACATCGGCGCGGATCGCGGCGGGAACGTGGTTCTGCCCGTACATGTCGTGGTAGGGCGCCGGCACGATGTATGGCCAATGGGGCTTGATATAGCTGACATGCGCGCACCAGGGGGCAGTTGCCTGTTCAATGAATTCGATCGTGCGGGTCGTCAGCCAGGGTGTTTCGCTGTCTTCCTCGCGGATATTGGCGGGCTTG
This sequence comes from Roseibium sp. ROS1, assembly GCF_054658215.1. NCBI lineage: Bacteria > Pseudomonadati > Pseudomonadota > Alphaproteobacteria > Hyphomicrobiales > Stappiaceae > Roseibium > Roseibium sp. ROS1. The sequence continues at coordinate 1,453,086 of NZ_BAAGIG010000001.1, forward strand.
TCCGCATTGTCGAACATCCAGCCGGACGCCTTCTCGCCGTTTTCGACGCCGGCGTTGGCGAAATCCGCCCAGGGGTTCTCTCCCGCATAGCCGCGGGACTTGAGGTATTCGTTGTAAGGCGAACGTTTTTCGTCATAAAAGCCGTCCGGCCCTTCGCCCCAGAGCCCGTCGTCCCGCACCCAGACATCAAATCCGCACTCGGCCTGCCGGGCACCGATGATGCTGTCCGGGGACAGCCCCAGCCGGGTCATGCCTTCCGCATCCACTTTCATGTGCGTCTTGCCGATAAGCCAGCAGTCCATGCCGGCCTTGCGCAGGTGATCGCCGAGCGTGTGTTCGCCGACCCGGAGCGGGTAGCCATTCCACTGTGCCCCGTGGGAGGACGCATAGCGCCCGGTGTAGAAGCTCATCCGGCTGGCGCCACATATGGGGGATTGCACATAGGCGTTGGTAAAGCGCACGCCCCTGGCGGCAACCCGGTCAAAATTCGGTGTGTGCAGATACGGGTGTCCCGCGCAGCTCAGATAGTCGAAGCGCAGCTGGTCGTACATTACGAACAGGATATTCACTCAGATGTCCTCCCAAGGTGCCGCTTCTGCGGCCTTCTTGGGGGGAAGATTAGCACTCCGGAGGTATATCCCTCAATTAACCCGAACTCATGGACATAACTCCAGGTTATATTCAATCATGTCTGGGGAGCGCAATTGCGGCCTTCTTCGCGAACGATGTCTGCAAAGGCGAGGGCCGCAGGCGTCAGCAGCCTTTCCTTGGTCCAGGTAAGGGCAATATCCACCGTCAGCATGCTCAGGTCGACAGGCAGCGCCGTCACGGACCACCGTTCCCTGACCTCGTCCACAATGAGCGATGGAAACGAACAGACGATGTCGGACTGTTCCAGAACGGACAGAATACTGAGAATCGAATCGGAGCGGATAACAGGGGCGGGCCCTTGCAGACCGTGCAGGCGGAAGAAGTCCTGAAAAAGAGGGCGACGGCTGCTCGGGCCGATAACGGCCCATCGTGCGTTCAACAGGTCCTGCGGTTTTGACAGGTCCTTCAGGTAGGACTGCTGGCCCGCGAGGAAGGTCACCGATGTCGTCAGCAGCGGTTCGACATGAAGCCCCGCCTTGGGCTGTCCGTCAGGAGCCGGGCCGATGACGAAATCCGCTTCGCCTGACCTCAGCGCGTGAAAGGCCTTCGGGGCGTGGCCTCCGGTGATGTTCAGCTCGATGCCCGGAAACCGGTTCTGAAACCGGCGCAGCACAGGAGGAATGATCTTCAGTGCGGCGAGCGGCGACACCACGACCGAAATCATGCCGACATATTGCCCGCGGGACTGGGCGACATCTTCCGAAAGCTTTTTCAGGTCGCTTTGGATGCGGCGACAGCGGTCGATAACGGTCTGGCCTTCCAGTGTCGGCACGATGCCGCTCGGCACCCGGTGAAACAGAACAACGCCGAGATCGCCCTCGATCTTCTTCAACGCCTTGGTGATTGCAGGCTGAGATTTTCCAAGGACCTTCGCGGCGGCCGCCAGGCTTCCAAGGGTCGCGACAGCGTCGATCAGTTCCACATACTGGGCTTTCACGCCATGGGCCTTCCGGTTGATTTCTGGCAGTGCCAGACTGTGCCAAAGTTCGGTTGATCAGGCTACAGAACGCTGCATTTCGGCTTGGGACAAGGGGCGGAAACCGCCGTTATCGGGCTTGCAGCAGGTGCTGGTACTTGCTCTCATGGTTTTCGCAACAGGTGTGATCAATTCCATTTGGTTATCGGTCGATCCTGTCTTCCCATTATTCTTGGCAACGGACTTTCACTAGGTTCCCTTAGGTGGGAGTTGACGTCCGTCGCCGGTCGTCGGTCCCGTCAAGTGGAGGAGACATCAATGAACAAGATACACAAGGGCCTTTGTGCAGGCCTGCTCGCGTCCGTCTTTGCTTTCGGTGCGCTGCCCGCGCAGGCCGAGACCTATATCGTTGCCGTTGGCGCGGCTTCCAACAGCTTGCAGGGCCGCAGCGCGCAGAAGTTTGCCGAGGAGCTGCAGGCGCGCCTCGGCGATGCCGACAAGGTCGAATTCTATGCCGACGCGCAGCTGGGCGACGAGAAGGAGCTGATGCAGAAGCTGCGTCTCGGCACCGTGCAGTTCACCCTGATTTCGTCCATCATGACCAACGTGGCGCCGGAATTCGCCCTGTTCGACATGCCGTTCCTCGTCAAGGACCGCGAGCATCTGAAGGCCATCGATGCCAATCTGGTCAAGACGGAACTGGCTCCCAAGGCTGAAGCCGCCGGTCTTCACGTGATTTCGACCTGGGAAAACGGGTTCCGCCAGATCACGAACAACTCCCGCCCGATCAACACACCGGCCGACCTGGACGGGCTGAAGATCCGTACACCGTCTTCCGAGTGGCGTGTCGCGATGTTCAAGGAGTGGGGCTCCAACCCGACGCCGATGGCATTTTCGGAAGTGTTCGTGGCCCTGCAGACCGGCACGATGGACGGGCAGGAAAATCCGCTCACCAACATTGTAGGCGCCAATTTCCAGGAAGTTCAGAAGTATCTCAGCCTGACAGGCCACGTCTATTCGCCGACCTACCTGACGACGGGTGCCGGAACCTGGGGCAAGCTGCCGGAAAACGTCAAGACGGCCGTATCCGAAGTTGCAGCTTCGGTGCAGGACTGGTCGCTCAATGAAGGCGAGACTGCGGACAGGGAGCTGGTCGACAAGGTGCGTGCCGCCGGGGTCGAGGTGAACGAGGCCGACAAGTCCGCTTTCATCGCAGCGTCTGCGCCGATCTACGAAGCCTTTGCAGCAAAGGTTGAGGGTGGCGACAAGCTGGTGGGGCTGGCGCAGAGCCTTGCCGACTGATCAAACAAGACACTGACAAAACAGCCGGCCGGGTCAACCGGCCGGCAATTTCTCTGGGAGGAGCCATGATTGCTTTGTTCGAGCGCCTTTTGTTGCGCGCAATCGAGGCTGTCTGCATCGCACTTCTGCTCGCCTTGACGGGAGCGGTCATCTACTCGACGACAATGCGCTACCTGGGGGCTTCGCCGTCCTGGTACGACGAACTGGCCAGCGTGATGCTGGCGTGGTTGACCTACTTCGGCGCGACCTACGCTGTCTTCATGCGGCATCACATGTCCTTTTCCGGCCTGGTGACTGCCATGCCGAGAGGGCTGGCGGTGGCCTTGACAGCCTTTTCGGAACTGCTCGTCATCGCCTTCTTCGCAATTGTTGCCTGGTACGGCTATGCGGTTCTGGCGGTTGCCAAGTGGGATTCACTCCTCAGCCTTCCGTGGATGACGCTCGACATCGTGCAATCGGTCATCCCCATCACCTCAGGTCTCATGATCATCGGAACGTTGCTGACGCTGCCACGCACTCTGCGCGACGCTGCCGCCGGGGTTGATCGGGAACACGCGGAAATCGAACACGCAATTGCCGAGGCTGAAGAAGAGGCCCAGGCCATGCACGCACGGGAGGGCACGCGATGATCCTTCTTCTGACAACAATCGTCCTCATCGGTCTGATCCTGATCAACGTGCCGATTGCCGTGGCAATCGGGATTGTCGCTCTCGGCGGGTTCGTCCTGACTTCGGGTACGGACCGGCTCTACGACATGGCCATCGCGCTCTATTCGGGCTCGACCTCCTTTCCGCTGATCGCCATCCCGCTGTTCATCCTTGCCGGCAACCTGATGAACACGTCAGGCATTTCCGTCAGGCTGATCAACTTTGTCACTGCTCTCATCGGCTTTGTCCGGGGCGGGCTGGGCATGGTCAACATCGGTGTCTCGATGGTCTTTGCCGAAATTTCCGGGTCAGCCGTGGCCGATGTGGCCGCCACCGGTACGGTGCTGATCCCGGAAATGAAGAAACGCGGCTATTCCCGGACGCTTGCGGCGGCAATCACCTCGTCTTCGGCGTCCCTTGCCATCATCATTCCGCCGTCCATTCCCATGATCCTTTATGGTGCAATTGCGGAAACTTCGGTGCTGAAGCTGTTCGTGGCCGGTATCGTTCCGGGCGTTCTCGGCGGCGGACTGCTGATGATCGTCACCTACATTCTGGCAGTTCGCTACAACCTGCCGCGCGCCGAAGGCTTCGACCTTCGCCACGTTGCCAGGACCTTCCGGGAAGCGTTCTGGGCGCTCACCATGCCGGTGATCATCCTGGGCGGCATATTCTCCGGTATCGTGACGGCAACGGAAGGCGCCGGGCTGGCGGTGCTGGCCGCCCTGGTGATCGGCCTGTTCATCTACCGGGATCTCGATGTCCGGCGCCTGCGCAAGACCATGCTGGAAGGTATCAGCCAGACGGGTGTGGTCATGCTGCTGGTAGCAACATCCGCCGCGCTGGGGCTGTTCCTGACGCAGGCCCAGGTGCCGCAGCAACTGGCCGCGCAGATCACCGAACTGACCACCAATCCCTTCATCGTGCTGGCTTTGCTCAACCTGCTCTTGCTGGTGCTCGGCATGTTCCTGCACGGGGCGGCAGCAATCATCCTGGTCGTACCGGTGGTCATGCCGCTGGTGAATGCGGTTGGCATCGACCCGATCCATTTCGGCATCATGGTGACACTCAACCTTGCCATCGGTCAGCAGACACCGCCGGTCGCCTCGGTGCTGATCACGTCCTGCTCGATTGCCAAGGCGGGCATCTGGGAAACGTCCCGTGCCAACCTGCCGTTCATCGGCGTGCTCGCCCTGATCCTGCTTCTGGTGACCTACGTTCCCCAGGTTTCCCTTGCTTTGACGGAGTTTATTCAATGACGACGCCCAAACCGCGTTTGGTTCTGACCCTTGGCGACCCGGCGGGTATCGGCTCTGAACTGGTCGCCCGGCTTCTCGCCGAGGAGGAAGCCCGCCAGGCGGCGGATATCCTGATCCTTGGAGACGAGGCAGAGCTGAAAACCGGCATGGAGATCGCCGGTGTCCGTTTCGACTATCAGGTCGTCTCATCGGCTGCGTTGCCCGAGCAAGGGTCCGGGGTTCCGGCATTCCTGCAGGTTGGCAAGGCTCCGGAAGGTGGCTGGAAACGTGCCGAGGTGAGCGCGGAAGGTGGCGCACATTGCCTGGAAACGCTTGGCATGGGGGTCGACATGGTTCGGGCAGGCAAAGCGGATGCGCTGGTCTTTGCCCCGCTCAACAAGGCATCACTTCATTCGGCCGGCATGAGCCAGTCGGACGAGCTGCACTGGTTTGCCGACCGGTTGGGCCACAATGGCAGTGTCTCGGAACTCAACGTGATGGACGGTCTATGGACCAGCCGGGTAACGAGCCACATCGCCCTGCGCGATGTTGCCGACCTCATCACCGAAGACAAGATCATCGAGGCTGCGCGGCTGATCCATTCGGCCTTGAAGGATGCCGGGTTCGAGAGCCCGCGGATCGGTGTTTGTGGCCTCAATCCGCATAATGGCGACAACGGCAATTTCGGGACGGAAGAAATCGAGATCATCACGCCCGCAGTCGAACGTGCCAAGGCGCTGGGCCTGCCTGTGGAAGGGCCTTATCCCTCCGACACCATTTTCCTGAAAGCGGTCGCCAAGGAACTCGACGCCATCGTGACGCTCTATCACGATCAGGGGCAGATCGCGATCAAGCTGCTGGGCTTCTGGCAGGGGGTGACGGTGCAGGGTGGTCTGCCGATCCCGATCACCACACCGGCACACGGAACCGCCTTCGACATTCGCGGCAAGGGAACGGCCAATGTCGGCCCGATGCGCAACGCCTGGAACATCGCCTGCGCCATGGGAACGCGGCGCCGGACCTCCCGAATTTCCAATTGAGTGGATCAGTCATATGAAAATCAAATCCGTACGCACGCGCGTCTGGACCTGGAAAGGTCCGACGGTCCCGCCGCAGGGCAACTTCTGCACCAACGCTTCAGATGCCCTGTGGATGAAGGGCGATGCCATGTCGTCCTTTCGCTTTCACCAGTGGCTGACATGTGAAGTCGAGACGGAAGACGGCACAATCGGTATCGGCAACGCGGCCTTGTCTCCCTCGGTCGTCAAGAAGGCCATCGACGACTGGTATGCACCACTGGTGATCGGCGAAGACCCGTTCGACTATGCCTACATCTGGGAAAAGATGTACCGGCGCAGCCACGCCTGGGGGCGCAAGGGGATCGGCATGACGGCTATCTCGGCCATCGATATCGCGATCTGGGACCTGATGGGCAAGCTGGTCGGCAAGCCGGTTTTCAAGCTTCTGGGCGGTCGCACCAAGGAAAAGATCCCGGTTTATTATTCCAAGCTCTACGCCGGGTCGATCGAGGCGATGCAGAAGGAAGCCGAGGAGGCAATGAAGGGTGGCTACAAGGCCTTCAAGTCCCGCTTTGGCTTTGGCCCCAAGGACGGCATGCCGGGAATGCGGGAAAACCTGAAGCGGGTCGAGGCGGTTCGCGAGGTCATCGGCTACGACAATGACCTCATGCTGGAATGCTACATGGGCTGGAACCTCGACTATGCCAAGCGCATGTTGCCGAAACTTGCTCCTTACGAGCCACGCTGGCTAGAGGAGCCCGTGATTGCGGATGACGTTGCCGGGTATGCCGAACTCAATGCTATGAACATCGTGCCGATTTCCGGTGGCGAGCACGAGTTTTCGGTGATCGGCTGTGCCGAGCTCATCAACCGCAAGGCCGTCAGCATCCTGCAGTATGATACCAACCGGGTTGGCGGCATCACGGCGGCGCAGAAGATCAACGCCATTGCCGAAGCTGCCCAGATCCCGGTCATTCCCCATGCGGGTCAGATGCACAACTACCATCTGACCATGGCCAACACGAATTGTCCGATCAGCGAGTATTTTCCGGTGTTCGATGTCGAGGTCGGCAACGAGCTCTTCTATTACATCTTCGAAGGCGACCCGGAAGCCGTGGACGGCTATCTGCAGCTCGACGACGATCTGCCCGGCCTCGGCATCACGATCTCGGACAAGCATCTCCAGCATTTCGACATTACCGAGTGACCTTTCGGGTTTCCTGCTCCGGCCCGCAAGCCGGGGCAGGAAGCTCAACCATTATCCTCAAAGACAAAAGCACGTAGCCCCATGACCCCTTATTCCGGTATCTGGCCTGTCGCCCCGACCCCCTTTCACGAAGACGGTTCGCTTGATGAACCGGGAATGCGCCGCGTGCTGGATTGCCTTATCGACCAGGGCGCGGATGGCATCTGCATCCTGGCGAATTTCTCCGAGCAGTTCCTGTTGTCGGATGCAGAGCGCGAGTTGCTGACACGGCTTTGCATCGAGCATATCGACGGCCGCGTTCCTGTCATCGTCACGATCAGCCATTTCGCGACACGGATCGCGGTAGAGCGGGCGAAGCTTGCCAAGTCGCTTGGCGCAGCCATTGTCATGATGATGCCGCCCTATCACGGTGCTCTTTTGAAAGGGAACGCCCAGCAGACGTTTGATCAATTCGCTGCCGTTGGCGAGGTCGGCATTCCGATCATGATCCAGGATGCGCCCCTGTCCGGCGTCGACTTGCCGGTGCCGCTTCTGGTGAAGATGGCCCGCGAGATCGAGATGGTGAAGCTCTTCAAGATCGAATGCCCGCAGGCTGCCAACAAGTTGCGGTCTCTCATTGCTGAAGGCGGCCCTGCCATCGAAGGCCCATTTGATGGCGAAGAAGGCATCACGTTGCTGGCGGATCTGGACGCAGGCGCGCGCGGATCGATGACCTCGGGGATGATCGTCGACCAGATCAAGCCCGTCATCGAGCTCTATCACGCGGGCCAAACCGACGAGGCAGCAGATGCCTATGCGCGGGTTCTGCCCGTCATCAATCACGAGAACCGCTTGTGCGGCTGGCGCTCCTGCAAGGCGGCGATGGTCGAAGGCGGTGTCATCAAATCCGATTTCTGCCGGCATCCGATCGACCCGCTGCCGCAGCCGGTCCGCGAGAGGCTACTGACGCTTCTGCGCCGGCTCGATCCCCTGGTTTTGCGCTGGGGGAAGTGAGGAAAACTCCGGGGCGGTCAGCCGCCGTTTGATCCACCTTGAGACATGAGGCCGGGTATTTGACTGTCTGGAAAGGAAAAAATCCGGTATCGATTGAGACCGCCAAGCGGGTACGCCAACGACTGAGCGGATCGATCGATATGCATGGAACCTTCGACATGGCGATCCTGTCTCGCCTGCGGTTCAAACAGCTTGCCCTTGTGGCGAGCCTGGAAGTCACGACCAATCTGCACGAATCCGCGCGCGAGCTGAACCTTTCCCAGCCCGGGGCGACAAAACTTTTGAAGGAAGTGGAGGACACGCTCGGGGTCACGCTGTTCGAGCGTCTTTCCAGGGGAATGAAACCAACGGCCTATGGCGTGGTGGTCGCCCGGCATGCCCGCCAGATCATTTCCGAGACAGGGCGGCTGAAGGCGCAATTGTCGGCGATGCAGCGCGGCGAATATGGCAAGGTGCGGCTTGGCGCGATCATGGAAGCCTTGCCGGGGCAGGTATCCGAGCTGCTGATGAACCTGATGGAAACCAATGTCGGTCCGCAGATCAGCCTGATGGTGTCGACTTCCGACAATCTCATTTCCGCGCTCAACGAAGGTGCGCTGGATATCGTGCTGGGGAGGCCGGTGGAACATCTCGACATGACCGGCATTCGCTTCGAACCGCTCTGGCAGGAGAGGCTCGCTGTCGTGGCGGCGCCGTCGCATCCTCTGGTGCCAAGCAAACAGCTCAGTCTGGTGGATCTTGGCGATTTCAGCTGGATCCTTCAGCCAAGGCCCAGCCCGATGCGCATGTCGATCGAGCTTGCTTTTGCTCATGCGGATCTGCCCGCACCGCATTACGGCCTTGAAACGTCGTCGATGCTGATGACGACGCTGGCGGTCGGAAAAAGCGACATGCTGGCCGTTCTGCCGCAATCGGTCGCCGACTACTATCAGGAAAACGGCCTGATCCGGATTCTGCCGGTCAGGCTGGAAGAGCACATGAGCCGATACGGGCTTTTGATCCCTAACAAGGATGAATTCGACCCGGAAGTCGAGGCCCTGGTCTCGCTCATTCGCGCCTCTGTCTGACCGGGAAGGGGAAACCCTCCCGGCCGGTCTTTTCTGGTCAATACTCCTGGGTCAGACGATCCCGCCGCCGGCCCCGGAAACTTCCGGGCGGATCTCCGCGACCTTCTGCCGGTATCCGGCACTCCGGTAGGCCGCAACAGGGTCGACAGCGCCGCCGTTTTCCAGTCTTGCCATTGCCAGGATCGGCTCGACATCGGTGCGGAAAGCGGTTTTCAGCGTGGTTGTCGCCATCAAGGCGTCATTCGTGTCCTGAAAACCTTCCAGGGCAGACCTGTCGACCAGCAGTGCCTGGGCATAGGCGCGCTGCACCTCCATGGCGGAGACCATCAGGCTTTCGATGGGGTCGGTCACATTGTGAGACTGGTCGAGCATATGCGCCGGGTCGAAGCCGGGCGCCTTCCGCGTTTCGGCGTCCACCAGTTCGTTGAACACCAGGAACAACCGATACGGGTCGATGGAGCCCGTATCCAGATCGTCATCGCCATACTTGCTGTCGTTGAAGTGGAAACCGCCGAGCTTGCCGAACTGGATCAGCCGGGCAACGATCATCTCGATATTGGCGTTGGGGGCATGGTGGCCGAGATCGACAAGGCAGTAGGCCTTCTCTCCCAATTCCTGCGCGATCATGTAGTTGGTGCCCCAGTCCTGCACCACGGTGGAATAGAAAGCCGGCTCATACATCTTGTGCTCGGTGAACAGCCGCCAGTCGTCCGGCAGTTCCGCATAAATGGCTTTTGCCGCGTCCAGATACCGCTCGAACTGACGTGTGAAGTTGGCCTGGCCAGGAAAGTTCGATCCGTCGCCGATCCAGATGGTCAGGGCACTGGAGCCGATGGCCTTGCCGATCTCGATGCATTCCAGATTGTGTTCGACGGCCTGCCTGCGCGTGCCGGCATCCGTATGGCTGAGCGAGCCGAACTTGTAGGAAAGAGGCTGGCCGTCCTGATCCTGAAAGGTGTTGGAGTTCATGGCGTCAAAGCCAAGCCCGAGCGAACTTGCCTTGGCCTTCAGCTCCGCCGGGTCGGCCTTGTCCCAGGGAATGTGCAGCGAAACGTTTGGTGTTGCGCGGGTAAGCTGCTGGATGACGCTGCAATCTTCCAGCTTGTCGAAGATATGGCGTGGTTCGCCCTTGCCGGGAAACCGCGCAAAGCGCGTGCCGCCGGTGCCGACACCCCAGGACGGCACCGCGACGCCATAGGCGGCGACCTTCGCCTTGATGGCATCGATGGAGACGCCGCGCCGGTCGAGCCTTTCGCCCAGGGTTTCATAGTCACGCTTCAGGTCGGCTGTGCGGGTCTCGTTTTCCCCGGCGACCAGCGATGTGTCGATCATCATGAGAAGATCCTTTCCTGCCCGAAGAACCTCATCCTGAGGAGGGCCGCGAGGCCCGTCTCGAAGGATGGGCCGCTTGTCTGGAGTGTGCCGCCCATCCTTCGAGACAGCGCTTCGCGCTTCCTCAGGATGAGGTCTGCTTTGTGGATGTGACGTTTACCGCGTGAACGCCTGAACATTGCCCGCGTCGACGTTGATGATGTTCCCGGTCGACTTGGCGGAAAACTCGGAAGCGAAAAAGTAGGTTGCCTCGGCGATGTCTTCCGGCAGCACGGACAGTTTCAGCAGCGAGCGCTGGCGGTAGTGTTCCTCCAGCTCCGACGTGTCCTTGCCGTAGGCTTCTGCGCGTTCCTTCAGCCAGTCACCGGACCAGATCTTGGACCCACGCAGGACAGCGTCCGGATTGACCACATTGACACGGATCCCCTCCGGAGCACCTTCCAGGGCGAGACAGCGGGCAAGGTGCAGTTCGGAAGCCTTGGCTGTGCAATAGGCACTGGCACCGGGAGACGCGGCGAGGCCGTTCTTCGATCCGATGAAAACGATGGAGCCGCCGACCCCTTGCGTCTTCATCACCTTGAAGGCCTCACGGGACACCAGGAAATAACCGGTCGACAGGATGGACATGTTCCGGTTCCACAGGTCGAGCGTGGTGTCCTCGATCGGGGCGGAAGACGCGATGCCGGCGTTGGAAACGAGAATGTCGACACCGCCGAATTCCAGCGCCGCTCGGGCAAAGCTGTCTGCCACTGCGTCTTCGCTGGTGACATCCATCGTAACCGTGCGCACGACGTCCCTGGAATAACGTGAGGTGAGATTGTCGGCGGCGGCCCCGAGTGCGTCCGCGTCGATGTCGGCCAGCACCACGCAGGCGCCTTCGCGCAGAAAGCGTTCAGCGGTGGCTGAGCCGATGCCGCCGGCACCGCCGGTGACCAGCGCGATCTTGCCTGCAAGGCTCTTGGGTTTGGGCATGCGCTGCAGCTTGGCTTCCTCCAGAAGCCAGTATTCGATGTCGAAGGCTTCCTGTTCCGGCAGGCCGCGGTAGGTGGAAACGCTGGAAGCGCCGCGCATGACGTTGATGGCGTTGGTATAGAACTCGCCTGAAATGCGTGCCGTCGCCTTGTCCTTGGCGAAGGTGATCATGCCAACGCCCGGCACCAGGTAGACAACGGCGTTCGGGTCGCGAAGGGCGGGGCTGTCGTCGTGCTTGCAACGGTCATAATAGGCCGCATAGTCGTCACGGTAAGCTTCTGCAGCCTGACCGAGCCCGGCAAGCGTTGCCTCGATGTCCGGGGTCGCGGGATCGAAATCGACCACGAGCGGGCGGATCTTGGTGCGCAGGAAATGATCCGGGCAGCTTGTGCCGAGGGCGGCAAGGGCTTCCATGTCGTTGGCGCAGACAAATTCCAGCACAGCGTCGCTGTCGTCGAAATGACCGACCATATGCTGCTTGCCGGAGACCATCCCCCGGATTGCAGGCATCAGGCGGGCGGCAACGGCGCGCCGGTCCGATGGAGCCAGGGCGCGGTGTTTCGAGCCGCCGAAAGCATCTTTTCCTGCCGTCTTTTCCTCAAACCAGGCAATCGCCTTGTTGATGATCTCCAGGGTGGTTTCGTAGCAGGTCCTGGCGTCGTCAGCCCATGTAAAGAGGCCATGGCTTTCCAGAACGACACCGCGGGCGTCCGGATTTTCCAGGCAGAATTTTTCCAGCCACAGGCCCAGTTCATAGCCTGGACGCTTCCAGGGAAGCCAGCCGATGTCGGCGCCGAAAATTTCCTGTGTGATTGCCTTGCTGTCGCTTGCCGCTGCAATGGCGATGATTGCGTCCGGATGCATATGGTCGACATGGCTTTTCGGCACATAGGCATGAAGCGGGGTGTCGATGGAGGCGGCGCGCGGGTTCAGGTTGAAGGTGCAATGGGGCAGGCAGGCGACCATCTCGTCTTCGAACTCGACACCGCGATAGAGCCCTTTAAGTGCCCGCAGCTTGTCCATGTAGAGTGTCGCAAAACCATCCATCTTGATGGTGCCGACATCGCCGCCGGAGCCCTTGACCCACAGTACCTCGACCTGATCGCCGGTGAGGGGATCCTTTTCCATCGCCTTGGCGGAGGTGTTGCCGCCACCGTAGTTGGTGATGCGCTTGTCGGAGCCCAGGAGGTTGGAGCGATAGAGCAGCAGCTCCGCTTCGCTCATGCCGGAAGCCTTCTGGTCATCCCACAGGTTTGCAAGCCGGGAACCGGCAGCGGAATTCAACATCTTTTCCTCCCAGGTAAGCCTGACGGCTTGCGTCTCGTTGTTTAGAAACTCGCTTGAACGGATCGGGTTGTCAATCAAAAACGATCAATATCAATCATATTGCGCTGCAAAATGATCATTTTTGATTTTTTATGATTGACATTGACCGGTGTTGGTGGAAACGTTTGATCAATGGGAGGACCAGATGCACGAGAAAGAACGCCACAGGATCATATTGTCCGCAGTCCAGGATCGTCCGGTCGTGACGGTGCAGGAGCTGGTGGCGTTGACGGATTCCTCAGAAGCCACCATCCGTCGTGATATTGCCCAGCTGCATGTGCAGAAGAAGCTGCGCCGTGTGAGGGGTGGGGCGGAGAGCATTCATCCGCCGCAATTCGTCGGTCTGGCGGGGCGTCCGTTCAGTGTCAACGAAACGATCAACATCGCTCAGAAACGCGCAATCGCGCAAAAGGCGGTGGAGCTGTGCGAGGATGGCGATGCCATCATCATCAACGGCGGCACAACCACCTTTCAGATGGTGCATCCGCTGGCAACCAAGCGCTGCCAGGTGTTCACCAACTCGTTTCCGATTGCCGAGCATCTCCTCAAGAATTCCAAGAACACCATCATGCTCTCGGGCGGGGTGATCTATCGCGAACAGAACATCATCCTGAGCCCCTTCGACAACGACGTGACCCGGAACTTCTACGCGACGCGCATGTTCATGGGCGCTCAGGGGCTTGGGCCGCTTGGGCTCATGGAGGCCGATCCGTTGCTCATTCAGGCCGAGCAGAAGCTGATCGGCCAGGCGGATGAACTGGTGGTTCTGGCGGATTCGTCGAAATTCAGCGCACGTTCCAGCCTGATCCTGTGCCCGCTCGAGCGGATTTCCACCGTCATCACCGACGACAGGATCCCCGACAGCGCGGCCAACATGCTGGAACAGGCCGACATCCATCTGATCGTGGCGGAAACAAGCGCCGCACAGACCAAGGCAACCTCGAACGGGTAGCCGGCACACTGTCCGGACCTTGGGAGGGGCCGGCAGCACTTTAGGGAGGAAGACCATGAAATTGCTCAAGTCACTTCTGGCGGCAACAGCTGTCGCCGCCGTCTGCATCGCCGCACCGGCCAGTGCCGCGGAAAAACGCATCGCCCTTGTCGTCAAGGCACTCGGCATCGGCTTCTTTGAAGCTGCCGCCAAGGGCGCTGAAGAGGCCGCCAAGGAACTCGGTGATGTCGAGATCATCTACACCGGCCCGACCGACACGACCGCAGAAGGTCAGATCGAGGTCATCAACGCGCTGATCGCCCAGAAGGTTGATGCCATTGCAATCTCCGCCAACGATCAGGACGCCCTGGTTCCGGCACTGAAGAAAGCCATGGACCGCGGCATTACCGTGATTTCCTGGGACAGCGGCGTTGCGCCGGAAGGTCGCCAGCTTCACCTCAATCCGTCGTCCAATCCGCTGATCGGCAACATGATCATCAAGCTGGCCGCCGATCATCTGCCCGATGGCGGTGATGTCGCCGTCCTGTCCGCGTCCGCAACCGCCACGAACCAGAACATCTGGATCGAGGAAATGAACAAGGTGAAGGACAATTATCCGGGCATCAACGTGGTCGCCACCGTTTATGGCGATGACCTTGCCGACAAGTCCTACCGTGAAGCCCAGGGCCTGATGCAGACCTATCCGGACCTGAAGGCGATCATCGCGCCGACGTCCGTGGGCATTGTTGCGGCCGCTCAGGCGGTCTCCGACGCCGAAAAAGCCGGTCAGGTCAACGTGACCGGGCTCGGCCTGCCGTCAGAAATGGCTGGCCACATCGCATCCGGTGCATCCAAGTCGTTCGCGATCTGGAACCCGATCGATCTCGGCTATTCGGCAACCATGCTGGCCTACAACCTGTCCACCGGCGCCGCGGAAGCAAAGCCGGGTGCGGAAATCCCGATGGGACGTATGGGCACGCTGACGCTCAACGACAGCAACGAAGGCGCGATGGCGGACCCGTTCGTCTATGACAGCTCCAACATCGACGACTTCAAGGACATTTTCTAAGCTGGTCGCCAGGACCGGACGATAGAAACATGTCAGACCCGGTGCCATGCGCACCGGGTCTTTGAAACCAGCAACGAAACTCCAGGCTCCGGGAAATGGTCATGCTTGCGAACACGCAGGGCATAGCGGACACGCATCCGCAAACGGAAGACGGCGCGGGGCCGGTACTGACGCTCAGCGGTATCTCCAAGTCGTTCCCGGGCGTAAAGGCGCTTTCCGAGGTATCGCTGGAGCTGTTCCCGGGGGAAGTTACTGCCCTGGTGGGGGAAAACGGCGCGGGTAAATCCACCATCGTGAAGATCCTGACCGGCATCTATCAGCCGGACGAGGGCGCAATCGCGATCAATGGCACACCGGTTTCCTTTCCCACCGCCCAGGACGCGGGCCGGGCAGGGGTGACGGCGATCCATCAGGAAACCGTCCTTTTCGATGATTTGTCTGTGGCGGAAAACATTTTCATCGGCCATGCGCCGAAAACCCGTTTCGGGCTGATCGACCGCAAGGAAATGCTGCGCAAGGCACAAGCGCTGCTCGACCGGATCGGCGCCAGGATCGATCCGAATGTCACGCTGAAGGATCTCGGTATTGCCAACAAGCACCTGGTGGCGATTGCCCGGGCGCTCTCCATCGACGCCAAGATCGTCATCATGGATGAGCCGACCGCCTCGCTCTCCCACAAGGAAATTGAGGAAACCTACGAGCTGGTGGAACGCCTGAAGGCGGAAGGCAAGGCGATCCTCTTCATCAGTCACAAGTTCGACGAGATTTTCCGCATCGCGGACCGCTACACGGTTTTCCGGGACGGCCAGATGGTCGGCAAAGGCAAGATCGAGGCTGTTTCCGAACAGGAGCTGGTCAAGCTCATGGTTGGCCGGTCGGTCGACCAGGTTTTCCCGAAACGGGCACCGCAACTGGGTGAGGAAGTGCTGAAGGTTGTCGGCTATTGCCACCCGACGGAATTCGAGGACATCGGTTTCACGCTTCGTGCGGGAGAGATCCTTGGGTTTTACGGCCTTGTGGGGGCCGGGCGCAGCGAATTCATGCAGGCGCTGTTCGGGGTGACCAGGCCTTCCAAGGGGGCTATCCGGATCGACGACAGGATTGCCGTCATTCGCGATCCCAACGAGGCCATCCGGCAGGGCATCGTCTATGTGCCGGAGGACCGGGGCAAACAGGGCGCGATCAAGGGCCTGCCCATTTTCCAGAATGTCTCGCTGCCGTCGCTCAAGGAAACCTCGCGCAAGGGGTTCCTGCGGCTTGCGGAGGAATTCAAGCTGGCCCGTGACTACACGCGGCGGCTGGACTTGCGCGCAGCAGCTCTTGACCAGGATATCGGCGAACTTTCAGGCGGCAACCAGCAGAAGGTTGTCATCGCCAAATGGCTTGCGACCAAACCTCGGGTGATCATCCTGGACGAACCCACCAAGGGCATCGACATCGGGTCCAAGGCCGCGGTGCATGAATTCATGGCGGAACTGGCCGCCGAAGGTCTGGCGGTCATCATGGTGTCGTCCGAAATTCCCGAAATTCTCGGCATGTCCGACCGGGTGATTGTCATGCGGGAGGGGCGTATCGCCGCCGAATTTGAAGGCGCTGACCTGTCGCCCGAACATCTGGTGCGGGCGGCTGCCGGCATCACGGAGGTGCGTACATGATCCGCTCGCTGATGAAATCGCGCGAGACCATTCTCGCCGGAGCTATCCTGGTTCTGGTGTTGGCCATTGCCACTCGCTTTCCCGGCTTCGTCGCGCCGTCCAACCTGGCGAATGTCTTCAACGACACGGCTCCGCTGATCATTCTGGCACTCGGCCAGATGGTGGTGATCCTCACCCGGTGTATCGATCTGTCCGTTGCCGCGAACCTGGCGCTCACCGGCATGGTGGTTGCCATGCTCAACATGGCCATGCCCGGTCTGCCGGTGCCGGTTATCCTGGCCCTGGCGATCTGTCTTGGGGCCTTGATGGGGCTCGCGAACGGACTGCTTGTCTGGAAGCTGGATATTCCGCCCATTGTCGTCACCCTTGGCACGATGACCATCTACCGGGGCATCATCTTCGTCATTTCCGGCGGGGAGTGGATCAACGCCCATGAAATGAGTGACGCCTTCAAGGCCTTCCCGCGTGAGGTCGTGCTTGGCCTACCGGTTCTGTCGTGGATCGCGATCGCCGTCGTGATCGGGTTTATCGTTCTGGTCGGGCGGACACCACTTGGCAGGGCTTTCTTTGCCGTTGGCGGCAATCCGCACGCGGCGGTCTATACGGGCATCAATGTCGGCCTCACCCAATGCGCCGCCTATGTCATTTCCGGCGCGCTTGCCGGTCTCACCGGCTATCTCTGGGTTGCCCGCTATGCCGTTGCCTATGTCGATATCGCCGGCGGCTTCGAACTTGAGGTGGTCGCGGCCTGCGTCATCGGCGGGATCTCGATTGCCGGCGGCATCGGGTCTGTCGGCGGGGCTCTGCTCGGTGCGCTGTTCCTCGGTATCGTCAAGAACGCCCTTCCGGTGATCAATATCTCGCCCTTCTGGCAACTCGCGATTTCCGGCAGCGCAATCATCATCGCCGTAGCCTTCAACGCCACGTCCAACCGGACCAAGGGCCGGGTGATCCTGAAAAAAGCGGAGCACGCAGCATGAGCCTCGCCACCCCAGACACCGGCGCGCAGGGGCGTCAGATTCCGGACAGGCTGAAGTCGCCGCTGCAGCGGTTTCTGGTGAGCTGGGAACTGCTGCTACTCGTGGTCGCCGTCGCCGTCTTCACGCTGAACAGCTTTGCCTCGCCCTATTTCCTCGACCCCTGGAACCTCTCCGACGCGACCTTCAATTTCACCGAAAAGGCCATGATCGCCTTTGCAATGGGGCTTCTGATCATTTCCGGCGAGATCGACCTTTCGGTTGCCTCGATCATTGCACTTTCGTCCACGGCCATGGGCTTTGCCGTCCAGATGGGGGCCGATACGCCGGTTCTGGTGTTGATCGGCCTCGGCACAGGGCTGTTGTGCGGTGCCTTCAACGGCTTTCTGGTGACGGGCTTCGGCCTGCCGTCCATCGTGGTGACCATCGGCACCATGAGCCTTTTCCGCGGCATTTCCTATATCGTGCTCGGCGACAAGGCCTACACCGGCTATCCGTCCGACTTTGCCTTTTTCGGGCAGGGCTACGTCTGGTGGGTGATCTCTTTCGAGTTCGTCCTGTTCGCTCTGCTGGCCATCGTCTTTGCCGTCATCCTGCACAAGACGAACTTTGGCCGCGCGGTCTATGTCGTCGGCAACAACCCTGTCGGCGCGCTTTTTTCCGGTATTCGCGTGCCGCGGGTCAAATTCGCACTTTTCCTGCTCACGGGCCTTATGTCGGGTGTTGCCGCCATCTGCCTGACCTCGCGCCTCGGGGCGACAAGACCATCGATTGCCTTCGGCTGGGAGCTTGAGATCGTGACAATGGTGGTGCTGGGCGGCGTCAATATTCTCGGTGGCTCCGGCTCCATTCCGGGCGTGGTGATCGCTGCCTTCGTCATGGGCATGGTCACCTTCGGGTTTGGTCTGCTCAACGTACCGGGCATCGTCATGTCGATCTTCATCGGTCTGCTGCTGATTGCCGTCATTGCCTTGCCGCGCATCGCCCACCGGGTTCTCGCAAAGCGGAAGGCCTGAACCATGGAAAAATATGCCTTCAAGATGAAGCTCAATCCAGGCATGGAAGCGGAATACCGGAAGCGCCATGACGAAATCTGGCCGGAACTGGTGGCCTTGTTGAAAGACGCAGGCATCAGCGACTATTCAATTCATCTGGATCCCGAGACCGACATCCTCTTCGGCGTGCTTTGGCGCCAGGATGGTCACAAGATGGATGATCTGCCGAACCACCCGGTGATGCGGAAATGGTGGGCACATATGGCCGATGTAATGGCGACAAAACCGGACAACGAACCAGTGGCAACACCGCTCACAACCGTCTTTCACATGGATTGAGCGTTGATGGCAGCGATCCGGAATGTGGGCGTCATCGATATCGGCAAGACCAACGCCAAGGTCGCCGTGGTCGATCTGGACCAGCGCAGGGAACTTGGCGTCCTGACGCGGCCCAACACGGTCCTGCCGGGGCCGCCCTATCCGCATTTTGACCTGGAAGGCCACTGGGATTTCATCTGCGACGCGCTGGCGGAGCTGCACAAGGCCCATGGTATCGATGCGCTGTCGGTGACGACGCATGGTGCCAGCGCCGTTCTTCTGGACGCGAAAGGGAACCTTGCCGCGCCGATGCTGGACTATGAATTCACCGGCCCGGACGACCTGGCGGCCGCCTATGATGCGATCCGGCCGGACTTCGCGGAAACCGGGTCACCCAGGCTCGGCATGGGCCTCAATCTGGGAGCGCAACTCCACTGGCAGCTGAAAACGGACCCGGGTCTGCTTGACCGGGTGGCGACAGTTCTGACCTATCCGCAATACTGGACCTTCAAGCTCACCGGCGTTCTTTCCAACGAGGTGACTTCGCTCGGCTGCCATACCGACCTGTGGTGTCCGTCCGAAAACCGGTTCTCCTCGCTTGTGGACCAGCTCGGTCTGGAGGAGAAGATGGCTCCCGTGCGCAAGGCGGGTGATCGTCTCGGGTCCGTCCTGCCGGAGGTTGTGGCCCGGACCGGATTGCCGAAGGATATTCCGGTCGCCTGCGGCATTCACGATTCCAACGCGTCGCTTTATCCGCATCTGATCCTGCGACAGCCTCCGTTTTCGGTCGTCTCCACCGGCACTTGGGTGATCGTGCTGGCGATAGGAGGCCGCCGGGTGCTCCTCGATCCGTCCCGCGACACGCTGATCAACGTCAACGCTTTCGGTGATCCTGTGCCTTCGGCAAGGTTCATGGGGGGGCGAGAGTTCGACATGATCCTGAAGGGACGTGAAAAGGGCTGTTCGGAAGAACAGATTGATACCGTGCTTTCTCGCGAGATCATGCTTTTTCCCGCTGTCGACCCACGTTCCGGCCCTTTCCAGGGCAGCGAGTATCACTGGAGCGTGGATGAGACGCTCCTGACCAACGGCGAATGCTTTGCGGCTCTGTCCTTCTATCTGGCGCTGGTGACGGCAGAGTGCCTGGCGATGACCGGTGCAGAAGGTCCAATTGTTGTGGAGGGGCCGTTCGCTCAGAACGGGCTTTACCTTGACATGCTGGAGGCTGCGACCGGGCGGCCGGTTGAAGCATCGGCTGGGTCGCTCACCGGAACCAGTATCGGCGCCGCGTTGCTGGTGGCGGAGGGTGATACGGAAAAACGGCAGCAGGCTGGCCCACGCGGAAGCGGCGGCGAACGTCTCTCTCTGCTGAAGCAATACGCTGGGAAATGGCAAGAACAGCTCCAGTGAGCCAACTGCCATCCCCTGATACGCACGGCTTTTCCCTTTTCCCGGCAGCCTTGATCCGCTATGTCAGCGCAAAGACAGCGAACCCAACAAGCCGCCGAGCTTCTCAAATGAACGATATTGCCGACAGTACCGACATCGACGTACCCGCGTTGCTTCGCAATGCACCTGCGAGCGTCGAGTTCAAGAAGCTGAGAAAGCGCCTTTTGCGTCAGGCACGTGAGGCGATTGCCGACTTCGGGATGCTGCCGGAAGGGGCTTCCCAGGAAAAGCGGCCGAAGTGGCTGGTCTGCCTGTCGGGTGGCAAGGACAGTTACACGCTGCTGGCGGTGCTGATCGAACTGAAATGGCGGGGGCTGCTGCCGGTTGACCTGGTCGCCTGCAATCTGGATCAGGCGCAGCCCGGCTTTCCGGCGGACATCCTGCCGAAATTCTTCGAGGACAACGGTATCGAGCACATCATCGTGCGCGAAGACACCTATTCCATTGTCACCGACAAGATCCCCGAGCACCGCACCTATTGTTCGCTGTGTTCGCGCCTGCGCCGCGGAATTCTTTATAGGATCGCACGGGAGCAGGGCTGCGAGGCCATCGTGCTCGGCCATCACCGGGAAGATATTCTGGAGACGTTCTTCATGAACCTCTTCCACGGTGGCCGTCTGGCCTCCATGCCGCCCAAGCTGATCAATGACGAGGGCGATCTTCTGGTGCTCCGCCCGCTTGCCTATTCTGCTGAAAGCGACATCGCACGCTTTGCCAACGGCATGCAGTTCCCGATCATTCCCTGCAATCTCTGTGGCTCGCAGGACGGCCTGCAGCGCGAGGAAGTCAAACGCATGCTGCAGGGCTGGGAAAAGGCAACACCCGGCCGCCTTGGCGTCATGGCCCGCGCCCTCGGCCACACCCGGCCGTCACATCTCCTCGACCGCTCGCTCTACGACTTCGTCAACCTGCGCCCTGCCGAGGGCGGGGTAGAGGTGAGCGGCGAAGCAGAAGAACCCTGTGGCGCAAGCCTGGCGATGACGGCAAAGCTGTTCGCAGCGGAGTGACCTTCTGAGGCGTATCCGCGGTAACAACAGCGTTCAGATAGCCCCATTCCATATCCCCGCGCTCCCCGTCATTGCCGGACTTGACCCTGCAATCCACTCCCTGACCTTTTCAAATGGATAGGTGTTGCCGTGTCGTGGTGTATCGACATGGATGCCATGGTCGAGCCATGGCACGACGTGGCTTGGGGAGAGGCATCGGGAAAGCGCTCTGACACAGTCCATTCGTCCTCAGTCCATTCGTCATTGCCGGACTTGATCCGGCAATCCATTCCCTGGCCTTTCCAAATCGATAGGCGTTGCCGTGTCGTTTTGCATTGGCATGGATGCCATGGTCGAGCCATGGCATGACGAGGGTGTGGCACGGACAGGGATGATCTCGCAGGTCAACCTGCCCGTCATTGTCACGCGTCCTTGGCTTGTCATCCCGGTTTGTCGCACGAGCGACAAGACCGGGATCCAGTATGCCCTGCGATTGGACTTCTAAGAAGAAATGTATTTCAATATCTTATCGGGTTTTCGCTGGGGTGAGGCCTGTGAACGCGGAGACGTGCATCTATTGAAATCGATATGAGCCTCTTGCCCACTTCCAGCGCGCAGGTGAGCGCTTGACCTGACCGGAATAGCTACCGGCCTATGCTGCAAACAGGTCACGCAGCCAGCTTTCCACCCGTTGAACCGCCGGTTTTCGCGGTGAGGAATTGTCGCGGTTCAGCAGGTAATGGGTGCGCATGGAAGGCAGCCCCGGGTCCAGAGGGGTCGTCAGCCGTCCGCTTCCCACCAGCCGGGCTGCAACCTTGCCCAGCAGCAGGGCGACACCGCCGCCGGCAGCCGCCAGTTCAACCGCCGCGAGGGAGGTGTCGACGGTGACGCCCGAGTGTCCGGATGGCTGCGTGAGGGACTGAGCTTCGAAAAAACGTGGCCAGTGATCGTCGAAGCCGAGAATGTGAATGCGTGGAAGATCCATCAGATCCGCCGGTTCCTTCAATCTTTCGGCCAGCGCTGGATGACACACCGGCACGATCTTTTCCGGTCCCAGCGGTTCTGCATGCGCACCTGGCCAATTGCCTGTGCCGAGGCGGATCTCGATGTCGGTGCCGGTCTCAAGGGCTGTGTCGGCCCAGATTGCCGACAAGAGCCGGATGTCCAGTTCAGGATGGGTCTTCTGGAACTCCGCCAGGGCAGGGGCGATGATGAGAACAGTTTCGGAAATCGGCGCCCGAATGGTTACGGAGCCGGCCGTTCGGTTGCCGAAGAGCCTGTCCGTGGATACGGCAAGGTCCTGCAAGGCCTTGCGTACCGACGGCAGATAAGCCCGGCCGCTGGCGGTAAGCTCCAGCTTTCGCGTCGTGCGTTCGAAAAGCTGATGGCCGAGCTGGCTTTCCAGTGCGCTGATGTGCGTGCTGACAGCGGCCTGGGTGAGGCCGAGTTCCGCGCCCGCTGCGGTGAAGCCGCCCAGCCGGCTGACGGCTTCGAAGCTTCTCAGCCATACGAGATTGGGGAGTGCCGACATTCTCTTCATTCATAAAAATAGTTTGGTAATTGGCTGAATTAATATCATTTCTCTATTTCATAGGCGAGGCGCAAATTGAGGGCATCAAACCCTGTTTCACGAAAGGCGCTTCTCATGCGGGTCGGTTTCATCGGATTGGGCAATGTCGGCGGCAAACTGGCCGGCAGCCTGCTGCGCAACGGTCTTGACGTCATGGTGCTGGACCTCAATCCGCTGCTTATGGAAAGCTTTGCGGCCAGGGGAGCCCTACGCGGTGAAAGCCCGAAGGAGCTTGCAGAAAGCTGCGATGTCGTCATCACCTGCCTGCCCAGTCCGGCAGCCTGTGCTGCGGTCGTGGAAGGTCCGGACGGTATTCTGGAAGGTATTGGCCCGGGCAGGATCTGGGCGGAAATGTCGACAACGGACGCCGGCGAAGTGCGCCGTCTGGCACGGCTTGTTGTCGCCAGAGGGGCGGAGGCGATCGAATGCCCGGTTTCGGGCGGCTGCCACAGGGCTGCTACCGGAAATATCTCGATCTTTGCCGGGTGTCCGCGGGAAACCTTCGAGCGCATGCTGCCGCTCCTGACCGTTCTGGGGCGGCGCGTGCTGCACACCGGCGAGATCGGCTCGGCATCTGTTCTGAAAGTCGTCACCAACTATCTGGCAACGGCCAATCTGGTGTCTTTGGTCGAAGCGCTGACCACCTGCAAGGCAGCCGGAATGGATCTTGGCACGGCTTACGAGGCAATCCGGATTTCCTCAGGTAACTCGTTCGTCCATGAAACGGAGAGCCAGGTCATCCTCAACGGCTCGCGCGACATCTCTTTCACCATGGATCTAGTTGCCAAGGACATCGGCCTGTTCCAGAAAATCGCAGACGATCATCAGGTTCCGCTGGAAGTGTCGCCGCTTCTCAACCGGATTTTTGCTGACGGGATCAACCGCTATGGTCCGCGGGAATTGTCGCCCAACATCATCAAACGCCTTGAAGATGCAACCGGTCTTGATATCCGGGCACCGGGTTTTCCGGACGAGATGGTTGACGAGGAGCCGGAAGAAGCCGGATATGAGGTTATGCCAAGAAGTGGCGACGACATGAAACTGAACAGACGGGAAGTAGCAGGCGGATGATTGAAAAGCGGCAGTTCTATATCGGTGGATCCTGGGTCGATCCGGTCGAGGCAAAAACGCTCGAGGTGATCAACCCGGCAACGGAAAAGCCGGTTGCCGTGATCTCCCTGGGCAGAGCCGCCGATGTGGACAAGGCGGTTGCTGCAGCCAAGGCCGCATTTGCCGATTGGTCTGAGACAAGTGTCGAGGAACGTGCCGCGCTTCTTGAGCGTGTCATCGTGATCTACCAACGCCGGTCGGAGGAAATGGACGAAGCGATCCGGCTTGAAATGGGGGCGCCGCGCAGCTTTGCGCGCGGCAGCCAGACGCCTGCCGGATCCGGCCACCTGGAAGCGACGCTGGAAGCTCTGAAGCATCATGTGTTCGAACGTCCGAGCCCGCGTGGCGGCAGCGTGCTGCGGCACGAGCCGATTGGCGTTTGTGGCTTGATCACACCCTGGAACTGGCCGATCAACCAGATTGCGGCAAAGGTCGCGCCCGCGCTTGCTGCTGGTTGCACCATGGTGCTGAAGCCAAGTGAAATTGCGCCTCTCTCCGGGCTTCTCTTCGCCGAGATCCTGGATGAGGCCGGCTGCCCGGCTGGTGTTTTCAATCTGGTAAATGGCGATGGACCGGGCGTCGGATCTGCAATGTCCTCGCATCCGGATATCGACATGATGTCCTTTACCGGTTCGACCCGTGCCGGCGTCGCGGTCAGTCAGAATGCTGCACCGACCGTCAAACGTGTTGCTCTGGAGCTCGGCGGCAAGTCGGCCAACCTGCTCTTTGCGGATGCGGACCTGGAAACGGCCCTGCGCACGTCGCTGTCGGGCTGCTTTTCCAACACCGGTCAGTCCTGCGATGCACCGACCCGTCTGCTCGTGGAGCGAAGCGTCTATGACGAGGCTATTGCGCTCGCCGGAAAGATTGCGGCGGAAACCAAGGTCGGGGATCCGGCGGAGGAGGGAGATCACATCGGGCCGGTGATCAGTGACCTGCAATACGAAAAGATCCAGGGTCATATCGAGCGCGGTCTGGCAGACGGTGCCCGCCTTGTTGCCGGAGGTCCGGGCAAACCGAAGGGGTTCGAGACAGGGTATTTCGTTCAGCCGACAGTGTTTGCCGATGTCACCAACCAGATGTCGATTGCCCGTAACGAGATCTTCGGGCCCGTGCTGGTGATGATCCCGTTCGACACGGAAGAGGAGGCTGTCGCGATTGCCAACGATACGCCTTACGGCCTTGCCGCCTATATCCAGACCGGCGATCCGGAACGAGCGAAGCGCGTAGCCCGCAAACTGCGTGCGGGCAGCGTCTATATCAACGGCAACAGCCCGGACTGGGATGTGCCGTTCGGCGGGTACAAGCAGTCCGGCAATGGCCGCGAATATGGCGAATTCGGCCTGGAAGACTTTCTGGAACTGAAAGCCATTACAGGCTGATACCAGGCAGAGGACGCACCAGCCATTGCTGATGGCTGGAGATGGCGAAGGGACCGGCTGGCCGGCCCCTTTTCCGCAAGCGTGTCTTGAACCTTACAAAACGACGATCTGGGATCCGTCAGCAACCCGGCTGTAAAGATCGATGACGTCCTGGTTGATCAGGCGGACACAGCCACTGGAAACGGCAGAACCGATGGTCCAGTATTCGCCCGTGCCGTGGATGCGGTAGAGCGTATCCTTGTTGCCCTGGAAGATGTAGAGTGCTCTTGCACCCAGCGGGTTTTCGATGCCCGGGGGCATGCCGCCGTTACGCCAGCTCCATTTTTCCAGTTCCGGCTGCCGCTGGATCATCTCTTCCGGCGGTGTCCATTTGGGCCAGGCAGCCTTGCGGGCGATCCGCGCACGGCCAGACCATTCGAACCCGGCACGACCAAGGCCGACACCGTAGCGCATCGCCTTGCCGTTTTCCTGGACGAGGTAGAGGTAGTAGTTGCTGGTATCGACGACCAGCGTACCGACCTTCTCGCTGGTCTGATAATCGACCTGTTTGCGATAGTAGCGTTCCGGTACCTTCTTCAAATCCGGAGCAGGGATCGGAAACTGCTCTTCCGGCATCGCACGGTACATCGCAAGGACGGACGGATCCTGCCAGGGGGCAAGTGGCTGCTGGGGAGCGGTCGTCATACAGCCGCTGACGGCGAGCCCTGTAAGGCTCGCCGACCCGGCAAGAAATGATCTTCTTGTAAGGTTCGTCATTTGAAGGCTACTGGCCTGTTTCTAGATAAGGGACGGGAGGATCGGCCGGATTCTGGCCGAGGGTGTAAACCGTGTATTGCGCCGTCGGGTCGTCGCCCATGCCGAGCGACCCCTGGGGCATGCCCGGAACCGCGATACCGCGAATGTCCGGACGCTCCGACAGCATTTTTTCAACCGCTTCCAGCGGCACGTGTCCTTCGATGATGTATTTCCGGTCACCGCCGGTCACCGCCGTGTGGCAGGCCTGCATGTCATCCGGAATGCCTGCCTGCGCCTTGATGGAGCTCAGGTCTTCCATATCGTGAACGGCGACCTTGTAGCCGGCAGCCTCGACGGCCTCGGTCCACAGCTCGCAACAACCGCACCAGGGTGACTTGTAGACCGTGATGGTGTTGTCTTCCGCAGCCCAGGCGACCGAGGACAAGGCCAGGAACCCACCGGCAAGTGCAAAAGCGAAAGGTCTTCTAGACATGGTCGGCCTCCTTTCGTGCGTGCGCATGGCACGGCTTGCCCATGACACGATGCAGAATCACATGCATGGCGACGCAGCCGAACATCGGCACGGCCAGCAGCAACGCTTCACCAGCCGTCAGTCCGGTCGGTGCGGAAACGATCAGCAGACCAGTCACCACCGCCATCAGCAGGCAGCAGCCGAACATGAAGAGATTGTTCCTGTTCAGATTTTTCCGAATTCGAAATGCAGGCGCGGCATAGGATGCCTGTGTACCGTTTTCCTGAAGACTCATGATTTTTTCCTGTCTTTCAGGCGAACTGTTCTCATGCCGGTCAATTGTGCCCCGGCAAGATGTCGTTCAACCTTCCAATAGTGTTGGCTAAGCCGGAACTTTGTGTTCCGTTGGATTGTCAGCCTTTAATGGGAGGTTGATCTTCCGCGTACGGCAGAGCGTCCGTCAGGACGGGAGGTGACGTGGTTTCCGGCCCGGTCACCGCGGATTGGAATTGCAGTGCCACAACGGAGAAATGAGACAGGCAATCCGGGCCGCACCCGAAGGGTTTGGTGGTTTTTCCGGTCTGGCTGTCCGGTTGGCAACATTGGGCATGATGCGCGGTAAATTGCACCGTCTTTGCGGCCAGGTCCGTTTCCACCGCCATCGAGCGTTCCAGAGCGCGAATGCTCTTTGGAACATGCGTGTAGGCTGCGGCGGTTGTGACCCCGGCAAAAAAGCAGATCAACAATGTGATCAAGACGTTGCGCATTCAATCTCAGTACCCGACAGGGGTCTCAATTTCCATACCTTGGCTGCTCACAAGCGCGTAATCGCGAATTGAGGTCAAACCGTGGCTTGCCACGAAGTCTGCCCCGGGTACCACCTATGCGTTTTGTGCAAGTGTCGGCGACTGGGGCGCGCCACACAGGTGTGAGCAGAGGGGGCGCATGCATGTGCACTGGACAGCTCGCCATGTGTTCCATATCTCTTTTTTCATGACCGTGCACGCGCAGCAAACCTCGAACGACTACGGGATCCTTGTGGAACCGCTTGCCGGCGAAGTGACGGCCTGGCGGGGGGACCAGTTGCTGGCGCGGTCTTCAAAGGCGCGGGTGATGTATGAAACCCGGCTTGCACCTGCGATCTATTTCCCGCGCGACGACGTTCTGGCAGACCTCGAACCCGCTCCGGAGCGCAGAACCTTCTGCCCATTCAAGGGAACGGCTAGTTACAGCCACGTCCGGGTCGGCAATGAAACGCTGGAGAACGGCGCCTGGAGTTATCTCAATGCGTTGCCGGAAGGTAAGGCGGTTGATGGACTTGTGGCCTTCATGCCGGGTGTGGCGAGCCGGGTCGATTTTCAGGGCGCCCCGATTGATCCGTTGCCTGTCGGGAACATCACGGGGCCGACAGTCGATTGGCTGCTGCGCGAAGCCTGGGCTGCGAAAACGCCGGAAGAACTTACAGCCGCCCTTGGCCGGAAACTGGTGGAGGACGGGATAGCCGTCTGCCGAATCAGCATC
This sequence comes from Roseibium sp. ROS1, assembly GCF_054658215.1. Classification (NCBI taxonomy): domain Bacteria; kingdom Pseudomonadati; phylum Pseudomonadota; class Alphaproteobacteria; order Hyphomicrobiales; family Stappiaceae; genus Roseibium; species Roseibium sp. ROS1. The sequence goes on from NZ_BAAGIG010000001.1 coordinate 1,480,926, forward strand.
CTGATCTGGTCACTGCACCCGATGATTGCCGGCCGTCATTATGTGTGGACGCGCGATGACGATACCGTGCAGAGCTTTGCTCCGTCCTACGAGACACTGGAGAGCCCGGCCTTTCGCCTGAGCCCGCTTCAGCATGTGGCCGACGGTTTGGGAGGCATTCGGCAAAAGATCGATTCGAACCCCGACGAGTTCAATTTCCCGATCATGGAAGACCTCAGGCAGCAGGGCGTTACCGACTACGTCGCCATGCCGCTGCCTTTTTCCGACGGGCGGATCAATGTGATGACCCTCGCTTCGGATCATCCTGCCGGTTTCACCACGGCAAACCTCGGACTGGTGTTCGAATGTTCGGCCCTTATCAGCCGGCTTTTCGAGGTATTTGCTCTGACATCGAACGCGACATCCCTTCTGGAAACCTATCTGGGCAAGCGGACGGGCGCGCGGGTTCTGGGCGGCGATATCCGGCGTGGGGACGGTGATGTCATCGACGCGGCGATCCTGTTCTGCGACCTCAGGCATTCCACCAGGCTCGAAACGGAGCTTGGCCGGCAAGCCTATGTCGGTGAACTCAACCGGTTCTTCGAGGTGACGACCGATATCGTCAACGCGCATGAAGGCGAGGTCCTGAAGTTCATTGGCGATGCAGTGCTGGCGATTTTCCCTGCGGGCGTCGGCCTGGAAGAGGCCTGCCGGCAAGCAGTTGCCAGTGCCGAGGAGATCGTTCGCCGTCTGAAGGTGCCAGACCCGGACACACAGGGCATCTCCATGCACTGTGCCATCGGCATCGCCTTTGGTGAGGTCACCTACGGCAATGTCGGGTCAAGGGAGCGGCTTGATTTCACGGTGATCGGCCATGCAGCCAACATCGCGGCACGACTTGGGGATTACGGCAAGGTTATCGGGCAGGAGATCGTTGCGACGGCGGAAGTGGCTCTGGAAGCAGGGCTGCCTTCGATCACGCTCGGATCGGTCGACCTGCACAATGTCGCCGGGCCTGTGGCAGCGCATGCGGTCACGACGCGGGATGACTGAGCAAGAGACCTGATTTCTTCAAGTCGGCCAACTTGCAAAGTCGTTTTCCGCTCTTGTTTCACAGATCTATTCGGGATGCGGCCCCGTTTTGGGGGATGCCTGTCACCATCTGCCCAGCGCTCAGCGAGCGAACGCTTAGCCTGAAGCGCGCCTGAATTCAGCGGACGGTGTGTTCTCCGTCAAATCCGCCCATCGGCTGGTTGCGGACAAGGATTACGAGGCCTTCCTTGCTGGGCTCGGCATCCTTCAGTGCAACACCGCCGTAGTTGGCGCAAAGTTCTTCGGCACTCTTGGCTTTGGCTGGAGTAAACATGGTGAGCGCCTGGCAGTCGACGCGGCGCAGTTCGCCATCGGTCTTTACGCCACCAGACATGACGATGCCGGCTCCGACAAGTGCCAGAACGAAAGTGGAGGTGGCAGCAACTGCAATCTTGTTCATTGTCCCCGGTCCCATTTCCCGGCTCCGTTGTTTGATGGAGCCCTGCGATATGGTCGGAGAATGGCGGAACGCACCTGTACTCACCCTGAAATCCGCATTCACCTTGCGTTCAGCTTAGGTGATTCGGCAATTTTTGCCGAGATGGTGCCTGCATTCGACCGCAAACGATTCCGGTTAACATTGGATAAAGTGCAAGTCCAAGTGGTTTTGACGGGGTTTGAGCCCAATTGGCATCATTCTGATTTACCCGGCGAATGGTTCCGGAGTGCCTTATGGCACCCGTCATTCCGGACAAGTGTAGCGAAGCTGCGCGCCGATCCGGAAACCAGATGTCATCGTGAGCAAAGCGAACTCTTTATTTCAATAGAAGGCCGCGCCCCCGGCGCGAAATATGTCAGGATTCCGGATCGGCGTTCGGCGTTGCCTCACTTGTCCGGAATGACGGGAAGGTGAGGCGCAACTCAACACGCCAAAAAGCGCATCTTGAACCGTCGCCCGGCTCTCTCCCTCACAATCGTCATCCCGGACAAGCGAAGCGCGAGCCGGGATCGGAGAGCCACCTGCGGTCAGGGATCCCGGTCGGTTCATACTGCAACCCGGCTCTCCATTTCCGGATTACTACCATTGCAGCACCCTGAGACACGAAAAAGGGGCGGTAGAACCGCCCCTTGAAAGCCTCGATCGGAACTTGCAGCCGGCTCAGGCAGTCTGCTGAGTGGTCTCGATACCTTTTTCGGTGAGAAGGCCCTGCAGTTCCTGGTTCTGGAACATTTCGCGGATGATGTCACAGCCGCCGACGAATTCACCCTTCACGTAAAGCTGCGGAATGGTCGGCCAGTTGGTGAATTCCTTGATGCCCTGGCGCAGATCGTCGTCTTCCAGAACGTTGATGCCTTTGTAAGGAGCGCCAACATAGTCAAGGATCTGTACGACCTGACCGGAAAAACCGCACTGCGGGAAGTTCGGCGTGCCTTTCATGAAAAGCACAACGTCGTTGGTGTCGACTTCGTTCTTGATCCAGTCCTGGATGCTCATGGGTCCGTCCTTTGTCTCTTTGCCGCCTATCTGGCGAGATCCGGCGGCAGATTCAAGTGCTCGCGCTGCCTGCGCGGCAATGTGTCAACTCAATCCGGTGCCTTGGTCTGAAGGGCGAGGGCGTGCAAAGCGCCGCCCATGTTGCCTTTCAGTGCCTCGTAAACCAGTTGATGCTGCTGCACGCGACTCTTGCCGCGGAAGGATTCCGAGACAACATTCGCTGCGTAGTGATCGCCGTCTCCAGCCAAATCCCGGATCTCGACCTGAGCATCGGGCAAAGCCGCCTTGATCAGGGTCTCGATCTCATTTGCGTTCATCGGCATCGTGCGTCCGTCCTGTTGTTAAGTTCCTGAAGGTCAAACGGCTTATGCCGTTGCCATGTAATTCGGGAACCAATCTTCGTGCGCTTTTTTCAAGTTTGCAACGGATATGGTGAGAATGCCCTCAACAGTCAAATCCGTGCCACCGGTGGTGCCGATTTGTTGAACGTCGATACCGCCGTCCAGAATGTCCTCCAGAACGGCTTCCACCTTGTCCTGGGAAACTGTGACGACGTAGCGTCCCTGGTCTTCACCGAAGAGCGCGGCATGGGCCGGCCCATCGATCTTGACCGTTGCGCCGATGCCGCTGGACATCGCCATCTCGGCGAGAGCGACACCCAGGCCGCCGGAAGAAATATCGTGTACAGCCGTCAGACGAGCCGCGCCGATGAGCTGGCGAACCAGCGTGCCACGGCGCTTTTCTGCCGCCAGGTCGACCGGCGGCGGAGCGCCTTCCTCACGACCCAGAATATCCGCGAGATACTGGGATGCGCCCAGATGGGTGCCCTTGCCACCGATGAGCAGGATTGCGTCACCTTCGTTTACGAAGGCCGCACCTGCGCGCACCGTGACGTCCGGAAGCAGTCCGACACCGCCAATGGCCGGGGTCGGCAGGATTGCTTCGCCATGGGTCTCGTTGTACAGCGACACGTTGCCGGAAACGATCGGGAACTCGAGTTCCCGGCAGGCTTCGCCGATGCCTTTGATGCAGCCGACGAACTGGCCCATGATTTCAGGCTTTTCCGGGTTGCCGAAATTCAGGTTGTCGGTTGCAGCCAGCGGTTCGGAGCCGACGGCGGTCAGGTTGCGCCACACTTCGGCAACGGCCTGCTTGCCGCCTTCAAACGGGTCCGCCTCGCAATAGCGCGGTGTCACGTCAACGGAGAAGGACAGGCCCTTGCGGGTGCCTTCCACGCGGATGACACCGGCATCACCGCCCGGCGTCGCGGCCGAATTGCCCTGGATCAGCGTGTCGTATTGTTCATAGACCCAGCGGCGGGACGAGCCGTTGGCGTTGCCGACCAGGGTCTTGAGAGCTTCGGCATAGTCTGCCGGTTCCTCGATTTCGGACGCGGACAGAACGGGGCGCTTTTTCGGCTCGACCCAGGGACGGTCATATTCGGGAGCTTCGTCACCGAGTTCCTTGATCGGCAGATCGGCGACGACTTCGCCCTGGTGCTTGACGATGAAGCGCAGCGTGTCGGTGGTCTTGCCGACGATGGCGAAGTCGAGGCCCCATTTCTTGAAGATGGCTTCGGCTTCGTGTTCCTTTTCCGGACGCAGAACCATGAGCATGCGCTCCTGGCTTTCCGAAAGCATCATTTCGTAGGCGCTCATCTGTTCTTCGCGCACCGGAACCTTGTCGAGGTCCAGCTCGATGCCGAGGTCGCCGCTGGCGCCCATCTCGACGGCAGAACAGGTAAGACCGGCCGCACCCATGTCCTGGATGGCGATGACCGCGCCGGTTTCCATGAGCTCAAGGCAGGCTTCCAGCAGGCATTTTTCGGTGAAGGGATCGCCAACCTGAACGGTGGGGCGCTTTTCTTCGATCGTATCGTCGAACTCCGCCGAAGCCATGGTCGCGCCGCCGACACCGTCACGGCCGGTCTTGGCGCCGAGATAGACGACCGGCAGGCCGACGCCTTCGGCCTTGGCCAGGAAGATCGCATCCGATTTTGCAAGGCCTGCCGCAAAGGCGTTGACCAGACAATTGCCGTTGTAGCGGGCGTGGAACTCGACTTCGCCGCCAACTGTCGGAACGCCGAAGGAGTTGCCGTAGCCGCCAACACCGGAAACGACGCCGGAAACGAGGTGACGGGTGCGCGGATGATCGGGTTCGCCGAAGCGCAGGGCATTCATGGCCGCAACCGGTCGCGCGCCCATGGTGAAGACGTCACGCAGGATGCCGCCGACACCGGTCGCAGCGCCCTGGTAAGGCTCGATGTAGGACGGGTGGTTGTGGCTCTCCATCTTGAAGACCACGGCCTGACCATCGCCGATATCGACCACACCCGCGTTTTCACCCGGGCCCTGTAGCACGCGCGGACCTTCGGTCGGCAGGGTCTTCAGCCATTTCTTGGAGGATTTGTACGAGCAGTGCTCGTTCCACATGGCTGAAAAGATGCCCAGCTCGGTGAAGGTCGGCTCGCGGCCGATCAGTTCCAGGATGCGCTCATATTCATCCGGCTTCAGACCGTGGGAAGCAATCAGGTCGGGCGTGATCTTGATGTCGTTCGGGATCATGACGTTTCACTGTTTTTGGCCAGTGTTTCTGGCCAATGGGTGGGGCCGCGACGGCACGGGCAGACGATGATGCCGCCGTTTAGCAGATTGTCCCCCAATTTGGGAGCCTTGCGGTGCAAAGAAATTCGACAAATTTGATCGCGGGCGATGCGATTGGCCTTGCAGACGTTCTTCCACCTGACAGCGCAGTGCATTCCAACCAGCGCAAGTTCGAATTCAAGCCCGGTATCAAGGGAAAATACGGTTCGTAAAAGTCTCACCGGCAAAGCGGAGATGGCTGCAATGCGGGTGTTTCAGTGCATTTGGTTGCAGTCTTGACAGATTTGGACGATTGTCCTAATTCGATTTTAGGGCAAGTGTCCTAATCGTGCTGGGCGCGTTCGAATGCGCCTGTTCTGAAAACCGAAAACCCTGTCAGGCAATCCGTCCTGCTGAAACGTGGAGGAGCAATCCTCCGCGAACGGAATCGCCTTGCCGGTCGTTCCTGCATGCACGGGGTTTTGAGAGGAAGGAATTCCACTGGTGCAAGACTTGATGAATCAGACCCGAAAGCTTTTTGCCGCCACACTCATGGCCGCGACCCTTGCCGGTTCACCGGTTTTCGCGGAAGTCGATCAGGTGGGTGAAAGTCCATGGGGACCGGTAGACGAGATCGGCACGCTCAACATGATGAGCGATGCCTCCCGGTTGGAGATCTTGCAGCGCATCGATGCCGGCAAGATTTATGATCTCGGTGTGGATCTCTTTGTCGGCATGCCGGATTGTTGCAGTGCCGCCTTCGGAGATCCGACCTACCAGATGATGATGCTTCATGCGCCGGCGCGCGGGGATGGCAGCAAGGAGCTCCTTTCGCATTCCAGCGAAGCGATTTCGATGAATACCCACACGGGAACCCATATCGACACGCTCAGCCACTTCGGGCTTCACGGGAAAATCTGGAACAACGTTAGCGCCGACGAGGCGCAGGGCGCGCGCGGGTGGGCGAAATCGGGTGCGGACAAGTATCCACCCATTATTGCGCGCGGCGTGCTGATCGACGTTGCGAAGGCCAAGGGGGTGGATGTGCTGCCGGCGTCCTACGCCATTACGGTGGATGATCTGAAAACCGCGCTGGATGCGCAGGGAACCAGCTTGCAGGAAGGTGATGTGGTGCTCATTCGTACCGGCCAGATGCAGCATTGGCCGGACAGGTCTAAACTGGCGCTGTTCAGCCAGTCAGGGCTTGGCCTTGATGCCGCAAGGTGGCTGGCCGAGGAGCAAAAGGCGATGGTGCTGGGCGCGGATAACCTGGGTCTGGAAAGTTTCCCGTCCACCAACCCGGACAATTTCGCACCTGTTCATTCCTATCTGCTGGCGCAGAAGGGTGTGTCGTTTATCGAGCTCTTGTGGCTGGAAGACCTGGCAAGGGACGCGGTCCATGAATTTGCCTTCATCACCTCGCCGCTGAAACTGCGTGGCGCCACCGGCTCGCCGATCCGCCCGATTGCGGTCCCGATCAGAAGCAGTCGTTGAAGCTTTACTTCTGCCCGGCGGAGCAAAAGCCTCCGCCGGCTTGGGCTGGCAGGAGAAGATCTTCCTTTTGCAGTAGGGCTGGCTTTTTTGAGGAGGCTCACCCGAGGGCGTTGTGGAGGACGTAACCTGTATAGCCGGCATAGGCCAGGAGCATGATGGCGCCCTCGCGCCGACAGATACGGCCGCCCGTCATGGCAAAGACCAGAAGGATCACTGTAGCCCCCAACAAGACCCAGATGTCGAAGCTCATGATTTCCTGCGGGACCTGGAGGGGGGTGATAACCGCGGTAATGCCCAGAATGCCCAGGATATTGAAGAGGTTGGAGCCAAGGATGTTGCCAAGAGCAATATCTGTCTGACGCTTGAGAGCTGCGATCACCGAGGTGACCAGCTCAGGCAGGGACGTGCCGACCGCGACGATGGTGACGCCGATAACCGCGTCGCTGATGCCCGCAGCCTGCGCAAGGCTGGTTGCCCCGGACACCAGAAAGTGCGCTCCGCCCAGGATCATTACCAGTCCGCCAAATGCCATTGCCAGATTGAGTAGCAGGTTCAGCTGTCCGGCTTTGGGAGCGACCAGCTGGACTTCCCCCCTGTGCAGCTCCGCCGAAGGCGTATGCGTGCCTTTTTCCATCCGGTAGGTGACAACAAGATAGACCGCCAGTGCGAGTATCAGGACCAGGCCTGCTTCCCGTCCAATCAAGCCGGACAATGCAAGGCCCGTGAAAGCGAGAGCTGCCAGAGCGTTGGCCGGACCGTCGCGCAGCAACGCTTTGGGGTCGACCAGCAATGGTGAGATGACGGCTGTCAGCCCCAGAATGAGCAGGATATTGGCGATGTTCGAGCCGGCGACGTTGCCGACTGCAAGGCCGGCAGATCCGTTGAGTGCCGCCAGCACGCTCGTCATCAGTTCCGGTGTCGACGTGCCGAAGCCCACAAGGACCAGGCCGATCAGAAGTTCGGAGATGCCGAAGCGCTTTGCAAGGCCGACAGAACCGCGCACAAGCACGTCACCACCGGCCACGAGGAGAACCAGGCCGAGCGCAATTTCAAAGACAGTCATTTTGGAGATCCCGAGGACACGTCGCTGGCAGATGGTGTGCCGGATTGCACCGCACAATGGCTTTAGAAGTGCCGCGCAAACTTTTTTCGCGCGATAGCAAAAGGACTTACCATGGCGGCTATCGGTCTAGCCCTTTGGCGCCGGCTGGATATCCGGATTGACGTGATAACCGGGGCCGATGGTTAGCGGTTTTGACGGCATCGCCTTCGGCGCGACACTGGATTTAAGACCCTTTTCGTGGCGCTCTATTTCCTCGCCCGTCTTTGCGTCGATGACATGAAGAACTGCCGCATAGGTGCGTTCGGCTTCAACATCGCTGAGGGACGGTGTTTCGAAGCTGTAGTTCCGCTTGGCGTGGGAAACGGCCTTTTCGACCTCGATCTTGCCACCTTGCGGGCTTTCAAATTCGGCAATGAGCCGGGTGCCAAGGGGCAGGGGTTTCACGAGGCCAACCGTTATGCCCGCCCGAATGTCGGCGATGCGGTAGTTGTAGATGAAGCCACCGCCGGTGATTTCGGCGAAGCTGGCGCTTTCCAGGATGGACTGATTGTAGCGGTAGACGGTTCCGAAGACGGCAATGCAATAGACAGCCGCTGCCACGCCGGCCAGTTTCACCCACAAAGGCACAGACCCTGTCATCACAACCTCCCGGTAGTCAGTTCACATTGTCAGCAGCGCCGGTGCAGGACAAGGAAAACGTGTTTCCGGTATCAAACGGTGCGAGGCAGGCAAACCGGCGGTTTGCTTACCTGCGGAGAGCGTTGCCGTTGCCATTGCGCCTCAGACAGTCCTCGATCGCCTCGACGAACTCCGCACCGTAAAAGGACACCCGTCTTTCATTGTCGTTTCCCGTCACAGGAACTGAAAGTGTCAGCGTTGGCGCAAACCAGAGATCGCGGCGATATGCGTCCGAGACTGCGGTCCAGGGGATGAGTATCGGCTTGTGGCCGATCCTGAAGACAAAGATCGGGTACATGTGGAGACCTGCATCGGACAGGGTCACATCCACGCTGTTGCGGTAGTTGCCGAAGAGACCGAACCGAATAGTGCGCCAGTTCCAGGTGCGGCCTTCCGGTTTCTGGCTGGCCGGGTAGGCTTTTGCCAGTCCCACCCAGCCGCCTGTATGGGCAATGACAAAGACGATCACGGACCAGAACAGGGCGAAGACGACTGCGAAGGCTGGCAGGATCAAGAAGACCAAGCTGGTTTCAGACATGTTTCTCCGCCTTCAGAGGGTCGCTATTCGAAACTGTCGTAACAGGCGCCGCTGTCCTCCAGCAAATTTTGCAGGATAAGCAGACCCTTCGCGGTTTCCTGCCGGGTCATCGGGTTGGTGATGCCGATACGAACGCGGTGATAGACCTTGCCGGATCGGCCGGTCTTGAACTCGTCTTCATCGTCAATCAGCACATTGGCGGCAGCAGCTGCCGCCTTGAAAGTGCCGGAGAGCCAGGGTTCGGGAAGCTTCAGCCAGAGAAACGGCGCGTCGGCGGCGGCAAACATGTCGTAGGCGCCGAGATATTTCTGTACCAGTTCGAAGCGGGCGGAGACTTCCGCGAGGATTTTCTGGCGGAATTCGTCGGCAGCGCCGGACAGAACCAGCCGGGATGACAATTCCGACAGGAGAAAGGATATGCCGCCGGTCAACATCTTGTGGGCGGTGTAGATCCGCTGTGCATGAGACAGCGGGCTGGAAACCCAGCCACCGCGTACGCCTGCCGTCACGGACTTGGACAGAGAGCCGACATGAAAGGTACGCTCCGGTGCCAGTGCGGCGAGCGGGGGCGGCGAGGTTTCGCGCAAGGAACCGTAGACCTCGTCCTCGATAATCCAGAGATTGTACTGGCGGGCGATGGTTACAATGTCCGCACGACGCTGTTCACCCATCATGCCGAGGGTCGGATTATGCATGGTCGGCATCACGAACAGCAGCTTCGGGTGTTTCTGCGCGCAGACCCTCGCGAGATCTTCGGGCAGGGGACCTTCGTCGTCCCGCGCGATCTGCACCGGCCTGCGGCCGGAGAGAGCCGCGCCACGGGCGATCGAGCTGTAGGTCAGTTCCTCGAAGGCGACCTGATCGCCAGGTGCTGTCGTTGCCGCGATGATTGCCATGATTGCTGCCTGGGCGCCCGTCGTCGGCACGATGCTGCCCTCCGGCGGCTGCCAGCCGGCACGGGACAGCCAGATCCGCCCGGCCTGGCGCCAGCTTTCAGGCACGGAGCGGGTATAGCTGGCAATTTCGTAAGGTGCATCACGGGTGATGTCTGCCGTCAGCCTTCCGATGACGCCGGCCTGGCCGATCTCGGGAGCGGATGTGCTGTCGAAGCGGATTGCCTCCGGCGAAGGCACCATGACCCTGGTGCCGCCAAAGGCGACATCCTTAGGCATGTGCATCGCGCCCTGGGTCCAGGAAGAGGCGGACATGTCATGTGCGGCGGAGCCGTTGGTCTGCTGTGTCGGCCGGTCAAGGTTTGGTTTGGTGTCTTCTTCGAGTGACGGTTCATAGGTGCTGCCGAGCACGAATGTGCCGCGCCCGACTTCGCCGCTGACGAGGCCACGCTGTCGGATCAGGGCGTAGGCGCGTCCTATGGTGCCGACAGTGACACCCAGATCATACGCAAGGTCGCGCTGCGGCGGCAGTTTGGAACCGGCACCAAGCGCGCCAGTGGCAATATCCTCGGCGATGCGGTCTGCCAGCCGGATGTAGAGGGGCCCTTGGCCCTCGGGAATCTCTGGGTGCCAATTTGTCATGGTGACAATTTAATATATTGCATCCCGAATGGAGTCAATTCATATGATTGTAGCGCAGCAATGCGCCCAATTGATGCAATTGTCACCCTGGAGATGTCTCAAATGAGTTCAATCGAAACAATATCCGGGCGCCCGATATCGCGGCTCCGGATTCCCGGCGGTTTTACCAAAACGGCTTTCAGCTATCTGAAGGATTGGTTTGTCAGGCGCCGGACCCGCCTGGAACTTCTGGAATTGTCAGACGCGGCCCTTGAGGACCTCGGACTGACCCGGGAAGCTGCGCTTGCCGAGGCAATGCGCCCCTTCTGGGATACCGAAAGCCGGCGCAAGGGCCGGTATTGATGCGGAGATCTTTGGCGATCCCCCCAAACAAGGACCTGCTACCCCTGGCGAGTCTTTGTTGATGCCGGACACGATGCAGCCCGTGTCCGGCATCCTTGTTTTCAATTCCGTATCAAGCTGCCGTCAGACTGCACCGGTATATTCGCCGCGTGCCGGATAGTCGTTTTTCTGAACGAAATCGAGTGCACCGACCATTTCCTGGAAGTGCGGACGCACGAAAGGCATGGTCTGGACGGAGGCGAAATAGAGCGTGCCGTCCGGTCTGACAAGAAAGACGCCCGGCTCGGAAAACAGCGCAGGCTCCTCGATGCCGATCGAGGTGGTGCCGCGGCTGGTTGAAACATAAAGTCCCCATTCCCTCGCAACACTCAGCGGCAGGCCGTAGCCAAAGCGCAGATCGGCATGGCCGACCTTTTCCGCCATCTTTTCCGTACGGTCCTTGTCGTCCGACGAAATAGCGATCGTCTTGACGCCCTTGGCCGCTAAGTCGGCGGTCAGACGGCCGAGTTCCTTAAGGTAAGTGGCGCAGATCGGACAATGAAGGCCGCGGTAGAACACGACCAGCGTTGCAAAGTCGGCGTTATCCTTGGACAGATCAAAGGTGCCGGAGCTCAGGGTTTCGACCGTGAGGCCGGGTACCGGTTGGCGTGGAACGAGCATGTTTTCCTCATTTGGCTAGGCAAGGCTTCACATTTCCCTGCGGATGGCTGTAAGGTAGTGAACGCAAGCGCTATAAACATTCAAAAAATATGCTCAGGAGTACGGAAATGTCGGTCCCATATCGCACGTCCTTTAATGGAAGGCTGGACCGGCTGTCTTCGCTCATCGACCGGCTCCGCGTGCAGGTGGACATTTCACTGGCAGCGGACGGGAGCGAAAGCGATGCCAACCTGAGGGTCTATGACAGTCCTGAGAGAGGGCTAAGACTGGTTTTCTGCCCGGAGCGGGACGCATCTGCCGTGCGTGCCGGCATGGAAGCAGCCTCCGATGAAACGTCGCTTGTCGCTGCCCGGATCACGATATCAGGTGTCGGCAGGCAGCTGGTCAGTGCCTTGCCGGACTGCATTTCCGTGCCGATGTCGGAAGATCCATATCTCACCGCTGTCGTGACGCCGCTGATCGAGGAGGCGACCATGCCCAGGTGCGGTGGGCAGGCTGCCTTCCAGCGTTTGTGCGAAGTGGTGGTGATCCGCCTGCTGCGTCATGCCATGGAAGAAGGCAAGGCCGATACCGGCCTCCTGAACGGTCTTGCAAACCCGCGGATCGCAGCCGCTCTGGTGGCAATCCACGAGGTGCCCGGAGAACACTGGACGCTGGAAAAACTGGCCGAAACTGCCGGCATGTCGCGCACCCAGTTCGCGGTGACGTTCAAGGAGCTCGTCGGGACAACACCCATGGGTTATCTCTCGAACTGGCGGTTGGATATTGCCCGCTCGGAGCTGGAAACCGGCAGGCAGGTCAAGGCCGTCGCGAGCCTCTGCGGCTTCGCAAGTCCGGCGGCCTTTTCCAGGGCCTTCTCCCGCCGGTTCGGCTATTCCCCTAAACAAAAGCGCAGCCAGGCGGCCTGAACCGTCTGTTCGCTGAGCCTATCTAGCCCCCGTTTTTGTCATCCCGGTTTGGCGCAAAGCGCCAAGACCGGGATCCAGTAGTCGCGGGAGCTGGAAGGATAATGCGATGTGACCGAGGCAGCCGGTTACTGGATCCCCGCCTACGCGGGGATGACAAGGAAGGTGAGGGCGGTTTTGGTTGGTGAGGCGCTGGCAGATTGAAGCGCGAGAGGGTACCGCATTCACACTTCGATGTTCAGGCAACTGCGTCTTTACCAACCTGCTTGTCATCCCGGTTTGGTGCGTAGCACCAAGACCGGGATCCAGTAATCGCGGGAGCTGGCAGGATAATGCGATGTGACCGAGGCAGCCGATTACTGGATCCCCGCCTTCGCGGGGATGACAAGGGAGGTGGAGGGCGGCTCGGGTTCGTGAGGTGCTGGCAGATTGAAGCGCGAGAGTGTACCGCGTTCACACTTCGATGGTCAGGCTACAGCGACATTCCCAACCCGGCTTGTCATCCCGGTTTGGTGCGCAGCGCCAAGACCGGGATCCAGTAGTCGTGGGAGCTGGCAGGATAATGCGATGTGACCGAGGCAGGTTACTGGATCCCCGCCTTCGCGGGGATGACAAGGAAGGTGAGGGCGGCTTGGGTTTGTGAAGCGCTGGCAGATTGGAGCGCGAGTGGGGACCGCATTCATTCATCGATGGTCAGGCTACAGCGACTTTCCCAACCCCGCTTGTCATCCCGGTTTGGTGCGCAGCGCCAAGACCGGGATCCAGTAGTCGTGGGAGCTGGCAGGATAATGCGATGTGACCGAGGCAGCCGGTTACTGGATCCCCGCCTGCGCGGGGATGACAAGGAGGCTGGGGGTAGGGTGCGCCCGGCGCAGCGGAAATCGATGTGGACGGTACGAACCAACGCCACGTCGCCCAGTGCAGCTCAACCGCGGTCCTGAACCGGTTTTTCCAGGGCGTAGAGTTCGTCGTTGATGTCGTCAACCTTGCGGGCGAGCAGCGCCTGGGCGTCCTTGAGGCCGAGGTTGTAGAACCTGGCCCCGAGGGATGGCGTCAGGAAATCGATCAGCAATTCGGCATCCATGTTGCCGATGTCGATGTCCAGGTCTGTTTCGAGATAATGCTTGATCTCGGAGGCGAGGCGGGTTCTGGCGTCCTTGTCGAGTGTCAGGTCCGTCATGTCCGCCTCCCGGATGGCTTCAGGCCGCTTCCAGCAGGCTTTCGAACAGGAGGCGCCCGTCGAGGCCGCCATTGAGCGGCTCGATCAGGTTTTCCGGGTGCGGCATCATGCCCAGAACGTTGCCTTTGGCATTCATGATGCCGGCAATGTTGTTGATGGAGCCGTTCGGATTTGTGTCGCCCGCATAGCGGAAAACGACCTGGCCGTTGTCTTCGATCTGCTTCAGCGTGTCAGCGTCGGCGAAGTAGTTGCCGTCGTGATGGGCAACCGGGCAACGCCAGACCTGGCCTTTTTCGAACTTCGAGGAAAACCTCGTCGCGGTGTTGACCGTTTCCATCAGGACTTCGCGGCAGACGAAGGTGAGGCCGGCGTTGCGCATCAGGGCGCCGGGAAGCAGGCCTGCCTCGGTCAGGATCTGGAAGCCGTTGCAAACGCCGAGTACGGCGACGCCGCTGTCGGCCTTGGCAACAAGGTCCTTGAGGATCGGGGAGCGGGCGGCAATTGCACCGGAGCGCAGATAGTCGCCGTAGGAAAAGCCGCCGGGAACAACCACAAGATCCACATCCGGCAGGGTGCTTTCCGTGTGCCAGACGCTCTGCGGCCTGGTGCCGGTGATCAGTTCCAGGGCGTGGAACATGTCACGGTCGCGGTTGGAGCCGGGGAAAACGATGACTGCGGTTTTCATGTGGGCAATCCAGTCGGTTCAGAGCAGAACAAGTACGGCAACCAGGGCCGCGATTGCGGGCACCAGGATGAATATCGCCGCTTTGGTGGCCATGAAGATCAGGGCCGTGCGGGTATCGTCATCCATCGGTGGTGCCCCGGTGTCGAAGTTTCGGTCAGGCGATCTCGATCGCGTAGTTCTCGATGACGGTGTTGGCGAGCAGCTTTTCGCACATCTGCTCCAGTTCAGCCTTGGCGGCTTCCTTGTCGGTGCCGGTCAGTTCGACATCGAACACCTTGCCCTGACGAACAGAGCCGACGTCGCCGAAGCCGAGGCCGCCGAGCGCGCCTTCGATGGCTTTTCCCTGAGGATCGAGAACACCGTTTTTCAGGGTGACGATCACACGTGCTTTCATGATTGGGATCCCCGCAGCAGACTGCAGATTCTGCAGTTGAATGACTTTGGGGCTCCCCATACACGAGGAGCCCCATTTGCGAAAGGCCTGTGTGCAGAAAACCTGCGATTTACGGCAGGCGTTTGATCGTTGTCTGCTTCAGGAAGCGGTCGAGATTTGTCTTTGCCCTGGAGCTTGATGTCGCAAAGGAGGCAACGGTGCTGCCGCGGTCGTTTTGAATGATGATGCGTGCGGCAACATAGACGTTGCCTTTGTCCGTCCGGTACCTGGCAGTCATGTCGAAGCCGGAATAGGATTTGGTGACGACACGGCGATTGGTTTTGAGACGGACCTGCCCCTTCGAGGCCACGTTCGCAATGTTGCCGACGGCATTCATCAATTCGGCAGAGATCAGGTTTTGCCGGATGGCCGATTCCGTGTCGCCCTTGACCTCGATCGGACCCACAACGACAACTTCAGGCGATTTGCAGGTGGATGGCAGACAAACATAGACGGCCTTGTTGCCGTTCTGCTTGCTGGTCCAACCCTTGGGTGCAAAGCTGGAGGATATGCTGCCGGGCTTCAGGCCCGTGGTTTGACAGGCTGCAAGAAAGCCGCACAGAAGTGCAATCGATACGGCTTTGAAAATGAAAGAAAATCTAAAAGACATAACGCCCCCTCGTTGAACAAGGGGGCGTCATAGTTTGCAATACCTTTGGTTGCAATACTGACGTTAGGGCCGTTAGCGGCGATTGCGCCGGCCTGTGTCAATACTGCATCAGCAGCGCGTCTTACTTGACCAGGGTCGGTCCGGAGCCCGCCGGACGCTCGCTGGTGATCATGATCCCCAGCCGCTTGGCAACTTCCTGATAGGCTTCCAGCATGCCGCCCATGTCGCGGCGGAAGCGGTCCTTGTCCATCTTGTCGTTGGTCTCGATGTCCCACAGGCGGCAGCTGTCCGGGGAAATCTCGTCGGCGACGACGATGCGCATCATGTCGCCTTCGAACAGACGGCCACATTCGATCTTGAAATCGACAAGACGGATGCCGACGCCCAGGAACAGGCCGCACAGGAAATCGTTGACGCGAATGGCAAGCGCCATCATGTCGTCCAGTTCCTGCGGGGTGGCCCAGCCAAAGGCGGTGATGTGTTCTTCGGCGACCATCGGGTCATTGAGCTCATCGTTCTTGTAATAGAACTCGATGATGGAGCGCGGCAGCTGCGTGCCTTCTTCCAGGCCCAGACGGGTAGCGATGGAACCGGCGGCGACGTTGCGCACGACCACTTCCAGCGGAATGATCTCGACTTCCCGGATCAGCTGTTCGCGCATGTTGAGGCGGCGAATGAAGTGAGTCGGGATGCCGATGGCATTCAGATGATTGAAGATATATTCGGAAATCCGGTTGTTGAGCACGCCTTTGCCGTCAACAATCTCGTGTTTCTTGTTGTTGAAGGCAGTCGCGTCGTCCTTGAAGTGCTGAACCAGGGTTCCCGGTTCCGGACCTTCGTAAAGGATCTTGCCCTTACCTTCGTAAATGCGCCGGCGGCGGTTCATAGGCTATACCGTATCTTTTAGAGAAACCTTTGACGGAACATGCTTACCTTGTCTGAAAATCCACCGGGACGTTTGTCGTCAACCGGCCGATGCTTGAAGGCAGCAGGCCCTGTTTTGCGGCGCGGAACTTAACCGAAGCCGGGCAAAAGTACAATCTTATGTTTCCGGAGAGTTCGCAGGGCGGTTATGCTTTTGACGCATGAGTGTACGTACTGCGTTGATTTGATCGGCTTGCGGGGATATGCAAGAGACCAAATCAGCCCCATATGGGGGGAAGTGCATCAGCGCAGTTCAGGAGACGATGAGTATGAGCACATTCGACAAGCGCGAGCAGGGGTTTGAAAACAAGTTTGCGCATGACGAGGAGCTGCGGTTCAAGGCAACCGCACGCCGCAACAAGTTGCTGGGTTTGTGGGCGGCAGGTCTTCTGGGCTTTGAAGGCGAGAAGGCCGACGAATACGCCAAGGAAGTTGTCCGGGCCGATTTCGAAGAGCCGGGCGAGGAAGACGTTTTCCGCAAGCTTCGCGAAGATTTCGACGCAAACAAGGTCGAGCAGTCCGATCATCAGATTCGTCGCACCATGGACGAACTGATGCACACGGCTGTCGACCAGTTGCAGAAAGAAGGCTGATCGAAGCTTTCTTCGATTGTCAGTTTCAAACGCCCGCCGGAAACGGCGGGCGTTTTTGTTTTGACGGGCGTGATCATTGGCAAGTTGGGGCTTTTCCAGCCTGGAAGAAGAAAATCCCCATCTCCCTTTGCGTCAACCAAGCTCCCAGAATTGCAAAAACAGCGCTTGCGGTTGTGTCGGCGGACGGATTTGATACCTCCTCTATCGGAGGAGACGACCCGTGTCAGATAATGCCTTTCTTGCCGACAAGTTGCGTTCCGGAAAAGCCGTCATTACCGGCTGGTCCCAATTGTCCGCGCCCATGGTTCCGGAGTTGTTTGCGCGCTCGGGATACGAGGCGGTTACGCTCGATCTTCAGCACGGCATGTATGATTTTGCATCGGCGTGCGAGGCGATGGCAGCCATTGCT
Source organism: Roseibium sp. ROS1 (assembly GCF_054658215.1). Taxonomy (NCBI): domain Bacteria; kingdom Pseudomonadati; phylum Pseudomonadota; class Alphaproteobacteria; order Hyphomicrobiales; family Stappiaceae; genus Roseibium; species Roseibium sp. ROS1. The sequence continues at coordinate 1,498,063 of NZ_BAAGIG010000001.1, forward strand.
CTTGCCGGGGCGCACCGCATTGCCCGCATTCCCGTCGGTGACAACGCCCTTGCGGGACGGCTGATCGACATGGGGGCCGATTGCATCATCGCGCCGATGATCAATTCCCTTCGGGACGCGGAAACCTTTGCGCGGGCTGTCAAATATCCGCCGATCGGCGAACGCAGCTGGTCGCCGTTTCGGGCAGCCATGCTGAGCGGCCAGACGCGGGACCAGTATCTCGAAAACGCCAATGCACAGACCCTTGCCTTTGCCATGATCGAAACCCAGGACGCGATCGACGCGCTGGACGAGATCCTGAGCGTCGACAGTCTTGATGGCGTGTTTGTCGGTCCGAGCGATCTTTCCCTTGCGCTGTCGAAAGGCGCTTCGCTCGATCCGAACGGGGCACATACCGGCGAAGTTGCCGGTGAGATTGCGGAAAAGGCGCTCGCGGCCGGGAAACTTGCCGGGATATTCTGCCTCAACGCCGACAAGGTCGAGGAAGCCTATAATCAGGGGTTCCGGTTGATGTCACACGGCGTCGATACGCTCTTTCTTGATCATTCCGCCAGGGCTGCGCTCAAGGAAGTGGCCTGGCTGGCGGAGCAGGGCACAGGACCCGCCGCCGGATATTGATTTGCTCTTCTTGCGGAAGCTTGACCTGGGTCAATGTCATAGTTTCGATATTGCGAAAGTATTCAGATATCGAAACCGCGACGGTTCTGAGCTTCAACGGCAAAGTTGATTATGTCTCATAATCAACCATTGTTGCCGCTGTGGCTCAGGACGGAGAACCGCCGCTTTCCCGATGGGAGATCCTCATGTGGAAACTGGCAATGATCCTGTTCATCATCATCGGCCCGACGCTTGCCGGTCTTGGGGCACTGGTTCCGTTATCGATCTACGGTGTCGGCACATTCAATGCTCTGCTGCTGGTCGGCGGCGCGGCGACAGGCGCCGCGATCGCCGTTCCGGTGAGCTATTGGGTGGCCACGCGCCTCGGAGCGTTGATGGACGCTTCCTCTGCACGGACCTGACAGCCGTCAGCCGAGCTTCTTCATGAAATGGGCAAAGGACATCATGCCTTCCGGCCAGGGGCCGTGGCCGCTTTCCAGGTTGATGTGACCGGCGGCTCCGGCGTCCTGGAAGGTGGTGCCCCAGACCTTGGCGAAATGCTCGGCACGGGCGTAGTCGCAATATGGGTCGTCCCGGCTGGCGACAAGGTGCGCGGGGAAGGGCAACGGATGTTCGGGAATGGGCTTGAAGTCCCCGCCATCGAATTCCGCCACCAGCCCCTCGCGGTCCCAGTCGGAAGGAGCGACGAGATAGGCGCCGGCAATCTTGTCCTTCAGCGCATGGGCACCGTGGGCAACCAGGATGCAGCCAAGCGAGTGTGCGACAAGCACAACGGGCCGTTCGGCGGCATCAACCGCTTTCACCAGCGTTTCCAGCCATTCCTTCTTGTTCGGTCGATGTAGCTCTGCCTGTTTCACGACCCGGGCTGTCGGCATCTTGTCGCGCCAGCGCAACAGCCAATGGCCCGGCAGCGTCTGACCGTAACCTGGAACAAGCAGAATATCGGTGTCTGAAATTTTCACGGGCTACACCTTTTGCGTGGCTGTCGAAGATGTGCCGCTGTCTCGCAGTTTTTCCGGGCACTTGTCAATCGCGGCAAGGAATGTGCCGGATGTTCTGAAGGCTGGAAAAAGGAACCGGCAAGCTACCGGCCTTCGGACCTCAGCGCCGTTTGCGTTCAAAGCCGTCGAGGTGACGGCTGAGGCAAATGAAAGGAGCCGGCCCAAAGGACCGGCTCGATGTTTGTCGCCGTCAGCTTAAATCACGGCCCATAGGGCGAGACGCATACACGGCGTGGTCCGTGATAGGGCTGGAAGCTGTTGTCGCCAGGGCGGTAAGACCGATAACGCTGACCACACCACTGATAGTGCGCGGGGCTGTAGCCACGGCCGTAGCGAGGCGGGGCGGCGTAGCGCGGGGGAGCTGCGTAGCGAGGTGGGGCCGCATAGCGGGGGCCGGGAGCAACGCCGAAGCCGAAGGCAAAAGCTGCCGGCGGGAACCACCAGCCGTTATACTGGCGATAGCCCTGACGATATTTCCGGTAACCTCGGTGCCCGTTGTAATAGTGGCGTCCGTTACGATTGTTGTAGCCGCGATGCGGGTTATGACCTCTTTTGTGGTCAACCTTGAGGACGTTCGCCGGGGCTTCCGAATGCGTCTGAACCGGCACCGGCGCGGTCTTGAGCAGCGGCAGTGGAGCGGCGAAGGCCGGCAAAGCCAGACTCACGGCAAGACCACCGATGGCGGCGTGACTTAAAACGGATTTCCAGATCGACATCACATACTCCATGCTAATCATGGACATAAAACGTGGAGCGCCCGGCTTCGTTCCCCGAAATGCTCATGCTCCGTCATTTGTGATCGCGAAGATCTCAGGAAAGTGGGCCGTAAAAACCGTGTTTCAGAGCCCGGGCCCAACCCGGTCGTCCGTTCTTTTCCGCCTCGGCGGAGGCTGTGTCCCAATCGTATGTCAGGATCTTTTCCTGAAAGTTCCATGCTCCGTGATTGTTTGTCATCAGGGCATAGCGGGCATGCGGACTGCCGGCCTCCATGACATGCCGGTGCGGATGGTCGTCTTCGTAGGACGGCAAGCCGACGCTGCCCGGATTGAGCAGGATCTGCCCGGTTTTCTGAAGTCGGATGACCCTGGGAATATGCGTGTGACCGCAGCAGATGACGGGAGCGGTTTCGCCCTTCAACTCGTCCAGCAAGGTCTGTTCGTCCGGCAGGTGTCCCTTCGGTCCCTCCACCTTTTCAGTCAGGTAGCGGTCATCGTTGTCCGGGGTGCCGTGGCACAGGAAAATCTCGTCCGTCAGGCGTATGGTCGGCTGACTTGTTGCCAGCCAGTCGCGGCTTGACTGTGAAAGACGCTCAGCGGCAAAGAAGTCGGTCGGTCCCATTTTGTCGATCGGATCGTCCAGGACGATGCGGTCATGGTTGCCGCGAACGGTCGGCCAGGCAGCCTCACGCAGGATGGCGGCAGTTTCCTCCGGCCAGAGCGGACCGGAAATGCAGTCACCCAGATTGACGATCAGGTCCGGTGCTTCCAGTTTCAGGTCTGCAAGCACGGCTTCAAGGGCCAGGACATTGCCGTGAATGTCCGAGACGACGGCGATTTTCATGATTCAGCTATCCTGACGGCCGATCCGGCCAAGGTGAGTGATCTTGAACCCTTCAGGGCTCTTCAGGCCGTAGCCCAGAACCCGGTCGAACGCAATGTGGGCGGTCCAGATGATCGCGATCGGAGCAAAATCCCAGAAGGCGTAGGGATCCAGATCATAATCCGTGAGCAGGACGCCAAGCCCCATCAGGAGGGCCGGGCCGATGTAGGTGTGAAAGAGATTGTAGATCAGGGCGCCAACGCGTGGATTGGCAAAATAGCCCAGCATCGACAGGTCGGGCACCAAAATGAGGATGACAAACGTCAGCCACGGCGCTCCTGTCCAGAAATAGAGGACCAGCGAAGCAATCAGGATGAAAAGCGCTTCGATGCGCTGCCAGGCAACAAGGGATTTTTCGCCGGACATCGCTTTACCTTCCGCGGAAAGAGAAGGGGAGGCCGATGCCTCCCCGAAGCCCGACTACAGACCTCGGATCGTCATCCCGGACGCAGCGAAGCGGAGATCCGGGATCGGGGAGCCGAGGTCTATCGGTCAAACTTCCTGTGCGAATACAAAATTCTGTGGCTCCCCGGTCCCGGCTCGCGCTTCGCTTGGCCGGGATGACGACGGAAAGCAAATTTACGCCGCCAAATGGCGGAAGACTTATGCTTCGCCGAACACCCGTTCGAAGATCACATCGACATTCTTGGTGTGGTAGCCGAGGTCGAAGCGGTCGCGGATTTCTTCTTCGGACAGATATTTGCGCACATCCGCGTCATTCAGAAGTTCGGTCAGGAAGTCGACCGAGGCGGCCCCTGCCACCTGGTAGCTGTCCCACACCTTCATGGCATTGCGCTGGACCAGACGGTATGCGTCCTCGCGCGACGAACCGGCCTGGGTGAGAGCGAGCAGGATACGCTGGGAATGCACGAGGCCACCGAGACGGTCCATGTTGCCGATCATGCGCTCCGGATAAACCAGCAGCTTGTCGATAACGCCCGTCAGGCGGGCCAGAGCGAAATCAAGGGTTATGGTCGCGTCCGGGCCGATCATGCGCTCGACGGACGAATGCGAAATGTCGCGCTCGTGCCAGAGAGCCACGTTTTCCATTGCGGGAATGGAGAAACCGCGGACGATACGGGCAAGACCGGTCAGGTTCTCGGTCAGGACGGGGTTGCGCTTGTGCGGCATTGCCGACGAGCCCTTCTGGCCCTTGGAGAAGAATTCTTCGGCTTCCAGAACCTCGGTACGCTGCAGGTGGCGGACTTCCGTTGCCACGCGCTCGATGGAGGAGGCGATCACGCCGAGGGTTGCGAAATACATCGCGTGACGGTCACGCGGGATCACCTGGGTGGAGACCGGTTCGGCCTGGAGGCCCATGGCCTTGGCGACGTGTTCTTCCACGGCCGGGTCGATGTTTGCAAACGTGCCGACCGCACCGGAAATGGCGCAGGTGGCGATTTCCTCACGAGCCGCCAGCAGGCGCTTCTTGCAGCGGTCGAACTCGGCATAGGCTTCGGCCATCTTCAGGCCAAAGGTTACCGGTTCGGCATGGATGCCGTGGGAGCGGCCGATGCAGACGGTGTCCTTGTGTTCCATTGCCCGGCGCTTGATCGCGGCAAGCAGGGCGTCCATGTCGGCCAACAGCATGTCGGTTGCCTTGACCAGCTGGACGTTGAAGCAGGTGTCGAGCACATCGGACGAGGTCATGCCCTGGTGCACGAAACGGGCATCCGGGCCAACGATTTCCGCCAGATGGGTCAGGAAGGCGATGACGTCGTGTTTGGTCTCGCGCTCGATCTCGTCGATGCGGTCGATGTCGAACGTGGCGCTGCCACCCTTTTCCCAAATGGTCTTGGCCGCTTCTTTCGGAATGACCCCGAGCTCGGCCAGTGCGTCGCAGGCATGGGCCTCGATCTCGAACCAGATGCGGAACTTCGATTCCGGCGACCAGATGGCAACCATGTCGGGACGGGAATAGCGCGGGATCATCGGCGAATGGACCTCGTATGTGGAAAATCTGGCTGCGGAATAGCAGAGGGGCGCTGCCCCTTCAATGCGGAGACGCGGTTTTTGCTTGCAGCAAAGTGCCCGAATGTGAATTTTACGGTGCACACGAGCGCGATGCGACTGTCTTTGAGGAGACACGGATGACAATCTGGCGGCCGGCTAACACGATTGCGGTCAAGGCTCTTGCCCTGATCTGGCAGGATGACGCGCTGCTTCTGTCAGACGTGCGGAACGATACGGGACGTATCACCGGCATGCGGCCGCTCGGCGGCACCGTGGAGTTTGGCGAGCCCTGGCGCGATACGCTCCAGCGCGAGTTCCTGGAAGAACTGGGAGCAAGGATCGCTCTGCTCGACGAGTATATCGTCATGGAGAACATCTACGATCATCATGGCGTCGCAGGCCACGAGATCGTTTTCCTGTGCCACGCCCATTTTACCGACAACAGCTACTACCGGACCGATACCATCGTTTACGAGGTGAATGATGACACGGTCGGGACGGCACGCTGGATCACGCTTGACGAACTGGCCGCCAAGGGGCTTGAGCTCTATCCCTCGGGTTTGAAGGACAAGCTGCCAGGGCAGGCGGGGAAACCCGTGCCGGGCCGTCGTTTCAGCTAGGCTGGATCCTGAAAGGCCTCACGCGCCGTCGCCGTATTCCATCCGCTCGTCAGCCTTTTCCTCGGCCATGTAGAGATCGAACTTGTCCTGGCGAAGGCGAAGGCGCACCGCCAGGATGTAGACCGCGACTGCCAGAGCAGAAACCACGGCGATATCCGGTCCAACCGGCAGGTAGCCCGCGCCGCCGCCGAAGGATCCAAGCCAGGAAATGAGCACAAGACCTGCAAGATAGGGAGCAAGCCAGGCCGCCTCGCGCCAGTCCAGGCTGTCGAAGCCGCCTCTGCTGTTGCGGTAGATCATCAGCAGGAAACCGATGACCAGGCAGACGCCCAGATGCAGCATGGTGTCCCAGCCGCTCCAGTAGATGATCAGGCTGGCGACGACGAAGGCAAGACACCCGGTGACAGGAGCGGCCGGCAGCACGAAGGCGCGCGGGGCGTCGGCCATCAGCTGGCGGAAGGCCAGCACGGCGACAGGGCCGACGACGAAAGACAACACGATGGATGACGTGTTGAGGGCGAGCACTTCGTTGAATGGCAGAATGAAGAAGAACAGAGCCGAGACCACGAAGTTGATCAGCAAAGCGAACAGCGGTACGCCGCGCGCCGAAAGAGTTTCCATGAACTTCGGAAAGAGACCGTTCTGGGCCATGGCAAGGCCGAGGCGGGCGTTCGAGCCGACAGACACAAGCGCCGAGGCAAAACTGGAGATGCGCGCACTGCTGTCCAGAATGCTGACGATCCAGAGCGCGCCGACGGCGGTCGCAAGGGCCGCCATGGGGCCCAGCTCGCCCGGGAAGCTGAGCGCCGCCCAGCCTTGCTTGAGCTGTGACTGATCAAGGGCGCCTAGGAAAGCGAGCTGCAGGCCGCCGTAGATCAGCAGGCAGACGACCAGGCTGATCACCAGCGCCAGCGGCACGTTCACCTTCGGATTGCGGGCTTCCCCGGCCATGTCGATCACGTGGCGGAACCCGATCAGGGCGAAGATCACGCCGCCGGTTGAGATCGCCGACAGGATGCCCTTCAGCCCCTCGGGGGCAAAGCCGCCGTATTCACTGAAATTGGCGTATCGGAACTCGGAGGTGAGGATAACGGCGGCCAGTCCGGCCGGAACAAGGATCTTGACCCAGGTGAGCGCCGTGTTGAGACGGGCAAAGAAGCGGACGCCAAAGGCATTGAGAACCGTGAAGACCGCCAGCAGGACGCAGGCAACCGCCAGACCGGCTGGGCTGAGAAGTCCGTCTGACCCGTAAAGCCAGGGGGCAAGGCTCTTGGAGTAGCGCAGTACTGCCTCCACCTCGATGGTGGCGGTGGTGTTGTAGCCAACCCAGGCCGTCCAGCCCATTGTCATGGAGACGACCGACCCGTGGGAGAAATGCGGCACACGGCCGATGCCGCCTGCAACCGGCAGGATCGCCGCGATCTCGGCGAAGGTCGCGGCAAGAAGCAGCATCGCGAAGCCGCCAATCATCCAGGCGATGAGTGATGACGGCCCGGCAGCTTGCGCAGCCATCAAGGGCGCGAACAGCCAGCCAGATCCGAGAATTCCGCTGATCGCCACAAAGGTGAGGCTCAGCAGACCGATACTGCGTTGCATATGCGCCAAGACGATTCCCCCAGTCTTTAACGGGGAGAGCTTAACCGAGGGAATGTCTCGACGGAAAGACGCGTTGCGGAAGTAATTGCTTCGCGACCGGTAGTCGTGGGTGAAACGGGTACCTGTAGCCCATCTTTCGAGACGGACCTGACGGTCCTCCTCAAGATTAGGAAGTGCTTGTTGGAAGTCTGATGTGCAAGATGTCTCTGAGCCTGAAAACATCAGAGCTCTAGAGCATTAGAGCGCCAAACCGATCCACCAACTCATCCTGAGGAAGCGCGAAGCGCCGTCTCGAAGGATGGGCCACTTGCTCAATTTTTTGATGCGGTTTCACCCCGTTTAGACAGCGCGGGAAGCAGGTCGAACTCACCTTTGATCAAGGCTTCTTTCTTGTCACGCCGCCATCCTTTTACCTGGCGTTCGCAGGCAATCGCGTCTGTAAGCTGCTCGAATTCGCAATTGAACACCAGTTCAACCGGTCGGTAGCGCGCTGTGTAACCGTCGTACGTTCCTTGCTGATGTTCACTAACTCGGCTCGCGAGATCCTTTCGCGTGACACCTGTGTAATAGCTGCCGTTCGAACATCTGAGGATATAGAAAGTAACCTTCATCGATGCTGGATATCACGGCTTGGACAAATAGTGGACGGGCCGGTTGAGGGCGTGGCCCATCCTTCGAGACGGACCTGGCGGTCCTCCTCAGGATGAGGGTGTTTGTGTGGGAAGTCTGAGGTGCAAGATGCCTCCCAGCCTCCCAGCCTCCCAGCCTCCCAGCCTCCCAGCCGCCCAGCCTTGATGCCTCCCACCACCTCATCCTGAGGAAGGCCATAGGCCTGTCTCGAAGGATGGGCCGCTTGCTCAGCCTGTGGCGGCGTTTCCTCTAAATAAGCGGTTGCCTTAGGGGGACCTAGTCCACGACGTATGACCCGGGCACTCGATAAGAGCTAGCGCCGCCTTCAAGCCTCTTCCGCGGCCTTGCGGATCGCCGAGATATTGCCGGCATAGCTTTCCACCGTGCCGCCCTTGAAGACTGCGGACCCTGCCACCAGCACATTTGCACCAGCCGCAGCAACGAGGGGGGCGGTTTCGGGGGTGACGCCACCGTCGATTTGGAGGTCGATCGGACGGTCACCGATCATCTGGCGGATGCGGCGGGTCTTTTCGACCTGCGACTGGATGAATTTCTGACCGCCGAAACCCGGGTTGACCGTCATCACCAGAATGAGGTCCAGCCGGTCGAGAACATATTCAATGACGCTTTCCGGGGTCGACGGGTTCAGCGAGACACCGGCCTTCTTGCCCAGGTTGCGGATTGCCTGCAGAGACCGGTCGAGATGCGGGCCGGCTTCGGCATGAACCGTAATGAAGTCGGATCCTGCCTTTGCAAAGGCTTCCAGGTAGGGATCGCAGGGAGCGATCATCAGGTGGGTGTCGAAGATCTTGTCCGTGTGCGGGCGCAGCTTGGCGATGACATCCGGGCCGAAGGTGATGTTCGGCACGAAGTGGCCGTCCATGACGTCGAGATGGATCCAGTCGGCTCCCGCTTCCACCACGTCGCGGACTTCCTGGCCGAGTTTGGAAAAATCGGAGGCGAGGATGGAGGGGGCAATCTTGACGTCGCGCGGCATGGCAAACTCCCGGACAGGCCAGACGGGCCGTTATCGTCCCGTTTTCTGATGTTGCCGCCGCGCTAGCACTTCTGATGCGACTGGGCAAGATACCCGAGCCGGCCTCAATCGGTTTAGAAGCTCAAAGACGTCCCGTTATCGCCAGATATCTGCGGTCCGGTCCTTCGAAGCCGAGGCTGTCCATCTGGATCAGCACGGCAAAGACGGGCGGGGCTTCATCGGGGAAATGGGTGACGATGCGCTCAATCCGGTAAGCCAGTGGGCAACGGCGGCTTTCAGGCACGCTGTTGTCCTCGTTGAGGATGCGGGTGACACCATTGTGGACCATGGTCAGGCGGAAGCCCTTGGTCTCGGCTCCGTAGCTCTCGCACTGGGCATTCGGCAGGGGGTATTCCGACAGGGTGAGGTCGATTGGATCGTCACCGGACAGGAAAGTGACGCGCGGGGCAACCAGCATCTTGTGGGGATCGGATGTCAATTCCGTGCGAGGATTGAAGCCGACGGTCTGGCCTTTACCGGCAATGGCCTTGTCCTGGAGCAGTGGCTGAGCGGCAAGACGGTTCTCCGCCCTGGTCTCCGACAGGGCGTTGTCGGCTGCATCGCCCGGACCCGGGTCGACATCCTTGCGCAGGCGAAAGGGGGACGGCGGCACCCAGGTATCGCCGATCACGTCGACAACGAAGATCTCAGAATAGGGGAAGCCGGATCCGTCCTGGACGCCGAACTGCTCAAAGGCGAAGAAATCGCCGTTCCTGGAAAAGCCGAGAAGCTGAAGCTCTGCGGTGTCTCCAGCCATTGCCGCCGGGGCGAGGCTCGCGCCGGCAAGCAGGAGCGTTGCGGCACACAGAAGACTGCGGCCCGCCGATGAGCACAGGGATTTGACGGTGGATGGCAGAACGGACACGGCACTTTCCTCACGCGAAGTGTTTGACCTGGCTAGTGGTAAGCCTAGCACGTTCGCCTGTCAGGTGTGCTACGTCACAGTTTTCACGTTCAGACGGCAGAACACCCGCACAAACGGTTTCAGGAACAGGGGCAGGATGTAGATCGGAAACTGGCCGACAGCGAACCAGAGCCAGGTGAATTCCGGCAGGGTGCCACCGAAGGCGGCGACCATCAGTCCCATGTTTCTGGTGCCACAGGTATGGGCGATTGCATAGGCGTCTTCTCGGGTCGCCGGTGAGAACAGCAACAGGCTGAGCGCAATCTGTACCAGTGCGAGGCAGAAGGTGATGGCGGTAAGGCCCAGCGTGAACAGTGGTTTTGCGGCAAAGCTTGCGGCGACACCGTCCATGGCAGCTATGGCAAAGACCAGCAGCAGCAGCACATTGAGACCGCTGATGCGGTGGGAGGAGCGAGCCAGGCGCTCTTCACCGGCCAGTTTGCGAAAGGCGATCGAGACCGCAAAGGCGCCTGCAAGCAGCAGGGAGAGCTGGATGGCAAGGCCGCCGACGCTGAGAGGCAGGGCAGGCCCGAGCATCAACTCGCCGATGAAGGGGGCCGTCAGCGGGGTGATGATCAGAGCGGCAACAGAAAGCGCGAGACTGAGGGTGCCATCAAGGCCGAGCAAATAGATGAAGGCAGGAGCCGCCATCACCGGGGGAGCGGCGGTTGCGATGAAAAGGGCCAACATCACATCGGGGCCAAGAGCCTTCAGGCCGGAAAGATCGATCAGCAGCCACGTCAGCAGAGGCGCGCCGAGCATCATCCACAGGAGGGCGGCAATCAGAAGCGTGGGACGACGCAGGCGCATGCGGATCGCGAAGGTGTCGACCCGCAGAAAAGCCAGGGTCAACAGGCTGAAGACGGCAACGGTCAGGTAGGGCCGCAGATAGGCGGACAGCGCCGGCAAGGCCATGCCGATGAAGATACTCACAGCAAGGGCGGCCGTTCCGTTGCGCCCGATCCATGCCAAGCCTGCACCACACCATCGAATCATCTTAAGTTGTCCTTTGAACCGCGAGTTGTGGCAGGCACTTCCGCGCCTCTTAAAGGATCCGGACCTCGGACGCCAGTATTAGGGCACCGTCCGGAACAGGCATGACAGCAAAAACCAGGCAAACGCAATCCTTCGACGTGATGGTGCTCGGCGCCGGTATCGTCGGTGTGTCAACGGCACTGCATCTGCAGCGGCTGGGCCTGTCCGTTGCGCTGATCGACCGCAAGCACCCGGGCGAGGAAGCTTCCTTCGGCAATGCCGGGATTGTCCAGCGCAACGGCTTCGTACCGCATGCGGTGCCGACGAATCCGCTCACGCTTCTGGGGATCCTTTTCGGCCGCTCAAGTGCCGTTTCGCTGGATATGGCCACCGTACTGCGGATGTTGCCGTGGCTGCGCCAGTTCCACGCAGCAGGCAATGCCCGCGGGGTTGAGGCCTATTCGCGGGCGATTGCTCCGTTGAGAGCCTTCGCCGTCGAGGAGCATCTCGACCTGGCGCATGCGACCAATGCCAACCGCTTTTACCGCCAGGGCGGCTGGCTGCATCTTTACCGCTCGGAGACTGCCTTCCAGGCAAGCGAGACCGAACGCCAATACGCGCGGGTGTTTGGCGTTTCCTATCGGGAAATGTCGGCTGGCGAGATCGGAACGCTGGAGCCTGGCCTGACGGCGCAGGGGCTGAGAGGCGTTCATTGGCCGGAAAGTTGTTCGGTGTCCAATCCCGGTGCCGTGGTCGATGCTTTCTGGCGGGGATTCGTGCATGACGGGGGCGGGTATTTCCGCGCCGATGCGATGAAGCTGAAGCAGGAGCGTGGCGGCTGGCAAATCGAGGGGGAACGCGGCACATTGTTTTCCCGCCAGGCAGTGGTTGCCCTCGGCGCCTGGACCGCGGATCTGCTGGCACGCCTTGGAGAAACCTATCCGCTTGCAGTCAAGCGTGGCTACCACATGCATTATCGTCCGTTGTCCGGGGCGTCCCTGTCACGACCGGTTGTGGATGTCGAAAACGGCTTCGCCCTGACACCGACGGATAATGGCATTCGCCTGACCACTGGCGTCGAACTTGCCGAGCGCGATGCCCCGCCCAATCCGGCGATCGTCAAGCTGGCGAAACGACGGGCCGAGGAAATTTTTCCGCTTGGACGGGCGTTACAGGAACAGCCGTGGATGGGAAGCAGGCCATGTTTGCCGGATTCGCTGCCCGTGGTTGGTCCGTCTGCAAAGATCCCGGGCCTGTGGCTCAACTTCGGCCATGCTCATGACGGTTTCACGCTCGGGCCGGTGACGGGACGGCTGCTGGCCAGCATGATTGCGGGCAAGCAGCCTTTTCTGGACCCGGCGGGGCTGTCTGCGTTGCGGTTCGCCACCTGAGCGTCTAACCTGGCGGTCGATCAAGGTCGGATGTCAGCTCTCGCGCAAGGGCAGGGCGACGGTGTCCTTCACCGTATTGACGACGATGCGAGACTGCACATCGGACACGAGCGTATTGTCCAGCAGCTTCAGACGCAGAAAATTGTCGTAGGTTTTGATATCATCCGTCACAACCTTGATAAGATAGTCGACGGCACCGGTAATGCGCTCGCACGTCACGACCTCGGGCCAATGGTGGACCAGCTTGTCGAATGTTTCCATGTTCTCGCGGCTGGGAACCGCAAGCTTGACGAACGAGTAGGCCACGAAGCCAAGACCCACGGATTCGCGGTCGATGATGGCAGTGATCTGGCGGATGATTCCCTGTTCCTTGAGGCGCTTGATCCGGCGCCAGCAAGGCGTCTGGCTCATGCCCGCTTCCTTTGCCACCTCGGCAATGGAGAGCGACGCATCCCGTTGCAGTACACGCAGAACACGTATGTCCGACGGGTCGAGAAGATATTTATCTGTCATTGGATATTTTAGGAATTTTTATTCTGCCTCTGGGTGATTGGCCGTGACGATAGCACAGAAATTGCCTGAGAAAAGGATGATATTACCTATTATGTGAGGTTGCCGCCGGGGGACATTGCCCCAGATGTCGGTTGAGGAGGAATTCGGATGAACGTGCACATGCCAACCGTTACCCTGGAGGACAAATACGTCGCCACGGAAGGACGGGTCTATCTGACAGGCATACAGGCGCTTGTCCGGCTGGCGCTCGATCGGGCGCGCATGGACCAGTTGGCCGGCCTGAAAACGGGCGGCTTCATATCCGGCTACCGGGGATCGCCGCTTGCCGGTTACGACACAGAGCTGATGCGGGCTCATCGCCACCTCAAGGGGTATGACGTCGTCTTCAAGCCGGGCGTCAACGAAGAGCTGGGCGCGACCGCAGTGTGGGGCAGCCAGAAGCTGCGCGGCGAGGGCGGTGTTGGACGGGCAACCTCTTACGACGGCGTCTTCGGCATCTGGTACGGCAAGGCGCCGGGCGTCGACCGTGCCGGCGATGTGCTGCGTCAAGCCAACGCTTCGGGCACTGACCGCAACGGCGGTGTGCTTGCCTTGGCCGGTGATGACCACCTTGCAAAATCCTCCATCCTTCCGGCGCAGAGCGAGTTCTATTTCGAGCATGCGGAAATTCCGGTCCTGAACCCGGCCGATATCCAGGATGTTCTCGACTACGGCCTGCACGGCCTGGAAATGTCCCGCTTCACCAGCCTCTGGACGGCCCTGATCTGCGTTGCCGACACGATGGATGCATCGGCAACGATCAATATCTCTCCGAACAGGCTGCGCATGGTGCGTCCGCTGGAAGGCGATCCGCGCAAGGACTATCACCAGAACCGCGATCTCCTTCTGGGTAACCGCCTGGAGACAGAGCGTCTGGTGCGCGATCTTCGTATTCCGGCGGCTCAGGCCTATGTGCGGACAAACGGTCTGGACCGGGTCACCTTCGGAACGAGGACCAATCCCAAATACGGCATCGTTGCTTCCGGCAAGGCCTACCGGGATCTGCTGCAGGCACTCGACCTGATGGGCATTACAGAGGACTTTGCCAAGGCGCTGGGCCTCGGGGTTTACAAGGTGGCAATGAGCTGGCCTCTGGAGCCGCTCGGCCTGCGTGATTTCGCCCGTGGCACAGAACGTTTGCTGGTGGTGGAGCACAAGCGTGCGTTCATGGAATCCCAGATCAAGGACATCTCCTATCACTGGCCGGAAATGAGCCGGCCGGAAATCTGGGGCAAACGCCGTCCGGACGGGACACCGTTCCTGTCCGACGTTCTGGAACTGTCCGTTGCCGAGCTGATCGAAGGTCTCATGACCTGGCTGCCGGGCGATGTGGTTTCGGAAGAAATGCGCGCGGTTGCCAACCGGATGACCAAACAGGCCATGTGGGCCCAGGGCCATGCGGAACGCGCTGCCCGTATTCCCTACTTCTGCTCAGGCTGCCCGCATTCCACGTCGACCAAGACACCGGAAGGCTCCCGCTCGCTGCCGGGCATCGGCTGCCACGCGATGACGGAAATGGCCGGGCGGACAACGGAAGGCCAGATTGCGATGGGCGGTGAAGGTGTCTTGTGGGTCGGGCAGCAGCCTTTCTCCGGCGACAGCCACGTCTTTGCCAACGTCGGCGACGGCACCTACTTCCATTCCGGCATCCTGGCGATCCGGCAGGCGCTCGCCTCCAACGTGCCGATCACCTACAAGATCCTCTACAACGACGCGGTTGCCATGACCGGTGGCCAGAAGGTGGACGGCCAGCTGACCGTTCCGCAGATCACCCGTCAGCTGGAAGCCGAAGGCGTCGAGCGGATCGCGGTTGTTTCGGAGAACCCGGACAGCTACGGCTCCTGGACGCCGCTTGCCCCGGGAACCAAGATTCACCATCGCGACGAACTGATGGAGGTTCAGGAAGAGTTCCAGACCTTCAAGGGCGTGTCGGTGATCGTTTACGACCAGACCTGCGCCGCGGAAAAGCGCCGCCGGCGCAAGCGCGGGCAGTTTCCCGATCCGGACATGCGCCTCTTTATCAATGACCGGGTATGTGAAGGCTGCGGCGACTGTTCCGTGCAGTCCAACTGCCTGTCGGTGGAGCCACTGGCAACACCATTCGGTGAAAAGCGCGTCATCAACCAGTCGAGCTGCAACAAGGACTTCTCCTGTATCAAGGGGTTCTGCCCGTCCTTTGTCGAGATCAACGGTGCTGCACTGAAGAAGCCGAAGAAGGCGGATGTCGATATCGACACCCTGGTGGAAACCCTGCCGCTGCCGACACTTGCTTCGCTTGACCGCACCTGGAACACGCTGGTGGCCGGTATCGGCGGCATGGGTGTGACCACGATCAGCGCGATCCTGGCTATGGCGGCCCATGTGGACGGCAAACAGGCTTCCACGCTGGACATGACCGGCCTTGCCCAGAAGGGTGGCCCGGTGACGTCTCACGTGCGTTTTGCGGCGGGCAACAGGTCGATTGAAGGTCCGCGGGTTCCGGCAGCCAGCCTCGACCTTCTGATCGCGAGTGACATGGTGGTGGCCGCGAACGCGGATCAGCTCGCGCTCGCCCATCGTGGTCACACGATGACCGTTGCCAACACCAAGGTGGCCCCGACTGCGGAATTCGTGCTGAAGCAGACGCTTTCCTTCGATGAAAAGCAGATGGACAGCGCCCTGCGCAAAGCCTCCGGCACATATCTGCCTGTCAATGCTGCAGACATTGCCGAGAAGCTTCTGGGCGATGCCATCTATGCCAACATGCTGCTGGTCGGCATGGCTTTCCAGAGTGGCGCATTGCCGGTCTCGGACTATGCCATCGAAACCGCGCTGGAGCTCAACGGCGCGTCGGTGAAGAACAACATCAAGGCGTTCCGTGCAGGCCGCGTGCTGGCTGCAGATCCGGAAAAACTGCTCAAGGCCCTGCCGTCGGAAGCCAAGCAGCGTGTCTTTACCGTCGATGAGAAGATTGCCTTCAACGCCCAGGAGCTGACCGCCTATCAGGATGCGGCCTACGCACAGCGTTATCTGGATCTGGTCGGCAAGGTCAAAGAGGCTGACGAAGCGCATGGTCCGGGCACGTTCCGCCTGACGCAGACTGTGTCCGACATGCTCTACAAGTTGATGGCCTACAAGGACGAATATGAAGTCGCGCGGCTTTATAGCGATCCTGCCTTCAAGGAGAAGATCGCGCAGCGCTTTGAAGACCCGAAGAAGCTGAAGGTTCATCTGGCACCGCCATTCCTCGCGCATCGCAAGGATCCGAAGACCGGCCGTCCGCAGAAGATTGCCTTCGGACCCTGGATCTTCTCCGCGTTCAGCTTCCTGGCGAAGTTCAAGGGCATGCGCGGCAAATGGTACGACCCGTTCGGCCGGACGGCGGAACGCAAGACCGAGCGCGCGCTCATCAGCCAGTATGAGGGTGATATTGCCGAGATCCTGAAACGGCTGCCGGAAGGACACTACGGCCTGTTGGTCGAGCTCGCCCGGGTTCCGGATCTTATCCGCGGGTTTGGTCCGATCAAGGATGACAACATCGAAAAGGCGACTGAAAAGCGCCGTGTGCTTCTGGAGCAGCTCGACAGAAGCAACGACGGCGGTTCGGACAACAAGACCGGTACCAAGGAGTTTCTGGCTGCTGCCGAATAAAGGCTGAGCAGGAACAGCAAAAAACCGGCGCCGCAGGGTGCCGGTTTTTTTATGTCTTTTGCTCCGGGTGAAGGCGCTGCAATCCTGAAACGGAAGGCAAGTCCATGGACGAGCTAGCGCCAGGGGCCGCTAATGATCGGCCGCCGCCGGTTTTCTTCGCGGGCTCTCAAATCGTTGTCGCTGAGGACATCGAAAAGAAGATCGTCCGGAATGGATTGATGGCTGGATCGGCGGGAAAGGGCCTTGCCGAGTTTCCGTCGCAGGAGGGCCGCCAGTTGATAGAGACCGCGGGTGCGGGAGGGCGGTATGGCGGCGACACGGGGAAAACGGACCACGGAGGACATGGCTGGCTCCAATAAAGAAATATATTACTTTCTTTATTTAGATTGCGCCTGGTGAAGGGTCAATAAGAAAAGGGAAATATTTCTTTATCTCGTGCGCTGCTGACGGGCACGCCTCTGTCCAGGGACCTTGCGGCGCAGCGAATGTATTTAAACCAGTCGCAATTTCTGACCTTCGGAGACTATTGAAACGGCCCCTGAAAATCTTTTTTCGGAAAAAATATTCGGATTTCAACGGGATAAAAAAGTGACTTCGAGCGGGGAACGAAGCGGTCAAAATTGTTACATTTCAATGACATGTAATGAATACATGCGATATAGTTAGAATTGTTCTCAAGTTTTAAAAAAAGACAATTACATTCTGGAAAAGCGCGTTTCGACCTTCTTTAAAACTCATCGTCATTTTCTGTACCAACGCCAAACCGGCACACTTGTGAAAATTGGTAATGGAACATGACTGAAGCGTTGAAAACAGAACTGGTGAACTTCTCGGAGCTGACCGGTGAAGCTGGCAGCGCCCGGAGGGCCGAACTGGCCCGGCATGTCGCAACCCTGTTTGCCCTGACCTCCGATCGGTGCTCCGACGAGCAGGTGGATATTTATGACTCCGTTCTCTTGCGGCTTGTCGACATGGTGGAAGACGAAGTTCGCCGTTATGTCGCTGACCAGATGTCCAGCCTGAGACGCGGTCCGGAAGAAACCATCCGCCGTCTGGCCGATGACGAGATCGAGGTGGCTGAGCCGATCCTGCTGCGCTCCACCGTGCTGCGGGAGGCCGATCTGATCAAGATCGCCGAAAAGCGCGGCAATGCGCACCGGTTCGCCATCGCACAGCGTGAAGTTCTGTCTGAAGAGCTGACCGATGTGCTGGTGCGTCGCGGTGATCTGAAGGTCAAGCGCAAGGTGGCCAGCAACGACGGCGCCTGCCTGTCGGATGCATCGATCATGGCCCTTATCAGCGATGCTGCCTCCGATGCGACGCTGCAGCTTTCCTTGAGCGAGCGTGCGGATCTTGCCGAAGCGCATATTGCCAGCCTGATCTCGGTTGCCAGCGAGGAAGTCCGGCGGAAGCTGCATGCAACCGGCCGTGGTCACGAAGCCGAGCGGGTAGAGGAAGCTGCCGATATCGCCGCACAGCGCATGTCCAACCAGTATTGGCTGGGCCGCTACGACTTCGAAACAGCGCGCAGCCGGGTCCTGCTGCTGGCCAAACGCGGGATGGTCAATGAGGCGGCCCTGCGCCGGTTTGCCTCGGAAGACCGGTTCGCGGAAGCGGTTGCCACCTTTGCCTGGCTGGTGAGATGCGGTGTCGAGGAAGTCAGCCACTGGATGGTGCGCCCCGATCCGGAGCCGTTTGTCATCCTTGCCAAGGCTTCCGGCTTCTCCTCCATCACCGTGGGTTCCCTGCTGGCCATCGGCCCTTGGCGTCACCGCCTGACACCGGATGTGCGCAGCGACGCCATGGCCATGTTCGAGCGCATGACGATCGCCGAAGCCAAGCGCAAGATGGCTCATTGGAACAACACCGTTCTGCACTGACACAATTAAGCAAGGCGCCTCCTGCCTGCACGTAAGGCCCGGTTCGAAAGGATCGGGCCTCTTCTTTTTCAGCGCCTTGCGAAAAGCCGGCTTTCTTTCAAATGGCACAGATCCGTGCCAAGAAAGACGGGGATCCTTTTCGCGACTCGTCCTGGGGCTGACATGCGCTTTTCACATCCAACCTATCGCCGATCCTGTCTTGCCGATGGCGGCCGCAAGAGGCCAGGCAAGGCGTTCCTTCTTCTGTCAGGTCTGCTTGCACTCTTTCTGTGTCTGGGTGGTTTGCCCTCAGGGGCGCGGGCACAGGGAATACCCGGGCTGTTTTCCGGAAAGGGCTCTACCAAGACCGAGACCGGTACCGGGGCTCCGGCCGCTGAAGCGACGGCAGATGGAAATGCGCAGCCGGAAGCGGCTGGCTCTGCAGTGGCGCCGGCCGACGGCGCCGGCGAAGGCGCAAACCTTCTTCAGACCGTGGACGAGTTCACCGAAGATGCCGTCGAGGCCCGGGATGTTCTCAAATCCATCGTTCAGAAAATTCCCGAGATCCAGGATGTGATGGTGGAGACCCTGCGCGCCCAGGGGGGCGAACGGGGTCTCAACTGGATGTCGTCGACGCTGGTGGACATTCTGATAGCCGTTGTTCTCGGCCTTGTGGCCACTGCTCTGGTGAACCGGTGGGGCCGGCAGCAATTCGCGTCCTGGTACCAGCCGGACGCGACGACACGGGCTGACAAGATTATCTATCTTTATGCCCGGGCGATCCTGATGTTCGTCGGTGTCGGGCTCTTCTTTGCCGTAGCGGCCGGGGTATTTCTTCTGGTCGGAACGGGCATTGATGCATCCAACAAGACCGCACTTGTGGTTGTCGGCACCATGGCGGTTTTTCTGGCGCTCCGTGTTGTCTGGCTGAATGTGCTGGCACCCGACGCGGAGAGCCACCGGTTGCTGGCGCTTTCCAATCAGGAAGCGACCGGGCTCTACAGGACACTGCTGGTCGGCTCCGCCATTTCCCTTGCGGCGGTTGCCTTCTGCCTCTGGATGGAGCGACTGGGTCTGTCGCCTGACATTCACAAGCTGGCATTGATTGCAGCCTCCGCGCTGTCGATGGTCATCCTGTCCGGCATCGCGATTGTCTATCGCAGGGTGATTGCGCGGCTGATCCGGGGAAAGAAGGGGGCTGAAGCGCCGATCTGGCGAAGGGTTCTGGCCAGCGGCTGGCACTTTGTTGCCGTTGCCTATTTCTTCCTTGCCTGGGGGATTTCGGCAGTGCGTATTCTGCTCGACTTGCCGGACGCGATCGGTCTGGTCGGTGCTCCGCTGGAAGTGCTGCTGATGGCTGCGGTTGCCTATGGGCTGCTGATCCTGCTCATCGACCGGGTTCTGTTGCCGCGGCTGGACACGGCCGCCGCACAGGAGCAGATTGCCGAGGACATCAAACGTGCCGAAGCAGGCGAGGGCGGCGAAGAGGATGCTGCCAGCACATTGGCCCAGGCGCGCGCGGAAGCTGCCGAGCGGGAAGCGCGACGCTCACCCTTCCGGGACCTGTTCGACCGGGGTGCCACTATTCTGGTCGTGTTCACCTCGCTGGACATGCTGGCTTCCAAATGGGGACTGCCGCTTGCCGGTAGCGGCTCGCTGATCGGTTCCTTCGTCGAGGTGCTTCTGGTCATGTTCCTTGGCTACATGGCCTATGAGGCCGTGAAAATCGTCATTGACCGGGAAATTGCCAAGGAAGCGCCTGCCGAGAAAGACGAAGAGGCGGAAGTCGGCGGAACCGGTGAGAGCCGGATTTCCACCTTGCTGCCGATCTTCCGCAATTTCCTGCTCATCACGATCGTGGTGATCGCCACGATGGTAATCCTGTCGCAGCTGGGCGTAAATATCGCGCCATTGTTCGCCGGTGCCGGTGTCGTCGGTCTGGCAGTTGGATTCGGGGCTCAGACCCTTATCCGGGATATCTTCTCCGGAGCTTTCTATCTGATCGACGATGCCTTCCGGAAAGGGGAATACATCGATATCGGCAGCGCCAAGGGCGTTGTCGAAAAGATCTCGATCCGGTCGATGCAGCTGCGGCACCACCGCGGTGCGCTTACGACGGTTCCCTTTGGCGAAATTCAGAAAGTGGAGAATTTCTCACGAGACTGGGCGGTGATGAAACTTGCGTTCCGCGTCACCTACGACACCGACGTGGACAAGATGCGCAAGATCATCAAGAACTTCGGCAAGGAGCTGCTGGAGGACGAGTATTACGGGCCCATGTTCCTGGCGCCGCTGAAATCTCAGGGCATCATGTCGATGGAAGACAGTGCCATGATCGCGCGCGTCAAGTTCACGACTAAACCGGGCAAGCAGTTCGAGCTTCGCAAGGTCGTTTATGCAGGTTTGCGTGATCTGTTCGAAAAGAACGGGATCCGCTTTGCACATCGCCAGGTGACCGTGCGTGTTGCCGGGACCGACAACGACGAAGAGGCAATGCCGCCTGCTGCCAAGGAAGCTGCCGCCGCAGGGGCTGCTGCGGCTGGACTATTGGGCGAAGAGGCCGATGGGGAAGGCCGAGAGGGAGCGGAAGACCGGCTTTAGGGTATGGCCGCTATTAAGGATCATTTGATTTGAGGCGGACCGATCCGGTCACATCCGCAGAGCGCGAAAAAGGCGTCGCCCGCATCCTTGAAATCCATATAACCCACGAGAAAATTACTACTCATCCGCATATTGAAAGAGCGCCTGCAGGGACTGGTCGCCAATCTGGCCGTCAATTTTGCCATGATAAACTCCGGCTTCCTTCAACCGGCGTTGAACGGCCTTGTTGAAGGAGAGCGGGTAAGTGTCGGACTTGGTCAGAAACCAGAACTCCGCTTCGATCCTGCCACCGGACTTGATTGCCTTCATGAGCCAATCGATGGCGATTTCCCTCCGGTCGCTCTTGAAGGTGCCGTTGAGGTATTGAAGGGTCAGTTCCCGCATCGCAATCGGGTCGTCAGCCGCCGCTGCCTGTTCCAGCAGTTCCCGGGCCCTGTCGATGTTCTTGTCGCCGCCGCGGCCCTTGAGATACATCCAGGCGAGGTTTGTTGCCGCCAGGCCTTCGTCGTCCGACGCCAGCGCGCGCTGGTACCAGTGGCGGGCCTTGAAATCGTTCTGCTCAATTCCTTCGCCTCTGTCATAAGCTCCGGCGACATAAAACGCGGCTTCCGGGTTGCCGGCTTCGGCTGCCTTCTGGAACCACTCGAACGCCTTCGCCTCGTCATAGTCGACGAGGTTGCCTTCGCTATAGGAATGCGCGAGCAGGTTCATGGCATTGGCGTTGCCCAGACGGGCGGATTTTTCCAGAAGCCGCAGCGTTTCTCCCGGCTGCCATTCGACGCCCTTGCCGAGCTCATAGGCGACGGCCAGTTCGACCATGGCTTCGGTGTTGTTGAGCTCCGCCGACTGCCGGTACTGGCGGGATGCCTCGGCTTCGTTGCCCGAGCGGTCGAGGACCTTGCCGTAAAGCAGCCGAAGCAGGGCGGAGTTGGGAAAGAGCGCGACTGCGTCATAACAGGCTTGCACGGCCTCTTCGGGATCGCCGAGCCCTATATCTGCGTTCTCGATGGCCAGGCATGTCTTGACCGGCCTTGAAGCTGACTGCCGCGCCTTGGCATCCTGGTTGTCGGCAATCGAGGGATGCTTGTGTCCGAGGACGTTGTTCAGCAGCTTTAAAGCGTCCTCGGTGAATTGCCCGTCCGGATAGCGCTCCAGGTACAGCCTGACTTCATCCGGATTGTCGCCGTAGCGGACGGCTTCCCACAAGGCTTCTTCGCTCGACGCAAGTGCCAGTTTGCCCTGTTCGGTGGGGTTGAAGGTGAAATCCAGAACCAGGGATGAATTTTCCCAGGGGATCTGGGCTCCTTCCGTGGTTTCAATCACATCCGTCCGCACCCGCCGCAGCATGCGGGCAATGTCCAGATCAGGGGTGGAAATGTGCGTCAGCAATGCCTTTGTAAAAGGGCTGTTTCCGTCTGTTCCGTCAAGGGCGACATTGCCTGGCTCCGTTGCGTAGGCGATAAGCGTGCCTGGTCCGGCATCGACCCGGGCGAGCCCCTGGCCTACCTCAACCGCTCTATTCCCCATGGCGCCGGCAAGGGTGAGTGCGAATGGATTGTCACGGCAGGCATCTAGCAGAATGATCCTGGTTTTTGCCGAGCCGTCCATTTGTTGTAGAAGCGATTTGACGGCGATCAGCTCGGCGCTGATGTCGCTTTCTTCCTGCAAATGGGCGTCGGAGGGGACTAGGTAGTTTTCGCCGGCAACCTGGATTCCGTGCCCGGCGTAAAAAAACAGTGCGACGTCAGCTTCTTCCAGGGATTTGGAAAACATCCGGATTGTTTCCAGAAACGAGGAACGCTGCAGATTTTCCTGCTGCAGGACCTCAAAATTCAGCTCTTTCAGGGCTTCACCAAGTTTCCTTGCGTCGTTGACCGGGTTTTCGAGCGTGCTGGCCGAGGAATAGGCCGCGTTCCCCACGATTAGCGCGACACGCTTTTCGGCATGTGCGGGAACCGTGAAAAGCAGAACGCTGAAAAAGAGGTAAATTGATCTCGTCACGAGGCCACGCTCGAAAAACAATTGAACACTCCCAGGCAAAAGCTTCTTCGATCATTTCGTCAAACATGTGTACTGGCGGAAATAAGGCGTCCGGATTTCCTGAAACGGGAAACGAAGTGGCCAGTACCAGGATTTAAGCGGCTTCCCTTGGTGGAAGCAAGCAAGCTTTCTGTGTGTGGAGTGGCTATTGAAGCCTGGATGAAGGCAGCGGCTCTTTTTCTTTCGGTACGCCTGTTGGAAACGACCAAAAGACGGAAGCAAACCTGCCGAATGCACTCTGCCGGTTAGAACAGGCTTAACTTGCCCGACTAGCATGAGATTTTGAGCATTTCGCCTTGTCCCTTGTGTTCCGCAGGACAGAATCTGACACTTGCGGCGAGACCGCCATAATGGTGTGCTTCACCTTTCGGATCGCAAATGTGAAGGGGGAGACTATGCTGAAACCAATGTTTCTGGGAACTGCGCTTGCGGTTGCCCTGTCATGTCAGGCCATTGCGGGGCCTTTGCAGGACAAGGCGGCTGAAGCGGAGGCCGCGCTTGATGCCGGCAAGGGCGGGGAAGCCATCTCTTTGATGCGCGAGGCCCTCTTCGACGTTTGGTCGAAAGCCACCATTTCCATTCCAACCGCCTTGTTCGTGATGGCCCCTGCCGACGGCTTCGGCATCTTTAAACCCCGGGAAGATGCAGCTTTCGGAGCGGACGAGCCGCTGCGCATCTACCTGGAGCCGGTTGGCTTCGACTGGAAACAGCAGGATGGCCTTTTCACATCTCTTCTGACCGTCGACTTCGACCTCGCGTCGCCCGATGGCAAGGTGCTGGCTGGGCAGAAAGGCTTTGGCCGGTTCGACTTCAAGAGCCACGTGCCCAATACCGAATACATGGCCAACCTGACCCTGAATGTCAGCGGGGCTCCGGCGGGCGACTATGTACTGGAACTCACCGTCAACGATGAATTCAGCGGCAATTCCGCGAAAGTCCGGATGCCCTTTTCAATCAAGTAGGTGCATCGGCAACGGGGTGAGGGGCGATCTATTCGCTTTTGTGCGCCAGGTCCGTGGACCTCTTGACTGAAATCCGATATCGGTCCCGGCAGGCACCAGGAAGAGGCTTGCCATGACTTGAGCTGCCATCCGGCAGCCGGGATGCGCCACCCTTCGCTGATCGAGGAAACCGGGCCCAGGCATGAAGCTCTACGACTGTTTTGTCTTCCATAACGAATTCGACCTTCTGGAAATCCGCCTTCGGGAGATGGGGAACCATGTCGACAAGTTTGTCCTGGTGGAAGCGAACCAGACGCAACGCGGTGGTCCAAAGCCGTTCTACTTTGCGGAAAATCGCGAACGGTTTGCGCCCTGGTCCGACAAGATCATCGATCTTCAGGTCGAGTTTCCCGATGAATTGCCGCCGGCACTCGGCGTCTACAAGAACCGCCGGAAGGCGGACTGGGAACGCGAGAACTATCAGCGCAATTGCATTGCACGGGGACTGGAAGCCTGCGCGCCGGACGACGTCATCCTTCTGTCGGATGTCGACGAGATCGTGCGGGCGGATGTTCTGAAGAAGGTGCTGGACGAGAAACTCTACAAGGGTCGGCTGCTGGTGTTCGAACAGAGCCTGCACAAACACCATCTAGACCGTATCGTTCCCGGCAAGACCTGGCTGCTGGGGTCGCGGATGATTGAAAAGAAGTACCTGACCACGCCGCAGCAACTGCGCCGGACAAAGGCCCGGATGACGAAAAAGCCCTACGTGCCGGGTTTCGTCACCCAGCCGCTTCTCAGGATCCGCAACAACAACCTGTCGGGCATCAGCCGCCCGGTGAAAATCCTGCCCGATGCAGGCTGGCATTTTTCCTCCATGGGCGGCGTGGAAGCCTTCCGGACCAAACTGGCATCTGTCGTCCATGGGCAGACGGTCGATACCAGCGATATCGAAAGGCTCTACGCGAAAGAGCTTGTCGGCACCGAGATCATCCCGCGCGAAGGTCTGCCGGGCTGTGTGCGTGAGGGGCGCTTCGATCACATGCTGGATCAAGGTGCTGTGCCTGCCGAAAGCTGAAGAGTTCCGCCGAATTCGGTCTTTGGTAATCGGATACCTGATCCGTTCGGGAGGGCACGCTCGAAGATCGCAACCATGTGACTATTCCGATCGAGCTTCTACACGATGCGGGCTGGAGGCTTCCTCGCCCAAGGAGATGGCGTCGTCTTCTTCTGGGCAATATTCACATGAAGCCGATTTGGAGCCCGGCCTGGAGAACGTATCCATGAACCTTCCGCCGCTTTAGCGACTGACGGCACCGATAGGAGCGGTCACGGGACCAGTTTCAGCGGCGGACAGTTGCCGCGAAGACACTTTCAGATAGGGTGGTCGAGGCTGCGGCCGGTGTTGTGTCGTGTGCTGCCGATCCGCGATATGAGAGCAAAATATTCTCCCTCTTTCTGCATTTTTGCTCTTTCTTCTCCTGCAATCGCTTCCACATTCCGGCACTAAGGCCACTCACTCATCATGCCGGAAAGGAATTGATATGAGCTGGTTCAAAGCGATTGCCGCGGCCGCAGTGCTGCAGGTACTTACCCTTTCTCCCTCGCAGGCGGGTGACAACCTCGATGCGATCAAATCGGCAGGTGTCCTGAAGATCGGCACCGAAGGCACCTACGCGCCTTTCACCTTCCACGACGGGGAAGGCAAACTGGTCGGTTTCGATGTCGAAATCGGCGAGGCCGTTGCCGAAAAACTTGGCGTCAAGGCCGAGTTCATCGAAGGCAAATGGGACGGTCTGATCGCCGGCCTGGACGTCAAGCGCTACGACGTGGTCATCAATCAGGTCGGCATCACCGACGCCCGCAAGCAGAAATACGATTTCTCCGACCCCTACATCGCCTCGAAGGCAGTGCTGATTGTTCGCGACAGCAATGACGACATCAATGGCTTTGAAGACCTCGCCGGCAAAAAAGCGGCTCAGTCCTTAACCAGCAATTTCGGCAAGCTGGCGGAAGAAGCCGGAGCGGAACTGGTCGGCACCGACGGGTTCGACCAATCCATCCAGCTGGTGCTGACACGCCGCGCCGATGCGACCATCAACGACAGCCTGTCCTATCTGGACTTCAAGAAGCAGAAACCGGATGCGCCGGTGAAGGTTGTCGCCGAGAAAGCAAATGCCGACTATTCCGGCATTCTGGTGCGCAAGGGTGACCCAGAACTGGTTGCCGCCCTGAATTCGGCGCTGGCCGACATCAAGGCGGATGGTACCTACCAGGCGATTTCCGACAAGTACTTTGGTCAGGACGTGTCCAACTGACATGATGAAGGCCGGTCCATGCAGATCTAGACCGGCCCTTCTCACCTAAACGAAAAGCGCCGGGCGTTCGCGCCTGGCGCGTTTTTTTGGAGCTTTATCGTGCCTCACTGGCTTCAGTTGATGATCGATTCCCTGCCGACGCTTCTGTGGGCGGGGGTCAAGTTCACCATTCCGCTCACGCTGTTGTCCTTCGCACTGGGGCTCAGTCTTGGTCTGACCACGGCTGTCACACGCCTGTTCGCGCCGCTGCCGCTGGTGCTGGTCGCGCGCTTTTATGTCTGGGTCTTCCGGGGAACGCCGCTGCTGGTACAGCTCTTCGTGATCTTTTACGGTCTGCCCAGTATCGGAATTTTGCTGGATGCGTTTCCAGCCGCCCTGATCGGCTTTACGCTCAATGTCGGTGCCTATTCGTCGGAGATCATCCGGGCTGCCATTTCCTCCGTGCCGAAGGGACAGTGGGAAGCCGCGTTTTCCACCGGGATGACATGGCGCCAGGCGATGATGCGCACGATCCTGCCGCAAGCCGGGCGCGTGGCGGTGCCGCCGCTGTCGAATACTTTCATTTCGCTGGTCAAGGATACGTCTCTGGCCGCTGCCATCACGGTGCCGGAGCTGTTCCAGTCGGCGCAGCGCATCGTTGCCACCACATATGAACCGCTGATCCTCTACATCGAGGCTGCCCTGATCTATCTTGCCATGAGTTCCGTGCTTGCCTGGCTGCAGGAGCGGCTGGAAGTCCGGTTTGCGCGATATGGCGGCATGCTGGAGACCTCAAGATGATCGAGCTTGCCAATATCAAGAAAAAGTTCGGTGACGCGCTTATCCTCGACGAAATCTCGCTGCGTTTTCCCGAAGGCAGCGTAACGGCGCTTGTCGGCCCGTCGGGCGGCGGCAAGAGCACTTTGCTGCGCTGTATCAATCTGCTGGAGATACCGACCTCCGGCAGCGTTCAGGTCGGTGAACACACGATCACGTTCAAGCCGGGCGTTTCAGTGCCGCAGGCATCGGTTCAGAAGATCCGCTGCGAGACGGGCATGGTGTTCCAGAACTTTCAGCTCTTTCCGCACAGGACAGTGATCGAGAATGTGATGGAAGGCCTGCTGGTGGTTCAGAAATGGCCCCGTGAAAAGGCCCGGCAGCGGGCATTGGATCTGCTCGAAAAGGTCGGCATGTCGCACAAGACCGACGCCTGGCCGGCCAATCTTTCCGGCGGTCAGCAGCAGCGTGTTGCGATTGCCCGTGCTCTTGCACCTTCGCCCAAGGTGCTTCTATGCGACGAGCCGACTTCCGCGCTCGATCCGGAACTGGCCGGTGAGGTGGTCGACGTACTCGGTCAGCTTGCCCGGGAAGGGACCACCATGGTGATGGCGACACACGACCTGCGACTGGCATCGCAGATCGCAAATCATGTCGTCTTTCTGGAGGCCGGGCAGGTGGTGGAAACCGGAGATGCGGACGCGATCTTCCGTCATCCCGAGCGCGAGCGCACCCGCCGGTTTGTTTCCTCCATCAACGCCGCACAGACGCTCTAGGTCAGCACTCCCGCATTGCTCAGATGCGGGAGGTGGTGCAATTCGGCGTGTCACGCGAGGGCTGGGCTATTGCCCTTGCCCGGGCTCAAGACCGCGTAAGGCAGCTCACCTGACCTAAGGTGGCTCGTTCCATTTGTACTTATGGCCCCGCTCAGCGGATGCGAGGTGGTGCGCAGGTCGGCTCTCGTTTTTCTCCTGCGGGCCTAATTTCGACGAATACGGACCAATCAGTGTCGTATTTGTTTTGATCTCTTGCATGGCGCTTCGATTTCATATAAAGATATCTTTATATCGACATTGATGGCGAAGCGTATGACCGAAGAACAGACCCTGTCCGTTGACGATACCCTGGCCGCCCTGAGGGCTGTCGGCGAGGCGACGCGCCTGAGGCTGATTGCGCTTCTGGCGGAAAGCGAGCTGACGGTGAAGGATGCCACGGCGATCCTCGGACAGAGCCAGCCGCGCATCTCCCGTCATCTGAAGCTGCTTGCAGAAGCGGATCTCATTCAGCGGTTCCCGGAAGGGGCCTGGGTCTACTACCGGTTGGCGGATGGTCCTGAAGGCCAGCTTGCACGCGATCTTGTTGCCCGCATTTCCCTGGAAGACCCGGTGCTGGCGGCGGACCAGGAACGGTTCCGGGCGATCCGCAAGGCCAAGGCGGACGAGGCGGCTGCATATTTTGCAGCCCGCGCGCTCACCTGGGACCGGGAGCGTTCGCTGCATGTTTCCGAAGACGATGTCGAGAAGGCGATGCGCAAGGCACTGGGCGACAAGCCGTTCCAGTCGTTCCTCGACCTTGGCACCGGCACCGGCCGGTTGCTGGAAGTGTTTGCAGACCAGTATGCGACGGCACTTGGTGTCGATGCCTCGCATGACATGCTTGCCGTTGCCCGCGCGAACCTCGCCAAGGCCGGGCTTTCAAACGCCCAGGTGCGCCATGGCGATGTTTACGCACTGAATGTGCCGCCCCGGTCCTTCGATGTCGTGGCGATCCACCAGGTGCTGCACTTCCTTGAGGAACCGGCAAGGGCGCTCAACGAGGCTGCTCGCGCGCTGCGTCCCGGCGGTCGCCTGTTGATCATCGATTTTGCTCCGCATCAGCTGGAGTTCCTGCGCGAAAAACACGCGCATCGTCGCCTGGGCTTTGCCCATGACCAGATGGAGCGCTGGCTTGAGGCGCTTGAACTGGACCTGGAACAGGTCACCGATCTTGTTCCGGGAGACGGCAACGACACCAACCTTACCGTAACCCTTTGGCTTGCGCGTGACCGCCGAATTGTCACCGACCTGCCTGCCCGAGACACGTCCCGAGAGGTCGCCTAACATGACAACCTGTTCCAACCGCCGGTCTCACCAGGCCGCACCTTCGCCAATCTCGGCTTCGTTCGAATTTTTCCCGCCGAAGTCCGACAAGATGGCGGAGACGCTGTGGCAGACGGTTCAGCGGCTGGCGCCGCTCAGCCCGTCCTTTGTTTCCGTGACCTATGGTGCCGGCGGTTCCACCCGCGAGCGCACGCATCGCACTGTCGAGCGGATCCTGAAGGAAACCGACCTTGCACCGGCGGCACACCTGACCTGTGTCGGTGCGGCGCGCAGCGAAATCGATGCGATCGTCAAGGACTACTGGGATCTGGGCGTGCGTCATCTGGTGGCGCTGCGCGGTGACCCGCTCGACGGCATCGGCTCGCGTTACGTGCCGCATCCGGAGGGCTATGCCTATGCGACCGACCTGGTTGAAGGCGTCAAGAAGATCGCCAATTTCGATATTTCCGTCTCCGGCTATCCGGAAAGGCATCCGGAAAGCGGCAATTGGCAGAAAGAGATCGACAATCTGAAGCGCAAGGTCGACGCCGGTGCGGACCGGATCATTACCCAGTACTTCTTCGACAATGACCTGTTCGATGATTACCTCGACCGGATTGCGGCCGCCGGCATCAATATTCCGGTGATCCCGGGCATTCTGCCGATCCACAATTTCGAACAGACGATGGTGTTCTCCGCCAAGTGCGGCACCTCCATTCCGCAGTGGCTGGCTCGGCGTTTTGCCGGCCTGACCAACGATCCGGAAACCCGGAAGCTGGTTGGCGTTTCGGTTGCCTGCGAACAGGTGATGGACCTGGTCGACCGCGGCATCAACGACTTCCATTTCTACACCATGAACCGGGCCGACCTGACCTTTGCCATCTGCCACATGCTTGGCATGGGGCAGCCGGAAACCAAGGAAACCCTGGCGGCCTGAGGGAGGCGAGGCGGCCGGGCCGGGCGCAGAAACGAGCCAGTTGTTTTGGATTTAGAGCGGATGCCCCCTCTTGGCCCCTTACCCTTACCTGGGTGGGGCAGGGTTGGGGGTATCGGCGCAGCCGGGACACGCTGCTGTCATTCAGGACAGGAACGGCCGGAAACCAAGCGGGAAGCGGAGCGAGATGATCAAGTTAAGCACTGCCGATGCCATTGAATCGACCGCCTATGCGGTGTTGCGCGAGAAGGGCTTCGAGCTTCATGTCGTCGACATGGGCGCGGACAACAATCGTCTGATCGTCGCCACCGACAAGGACCACGAGTTCCGCGGGCATTCGGCCCTCGAAATTCTCGGGCTCCTGGCCGTTTATGAGGCACGCGGCGAAGACTGGCACCCGACCGAAGACGACGTTCACAGCCGCACCAAGTTCTGGGACGCTTCTTACAACGATACCGACCGGGACAGCTGACACGCAGTCCGGTTGCACAGTTAAATCACGCCGGCTTCCGCCGGCCAAACCAACAGAAATTTCCGGAAGGAAACCCCGTGATCAAGTCAGACGCCTTCGAGCGCCTCCGTGACCTCGCCAAGACCCGTATTCTCGTCCTTGACGGTGCCATGGGCACGGAAATCCAGCTTCTGAAACTGGATGAAGCGGCCTACCGCGGTGACCGCTTCAAGGACTGGCCGAGCGACATCAAGGGCAACAACGATCTGCTGAGCCTGACCCAGCCGGACGCGATCCGGAAGATCCATGTCGATTATCTGGAAGCCGGTGCCGACATTGTCGAGACCAACACCTTCTCCTCCACGACGATCGCTCAGGCCGACTACGGCATGGAAGAGCTGGCCTATGAGCTGAACTTCGAAAGCGCGAAACTCGCGCGTGAAGCCTGCGACAAGGTCACGGCACAGGATCCGTCCCGGCCGCGTTTCGTCGCCGGCGCGCTTGGACCGACCAACCGGACCGCGTCGATCTCGCCGGATGTGAACAATCCGGGCTACCGTGCTGTTTCCTTTGATGATCTGCGCATTGCCTATGCCGAAGCTACCCGCGGTCTCATTGCAGGTGGTGCCGATATCATCCTGGTGGAGACCATCTTCGACACGCTGAACGCCAAGGCGGCGCTGTTTGCCATTGACGAGGTCTTCGAAGAAACCGGCAAGATCCTGCCGGTGATGATTTCCGGTACGATCACCGATCTTTCGGGCCGGACGCTTTCCGGACAGACACCGGAAGCCTTCTGGAACTCCGTCCGTCACACCAGCCCGCTGACCATCGGTCTCAACTGCGCACTTGGCGCCAAGGAAATGCGTGCACATGTGGACGAGCTCGGCCGCGTCGCCGACACGCTTGTGTGCGCCTATCCGAACGCCGGCCTGCCGAACGAATTCGGTGAATATGACGAGAGCCCGGAACATATGGCCGGCCTGATCGAGGAATTCGCCTCGGCGGGTCTCGTCAACGTTGTTGGCGGCTGCTGTGGTACAACGCCTGCGCATATCAAGGCGATTGCGGACGCCGTTGCGGACAAGAAACCGCGCGAGATCCCGGACATCGACATTCACATGCGCCTGTCGGGCCTGGAGCCGTTCGTGGTGACGAAGGAGACCAACTTCGTCAACGTGGGCGAACGGACCAACGTGACCGGCTCGGCCAGGTTCCGCAAGCTGATCAAGGAGGGTGATTACCCAACCGCGCTCGAAGTTGCCCGTCAGCAGGTCGAAAACGGCGCGCAGATCATCGACATCAACATGGACGAAGGCCTGCTCGATTCCGAGGAAGCCATGGTCACCTTCCTGAACCTGGTGGCCGCCGAGCCGGACATCGCCAAGGTGCCGGTGATGATCGACAGTTCCAAGTGGACGGTCATCGAAGCGGGCCTCAAATGCATCCAGGGCAAGGGGGTCGTGAACTCCATCTCGATGAAGGAAGGCGAAGAGGAGTTCATCAAGCACGCGACACTGGTGCGCCGTTACGGTGCTGCCGTGGTGGTGATGGCGTTTGATGAAAGTGGACAGGCCGACACCTTCGAGCGCAAGACAGAGATCTGCGCGCGGTCCTACAAGATCCTGACCGAAAAGGTTGGCTTCCCGCCGGAAGACATCATTTTCGACCCGAACATCTTTGCCGTCGCCACAGGCATCGAGGAACACAACAACTACGGCGTCGACTTCATCGAGGCGACCGGCTGGATCCGCGAGAACCTGCCGCACGCCCATGTGTCAGGCGGCGTATCGAACCTGTCGTTCTCGTTCCGCGGCAACGAAGCCGTGCGCGAAGCGATGCACTCGGTGTTCCTCTATCATGCCATCAAGCGCGGCATGGACATGGGCATCGTGAATGCCGGTCAGCTTGCGGTCTATAATGATCTCGATCGCGAGCTGCGCGAGCTTTGCGAGGACGTTGTCCTCAATCGGCGGCAGGACAGCACCGACCGGTTGCTGGAAGCAGCCGAGCGCTGGAAAGGCGAGGGCGGCAAGAAAAAGGA
Organism: Roseibium sp. ROS1; assembly: GCF_054658215.1. Taxonomy (NCBI): domain Bacteria; kingdom Pseudomonadati; phylum Pseudomonadota; class Alphaproteobacteria; order Hyphomicrobiales; family Stappiaceae; genus Roseibium; species Roseibium sp. ROS1. The sequence continues at coordinate 1,530,590 of NZ_BAAGIG010000001.1, forward strand.
AGCCGATCTCACCTGGCGTACCTGGGGTGTTGCCAAGCGCCTGGAACACGCGCTCGTTCACGGCATTGCCGATTACGTGGAAGAAGACACCGAAGAAGCCCGCCAGGCCTTCGACCGGCCGCTGCACGTGATCGAAGGCCCGCTGATGGACGGTATGAACGTCGTCGGCGATCTCTTCGGATCCGGGCAGATGTTCCTGCCGCAGGTGGTCAAGTCTGCCCGCGTCATGAAGAAGGCGGTCGCCTATCTGATGCCGTTCATGGAGAAGGAAAAGGAAGAGCTTGGCCAGACAGGTCATTCTTCCGCCGGCAAGATCCTGATGGCGACGGTCAAGGGCGATGTGCATGACATCGGCAAGAACATTGTCGGCGTCGTGCTCCAGTGCAACAACTTCGAGGTGATCGATCTCGGCGTCATGGTGCCGGCAGCGAAGATCCTCGATACCGCGCGTCAGGAAAAGGTCGACATGATCGGGCTGTCCGGCCTGATCACCCCGTCGCTGGACGAAATGTGCCACGTTGCCGCCGAGCTGGAACGTGAAGGGCTTGATGTGCCGCTGCTGATCGGCGGGGCGACCACCTCCAAGATCCATACAGCGGTGAAGATCCACCCGAACTATGCCCGCGGCCAGGCAATCTATGTCACCGATGCGGGCCGGGCTGTCGGTGTTGCCTCCAAGCTGATGAGCGAAGGTGGCCGCGCGCCTTACTATGCCGATGTGCGTGCCGAATATGCCGATATTGCCGAAAAGCATGCAGCCGGCCGGGGCTCTCAGCAGCGCACGTCGCTGAAAGCCGCACGGGACAATGCCTTCAAGGCCGACTTTAAGGGCAAACAGCCGGTTGCGCCGAAGAAGCCAGGCACCACTGTCTATGACGATTTTCCGCTGGAGGAACTGGTGCCGTTCATCGACTGGACGCCGTTCTTCTCCACCTGGGAGATCAAGGGCCGTTATCCGGCGGTACTGACCGACAATCGCTACGGCCCGGCGGCCAAGGCGCTTTTCGACGATGCCCGGCGGATGCTCGATGAAATCGTTGAAAAGAAGCTGCTGACGGCACGTGGTGTTGCAAGCCTGTGGCCGGCCAATGCGGTTGGTGACGATGTGCGTGTCTTCACCGATGAAAGCCGGAGCGAAACGCTGGCGACCTTCCACACGCTGCGCCAGCAGATGAGCCGGACTGCAGGTGGCCGCGCCAATATCGCCCTCAGCGATTTCGTTGCGCCCGAGGCCAGCGGCATTGCCGACTGGATTGGCGGATTTGCCGTTACCTCGGGTCATGGCGAGGACGAGCTGGCGGCGCGTTACGCCAGGGAGTCGGACGACTACAACAAGATCCTCTCCCAGGCCCTGGCAGACCGGCTGGCGGAAGCCTTTGCCGAGAAGCTGCACCAGATCGTACGCAAGGACATTTGGGGCTACGCCGCCGCCGAAGACCTGTCCATCGACGATATCATCTCGGAAAAATATCAGGGCATTCGTCCGGCACCGGGCTACCCGGCCCAGCCGGACCATACGGAAAAGGATACCCTGTTCCGGCTGCTCGATGCGGAACGCCTGACAGGCATTCAGCTGACAGAGAGCAGGGCCATGTTGCCGGGGTCTTCCGTTTCCGGGCTCTATTTCGGTCATGCCGACAGCCATTATTTCGGTGTCGGCAAGATCGAGAAGGACCAGGTGGAGGACTACGCCGCACGCAAAGGTTGGGATCTGGCCTACGCGGAACGCTGGCTGGCTCCGATTCTCAACTACGATCCGGCCCGGATGGTCGCTGCCGAGTAGGGTCCGCACCACCAGAACCGACTGGAAACAGATGGCCTCCCGCGTGTCGCACGCGGGAGGCCATTTATTTTCTCCAATGAATTAAATGACGTAAGGAAAATAACACAAATTTTTGAGAATATGCACACTGTGCACTCTTGTAATGTGCACGCAGTGCGCTAACATATGCTCTATCAGGTGAGCGCCGATAAAGGTTCTGCGCACACCAAAGGAGAAAAAAACATGACTGTGCAAATCGCTAGAATTTTGCTGGTTCAGCATCGCCAGGATTACAACCGGGATCGCCTTGCGTGGTTGCCGGCGCGGCTTTATCGCTCCTGGCGTGAAGCCCTTCCGAAGGTTCAGGAGACCATCCGGTCTCTTTGAGCTGGGCCCACCCCGAAATTGGCCCCAAGAAACAAGAACAAGATCACTGGGCGCCTCGTTTGCCCCTGGCGTCTGCCCACTTCCTTACAAAGCCCGGCTTCGGCCGGGTTTTTTGTTATCTGTGGATGAGCAGAAAAGGGGCGGGGGTGTTGCTCAGGCCACCGGAAACAGTTTCTTCAGTTCCGCTTCACCTTTCGGCGAAATATGAACGATGCGTCCCGCCGGTTCGCGGCGCAGCCAGCCGCTTTCGGTGAAGCGCGTGAGAAGAGCGGCCCCCAGACCTCCCGCCAGATGGTTGCGCCTTTCGCTCCAGTCCAGGCAGGCACGGCACATCGGGCGACGGCTTGCTGAGAGGGCACCCAGGTCAATGCCGATGCCTGAGACGAAACCTTCGCCATCTGCGGTCAGGGCGAGGCCGCCCTTGTCCGTCGAGACGGCAAGGAACCCGCGCTTCTGCAGGCTGTCGAAAATACGCACCGCCATATCGCCGGCCAGATGGTCGTAGCACACACGGGCGGCCCGCATCTGCGGGTCTCTGGGGCCGGTGCGCGTGCGCAGGTGGCCCTTGCGGGCGGCAAGGCCCATCACGGCTTCCAGCACGGCTCCAACCTCCGGGCCCGCGAGCGTGAAATAGCGATGCCGGCCCTGCTTGGCCTGGGTCAGCAAGCCGCCTTCCATCAGTTTCTTCAGGTGCGAGCTGGCAGTCTGGCCGGTGATGCCGGCTTCGGTTGCCAGTTCCGTCGCCGTCAGGGCCTTGCCGCTTAACAGCGCGCTCAGGATGTTGGCGCGGGCCGGGTCACCCATCAAGGCGCCGATGCGGGCAATGTCCGGTCCATCCTTCATGGGATCTCCTCCATGGTTCGATCTGTGTCGAAGCATTGCAGACATGGACCGTGGCACACAAGTGCAATCGACACAGCCTTGAAGGAGACCTTGGTGATTACCTGTTTCATCCGCTATCACATCGACCCGACGAAGAAAGCCGCCTTTGAGCAATACGCGCGAAACTGGGGGCAGGCGATCCCGCGTTGCGGTGCGGATCTGATCGGCTATTTCGCACCCCACGAAGGCTCGACGACGCTGGCTTACGGTGTTTATTCCATCGAGAACCTTGCGGCGTATGAAGCCTACCGGGCACGGCTTGCCGCGGACCCGTTGGGGCAGGAGAACTATGCTTTTGCCATGAAGGAAAAATTCATCTTGCGGGAAGACCGCACGTTTCTGAAACTGGCCTCTGCACCGCATGGCATGGGAGAGAAACTCAAATGATTGCCGTCATCTTCGAAGTGATCCCGCATGCGGACAAGAAACAGGCTTATCTCGACATGGCTGCCGAGATGAAGCCCCTGGTCGAACAGATCGACGGGTTCCTGTCCGTCGAGCGATTCCAGAGCCTCACCAATCCGGAGAAATTACTGTCGGTCTCCTTCTTTCGCGACGAAGCCGCGCTGAATGAATGGCGGCAGCTCACGCAGCATCGCAAGGCGCAGCGTGCCGGACGGAACAGCTATTTCAACGATTACCGTTTGCGGGTGGCGCAGGTGCTGCGCGACTATGGCATGGACGAGCGCGACGAGGCTCCCGCCGACAGCCGCGACGTGAACGGTTAAGCCGGCAGCCATGCAAAACAGATCCATCGAACTGGCGCTTTTGGGCGTGCTCGCCCTGCTGTGGGGCTCATCCTACATGTGGATCAGCCTGGCGCTGCCATCGTTTCCGCCTGCGACGCTGATTGCCATCCGTGTGTCTCTTGCTGCGCTGGCGCTGCTGGCCATCATGGCTGCAAGGGGCATTCGCATGCCGCTGGACAGGCAAAACTGGAAGCAGTTCTTCATCCAGTCCCTGGTCAACAGCACAGGACCCTGGCTGATGCTGGCCTGGGGCCAGCAATATGCCGGGACGGCTGTCTCCAGCGTTCTGAATTCAACCTCGCCGCTCTGGGTCTTCGCCTTTTCGTTCCTGCTGCTGAACCATGGCGAAAGGCCAGGTGCACGGCAACTCACCGGCGCCTTGTTCGGCTTTGCCGGTATCGTGCTGATCGTCGGTGTCGGTGCGCTTGAGGATATCGGCAGGAACCTTGTGCCGCAGCTTGTCGTCCTATTCGGGGCTGCGCTCTATGGCATCGCGGCCCTGCGCGGCCGTGTCTTTGCGGGATTGCCGCCCATAGTGCCGGCTGCGGGAACGCTCATCTGCGCATCGGTTGTGCTGGTCCCGGCAAGCCTCATCGTCGACCAGCCCTGGCAGTTGACGCCGGATACGACAGGCATCGTTGCTGCGCTGACGCTCTCGCTCGCGTGCACCGCGCTGGCATTTCTGATCTATTTCCGTCTGCTGTCGACCCTTGGGGCAATGGGAACGGCCAGTCAGGCCTATCTGCGCTCAGGCGTAGGTGTCTTTCTCGGTGTCGTGTTCCTGTCGGAGACGCTGGATCTGGAGACCTTTGCCGGAATTTGCCTTGCCATTTTCGGTGTTGTTCTGATCAACTGGCCACGTGCGGTGAAGCGTCAAGACGTTTCGGCTCCAGTATCTGCCGCCAAGTAAGAGGGCATTCGGCCGGCAGGAAACTGGGCGGCCCGATCCGTGCGCATGGTGGCAGAGACTTGCGAGGAGGTGTCCATGAGTGTCCTGACCGTATTCGAGGCCGGTTCCAGGCCATCGCGACGTGCAAATCCGGATTATTTCACTGGAACGGTCTGGCAGGACCCGGTGATCGAGGCGCCCGCGCCAGCGCGAGTGCGCGCATTGCGGGTGACGTTCGAACCGGGAGCACGTACTCACTGGCATACCCATCCGCTTGGGCAGACCCTTCAGATACTGGAAGGGGCAGGTTTTGTGCATCTGTGGGGGCAGGAGAAACTGTCGATACTGCCAGGTGATGTCATCTGGATCCCGCCTGGCGTCAAACATTGGCATGGCGCCGGACCGAACACGTCTCTTGTCCATCTGGCCATACAGGAAGAACAGGACGGTGCGACGGCGGAGTGGCTCGAACCGGTCGATGAGGCCACTTACGCCGGTGGCCTTCAGGCAAGGCGTTGAGCACCCGGTGCCGAAGTTGCCCCGGCTCCTCTCGGCGAACGCCTTGCGTTCATCCGCGGCACGGGTGCCGGAGCATATTGTGCTTGCTGGCAGACTCTGGTCAAAAGGACCCATCCATTCATGAAGTGATTGCCCGATGAACATTGCCATTGTCGGGGCCGGGATCGGAGGACTGGCCACAGCCATTCTTCTGGAGCGTCTGGGCCACCGGATTTCCCTGTTTGAACAATTCCGCAAACCGGTTCCCATCGGTTCGGGCTTGATGATCCAGCCTGTCGGGCTTGAAGTCCTGGAACTGGCTGGTGTCGCGGATGTAGTGCAGAAGCACGCAACGCCGATCAAGCGTGTGCTTGGCAGGTCATCGCAAACCGGCAGACGGGTTCTTGACGTGGACTATGGCGCAGTCCCGGGGCTTGGTATCCACCGGGCCGCGCTGTTTTCCGCGCTTTATGAAAAGGTGCTGACCCGTGCGCTTTACTGGCACACGGATTGCCGGATCACCGGTCACCAGGACGGGAAACTGCGTTTCGCCGATGGCAGCTTTTCCGAGGCCTTCGACCTGATCGTCGATGCGTCGGGCGCAAATTCGGTTCTGTCGCCGCTGAAAGCACGCGCACTGTCGTTCGGTGCGATCTGGGGAACTGTCGACTGGGTTTCCGGCGGTCTGCCCGAGGATCATCTGTCCCAGCGCTATCGCGGTGCAGACCACATGATTGGTGTGTTGCCTGTCGGTCTCATGCCGGGACAGGACCGGCGGAAGGCCGCGTTCTTCTGGTCACTTCGCCACGACGCTTATGAAGACTGGCTCAAGGGCGGGCTGGCAGCCTGGAAGGACACGGCGCTGTCGATCTGGCCCGATGCCGGACCCTTTCTGGAGCAGATCACGGATCAGGAGCAAATGACCATGGCGCGCTACAGCCATGGCACCTTGCGCCAGCCCTGGGGTGACAGGATTGCCTTTGTCGGTGATGCCGCCCACCGGGCGAGCCCGCAGCTCGGGCAGGGCGCGAACATGGCTCTGCTGGACGCTGCCGCCCTGGCAAAATCTTTGGAGACCCTGCCACTTCACCAGGCTCTCCCTGCCTACGGCAAGGCCAGACGTTGGCATGTCGGTGTCTATCAGGCGTTCAGTGCGATGTTCACGCCGGCCTATCAAAGTGACAGCAGGTTGCTGCCCTTTTTGCGCGACAATGTGCTGTTTCCTGTCAGCCGGATCCCCCCCGTTCCATCGGTGCTGTCGCATCTGATATCGGGAACGCTTGTGCCACGCGGTATTTGATCCAGTCTATTTGCCCGCCCCGAGCGGCAATCTGACGTCGGCCTGAAGACCGCCTTCCGGACGGTTCTTCAACTCGATCCGGCCGCCATGTGCATGGATGATCGAACGGGTGATCGCCAGACCCAGACCGATGCCGCCTGTTTCTTCGCTGCGGGATTCTTCAAGCCTGACAAAGGGTTCGAAGACGTCCTTCAACTTTTCCTCAGGAATGCCAGGACCCTTGTCGATGATGCGGATGATGGCTTCGCCGGCGGATCTGGCCGCGTGGACCGAGACGCCGTCTCCGTAGCGGATCCCGTTCTCTATCAGGTTCCTCAGGGCCCGTTTCAAGGCCACCGGACGGCAAGGAAGCACGATGCGTTCTTCCGTTTCGACGGTACATTTATGGCCAAGGTCCTGCTGGTCGCCTGCAAGTGCCTCCAGGATCGCACCAAGATCGGCGTTTTCCGCTGTTTCCGCCTGGGCGTCGTCCCTGGCGAAACGCAGCGCAGCTTCCGTCATTGCGGCCATTTCTTCCAGGGTTTCGATCATCTTGTCGCGGTTTTCCTCGTCCTCGATGAACTCGGCCCGCAGGCGCAGCGAAGTTATCGGGGTTCTGAGATCGTGACTGATGGCGGCCAGCATCCGTGTGCGGTCCCTGACAAACCGTGTCAGGCGGTCCTGCATGTCGTTGAAGGCGTTCGTCAGCGAGCGGACTTCGCTCGGACCGCTGGGTGTCAGTGGCTTCTGTTGTTCGCCGCGGCCGAACTTCTCGGCAGCCACGGACAGTTCCTTCAAGGGCCGGGTTACGCGGCGGACGGCAAATCCGATAATGAGGACCATCAGCAGGGCGGTAATCGACAGCTGCACGACCAGGGGCAGAAAATCGCCGGCTGGCGGGCGATAGCTGGTGGCGACATTCAGCCAGCGCCCGTCACTCATCTGGATAGACAGCGACAGGTCTTCCGGCTTGTTCATGATCTTGCGCAGTTTCGAAGGGCGTTCGTGCCGCGGTTCGTCGCGCCACTTCGGATGGTCATCGTCGTCTGCCTCGCGGCCACGCGGTCCACGTTTTTCGTCGGCAAGAATGTTGAGATGCACAGTCTGGCCGTGTTCCAGCCTTTCGGCCATGTAGCCCTGCAGGCGTTTTTCGAAACGCGAGTTGCCGGGCGCCGGTGCCAGCGGCTTGTCGCCAAGCCAGAACACTGCGAACCGGCTGCTGCTGGCCACAAGGATCCTGTCCTGCAGGTTTGCAGGTGTATCTTCCATCAGCTCCGCCAGGGAAACAGCGCGCGACAGAAGGTTGTCACGGGCCGCCGCCACGAGCGCGATGCGCCGCTCGTCCTGGAAGATCCAGATGCTGAAGGCCTGTGCCGCGACGATGGCTGCGAGCAGCAGAATGATCAGCTGCGAGGCGAGGGTGCTCGGCCAGAGACGGGACAGGATCGGGCGGGGCGTCGGACGTGTCGTCATTCGGCCGTGTCTCTTACTTCCGCGGTGAACATGTAGCCGCCGCCCCAGACGGTCTTGATGAGTTTGGGGTCTTTCGGATCGATCTCGATCTTGCGGCGCAGACGGGAGACCTGGTTGTCGATGGACCTGTCGAAGACGGCGGGTGTCCGACCGGTTGTCAGGTCCATCAGCTGATCGCGGTTCAGCACCATTTTCGGACGTTTGAGGAAGGCGCACAGCAACTGGAATTCACCGCTGGAAAGGGCCACGGAAGTCCCTTCCGGGTCCAGAAGCTCTCGACGCGAGACATTCAGCGACCAGCCGTCGAAATGAAGCCTGTCGTGCTCGATCGGATCGCGTTCCTTCGGCACAAGCGATGTACGGCGCAGAACCGCGCGAATGCGCGCGAGCAGTTCGCGGGGGTTGAAGGGCTTAGTAACATAATCGTCGGCACCGATTTCCAGACCGATCACCCGGTCTGTGTCGTCTGCCATCGCGGTCAGCAGGATCACGGGCATGGAGCCGGTTTCCACCAGATGACGGCACAGGGACAGTCCGTCCTCGCCCGGCATCATGATATCCAGCACGACAAGATCGATGGACGCTGCCTTTAGGGTCTTGCGCGCCTGTGCGGCATTTTCCGCCACGGTTGCGCGCAGTCCGTTCTTGACGAGGTAGCGCGCAAGGGTTTCGCGGATGTCGCGGTGATCGTCCACCACCAGGATATGCGGGCTCGGATCGCTCAAGTGTCTCTCCAATCTGGCCTGCCGGGAATGGTCTCAAACCGGCCGGGCGCTGTGATCCTACTGTTTCTAAGGTAAAAATAGTCTCCGAAACGCGCTTGCGCGACCGGAACTTGTAACAAAGTGTGTCGCAGTGCCCATCCGGGACAGATGGCGACACTTCGGGCCCATTCGGACGGTATTCCTGCGACAATTGCTGCCTACCTTCAGCTCATCAACGAACCAAGGAGTTGTTGGAATGAAACCGTTCAAGAAGATTGCAATTGCCGCCCTGGCTGCGAGCGTCGCGGGTACCGCGCTGACGGCCGGCCTGTCCGCTTCCGCCCAGAACGCGACTGCAAACCAGGACGGGGGGCAACAAATTCAGCAGACCGACGGACAGCGTGTCGCGCTTATGGATGGGCGCGGTGGTCCGGGATACGGCTTCGGCCGGGGTCATGGCATGCGCGGTGGCAAGGAACGCGCCGAGCGGCTGTTCGAACGTTTCGATGTCAATGAAGACGGTGTCATCACCAAGGCTGAAATCGAGGAAGTCCGGACGCAGGAGTTCACATCGGCCGATGCAGATGGCAACGGCGAGATCAGTCTGGAGGAATTCAAGGCCGAATTTCTCACCCGCTCGAATGACCGCATGGTCAGGGCATTTCAGTTCCTCGACCGTGACGGCGATGGCACTGTAACCCAGGAAGAAGCGGATTTTCTCGCCAACCGCATGTTCAACATGCTGGATCGTGACGGCAACGGAACCGTTGAACGTGTTCGCGGTCCGCGTGGCCCTATGGCCGACGATGACGACGATGATCGTGGCCCGCGCGGCGAAAGAGCAGAGCGGGGTGAGCGCGGAGAGCGAGCAGAGCGTGGCGGCCGTGGTGAGCACGGCTGGCGCGGTGGTCCGCAAATGAGACAAGGCGGACACCACATGGGTCGTGGTGGTCACGGCGGCCCGGGAGGCATGTTCCTGGGCATGTTCGATACCGATGCGGACGGCAAGGTGAGCCGCGAGGAATTCGATGCAAGGCGCGGTGAATTGTTTGCTCTGGCCGACACCGACGGCAACGGCTCGTTCACGCTTCAGGATTTCGGTCCGCTGTGGCTTTCGATCAACGAGAACCGGGTGGTCGACATGTTCCAGCGTGCCGATGCCGACGGCAGCCTCGGGATCACCGCGGAAGAACAGAGCAAACACCAGGACCGCATGCTGGAGCGCGCCGACCGCAACAACGACGGCGTGATCACCAAGGCGGACTTCAAGGGTGGCCGGAAAGGTGGCCATGGTCCGGACAAGGGCCACGGCTGGAAGAAAGGTCACGGCCATGGTGATGGCGAAGGTCGTGGTCAGGGTCAAGGTCAAGGTCAGGGATGGGGTAAACACCACCGCGGCTGATCTGGCGCAGAACACCTGAAAAACTCCGGCCGATCACACCGGCCGGAGCCGTTTCCCACCCCCGGCGGCCCACCCCGCGCACGGGAAACGGATAAGGGAGCCGTCCCTCGCGGCTCCCTTTTTTTGTCGGTTCGGTTTTAGGGTAACTTCAAGAAATTTCGGCAATAGTCGTTCCGGTTTTCAAGGGGGACAGCATGGCCAAACCGACGTTGAATGAATTCGTGACTGCCAGAATAGCAGCGGGACATCTCAGTGAGGATGATGTCATCAACGTGCGCCGCTACGTTTACGGCGATATGGCTGTGTCCGTTGAAGAGGGCGAGGCTCTTTTTCGGCTGAACAATGCCGACATCACCTATCACGGCACCTGGTACGAACTTTTTCCCGAAGCCATCCTCGATATCCTGGTGCATCAGGCAAAACCCGAGGGCTATGTATCCGAGGACAAGGCTGCCTGGCTGGTCACCCAGATCATGGCGGACGGTCATATCTGTGGCAAAACCGAACTGGACGCCGTGCTGCATGTGCTGGAAAAAGCCCGCGAAGCACCGGAAAGTCTCGAACAGTTTGCACTGCGGGCTGTGGCGGACAGCGTGATTTCGGGGAAAGGTCCGACGCGCTCGGGCCTGGACCTCAAGCCCGGCGTCATTGCCGAGGCTGAAGTGGAGCTGCTGCGCCGGGTGCTCTATGCCGGTGCCGGCAGTCGCGGCGTTGCCATTTCGAAGGCTGAAGCCGAGGTACTGTTCGATCTCAACGACGCGACAATAGAGGCGGAAAATGCTCCCGGCTGGTCGGAGCTCTTTGCCAAGGCGGTTGCCAATTACATGATGGCGATGTCCGGTTTCACGCCACCCTCCCGCAAGATTGCCCTCGAGCGTGAAAACTGGCTGGAACAGCCCGGCGGATTTGAAGGTGGGCTCGGCGGTTTTTTCAAGAAGATGTTCAGCGGTGGTGTCGGCGGTATTCGTGACGCCTATGGCGACACGCCTGACCCGTTCACCGCCCGCGGAAACGAGATGCTTGCGGAGATTGCCGCCAATGAGGTGGTGACGGAAGACGAAGCCAGCTGGCTGGTGGAGCGCATTGGCCGCGACGGTATCCTGCATGAAAACGAGAAGGCCCTGCTGCGGTTCATCCGGGAAGAAAGCCCGAACATTCATCCCTCTCTCCGGCCATTGCTGGAGAAAGTTTGACCGGGTACCAGGCCGGCCAACGTTTTTTTGTTCCATCCCGGCTTCTTGGCACGTCGTCAATATTGCAAGGATGCCGCGGTCCGGTTACCTGAAGGTTGTCGAAAAAGGCGTGACCGGTTGGGCCTGTCGCCCGGGTAAGCCCCGGTCCCTTCACACGTGAAGGCTTTGTTCGGCCAGGCGGCATAAACGCCGTCCGGCAAGAACCCCCGACTGTGGCGGCGGAGATGCCGTCCCTTCGCGTTTGCGAAGTCGAGGGAGCATGTCATGACGATCCCATTTGAAACGCAGGGTTCCACGCGCCCGATCGGGTACTGGATCCGCTCTGCCGATAAATGTCTTACCAAGGCGATCGAGGCCATCCAGTCTGACCTGGGGCTTGAGCGAGCCGACTGGCAGGTGCTCAATACGCTTGCCGAAAGTGCAGCAGGAATGCCGTTTGGCCGGCTGAGACAGACCTTTGATCCCATGCTGGAGGTAAGGGACCTGCACAAGGTTCTGATCAGTCTTGCAGACCGGCGGCTTCTTCGGTCCGAGGAAGATTTCTGGCGGCTTACGGACAAGGGCAGGGACGTCCACAGAAGCGCGATGGAACGCCAAACCGCCTTGCGGAGAAAGGCGATGCAGGGAATCTCCGAGGCTGATTACAGCCTTGTGGTGAATGTTCTGGCCAGGCTCGTCAGCAATTGCCACAGGCCAGAAGACACTTGAAAGGAGACGCGAACCTCTGCAAGTTGCCGTCGCCAATGGCCAAACGGCCAGCCGAACCAGATGGAGCCGGACATGACGCAAGAGACTTTTTCACTCAAGGGGACATGCCGTTGTGGCCACACGAGCTTCGAGGTTTCCGCGCCGCCGCTGATCACCTGTGCCTGCCATTGCAGAGGGTGCCAGCAAATGAGTTCCAGCGCCTATTCCCTGACTGCGATCATGCCGGCGCCCGCGTTCAAGGTGACCGAAGGTACGCCGGTCAAAGGGGGATTGCAGGGACCTGAGGCGGATCATTACTTCTGCCCGGACTGCAAGACCTGGATGTTCACGCGTATTCCCGGGTACGACGAAATCGTCAATGTCCGCTCGGTCCTGCTCGACGACCTCCACTGGACAGAACCTTTCATGGAAACAATGACTGCCAGCAAGTTGCCTTGGGCGGAAACGCCTGCCAGGCACCGTTATGAAGGCTTTCCGCCGCCGGAAGACTTCATGAAGCTGATGGGCGAATTCGCCGCCCACCAGCTGGCAACCAGATAGCAGGTCGGCCAGGTCAGATTTCCTCGGCAACGTCGATCCGGTTGCCGTCCGGATCGGCGAAGACGAAGGCTCTGAGGCCGTAGTCCTTGTTCCGGAGGCGCTTGACGATGCGCAAACCATGGTGCTCGCAGGCCCGGCAGGCGGCGTCCGCGTCGGACACTATGATGTGGGCCTGATTGAATGGCGGAGCCCGGTAACCTTTCTGGAGTGTCAGGTGCAATTCGGCATCGTCCTTCTTCAGGATCAGAAAGCCAACCGGACTGCCGTTTTCGAACACTTTTTCCAGGCCGAAGATTTCCCGGTAGAGTGTACGGGAACGTTCAATATCGCTGACGCCCAGTGTTGCGGCGATGCGGCCGAGCCGCAGCTGCGAGGAAGTGTCGGTGGTCATGGCTTACCCTTCTGTTTTCAATGACGGACAGCAAGGCAACCGGTCGGTGCCGGTGAGAACCCGCTTATCCGCAATCTCAGGGCGGTGCCTGTGGGGGAACGGCTTCCGTTCAAGCGGAAGCCGAACGGTTTTCTAGTCGAGGCCGTAAATGCCGGCAATGTCCTGAAGCATCAGCTTTGCAGCCAGAATGCCACCGGCGGTGTTCCAGATCGCATCGCTGACCTGATGCACCTTGCCCGCCTTGACGGCGGACAGGGACTGCCACAACGGATCGGCAAGCACTTCTTCTTCCAGAGACGTGCCTTTGCCATCGCCCGTGTCATAGGTGAAATAGAAGATCCGGTCGCCGTCCATATCCGGAATGCTCTCCTTGCCGGTGCGGATGGCAAATTCTTCCACATTCTGGTTCGCCGGCCGGTGAAAGCCGATGTCTTTCAAAAGCACACCGGAGAAACTGTCGAGCTGATAGATGCGGATCTGGCCGGGCACGAAACGGATCACGGAAACTTCCTCGTTGAGGTGGTCACCAAGTTTCTCGCGAAGGTCTGCGACTGAAGCATCGTAATCGGCGACGGCTGCATCCGCTTCCTGCTCCTTGCCGAGTGCTTCGGCATAGAGGCGGAAGTTGATTTTCCAGTCACCACGAAGCTCCTTGGACATGACGGTCGGGGCGATTGCAGTCAGCTGCGGATAGATTTCCTCGTGCCGCTGCTTGTTTGCCAGGATCAGGTCGGGCTCCAGAGCCGCGATCAGTTCCAGGTTCACCGCGCTTTCCTTGCCGACAGGTTCTGCTCCGTCCATGGCATCGGAAATATGGTCCCACCAGGGATCGCCATTCCAGGAATTGGCCGCGCCCACCGGCGTCACGCCCAGTGCCAGCAGCGCTTCCGTGCCTTCATTGGTAAGGACGACAATCCGTTTCGGGGCGTCCGGAACCGTGACGGTGCCCATGCTGTCGGTGACATCGCGAGCAATCGCAGGGGCCGATGCCAGCATTGCAAACAGCGGCAGGGCGCACAGCAGGCGTGACCAGATCTTCATTAGAATGACTCCAAAAAGTTGAATATTTGCCTCCAGTATTAAACCCGTGTATGGACGGGCCGTTGATTTGTCAATCGGAGGGGAGAGGGCGCATGAGGCGGCCGGCGATTGCATTGTGTCTGGCGCTGTGCGCGGCTGTCATTTTCAGCCTGCATGCCGGACTGACCTTCTATACGCCTCATACGGTCCTTTCCGCGCTCTTGGGGGGCGAGGGCGCAGATGCGCTGATTGTGACGACGTTGCGTCTTCCAAGAACCGCGATCGGCTTGGTTTGCGGGGCCTCTCTCGGCCTTTCCGGCCTGTTGATGCAATCGGTTACGCGCAATCCGCTGGCAGAGCCGGGATTGCTCGGGGTCAATGCAGGTGGTGCGCTGTTCGTGACCTTCGGTGTGACGGTCTTCGGAGTGGCAAGCCTTGCCGGTATCGGCATGGCAGCAGTGATGGGCGCATTGGCGGCAACGGTCCTGGTTTTTTCGATTTCAGCGTCCACTGGCGGTGCAGGCAATCCGGCAACCACGTTGCTGGCCGGATTTACCGTCGCCGCGCTGCTGGCGTCCTTCACGCAGACCTTGCTGCTGATCGACGAAAGCGCTCTTGAGACACTGCTGTTCTGGCTGTCGGGCAGTTTTTCCGACAGGCCTATAGGGTTGTTGCAACTCGGGTTGCCGTCGCTTGCCATCGGGGTCGCAGGCAGCCTTCTTCTGGCAACACCGCTGGATGTGCTGCGCCTCGACGATGCCAGTGCCCGGTCTGTGGGTGTCAATGTTGGCGCAGTCCGATTGACGGCGCTCGGTCTTGCGGCCCTGCTTGCGGCGGGGGCGGTGGCGATGGCGGGCCCGGTGCTGTTTCTGGGGCTGGTTGCGCCGCATCTTGCCCGGCGTCTGACCGACGGCGCCCTGCCGTCGACACGGCAGTTGATCGTGCTTTCCCTTCTGACCGGTGCCCTGATCGCAGTCCTTGCCGATATTCTTGCGCGTATTGTCGTTGCGCCCGGTGAAGCGCCGATGAGTGCCGTTCTTGCGCTTGTCGGTGTGCCGATGCTGGTACATCTGCTTCACAGGCGGAAAGGGCTGGCAGCGTGATGGCAGGCGCATTTCCACTTTTCAGGCTGCTGCCGGTCATGCTGCTCGTGTTTGCGTTGACGCTGGCTGCAACGGGCATCGGGTCCAGCTTCATGCCGCCGGAACGTGTTGTCGCGGCGCTGGCCGGGCAAGGCAGCCGCATGGATGAAGTAATCGTCTGGACCCTCCGCTTGCCCCGTGTTGCCCTTGCCATACTGGCCGGAGCGGCGCTTGCCCTTGCGGGTGCCTTGCTGCAGCGGGTCGTGCGCAATCCCATGGCGTCGCCCTCGGTTCTGGGCATTACCGACGGCGCGGCGGTTGGCGTCGTGCTGTTCTTGTGGCTGTTTTCCGATCAGGCGAACAATCTGACAGTCTCCATTCACTGGCAGCCTCTGGCCGCCATCGCCGGGGCGGCCGTCTTCGGTGCCCTGGTGATCGCATTGGCATCGCTCGATCGGGCAGGCAGCAAGCCGCTGAAGATCATCTTGTACGGTATTGCCCTCGCGGCACTCGCAAAGGCCGCGGTCACGCTGTTGATTATTCTCGGACCTGTCTACAGGGCAAGTCAGGCACTGATCTGGCTGACGGGCTCGGTTGGTGCAGCCCACTGGCAGGACGTTCTGGCGGTCGGTCTCGGCCTAGTCGCAATCATCCCGGTGTTGTTGTGGCAACGGCTCACACTGCGGCAACTCGTACTTGATCCTCAAAGCGCTGCCGTGACCGGCCTGTCGCTGGACAAGGCCCAGTTCTGCCTGCTGGCAGTTGCCGTTTTCCTGACGGCCATCGCAACGGCCCACGTCGGTGCCATCGGTTTTGTCGGTCTGGTCGCGCCGCATGTTGCACGGATCTTCCACGGTCAGTTCCGGTCCGGATATCTGGTTTCCGTGGCTCTGACCGGGAGCTTCCTGGTGCTGGCAGCCGACACGCTGGCCCGGATCATCGCGCCGCCGCTGGAATTGCCCGCAGGCGCGTTGACTGCGCTCGTCGGTGCGCCGCTGTTTCTCTATCTGCTTGTAAAAGGACGGCAATCCCATGCCTGACACTCTGGCCAGTCTCGATCGTGTCAGTGCCGCATATGACGGCGCGCCCGCGCTGAACGAGGTCTGCCTCGACCTGCCCGACGGCAGGATCATTGCCTTTTGCGGACCGAACGGCAGCGGCAAATCGACGGCCCTGAAAGTGATGCGCGGTCTGCATCGGCCGGATGCCGGCAATGTGGAAATCGCAGGCAGGGCGCTTGGCGACTGGTCGCAGAAGGATCTTGCGCGCCAGGTCGCCATGTTGTCCCAGTCGCCCGATGCACCGTCGGATCTTTCGGTTGAGGATCTGGTGCTGATGGGGCGGTTTGCGCATCGAAGCCGGTTCGGCGGGCCATCGGCAGCGGACAGGGCTGCCTGCGACCGTGCACTTGAAATCACCGAAATGACC
Organism: Roseibium sp. ROS1; assembly: GCF_054658215.1. Classification (NCBI taxonomy): domain Bacteria; kingdom Pseudomonadati; phylum Pseudomonadota; class Alphaproteobacteria; order Hyphomicrobiales; family Stappiaceae; genus Roseibium; species Roseibium sp. ROS1. Next base: position 1,546,977 of record NZ_BAAGIG010000001.1, read on the forward strand.
GAGCTGAAAACCCGGGCTCTCGCCCAGCTTTCCGGCGGGCAGCTGCAACGTGCCTGGGTTGCCATGACACTGGCGCAGGATGCGCCCCGGATCTTCCTGGACGAACCGACCAACCATCTGGACATTGCCCATGCATTTGAGTTGCTGGACCTCGTCAAGCACCTGAGCCGCTCCGAGGACCGAAGCTTCGTCATTGTCCTGCATGATCTCAACATGGCCATGCGTTATGCCGATCACGTTGTGCTGTTCGAAAAGGGACGGATCGCCGCCAACGGGCCGACAACGGAAGTGCTGACAGAAGCGACCGTCTCTTCCGTATTTGGCATCGCCTGCAGGATCATGCCCCTGGACGGGTTGGAACGACCGGTCATCGTTTCCTGGGGCAAGGCCACCGGCGCGGGCGTTTCCGGCCAGTCGTCCGGCAAAATGCGCAAAATCTGCACATAGGCTGACAAAGGCCTGCAAGCGGGCTTGGCACAACAGGTGCCATGACCCGCCTGGCAACCTCTTCCCCGACCTCACTGGCCTTCCTCCTGGCCTCGCTGATCCTTGCCTACGAGCCGCTGCGCTGGCTGATCGGCACATGGACTGACCCGTCCTACCCATCCACCGGCGCGCTCTATCTGGTCGCGGTGGCAGCCCTGGTGCTCTGGTCGATGACGAGCCCGGTTCGGCAGAATTCGATCGGGCACCGGCAAATGGCAGTGCTGCTCCTGTTGGCGGCGGCGCTGATCCGGCTGGCAAGCCAGGTTCTGGCGATCAACGTGATCGGCGGGGTGGCGCTGGCAATTGATGTCTTCGCGCTGGCGACCCTTTTTCGGACAGGGGAGAGGCAGAGAGCCGTTTCCCCATTCTGGCTTTCCGTCCTGTTTCTGTTCACTCTGCCGGTCGAGCGCATTCTGCAACGGCTGCTCGGCTATCCGCTGCAGGAACTGTCGGCCAAGCTTTCCTGCGGCGGTCTCGGCCTCTTCTTTTCGGATCTCTCGTGCTCAGGCATCCGGATCGGCCTTGCCGGCAAGGACGTTCTGGTGGACCTGCCTTGCTCGGGCACATCCGGGCTGATGCTCGCCATGGCCTTTCTGGTCATCCTGACTGCGCTTTACCGGCCGAACCTGCTGACTGCCGTGCTCTGGATTGGCATCACGCTCGGGCTGGCTCTCATCGGCAATTCTCTGCGCATCGCTTTGCTTGCCGTCGGTATTGCGTATCCGGAAAGTGTCCTTGAGGCCGATGTCATGGCGCAGCCGCTTCACGACATTATCGGTTATCTGACGCTTCTTCTGTCGATGGCACCGGTGCTGGCGTTCTACAAGCCACGTCCCGCTGAGTGGCGCGCTGCCCGGGCTGTCTTCAGCTTGCCGGTGATGTCGCGGCCCTTGCAGAAGATGTCTGCTCTGGTGTTCCTGAGCCTTGCCTTGTTCATCGTCAGCCTGCCGAGGCACGCGCTTGATGTCTCGGCTTCGTCCCGGCCGCAGCCGCTGCCTTTGACACTGGCAGGTGAGGTCGGTGTCGACGAAGCGCTGTTGCCGATCGAGGAGCAATATTTCCGGCAATACGGTGGCTACGCCCAGAAGCGGCGCTACGGGCCGATGGCACTGACGCTCGTGCACACCTCTTCGCCGCTGCGCCACCTGCACGCCCCGGACGATTGCCTGCGCGGGCTCGGCTTCGATGTGACCTTTCTCGGCAGCCGTTTCGAACCGGTTCCGACAGCGCTCTACCGGGCCCGGTCGGAAACCGGTGGGGACTGGCGCGTTGCCGTCACCTTTACCTCCAGCACCGGCGAGACGACCCACAACATCGCCGAGGCGATCTGGCTGTGGCTGAAACGGCCCGGCACCACCTGGACCAGCATTCAGCGAATTACCCCGTGGACTCTGGACGAGCCGCAACGCGCCGCCTTTGAGGCCGCCGCAGGGGCTGCGCTCGATCTCAACACCCGCACTTCCGGTATTTTCCCTGACCAAAAGGAGAAACGCATATGACGTTCCTGTCCCCATTGGCGTCTGCCAGTTCTCTAAAACCAACTCTGAAAGCCACACTGAAAGCTACTCTGGCAGCCTCGCTGGCCATCGTCTTTGGCACGCTTTCAGCGCTGCAGGCTTCAGCCGAGCCAGACCTCGACGATCTGTCCGGCACCGTGGTTGCCACAGCCGATGGCAAGGAGATCCATCTGCCGCTTCTGAAGGCCGATTACAGGGTCGAGGTTGACGGCGATGTTGCCCATGTGGAACTGACGCAGACCTTCCTGAACCCGACCAAGTTGCCACTTAGTGCGACCTACCTGTTTCCGCTGAACCAGAAGGCCGCCATCCACGCCATGCGGATGGATCTCGACGGCGAGACCATCGTGGCGCGGATGAAGAAGAAGGAAGATGCCAAGGCAACCTTCGAGAAGGCGAAGCGGGAAGGCAAGGCCGCTGCCCTTCTGACGCAGCACCGGCCCAACATGTTCACCCAGGATATTGCGCATCTCATGCCCGGTCGCCCGGTGAAGGTGACACTGGAATACGCCCAGACCGTCCCCAAGATCGACGGCGCCTATGAGCTGGTAATGCCGATGGTGGTGGGGCCTCGTTACGGGGGGCTGGGCGCGCAACCCGCCCTGAAGCATTCGCAAAACATCGCGGACAAAAGTGTGCCGGAGGACGACAGTCCAGGATACGGCGATACCGAATATGCGAGCGATGAGCCCGTCTCAGTGAAACCTGCTGCCTTCAAGCACAGTGAAACAGTCTCCGGCTGGCAGATCGACAAGCTTCCGGCCTATCCGGAGGTCATCGGGCAGAATGCTCCGAAGGAAATCGATCCGAGGCGGGTGTCGCTGGAACTTGCTCTCAAGGCACCGATGCCTGTCTCGCGGCTGTCGAGCGATACCCATGCACTGGAGGTTTCCAGCCAGGGCGAAATGCGGACAGTCCGCTTCAAGTCCGGCAGGGCCATCGACAATCGGGATTTCGTTTTGCGTTATGAGCTTGCCGCACAGAGCAATGTTGCTGCCGGTGTCTCGTCCCGGTACGAAGCCGATGGCGGGGGCTATTTTTCGCTGCTGATCGAGCCGCCGAAACTGCCGGCTGAAGACATGATTGGCCAGCGCGAGCTTGTCTTCGTGCTGGATACATCCGGGTCCATGAGCGGGCAGCCGATCGAAGCGAGCAAGACCTTCATGACAGCAGTGATCAAGTCTCTGCGCCCTGATGACTATTTCCGCATCCTCCGCTTTTCCAATAACACTTCCCAATTTGCCGGAAATGCCGTTCTGGCAACGGAGCGAAACAAGCGGCAGGCCTTGAAGTTCGTGGCTGGCCTTTCGACCGGTGGCGGGACGGAAATCAACCAGGCCGTAAACACCGCCTTTGATCAGGCACAACCGGAAAACACCACACGCATCGTTGTCTTTCTGACCGACGGTTATATCGGCGACGAGGCGACCGTGATCTCGAGTGTCGCGAGCCGTATCGGCAAGGCGCGTATCTATGCCTTCGGCGTCGGCAACTCGGTCAACCGGTTTCTGCTGGATGCGATGGCCACGGAGGGCAGGGGCTATGCCCGCTACGTGGCTTTGGGAGAAGACGCGGGCGAAGCGGCGGAAAACCTTGCCGCAAACCTGAAAACACCGCTCCTGACAGACATCGCCATCGACTGGAACGGTCTCAAGGTCGAGGGACAGAGCCCGGCCAGGATACCCGATCTGTTCGAAGGCGGCTCGGTGCGCGTGATGGGGCGATACGCTGCCGGCGGCAAGCATACGATTTTCATCAACGGTCTGGTCAACGGACATGCTGCCAGACTGCCGCTTGAAATCGACCTGAAGTCTTCTGTCGACGGCAGTGCGGTTTCCAGTCGGGCCCTGCCGCTGATCTGGGCGCGTGAGCAGATATTCGACAAGGAGCGCGCCTATACGATCGGCGGCAGCACCGACATGCAACTGAAGCAGGAAATCGTCGATCTGGGCCTGACCTATTCGCTTCAGACCCGGTTCACGTCCTTTGTCGCCGTCTCTGAAAAGGTGGTGAACGGTGCACCGGCGACCGCCTCTCACCGAAACGTGCCCTTGTCGCAGGTTGCAGGCGTTTCGACCAATGCCTATCCGTCCTTGAACCTTTCCGGCAGTTCCGCGCCGGAACCGGAGGGCATATTGGGAGTGATGCTGGTCCTCCTGGCTGTGGTTGCCCGGTTCCGGCTTAAACTGGCAAATAGCTTCCGCAAGTTGCGGGAAAGGGTTCGGGCGGGCCGGTCACGCGATGAGGAAGCTGCGTCTGGCGAGCTGGATCTTGCCTTGCCCCGTACGTTGCGCCGGGATGGTTGGTGGCTGGAAACCTGATCCGTGCTTCGCTATTGGTAACGCTCTCGCAGGCAACTGCGGGGCCATTTTTCGGGAAGAGACATTTGCCAGGTCAAACCATTCTTGTTGTCGATGACGACCCGCATATCCGGGACGTCATCTGTTTCGCGCTTCAAAAAGCGTCCTATGTGTTCGAAGTTGCCGCTGACGGGAAGGAAGCGCTCGACAAGGCGCTTTTATGCAATCCGTCCCTGATCGTTCTGGACATCGGCCTGCCGGAAATGGACGGGCTGGACGTCTGCCGGCATCTGCGCCGCACGTCGGAGGTGCCGATCCTGTTTCTGTCGGCACGCGATGACGAGATCGACAGGATCGTCGGTCTGGAACTGGGCGCTGATGACTATGTGACCAAACCTTTCAGCCCGCGCGAACTGATCGCCCGCGTCGGCGCGATCCTGAAGCGCTATGGCGCCCCCGCGGCTGCCGAAATAGTTGAAGACTTGCCTGCGCTGCGTTTCGGTGCGGTCGAACTTGACCGGTCGCAGCGCCATGTGACAGTCGATGGAACGCCTGTCACGCTCACGGCCATCGAGTTCGATATCCTGGCTACCCTGCTGGTCCGGCCGAAGATCGTCTTTACCCGCGAGCAGATCCTCCAGAATGCCTACCGGGACAATATCCACGTCTCCGATCGCACCATTGACAGCCACATCCGCAACATCCGCGCCAAGCTTGGAACCGTTGGATGCGGCGATGCCATCGAGACCGTGCACGGCGTCGGATTCCGGCTTGGGCCCTGCCGGGTCGAGAATGGAAACGGCGGATGATCCTGTCGCGCACCTTCCGAGACAAATGGCGTCCGCCACTGTCGCTCGTGGTGGCGGGTGTTCTTGGCATCATGCTGCTGGTGCCTCTCGCAGGTGTCGCCTTCTTTCGCGTCTATGAAAACCAGCTCATCGAGACGACAGAAGCGGAGCTGATCGGGCAGTCGGCGGCAATTGCCGCGGCAATGGCGCAGCGCCTTGAGGAGATTGGTGGCGCCGACCTGCCTTTGGGGCCGGAAGTTGCGAAGGCTACGGAGGTGCCCGGCAGTCGCAGCATCTATCTGCGGAACCCGGGCGGAAGCTGGACGCCGCAACTTCCGGAACTCGATCTGACGCGCACAAATGTCTTGCCCGGAAGAGGGGCGCCACGGCCGGCTGCCGAACCACCACTTCTCGAATACCTGAGTGCCGGACAAGCCGTGGACCGCATCCTGCAGGAAACTCAGAAGAAGACCCTGGCCGGATTCCGGGTGCTGGATTTCAATGGCGTGATCATCGCCGGACGTGAGGATATTGGCCTGTCGCTTGCCCATGTGGAGGAGATCAAAAGAGCGCTTTCGGGACATTATGCCAGTGCGCTGCGCGAGCGCATCGTCGACAATCCGCAGCCGATATATTCCATCAGCCGGGGAACCAGCGTTCGCGTTTTTGTCGCGATGCCGATTATCGTGAGCGACCGGGTCGCGGGCGTTGTCTATGCCTCGCGAACACCCAGCAATATCCTCAAGGAAATGTTCGTTAAGCGCGAGGCCGTCTTCTGGGTCGTGGTCTTTGTGCTGGCTGCGACTTTTGTCGTCGGTTTCATTTTCGCGCGCGCCATCACCGGACCAATCAAGGCACTGACACGGCGTTCTCTGGCGATCGGTAATGGCGAGCGGGATGCATTGGTGCCGCTTGCCATTCACGGCAACCGCGAGATCCATGCGCTTTCAGAAAGCATGCTGGACATGTCGCGCAAGCTGTTCGATCGGAATGACTATATCTCCACCTTCGCCAACCACGTGACTCACGAGCTGAAGACGCCGCTGACCTCTATCCAGGGTGCCGCGGAGCTGTTGAAGGACGAAGGGGCAGAGCTGAGCGACGCGGACAGGGAGAAGTTCCTGAGCAATATCCTGCACGATACCGAACGTGCCTCGAAGCTCTTGAACCGACTTCGAGATCTCGCCCGGGCCGACAGCGTCGAGATCGGCGGGAGTTGTCGGCTGAGCGAAGTTGCCACCGCGCTCAGGAGACGCTTCGAAGGGCTGGAAATTGACCTGTCCGGCGATGCGGATCTGCCGATGTCGGCGGAAAACGCCCGGATCGTTTTTGAAAACCTGATCGACAACTCCCGCCGCCACGCCGCGTCCAGGGTATCGATTGTTGCTGTGCCCGACGAGAAAGGCCTGACAGTTCAGGTGCAAGACGATGGCGAGGGCATTTCCGAAGGCAATCAGGACCAGGTCTTCGAACTCTTCTTCACCACCCGGCGGCAAAGCGGGGGCACCGGCATGGGGCTTGGCATCGTCCAGGCGCTCCTGAAGGCCCATGGTGCAGCGATCCGACTGCTGTCGGGTGCCGACGGTGCTACTTTCGAACTCTTCTTTCCGGTGAGGCCACCTGCCATTAGTCCGGCCAGCGGGAGCTGAACACTGCGGCCAGATGATCGAGCAGTGCACGCACGCGGCGGGTCAGGTGCCGGTTGGGCGGGTAGAGTGCATAGAGGCCGAACGTGTCGGTCTTGTATTCCGGCAGCACGCGCTCAAGCCGTCCGTCCGCCAGGGCGTCCTCGATGGCATAGAGCGGCGCGATGGTGAGGCCGAGACCTCCCATTGCCATACGGGCCAGGGCTCCGGGAGAGTTGGAGCGGACGGCACCATGCAACCGGATGACCTGCTCTTCGTCCCCGGAATGAAACCGCCAGGTGTTGAGTTCGGTCTGATTGCTGTCGACAAGGCAGACATGGGTTGAAAGGGCTCTTGGGTCCTGCGGTCTGCCGTGCCGCTTCAGATAATCCGGTGAGGCACAAAGAACCAGCGGCATGCCGGCAAGCTTTCGAGCGATCAGGGTGGAATCCCGCAAGGCTCCGATGCGGATCGCCAGATCGAGACCTTCCTCCACCAGGGCAAGCCGGTGATCGGTCAGGCGCATATCCACCTCGACATCCGGATGCTTGCGCAGGAAAGGGACAAGCGCCTCGCTCAGCCTCGTGCTGCCGAAGCCTGTCGGTGCCGTCAGCCTGATCTGGCCAGCCAGGGCGCCCTGACGTTCACGCACAAGCGAATCCAGATCATCGATCTGCTCCAGGATCGGCCGGCAATGTTCCAGATAGGCAGCGCCGACGTCGGTCAGGGACACACTGCGCGTGGTCCGGTTGAAAAGCTGGGTCTTCAACTGGCCTTCCAGATGCTGGACATATTTGCTGACTAGCTTGGTCGACAGGCCCAGCCGTCGCCCCGCGCTTGTGAAGGATCCTTCCTGCGCGACGGCGATGAAGGCTCGCATGGTTTCGATCTTGTCCATCACTATTGTCCTCGGCGGATCCTGCTCTCGTCAGCTATTTATCCCCTATTTGTACATAATCATTGAATGAATTCGAAGATTATCTCCATTCAAGTCAGGAGGCATATTGCAGGCAGCGGACCGGACCAAGACGCTTCGGCCGCAGGAAGATCCTTCAAGGCAAGAGGAAGCTGGCGATGTCCAACGCAATCAAGATCCACCGTTTTCCGCTCTCCGGTCACTGCCACCGGGTGGAACTCTTTTCCAGCCTCACCGGCATCAATTACGAGCTGGTCGAGGTCGACCTGGCCAATGGCGAGCACAAACGCGATCCGTTTCTGAAACTCAATCCGGTGGGCCTGGTTCCGGTCATCGAAGATGGTTCGACCGTGCTCTCTGACTCCAACGCGATCCTCGTCTACCTGGCCCGCAAATATGCGCCGGACTGGCTGCCGACAGATCCGTATCTGGAAGCAGAAGTTCATCGCTTCCTGGCCTTTGCCGCCGGTGAACTTGCCAGCGGACCGGGTGCGGCGCGGTTGATCACGGTCTTCGGACGGCCGCTTGATCCGGAACGTGCAAAGTCTGTCGCCAAGGTGGCTTTCGATAACCTGGAAGCCCATCTGGACGGCCGCGAGTGGCTCGTTGGCGATCGGCCGACGATCGCTGACATCGCCATCTACAGCTACACGGCGCATGCGCCGGAAGGCAACGTTTCGCTGGAGCCCTATCCGCGCATCCGCGGTCTTTTGAAGCGCATCGAGGATTTGCCGGGCTTTGTGGCCATGCCGGCCACCAAAGCAGGCCTTGCCGCGTAACGTTTCACCGGAGCTGCAGGTTCTTGCAAGCAAGGGCCTGCGTCTGGCGTTCCTGAAGGTACCGAGAGGATTTGACGATGGCTGAGATCGATGAGACTGCAAACCGGACGGTCATCCCTTCTCCGTTTCATGACGGCGAGCGCCAGGTGCAAGAACGACTTGGTGACAGGGACGTGGAGCGCTGGGCGCGTGGTGCCATCCGTGGCTTCATGCCTGATCAACATCGGGCCTTCTTTGAGGACCAGCCATTCATGATCGCCTCGGCGCGCGATCCTGCCGGTCGCCCCTGGGCGACAGTGCTGGAGGGCTGGCCCGGGTTTGTACGCTCACCCGATCCCGGGTCGTTGACGATTTCAGCGCGTCCTGTCGCAGGAGACGCCCTGGAAGAGGCATTTGTCGAAGGCGCGGATGTCGGTTTCATCGGGATCGAGCTTGCAACCCGGCGGCGCAATCGCGTCAACGGGACAGTCGCGTCAGCAGGGTCCGAGGGGTTCCGGTTTGCTGTCGGGCAGTCGTTCGGAAATTGCCCGCAATATATCCGGGCACGGGATGTGCGCTGGAGCACGGAAGCTGCCTCGGGAGAAGCTGTTCGTGGATCACGTCTTAGCGCGAGGCAAACGGCGTGGATCAGGTCTGCCGATACGTTCTTCATCGCAACCGGCTACCGGGGAGAGGGAGATGACGAGGCCTTTGGCATGGACGTGTCTCACCGGGGTGGTGAACGCGGCTTCGTGCATGTTCTGGATGATCGCCGGCTGATCTTCCCCGACTATGCGGGCAACAGGTTCTACAACACGCTCGGCAACATTCTGGCGGATGCGCGAACAGGGCTGTTGTTCCTGGATTTTGCAAGCGGCAGCCTGTTGCAGGTGACCGGCCGGGCAACGATCGTTTGGGATGCGGAAGAAGTGGCGAAAGTGCCTGGTGCACGTCAACTCGTGTCCTTCGAGGTCGACGAAATCGTTGAACTGACGTCGGTCTTGCATTTGCGCTGGCAGAAAGAAGCATCGGCAATCCGGTCGTTGCGGCTTGCCGAGAGAATCCGGGAAAGTTCCGACGTGACGTCTTTTGTGTTCGAGGCTCGCGACGAGGGAGCTTTACCTTCGTTCAAGGCCGGTCAGCATTTGCCGATCGAACTCAGCCTTCCTGCCGGCCATGGCAAGATCCAGCGAAGCTATTCGCTTTCCGGCGATCCGTCCGAAGGCCGCTATCGAATATCCGTGAAGCGCGAGCCGAACGGACTTGTCTCGCGTCTCCTGCATGATGTGCTTCAGGTTGGCGGATACATAGACGCTGGAAGGCCGGCTGGTGATTTTGCGCTGCCGGAGACGAAGGAGCCGGTGGTGCTGGCAAGTGCGGGCATCGGTATCACGCCGCTCCTGAGCATGCTGCATCATCTGGCTGGTGAGGACGGGAGCCGTCCCGTGTGGTTTGTCCAGAGTGTCAGGGATGGCGATCATCATCCCTTCCGGCAGGAAGTCGAAAGCCTGACGGCGGGGAGGCCGAACATTCGGCACGAGATCCGTTATAGCCGCCCCCAGCCTTCGGACGTTTCAGGTCAGGATTATGATGCGGTCGGCCGGATAACAGCGCAACAGCTGCTGGACTTGTCACCCACACTGCAGACGCAATACTTCCTGTGCGGTCCGTCTGCCTTCCTGGCTGATCTGAAGTCCGGGCTGGAACAGCTTGGTGTTTCGCAGGAGCGGATCCACTTCGAAGCCTTCTGAGGGAGATCCGGGCGTATCAGTCCGGTCGTCAATCTTCCGGGGTGAAGTCGACATGGATATGGTTGCCGTCCGGGTCCCAGACATTGATGGCAACCGTCCCCGTGCCGGGCTGAACGGAGCGGCGATAACGTTCGCCGCGCTCGTTCAGTCTTGTTTCGAAAGCCTCCAGGCCGGAAGCGGTAAAGGCGAAATGTTCCAGTTTCAGCTTGGCTTCGGATCCGGTCGCTTCCGGCCCCTCAACGCCGACCAGATGAATGGCTGCATCGTTACCCGCGTAGAGCCAGGCACCTGGAAAGGGAAAATCGGGACGCGGTCCGGGTTTCATCCCGAGAATGTCGCCATACCAGGCGATCAGTTCGTCGAGCCGCGTGGTGCGAAGATTGACGTGGTCTAGCTTTCCGATCTTCATGCGCTGGCCTTTCCAGAGCGGTCCGTTTGGTCCGGTAAGTGGTGATTTGTTGTCTGACCCTCGAGGGCTGGCAAGTCAATGCCGGTCGGCATCCAGGGAACCGGGCAAGGCACCGCGAAACACCTGCCGGGACTGTCACAATTTTTAGCAAATAGTTAAGGTCGGGCAAGGCTTTCGGCTCTGAAGACCACTCGTCCGGTTCAGCGTGAAAAAAACCTTCTGCAACTGAAAATTTCCTATTGCATCGGGGGGCGAACGGGCGCATATACGCCTTGCCCAAATTCGCACGTGCCCGTGGTCGTCCATGGGATGTTCAACAAGACATCTCTTAAGGGGCCGCTGCCAGACAATCCGCCAAGGGGCGGGGCAGTTGAGATCCGGACGGCTTAAAGCAACGACGTAAGAGGGCTTTTTTGGTCTCTGCCGGGGTTTCCAACCTCCGGCGTCACTGAAGAGGCACTTGTTACATCATTGCCCGACGTGCGGTTCGGTTCTCCCGATCCAATCAACGGCATTTCCCGACGCGGGAAAGCTTTGTGCTGCTTGGCAGTCGCATAGCCCAACCGTCGCTGCAGTCAACCCGGCCTCCGGTTCCATCCCGGGGGAGGCCCGGTGCGCATTGCAGCACCCTGCGACGTGAACGCAGCGCGCACGCCAAGGATTAGCGCGCCTGCGGCTGAGATTGAGAAAGAGGGGAGCCCCCCAATGAGCGACCGTATCCGCGATTTCCTCCGCCGACGTGACGAAGATGGCCCGTGCGTTGTTGTCGATCTCGACATCGTGCGCGACAACTTTGAAGCTTTTGCCAAGTCCCTGCCGGACACCTCCGTCTACTACGCAGTGAAAGCCAACCCGGCACCTGAAATCCTGTCGCTCCTGGAAAGCCTCGGCTCCTCCTTCGATTGCGCCTCCGTCGGCGAAATCGAAATGGTGCTGGCAACCGGCGCATCCGCCGACCGCATTTCCTACGGCAACACGATCAAGAAGGAGAAGGATATTGCGCGTGCCTATCAGTATGGCGTCCGCCTCTTCGCCGTCGACTGCGTCGAAGAAGTTGAAAAAATCGCCCGCGTTGCCCCTGGCTCCAAAATCTTCTGCCGCGTCCTGTGCGACGGTGTCGGCGCCGAGTGGCCGCTCTCCCGCAAATTCGGCTGCGACCCCGAAATGGCGCCCGACGTCCTCGAACACGGGCACCGGCTCGGCCTTGTCGCCCATGGCGTTTCCTTCCATGTCGGCTCCCAGCAAGCCAACCTCACGGCGTGGGATCTCGCTCTCGCCATGGCAGCAGGCGTTTTCCAGGAAATGGCGCTCCGCGGCATCGAACTGAAAATGGTCAACATGGGTGGGGGCTTCCCGACCCGTTACCTGAAGGACGTCCCGGGCGTTTCGACATACGGCGAAGCGATCTTCCAGGCGCTGTGCAAGCACTTCGGCAACCGTCTGCCGTCCACCATCATCGAGCCGGGCCGCGGCATGGTCGGCAATGCCGGCATGATCGAAGCTGAAGTCGTGCTGATTTCCCGCAAATCCGCAAGCGACGAAGTACGCTGGGTCTATCTCGATATCGGCAAGTTCCACGGCCTGGCCGAAACCATGGACGAGGCGATCCGTTATCCGATCCGCACCCCGCGCGACGGCGACACCACCGCACCTTGCGTGCTGGCTGGCCCGACCTGCGACAGCGTCGACGTTCTTTACGAAAAGACGCCGTACGAACTGCCGGTGAGCCTGTCCATTGGCGACAAGGTGCTGATCGAGGCCTGTGGTGCCTACACCACGACCTATTCCACGGTCGGCTTCAACGGCTTCGCGCCGCTGGCGTCCTTCGTCATCTGAGGCAAGTGCCATGATTGATATTGTGGACGAGGCGCCGGATCACACCGGCGCCCGCGAGGGTCTGCTTGACCTTTGTTTCGGCGAGGACCGCTTCAGGAAAACCTCCGAGCGTCTGCGTGAAGGCCGGCTTCCGGTCTTCGCATTTTCTGCAATCGACGAATCTGGCAAGCTCGTTGGCACGGTAAGGCTCTGGTCTGTGGCGGACCGCAACGGCTCGCAAAGCCTGTTGCTCGGACCCCTTGCCGTCGATCCGGCTTGCCGGGGACTGAAGGTCGGAGACCGCCTGATGCGGCACGCCCTCAACCAGGCTGCCGTGCTTGGCCATGGATCCGTGATCCTGGTCGGAGATCAGCCGTATTATACCCGCTTCGGTTTTGCTGCGGGCCTTCTCGACAAGGTCGGGATGCCGGGACCGGTGGACTATCACCGTTTCCTCGCACTCGAGTTCACTCCAGGGCACATTGACGGCCTGGAGGGTGTGCTTTCTGCATCCGGTGTACTGGATCCGATGGCAGTGCCGGCTGCCCGGGAAGACGTCTTCTCGGTTTCGCAAGCAATTTGAAGCTTTAGACTTGGAGACGGCGGCGAAGTTTTTCGCCGCCGTCTCTTGTTTTTTAAGCACAGGCTTGTTTGTTTAAAAATAACAGGGGTTGAGACAGTCATTTGTCTTTCCTTGAACGGGCTTTCACCGAGAAGACTTGAAATTCCTGCAGAAACCAGCCACACCTAACAAAGGCGCAATAAGTGCGCTTTGCTGTTTGAAGGATTTCCCAACGGGCCGGACCCTCTGGAAGCGATGTGGGCGGCATATCGGATAGGATTGGAGTTACGCATATGACCGACGACACCAACGACGGTGCGCCGAAGAAGCTGGCGGTAAAAGCTGCCGCAAAGCCAACAACACGGCGCAAGACCACATCGCGTACGCCTGCTTCCAGAGCCGCATCGGCAAAGCCGGCAAGCTCCAAATCCACACCTGCCAAATCACCGTCTGCGAAGCCGGCTGCAGCCAAGGCTGCGCCCGCCAAACCGGCGGCTGCGAAACCGGCGGCTGCGAAACCGGCTGCTGCAAAAACTCCGGCCAAAACAGCCTCTGCAAAGCCTGCTGCTGCGAAACCCGCAACCAACAAGCCGTCCGCCTCCGCCACCAAGGCAGCTGACGCGAAAGCGCCCGCAAAGTCTGTGGCGGCCACAAAACCTTCGACAAGCAGGACACCGAAACCTGCTGCTGCAAAAGCGCCAGCCAAGCCGGCTGCCAAAAAGGCGGCTCCGGTGAAACCGGAAGCAGCGAATGCTTCCAAGGCGAAGACAGCCGCTCCTAAAGCTTCTGCACCGAAGGCGGCAGCTTCGAAGGCCGCTGAACCGAAAGCAGATTCTACAGCATCAGCAGGCGCTGTTCACGGAACGATCACCGGCCCGCTTGTGATGATCGGTCTCGGGTCCATCGGCAAGGGAACGCTGCCGCTGATCGAGCGTCATTTCAAATTCGACAAGAGCCGGTTTACCGTCATCGACCCGGTTGATGGTGATGCCAAGCTGGTGACCGACCGGGGATACCGGTTCGAAAAAGTCGCCCTGACGCCTGAAAACTACAAGGACATACTCACGCCTTTGCTCACGGAGGGCGAGGGGCAGGGTTTTGTCGTTAATCTGTCTGTGGACACTTCATCGCTGGACCTGATGAAATTCTGCCGCAAGCTTGGCGTGCTCTATATCGACACCGTGGTCGAACCCTGGCCGGGGTTCTACTTCGACGACACCGCAACGGCAGCCGACCGGACCAATTATGCACTGCGTGAGGCCGTACGACGCGAAAAGAAGAAACATCCTGGCGGCACTACGGCAGTTTCCTGCTGCGGCGCCAATCCCGGCATGGTCTCCTGGTTCGTGAAGAAGGCGCTGGTGGATATCGCGACCGATACCGGCGTCAAGTTCAAGGAACCGTCCAGCCAGAAGGGCTGGGCCAAGCTGATGAAGAAGGTGGGTGTCAAGGGCATCCATATTGCCGAGCGTGACACCCAGCGAGCCAAGGAACCGAAACCATTCGGCGAGTTCTGGAACACCTGGTCGGTGGAAGGTTTCCTTTCCGAAGGTTTCCAGCCCGCGGAACTCGGCTGGGGTACGCACGAAACCTGGAAGCCTGCGAACGCCAAGAAGCACAAGAAAGGCTGCAAGGCTGCGATCTATCTGGAACAGCCGGGTGCCAACACCCGTGTGCGGACCTGGTGCCCGACGCCAGGCGCGCAATATGGCTTCCTCGTCACGCACAATGAAGCAATCTCCATCGCCGACTACTTCTCCGTGAGCGACGGCAAGAAGGTCAGCTACCGCCCGACATGCCACTATGCCTATCATCCGGCGAACGTGGCCGTGCTCTCGCTGCATGAACTGTTCGGCTCCGCAGGAAAGGTTCAGGAGACGCTGCACGTTCTCGACGAAAGTGAACTGCAGGACGGCATCGATGAACTCGGCGTTCTGCTCTATGGTCACAAGAAAAACGCCTACTGGTATGGCTCCCAGCTGTCTGTCGAGGAGGCCCGGGACCTTGCGCCGTATCAGAACGCGACCGGTCTGCAGGTGACTTCGGCCGTTCTGGCCGGAATGGTCTGGGCGTTGGAGAACCCGGAAGCGGGCATCGTCGAGACGGACGAGATGGACTACAAGCGCTGCCTCGAAATTCAGCTGCCGTATCTTGGCCCGGTCAAAGGCTATTATACGGACTGGACACCTTTGGAAGGGCGGCCTGGCTTCTACAAGGAAGATATCGACACCAAGGATCCCTGGCAGTTCCGTAACATTCTGGTGCGATAACGAAAAAGGGCAACCTTTGGTGAAAATAGCCGCCGGATAACTCCGGCGGCTTTTTTGTTGTTTGTTGAAATTCGGAAAGTCGCCGAACGCGAAAACTTTGTGATCTACATAACATTCTTGAAATAAATCTTGGCAGAATATACGTCATAGGGTGCAACCATTCGGCGAGGGCAAGTTGAAAGTCGATCAGGCAAGACTGAACGCTGCCATCCGGGGCCTTTATGAGGCCGCGGTTACGGCGGAGCTCTGGAAGCCGGCCATGGAAGAGGTGACTGACGCCCTCCAGGCAAAGAGTTGTCACTTCTTCTCCAACAACCTGACAGATGCGGGGGACGACCTCTTCGTCACGGTTCGCATGGATCCTGATTTTCACAAGGATTACATGGGCACCTACGCAGAGCTTGATGTCAGGTATCCGCGCATCCTGGATGCACCGGTCGGAAGAGTTCTGCACGGAGAGCTCCTGTGGACCGACGAAGAGCGGATGGCCAGTCCTGTCTATCACGAGAACCTGCTGCCTTTCGAACTCTACGAGGTAACTGGCGCTCAACTCGCCATGCCCGATCGCTTGAGCTGGCTTGGCTTTTCTCTCTATGAAGAGGAGCCTTGGGAAAAAGATCAGCTCGAGGCTCAGCAGCTGGTCCTCGGCCATACCCGGCAGGCCTTGCGGATCCATCTGACACTGGCTGAAGCAAAAGCGAATACGGAAACGCTCGGCAATCTCCTGACGGCACGCGGGCAAGGGATAATTCTGGTGACCGCAGGGGGCAGGATCGTCTTCGCGAACGATCAGGCCGAAGCCTTGCAGCAAGAACAGGTTCTGAAAATGAGCAGCCGGGGTCTTGTCTTCCGGGACAGGGCCTTGAACCGGCGTCTTGCGCTTGCCCTAGATGCCCTTCACTTCCGTTCGAGCGTTCCTTCGGGCGAGACCGTTACGCTCACCGATACAACGGATCATCAGATCGGGGTCCGCTTCCTGCCCGTTCCCGGAGGGATCGGTGGTGGCGGCTCGATGCTGGCTGTCCTGTGTATTCCGCTCCACATGCAGCATGGGCCGGACCCATCGGAGATCAGGCAATTTGCCGGATTGTTCCGCCTGACACCTTCCGAGGAGCTTGTGGTTGGCGCAATCGCGTCCGGGCAGGATCTGTCGCAACATTGCATTGAGCGCGGCATCTCACTCGACACCGCAAGAAAACACCTGAAGAATACAATGGCAAAGGCCAACTGCCGCTCGCAGAAAGATCTTCTGCGGCTGGTCGAGCGGTTCTGCTTCTTCCGACTTCGCTGACCTGCGAAGCTCTTGCCATCCGGAATGCCTGACAGATTTATACTGGATCCGTTGTCGCTGATCTTGCCGGACCCGGGCCGCCTTGCCTTGTTTCCCCCGGTTCATGTCAAGACCGTTTGCGCCTGCTGTTCGGGCAGTGTCGCTGGTCACAGGAGGCCGGGAAGGGGATGAGCTAACAAGAGACGGTGACAGGGCTCGTGTCAGGTTCAAACGCTGGTGACAACGGTTGCCATCTACCCGAACCTGACGGGCAGCCGACCGTGAAAGAACCGGGCGCAAAACGAACCCGGGCTGTTGAGGCATAAAAAGGACAATGACAGTGCTGAATTCCATGGAAACGACTTCGCGAACCGATGCGCATCCCCTTGGACCGGAAAGCCGTCATGCCGGAACCACCAGGATCCTGCACTGGATGATTGCCGCTTTGGTTCTGGCTACATGGCCACTGGGTTACGTGATCAAGTTCGTGAAAAGCGATGTGTCCCTGGATTTCTACCTGCTGCACGAAAGTATCGGCTTTCTGGTGCTCTGGCTGATGCTGGTTCGTGTCGGCAACAAGCTTGTTGCTCGAAAGCCGGCGGAAGAGGGTCCGGCTCTGGAACGACTGGCGGCCAGCGTCGTTCACGGGCTTCTCTATCTGTTCCTGATCGTCATGCCGGTCAGCGGGTTTCTGGCAACAAACGCCCACGGATTTCCGCTGAGCTGGTTCGGCCTGGTTCCGGTCTGGAGCCCGATCGGCAAGTCGCCAGACATTGCGGGGACACTGTCGGCCATTCATTCCTGGAGCGCATGGGCTTTGCTGGCACTGTTTGCCCTTCACATTGCCGCGGTACTGTTCCACCACGTTCTGAGGCGTGACCGGACACTCTACCGGATCCTCTGAACCGAACAGCCAGTGCTGGGTAGCGCTGGCCGCTTCCTCCAGTGGCGAGTGTCAATCGATCAGCCGCACCACCTCCAGGGGCTCAACTCTGCCTTTTACCTGATGCTGGCCGATGGACCGGTACTCAACGGTGTTGCCAAGTCGTTTGGCGATCTCGCTGGAGACGAGGATCACTACATCGGAGCTGCCGTCGATCTCCTTGCCGAGGCTCTCCAGCCGGGAAGCGGCGTTCACCGTGTCGCCGATGACCGTGTAGTTGACCCGCTCCGGTGCGCCGATATCGCCGACCACGAGCGGGCCCATGTGAAGGCCGATGCGAATACGCACAGGCGCTTCACCGCGGGCAACGCGTGCCGTGTTGTCCGCCCGGATGGCACGGGCCATGCCGATTGCCGCACGGGCGGCAGGTTCTGCCGGATTTTCCAGCCGTTCCGGAGCGCCCCAGAATGCCATGACACTGTCGCCGATGTATTTGTCGATGGTGCCGCCTTCCTTTGTGATTTCGGCGCCGAGCAGGGACAGGTGATGATTGACGAAGGCAGCGGTTTCGGTTGCCGTCATGCCTTCGGAGGCGGAGGTGAAGCCGGCAATGTCGGTGAACATCACCGCGACTTCTCGTTCTTCCGGCGGCGCATACGCCCGGCCTTCACGCAGGAGTTTCCTGACCAGTGTTTTGGGTACGTACCGGCTGAAAGCGGTCAGGCCGCTGACCATGGAATTGAAACCGTTGGCCAGGTCGTCCAGTTCGCGCACGAAGCTGCCTGGCAGGTGCTCGGCAGAGTCCAGTTCAAGATCCGCGACGGCCCTTGCCCCAAGCGCTGCCCGACGGATCGGCTGGCCGATGCGGTGGGCAAGAAAGCCGGCGCCGATCAGCGACAGTCCGAGAAGGGCGATGCCGATCAGTATCGCATCGCTCAATTGCTCAAGCGGCTGCTCGAGAACCTCCGCCGGAAAATGGGCGCCGATGGAAATCGGCAACCCTGTCGGGCCGAGGTCCGGGCTTTGGAGGACGACAAACCGCTTGTTGCCAAGGGCATCATAGCCGGCACGCATTTCGTGTCCCTGGCGTATGCCATAGCCTGATCCATCGACTGTTTCGGTCGATTTGAGGGTTTGCAAAAAAGTGTCCGGGACGTTCTCGAGTTCAATCAGCGGACTTGTCGGCGACAGAAGGTTGAAGACCTCCGGCAACGCAGGATGAGCAATCAGACCGTAGGTCTGCGGGTTGATCATGAACACCTGAACCAGGCCGGTGGAGATGTCGCTTGTGACTTCCGACAAGCGCTCCATGGACATGGCCATCAGGACGAGGCCTTCGTAATCACTGCCGTCAGGGCCGTCGGACAGGATCGGTTGAACGTGAGCGATATAGGTGTGCTGGCGCTGAGGATAAAAGGCCGGGCCAGACCAGAAGGGGGCTGTCTTGTCCCTTGAAGACGAGATCAGACCCGCAAGGGCATGCGTTTCGTCCGTCTTCGGCACGAATTGAGGTACAAGAATTCCGTCTGCTCGGCCCCGGTCGACCTGGATGAAATTGCCGTTCCTGTCGGCGACGATGACAAAGGAGACATGCTCCATGGCCGATAGCGCACCGAACATGTAGTCGGCGACTTCCTGAGGACGGCGCAACAGGATGCTGCCGGTGGAAAGCGCTGCCGCGGTAAAGGAGCTTGCTTCCTCGACGGCTTCTATCTGGGCGGAAAAGGCCTGCTCCAGGGAGTGCATGCCCGAGTTGATCAGCGAGCCGCCCAGGTTGCGCACGACCTTTTCGGACGTGGCCGCCTGGACGATCAGGACAAGCGCAGCGGTGATGAAGACAAAACCACCGATGACCGTCGTGAGCGTCGGCGTGATGTGAAGGCGCCTGTTAAAGGGCAAGTGCTTGGCCTGCGTACTGAATTTCGACGCAATACCCATACCCTGATAACGTGGCGAGGCAAAGCGCGGGAGACCGGATGAAACCGTGAGGATTGCAACGGATGATCGGCTCGGTGCTAGCCACGCAGCCGAACGACCTCGACCGCTGCCGATTTACCCTTGACCTTGTGCAGTCCGATGGCCTCCTGCTCGATGCTGCTGTCGAGACGCTTGGCGATCTCGCTGGAGACGAGAATCACAACATCGGCATCGCCGTCGATCTCCTTGCCGAGGCTCTCCAGCCGCGAAGCGGCGTTTACCGTGTCGCCGATGACCGTGTAGTTGACCCGCTCCGGTGCGCCGATGTCACCGACGACAAGCGGTCCCATGTGAAGGCCGATGCGAATACGCACAGGCGCTTCACCGCGGGCAACGCGTGCAACGTTGTCCTCCCGGATGGCCCGGACCATGCCGATTGCCGCCCGGGCGGCAGGTTCTGCAGGATTTTCCAGCCGTTCCGGTGCGCCCCAGAATGCCATGACACTGTCGCCGATGTATTTGTCGATGGTGCCGCCTTCCTTTGTGATCTCGGCGCCGAGCAGGGACAGGTGATGATTGACGAAGGCAGCGGTTTCGGTTGCCGTCATGCCTTCGGAGGCGGAGGTGAAGCCGGCGATGTCGGTGAACAGCACTGCAACCTCCCTTTCTTCCGGCGGGGCATCCGCCCGGCCTTCGCTCAGAAGTTTCCTGACAAGTGTGCCCGGAACGTAGCGATTGAAGGCTTTCAAGCCGCCTAACATGGCATTGAAGCCCTTGGATAGGTCGTCCAGTTCCCGGATGATGCTGGAAGGCAGCGGGGCTACGGTCGAAAGGTTCAGGCCCGCCACTTCTCTTGCCGCGACCGAAGCACGTTGCACCGGTCTTGCAATCCGTCTCGCCAGCAAAACTGCGCCAAGCAGCGACAGCACGAGCAATCCGCCACCAACAAGTAGCGCCATCAGCAATTGTTTCAGCGGCTGGGAAAGGTACTCGGCCGGAAAGTGAACACCGATCCTGACCGGAAGACCCAAGAGGTTTTCGTTCTTCTGTTCAAGGATCACGAACCGTTCGGCGCCGTCAGGGGCAGTGCCGGAATAGACAGCCAGTTTCTCGGAAATGTCGAAGGACTCATTCTTGACCCTCGGCATGTCCTTGAAGCCGGCCAGAAAGGCATCGGGCAAACGATCGACATTCAGAAGAGGCATTTCTGCTGTCAGGTCATCGAAGGATTTGTGAAGGTCGGGATGGGCGACGATTTCGTCTGATCCCTCCTTCATGAGAAAGACGGTTATGTCGTCTGTCGAAACGTGCCAGGTGATCTCGGACATTCTGTCGAGCGACATGCCGATCATCAGGCTGCCACGGTAGGTCTTACCCTCATGCAGCGGGCGTACAAAGACGTAATAGGTGTGCTCGCGGTTCGGCATGTAGAACGGCTCGCTCCAGAAAGCACCAGACTGCTTTTTCGCGCGCTCCGCCAGGGGAACCAGGATCGGAATATCCGTCGCCAGATTGACGTTGCCGCCCAGCAGCTTGCCGTCCGCATCGCCTCTGTCGACATCAACGCCTTCGCCATTTTCGTCTACCAGAACCAGAAAGGAGACTTGCTCCATCGGGGCGAGTGCACCGTAAAGGTAAGACAGGATGAGATCGGGGTCGTCGACCGGCAGTTCCTTGCGCTCATAGGTCAGCCGGGTGAATTCGGCAGTTTCCGTGATGGCATGAAGCTGTTCGACAAACGCCGTTTCGGCTGCTTCCATGCCGATATCGACCAACTCACCGCCCATTCTCCTGACGACTTCCGAAGAAGTGACGGCCTGGATGAAGAGGATCGCAGCCGCGGTCACCAGCACGAAACTGCCGATGACGGAGGCAAGGGTCGGTGTGATGAAGAGTTTCCTGCGTGCTGGCACCGTGACGTCCCGATTGTGAGTTGTGTCGTCGTAAGCCGATATCTCTTTCAAATTACGCCGCGCGTAGCAATCGGGGAACTGTACCGGAAGCTTGAAACCTGTTTCAGATACAAAAAGACCCGCACGGCGAAACCGTGCGGGTCTTGGTTTTTCGCGCTTGGAAAAGCGTGCGTCAGGAAGTCTTTTCTGCCCGGTCGAACGTGTGACCGTAGTCCACGGCAATCTCGTAATCCGGATCTTCAAGGACCGAGACTTCGACAAGATCGCCAGCCTTGGCCAGCAGCTTCTTGCAGTCCGGCGACAGGTGGCGCAGGTGCAGGCGCTTGCCAGCAGCAAGGTATTTCGAGGCGAGGGCGTCAATTGCTTCCAGGCCGGAATGATCGACCACGCGGCTGTCGATGAAGTCGACGACAACGTCCTCGGGATCGTTCAACGGATCGAAGAGGTCGGCAAAGCCGGTGGTGGAGCCGAAGAACAGCGGGCCGGTCAGACGATAGACCTTCCAGCCTTCCTTGCTGGTGCCGATACGGGCACGGATCCGGCTGGCTGCATTCCAGGCGTAAGCAAGCGCGGAGATGATCACACCGACGACAACAGCGACCGCGAGATCCGAATAAACGGTGACGCAGGTGACAATGACCATCACAAGCGCGTCGATCGGCGGGATCTTGTGCATGATCTTCAGGCTGGTCCACGCGAAGGTGCCGATGACCACCATGAACATTACGCCGACCAGGGCTGCGACCGGGATCCGTTCGATCAAGGGCGAGGCGATGACGATGAAGGACAGCAGGAAAAGAGCTGCGGCAATGCCGGAAATCCGGGTCCGTGCACCGGATTTCACGTTGATCATGGACTGGCCGATCATGGCGCAGCCACCCATGCCACCGAAAAAGCCGGTCACGACGTTCGCCGTGCCCTGTGCAAGGCATTCCTTGGACGCGCCGCCCTTGGTGCCCGTCAGGTCGGCCACGAGGTTCAACGTCAGCAGGGATTCAATGAGGCCGATGGCTGCCAGGATCACGGCATAAGGCAGGATGATCTGCAATGTGTCGAGCGTCAGCGGCACCATGGGAATGTGGAAATCCGGCAGGCCGCCGGCGATCGAGGCGAGATCGCCAACCGAGCGGGTGTCGAGGTTGAAGCCGAGCACGAGCGCGGAGACAACCAGAATGCCTGCAAGCGGCGCGGGGAAAGACGATGTGATCTTGGGCAGGAACCAGATAACAGCCATGGTGAGGGCGATCAGGCCGAGCATCAGATACAGCTGGGAGCCTTCCATCCATGTCAGTCCGCCAGCGCCATCTGGAACCTTGAACTGGCCAAGCTGTGCAAGGAAGATCACGATCGCAAGGCCGTTGACGAAACCAAGCATGACCGGATGGGGCACCATGCGGATGAACTTGCCCCACTTCAGCAAGCCCACCACGATCTGGATGAGGCCCATCAGCACGACGGTGGCGAAAAGGTATTCCACCCCGTGCTGGCTGACGAGGGAGACCATCACCACGGCCAGTGCGCCGGTCGCGCCGGAAATCATGCCGGGACGACCACCGATACAGGCCGTAATCAGTCCGACAAAGAACGCCGCATAGAGACCTACCAGCGGATTTACGCCAGCAACAAAGGCAAAGGCCACGGCTTCGGGAACGAGCGCCAGGGCAACTGTAAGCCCGGCCAGAAGTTCGGTTTTGATGCGGGACGCATCCATTTTCAACGGTTGTTCAGGCGCAACGGCCTCCGCGCGTGCTGACACGGGCTGCTCCGGATATTTGGTGTGGTTTTTTAGGTCAGCGCCAATCCCTGCCCGGATTTCCACTTTTGACCTGGATCAAGTTGCCATCTTCTAATCGATTTTTTGCAACGCAGCAAGGCAGGCCAGGCAGGAGCAGCCATGCGTTGACCGGGGTTCTTCCTTGATAAGGGGGTGGTGGTTGCCTGTTGAGCCAGTAAAGCGCGTGTATGACAGGAGTTTTCCGTTAAGGAAGAAGAATTGGTTCTTGCTGGATACAATTTACGATATTGCAATAATACGAGCGATAATATTTGATGAAATTGGGTAACAACTTTAATTCTCTGATTATTTGGGGTTGTTGTTGTGTCAATTTCTCGTATCTGTTGCGTTGCTTTTTCCTTTTTGCTTGCGGTGTCAGCAGGCGCCGCACGCGCGGACGAGATGATCATGGCCACCGATGACTGGCCGCCATTCCGGATTTCGGAGGGAGATACCTTCATCGGGCTGGATCTGGACCTGATGGACGAAGTTGCCAGGCGCACAGAAGCCGAACTCCGGATTGCCAAACTGCCTTGGGGGCGGGCGCTCACCGAAATGCAAGGGGGCGGCGTCGATGTCATGACCGGGCTGGCTTTCCGTCCGGACCGGGCAGAATATATCGCCTATACCGATACGCCTTATTTCAGATGCACGACCGCCTTCTACACCATCAAGGGACAGGCCGATAAGATCCGGAGCTACGAAGACCTGGCGCCATACCAGGTCGGCTACGTGTTGCATTCGGCCTACTTCGAAAGGTTCGACAAGGACCGGTCATTGGACAAGGTCGGCGTCGCGCAGGAGCAGATCCTGATCGACATGCTGATGAAGAGGCGTTTCGGTATCATGATCGGTACGGATTGCCAGGTGGACTACCTGATCAAACGCCAGGGGTTCGCCGACAAGATTGAAAAGGCGCCGTATAATCCGGGAAACTCGGTCGACCTGTATCTCGGTGTTTCCAAGAAATCGGGTTGGGCGGCAAAGCTTGATGAACTGAATCGTGTCATCAAGGAGCTTGTCGACGAAGGCTTCATCGACAAGATTGCAGAGGACTATTACGGCACGCACTCCTAGCGTTGCCAAATCCTCTGATCCTTGAAGTCTTTTCCTGACTGGCAGAAGGAGAGACATGCAAGCGCACGTTATTGGTTATTCATAATAGATTGTACAACCGCATTGCAATCAGCTTGGAAAGTCTGCAAATTGTCCCGTAGGGTTATTGCTCTAGATACGGGACTGCGGAGGACGTGGCCGCAGTCAAACGGCTTGTTGTGAACGAAATTGTCGTGCAGGCAGCTTAAGGAGGGCGGAATGCATCGGCTCATGTTTTGCGCCATGCTGAGCGTTCTTCTTTTGATGTCCAGCGCCCGGGCACAGGACGTTCTCAAACTGTCCGGTTTTGAAGCCCCAAACCTGACCCCCGTTGCCGAGAGTATTCTAAGTCAGGCCTATGGGGAGTTAGGCATCCGCATCCAGACGGTTATCACCAGCCCTCGCAGGGCACTGCTGGATTCTGCTTCCGGCAAGACCGACGGTGAACTGGTGCGGATCAGGACCATCGAAGCCGATCACAGCAGCCTGTTGCGTGTCGATGTTCCGATTATTCTGGCTCGGACCTTCGCCTATGCGAACAAGCCTCAGCTTCGCGGCAAGTCCTTCAAGCAGCTCCAGCATTTGCGGGTTGGCCATGTGGCGGGCGCACGGTTCGCCGCTGAACTGGCAGATGGGTTTGCCGAGGTATGGACCGCAGATACGCCCGAACAATTGTTCGAGATGCTCCAGCGAGACCGGATCGACCTTGTCATTGCCGGGGAGGGCACGGGGCGGCGCATTATCCGCGACCGGAAATTGGTGGGTGTCTTCCCGTTGCGACCGTCTTTGCAGGAGGTCGCATTCTATCATTATCTGCATGAAAAACATGCGGATCTGGTGCCCAGGATCGAAGCAGTTCTGAAAAGAATGCTGGCTGTGCCAGTGGGTGAGGAAACCGACGGTGTCGGTGAGACGACGCCGGAGAAAGATGGACACGTTCTGCACAAGACCGGCTTGAGCTGAAGGTTTTACGCAGGCTGCACGGCCGACGAGACGCTGCGAGGAACACTATGTGCACGAAGAGGCTCATATGTCTGCTGGCTGGGTTCCTTCTGGCTACTGCCGCTTCCGCTGGCGAGAGAATTGTGCTGTCCGGGTTTGAGGCTCCCGGTTTGACCCCGGTGGCGGTCGGTTATCTGCAGAAAGCCTATTCGAGCCTTGGGATCGAACTGGAGATTGTCGAAAACACGCCAAGCCGGGCACTGGTGGAATCCACCTCCGGCAAAACCGATGGCGAAGTGATCCGAATCGGCTCTGTGGGGGACCGTTATCCGACCCTCGTCAGGGTGGATGTGCCGCTGCTTTCTGTTGTGGCCTATGGCTACACCAACCGCGCAGACCTGAAGGACAAATCCCTGGAAGATCTTAAATCCCTGCGGGCAGGGCATGTGCGTGGGGCTGTCTTTGGCGAAATGGCGGCCAGCGGGTTTGCAGAAGTCTGGTCGGCTGAAGAACCGGAGCAGCTGTTTCTCATGCTGAAACAGAAGCGGCTCGATCTGGTTTTCGTCCGCGAGTTGAGGGCGAAGGAGATGATAGAGAGGTTCGGTCTTGAGGATGCTTATTCTCTCCCGTCCAGCCGCAAGGAATATGCCTTCTACCATTACCTTCACGAGCGGCACCGGGATCTGGTGCCTCGGGTGGAGGAGGCCTTGCGCGCCGTCCTGAGTGACGAGGACAAGGATACCGGGGATGGCCCGAGCTAGGCGGGCCAATCCGCTGATCCGGACTACTGCCCGCCGGATGTCCGGTTAGCTGCCGGTTGCTGGGCCTGGCCCAGGCTTGCTCCGAGAAGGGCGGCCGCACCGGCAAAGCCGCTGTCTCCACCGACAACTGTATTGGGAACAAGCTTGCCGACGAGGCCAACCAGCTCCGGTTTGCGTTCCAGCGAGGTCAGCAGTTTCTCCAGCGCCTGCAGCAGGGCTACGCGGTCCTGGCCGAGAACGTCGACCTGCGCTCTCTGGCCTCGGGCAAGTTCCTCCAGATACTGGCGCTCGGCGCGGCCGAGGGCCGCGCGTTCCTGTTCGCGCTGATTAGCCACCTGCACAGCTATCTGGGCTTCCACGAGACGGGGCTGTTCGTCCGCCGTGGAACGTGCCTGTTCCGTTTCGATGCGTTTTTGCTGCGCATCCGTTTCGCGTTCGTAGGCGGTGGAAAGCTGATCGGCCAATTGCACGCGCAGGCGGGAGACCAGCAGTTCCGGCGGGATGGCCGGTTCGCCCAGACGGATCTCGCGAATGTCGACGCCGGCCTTGTTGCCTTCGATCTTGATCTGCTGCTCGATGGTCTGTTCCAGGGCATCGCGGTTTTCGATGAGATCCAGAACCTTTGTCGGGCGCACGGTGTAGGTCGCAGGCTGCACCGGCGTCCCGTCGGCATTCTTGTCCTGCACGCGGATCGAGGCACCGGCTACGTTCCTCACGATCGAGCGGATGGCCGGGGTCAGGATGCGGTTTTCAATCTCCTCCAGTCCACCGACGGAGCCGACGACCACGGGTGCATTGTCAGGGTCGACCTGGACGAGGGCGCGCAGTTCCAGGGGGATGTCCCAACCTTCCACCTTGACGTAGACCGCCCGGTCGGCAGCGTCGCTGGGGATCTGTTCCTGCACGGAGCGTTCGTTCTGCTGGATATTGCCCTGTTGATCGACCGAGAGATCGATGATGCGTTTTACGTAGCCGCCCTTGTATTCCCAGGTCTGGACGCGGGTATCGACCAGCGTGACTTCATAGGCCTGCCGGTTGAGGTAATAGGCCCCGGGGAAGAGCGGGTCTTTCCAGATGCCGACGCAGCCTCTGGGTACCAGGGGAACGGTAAGCGCCTCGCGGGAAACAGAGGAGGCAGAGACTTCTTCCTCGATGCAATTGATGCCGGGCTGACTGACATTGGACTTGACCACACCCACGTGCCCGGCGGGGATAATCGTCGCGTTGGTATTCTCATCGAGGCGAATGTCGAAGAGATACCGGTTCAGACGGTATTGCCCCGGCTTCAGCACCGTTTCCTGCGGTCCGCGCAGACCGCCCTTTGTCAGGAAGCTGTCGGCCTTCAGCATGTCGCCGACATCTGCATCTGCAATTGCCGGTGCCATGAACATGCCGGAGGGCATGGCGTCGCCGTCGAGTGCGGTCAACTGGCCATAATAGCCTTCGGGAATGGTGACGACGTCCCATTCCTCGAAATCGTAGAGCACCCGGACAAGCGGAATGAAATGGAAGCCGGGCCCGAGGATCTGGGCCTGCGGGCCTTTTTCGCCGTCCAGGGCAAGGATGCGGCCCTCAGGTAACTCCTCGAACGCATAGATCCTCTTCAGGTGACCAACACTGTTGGCGTCCACCAAGATGAAGGAAGAGGACAGGAGCATGAAGCCGCCGATCAGCACCAGAATGATGCCCATGAACCGGCTCGAAAAAATTTGAACCAGCCTGTGACCGCCGGCGGGAACTCCGGCTCGTCGAAGAATGATGCTGGCTCCCAGAAGGATTGCCACAATTCCAATAATAACGCCGAGCATCACGTTTCCTCCGCCAAGGTTCCGATGCGGAACCTATCTGACTGCGGGTGATGGACTGAGTCAACGACACTCATATGACATGTGGTGGTCGAACTGCGCCTGAGCCTCGTTCAGATGAAAAAGCTCGACGGCAAACGCGGGTAGGATTAGAACCGGCGAAAAGACGCTCGGGAGGAACCATGAAGCCGACCAATCCGGTCTTCACCGGCATTGCCACCACCGTGTTCGAGACCATGTCGCGCTTGGCTATGGCGCATGGGGCCGTGAACCTCGGACAGGGATTTCCAGATGTCGACGGGCCGGTGGATATCCGGCAGGCGGCGGCAGATGCGTTGTTGCAGGGGCCGAACCAATATCCGCCCATGCTGGGAATACCGGACCTTCGCCAGGCCGTTGCCGAGGCCAATCGCCGTTTCTACGGTCTCGAGGTCGATCCGCAAACCGAAGTGATGGTGACTTCCGGTGCGACCGAGGCGTTGGCGGATTGCATTTTCGCGCTGGTATCCCCGGGTGACGAAGTCGTGCTGATCGAACCGCTCTACGATTGCTACCTGCCGCTGGTGAAGCAGGCCGGCGGCATTCCCGTGCGCGTCCGGGTGACGCCGCCCAACTGGTCGCTGGATGCTGAAGCTCTCAAGGCAGCCTTCTCCGACAAGACCAAGGCAGTCCTCATCAACAACCCGATGAACCCGACCGCCAAGGTGTTTTCAGACGAAGAGCTTGCGTTGGTCGCCTCTCTCTGCCGCCAGTATGATGCCTATGCGATCTGTGACGAAGTCTACGAGCACCTCGTTTTTGACGGTCATAGACACACACCGCTGATGGCGCTGGACGGCATGCGCGAGCGCACGGTGCGGATCGGCTCCGCGGGCAAGACCTTCTCGCTCACCGGGTGGAAGGTTGGCTATGTCACCGGGCCTGCCGCACTCATGGACCCGATTGCCAAGGCGCACCAGTGGGTGACCTTCACGACACCGCCACATCTGCAAAAAGCTGTTGCCTATGGCCTGCGCAAGGACGACAGCTACTACGATGGCCTGTCGCAAGACCTTGCCGCAAAGCGCGACCGCATGGCGGCAGGCCTTGCCGCCCTCGGGTTTTCCGTTCTGCCTTGCAATGCAACCTACTTCCTGACATGCGGGTTCGAAGGGCTCGGGCTTGGACGGACCGACGTCGAGGCGTGTGAAACCCTGGTCACGGCCGCCGGTGTTGCGGCAGTTCCCGTGTCTGCCTTCTATGGATCGGATGCGCCTGAAGGCTACATTCGCTTCTGCTTCTGCAAGCAGGATGCCGTGATCGACGAAGCGCTCGCCCGTCTTTCCGCATTTTTGACTGCGGCCCGGGCCGAATCCGCTTAGCCTGATAGTGTGAAACCTTGGAAATGAGAAACTTCATGGACAATCCGGCTCTGGTCGACGTCACCCGCGGCACCGT
This sequence comes from Roseibium sp. ROS1, assembly GCF_054658215.1. Lineage (NCBI taxonomy): Bacteria > Pseudomonadati > Pseudomonadota > Alphaproteobacteria > Hyphomicrobiales > Stappiaceae > Roseibium > Roseibium sp. ROS1. Next base: position 1,575,971 of record NZ_BAAGIG010000001.1, read on the forward strand.
GATCGAAAGCCTGCATCGGGGCAGCATTGCGATCGTCGATAGCGCCGGAAAGCTGGTTTTCGGTATCGGCAACGTGGAAGCCCGGGTGTTTCCGCGCTCCGCCATCAAGGCACTTCAGGCATTGCCCCTGGTTGAATCGGGAGCGGCGGAAGCGCTCGACTATTCAGATGCCGAACTGGCACTTGCCTGTGCGTCTCATAACGGCGAGGAAGTTCACGCCAATTCGGCAAGGGTCATGCTGATGAAGGCAGGCCTTGCCGAAGACAATCTCGAGTGCGGCCCGCAATGGCCCCAGCGCATGGAAGACGCAGCCAAACTTATCCTGGCTGATGAATCGCCCTGCGGCCTGCACAACAACTGCTCAGGCAAACATGCCGGTTTCCTTGGCCTGGCCAAGGTTATGGGTGTCGAGACACGCGGCTATGTAAACGCGGAACACCCTGTGCAACGTGAAGTTCGCAACGTGATGGAACAGATGACCGGCGACACTCTGTCCGAGGATGTCTGCGGAACAGACGGCTGTTCAATCCCGACCTACGCTTCACCTTTGCGCAGCTTCGCGCGCGCCTTTGCCGCCTTCGGAACCGGTGAGGGGCTGGAGCCGCTTCGGGCAGAGGCTGCCGAACGGCTGTTTGATGCCTGCATCAACGAACCTTACATGGTTGCCGGGACAGGCCGTTTCTGCACCAGGGTGATGGAAGCTTTCCGTGGCCGAGTGTTCGTCAAGACCGGAGCCGAAGGTGTCTTCTGTGCTTCCATTCCCGAGCTTGGTTTCGGTGTCGCGCTGAAATGCGACGACGGAGCAACCCGGGCGTCCGAAGTGATGATGGCAACCGTTCTGGAAGCGATGCTGGAGCTGAACGATGATGAGGCAGCTCTGCTTGACGGCCTGGTGAACCCGCCGATCCTGACCCGGGTCGGTATCCAGGCCGGACACATCAAGCCGCGCGAAGAGTTCCTGACCGAGTTGAAAGCAGCGCTGCCTTAACAAGCCGGCGCACTCTCAGGCTTCATTCCTGGCTCTCACCTGTTTCCGTCTGGTTTCAGATGCCGCTTTTTCGGCTCTTGAGGCAGAGGCGTGTGACGAGCGCTTGTGATCTGGCTCAAAGATCTTTTTTCATCAGTACCTTGTTGCCGTTTCTTTCCATTTCACTCCAGCCCAGGTGCGCGTAAAGAGCAACGTTCTCAGGCATGGCGACATGGGTTGCCAGATGTATCTCGGTGGCTCCGCTCTCACTGGCGAGGACTTCGATGGTTCCCATCAACAGACGCCCGATGCCCATGCCCCTGATATCCGGATCGACGGCTATATTCATGAGATGAGCACTTTGGCCGTGGAGACCCAGGATTGCGCAACCGACAATGCGGCCATCCGTTTCGGCGACGAAGACCTGGTTTTGCTCAATGTCTTCCTTGAGGCCGGAGGAGACGTCCGGCAGGTCCGGCAAGGTTGATTTTACCGGTGCATAGGCCCTGTCGATGCATGTTTTCAGGGCCGGGACGTCTTGCAATTTGGCCATGCGGATGGCTGGTTGAGCGCTTGGTTCTGTCACAGGAGTTGTCTCATGGCACATCGTCCCGATTTGTCTTTCCGTTTCACCCACGCGATCACGCGCACGCCCGCCGACAGCGTGGCCGACGGCATCCGTGCGGTGGACACGGGCAACCCGAGTGGCGAAAAATTCAGGGCAGAACATGAGCGTTATGTCTCGGCCTTGCAAGAAGCCGGCTTGACGGTTGACGTTCTGCCGCAGCTTGAAGCCTACCCGGACAGTTGTTTTGTCGAGGATCCTGCCTTCTGCCTGCCTGAAGGCGCCATCCAGCTTCGGCCGGGCACGGCCAGCCGGGAAGGCGAAGGCGCGGAGATCCGTGCGGCGCTGGAAAGCCGGTTCGGCAAGGTTGTCGACCTGCCGGGGAACGGTCATGTCGACGGCGGCGATGTCCTGATGCTCGACGACGTCATCCTGATCGGCCTGTCCGCCCGCACCGACCGGGAGGGTGCTGATGCCTTTGCAGGATTGCTGGGCGAGTGGGGCTACAAGGCCGAAGTTTGCGAAACGCCGGATGGCGTGCTGCATTTCAAGACGGCCTGTTCCACCCTTGGCGATGGCGTCATCCTGGCGACCAAGGTCATGGCAGACAGCGGCTTTTTCGGTGACCGGGAAATTGTGGTCGTTCCGGAAGGGGAAGACTACGCCGCCAACGTCATCCGTGTGAATGATGTCGTGATGGTGCCGGAAGGCTACCCGAAGACATTGGCAGCCATCGAGGCGGCCGGTTTCACGACCGTTGTCCTGCCGACCCACGAAGCCCGCAAGGTCGATGGTGGCCTGTCGTGCCTGTCACTGCGGTTTGCCCTGGACTGATTGCTCCAGAGCTTTGCAAGTCTTGAACCTGTTCGTCTCGATCCTGAGAATGCGCGGAAGTGCGTTCTCGGGATGAGTTCATTGAGATGTATCTGGCTTTCGAATTCCATCGTCATGCCACTGGTTGGCCATGGCATCCACGCCGTTCGGTTTCCGCTTGAACGGCCTTTGTTTCAGGCACAGTCATGGCATGGATTGCAGGGTCAAGCCCTGCAATGACGGGGATTGAGGAGTGGTCAGTCTTATGGTTTGAGATGCGTCTTGCGCTGGCTGGATCTTGTCCCTCGGCGTGCCCATCTCTCTCGTCATGCCATGGCTTGACCATGGCATCCATGCCGTTCCGTTTCTGCTCGTAGGGTTTTTACCCGAGGCATGGAGAGAGCGGTCGACAGGATGTCTCAGAGAATAAGCGCGTTTGTGCCAGGCGGTTGGGTCAGTCAGGCCGCTATCTGGTTGCCGTGAACGGTGAGATTGTCGAATTCCGAAACATTGTTCAGTTCACCGGTCGCTTTTTCGAGCCAGCGGTAACCGTTGATCGCGCCCTGATGCGAACCTTGAACGATGTTGTTGGTGATGACGGCAGCGCCCGCGCCATCAACCACGGTGACAGCAATACCCGTGCCGCAGTCCCGAACAACGTTCTGGGAGGCTGCGATGTTGCGCATATAGGGACCCCAGCCGAGCATCAGGCCGAACTTCGGTGCGCCCTCAACCACATTGCCGGTCAGCGTTGTATCCGCTTCAACGGCAATGCCGATGCCGAAGCCGGCCACTTCCGGCGGGTAGGGGCCTTCCTTCTTGATGTTGCGGATCAGGTTGCCGGAGCAGACCGCCATACGGCCGCCATCCATGAAGTTGGCGATGGATATGCCGATCGTGCCGCCGTCAACGATATTGTTGGCAATGACCGCTCCCTGGAAACCGAACTCGGAATAGATCGCCGTTTCTCCGGAGCGCAGGCAGGAATTACCGATGATCTGGACGTTGGAACCTGCATTGGAGCGGATTGCGGAGAAGGCGCAATCCGCCACGCGGTTGTTGGAAACCATGACGCCATGAGCGCGGAATACATTGATGCCGTTGCCGAACTGGCCGGTGCCGCCGTAGCGGGCGCCGATACGTTCCACCCGGTTGCCGGAAACGATGGTTCCGTCCTCGCCTTCGCGCCAGCGGTGCACCCAGATGCCGCCGTTGGCGCAGTCGGTTACCGTGTTGCCGGTTATGGCAAGGCCGTTGGCCTCGTTCGAGCGCACTCCCGCTTCTGCGGCACCGGAGATCCGGCAATTTTCGACCCGGCCTGAACAGCGGTCCAGCAACAGTCCCATCTTGGAAGAACCGGTGATCTCGCAATTGTCCAGCGTGACGTTCTTGACGTTGATGAAATGCAGCAGTCCCTCGGTGAAATCGCCGATGGATCGATTAGCGCCATCGAAGGTAATCCCGGTCAGGCCGACATTGGCAACATCCTCGGCACGGATCAACTGACCACCGCCGCCCTGGTAGACGAGCCGTGTTCTGCCCGGAACCCCGACAATCAATGTGCCAGAGGGAAGACGCAGATTGGCGACCGGATAGGTGCCGGCAGGCAGGAACAGCGCGCGACCACGCTCAACGGCACGATTGACGGCATTCTGGAATTGAGCGGTCTGGTCATCTGCCGCGTTGGGAAGAAGACCAAGATCCTCTGAGTCGATAGAACCGCGCAGGTCGGCAACCTTCATCTGGGCCGTGGCGACTGTCCCGGAAAGACACAATGCTGTCCCGGCAAGAAACGCGCGTCGGTTCAGTTTTGAAAGATTACGTGTCATCGATCCGGCCAATTGCTTTCCGACGTCCCGGATTGGGATGCGTCTCAAGTGTCTATGGCTGAAATCGCAAGAGCCGTGCCGGAATGGCATTTGCGAGACCACACACTGTAACCGGCGGAAAAAAGAGACCGGCCAGGCAGATGGCCTGGCCGGTCAGGTAACCGGTCTACAGGGGCAGAAGAGACCGGTCAGAGGCGATTAGAGGCTGCTCGGGTCGACGCTTTCCAGACCAACCCAGTTTTCGTCAGCCTTGGAAATGAAGCCCGGTACGTCCTTGTTCCAACGTTCCTGGATCGACGGTGCGAGGTTCAGGTAAAGCTTGTTGTCGACGATCTTCCACAGGTCCGGGTCACCATCGACCTTCACACCCATGGCAGCACCGAAGGCGCAGAAACCGCCGTATTGCGGAAGATATTTTTCCGGGTTCTGCTTGAAGAGATCGCGGTTCTCTTCAGAGGCGAAACGGTAGGTGGCGCCATTGTGAACTTCGGTAATGGCAATGTCGCCGTCCTGCGGAGCGCCATTGACGAAATAGGAAACCGGATCGACACCGCGCAGGGCCAGGCCGGTGATGGTGGCGTTGACGTCAAAACCGGCACCGAAAGCGCTGGAAACAAGCCCGGTGACGACGACCAGGGCGGCAACTGAGCCGCGAATGAGGTTTGCAAACATCTGAAGACACTCCCAAGGGGTTGAATTGGTCCGGCAAAGACGTGTTCAAGCGATCTTGAAATAGGAACCGATTGGTTCCTAATCGGTCGCACTTGACCAACCCTGCCGGTGGTTCCTAAATAGAGTTAGGAACCGAATGGTACAAAACACAAGCGCGTGACATGCGGTTGAGTTTTTTGTGAAGTGGCTTGACGGGAGATCGCATGGCAAGACCTCGGGAATTCGACGCCGATGAGGCATTGGAAAAAGCCATGGAGCTGTTCTGGGACGTTGGCTATGACGAAGCCTCGCTGTCCGAACTGCTCGATGCCATGGCCATTACCAAGGGTTCTTTCTACAAGGCGTTCCAGGACAAGCAGTCGGTCTATCTGGCGGCACTCGACAGGTACAACGATCAGGTTGTCAGCAACACGGTCGCTTTTCTAGGTGACCCTTCGGAAGGGGCGGGACGGGACCGGATACTTGCCCTGTTCGGCCGCATTGCCGACCTCGCCCAGAAAGATGGCGACAGGCTTGGCTGCTTTCTGTGCAATGCCCTGGTCGACAAGGCGGGGGGGGCAGAAGCCGAGGCAAGGCTGCAGGCCATGACAAGGCGTCTGGAAAACGGTTTTTACCGCGCGCTTCAGGACGATGGGCTTGAGGGGACAGAAGCTCGCGGCACCGCGCGCGGCGTACTGACAGCCTATTTCGGCTTGCGGGTTCTCGGCCGGGCGGGGTTGTCCGCCGACATGGCGGCCGACTGCATCCGCCAGGTCGAGAGACTGCTTGGCCGTGTGCATTGAGGCAGGAGCAGGTGGTTTATTGAGGCTCGGGGACTTTCAAACCGCGAAATACTGAATTTCAGATAACCCAATACCACCTCATCCTGAGAGAGCACGAAGTGCTGTCTCGAAGGATGGGCGACACATTCCGGAGCAAGCGGCCCATCCTTCGAAACGGGCTTTCAGCCTTCCTCAGGATGAGGGAGATGGGATGAGGGGAAAGTTCTTCAGGAGAGTGTCCCGAGCTTCCCCCTATCGCAGGCGCCTTGCCAGTTCCCGCAGAATGCGGACCGCGGCTTCCTCGATGACAGGGTAGGCCGGTCTCGTATCGCGCGGACCTTTCGGCAAAGCCGGAACGTGAACGAAGATGCTGGCAATGCCCGAGCCGATGGAATCCCACAAGGTGGCATTGCAGAGATAGGTTCCGGCGTTGGTGGAAAGCTGTGCAGGCGCACCGGCGGCAAGCGCAGCATCGCGCAGGGCCCTGGCAGGCAGGGTTGAGCTCCGCGCGCGCTCTTGAGAGGTTGCCAGTTCCGGCCTCGCCGGTGCTCTGCCCAACGCATCCGGACGCACGCGTACGGCTTTGTTGACGGCCCTTGTTTCAATATTGATCGTTCGCCGCGTCCCGTCGACGCCGAAGTGCACGATGGCGTCCGGCGAAAGGGTGGTGCGGAGCCGGTCTGTGACATCCTCACGCCCTGCCCAGGTTGTCGGCAGGACATGGAACACGAAATCGACACCTGACTGATGCGCCCCAATGCGTTTGGCGAGCCGTCTCATGAGGCGCTCCGTCGGATTGACGGGTGCCCCCGGGAACGGCGAAAAACCGGTCACCAGAACGGTCTTGCGTCCTGAAGTGTTCATTCGCCAAGCCCCATCAAGGTCGCTAATTCGTCCACCGCGAGCGAGACAGCGGTCTTGCCGCCGCGCACTTCCTCCTCCAGGGATTTGAGACGGTCAGCGGTACGCGTGTTCGATGTCAGGGCTTCCATCATGCGCTGCTGAAGCATGTCCCACATCCAGGCGACTTGTTGTCCGCTGCGTTTTTGATGCCATTCACCGCTGGCCTGCATGCGCTCGCGAAACACCGTAATCTGCTCCCACAGGTGATCCAGCCCTTCGTTGGCGAGGCCAGACACCGTGATGACAGGCGGGGTCCATGTGGGCGACTTGGGAGCAAGAATATGCAGGGCTGCGCGATAGTCCGAGGCAGCGGTACGGGCACGGGTAGCGCCGTCGCCGTCGGCCTTGTTGACGGCGATCATGTCGGCAATCTCAAGAACGCCCTTCTTGATGCCCTGAAGTTCGTCACCGGCGCCAGGCAGCATCAGGACCAGAAAGAAGTCGACCATGTCGGCAACCGTGGTTTCCGATTGCCCGATGCCGACGGTTTCAACCAGGATCACGTCGTACCCGGCGGCCTCGCACAACAGCATGGTTTCGCGCGTCTTCGCGGCGACCCCACCAAGCGTGCCGGCGGAAGGCGAAGGGCGGATGAAGGCGTTCTGATCCACTGCAAGCTGCGCCATTCGTGTCTTGTCACCCAGGATCGACCCACCGGTACGGGTGGATGACGGATCGACCGCCAGAACGGCGACCTTGTGCCCTGCGGCTGTCAGGTTGGACCCCAGCGTGTCGATGGTCGTGGACTTGCCGACACCTGGCACGCCGGTGATGCCGACCCTGAGGGCCTTGCCTGTGAGAGGCAGCAGTTCCTGGATCAGATGCTGGGCAAGACGGCGATGCTCGCGCTTGCGCGATTCCACAAGCGTGATGGCGCGGGCAAGCGCAGCGCGCTGTCCGGCTTTCAGACCGTCCGCCAGCTTGGCGGGGTCGAGATTTCGTGCCGTTGTCATCATGCCTCAAGGTGTTAGCGCAGGATTCGGCAAACGTCACTGCCGCCAAAGGGTGAAGACGCCTTCGCGACGCGTACTGACGGCGCAAAACAGCGCCGAAACGGATGGAAACATTGAAACCCGCAGGCAAAAACGTGTTAGATACACGCCACTTCGATGAAATTCATTTTTGGTGCTGCATGACACCCTTGTCCTATCTGAAAGCCCCGTTCTGGGTTCTGGGTCTCGCCGGAACCGACAAGTCTCCGCGCAAGAATCCGCTTCTGGGAAGCGAGAGGCTGAATACCTGGGGCCTGCACAAGAAAAGAGTGCAGCTTGCGGCCGATCTTGCAGCACACAGACGCGCGAAGCTGGCGCATCTGGTTGATCGGGACCAGCAGGCTTTCTTCGATGAGAACGGCTATTTCCTGGTCAAGAACTTCCTTCCGGAAGAAACTTTCCGCCAGCTCAAGGAAGAAGTGTTCAACCAGCCGTTCGAATCGCGGGAGATGCGTCAGGGCCAGGCGGTGACGCGGATGACATTGCTGCCGCCGGAGGTGTTGCGCAAAAACGCTGCGTTGGCTCAGGCGGTGCGTGATCCGCGCGCGATCAATATGATCCGCTATGCCGCCTCACAGGGCGGACAGCCTCTCAATTTCATTCAGACGGTCCTGGTGGAACCGTTGAAGGTGAAGAAAAAAGATCCGCAGTCCGATGCCCATGCAGATACGTTCCACGCGACGTCCAAGGCCTGGCTGTTCCTGCAGGACGTCGGCGAGGACGACGGGCCCTTCTTCTTCGTGCCGGGCTCACACAAGCTCACGAAGGAGCGGCTGGAATGGGAGTACGAATGCTCCCTGAGCGCAGCCAAGGACCTGAGGTCCCACCATGCCAGCGGGTCTTTCCGGATCAAGGCGGATGAGCTTGCCTCCCTTGGCCTGCCGCAGCCCAAAAAGATGGCGGTGCCGGAAAACACGTTGATCGTGGCCGATACCTTTGCCTTTCACGGCCGCACGCCGTCCGACAAACCGACAGTCCGTTCGGAAATCCACTGGCACATGCGCCGCAATCCGTTCCTGCCGTGGACCGGCGGCGACATCAAGGCACTGCCGGGTCTCAAGGATCGCGGCATGCCGGTTCTGATGGATCTTGCGGATGTGGCTGAAAAGACGCTGAAGCAGCGCAACGTGTGGCGCAAGGTGGGCGAAGTCATGGTGCGCTCGCAGCCGCATGTGTGAGGGCTGAGGTGTTTTCTGATTTCTTCGTTTCAAAGATCCGATAGTCAATTGTTCCCATCCAACCTCATCCTGAGGAGGACCATCAGGTCCGTCTCGAAGGATGGGACACCTGCTCAAGAGTGTGCCGCCCATCCTTCGAGACAGCGCTTTCGCGCTTCCTCAGGATGAGGGGGAAATTGGGGGTGCTCTGTCGGAATGAACCTGGCCGGCCGTGTAACCGTCAGCTCTTCGGTGTCCAGAGGATCCGCTGGAGCTGTGCATCGAACAGGTCGTTTTCAGCCGGAAGGCGGTCGAACGGGCCGTCGTAGCCCGGGATTGCGTAGACCAGTTCCACGTTCGGATGGCCATCGGAATGGCAGATTGCCATGCCACGCCACAGGTTCTGGCCGACACGGCAATCGGCCCGTGAGGAGCCGATTTCCGAAAAGGTCATGCCGATCCGTTCGCCGTTCGGGCCCTGCAGGTGGTGTGTCACACCGTGGACGGTGCGGACCTTGCCGTTCTGACCCTTGAACACCTGCAACACCTGAAAGCCGTCACTGTTGAAAGCTGCTAGCGCCCACTCGGTGGAGTTTTCGTTGGCGGTCTGAATGCCTTCGGTGGTGAAGCCGGGCAGGGCTGCCTCAATGGCTTTCTGGCCGTATTGGGTTTCACCGGTAATGCCGCCGACATGATCTTCAGCGATTTGCACCAGCGTGATGTTGGATGTCCGCACCAGGCGCCCGGATGTGCCGTCCAGATCCGCCGTCGGTGCGCAGGCCGCTCCCGTAAGTGCGAAAAGGCAGGCAAAACCGATAGCAGTTAGACGCATGATGATACTCGGGCTGATTGGGCTGCGCCGAAGTGCGCAGAAGCGATACGGGATTTACCAAGTAACGTCTTGTTTGCAAAGAGAGCGATGCCCCCTGTGGACAGTTCCCGAAGCTTGCAGGCAACTGCCGCAGGGGCATCAAGGCTTGCGTTTCAGCGTGCCTGTCAGGTCTCGTCCCGGTTGATCCATTTGGGAGCGGAAGGGGGCGTATAGTTTTCGAACTGGCGGATCATATCCAGCGGAGAACTGGCGATCTGCGCCATGTCGCGCATCACCTGTTTGGTGAAACCCTGGTCTGTCTGGTGATCGAGGAAGGCGATCAGGTGATCGTAATAGCCTTCGGCATTGAGGAAACCGCAGGGCTTCTTGTGATAACCGAGCTGGCCCCAGGTCCAGACTTCGAAAATCTCTTCCAGCGTACCAACGCCGCCCGGAAGGGCTATGAAGGCGTCGGACAAGTCTGCCATCATCGCCTTGCGCTCATGCATCGAATCCACGAGATGCAGTTCGCTCAAACCCTCGTGGCCGATTTCCTTGTCCTGAAGAGATCGCGGCAGCACGCCGATCACCTTGCCACCGGCTGCAAGTGCCGCATCGGCAACGGTGCCCATCAGGCCAACCTTGGCGCCGCCATAGACAAGCGTGTAGCCCTGTTCGGCGATGGCGCGTCCCGTTTCGCGCGCAATATCCGCATATGCCTCGAGAGCGCCGTAGCTGGAGCCACAAAAGACGCAAATGGATTTCATGTCTGTTCTCCGGTCGCTGAGGTGGCAGGCTCTGCCCTCAGGAATTTTGATCGTGTTCGATCCATGACACGCGGGCCCGTGGGCCCGCGTGACATCTTCAAGGTCAGTCTTTGGCCAACTCGTCCAGAACCCGGGCCCAGGAACGGATGCCCTTATGGAAGCTGGTCAGGTTGTATTTTTCGTTCGGCGAATGGATCTGGTCATCTTCCAGACCAAAGCCGATCAGCAGCGAATCCATGCCCAGCATGCGCTTGAAATCACCCACGATCGGGATCGAACCGCCCATTCCGATCAGTGCAGCATCCTTGTCCCATTCCGCCTTGAGGGCTGTCTTGCCCTTTTCCAGCGCAGGCATCGCAAAGTCGAGCCTGAGGGCAGGGCTGCCTTCCTTGGCAATGAAATCCACCGTGCAGTCTGCCGGGATCTTCGAGCGCACGTAGGCGCGGAAAGCTTCCTGGACCTTGTCCGGGTCCTGATCGCCGACAAGGCGGAAGGTGAACTTGGCATGTGCTTCGGCCGGAATCACGGTCTTGGAACCGGCACCCTGGTAACCGCCCCACATTCCGTTCACTTCAACGGTCGGGCGGGTCCAGAGATGTTCAAGCGGTATGCGGTCCTTTTCACCGCGCGGATATTTCAGGCCGACCTCGCCGAGGAATTCCTCGACCGAGAAACCGAGCTCGTCCCACATCTTGGTGACTTCCTCCGGCATGTCGATGACGCCGTCGTAGAAGCCGGGCAGGGTCACCTTGCCGTTCTCATCGTGCAGGCCGGCAATGATCGTAGCGACGATGTGGTTCGGGTTTTGAGCCGAGCCACCATAGGAGCCGGAATGCAGGTCGCGGCTGGCCGCCTTGACGATGATCTCGTCGCCGACCATGCCGCGCAGCATGATGGAGATTGCCGGTGTTTCAGCGTCCCACATGCCGGTGTCGCACACGAGCGCGAGGTCGCAGGACAGTTCGTCCTTGTTGGCTTCAAGGAACGGATGAAGCGACGGCGACCCAGACTCTTCCTCACCTTCGAACAGGATCGACACGTCGAGCGGCAGATCGCCGGTTTCTTCCAGGTAGGCGCGGGCCGCTTCCACGAAGGTCATCAGCTGACCCTTGTCGTCGGCGGAACCGCGGGCAACGATGATCTTGCTGCCGTCCGGCTTTGTCTCGATGGCAGGATCGAACGGGTCGCGCTTCCACAGGTTCAGCGGATCGACCGGCTGAACGTCGTAGTGGCCGTAGAACAGGACATGCGGTCCCGGCTTGCCGGACTTGCGATGACCGACAACCATCGGATGGCCGGTCGTGTCGCGTACCGATGCTTCAATGCCGATGTCGTTCAGTTCTCTTGCCAGCCATTCAGCGGCCTCACGGCACGGAGCCTTGAAAGCCGGGTCGGTGGAAATGCTCTTGATCTTGAGGAGGTCGAACAGTCGGTCGAGGCTGTTGTCGAGATTGGCATCGATGCGCGCCAAGACCTTGTCGATGGAACTCATGACGGATCCTTGAATTTTTGAACAGATAGGAGCAGGCCCGATGGACTCGGGCAATGTGAGAAGGCCCTAACAGGCCATATCGGCGCGCGTAGCGCAATTGCTTATTCAGGAAGCAGAAGACGGCCCGCAAAGCGCCGGCCGCCGATCCATCAGGCGGCCTGGATCTCTTTCTCGCCGGTGGCAGGTGCTGCGTCACCGGCCGTCTGTTCGTCCTGCAGACCCTTGTCTTGCGACAGATAGACGGTCGAGGAGGGATAGGCGATTTCTGATCCGTTGGCCTCGACGATCTCCCGTATGCCGAAGAGAAGCTCTTCCTGGATTTCCTGAAACGCCGCGACGGTGGCTGCCTGCACATAGGCATAGACGTCGACCGTGACAGCGTAATCGTCAAAACCGATCAGACGCACGCGAAGCGGATCTTCGATTACCTTTTCGTGGGCGAGGAGATAGTCGTGGATCGCTGCCAGAACGCGCTTCAGTGATGCCGGGCTCGTCTCATACCGCAGTTTGAGTTTGTGTCGGAAGTGAAACTGATCGCGATAGCTGTAGTTGATGATCTTTCGTTTGGCGAGGTCGGCATTGGCAACGGTAATGAGTGTCCGGTCGAGCGCCCTGATACGGGTTGAACGGATGCCGATGGATTCCACGGTGCCCGCCAGATCGTCGAACTGGCAGAACTCGCCGACGCGTACCATCCGGTCAGCATAGAGAATGATACCGCCGATCAGGTTTTCGATTGTCGGCTGGGCGGCAAGGGCAATTGCAAGACCGCCCACGCCGAGACCGGCGATGACACCGTAGATCGGAATGCCGATCTGAGTTGCGCCATACCCGAGCACGATCAGCGCGATGGCAAGGGAGAAGACCCGGAAGCCGGTGCGCAGAAGGCTGACGTCAAGTCCGTCTCTTGCAGCCCCGGCACTGCTGGAAAACCAGACGTAGAACAGCTGCAGAAGCTGATAGACCATCCAGGCGGTCGCCGACCAGATGATGGCTGTCGTCGACGTTCCGACTGCCACCAAAGGCATGCCTGTGATGTTGATCTGATCTTCGCACACATATCGGAAGAGACTTGCGGCAAGGATGACGACAACCGGATTGAGGATCGCGTGGACGATGCGGGTACCTTCGTTCACGGAGACCGCACGCCACCTGCGCCAGCGGACGTAATATCCGAACACGACCGCGTAGAGGACGAGAAGTCCGGCAAGTGCCAGCCACTGCCAATACGCCTGGTCGGCAAAATGGTACTGAAGCAGGTCTGGCCCTGCTTCAATGACGTCATACCAGAGCGGTGCAATCAGGTTGCCGGGGGTGTAGGTGTAGTATTCAAAGAGGTCTTCCCCGCGATCCGCGGTGATGGGCAGAACCCGTACAACTGCATAGTCTTCGGGAATGCGCTCAACGGAGGACCTGGAAAACAGGTACTGCCCGCGCAGTTCCCCTTCATCCTGGCGCAGCAGGTTGATGCTGGTGCCGGGAATGGTCCAATGGTCAGGCAAATCCGCCGCGTTGCCGGCCTGTCGCGAGCTGCCTGCAGGCGAGCCGGGAATGTCTTCGAAAAGCGGCGCCGGGATCCTGTCCAGGATCTCCTGAAGCTGCAGTGCAATCTCGACACTGGCATTTTCCCGGGAAGTCACGGGAATGCCGCTGAGGTCGAAAGTCTGCGCGGCTTTTGAAAGAAGCGCACGTACCAGAACCAATTTTTCCTCTTCGCTGTCCGACAGGAACAACCGGTTGCTGTCATCATAACTGTCCCGAACAGACATCCAGAGCGTGTTCACTTCGTTCATGATGTAGACGAAGCTTTCCAGTGTCGCACGCGGACTGGACGTGTCGGGTGGAGAAATCGGGTTGTCGCGCAGGTACTCCCGGGCGCGGGCCACCCGATTTTGATCCAGTGATCCTGCCCGCTCTTCCGTACTGGTGGGGGCTGCGCCGCGCTCCTGTGCACGGGCCATCGGCGAGCCGGTCAGGAGAACAGCAACCAGGGACAGCAGGAAAAGCAATTGCAGGGCCGAACCGAAGAGGCGCTGTTGCAAGCACTCGGCTTTGTATTGCGGTTGTGGCCGGTTTTCTCGGTAACGCATGTTGCCCCGTCTGCCGTTGTTTCGATTGCAGCCTTAACGGGAAGGGGTAACTATCCTGTTACTCAGGGGATAATGGGGGCGCATCACTCCTGAACCGGATTGGTGTAATCGCTTGCGGTGAGGACAATTTCCACCCTTGCAGGCCCGATGACATCTTCCAGCCGGGCGGAGAGAATGTCGCGGAACGTGTCTATGTCTTCGGCACGAACGGGTTTTTCGGGGTCGAGATAGACGGCCACCCAGTGCATGCGCCCTGCCTGAAGGACAGCTGCCCGATGCAGGCGATAGCCTTTTTCGCGGGCAAGGTCCCTGGCAGCCCGGGCGACCTTGGCATAAGTGCTGCTGGGGGCGCTGACGCCGGCAAGATCTGCCAGCGTCGTGCGGAAGGTCGAAAGCGGCTGCCAGATGATCGCCAGGATCAACACCAGAACGATGAGGGCATCGCCGATCGGGACAAATGGTCCGAGAACCGTATCTTCCAGATAGGGCAGCGACAGAAGGGCTGCTCCCGATCCGACGCTGAGCGCGCCGTCGATGAGGGCGGCACGGGCTTCGGTCTTCAGGATGGCGCTGCGCTTGCCGGTTTTCCGGTAGGCACGGTGAAAGTTGAATGCAAGGCCAAGGCAGATGCTGACGATGACGACTGCGTAGACCGCGATCGGACCAAACACCAGTTCCGGGACAATGCCTCCGGAAAAGAAGGTCCAGATTTTCGAGATGGAGACAAAGGCTGCGAAGACCAGCACGCCGATGAGGATGAGGCTCCGGAAGGTGACATAGAGCACCTCGTCGAAATCGTGTCCCCAGGGTCTGGAGCGTGTCGGTGGCAGGCCAACCCTTGCCCCGATACGAGCGGCCGCAATGGCGGAGATGAAGTTGACCGCCGAATACAGCCCGTCCACCAGCATGGCGTCGGACCGGGATACCCAGGCGGTCAGAAGGCCGGCAACGGCCATAAACAGGTTGGCCCATTTGCCGATGACAAGCGCCTTGCGCTCGGTCTCCAGATTTTGGGCCGCGGTTGCCGGCATCGCTTTGTCTAGTTGCCTCTTTTCAGCGAACCGAGCAGGCCCCGAACCAGCGCACGGCCGAGCGAGGAGCCGAGACTTCTGGCTGCGGACTTGAGCCCGGCTTCCAGGGCCGTGTCGCGCTGGCCACGGCGGTTGCTGCGCCGTTCCCGGCTTTCCTGACGCGGCCTGTCATCGCGTCCGAAGTCGGGCAGCTGAAAACCGGATCGCGAGCGCCGGGGCTCGCCATGTTTCCTGGCGTAGCTGTCTTCCTTTTCCTGGCGCCGCTGTTCCTGTCTCTGCGCTTCCTGCGCGCGCCCCATCAGGACTTCGTATGCCGACGTCCGGTCGCGGGTGCGCTCATAAGTGCCAAAGACGGGGCTGGACTGGATCAAGGCCCGTCGTTCGGCCTGAGTGACAGGACCCAGCCGCGAACAGGGCGGACGGATGAGCGTGCGCTGAACAACGGACGGAATGCCTTTGCCTTCCAGGGTCGAGACCAGTGCTTCGCCGACACCGAGTTCCGTGATGACCCGTTCGGTGTTGAGATCCGGGTTGGGACGGAACGTTTCCGCAGCTGCCCTGACAGCCTTCTGGTCGCGCGGCGTGAAGGCACGCAGGGCGTGCTGGATGCGGTTGCCGAGCTGGGAAAGCACGGTCTCCGGTACGTCCAGCGGGTTCTGAGTAACAAAATAGACGCCGACACCCTTGGAACGTATCAGCCGGACTACCTGTTCCACCTTCTCGATAAGTGCCTTGGGAGCATCGGAAAACAGAAGGTGGGCTTCGTCGAAGAAGAACACCAGCTTCGGCTTTTCCGGATCACCGACTTCGGGCAGTTCCTCAAAGAGTTCAGACAGCATCCAGAGCAGGAAAACGCCATAGAGCCGGGGGGCGGACATGAGCTTGTCGGCAGCGAGAATGTTGACGACGCCCCGGCCGTCCGGTGCGGTGCGGATGAAGTCACGGATGTCGAGGGCCGGTTCTCCGAAGAAGTGTTCTCCGCCCTGGCGCTCCAGCACCAGAAGCCTGCGCTGAATGGCCCCGACGGACGCCTTGGAAACGTTGCCGTAGATCGTGGAAAGCTCGGAGGCACGTTCTGCCACGTGGGCAAGCATTGCCCTGAGGTCTTTCAGATCCAGCAGCAGCAGGCCTTCATCGTCGGCCAGCTCGAACAGGACGTTCAGTACACCTTCCTGCGTATCGTTGAGTTCCAGCAGTCTGGCGAGGAGCAGGGGCCCGATCTCGGAAACAGTGGTGCGGATCGGATGGCCTTGCTCGCCGAGCAGGTCCCAGAAAACCGCGGGGAACGCTTCGTAGGTGTATTCGTCGGCGATCCCGACATCGCTGGCGCGTTTTTCAAGAAAGTCCTTGGAAACACCCGCGGTTGCAAGTCCGGACAGGTCGCCCTTGATATCGGCGCAGAACACGGGAACACCGGCCTTGGAAAAGCCTTCGGCAAGGATCTGGAGTGAAACGGTCTTGCCGGTGCCTGTTGCTCCGGCAATCAAGCCATGGCGGTTTGCGAGCTTGAGCGTGAGGGTTTCTTCCCTGGTGCTGGCACCGATGAAAATACTGTCTTTTACCGTCACGATTACCCCCGAATCCCTGCATCTCGCCGCAGCCTAGAGCCTTTCGCTGCCAGATTGAAACATTCTGTTGCCGGGCGGCATTGGACGAGCGTGCGGGCTGCATGCGGCATAGTCGAGCAGAAAAGACATTGCCCATCGACGTGGGCACCTCGAGACTTGTATAGAGAAGCCAAGCGGGCGCCGGATGACAGGGCGTCAGTCATTTGATCAGGAGATTTTCATGGACGAGCTCATCCAGCGGATCATGGCGGCAGCAGGCATCGAGGAAGATGTCGCCAAGAACGCCATCGGCATCATTCTGGGCTTCTTGAACAAGGAAGGTCCGGAAGACAAGATGCAGCTCATCTTCGACGCTTTGCCTGGAGCGAAGGATCTTGTCGATGCGCGTGCGGAAGCCGGTTCCGGCGGCGGGTTTTTGAGCGGTCTTGGAAGCATGATGGGCGGTGGCATGGGCGCCATGGCGGCACTCAATGAATTGACAAATGCGGGCCTCGACATGGATGGCGTGCAAAGTGTTGTCAAAGAACTCGTCTCCTATGCTAAGGAAAAAGCAGGGGACGATGTTGTGAATGAAGTGGTTTCACAAATTCCGGGACTGAGCCAGATCGTCTGACTGTCCCAGGTTCGGTTGCCGGTTGATTAGGGAGTTCTGAGCGCATGTCTTATTCCATCGATGAAATCGAAGGTATCGGCCCAACCTATGCTGCAAAGCTGGGTGAAGTCGGCATCAAGACAACGGAAGCTTATCTGGAGCGTGCGAAGGACCCGAAAGGTCGCAAGGCGCTGGAAGAAGAAACCGGCATCGACGGCAAGCGGATCCTGAAATGGGCCAACATGGCGGATCTGATGCGCATCAGCGGCGTTGGTGAGGAATATTCCGAACTCCTGGAAGCTGCCGGCGTCGACACGGTGAAGGAACTGAAGCATCGCAATGCCGCCAACCTGGCGGAGAAGATGCAGGAAGTGAACGAAGCCAAGAAGCTTGTTCGCCAGGTGCCGAGTGAAAGCCAGGTTACCAAATGGGTTGATCAGGCCAAGGAATTGCCGCCGATGATGACCTACTGAGGCCGGCAAGCTAAAAATGAAATGACAAAAAAGGCGTGCGGAAAGCGCGCCTTTTCCTTTTTGCGATTGGCATTTTGACGTTGTTGCCCGGCGTGCGTGCCTGGCGTGGTCTCATCTGACGCATGTTGTTTTGCATCCGCGCCAGAACAAAAAAGGCGCACCGAAGTGCGCCTGTTGTTAGCCCCTTGAAGCTGTTGGCTGGAGAAGCAGCGTTATACGCTGATCTGGCCGTAACGAAGCGCTTCGACCACGGTGTGGGTCTTGTTGGAAGCGTTCAGCTTGACACTGGCATTCTGCAGGTGAGCATGGACAGTCCGCTGGGAGATGTCGAGCACGTCTGCGATTTCGCCGGCTGTCTTGCCATAGGCCGTCAGTTCCAGCACCTTGCGCTCACGGGTCGACAATGCGCCCGGTCGCTGTCCGGAAATCACGCCAAGTTCGCGCAGGCGCGAGAAGGCAGCAGCTGCAAGAGCTTCCAGGTTGGAAAGATCGTATTTGTTGACCTGAAGAGCAGGGCCGCTTGCAAACACGAATGCCTGGAAAGGATAGAGTTCCGTTACCGGGATGACGAGAACTTGACTTCCTTCCCCGGCTGACGCGAGAAGGTCGGAATGTTCCATGTCACCGGCGGAGATTGTCCAGACGCGAGCCCGGTTTGAACCGAGGCCAAGCATCAAGGCGCTGTCATTTGCAGAAAGCGAAGTGCTTTCAATTCCGTCATTGCGTTGATCTGGCCACCGGAACCGTTGAACGAGGTTGTCGATCGGGCGGTTCGGCATCGGCAGGCCGGTAATGAGGATATGCGTCGCCCCCATGCGGCGAAGGTTCGATTCCAAAATATCGAGAACATGATGGGCGGCATTTGCTTCCGAGATTGCTCTCAGCTTGCTCTTCAATTCCGTTTGATCAAGCATTGTGCACATCCTTTGCGGCTTGGGTGGCCGCGTCTTTGCGGGTGTCCGTACGCGAGCCGGAACATCCGCTGATGGGTGAAACCCGTTCCCGCCAAACCTATTCAGGTAAGTGTCGGATCCGGACGCCGCGCATTTCTTATGAGGGTAGAATTTCCCATGCGTCAGCAGCTATACGCTACAATACAATTGATGATCGTACCAATAGGGAAAACTGGCAAATTTAGCTTATTCCGCCAAAAAATTGACAAGTTGGCGCCTAGAAGAGGCCAAATTGTCTTTCTGAGAAGTGTTTAACGTCTTCGTAAGTGTAAGTCGAAAAACGCAATTTGTAGATAAATTTTTATTTTGCGCGTCTAATTAATTCTACGAGCGAATCGCAAGTCGGAACTGGCTCCCGGTTTCACCTGATTCAACTGTCCGAGACCTTGTGAACTTCAAATCCTTACCCATTCTGCTGAGTTGCCAAGCTTCGGGCCCAGGGACTAAAACGGGGCCAGGGAGTACGTGCGATGCCGAACAGCTTTACTGGACCTGAAAGTTTTTATTCTGCCGACGCGGAGGCCTGGTGGGCTGCCGTCGACAAGGCCCTGAAGGGGAGTGCCCGGCAGAAGCTTTACGGGAAAACCGAAGATGGACTGGATATCGCGCCGCTTTATGAGCGCAGGACAGATAGTCCGGCGCGCGCCCTTCGGGCTGCGGCAGGCGACTGGTCCGTGGTCCAGCGGATCGACATTCCCGATCCTGCCGCCGCAAACGCACAAATTCTGGAAGATCTTGAGGGTGGCGCGAGCGGCCTTGACCTGGTTTTCCGCGGTGCTGCCGCATCATACGGCAATGGCATCCGGGTAGACGATCTATCCGGTGTCGACCGCCTCCTGAAAGACGTCGAACTGGATCTGATTGACCTGCGCTTTGAGGCGGGACGGGAAAATGTCGAAATTTTCGCCTCCATTCTGGCATTGCTCGAAAAGCGCAAGATCGATCCGGCAAGCGTTCGCCTGACCGCCGGGATCGATCCCTATGGCTGGGTGGCAGTCAATGGTGTCGCACTTGCCGACATGGAAAACGCCTACAGGCATTTCCGCGATCTGGTGGTCGCAGCGCATGATTTTGGCAGCCCGGCACGGGTAATGAAGGCCGATGGCCGCATATGGCACGAAGCGGGGGCAACGCCTGCGCAGGAGCTTGCGCTTGTTCTGGCTTCCGCCACAGCTCACATGCGCTTGCTGGAAGGCACGAGACTGGCGCCCGAACAATGGGCTGACAGAATTTCCTTCAGCCTGATCGCGGAAGCCGACCAGATCGGAACGATCGCCAAGGCCCGCGCGATCCGCTCGCTCTGGGCGTCGGTACTGGACGGTGCAGGACTGCCGCAAGCGGCCCTGCCGTTGCATATGTCGACTTCCTACAGAATGCTGACCCGCCGTGATCCCTGGGTCAATCTGCTGCGCAACACGGTGGCAACCTTTGCAGCCGGTGTCGGTGGTGCAGACAGTGTCTGTGTCCTGCCGCATACGCTGGCTGTCGGTTTGCCCGACGGCTTTGCCCGCAGGCTGGCGCGCAATACGCAGTCTATCCTTCTGGAAGAAAGCAACCTAGCGAAGGTGACCGATCCGGCCGCCGGCTCTGGCGCCATTGAAGACCGGACGGATACAGTTTGCGAGGCCGCCTGGAGCCTCTTCCAGGATATCGAGGCGGCCGGTGGCCTGTTCGAGGCGGTGCGCACGGGCCTCGTGCATGATCGTATCGGAGCTGCCAGGGCCGGTCTTGCCAAGAACATCGCCACAAGAAAGCGTCCGATCACCGGCGTAAGCGAGTTCCCGGACCTTGCTGAAAAGCCTGTTGCGGTGCTGAAGTCGAGCAAGGAAGATCTCGCAGGCGTGAGCGCACCGCGTGAGGACCTGCCGGAACCGGGAGACGGCGAGCGCTTTGCGACCCTGCGCAAGCTTGCCCTTCAGGGAGTGCCCCTGAGCGAGCTGGGCATGCGGCTTGACCTTCTGCCGCGCGACTATTCCCTTCCGAAGCTGGAAACGGCCCGGATAGCGGAGCCCTTCGAGCAGCTTCGTAGCAGGTCAGAAGCCTTCGAGCAGGCCGCGTCGACAACGCCAGCGGTATTCCTGGCGTCTCTCGGCAGTCTGGCCCAGTTCTCGGCGAGAGCCACCTGGACGGCAAACGCCTTTGCGGCGGGCGGGTTGAAACCCGTCGGACCGGCTGTCTATGGTTCTCTTGAAGATCTCGTTGAGGCCTTCCGGCAAAGCGGGGCGATGCTTGCCTGTCTCGTCTCCACGGACGATGTTTACGAGGCGCAGGCGGAAGAGGCAGCTCAAGCCCTGAAAACGGCAGGGGTGGATTACCTCTACCTTGCAGGGCGCCCTGGAGACCGGGAAGATGCCTATCGCAAAGCCGGTGTGGACGCTTTCGTCTTTGCCGGATGCGATCTGCTTGCACTCTTGAAGGATGCATTTGACCGGCTGGAGACCCAACAAGGGGTCGAGCCGAAAGATCTGGAGGTCCAATCATGAGCAGGATCCCGAATTTCGCTGACAAGCCGTTCCGGAAAGTCGTGAAGGCTGCGGACGCCGGCTCGCAGGAGAGCTGGCAAACGCCGGAAGACATCGTTGTGCCGCCTGTCTATGGGGCGCAGGATCTTGATGGACTGAAACATCTGGATACCTGGCCGGGCCTGCCGCCGTTTCTGCGCGGTCCTTACCCGACGATGTATGTCCAGCAGCCCTGGACAGTGCGCCAGTATGCCGGGTTCTCAACGGCCGAAGATTCAAACGCCTTTTACCGGCGTAACCTTGCCGCCGGTCAGAAGGGCCTTTCGGTGGCCTTCGACCTTGCCACGCACCGCGGCTACGACAGCGATCATCCGCGTGTTTCGGGTGATGTCGGCATGGCAGGGGTGGCGATCGATTCCATCTATGACATGCGTACGCTCTTTTCCGGCATACCGCTGGACAAGATGAGCGTCTCCATGACCATGAACGGCGCGGTGCTGCCGGTGCTGGCGCTTTACATCGTGGCAGCGGAAGAGCAGGGCGTTGCGCAAAAGGACCTCTCGGGCACCATTCAGAACGATATTCTGAAGGAGTTCATGGTCCGCAACACCTATATCTATCCGCCCAAGCACTCCATGCGGATCATCTCGGACATCTTCAAATACACGTCCCAGAACATGCCGCGCTTCAATTCAATCTCCATTTCCGGCTACCACATGCAGGAAGCGGGGGCGACGGCGGATCTGGAGCTGGCCTACACGATTGCCGACGGCATCGAATATGCCCGCGCCGGTGTCGCCGCCGGCATGGACATCGACCAGTTCGCACCGCGGCTGTCCTTCTTCTGGGCGATCGGCATGAACTTCTTCATGGAAGTTGCCAAGCTGCGTGCAGCGCGCCTGATTTGGGCGACCCTGATGGAAGAAAACTTCCAGCCGAAAAACCCGAAATCCCTGTCGCTGCGCACCCATTCGCAGACCTCCGGCTGGTCACTGACGGCACAGGACGTCTTCAACAACGTCATTCGAACCTGTGTGGAAGCCATGGCGGCAACGCAGGGGCATACGCAGTCGCTGCACACGAATGCGCTGGACGAGGCGCTGGCTCTGCCGACCGATTTCTCCGCACGTATCGCCCGCAACACGCAGCTGTTTCTGCAGCAGGAAAGCGGCACGACACAGGTGATCGATCCCTGGGGCGGTTCCTATTACGTCGAGAAGCTGACGGCAGACCTTGCCGAGAAGGCCATGGCGCACATCCGCGAAGTGGAAGAGCTTGGCGGCATGGCGAAGGCCATCGAGAAGGGCATTCCGAAGCTGCGGATCGAGGAAGCAGCCGCCAAGACACAGGCGCGCATCGACAGCGGTGCGCAAACCGTGGTGGGCGTCAACAAGTTCAAGCCGGAAAGCGAACAGGCGATCGACGTTCTGAAGGTCGACAACGCCCAGGTGCGCGCCGCCCAGATCGACAAGCTCAAGCGCCTGCGTGAAGAGCGCAACGAGGCCGAGACCCAGGCCGCCCTGGAAGCGTTGACCCAATGTGCCGCATCCGGTGACGGCAATCTGCTGGATCTTTCGGTCAAGGCCGCACGGGCCAAGGCAACCGTGGGTGAAATCTCCCTGGCAATGGAGAAGGTGTTCGACCGGCACAAGGCCGAGATCAAGTCGATTGCCGGTGTCTACAAACGGGAGGCCGGAGCCATGTCCGGAACCATCGAGAAAGTCCAGAAGCTGGTGGAAGCCTTTGAAGACAACGATGGCCGCCGACCACGTATCCTGGTCGCCAAGATGGGGCAGGACGGACACGACCGCGGTCAGAAGGTGATTGCTTCGGCGTTCGCCGATCTCGGTTTCGACGTTGATATCGGGCCCTTGTTCCAGACCCCGGAAGAAGCTGCCCGCCAGGCGGTCGAAAACGATGTTCACGTGGTCGGCGTGTCATCGCTTGCGGCGGGCCATCTGACACTGGTGCCGGCTCTGAGGCGGGCGCTGGCGGAAGAAGGCCGGGAAGACATCATGATTGTCGTTGGCGGTGTCGTGCCTCCGCAGGATTATGACGAACTCTACAAGTCCGGGGCAGCGGCGATCTTCCCACCGGGAACCGTGATTGCGGAAGCGGCCATCGGTTTGATCGGCAAACTCAACGAGCAATTGGGATATGGCTCCGCTGAAGCAGCTGAATAAGGCCCGTGTCGGCAGTCGTCAGGTATCCTGGAACTTGCTCACCGGGACCGGTGGTTCCAGGTACATGCCGAAGAGGTAAGGACCCATGCGCCAACGGATTTCCGTAAAGACCCGGGTCAGTTCCTTGTCGTCATCGATCAGCACCCGGTCCGGCACCGGCAGGTCCGGGTCCTGAACGACGATGCCGATGTCGCCGTTCTCAAGGTCGTAAAGCGTGCATTCGCTCAGGTGCGTGCTGTCGAGATTGAGCAGCTTGCCTGATCGCAGCCGCGCTCTTGTTGCAGGCACAGGCCTGCCTTCAAGGGGGGAATTTGATCGAGTCATGGCTAAAGACCGCTCGCTCCGTCGGACCTGTTGAAATTACGGAGGATGTTCTAGGCAGCGTAGCTTGCGCAGGACTGGAAGGTGTTTCGGGTCCGATGACCTTCCGGCCGACACCACCCAGGGCGTGCCGTGTCGCAGGGACTGTTTCCAATTCACGCGGGCTGACATGCTGAAGGACACCATCAAGACCTGGGCAAAGCGCATCAAGCGAGATCTCCATGCCCTTTATCTGGCTGGAAGGGATCCGAGGGTTCCCTGGTATGTGAAGGCCCTGGCCATCGCAACCGCAGCCTATGCTCTGTCACCCATTGACCTGATTCCGGATTTCATTCCGGTGATCGGATATCTCGACGATCTGCTTCTCGTGCCGCTCGGCATCTACCTGGTGGTGAAGCTCATTCCACCGCAGGTGATGGAGGACTGCCGGGTGGAAGCTGACAGGAGATCGGAAAAGCTGCCTGCCAGCAAAATGGCGGCAGTCCTGGTTCTACTGCTCTGGATCGGTACGGCTTTGGCTGCACTTTTGTGGTTCTGGCGGCGTGTTTCTGTCTAATCTTCCGGAGTTTTTTCGGGCTCGTAAATCAGAATGTCGCCGGGTTGGCAGTCGAGCACGTCGCAGATCTTTTCCAGGGTCTCGAAACGGACACCCTTCACTTTTCCGGACTTGAGCAGCGAAACATTCTGCTCGGTGATGCCAATGCGTTCGGCAAGCTCCTTGGACCGCATCTTCCTGCGGGCGAGCATTACGTCCAGTTCAATGATGATGGGCATGAAGGGACCCCCGGCGCTGTCGCTTGCTTATTTTTCGATTTTCTTCTGCGAGCTGGACGGCCTTACGCAAGAGAGAGATGAGCAAAGCATGAGTGTCCCGAGAATCATGCCTGATATTTCACTGCCATCAGCCACGGCGTCAACAATCCTTTGTTCTTGTGAAAGCTTCCGGCGTACAAACGCGACTGGCCGTGGATGACCGGGAGCCTTGTTGCTTGCAAAGGCTGAGAGAAGGTGCGGAGGCTGAAGACATCTGCCCACCTCGGTGCCACCGTGCATGAGGCCGAGTTGCCGGAGACAGGCAACGCCATTGATGTTCAGCATTCGCAACGCTCCATGGTCCACCTCAAATGAACTGCTGGTTCTCGTCTGCAATAAGCGCAGCCTCGCGAAGGATCCAGCCGAACAGCAACATCAAGGCACCAAGGACGAGAAAGAAGATCTCGCCACCATCCAGACTGATGTCGACGGTGCGCTGGCCCGGGGGAAAGTCATAGGTCAGGAGGACCGAGCCGATCGGATCGCTGATCAGGTCGAAGACCGCGAACACGATAAGCCAGATGCCGAAGGAAAACACGTTTGCAAGCGTCTTAGGCGAGAAGAACTCCATCTTCTGAAACCGCTTGAAGACCTGGCGGATGTTCCAGCCCACCGCCAGCAGCAGACTGAAGGCAATGGCTGCCAGTATGGATATTCCGATGCGCTGCACATGCGGAATGTCACCCAGCATGCGTTCGGTATCGGCGACATCAAATGTTTCTTGCGCACCGATCATCAACTCGTTCGGCAGGGCGATACCGATCGTGACGACCACGCCCAGACCAAGCAGGATCAACAGAATGATGGTGACAGCCCATTTCATGAACGCGGATACACGCCGGATCCGCGTCAGTCGCTTCTCCCGTTCCGCCCATTCAAGTTCGCTCATCGGTTACTCCGCATCGTGTCATTGCGGCATCGTATCTAGTTCATCTGTCGGGAAAACACAAATTCAAAAACATTGCTATTGACAAAAAAATTATTGCCATCAATTTTCAAATTATCGTTTTACATTAATTTTTTGAATTTGTGATGCGATGAGATTGTCATACATGAAGTGAGATCACTGATGGTAAGTTCCTTTGCCAATTATGTTTTTCGTGCGCCACCGGCCATCGGGCGCGGTCGCTCCAGGCAACGCCCCGGTGTGATCAGGCGTGTTCTGCGGAGCCACTGGCTGTTGGAGCCTCTGGTTCTGTGCGCCGTTCTTGGTGTGCTTGTCGTTGGGGCGAGTGCTGCCGATCTGGAGACTTTTGACGCTCCTGTCTATTCGCAAGCGCCACAGTCGCTCTGGGCTGGGCCTTATCTCGGCTTTGAAGCAGGTGTTTCGCAGACTGTGACAGACGTCAAATCAGGGGGGCGATCGAAGGATTTTTCAAGGGTCGACGCAGCGTTCGGTCTTTTCGGCGGCTACAACTGGGAAGTTTCCCGCTTCGTCTTGGGTGTCGAAGGCGGTGCGGCCTATCTCGGCGGCCGTGAAAAAGGCAACCATCCGACGCTGGGCACCATCGAGACAGGATCCAAGTGGACGATCAATGCCAAGGCCCGGGTCGGCGTGCCGATCAACAACGTCATGCCTTATCTCAGCCTCGGTATTGCTGCGACAGAACACAGCCTCAAGGCGAACGGGACGGAGAGAAACTCCGTTTCGATTGGTCCGGTGATCGGCGGGGGTGTCGAGGTTGCGGTAACGGATGCGTGGCATCTCAGGGCGGACTACTCGATGACCGGGATCCTGGACGAGAAGGCCGGATATGGCGGTGCGAAGGTAGATCGGACGGCCGGTAACCATCGGCTCATGATCGGGCTCTCCCGTTCGTTCTGATCTGTCTCCTGACAAGCCAACCCTGTCGGGCACATTTGTCCGGCAGCATGGAACGGCTGCGCTTTTCCCACTGAGCGCAGCCGTTTCCCTTTGTCTTTGTTGGCTCTGTTATCCGTAGACTAGGTTCGGCAACCAGGTGATCAGTCCGGGGAACAGCATGCACAATGCCAGTCCAAGCACCTGGAGCGCCAGAAAAGGCAGGGCAGACTTGAAGATGTCTGTCATCGGAATGTCCGCCGGAGCGACGCCTCGCAGGTAGAAGAGTGCGTAGCCGAACGGTGGTGACAGGAAGCTCATCTGCATGTTCACAAGATAGAGAACACCGAACCACAGTACCAGATCGTCCGGGCTGTCGAGCCCGAAGGAGGCTGCTCCGAGCGCCTTGATGATCGGCACGAAGATCGGCACGCACAGGAGCAGGATGCCGACCCAGTCCAGGAACATGCCCAGGACGACAAGCACGATCTGCATGATGATCAGAATGCCCCATGGGCCGAGGCCGGTGGCTTCCAGCGCGCCTTGCACGAACTGCTGACCGCCTTCCAGTACATAGAGACCAACGAAGATGGTCGCGCCGAACATGATCCAGATCACCATGGCCGAAGCCTTCAAGGTGGTCAGCGAGGCTTCGCGCAGTGTCTGCCAATCGAGATTGCGGTGGATGGCGGCCACGACAATGGCGCCGAAGGTGCCGATGCCGGCCGCTTCCACCGGAGTTGCGACGCCGGTGAAGATCACGCCCAGCACGATCACGATCAGCGCGATCGGCGCAGACATGTTCGACAGCAGCCGCACCTTTTCCTTGAACGGAATACGTTCTTCCTCCGGGATCGGCGGGCCTTTTCTGGGGTCGATCATGCAGCTGACGATCACATAAAGGATGTAGAGCCCGGACAGCAGCAGGCCGGGAATGACCGCGCCGATGAAGAGCTCACCAACGGACTGTTCGGCCACGACGGCGTAGATGATTGCCAGGATCGACGGCGGGATCAGGATGCCGAGCGTTCCGCCGGCCATGATCGAGCCCATGGCGATCTTCGGGTCGTAGTTTCGCTTCAGCATGGCGGGAAGGGCGATGATGCCCATCGTGACAACAGCCGCCCCGATGACACCCACCATGGCCGCCAGAACGGTGGAGGCGATGATGGTGGCAGCCGCCAGGCCGCCCTTCACGCCGCCAAGCACCTTGTAGATGACATCGAACATGTCGTTGATGATGCCAGCCCGTTCCAGCATCGATGCCATGAATATAAACAGCGGGATTGCCGATAGCTGGTAGTTGGTCATCAGCGGAAAGATGCGCGACGGCACGATGTTGAGCGCCCGCTCGTCACCCAGGACGAACAGGAACACACAGGCGAGCCCTCCCGTAACGAAGGCCAGCGGCAGCCCTGCCATCAAGAGGACCAGCAGCGAGCCGAACATGATGAGTGTCAGCCACTCGATTCCGATTTCAAGTCCCATCGATCAAGCCCTGCCCATCACTGCGCGGATGTCCTGCGCGAATTTGGAAATTCCCTGGAGCACCAGCAGCAACCCGCCGAGCACCATGACCCACTTCATTGGCCAGAGCGGCACTTCCCATTCGTTGAAGCTGATTTCGCCCCAGCGGATGTTCGGATCGGTCCATTGGGCCAGGTTCCAGCTTGCAACGACATCGCTGAAGCCGATTTCACCGCGTGCCCAGTCAGATACCAGCGAGTTGCCGGAGGGAACCGCGATGGCATCGAAGGCGAAGATCCACGAAGTCACCAGCAGGGTGCCGGCGAAGATGAAGAAGAAGACGGATGTCAGTAGATCGACAATTGCCTTGCGGCGCGGCGACAGCGGCGCATAGAAGACATCGACCCGTACGTGGGATTCCGTCAGCATGGCGTAGGAACCGGCGATCAGGTACTGCATGCCGAACATGAGGTACATCGCCTCGTGAGCCCAGTTGGTCGGGCTGCCGAAGACGTAGCGGCTCATGACCTCGAAGTAGTAGACAAGAACGGCGATCACCGCCCAGTAGCTGACAAACTCGCCACAGTAGAGCGAGAGCCGGTCAATCCAGCCGGTCCAGCCGGAAGAGACGTGATCCGCATCGTCCTTGCGCTCGGCTTCTTCCAGCTCCTTGAGCTTCTTTTCCGCCTCGCTGAGTTCCGGGTCCGGTGGCAGGTTTTCGTTTGCTTTGGAAACCAGCCGGGGCAGGAGGAGTGCGTCGACCGCCACACCTGCAAGCAGGAGCCAGAAGGCGTACTTGGCAACATTGCCCCAAAAATCGAGGGTTTCGCGAGCTGTTACGGCAGCCGGGCGGGCGGTCTCCAGAGTTGCCTCGGCCTCGGCAACCCGGGTCTTGCCCTGTTCGACACGTTGTTCGGCGCGCTGGACATCCCGTTCCGCGCGGCGCTTGGCAAAGCTGCCTTCTTCGGCCTGCGCTTCCGCCTCGGCGAGCTTTTGGCGCAAGGCAGGAAGATCGGCCTCTGCGGTCTTCACCCTTTCGCCTTCGCGCTCGAGCGTCCGCTCCGCCTGTCGCACTGCGTTGGCCATGTCCGAGACAACCGCGCGCGCATCCTGGCTCTGCGCGTTGGCGTAGAGGATCAGCACGAAGACCGGGATATAGACCAGCCCGATCAGGCTTTTCAGGTAAAGCCGATGCAGGCCCAGGATGCCGCCGGTGACAAGAATGAAATAGCCGAGCACCAGCGAGTAGCGCCGTTCAGTCGGCTTCGGCCGCTTGGCAAGGGCAGCGGCGATCAGCGGAAAGATGATCAGCCCCAGCCAATAGGCCCAATGCGGCAGGGTAAAGTCCAGATGAGGCATGCCTCTCCCTTCCCCAGGGGAAACAAGCCCCTGTTGAGTTGAACAGGACCCGCGCGGCTGGCCGCGCGGGTCCGTTTCCCGAGACGTCGTCTGGGATCAGAGGTCGAGTTCGAGGCCTTCGACCTGCTCCGGCGTGACGTAGCCGAGTGAACCGGACATCATGTAGTCGAGCTGAATCTTGAAGAGGCGCGCGCTGTCCTTGTCCCGGTTCGCATAGTTGAACCAGATCGGAACGGCGACTTCGGTCATCAGTTCGACATCGTCCTGGCTGAGCCGGGTGATTTCGGTGCCGTCGGCCTCGAACTTCGCCCAGGCTTCCTGGTCTGCCTTCTGGATGGCTGCATGGTGCATGTCGGAATAGACGTGTGTTTCCATCTCGACGAACTGCTGCATCTGCGGGCTGAGCGCATTCCAGGCATCCATGCCGACGGTGATGTCCATAAGGTCGACCGGCTGATACAGCGACATGAAGCCCGGAGGGCCCATTGAGATGTATTTGGTGACCTGGCTGAAGCCGAGGGCATAGTTGACCGCCGGACCGACATAATCGGCGACGTCGATGGTGCCTTTTTCAAGTGCGGGGAAAATCTCCGATCCCGGAAGCACCGTCGTTTCCGCGCCGATCTCTGTGAAGACTTCGGCGACCATGCCACCCGGCAGGCGCATCTTGCGGCCGCGGAAGTCATCGATGGAGCGGATCGGCACTTTGGAATGGATGATGTTGGGGCCGTGATGCACCGGTCCGACAAACATCATGTTCTGTGCGGCGTAGAGTTCACGGGCGATTTCGAGACCGCCAAGGGAATAGTAGAACACGTCCCATTCGTGCGGGTTGCGCATACCGAGCGGATAACTCGTCAGGAAGGTGGCCGCGGGGATGATGCCCTGCGCATAGATCGTGAACGGGTTGACCGCGTCCAGAACGCCGTTCTTGACGGCGTCGAACAGCTGGAAATCGCCCACGACGTCGTTGGCGCCGAATGGCTGGAAGGCGAGCTCCCCGCCTGTCTTTTCGGCAATAGTTGCGCACCAGTCCTTGAAGATCTGCAAACCGGCGCCGCCTGGCCAGGACGTCTGGATTTTCCAGGTCGTCGTCTGGCCTTGTGCCGAAGCGATATGCGGCGCAGCGAGTGTCGCTGCTCCGACCGTGCCGGCACCTGCGAGCGTCCGCAGGGCCTGCCTGCGTGTCGTAAGTTGTTTCATGGTATCCTCCCAAATAGGTCTGGGAGCAAATGAGCGCTCGCGCGGGGAGTGTTTCAACGCCCCTTCTTCTTCGCGGAGACAAACCAGCTGTTTGTGTTCTTAAGCAGTTGTTTTGTAACTGGTTCGGGATGACCTCGAGGAAGTCTGTCGCTCTTCTTTTCCTCCCAACCAAGGGAAGGATATTACACTTACAGAATCCTGCAACCTTGCCGGACGCTCAAAACATCTTTTCTTTTTTGGAAAAAATGGCCGGAACTGTTTTGAAAATAGAGAAACACAAAGCTAGCGCTGTCTCCTCTTCCTGAAGGGAAGTGGTGTCAGGTCAGCCGAGTGTGGCGAGCCCTGTCAGATCCGCCAGAACCGCCTTGGGAGAAAGGTCCGGATATTCGTCAGGCATGCCCATCCGGTTCATCCACACGGTACGGAACCCGAATGCGGTAGCACCGGCAATATCCCAACGGTTTGAAGACTGGAAGGAAACCTCTTCCGGATAGATCCGGAAATGGGTCGTGACCATTTCATAGACCTGCGGATCGGTCTTGAAGGTTCGAAGCGCGTCGACGGAAAAGATCTCGTCGAAAAGTTCCGTCAATCCGGCGGCCTTGGCGGCAGCTTCGAGCATGGCCGGAGATCCGTTGGACAGGATCGCGATTTTAGCGCCGGTTGCCTTGAGGTTGGTCAGCACCTGCGGCACTTCCGGGTAACAATCAAGTTCCCAATAGGCGCTGAGAAGATCTTCGCGCAACGACTTGTCAGCGGAAGGCACCAGGGCGAATGCGGTGTCCAGGCCTTGCTGGGTCAGTTCCCAGAAGTCCAGATACTTGCCCATGAGGGCGCGCACCCAGGAATATTCAAGCTGCTTTTCCCGCCAGAGAGACGACAGTCTCTGGGCATCCGGTCCGAGCTTCTCCGCATGTTTGCGGACGGCGGCATGCACATCGAACAAGGTTCCATACGCATCGAACACGTAAGCTGCATGCGCCATCTTCAAGACCTCCAAGCCCTTTCACGAAACCGCGGAAGAGAACAGCCTGCGGCCTCCTGCGTCAAGCGCAGCTATCTGCGACAAAGGTCGCAGGCAGGACTTATACAACAATTGTGCCCTGCTATTGGACTGGAGGCAGGGTGATTGCGCCATCCTCTTCCACCGGCCAGAACGGGTTATAGGCAATCTCGAGCAGGTGACCGCCGGGGACTTCCACGTAAGAGGAATACCCGCCCCAGAAGGCTTTCTGGGGTTCCTTGACCGATCGGGCGCCCGCGGCGAGCGCTTTCAGGAAGCTTGTGTCCACCTCTGCTTCCGACCTGCCGTTCCAGGCGAGCGTCACCGCACCGGTGGGGTTGCCGGTGACAGAGCGTCCGATTTCCTCTTCCAGGGAGGCGCGGCCATAGAGGGCAAATACACTGCCGGGAACCTGGAAAAAAACCACTTCGGGGCCCGGCGAGGAATGAACCTGCCATCCCAGGCCGTCTTCGAAGAAGCGGCGTACCTCGACAACGTCTTCAACCACGAGCGTCGTCACGGAAATGCGCTGTTCCATCCTGAACTCCCAAAATTGCCACAGGAACATATAGTGAACTTTGTGTGACGAGAGTCAATGGTTCGAGGGCGGGGGCATTGTTTCCAAGCCAGGGGTCGGTGAGGGGATCCACATCTTGTCATTGCAGAACCCGACTTGAAAAATTGATGTCGCTCAAGTGGGTGTTTTGGTGATTTTTATCCTGATTTCACCGTATCTTGCGAAGAATGACAGCAACTTTCCTCAATTTCGCGGTAAGCTATTGACCTGCCGGGATGAGCGGTGTTGTTTCGGCGGACAGACTGCACAACCGCAGCGCAGAAAAGGGAAGAGACATGAGCGGATGGAGTGACACCTGGACCTGGATCGACGGGACTTGGCACGAGGGCAATCCGCCGATCATGGGCCCGCGCACACATGCTTCCTGGCTCGGTTCCAGCGTTTTTGACGGCGCCCGCTTCTTTGAAGGTGTGATGCCGGACATCGATCTCCACTGCAAACGCGTCAACGACAGTGCCGTGGCGCTGGGCATGAAGCCGACCATGAAGGTTGGTGAAATGGTCGAGCTCACCAAGGAAGGCTGTGCCAAATTCGGTGGTGACCAGCAGATCTACGTCAAGCCCATGTACTGGGTCGAAAGTGACGGACCCGGGGTGATCGTGGGCGATCCGGACAGCACGCGGTTCTGCCTGTGCCTGTTCGATGCGC
Source organism: Roseibium sp. ROS1 (assembly GCF_054658215.1). Taxonomy (NCBI): domain Bacteria; kingdom Pseudomonadati; phylum Pseudomonadota; class Alphaproteobacteria; order Hyphomicrobiales; family Stappiaceae; genus Roseibium; species Roseibium sp. ROS1. The sequence continues at coordinate 1,608,244 of NZ_BAAGIG010000001.1, forward strand.
CGATGGCACCCAAGGATGCGGCGATGAGCATCACGCTGTCTCCATTCCGCCGTCCGACTGTTGAATGCATGCCTGTCAATGCCAAGGCCGGCTGCCTTTATCCCAACAATGCGAGAGCGATGCTGGAGGCCAAAGGGCGCGGCTTCGACAACGCGGTCGTTCGCGACATGCTGGGCAATGTCGCTGAACTGACATCGGCCAATATCTTCATGGCCAAGGAAGGCAAGGTACACACGCCGGTTCCCAACGGCACCTTCCTGAACGGCATTACCCGTCAGCGCGTTATTCAGCTGCTGCGGTCCGTTGGCTATGACGTTTTCGAGCGCACCATGGACTATGGCGAATTCCTGGAAGCCGACGAGATCTTCTCGACCGGGAACTACAGCAAGGTAACGCCGGTCAAGCGGATCGAGGAACGCGACCTGCAGCCGGGTCCGATCGCGGCTCGCGCAAGAGAACTCTACTGGGAATTCTCCCACGCCTGAGTGGGGAGTGTCATCTGACGACCAATGCCGCGGCTATCACAAGCGCCGCGGCGGCTGCCAGGGATGAAGCCGTAAAGGACCCGGTCAGATGGTGCATCTGGCCGGCAACCCAAGGCCCGGCCATCTGCCCGACGCCAAAGCTTGCCGTCAGTACCGCAAGCATCTGACGGATTGCAGCCGGTCCGTCCCGGCTGACTTCGCGCCGTGCCTCCATCAGGCCAAGGGCGGTGATACCCATGAAGGTTGCCCCGAGGAGCGCTGCGCCGAAAAGGAAGAGCGCAGGCGCTTTGCTCACCGCCGTCAAGGCAACCCCTGCCGCTTCCAGCACACAGGCAAGAGCGAAGCCCTTTCGAGTGCCCATGCGTGCGGCAATCCTGTTCCAGACGTAAATCGAAGGCGCAGCGCACAGCCCAACTGTCAACCAGACGAAGGCTTCGGTTGATTGAAGCGCCGGATTGGCGCGTGCGATCGTATTGACGAAAGTCGCGGTGATGACATAGCCGAAACCGAACAGGCCGTAGGCCAGGATCAGGCGGATGCGGCTGGCAGAGCCAAACGGAGATGCCTGGGCTTCGTCGGGGGAGCTTTGCGCAGGTGTGGTGACTGGCTGGGGAGACGGCTCGGACGGCACCAGAAATGCAGCCACCAGAAGAAAACAAAGCGTGGCAGCGCCACTGGCCAGCCAGAGCCCACGCCAGTCTGCCCCCAGATGCGCCAGAAGGGCGACCAAAAAAGCGGAAAAGGCAATGCCGCAGCCGACCCCGGCAAAGTGGAGGGCGCTCAAGCCGCCGCGACCGGCTGCCGTCAGCCGCTCCAGGATCAGGCTGGTTGAAAAGACCAGCGCAAAGGCGCTTGCGACCCCGCTGGCGAAGCGGATCAACAGAAACACAGACAGGGAAGTGGTCAGCGCCATAGCGGCACTGGTCAGGGCGCTGGCAAGAAGCCCGCCGAGAAACCACAGCCGGGGATTACCGGGCAGGGACCTTGAGGCGCCGGCAAGAGCTCCGGCCAGATATCCGAGAAAATTTGCGGACGCGATCAGGCCGGCATCATCAGGCGGCAACTGCAGGCCGTCGGTCATGAAGGGCAGGATCGGGGTATAGACGAACCGGCCGATGCCCATCGCGGCAGCAAGGGCGAGCAGACCACCGAAAGCCAATGCGGCAGGAGAGCGCGAGATGGGTGACATGGGGTTCCGGTCGTGAGGCGATAGGTGAAAACTGACAAGCAGTCGTTGCTATCTTGCACGATCGCTCTGCTTTGTCATTTCAAGGAACGCGTTGAAGTAGGGTTGGTGCAGGGCAGGGTGAAGGCCAACAGTTTCCGGTGCGCACAACAGCGGCGACAAGACGAGTATTGGTGCGTATTGCCTTCCGCAGGGCATTGGTTCGCATCGACTGGACCTTGGAACCGGGAAACCGGGTCATGCTGGCCTTATCGATACCGTCGCAATGATCTATGCTCCAGCGTAGCAACTGTTCGGGTAGCCGCAGGCCTTGTCGTTACACCATGAAATCCAGTTGTTGTAGCATTCGCCAAGAGCACTGCTGTTTCAGAGGCTGGCCTGAGAGGTGGTAGTGGCAGAAGGGAAATGTTTCTTGAGAAAAGAAGTTGTATTTTCTATTTATTATCTAATAATGTCTAGATCTAAACTCGATAATGATCGAAGTTATTTTCGTATTCTTATATAATTCTAACTTTTTAAATTTTTTTTCGTTAAAAATAACGGAGCTTTTCTTTCAAAAATTACTGATCACATTCCCGTGAGTGGCGCAACTGCAGCCGTGTGGACGCGTTCCCCTCGTGGGAAGTGTCAACGGCAGATCGTACGTCCTAAAATAAAAAGAAAAAATTTCTTTATTTTGGGGATCGGCGCTTGCCGTGACGGCCCAGCAATCCTATTTTGCCGCTCGACGCGGCCGTTCCTGCATTCCTTCATGAAGCAGGAACGTCGCCGCCGGTCACCGACCTTTTAAGGAGTTTGTCATGTCTTTCGAATTGCCTGACCTGCCGTATGCATATGACGCGCTGGCCCCTTACATGTCTGCTGAAACTCTCGAGTTTCACCACGACAAGCACCACCAGGCCTATGTCACAAAAGGCAACGAGCTGCTCGCCGGCAGCGGCCTGGAAGGCAAGTCCCTGGAAGAAATCGTGAAGGAAAGCTTCGGCAAGAACGCTCCGCTGTTCAATAATGCCGGTCAGCACTACAACCACATTCACTTCTGGAAGTGGATGAAGAAAGACGGTGGCGGCAGCTCGCTTCCGGGTGCGCTGGCTTCCGCTATCGACAGTGATCTTGGTGGTTTCGACAAGTTCCGCGCCGACTTCATCGCCGCAGGTGTTGGCCAGTTCGGCTCCGGCTGGGCCTGGCTCGCAGTCAAGGACGGCAAGCTGGAAATCATGAAGACCCCGAACGGTGAAAACCCGCTGGTACACGGCGCAGCGCCGATTCTCGGCTGCGATGTGTGGGAACACTCCTATTACATCGACTATCGCAATGCGCGTCCGAAGTACCTCGAAGCTTTCATCGACAGCATGGTCAACTGGGACTACGTGCTGGAAATGTACGAAGCTGCAACGAAGTAATTCGGGAAACATCCCGTTTTGCGAAACCCCGGCCTGAACAGGCCGGGGTTTTTTGTTTGGCTGTTTCGTCAGCGTTGACGCTGTGTTCACCGAACATGGCGCACATCACGCGACCGTGATTTTCAGACCGAGCGGTACATGGGCTGTACTCGCACTGGTGAATCATTGCCGAAGGCAATTTCCACGAGAGGGAGAGAACGATGCGAATGATCAAATCGGCTGTTGTATTGGGTCTTGCGGCCGGGATTGGCCTTGCCGGTTCCATTGCTCAGGCGTCTGACGATCCGATTGCGACCCGGCAGGCCATCATGTCGTCGGTCGGCGCGGCGGCCGGGCTCGGTGGAGGCCTGATGAAAGGGGAGATCGCCTATTCTCCTGCTGCCGGTAAGGCTGCCATCGCAACGATGAATGCAGCAGCCCTGACATTCGGAGACTATTTCCCTGCAGGTTCCGATCAGGGTGAAACCGGTGCCGCTGCCGCCATTTGGGAAAATCCGGACGGATTTTCCGCTGAGCTGGCCAAGTTTGCGGACGCGACTTCAAAAGCCTTCGAAGCATCCGGCAAGGACGGTCCTGCGGATGTCGAGGCTTTCAAGGCTGCGATGGGCCCCGTGTTCGGCTCTTGCAAATCGTGCCACGAAACTTACCGTAAGAAAAACTGACCGGCGGCACTCCGGGGTCTACCGCACACAGACTGCAACAGGCAGGCTCCAGACTGTGAGACAGATCAGCGGCTTTTCACCCTGTCCGGGTTGAAGAGCCGCTGTTTTGGCGTTTCGGTGCCAGGAAGACCCAGGGAGACCTCATGAAAAAGGCTGTCATCGTCCTCGTCGTTCTTGCCGTTGTTGCGGCAGGTGCGGGTTGGTTCCTGTCCGCGCCGACGAAGCTGAGCGAAGCCCAGCTTGCCGCCATTGCCCAAGGGGATGCGTCGCAAGGGGAACTTGTATTCTGGGCCGGCGGCTGCACGTCCTGCCATGCGGCCAAAGATGCTGCGGGAGACGAAAAGCTGAAGCTTGGCGGAGGCCTTCGCCTGGAGACGCCGTTCGGGGTGTTTGTTGCCCCGAACATTTCGTCCAGCACGGCAGACGGTATCGGAGCCTGGTCGCTTGCTGATTTCGCCAATGCCATGACGCATGGCACATCACCGGACGGGCAAAACTATTACCCGGCGTTCCCTTACACTTCCTATGCCCGCATGTCTGGCGAAGACATTGGCAATTTATTTGCCTTCATGAAAACGCTGCCGTCCGTCAACGGCAAGACGCCACCTCATGAGCTCGGCTTTCCGTTCAATATCCGTCGGGGGTTGGGGCTGTGGAAACGGCTGTTCCTGGATCCGTCACCCGTCATAGCCGCCCCTTCAAGCGGGAACGAGGTCGACGCTGCCCTTTGGGACCGCGGGCGATATCTGGTGGAAGGGCCCGGCCACTGCGGTGAATGCCACACGGCTCGAAATCTTGCAGGGGGACTGGATCTGGCGAAATGGCTTGGTGGCGCACCGGCTCCCACTGGTGAAGGCCGTATTCCGGACATTACGCCGGTAGACGGTGGTTTCGGCAGTTGGAGCGCAAGCGATATTGCCTATTATCTGGAAAGCGGCTTCACGCCTGAATATGATTCCGTCGGTGGTGAAATGGTGCATGTTCAGGAAAACATGGCCAAGCTTCCTGCCAGTGATCGTGAAGCGATCGCCGCCTACCTGAAAGCTATCCCGCCCGTTGCGCCGACAGCCAACTGACGACATCACGCGGACCTTTTGTCATTCCATGATTCAATCGCAGCAAATTTCGATCGTACCCGTTTCAACCGAAAACGACCTGGCGCCGATCCGGCACCTGTTTCGTGCCTATGTCGACTGGCTCGGCATCGACCTTTCCTACCAGGGCTTTGAAGAAGAGCTTGCAGGTCTGCCGGGGAAATACGCGCCGCCGTCCGGGGCGCTTTTCCTGGCAAAGGATGAGGAAGGCTCGGTTCTCGGTTGTGTTGGCCTGCGGGCGTTCGGAAAAGACGGTGCGTGTGAAATGAAGCGGCTTTACGTCCTGCCGGACGGACGCGGCAAGGGTGTTGGTGGTGCGCTGGTGGAGGCTGTAATCGCAGCGGCGGTTGACGCCGGCTACCGGGAGATGCTGCTGGACACGCTGCCAAGCATGACGGGTGCCATCAAGCTCTATGAAGCCGCGGGGTTTGAGCAAGTTGGCGCCTATTACGATACGCCGATCCTGGAGACGGTTTTCTTCAGAAAGCAACTGAACGGGTAAACAACTGACGCTTTCAAACAAAACCACCTGCGAGCAGGTGGTCAAGTTTCGCTTTTTATTATTGGGTCGTTTTGGCCGTGCACAGTTATTCGAGAAATTGGAACGCGTATCTCCAGAAAGTTGTAGAGCCGGTCCATTGCTATTCAACTAAGGGATAATACGTATTTCTCAATCCGGTTGCAAGTCGTTCATCGATCAGGTTGCAATGATCGCTTCAACTTCGACCCTCAGCTGTGGGTGAAACAGTGCGGCAACACAGACCAGCGAGCTAGCAGGAACCTCATTTTCATAGAGTTCTGCAAGGGCTGACCGGATTTCAGGCAAGTCGGTCATGTCGGTGACGAACACGGTTACTTTCACCAGATCTTTCAGTGATCTTCCGTAGTAGGCGGCGATAGTGTTCAGTTGAGCGAACACTGCCCTGATTTGCGGGCCGGCCGAATCGGCCTGAGCAGGTGTGCCGAAAGCTGTGAAACCGGATGTATAGACTGTCTGTCCATGCCGAACGGCGTGAGTATAGGGGCCTGCCGGCAGGCCCAGTTCCTCGAAATTCTGTCGGGCAAGAGGCATCGTTTTTCCTTTTCTGATTACGGCAGGCGGGCTGAAAGGAACAGCGTTGCCTTTTGCACGGGCGGGCCAAGAAAGAAGGCGATGACGGCAGCGGCGGGCCATGCCAGGCGAAAGGCATTCATCCATTGCCAGAAGAACCTGTCGCTCCAGCCGAGGTTCAGGAATGTGACCCAGCACGACATCAAGAGCGACAGACCCAGCGACATCAGCAACGTCGCGATCAATCGGTTCTTCATGACTGACTACCTTTTGATCGCTTCGCTGGTGCCGATTTCGCCCAGTTCTTCAATGTAGCTGACCTGTGTCAGGTTCTGCGCGAGATAGGCCTTGGTGTGCGGCATTTCGAAATGGGCAGCCAGGGCGTCCTTGTCTGTCCAGCTCTCCCAAAGGGTGAACTTGTCGGGATCCTGCAGGTTCTGCCGGATTTCAAAGAAATTGCAGCCGGGTTCGTGTTGGGTTTCTGCCACAAGTCGGCGCAGTTCCGTCTCTGCCCTGGTCCGCTCCGCACCCTGTTGCAGTTCGATACCAGCGCTGATGAAGTAATTGCCCATGAGTGTCTCCGTTGCGTTTAAGGACGAAGACAGACTTATTGATTTCTCTAATCTCAATCTATATCGAATAATGAGAGTTTAAATTTTGAAAATGAAATCATGCTCGATGACATCGCCTTGTTTGTTCATATCGCGCGCAATCGAAGCCTGGCAAAGGCTGCCGCGCATCTCGGATTGCCTGCGGCAACGGTGACCCGGCGCCTGGCGAAGCTGGAGGAAACCATAGGCACGCAGTTGGTCTTCCGCTCCGCGCGGAAGTTCGATCTGACGGTGGCGGGTGAAGCGTATTTCGAGGCCTTTGCCGACCTGGTTCAAACCGCTGAGACGACATTGGACGGGTTAAGCACCGATCTGCACGGTCTTCGGGGAGCGTTGAAGGTGGCGGCGCCCACCAATATTTCCATCGGCATCCTGCAGCCCATGTGGTCGGAATTTCTCAAGACCTTTCCGGAGATCCAGCTGACGCTGACGCTCAGCAACGAGAACAAGGATCTGCTGGAACACAGGGTCGATATTGCCCTCCGAGCCGGACCCCAGACCGATGAGCGGCTTTACCAGAAGCGTCTCGGGGTGGTGGCAACGGTTCTCGTTGCGGCGCCTGCTTATCTCGAACAGGCGGGTGCCCCGGAAAGTCCGGACCAGATCGGCCGGCACAAGGTGGTGCGGGTGTCCACGCTTCCGCAATGGCAACTGACAAATCGGGAAACGGGCTGCCGCGAGACCGTGCCTGTCGATGCGCGTGTCGTTGTCGATGACATCAGTCTTGCCCGGCAGCTGGCCGGCGACGGTCACGGGCTCGCTCTGTTGCCTGCGAGTGAGATTTCCGATGACCTGATTTCAGGTCGCCTCAAACCTGTGCTCGCAAACTGGCAAGGCCAGCAACGGGATATCTTTGCGGTATGGCCCACCGGGCGGCTGCTCAATGCCCGGGCGCGCTGCCTGCTTGATTACATGGAACCGTTCATGGCAGCGCTTCCCGTGTTTCAGGGGACTGTCGTCCAGCGTGATCCTGCAAGATCTGCTTGATGTCCTATGCAGTGTAGGGATTGCAGCGGATGTAGCGCGGCTGATCGATGTAGCTGGACATGACCGCAAGCCATGCGTTGCATTCGCCTTGAGTCTTGAAGCAACCAGCCTGGGAAATGATGTATTTCTGGCTGAAATTGAAGACCTTGCCACCGGCAATGCCTTTCCAGCCGCTGCCGGTAAAGGTGCGGCAGTCATAAGCTGTGTTGTAGGTGCTGGGAATGTCCTGCCGGTTCTTGGTGAATGTGGGGGAGAACAGCAGCGTTTCCACCACGTTGCCGCCGGTCGTGTCGTAGGACTGGCATGCGGCAAGGCTCAGCGTGGCGGCCATGACCGGAACCAGGCGCAACCCCTTTTTCAGCCCATCAGCAAGGCGGTGCGGAAGTGTGTGGTAGCAGGTCATCACGGGCTCCAGTGAACAGCATCGGTACGGTCCAGGACCGTTCAATTGATTGATTTGCAACAACTCTCACATGAGCCGAAGACTTGGTCAAAATCAAGTCACGTTCGCTCGGGTGGTACCCGCAAGGGCGTGTGAAAGGAATTTAGGTTCCTGGGCGTGCGAACTGCTCCGCACGCCCGGAAAATCCTCGGGTCTGACGAGGTGTCAGGCCTTGTCGGTCACCAATAGGGCAAAGGCCTGGGTTTCGGCGACTTCCTTCAGCCGGTCGAAACGGCCGGAAGCGCCGCCATGACCGGCTTCCATGTTGGTTTTCAGCATCAGCAGCTTGTCACCTGTGCCGGTTGCCCGCAGCTTGGCAACCCATTTGGCCGGCTCCCAGTAGGTCACGCGTGGATCGGTCAATCCGCCTACCGCCAGGATGGCCGGATAGGCCTTTGCCTCGACGTTGTCATAGGGCGAGTAGGACGCGATGTAATCGTAGGCTGCCTTGTCCGTGATGGGGTTGCCCCATTCCGGCCATTCCGGCGGCGTGAGCGGCAGCGTGTCGTCCAGCATGGTCGACAGAACGTCGACAAACGGAACTTCGGCAATGATGCCGCCGAATTTTTCCGGTGCCAGATTGGCAATCGCCCCCATCAGCATGCCGCCGGCCGAGCCGCCCTGAGCGACGATGCGGTCGTGCGAGGTGAAGTTTTCCGCAACAAGATGGTCTGCCGCGGCTATGAAGTCGGTGAAGGTATTCTTCTTGTTCTCGCGCCGCCCATCCTTGTACCAATGGAAGCCCTTGTCCTTGCCGCCGCGAATATGGGCGATGGCGTAGACGAACCCCCGGTCGACCAGCGACAGGCAGTTGGTGTTGAAGCTCGCCGGAATGGTGATGCCGTAGGAACCATAGCCGTAAAGCAGCAGAGGTGCGGAGCCGTCGAGCCTGGTGTCCTTGCGGTAGAGCACAGACACCGGCACGGTTTCGCCGTCGGCTGCGGGAGCCATCAACCGGCGGGTGACGTAGTCGTCCGCATCATGGCCGGAAGGCACTTCCTGTTCCTTGCGCAGAATACGCTCGCGGGTCTCGACATTGTAGTCGAAGGTCTGCGACGGCGTTGTCATCGAGGAATAGGTGAAGCGGATCGTGCTCGTGTCGAACTCGTAGCCGCCGCCAAGGCCGAGCGAATAGGCTTCCTCGTCGAAGGCGATGGAGTGCTCGATGTTGTCTGCAAGCCGTCGGATCACGATGCGCGGCAAGCCGTCTTCGCGCTCCAGCCGCGTCATGAAGGACTTGTAGACGCAATGCGACAGGATCAGGCATCCTGCCTTGTGGGGCACAAGATCGGACCAGTTTTCGCGGCCGGGAGTGCCTTTCGGCGCAGTGACGATTTTGAAGTCCTCGGCGCCGCCTGCGTTGGTCAGGATGTAGAGTGTGTCGCCGTGATCGTCGATCGAGTACTCGATACCGGTCTCGCGCTCTGCGACAAGCACCGGTTCGGCGGTCGGGTCGGTGGCCGGGATCATCCAGACTTCGGACGTCTCGTGATCATGAATGTCGATGACGATGGTGTCGCCGGACTGGGTCTTGCCGACGCCCATGAAGAAGCCGGCATCCTTTTCCTCGTAGACGAGAACGTCGCTCGCCGGGTCGGAACCGACTTCGTGACGGAAGAGTTTCGAGGGCCGGTGGTTGGCGTCGAGGCGAACGTAGAAGACATAGCGGCTGTCTTCCGAGAAGACGCCGCCGCCGCCCGTGTCCTCGATGGCGTAGTCGAAATCCTTGGCAGACTGGGCGTCGCGCAGCTTCAGTGAATAATATTCCGAGCCCTTGTCGTCATAGGCCCAGGCGATGAGCTTGTGATCCGTCGACTGGCTGACGCCGCCGATCCGGAAATATGCCGTTCCTTCGGCTTCCTTGTCGCCATGGAGAAGAACCGTTTCCGCGCCGCCGTCACGCGGGGTGCGAAAGAAAACCGGTTGCTGGCCGCCGGTTTCATACTTGAGGCCGTAAGCGAAGGGCCCGTCGGGCGCAGGAACCGAGCTGTCGTCTTCCTTGATGCGGCCGCGCATCTCCGCAAAAAGCTTCTCCTGCAGAGCCTTCGTCGGTGCCATCTGCGCTTCGTGATAGGCATTTTCCGCTTCCAGATAGCTGCGGATGTCGGCATCCAGCACGGACGGGTCCTTCATGACCTCCTGCCAGTTGTCCGCCCTCAGCCAGGCGAAGTCGTCCTGGCGGGTAATGCCGTGGGTCTCAAGGGTGAGGGGGCGCGCTGCGGCGCGCGGGGGAAGGGCATCCTGTTTCATGGATCGGAGGTAAGATTTTTGAGCCTTGAAGGCAAGGGTCAATACTGCCGAGGCGGCTGGGTGTTTCCGCTTCCAGGCAATCCTGTCGTGCTTCCAGACAAGAGCAGCGACCCGCAAAAGTCTTTGACATTTTTCAGGCGTTCGCGCACTTAGGAAGAGATGGTTCCCGACTCCGAACTCCGGACCGGGATTAAAAGGGAACACGGTGCGACGAGCCCGAAAGGCTGCAAATCCGTGACTGCCCCCGCAACTGTGAGCGGTGAGCAAACCTGAAAGCGCCACTGGGGAGACCCCGGGAAGGATCAGGCAAGCAATGACCCGCAAGTCAGGAGACCTGCCATTTCACCTTAAACCTTAACCCGGGCGGGGTGCCCCGGAGGAGTGAGTGACATGGCCAATCGGCACCTGCCGGCAAAGTTGCACATTCGGTTCCTAACTGCCCCGCGAAATCGCGGAGGGCGATATGAACCGGAAATTTTCTGCTGAATTCTCAAGACTTGCCAACCTCCTGACCGAGGCTGATCCGCTGGCGACGCGCGCAGCACGCGCGATGGTTCCCGATGGGCTGCAAAAATCTGTTGTCAGCAAGAACATGGGTAATGTAATAACATTACATGATGATTGTGCCAAACGTACCCGATCCGGCCGTGCCCTGTGCAACGAGGAAAGCAATGCCTTTGCTTTTCCGCAGCCTCCTGTCGGTTCACTGGCAGAAGCCGTGGAGGCGCGTCATGAGCAATGATCCGCACAAGATATTTGTCTGCACGACCTGTCGTCACAATGGGCAGACTTGCCATCCCGGATATGGGCTGATCTGCAAGCTGAAGAGTGCAATGGCACAGGCAGTGCCTGTCGTTGGAGACGAATTCGAAATCAGTGGAACAGCCGACATGGAGAGCTGTTCGAGACCTTGCACGCTGGCATTCAAGGCCACCGACAAGGCGATCTACCTCTTTGGGGACATTGAGGACGATACGGACATCGACGACCTGGTCGACTACGCCAATCGGTATCGCCAGATTGAAAATGGATGCGAGGTGACCGAGGAAAGCCACGGCAAGCGCTGGAGCGCATCGCAAGGCCGGCTTCCGGCAGCGATGATCGTTTCGGAAGCTGACGGGACGGCGTTCTCATGACGGGGATCGATCTGTTTGTCCGGGAGGTCAGCTGGAAGACGGGGCAGGGCAAAACCATTCTGCATCCGCTCAGCTTCGGTCTGCCTGCCGGTGAGGTTCTTGGAATTGCCGGCGCCAATGGTGCCGGCAAATCCACCCTGTTGCGGCTGCTCTATCGCTTCCTGAAACCGAAAACGGGCGAAATCCTTCTGGATGGCACGGATCTCTGGCACATCAGTGCCAGGGAGGCCGCCAAAACGATCGCCGCCGTGCTTCAGGAGCAGCCGACCGACTTTGCCTTGTCCGTGCGCGAGATCGTCACACTCGGTCGGCGTCCCCATGCAACCGGTATTGCCGGCGCAGGCAAGCGGGACGCCGAGATCGTCGATGACTGTCTCGGGAAAATGGATCTGCTGTCCTATGCAAAAAGAGCCTTCGGCACATTGTCAGGGGGGGAAAGGCAACGGGTGATGGTGGCCCGGGCGCTGGCGCAAGAACCAAGGCTTCTGGTGCTGGATGAGCCGACGAACCATCTGGACATCCGTCATCAGCTCGAGATCGTCGAGCTGATTGCCGATCTGGACATTACCATTGTCACCAGCCTGCACGACCTCAACCTGGCAAGCCGTGTCTGCGACAAGGTCTTGCTGTTGCATGAGGGCCGACTGGTTGCCCAGGGAATGCCGGAGACGGTGCTGACCCCCGGCAACATTGAGCAAGCCTATTCGGTACAGGTCCGTCTGGAGCAACTGTCTGCCAGCCGCGAGCGCTACCTGACCTTCCATCTTTGAATTTCTGGAGACTTAATATGAAAAAAATTGCCCTGGGCCTCGCGCTCACCTTTCTGTCTGTACCGGCAATTGCGCAAACGACGGTGGAAAGCTGCAACCGCACGGTGACCTTCGACACGCCGCCCAAAGCAGCCGTTTCGAATGACGTCAACCTGACCGAGATGATGCTGGTACTTGGCCTGCGCGACCGCATGGTTGGATATACCGGCATTTCAGGCTGGAAGACGCTGGACGCGGAAATGCGTGAGGGCGTTGCCGAACTTCCCGAACTCGCGTCGAAATATCCGAGCAAGGAAGTGCTGATCGGGGCCGACGCCGATTTCTTCTTCGCCGGCTGGAACTACGGCATGAAGGTGGGTGGTGAAGTGACGCCTGAAACGCTGGAGCCGTTCGGCATCAAGGTCTACGAGCTGACCGAATCCTGCATTCATATCGGCGACAAGCCGAAGGCGTCTCTGCAGGATCTCTATAACGACCTCCTCAACCTCGGAAAGATCTTCGGTGTTGAAGACACCGCGCACGATCTTGTTGCGGCCTACAAGCTGGAGCTGGACCGGATCGCGGCAACGGTGCCTGCTGGTGAAGAGCCGCTGCGGGTCTTTGTCTACGACAGCGGCGAGGACAAGCCCTTCACCGCCGGACGATATGCCATGCCGACAGCGCTTATCGAGGCAGCCGGCGGCGTCAACGTGATGGACGAATTTGAAAAGAGCTGGGCGACCGTCGACTGGGAAACCGTGGTGGAAAAAGACCCGGACATGGTCGTGATCGTCAACTACGGCGAAGTGACGGCTGACCAGAAACGCGACTTCATGAAACACAATCCCGCCCTGGCCAATATTGCAGCCGTCAAGAACGACCGTTTTGTCGTGCTGGACTATGTCGAGGCAACCCCGGGGCCGCGGAACCTCAAGGCCATCGGAAAGCTCACCGAAGCGTTCTGGGGAGAGTGAGCCTTGCAGAAGATGCTTCGAACTGTCGTTGCAGGCAGAAACGATAGACCGGCATGAGCCTGCTCACGGCCAAAAGCGCTGGCCTGCGCCGGTTGCGGGGGAATGGGGTATTGCTTCTGGCCGGCGTGCTGGTGTTGGCTATTTCCATTGTAGCCGCCATCGGTGCAGGTGCGGTGCCGATCCCGGGCAGCACTGTCTTCAAGGTCCTCGTCAACGGCGTGGTGCCCGGCTATTTCGACGTGGACTGGTCCAAGGGCCGGGAGGCTATCGTCTGGGAAATCCGGTTTCCGCGGGCGCTGCTGGCCGGGTTTGTCGGTGCCGGTCTGGCCGTTGTCGGGGCCGCCCTGCAATCTGTCACGCGCAATCCCCTGGCCGATCCGCATCTGCTCGGCATTTCGTCCGGTGCAGCGGCTGGCGCCATTCTTGCGCTGTTGCATACTGGTCTTTTCCTGGGGCTGATGACCGTTCCGCTGATGGCATTCGCCGGAGCATTGGCGGCAACTTTTCTGGTGCTCGGGGTGACGCGGTTTGCATCTGCAACCAGTGCCGACCGGCTGGTGCTGGCCGGTGTGGCCGTGTCCTTCATAATCATGGCGATCGCCAATATCCTGATTTTCCTGGGCGATCCGAGGGCAACGCATACGGTTGTCTTCTGGATGCTGGGCGGTCTCGGTCTTGCCCAATGGGCTCAGCTGCCGTTTCCGCTTGGCATTTTGCTGCTGGTGGCGCCGTATTTTCTGCTGCGGTCTGCCGATCTCAATGCGATGACCATCGGCGATGAAACAGCGTCGACGCTCGGCATTCCGGTTGCCCGGTTCCGTCTCACGGTATTTGTGCTGGGAGCTCTGATCACCGGTGTGATGGTAGCCTTTTCAGGCATCATCGGTTTTGTCGGGCTGATGGTGCCGCACATTGCCCGCTTCCTGGTAGGGGGCAATTATAGCCGGGTTCTGCCGGCATCAATGATGCTTGGCGCAATCTTTCTGATCTGGGCGGACATCATCGCACGAACGCTCCTGTCCCCCGAGGATATGCCTATCGGCATTGTCACCGGGCTGATTGGCGGCATTTTCTTCGTGCTCCTCCTGCGCTCCCGCACGGGTCAGGCACACTAGACCCTCGCACGGACCGCTTTCGGCCGTTCAGCCGGTCCTGGTTGAACGGCCGCTGGTCAGAGCGAGGCTCAAGGTTCGTTGTGGCAGATCTCGACGGTTTCCATCAGGCAGCATTCGTATAGTGTTGCTTTATCGAGACCAAAACGGACCCACATGGACAAACTTCCCACCAATCTTGCGGAATTCACCCACATCCGGATCATTATCGGCATGGTGATCGGGTTGGGTGTTGCGCGGCTGCTCAATGGCCTTGCGCGGTATGTTCAGCATCCCCAACGCGAAGAGATCTACAGCGTGCACCTTGGGTGGTCGTTGTTCATGCTTTTGTCCGTCGTTCACTTCTGGTGGTTCGAATTCGCACTTGGCCGCATTCAGGTCTGGACGTTCGAAAGCTATCTGTTCGTCATCGCCTTTGCCGCACTCTATTTTTTTATTACCGCCGTGCTTTATCCGGACAAGATGGGCGAATACGCCAGCTACAAGGATTATTTTCACGCCAGGCAGACCTGGATCTACGGCTTGCTTGCCCTGATGTTCGTGCTCGACATCGTGGACTCACGGCTGAAGGGGATCGATTATTTCAACGATCTTGGAACCGCGTATCTGGTGCGTCAGATCGTGATGATCGTGCTGGTGCTGGCCGCGACGAGGATCCGCAAGTCCGCTTATCACATCGGTCTCGTCAGCGTTGTCCTGCTGTCGCAGATCTGGTTGATCACCAGCAACTTCAGCGTCCTGAAGTAACTGGCGTCCGCTGGCCGTTCATCGGAACCTCGGCCTCAAGCGGCTGCGCCCGTCGGCCTCATCTTGCCGCGCATGAAGATGAAGATCATCACTGCCATGTTAAGGAAGTTCCAGGCGATACCGTTCAGGAACGCGGCCTGGTAGGAGCCTGTGAGGTCATAGATCCAGCCGGACAGCCAGCCCCCGAGGGCCATGCCGAGAATTGTCGCCATGATCACCAGTCCGACACGCTGTCCAGCTTCGCGGGCCGGCAGGTATTCTCGCACGATCACGGCATAGCTGGGCACGATGCCGCCCTGCGACAGACCGAAGATGAGGGACACGAGGTAGAGCGAAGCCAGGCCGTTGAAGGGAATGAACAGGAACAGCGCCGCACATTGCAGCACGGAACCGATCAGCAGGGTCATGACACCGCCGATCTTGTCGGCAATATATCCGGATGCCAACCGGCTGATGACACCGGCACCGGTCATCAGTGCGATCATGTCCGCTCCGGGGGCAACGCCATAACCCAGATCGACGCAATAGGCGACGATGTGAACCTGT
The DNA here is from genome assembly GCF_054658215.1 of Roseibium sp. ROS1. Taxonomy (NCBI): domain Bacteria; kingdom Pseudomonadati; phylum Pseudomonadota; class Alphaproteobacteria; order Hyphomicrobiales; family Stappiaceae; genus Roseibium; species Roseibium sp. ROS1. The sequence continues at coordinate 1,623,679 of NZ_BAAGIG010000001.1, forward strand.
GGCATCGACATGGCGACGCAGCATGCTAGACCCGCGACCACGAGAAGAGCCTGCAGGACGGCAGGCGGCAGGCCGGTGTCCTGGCGACCGAAACGGGCCGTGGCCGCACCGGTGCTCAGGGATGTGTCCGGAGGCGGCCGGCGCAGCAAAAGGGCCAGCGGCACCATGGCGACAAGGCAGATGACGCCGATGAGGATATAGGTCTGGCGCCAGTCGGACGTCGCAAGGCTCCACTGGATCAGCGATGGCCAGAGCACACCGGCAAGATAGTTTCCGCAGGCGGCGCAGGCGACCGCAAAACCGCGCCGTTTCAGGAACCAGTGGGAGATATCGGCGATCAGCGGGCCGAATGTGGCCGCGGTGCCCAGACCGATCAGCAGACCCTGCGCCAGAGAGAAGCTCCAGACATCCGGCGCAAAGGCGGCCAGAACGAAGCCGGCACCGAGTGATAGAGCAGAGCCTATGACGGGTATGACAATACCGTAGCGGTCGACGACGCGGCCAAGCAGGTAGTTGCCCGCAGCAAACCCGAACATCGTCGCGGTGTAGGGCAGGGACGCTCCGGCACGATCGATCCCGAAATCCGTCTGGACGGCGGGCAGAACGATGACAACCGCCCACATGCCGGCACCACCAAGGGTGCTCAGCAAAATCGAAATCGCCAACCGGAACCAGGCGTAAGGCCCGTCCTGGACGTATGGATCGGATGCGTTGGCAAGGGACATGATCGGGTACCGGGAAAGTGCAGAACCATCTGCCTAACAGGTTCGCCGATGGGGAACCAACAAATATCCTTGAACCAACCGACCACAAATTCAAATGATTGCACGAAGGCGGAGAGGCCGCCTTCGTGCCGGAGCAGATGTTTAGCGGACGTCAGGCGTTCGCTTTCAGGCTTTCGGAGATGAAATCACTCAACGAGCGGGTCGGATGACCGATCAGGTCCTCCAGGGCCGTGGAAGTCGTGAAGAGCTCGCCTTGAGACGCGCCTCTGTCGGAATCAGCGAGGACATTTGCAAAGCCTTCCGGCAGACCTGCCTGGACCAGGATGCCGGCATAGGTTGCTTCTGGCAGGTTGTTGAACGGTATCTCACGGCCGGACTGGCTGGAGAGCTCTGCTGCCAGGTCGGCAAGACTGAACGCAGGTGATCCGCCAAGTTCCAGTGCTCGCGTGCTCAGGTCGCTGCCGGCAACGGTGCGGGCTGCGGCTTCCGCGTAATCTTCGCGTCCAGCGGCGGAAAACTTGCCGTCACCGCTTGCGCCCGCAACGGCACCATGGGCAAGGGCAGCCGCTACAGTGCCGCCGAAATTCTCGATGTACCAGCCGTTGCGCAGCACGGCATGGGCAATGCCGCTCTCTCGCAGCATCCGTTCCGTCTCGGCATGTTCCACACCCAGCTGGAGGCTGGACTGCGGAACGTTGAGAAGGCTGGTGTAGACGATGAAACGGACGCCGGCTGCCTTGGCTGCATCGATGACGGCCTTGTGCTGCGGTGCGCGCTTGCCGACCTCCGATCCGGAGATCAGCAGAAGACGCTCAACACCTTCCAACGCAGCCGGCAGGGTGGCGCTATCATCGTAATCAGCCTTCACCACCGAAACCTGGTCCGTGGCAAGATCGCCCGCTTTTTCCGGTGAGCGGACAAGCGCGCGAACTGGCTCGGCGGTGAGGCCGGCAAGATGTTTGAGGACAAGACGGCCCAGCTGACCATTGGCACCCGTGACTGCGATCATTGTGTTTCTCCTTGAAGGTTGATCGTTCGAAAATACATCGGATGCTGCCCATGTAGACGGATCACTTACTTTTTGTTAGTACGTACAAAAAGGTTAGTTTTGAGATTTATCGGATCTCGGACAAAAAACTGGAAAACAGGATGAGTGATACGGCAGAAATAACCCCCAAGTGCGTGCTGAACAGCGGCGCGCCCTTGTCCGAATTGATGCAGCAGGGGGAACTGCTCAACCAGAACTGTCCATCACGCGAAATCCTGCGGCATCTCACGAGCCGTTGGGGCGTGTTGGTGCTGATTGCGCTTCTGGAAAAAGATCAGCGGTTTTCAGAACTTCGCCGCACCGTCGGCGGCGTCAGTGAAAAGATGCTGGCGCAAACGCTGCAGACTTTGGAGGCCGACGGGTTCGTCAACCGGTATTCCCACCCGGTCGTGCCACCGCATGTCGATTACAGCCTGTCCCCGATCGGCCGGGAAGCTGCAGAGAAAGTGCGAGAATTCGCTGACTGGATCGAGGTCAATATTGCCAGGATCCTGTCCGCCAAGTCCGGCCACGAGGAGGCCGTGGCAGCGGAATAACGATTTGAGGCGTTTTTCCGGCCCTTGATGGGGAGATGAACCGTCAGTGGGTATAGCGGTCGACGATCTGCCAGTATCTCGGATCGCGCCACACCCTGGAGACGGCAGCCGACAGCCGGCCTCTGATCTGCGGATCGAGATCCTTGTTGGCGGCCAGCCACTGGATGCCGTGGGTAACCGGAGCGCCGATGACGAGACTTCCCGGGTCGTATCCCTGCTGGCGGAACATGTAGCTCGCCCGAACAGACATGGTGTACCAGGCATCGATCCTGCCGGTTTTGAGCATGACGCTCATCTGTTCGGCTGATGGTATTTCCTCAACATTGCGAACACCGAACCGCTGGAGGATCTGGCTGCGCTGGCTGCCGAGATGCACCCCGATGACCTTGCCGCTCTCAATAGCCTTTTCAAAGGTATCCAACGGCTGGTCGAGCGTTACGAATGCGCTTTCCGTATAAAGCAGGGGTGCGATGTACTGGAACTTCTCACTGCGGTTCCTGGAATAGGCAGCAGTGAAGAGAAGTGAACCGGGCGTGTTTTCAGCCAGCAGCTGCGCGCGCCTCCAGGGGGCGAAGCGGATCTTGATATCCAGGCCGGCCTCTTCTGCAACGAGCTCCATGAGCTCGACTGCAATGCCCTTCTCCTGCTCATTGATGGAGAGAGGGGGCAGATATCCGGTGAATGCGACAAGCTCTTCTGCGGCGGCTGGTGAAGACAGGACCGGTTGGCCGGCAAGTCCCAAGCCGAGGCCGAAAACCAGTGCGCGCACGCAGGTGCAAGCAAAACTCCGTAGTACAGACAAGTCCCACCCCGATGTTCTTGAAGTTTGTGATGCTATTATTATCAGGGGTGTGTAACTGAAATCTAAAACTGGAAACTGTTCTTGAAACGGCTTTTTAATGCATGCATTAGATCTGCCCGCCCCGAAGCTGTAGCCGAGGCGGGCAGATGAACGGTCTATTCCGACTTGGCGGGTGGCCGGCCGCCGTGAACGAAATTCATGGCATGGCCATTGAGGCAATAGCGCAAGCCTGTCGGCGGTGGCCCGTCCGGGAAGACGTGACCCAAATGCGCGTCGCAACTGCTGCAACGGATTTCGGTTCGGATCATGCCATGGGACTGGTCTTCAAGTTCCCGGATCGCATTCGGGTCGACTGCCTCGAAAAAGCTGGGCCAGCCGCAGCCGGAATCGAATTTTGTATCCGACATGAACAGCGGCGTTTCGCAGCACACGCAATCGTAACGGCCGATGAGCTTGTTGTCCCAGTAGGGACCGGTGAAAGGGCGCTCGGTGCCGGATTGACGGGTCACATAGAACTGCTCGGGTGTAAGCTGCTCCATCCATTCGGCGGTGGTCTTCCTGATGGGGGGAGATGCTTTTTCGTGGCGGGTGGTTTCGTCGCTCATTCGGCATTCCTTATTTGATGTTTTTCCCAGAAATAGGGGCGTGCACAGGTTGCTGCAAGCCGGAGCAGATAACGGTTTCGTCAATCGTCACCTGCGGAGCCAGGCCGTGTTTTATCCGTTCATGGATAGGAAGGTGCTCTTGATTGTCGCCGTGAAAGGTCCGGGGCTAGCGAGCCAGGTGGCTTAAGGACGTCTTCACCCGGTTACCGCCTTCCTGTCTCGCCTGAAAAACGCAGTTTTCGGCAGCGGCGAGGAGAAATTCCGAGCTTTCCGAGACCCCCGTCTGTTCCACGACCGCGCAAGCCGCACCGACGGAGGCCGTCATGACGCCATTGCCGGCGGTATTTTCCGGGTTGGGAATGCCAAGGTCCTGAATGGCTACGTGCAGGTACGCGCTGATAGTCTCGGCGCCCATTTCGTGAGTTCTTGGAAGGAGGAGAGAAAATTCCGCCGTTGCCGTTCGTGCGGCGATATCTGCCGGACGGCGCGCGGTCTCCTTCAGGGTATCGGCTACCCTGGTCAGGCAATCCTCGGCAGCGCTCGGTCCGAACCGCTCCACCAGAGCTTCGAAACGGTCGAGAGACACCTTGATCAGACTGGTGTGGGTCTTTTCACGCAAGGCGATTGCCCATTCCCGTTTCAGGCCATCCTCGAAGGCACGGCGGTTGAGAAGTCCGGTGAGCGGATCCGTCTGGGTTGCCGCATCCAGCAGGCTTTCCAGCTCCTTGCGTTTGGAAATGCTGCGGAAATAGACCGCGAATGCGTAAGGCTTGCCGGCGGCATCTTCCAGAAGATGCGTGGTCACCTCCGCCCAGACCATCGGGCCGAAGGCGGAACGGAGCTGAAGATCGGCATGGGGAAGGGGGGCGTCGGCATCGCCGCTGCCGGAAAGGATCCGGTGCAGAAGATCTGCATCGGTGTTCGGGCTGGCCAGATAGACCAGGTCGCTCAGGTGATCGACCAGTTTGTCCGCACTCCATCCGAACATGCGCTCGGTTGCGGGAGAGATGAAAGCGGGCGTGCCGTCCAGACCGATCAGAACAATGGCTTCATTGCCAAGTTTGACGAGCGTTTCAAAGTCGATGTTGGACGGTCGGAGCAGATCCGTTCCCGAAGGCGTATCCCTATTGCTACCCAACACCATCTTCTGTGCCTCGCTCGAATTCCGTGGCAACGCATTCCCGAATTGAAACTGAACGGTATTCACGCTTTGAAATCAAGTGGCAAGCTGCCTTTCTTGGGTGCAGACGGAGGTGGTTTGACCCGAGTGTGAATGTTGTCGGGTGTATTGCGGGCGCGGATACCTCAAGTTTCGGCCGTGATACGTTTTCAGCACAGAAAAAATCTGTGAGATCCCCACTTGTCAGTCCTGCCCCTGACAAAAGCGCTCATGTGACGCGGGTGAATTTACCTAAAATCGACAGACATACGCTTGAACACGTAAATTCAACTGCCTAAGACATGTCATAACCCATCGGGACCGTTATTATCCGGCGGATCGGGGCTGATTCGAGCAGGCCCGTTTCCGTCGTTTCTTTAAAAACCGTGACGAAAGATCAGCATGACGCCAGCCTTGATCGACGACACCACTCTCTATGCCGTCCTCGCGCCCTTTGCTGCGGCTGTGGTTGCGCCTTTTCTGACCCGCTGGTTCAAGCACAATGCGGCCTGGCTGCTTGCTATCGTGCCGGCCTTGATCTTCCTGCATTTCACAGGGTTCGTCGAACCCGTGTCAAAAGGGGAAAGCTTCGTTGCGGCAAAGGCCTGGGCGCCCAGCTATGGTGTGAACTTTTCCGTCTATGTCGACGGATTGTCGACGCTGTTCGCCTTGCTGATTTCAGGCATCGGAACCTTCATTATCCTGTATGCCGGCGGCTATCTCAAAGGCCACCCGCAACAGGGCCGGTTCTTCTCGTTCCTGTTGATGTTCATGGGGTCGATGCTCGGCCTCGTGCTCGGCAACAACCTGATTTCCCTGTTTATCTTCTGGGAACTGACGTCGATCACGTCTTTCCTGCTGATCGGCTTCGATCACCTGCGCGCCGCGTCCCGCCGGGCCGCGCTGCAGGCGCTCGTGGTCACGGGCGGCGGCGGTCTGGCCCTGCTGGCCGGTTTCATCCTGATCATCTCCGCCACGGGCGAAATCGAGATGTCGGTGCTGCTGGCCTCCCCGGACATCATCAAGGATACCACGCTCTACGTGCCGATCTTCTTCCTGGTTCTGGGCGGCGCCTTCACCAAGTCGGCGCAGTTTCCGTTCCATTTCTGGCTTCCCAACGCCATGGAAGCGCCGACACCTGTTTCCGCCTATCTGCATTCGGCAACCATGGTGAAGGCCGGCGTCTATCTGTTGATGCGCATGCATCCGCTGCTGGGGGGGACAGAACTCTGGACAACGGTCCTGCCGCTGTTCGGTGGCATAACACTGCTGGTGGGCACGGTCCTGGCGGTGCGCCAGACCGACCTGAAGCTGATGCTTGCCTACACGACCGTGGCATCGCTCGGGCTTCTTGTCATGTTGACCGGGACCAGCCAGGAAAAGGCGCTCGAAGGCGCTGTCCTCTATCTTCTCGCGCACTCCCTGTTCAAGGGCGCGCTCTTCATGGTTGCCGGCACGATCGATCACGAAGCCGGTACGCGTGACATCACGAAGCTGGGCGGCTTGCGTTCGGCCATGCCGATCACGTTTGCAGCTGCCTGTCTTGCGGCGCTTTCCATGGCCGGCCTGCCGCCTTTCATCGGCTTCATTGCCAAGGAAGTACTTTATTACGGCACCTGGGGCTGGCTGGAACTCGGTCTGCCCATCACCATCACTGCTGTCATCGGCAATGCCTTGATGCTGGTGATTGCCGCCGCGGTTGCCATCAAGCCCTTCCTGGGTCCGAAAGTGGAAACGCCGAAACATGCGCACGAGGGACCTGTTCTGCTGTTCGCAGGTCCGGTGTTCCTGTCTGTGACCGGCCTCGGGCTGGCCCTGATTGCGCATACGACTGGTGAACTGTTCATCGGACCGACCCTGTCTTCGCTTCTCGGCAAGACGACGCAAATCGAACTTCATCTGTTGCCGACGTCGATCAACGCGCCGCTGCTGCTGTCGCTGGTCACCATCGGTCTCGGGATTGCTCTGTTCACTCAGATCGACCGCCTGCGCGGGCTGATCGGCTCTGTCCTGACAACGATCGGTTGGGGACCGGACAAGGGGTTCGACCAGTTCGTGGCCGGTATTGTCGGATTGTCCTGGCGGATCACCCGCCTGCTGCAGTCCGGCAAGATGCAAACCTACATGATGCTGACCTTCATCTTCACGGGCGCTGCCGTGTTGTTGCCGGGCTTCCTGACGGACAGCCTGCCGGCAATGCCGAAGATGCCCGACTATCGCTTCTATGAATGGGGCATCCTGCTGATCGCTTTCTTCGGATTGATCGCCGTACTTGTCGCCAACACCCGCCTGACAGCCATCGTGTCTCTTGGCATCCAGGGCTTTGCAGTTGCCTTGATCTTCATGATGTTCGGCGCGCCGGATCTGTCCTTCACCCAGTTCATGGTGGAGACGCTGTCGGTCGTCATCCTTGCTCTGGTCATGACCAGACTGAACCTGTCGCCCAGTGACCACCGGCATGGTCTTGCCGCGATTGTCACGGGGATCGTCGCGATCGGTGTCGGTCTCGGCTTGACGCTGACGCTGCTTGCAATCACGCAGCAGCCCTTCGACAGCCGCTTGTCCGACTTCTTCGCCCAGTTCAGCCGCTCCATTGCCCATGGCCGGAATATCGTCAACGTGATCATCGTCGACTTCCGCGGCTTTGATACGCTGGGTGAAATCGCCGTGGTGGTTCTGGCCGGGCTTTGTGTTCTGGCGCTCATCCGGGTGCGGACGAAGCCTGAAAAACCGATCGAGAAACCGAAGACGGTCGAACCGCCCACACCGGCCCAGACTGGGGAGGCTCACTGATGCGTACGATCATCTTCCGCACCATTGCGCCCTATCTGTCCGCGCTGATGGTCCTGTTTTCGGTCTTCGTGCTGCTGCGCGGCCATAACGAGCCGGGTGGTGGATTTATCGGCGGCCTGATTGCCGCATCGGCGTTGGCGATTTTTGGTATCGCCTGCGGTGTTGCTTCCGTTCGCCGCGCCATCGTGTTCCACCCGATGGGGGTATCCGGTTTCGGACTGTTCCTGGCGGCTGTGGCAGGCATCCCGTCGATATTCAAGGCGCAGGCCTTCATGACCAGCCAGTGGCTGGAGGTGCATGTTTTCGGCGTGGAGATCGCCTTGTCGACGCCGTTGTTCTTCGACATTGGCGTTTACCTGGTGGTGGTGGGTGCCATCGGCTCCATTGCACTGGCGCTTGAAGAAAGGGAGGCCGACTGATGGAAACCGGCGTTGTCATCCTGATTGGCCTGTTCTTCACCGTGGCCGTCTACCTGATGCTGTCCAAGCAACTTGTGCGCATTCTTCTGGGTATCGCCATTCTGGGCAATGCCGTGAACATGCTCATCTTCACCAACGGGCGCCTGACGCGCGAGGTTCCGCCGCTCATTCCGGAACATCTCTATGCTCCGGAAACCGCGACGGCCAATCCGCTGCCGCAGGCGCTGGTGCTGACGGCAATCGTCATTTCCTTCTCGTTCTTTGCGTTCCTGCTGGTGCTGGCCTTCCGGGCCTACCAGGAACTTGGCACCGATGAAGTCAACGAAATGCGCATCGCCGAACCCGAACACGACCAAACTCCGCCGCAAGGGTACTAAGCTACATGGCCGGTTCTTCCGTTTCCGTCGATCTTTCCCAGGCCATGGTCACTACGCCCGTTGCGGCGGGTGACTGGCTGGTGGTCGCGCCTTCGCTGATCACAATCCTGGGCGGTGCGCTGTGCCTGATGCTGCGCAAGAACACCGATCTGCAGCCGAAAGTCGGCATAGGTTTCCTGGCACTGCTGGTGCTGGCCAACCTTGCACTGCTGATCCGGGTGCTCGATCATGGTGTCATTACCATGGTGATGGGCAGCTGGCTGCCGCCGTTCGGCATTGCCTTCACAGTGGATACGCTTGGTGTCACGCTGTCACTGATCGGCTCAATCGTGGCCTTCTGTGCGGGTGTTTTCGGCGCAGCCACCGTTGACAGCACAGGACGCAGATATGGGTTTTATCCATTCCTGCTTCTGCTGATGACAGGTGTTTGCGGCGCGTTCCTGACCGGGGATGTGTTCAACCTCTATGTCTGGTTCGAAGTTCTGCTGATTTCGTCCTACGGGCTTCTGGTCCTCGGTAACGACAGGATCCAGCTTGACGGCGCGGTCAAATACGGTGTCCTGAACCTGATCGGCACGAACCTTTTCCTGATCGCGACAGGTCTGCTTTACGGAATTTTCGGCACGCTCAACATGGCAGACCTTGCCATGAAGGTTGCCGCCCTGGAAAATCCGGCTTCCGGCACACTGGCAACGGTTGCCGCGCTCTATTTCCTCGCCTTTGCCATGAAAGCGGCCGCGTTCCCGGTCAATTTCTGGCTACCTGCGTCCTACCACACGCCCAACGTGGTGGTGTCGGCGGTCTTTGCAGGCCTTCTGACCAAGGTTGGCGTTTATGCGCTGATCCGCATCTTTGTTCTGATCCTGCCGGCCTCCCGCGGCTATATGGCCGATGTGATCGCGCTGGTTGCCATCGCCACCCTGCTGACAGGGGCGATCGGAGCTCTGGCGCAAAGTGAAGTGCGGCGGCTGCTCGGCTATGTGGTCATTGCCGGCATCGGGTCGATGCTCGCCGGTGTTGCCGTTGGTTCGACGCTGGCAGTCTCGGGTGCCATTTTCTACGCGGTCCATTCGATCATCGTCATGACGGCACTTTATATGGCAGCGGGCATCATGAACATGATGGGCGGTTCCTACGACCTGAGGCAGCTGGGTGGGCTCTATCAAAAGAGTGCGGTGTTCGCAGCCGTGTTCCTGGTACTTGGTTTTGCCGTTTCGGGTCTGCCACCATTCTCCGGTTTCTGGCCCAAGGTCATTCTTGTGGATGCGGCATTCGCAGACGGCCGGACCTGGCTGGGTGCTGCCATTCTTGTCAGCGGGTTCCTGACAACCATGGCGATGGGCCGGGTCTGGATCTTCGCCTTCTGGCGCGGTGGACCTGAAGGCACTACTGACGGGCAGGCCGTTGCCGTGACGGGCGAGGGCGGCGCGCAACTTTCTGGAGCCGCAGTCTGGTTGCCACTCGGCATCCTAACTGCGCTTGTTGTCTATTTCGGCCTGCAGCCGGAATGGATGCTGGAGCTTTCAACGCGAGGGGCAAGCGGCATTGTTGAACCGCTCGGCTACCTGCGTTCAGTCTTTGGGGGCCAGGGATGACCAGTCTCTTTCTCATCAACATTCTTCTGATGCTGGCTTGGGGAGCTGTCACGGGCAGCTTCTCTGAAGTCAATCTGGCCTTCGGTTTCGTGCTCAGTTTCGGCGCGCTTTACCTGATCCGGGAACAGGTTGGTACTGCCGCCTATTTCCAGCGGGTCTCCAAGGGCTTCGGTCTGGCTGTGCTCTTCGTCTATGAACTGGTGCTGTCGGCCTGGCGGGTTGCGATCATCGTGCTCAAGCCGAAGATCAAATTGCAGCCGGGCATCATCGCGTTTCCGCTGACAGTGGACAGGGACTTCGAAATCACGATGCTGGCCAATCTGATCACCCTGACGCCGGGCACATTGTCCGTTGATGTCTCCGACGACCGGAAGACGCTTTATGTGCACTGTATCGACGTGCCTGACCCGCAAGCCACGATCGACGACATCAAGAACGGTTTTGAACGCAAGATCCTGGAGGTGTTCAGATGACTCCGTTTGAGACCTTTTCTTCCGGTTTCCTGGAAATCAGCGTCAAGATCGCGCTGGCTCTGCTGACGATTTCCTTCATCATCATCGTCGTGCGGACGGTCAAGGGACCGAGCCTTCCGGACCGTGTTGTCGCCCTGGACATGCTGGTCGCGGTGGGGATCGGCTTTATCGCGGCCATCGGCGTTTCCACCGGCTTTTATCTTTACATCGACATTGCGATTACGCTCGGCCTCGTCGGCTTCCTGGCAACCGTCGCTTTCGCACGCTTCGTCCTGAACCGCGGCCTTGCCGGCGACAAGACGATCATGGACGAAGTCGAAGAGAGCATTAAGCGCAGGGAGGCGGGACAATGAATGCTGCCGTTGAAATCATCACCGGTATCATGCTGGTCGTCGGTGCTTCCTTCGCACTGGTCGCATCGATCGGTATCATCCGTCTGAAAGATGTTTACATGCGAATGCATGCGGCCTCCAAGGCGGGTACTCTGGGGTCGGGAGTGATGTTGCTTGCGCTGGCAGTTCATGCTGGCGATCTGGCCGTTGTCACACGGGCAATCGCCGGAGTCGTATTCTTCCTGCTCACCGCCCCAATTTCGGCTCATTTGTTGGCAAAAGCTGCATACGCAGCCGGCTACCGTCCCTGTGCCGATACCAAGGAAGATGCCCTTGCAAAAACTGTCCGGCCGAAAAGCTGAGGCATGGTGTGCGGCAATGGTCCTGAAAGACAGATTTCCTGACAATACTATCGGTTCATTGTCGAAATAGGTGCGTTAGGTATAGCCAATATTTGTACAATTTGATTTTTATTGCTTCTGATCGATTTTTATTTGAATTACGGGGTTGTCGTTCAACGAAAGCGGCGATATAAGGCTGTGACGATTGCCTGCAAAGTAGAATCGTTTTTGATTTCTGGGCCCGCAAGTAACTGAATTTCTAGTTCCGCTTTCGGCAGACATTTTTTGCAGGTAAACCACAAAGCTAATTTTGAAATCAGTAGAGAACGGGTGAAATATGACTGACAGTCCGGTGGATGCGAATCTGATTGATCTTACGGCAGACATCGTCTCAGCCTATGTGAGCAACAACACCGTTGCGTCAACAGATCTGCCAGGCCTGATCAACGAAGTTTACGGCGCGCTGCAGAGAACTGCCAGCACTTCCACCGAGCCGGAGCCGGAGCCGCTGAAGCCTGCTGTGCCGGTGAAGAAGTCGGTCATGCCGGACTACATCATCTGCCTGGAAGACGGCAAGAAGTTCAAGTCGCTGAAGCGCCACCTGCGCACGCACTACAACATGACCCCGGAAGAGTACCGCGAGAAGTGGGACCTGGGTGCCGATTACCCGATGGTTGCACCGAACTATGCGGCTGCCCGTTCGGAACTGGCCAAGAAGATGGGCCTCGGCCAGCAGCGCAAGCGCTCCAAGTAAATCCTTCGGCCCAGATCGAAGTACAAAAGAGCTGCCCATGGGCAGCTCTTTTTTTGTTTTGTGATGGAGATCTTCAGTTAATTGCGGATGACGCTCGGTGTGAGCGCAACTGAAGCACTTGCCGAAAGAGCAGAGTGATCAAATTGAAGGGCTCTCAGGCTGCTGCCAGAGCTCCTTGCGCGTCGCTGCGGATGCGTCCGACCATCGATTTGAGACCGTTGGAGCGCTGCGGCGTCAGGTGCTCCTGCAGACCCAGTTTGGCAAAAATACCTTCGACGTCGGTGTCAAGAATGTCCTGCGCGGTCTTGCCGCTGAACAAAGAGGTGACGATGGCTACGAGCCCTTGCACGATAAGCGCATCGCTGTCACCCCGGAAGCTGAGCACAGGTGTGCCGTCGCCCGTCTTGTCGATGGAGGTGATCAGCCAGACCTGCGACACACAACCGCGCACCTTGTTGGCATCGGTCTTTTCGGCGTCGGCAAGATCAGGCATCTCCTTGCCAAGGTCGATGAGGTATTTGTAGCGATCTTCCCAGTCGTCGAGAAAATCAAACGTCTCAAGGATTTCGCTCAAGGTTGTGGTCATGGCACCGGTCTTTGAAGGTCTTGTCCGCCTTCATATAACTCGTGAGCGGCAAAGTGCAAATGCCGGCAGGTGCGAGAGAGGGGGGAGAATAAAGATACGCCGCAGATGAAATGGGCAGCTTTCCATCTGCGGCGCAGCGGAACAATCCGCTGAAGTGAAGCCGTCTTTGCGTTGCTGCCGTGCAGCAGCGCTCCAGCGGGGGCGCAATCGGCCGTTTTCAGATCCAGGAGGTCGTAGGATCTTGAACGACCAGTGTGCTCAGGTCTTTTGGCCTGAGCGTGGTTTGGGCCGTGGCACCGGCCCAAGCACTGCCTCTTTGGAAGAGACGTTATCAAAGACCGGCTGCCAAGATGGTGTGCCGGCGAAAACCTGGGGTTCCTGGCCTGAAGATTGGCCGGACGTCGTGCCAGCACTCGATACGGGCGTCGAGCCGGTCACCAGCTGTTCGCTTCCCGATTTCTCGGCAATCTGCGTGTCGAGAAACTCATAGACAATCCGAGCGCCGTCGCGTGCGCGGCTGCCGATTGCCGTCAGTGCATCGCCTCCCGTTTCGCAGGCCTGCGGATTGCGTCCGCAAAAGCCGCCGATGTCCGACATCGTTGCCTGTGCCGCCAGGAAGGCCGACACCGGATCGATGTTTTCCGTCGAAGTGTCTTCCTGATCTGACCCGAGGGGAATCAGGACGAGCACCAAGGTGAGCCAAAAGGCCGTCCTCAAGAGAAAGAACATGTCGCTACCCATAGTCTGTTCTGTCTTGCGTGCCTTTGTGCCGTTGGCACGCTTGTTATGGGGGCACATTACCAGCGACATGAGAATCCCCGGTTGAGCGGGAAAAGCCAATTTTCATAAAATAAATCAGGTATTTAAATCGTATTTTCTGAAATATTGATTCAAATTTTAGCTAATTCCGGTCAAGATATTGAGGCCAATGGGTTTTTCGGAAAAAAACGCAATTTGGATTCATCCTTTATCGTTCCTTAAGTGCTGCAACCGACAATGGCCGTACAAAAGGTGCGAGCGGATGTTTCCGCGATTGTTGTGTGGTAGAGTAGATTGCGTAACCTTCTGAAAAACATGCAAAATATCTGGGGGCATTGGGTGGCTCGCGTGGATGGAATGATTCATCCCGAAGCTGCTTCCGATCCTTTTCTTGCACCGTTGCATCGTTCGTTTCTGCTCAGCTGTTTCGTCAGCGGCGCTGCGGCTCTGGTGGTACTGCCACTGCATCTGGCGCTGGCCGGGCCGCCTCAGGCAGCCACTCTTCTCGCGCTCGCCTGGATGCTGAGCCAATGGCCTCTGGCGCTTTATCTGTCCCAGTCGGGGGCGCTGTCCAAGGCTGCCGGTCTTTCTGCTTCCCTGTTCGCGGTGTTTGTTGCCGGCGTCTGCGCGGTTACCGGCGGTGCGCTGTCCTTTGCGCTGGCTTGGTTGCTGGTGCCGCCGATGGAGGCTGCGCTCGCAGCAAGCCGGCGGACGGCACTCGCCGTGACGGGGCTTTGCGGTGCCCTGGTCCTTGCCCTGATGTTTGTTCCGCTGCCTGTCCCTTCGGCTTCCGGATTTCCAGGGCTGGCGACGCCGTTTGCGACGCTGGCGGCTCTGCTTTATGTCGGTTTGCTGTCGCTCCGCATCGCGCTTGACCGGTCTCTTGCGCAAAAAGTTGTGAGGGCAACGGAGGAAAGACGCCTCCAGATCAGTCAGAGTGTCTCCGACATCTATTGTGAACTCGGGTCTGACGGTGGCCTCAAGGTCATTGGCGGCCCGGTGAAGGATGTGCTCGGGCACCTGCCGGTGGAAAGCGGGGAGGACTGGCTGTTTCCGCGCCTTCACGTTGCGGACCGGCCGCTTTATCTGACCTGTCTTTCCGAAGCCCGTTTGAGTGGCGCCACAAGAACCTTCGAGGCACGTTTGAGGGTTGGCGCAAATCGTCCGGGTGAAGCAGGGCAGGCCGACTACCGGCGTCTGGAAGTGCAGCTGCGCGCCAGCCGGCAGAGCAGCCCGTCTTCTGAACACGGTGTGGCACTTCTGCTAACGCTTCGTCCTCTTGAACCCATCGAGCCCTCGGCAGGCAAGACCGCGGGATCCGCCACAGACGGAAGCGCACGCGCGGACCGAATTTCGCGGGACATGCTTGAAACGGCGGGCGTTGAGGCTTCGCAGGCGCTGTCGGACATTCTGGCGCAATCCGAACGTCTTGAGCGCCTGGGGCGTGATACCTCCGATCCTGTGCTCAAATTGGCGGTGCAGTCCCTGCGGCAAAATGGTGAACGGGGCCTGGCCTCGCTCACTGCGGCTCTGGATCTGGTTCCGGCCGACAGATCTCCCGGCGAACCGGAGATTACCGGTGTTGATGTCGAAGCCTGTCTCGTTCAATGCATGGACATGGTCGCAAGGGTGGCCTTGCGTCGCGGTGTTGCTCTGGAAATGGAGCCCGGCCAGGACAGTCCGCTGGTTGCTGCCGACAGAAAATTGCTGCGGCAGGCACTGTGTTTCCTGCTGGTGGATATGGTGGAAACTTCCGAGGCTGGCGCCGTGGTGAGCGTTGGTGTCGATCTCGGTACAGGCTACACTAACTATGTGTTTTCGGTGAAGAACCGCCAGTCCAGCCTTTGCTGGAGCGCCGAGGCCGCGGCAACCGTGCTGGGCGTTTCCAGGGCCCTTCTGGAGCGCATGGGCGGCAGCCTGACTGTTCAGACCATTCTGGGACAGGGGGAAAGCGTGACTGTGACCCTGCCGCTTCGGACGCAAGCGCAGCAGTGCGCCGGTAGGACCGGCGAGGTGCTCCGTGTCGAGCAATTGGCAAGATCGGCATAGGCGCAATGGCAAGAGCAAAGAAAACGACAAAGCAGACCAAGGCGCAGCAAGCAAAGTCGTCGGAATCCCTGATGGCGAAGGCCGGTCATATGGCGCTCGACAATCCAGTCGCAGCGGGTGGTACTGTGGTGATGGGGCTGACGGCATGCCTGATCGTGGCCAATGCGGTCGGCCTGCAGCCTGGCCGGCATCCGGCGCCGCTGTTCACGACACGAGATCGACCGGATACCATGCAGCTGCCGGAACCGGATGGCAGAAGTCCCGGGCTTCAGGTGCAGGAGATCTCCACCCTTGTGCTCGACCTGCAGATTTCCCTGCGCAAGATCGGCCTGTACGAAGGCCCTCTGGACGGACTGAACGGCCCGGCGACCGAGCGTGCCATCCGTGGTTTTGAACGTCACGCCGGACAGATCGAGACCGGAGAGGCAACGGAAGCGCTGCTTGCTCTGGTGTTGATGCAGGGAGAAAGCCCCGTAACGTCCGTGAATGGTCCCGTGCCTCGTCCGAAGCCCGGGTTCTCGGGTACGACAAGACAAGACAGCGCTGAAGTTCTTGATGCCGGTGCCGACGACAGTGCCGATGCCGGTGTAGAGTCCGATCCGAAGTTGATGAAGATCCAACAGGCATTGTCCGAACTCGGCTACGGTCCGCTGAAGGCGGACGGCGTGATGGGAGCCAATACCACCGCTGCCATCAGGCGGTTTGAATTTGACAGGGGCCTGCCGTTGACGGGGGAACCCGGCACCAAGGTCATCGAGCGCCTGGAAATGGTCAGTGGCCGGTCGCTGTCCGGCTAGATTGCCGGACGGCAAGTTGCCGCGTGAGCGCAACTGTCGTAGAGCAGGGCCTTCCTTCTCCATCTTCGGGAGTGCCGGCGGGTTCGGCAGAGGCGGTCAGCATGCGGGTTACATCTGAGTTTTTCGTCAGTGCACTGGTCCGGCGCGTATTCGGCGAGGGCGGCTTTGCAGCTGTTTCCAGGAAAGGGGCGCCCGAAGCCGGTGCGGTCTTTATCTGTGTGGACCGTCTTGACGGTAGCTTCGACTTCTATGGCCCGGCGCCGCAAGCCATGTTCAGCAGTCTGCCGCAGGGGCGCTTGTTCGAAAGTGTCTTCGAACGGGTGGACAGGGAAACGATAGACGCGCGGCTGGTAAGCGAAGCGCGAATGGATCCGGACTATTGGCTGGTGGACATCGAAGCACGCGACGGCAGGATTGACCTGCCATTGGTGCAGGATGAGCCGAAGCCCGACACAAACCTCTACCGCTTTTAGTACAGATTTAAATATGGGCGTTCAGCCCTCCCGCAACACAGTGCTTGAGCGGGTATTCTCAGGAACGGTTCGACTTGCGAGTGGTTTCGGCTTGAACGAAACCAAACTTCTGTCCGTCCGTTGTCGCCGCATCGCGGCGCGAACCTTCCTGATATTGCGAGTCAAGCTGTGCAGATACGGGCTGAGTGACCTGGTCATGCAGGATCCACTGTCCGACCAGCACCTCGGCAGCGCCCTGGCTGAGCGTGCGATGGAGGCGCAGCAGGCCGCGCAGTCTTTCCAGTGACAGGTTTTCACCCAGCATGCGGATCATCACGGTCGTGACTTCGGATGCCGACATACCAAGCGCTTTCAATGCAACGGTCAGACCTTCGGCCTGATCGTCATGCATCAGCAGATCGCAAGTGGTCTGCGGCAGTCCGAGCCCCTGGCCCAGGAGATCCGCAAAACGGGACCGCTGCTGGAAAAGGGCTTCGCTCACCAGTGCGTCCCGCAATTTGAGGCGCGCGGTGTCCGTGCGTCTGTCGGTTGCGGAACCAGGGGTTTGTGCCTGTTTGACCAGGCTGGTCATCTCCGCCGCGGCGATCGCTTTCGATTTGAGCGGAGCTGGTAAATGCAGGAATTGTCCCATAAGTCCATCCGGGTTTAATGCGTCCTGACCTGCCAATTCTAAACCAAGAGTGGCAACGATGTCACTACGACAACTGAGTTTTGCCTGATGAGCTTGTGTCAGGGTGACGTCTTCCCGGTCGAGAAGGATACGGATTACAGGGGCTCCGGCGTGTTCGCACAATGTCGTGATCACCGATTCGCGCAAGGATGGCCGGTTGGCGACCGCTTTGCGGAGGGAATCCGGACCTGCCTCCGCAACCTTCAAAAGGAGATCCACAGAAAGCCTCGGACTGTAACGAAGGGCCGGATAGGCCGTCAGTTCGTCTTCGTCGGATGCGAGCTGCGTCAGGAGGTCGTCGGGAATTTCCGGATGCGCAGCCAGCAGATTTGCGATCCGGCGCCTGTCCGGCAGTGAGGTTTTAGGCAGGAAGTTTGACGCCAACTCCAGAAAAATGCGTTTTTCTTCAACATCATGCCGAGTGCGTCCGGCAAACAGCTCACTTGCGGCCAGAAGGACGCCACGATCCTCGCCCTTTGTGGACGCGGATTTGTCCGGTGAAGCGGAATTCGGCAAAGGCTGACTGAAATGTTGAGTTTGGCGCATGACACCCGTCTACAAAATACGAAAGACCGGACCACCGGAGGAACTTGCTTCGTTCAAATTGCAGGAAAAGCGTTAGCATGCTGTTAACCCTGACAGCTTCTTAATGAAGAGCAGGAAGTAATGCGTCGCCCGTTTGACCGTTCCCCGCCGGTAATACGCCGTCAGGGGAGATCGGAACCGAAGGAGGAGACGATGGGCACCTTGTTGGACTTTACATCAGCTCAACGCCCCGCAGCACGTGTGGGCTATCGTTCCAATCAGCGCCGTATGGCAAGCCGAGAGACCTTTGGAGAAGTTATCCTCTTCCCAGGTGTCCGGTACGAGCGCCATGACCTTGATCTTGCCGCACGAATCGCGACCATCGGAAAAGCGGCCGGACCTGCTGGCTCCGACAAGGACTGACGGTCCAAGCCTCTCCAGCCGCGCAGGAGAAGTTTCTTTTTAGCGGCCTGGAGAAGCGCCCGATGGGCAAAGGCAAAGCGGAACAATCCGCCACCGCATCCCTCGCGGAGAGCGGTCGCAGATCAGGGCAGGGCGCCATTGCCGTCGCTGCCGTGCTGATTGCCGTCAGCCTTGCTGCCTGTACGCGCCCGACAGGGGATTTTGATCGTGCCAGGCCATCCGTCATTCATGACAGGGTGATGCCGGCGGCGGGCGACGAAGCAGCGCGCCTGCGCGGTGATCCGGTTTCCAAGTTCAACTACACGAACGACGAAAAGCTGATGCGCAACCGCGGCTGGACGCTGATCCGTCCGCCATGGACCAAGGACTGGATCGGCGGGACCATGGTTGAGCTGTCGCGAACACGCGTTCTTCCGGAAGTTGAGGGGCGTGTGCCGCCTGATCTCTATCTGATCTATCTGCGCTCAGACAAGTTCCAGTCTTCCGATGCCCGCTACGACAAGATTGCCGCTGACGCATCCGGCGATGCGGAGCTGGTGATGCCTTTCTGCGAAGTGGCCTTGCGTGTGAAGGCCGCGGATGACGAGCGGCTGCGAGTTCTGCAGAACAAGCCGGTGAAGTCCGAGGAAACCTATGAAGGTGCGAAGGCGCGCGTCTGGGAAAACCGGGTGATGATCAAATGGGTCGGTCAGGCACTGCGGTATCGGATCATCGCCTACAAGAAGGCGCTTGACGGACTGGAGATCGAAACGCCGACCCGCGATCGCGTCTGGAAGGTCAATAACGCCATTCGGGAACTGGAAGGCCAGGTTCGCATTGCCGAAGCCGGTTGCGATCCGGACAAGCGTTATGGGGACGACAAGCCTGTTCGCAGGTCCCGGATCTATACCGGGTGGGGAACTGAACGCGCGCCGGTCGTGAAATAGCCCGCTTCCGAATTTCAGGCCTGAATTCTGACATTTTATTGAGTGCTATATTCTGCCCACGTCAGATCTACTGATGCGCGGATACATTTTCGGCTGTAGAGGCGGAACTGCTTTTCCACAGGCTGGAGGCGCGATCGTTCAAGGTCTGAAAAAACATCTTTGAGAAGACTTCTGGACGGGTTCTTTTACAAGAAACCTATGAGAATTTATTTCGTAAGCTAAGCGTATTCAAAATTTTTAAACGATACCGCTCAGCGTTATTTTTTTACGAAAACACAACAGCCAAAATCTCGTTTTACTTGATCTGCTTCACTTTTTGTCAAATTGACTTGCCTTAAGGGCATGCGCGCATAAGTTTTTTTTATTGCAATGCAAAAAAATGTGAACACTGAAAAAAGAGACGTGATCACAAGCTCTTAGCCTAATTTTGGTCGTTTTTCCGGCAAAAGGATGTCTTTGAAGGGGTTTTGTGGCTTGCCGTTCTTCAGGCGTCGAACTAAACCGTTTAGTTTACAGGGTAGTCACTCCCGGGAACCTGAAGGTGGTCGAATGAGTCCGAACATCACGCTTCTCGTCAAAGAAGCGCTCTCTCATCAACATGCCGGACGCATTGGAATCGCGCTCAGCATGTTTGAGGAGATACTGAAGCTCGACCCCAAAAATCCGCAGGCAAATTTTTCGCTGGGCATTGCTGCTTACCAGAACGGTGACGTGGGGCTTGCTATCGAGATGCTGAGGAAGGCTGAGCGCAAGGCCGGCAAGCATCCGCAGGTGCATCAGTTGCTCGGTCTGGCCCTCATGAACGCTGGCGATCTGGCCGGCGCGCTGAAATCGCTGAAAAAAGCTGTGGCCCTTGCGCCCAAAGCCGCTGATTTCCACGCCCATCTTGGTGACCTGTACACGCTCAAGCGTCAGCCGGTGCTGGCACGACAGAGCTTTCAGCGTGCATTGGCGATCGATCCGGAAAATGGTTATGCCCTTGTCGGCATGGGCCAGCTCGATATCACTGTCGGCCAGATCGACGAGGCTGTCGCCTGGTTCGAAAAAGCCATCGCATTGGGCAAGGAACTGCCCTCGGCCCTTCACTGCCTGACGATGGCACGCACCTACAGGGAAGAACCGGCGGAACTTGCCAAGATCGATGACCTGTTGAAACAGGCAAGCGCACTGCCTGCTCCGGAGCACGCTCACCTGCATTGGGCGGCCGGCAAGATCCACTACGACCTGGGAGACACCGCGCGCGCTGCCCAGCACTACCGCTCCGCTCGCCGGTTGCGCTACCAGTCGTTCGATCAGCAAGCCCATGAAGAGCGCATCGCGTTCATGAAGGAAGTTTTCAACGAGGCATTTTTCGCCGAACGGACGGAATTTGAGGATCCCTCGGAGCGGCCGGTTTTCATTTTCGGCATGCCGCGTTCAGGCACGACCCTGGCCGAGCAGATCGTGAGCCGGCATTCGCGCATCGCCAGCGGTGCGGAAATTCCGTATTTCCGCTTGCTGCAGCAGGACCTGGGTTTGCGGGGGGCGCCAAGTGCTGCCCTGGAAAACCGGTTGAAGAGCCTCGGGCCGCGTGAGTTCAAGCAGTTTGCACGGCAGTACCTTGCGGAACTGAGCGCAATCGATCGGCGGGCAGACCGTGTCACCGACAAGATGCCGCATAATTTCGAAGTGCTCTGGCTTATGAGCCTTCTGTTTCCGAAAGCGGCTTTCATCCATTGCGTTCGCTGTCCTGCGGACACATGCGTTTCGCTTCTGTCGCATTCGCTTTCGCCCGCGCATAACTACGCCATGACGCAGAAGTCACTGGGCAGCTATTTCGTCGCCTACGACGGTCTGATGAAACATTGGGAAAAGGTCCTGCCGGTTCGCATCCACACGCTTTCCTACGAAGACCTGGTTCATAACCAGGAAAAGGAAAGCAAGGCGCTACTGGCGTGCACAGGCATGGACTGGGAAGAGCAATGCCTGGAGTTCTATAACGGCGACAGTCCCGTGACGACGTTCTCCAATCTCCAGGTGCGGAAGCCGATGTTCAGATCATCGATCGGTCGGTGGAAGCGTCACAAGGATCTTCTGGGAGACCTGTTCGAGTCGCTCGGTCCACTGTCACCGCTCAATGAGGCTGCACCGGTCGGCAATAGTTCCAGCTACGGTCAGCAACAGACGCTTGCAACCGGTATGCCCGACAACGATATTTCTCACCTGCGGAACGCGGTTTCTCCGATATCGTGACCAGTTGCGGCGTCGGGGCGTGACAGCGTCCCGGCCTGACCGTTTTTCATGATTGCAAGTAGCTTAGCGAATGGAGCCGCAGCTTGCGGCCCTGAGAGCGCGGTCGACGTTGTCCGCCCGGGTCGGGTGGGGCACATAGGCTCGCAACAACGCAAAACCGCTTAGCGGCTCTTCCGTTTCAATGACGATGAGGTCTTCCAGGTTTTCCGGCGGGTTCTCCCGCAGGATCGACAGCTGTTCCGTGGTCAGCACCAGCATTGACAGGCGCTCGGCACCTGCGGTGCGGTTGTTGAGACTGTAGACGGCCTCTCCAGCCGCGTTGAACAGTCCTATGGACCAGAAGGGTACCGGAATGCTGGCATCGAAAAGAACCGGCCCGTCGGCGAGCTGAAACCGGCAGGCAGCGTGCTTCATGGCCGGATCGAGATCGGGCAGGGCTTCCTCGCCGGGGTGGACATCCGGCAGCAAATTGAACTGCCGGTCCGGTCCGTGGTTGCCGATGTTGTCATAGGCACTGTGCAGAACGTTCTGGGGGATGCTCAGCACCACCAGGATGTGAATGATGGCAGCAAGACACAGTGTGGCCAGCAGGCCAACCGACAGGGAAAAACGTGAAGAAAGGGTCATGGGCAGCCCAACCTGTCGATGGTGGGCATGCTGACGCCGTCAAGGGCTGCACCGGTCGTGACCGGAGCGTCATAGACCCTAAGCACGAAGCGTAGACCGTCGGCGGCCCTTGCATCGCTCGCCAGGGGCAGCCAGTTGCCGGAGTGGGGGCGGGTGGCGGCGACGATCTCGAATGTGCCGTCCGCGTTTCGCAGCAAGGCGTCACTTGCTAGGTTCACCCGGCCGGACATCGTCTTGACCAGGTGGCCGTGGCCATCGACCGCGGTCATGGTCCAGAGCCGTGCAGACGGGGTCTGGCCTGCGATACGGTACTCACATGTCGGATCAAGCTGGTGGCCGTTGCTGTCTTCGCGCGCGACCAGAGCAAGCCCTTCGCCCGATGCCAGGGGAATGACGGCGCCTCTTGTGTAGATCGCCACGGAATAGGGATCGGCTTCGGAGGTGCCGGCTTTCGGATAGGCGTGCCACGGGCCGATGGTGACCGCATTTAGCGGTTGTTCCCGCTCGATGATCAGATAGGCGGAGCTGATGCCGAGCAAGGAGGCCAGAACGACGACAAGCGTCACCGTGGCGAGCGTGCGAAAAGGATTGCCCCGATGCGAGCGGATGGCACGTGGAAGCCTTTCGTCATACCAGTCTGCCTCGCCATGTGCGGGCCGGAATCCTGTATCGCTCATTGCACCGCCGCGACATCGGTGTTGGCAGACCCTTGAGCAGGGGCGGCATCGGCGCTCGTTTGTTCAAGCAGCAGGCGCAGATCCTGACCGATCTGCAAGAGGAGATCCTGGGTGCGCCGTTTCAGGACTCGTGGCTGCGCAGTGTCGCTGGTGTCTGTAGCCAGCCTTGCCGGTGCGGTTCGGGCCAGTCGCGGCAGGCTTTCCGGATCGACACCGGGCATCCGGGCAAGCTCGATGCCATTGTGGGCAAAGGCGTTGTATTTCTGCCAGGCCATGGCAGGAAGGCTGCCGCCGGTGACACGCCGCGTGGAGGTAAAATCGTCGTTGCCGAACCAGACGGCCGTGGCAAAGTTGCCGGTGTAGCCGACAAACCACGCGTCACGGTAGGCGTTGGTGGTTCCGGTCTTTCCGGCTGCGACCACGCCGTCAATCTGCGCCCGGCGGGCCGTGCCGGCCTCAACCACATTGACCAGGATCTCGTTCATTTCCTGAACTTTCTCCTCCGGCAGGACACGAACTGCAGGCGGCTCGTCGCGTTCACGCCGGTAGAGAACCTTGCCGGCGCTGTTCTTGATCTCCAGAACCGCATAGGCCGCTGCCTTGGTTCCGCCATTGGCGAAAACGGAATAGGCCGACGCCATGTCGATGACGGAGACTTCAGATGAGCCGATTGGTAGCGACACGGAGTTTTCCAGTTCGTGGGTCAGGCCCATGCGATACGCCGTATCGATGATTTTTTGCCGGCCGAAATCCAGGGAAAGGATCACCGGAATGGTGTTGATGGACTTGGTGAGCGCGGTTTTCAGCGTGACAGCGCCCCGGTAGCTTCTGGAATAGTTCTTGGGCGACCAGTTACCGATCCAGACCGGACGGTCGGAGACCACGCTGTCCGAGGTGTAGCCGTTCATGAAAGCCGTCATATAGACGAAAGGCTTGAACGAGGATCCTGGCTGGCGCAGCGCGTTGACGGCGCGATTGAACTGGCTTTCGCCATAGGAACTGCCACCGACCATGGCAACGACGGCTCCGTCCGGGATCATCGAAACCATCGCCGCTTCACGAGCGTCGCGCAAATTTCCGTTTTCCCGAAGCACGGTTTCCACGGCCAGATCCGCCTGGCGCTGCAGCGCCGGGTCCAGTGTGGTGCGTACGGTCACAATGCGGTCGCGGGCGAGTGCCGGATACCGGCGTGCAAGTTTCTTGACCTCTTCAAGCGCCCAGTCGAGGAAGTATTCCGGCAACTGTTCCTGAGACCTGTCGACAGCCAGGGCCGGATTACGGCGTGCGCCGATCACCTGGCCTTCGGTCAGGAAACTGGCCTGTACCATGTTGGACAGGACTTCGTTGGCACGCGCGCGGGCTGCAGGCAGGTTGATGTGTGGGGCGTATTTGGTCGGTGCCTTGTAGAGACCTGCCAGCATGGCACTTTCAGCAAGCGTCAGCTCACGCACATTCTTGTTGAAATAGAATTCGGAAGCTGCCGTCACCCCGAAGACGCCGCCGCCCATGTAGGCGCGGTCGAGATAGAGCTTCAGGATTTCCTGCTTGGAAAGGTTCGCTTCCAGCCACAGCGCCAGATAGGCTTCCTTGATCTTGCGGCTGAGACTGCGCTCGTTGGTCAGGAAGAGGTTTTTGGCCAGCTGCTGGGTGAGCGTCGAACCGCCCTGGACGACACCGCCTGCGCGTGCGTTCTCGACCATGGCCCGGAAGGTGCCGAAAAAATCAATTCCGAAGTGGCTGAAGAAACGGCGATCTTCGGTGGCGAGCGTTGCCTTTATCAGGGAGTCTGGAATTTCCTCAAGCGGTACGCTGTCGTTGAGAACGATGCCGCGCCGGCCGATTTCCTTGCCGAAGCGATCCAGGAAGGTCACCGCGAAATCGTCTGTGGTCTTCCAGTCGGCATAGCGCGTTGCCTCGAAGGCTGGCTGGGCGAAGGCCAGCACCACGATGAAACCGGCAAGACCGTAAGTCAGGCCGTCAGACGAAAGTTCGGCAAGAACGCGCCAAATTCCCTTGGCCCGGAACCGCCGCAAGAAGGCGTCATAGCCTTCGAATATCCGGCGGATAGCTGTTCCGCTCTTCCACAGGGCCGTGTCGATAAGGGCATCGATCGCCAGGAAAAAGCGGCGAATACGATTGCGCTTTTTCGGCGGCTTCTGCGCCGGCGGATGGCCGGTTTCGACATCATCTGATTGCGGTTTGTCCGTCACGCGAACAAGGTCTCCGGATCAAAAAGGATCGGCCCAAGCTAGCCGTTTTTCGAGGTCGTGCAAACTGGTTGCCAACGTGCCCCTTTCATTGGAACAGTTTACCTAAAGTTCTTGCAATTTCATTGAGGAAAAACAGCCCGTTTTTTCGCCCAGGTTGCCCGACAGCCTGTAGCATGATAGGCGCCGATTGTTCCGGCCCAAGAAAGGCGCACAAGACTTCATGACTGTGGACGATACCTCACGCGAGCTTCCGTTCTGGAAAACCCGCACACTGGAAGACATGACGCAGTCCCAGTGGGAATCGCTTTGCGACGGCTGCGCACGCTGCTGTCTCAACAAGCTTGAGGACTGGGACACCGGCGAAATCGTCTGGACGGATGTTGCCTGCACGTTGCTTGATGGCACCAGCTGCCGCTGCAAGGATTACGACAACAGGGCAACCATCGTGCCGGACTGCATTCAGCTCACACCGGGTGAGGTGAGGACACTGACCTGGCTGCCTCCAACCTGTGCCTATCGGCTGGTGCGGGAAGGCAAGGATCTCTACTGGTGGCATCCTTTGGTGTCGGGAGATCCTGAAACGGTCCATCAGGCGGGCATTTCCGTTCGCGGGCGGACGATCCCCGAAGACGGCATGGCTCTGGAAGACTACGAGAACCACGTCGTGTTCTGGCCGGGGGAAATGCCGGAAGACCGGAAGGGTTGAGCTAACCCTGCCGATCAGGATGCAGTCACTCTATTCGAGCCCGCTTTGATCACTCTCATTGTCTGATCAGGAAAGCCTCGACATGGCGGCGGAGCCGATGTTCCAGTTCCACCCTGTCAGTCAGTTGATGGCTTTTGACCAGGATGGCTCCATGGATCATGAAGGCAATCAGCCCATCGACCATTTCCTTGGCTGACCGATCCTGCCTCAGGTTCGGCTTCAGGCTGGCCCCCTGTTGCCAGAACGTCAGGAAATGCTCCAGTTCCGCATCGAGGGCGTCCAGAGTTTCGACAAATTCAGCAGCGCAATTGGGTTTGGTTACACCGATATTGTCCAGGAACAGCCGCAGGATTGTCGGGCTGTCGGTGATGACGTCGATCAGGGCCATCATGCGCCGGGTCAGCAGTCCGACAGGGTCGGACAATTGGTCGGGTTCTGCTGCTTCGTCGGACGTCGCCGCACGCAGGGCATTCAGCCGGTCCAGCAGCACGTAGGACAAAAGGCCGTCCATATCGCCGAAATGCGAGAACACGGTCCCCTTTGCGACACCTGCCTCCTGAGCAACCGCTTCCGCGGTAACCAGGTCCAATCCGTGTTTTTGACTGAGATCGCGTGCGGCAGCCAGGACCCGTGCCCTTGTGGCAATGCTCCGCTGTTGTGGTTTGCGTGTCATGATTTTCCGTTAAAATGACCGTGGTCAAAAAATATCTTGACGGATGTGATGCCGAATGTCAAAAAATGACCACGGTCAATTTTGGCGTTTGACGCCTGCAAGCTCACAAGGTTGGACATGACAAGAATACTGGTATTGGAAGGACACCCAGCCAAGGACACGTTTTGCGGCGCCCTCGCGGCGGAATATGCAAATCATGCGCAAAAGGGTGGAAACGAAGTGCGGGTCAGGCATCTGGCCGATCTGGACTTCGACGCGGATTTCGGAGTGTCATCCTTCAAGGATGCGAAGCCTCTGGAGCCTGACCTAGAAGCACTGTGGCAGGATATCCTGTGGTGTGAACATTTCGTGCTCACGCACCCATTGTGGTGGGGCGGTCTGCCGGGCAGGTTGAAGGGGTTGTTCGACCGGATCCTGCTGCCGGGCATGTCCTTTCAATATGTGAAAGGCAAGCCTCTGCCTGAGCAACTGCTCAAGGGCCGCACCGCGCAGGTCCTGGTGACTTCCGACACACCGGGTTGGTACTTCACCTGGATTTATGGTGCCGGTGCCAAAAAGCAAACCGAGAAGCAGATCCTCGATTTCTGCGGTCTCAAGCCCAAAGGCTACCATATGTTCTCGCCGATCCGCGGATCGAGCGGCGAGGCAAAGCGGAAGATGCTGGCGCGGGCCGCTGCTCTTGGTCGCAAGGTTGCCTGAAGCGTTTTGCATCGGTCATGGTGGACGTTCAAACGGCCTTCGTTGAACGTCCTCATGTTGCTCGCGAAAGATCCTAGTTTCCGGCTGCCGCCTTCTCGGCAGCTTCTGTTTGCCGACGCTGCTGTTGGTTGAAGAACACGACGTAATACTGGTAGATGTTGCCGACGTAATCGACAGGTTCCCGGCCGATTTCGGAAGCCACGATCCACTCGACGTTGTCAAACCACTTGTCCGGGTCAAAGCCCTGTTGCTTGGCTTTTTCGCGCAGTTTGGCAAACCGGCTGGGGCCGGCGTTGTAGGCCGCAAGCGCAAAGAAGGTCTGGTTGGCATCCCGTGTCTGAAGACCGGCAAAATACTGGTTGGCAAGGTACCGAAGATATTTGACGCCTGCCTGAACGTTCTTGTCCGGATCTGCATCAATGCCGCTGATGTTGATTGGGTCGCCTTTGGCCGTAGCCGGCTTGATCTGCATCAGTCCAACGGCGCCCGCGCGGCTGTGGGCTTTCTGGTCGAAACGCGATTCCTGAAAGCTTTGCGCGGCGATCAACAACCAGTCGATCTCATACTCGTCCCCGTATTTCTGAAAAATGGTTTGGAGACTGGCGAGGTCGTTCTTGTAGTCCGCGCTGCGCATGTCCCGGAGGTAGTCGGCCTCTTTCAGATATCGCTTGAGGATGATGTTGCCGAGCAGGGTGCCTTTTGTCACGGTGGCGGCGAAGGCATCGACTTCCTTCAGGAGCTCCGGCGCATTGTTGCGAACGGCTATGGCAATCTCTCCATCCGTGCGCACGGCTGCCGAGGGATGCATCTTCAGGCCGTCCAGAACTTCCAGCCAGAGCTCGGCCTTGTGCTGGTCCACGATCACCATGGAAATGGCGCCGGCTGCCACCATTTCCAGAAGATCCTCGTCTTCCATGTGCTCGTCAGCGGTCACAATGTCGACCGGCTTGGCGCCTTTTTTGCCGAGCCTGTCGTTAAGTGCCTTGAGGCTCTGATAATAGGAAGACGAAGCCCGGACGTGAACGGTCTGACCTGACAGGGCTTCAGGTGAGGGAAGGTCGGCAACCCCTACGGCGGTGACCGGTACTTCGTGCACATCCTTCAGCAAAGGGGACGAAAAGGCGACCAGATCTTCCCGTTCGCGGGTAATGGTCAGATTGCCGATCGCGATGTCGCCTTTGCCCGCGGCAAGATCTGAAAACAAGTGATCTCTTGGGGTCGGAACAAGTACGAGCTTTGCATCCTTCGCCTTCTTCTCGTGGATCTTGTCCAGGTATTTGTCGAACTCGGTCATGAGATCAACCGAGCTGCCGCGCTGAACGCCCTTGTCGATGAAGTAACCGGTCTTTGAAAACGGGATCAGGACCCGAATGTAGCCACGCTTGAGCAAGGCGTCGAAGTCGCCGTCGAACGGTTCAAGCAGTTTGTTCTCAAGCGTTTCGGCAAGGCCCGTGCCCATTGCGCTTGCCAAGGTTGACTGGCTTGCAAGGCCCGCTACCACAAGAGCCATTGAAAACATCAGGTTCAGGAGATGTGGCAGGAAGTGCCGGATCGGTATCATGAAGCCCCCACGGACAATTTCTTCCGCAGAGTAAAGGCTTGAAATCACTCCCGATCAAGCGCCAAGTCGTACCTGAGCCCTGGAAGCTTTACCTTTTAAATGTCAGCGAAACCGTACCGACCGTAATCCCGGCCTTCATGACCTTGGCGGTGTTCCTGACCGTGTTTCTGTCGACCTGTGTCAGCGTGTCGTCAAAACGAAGCAGCAATGGCCCGTTCTCAGTCTCCAGGCTCGCGACGTAGGAGAAACGAAGGTCTCCATTTTCATCCGTACGAACGTTTGCCGGACCCAGTACGTCGGCTCTCTGGCCGATGTATCGGTCTTCGGCAACCTTCTGAAAGAACCAGGTCTTGGTATCACGTTCACCGTCTTCGTAGACGAAGTCCTCGCGAAGCCGGAGCGTAAAGGTCTTGCTGTTCCAGGTTCCTGTCAACGTGACGGTGAATGGTCGGTAGACACCGGCGATCTTGCTTTCAAAAACGCCCTTGCCCACCGTTTTTCCGCGGAAGAATTCTTCCAGCACCAGGGATTTGGCGTCGGCCGGAACAGAAGCGCAGACACCTATGGCGAACATGGCGAGAAGCAGAAAACGGTGAACGCGGGTCATGATGGGCAGAACCTCCTTCAGGAAAATCTGCCCAGTTTACGCAGGTCGGCGCGCGTCGGATCTGGTGACTAGCTTCCGAACCGCTCTCGCCACGTCGGGACCGGATCGTCGGCTGCCGGGGCTGCATTATAGACGCCGCGGGCGATGGCACGTGCCAGGCACGAAGCGGCTGCCGCACCGAGCTGAACCATGTCTTCCAGTCCGTTTTCCATTCGGCGTTGGCCCGTGGAGAGGGCGAAGACGAGATCGCCATCAAGCGGTGTGTGGGCGGGCCAGAGAGCCCGCGCGAGCCCGTCATGCGCCATGACCGCGAGGCGTTTCGCTTCGCCCTTGGTCAGGATGGCATCGGTCGCGACAGCTGCGATCGTGGTGTTGGCACCGGCCTTGAGGCCGTCAAGTTTGGTGCGGACCGTGATGCTGTCCGGCGGCAGCGGATGCGCCATTCCCAGGCCACCGAACTCATCGCCGATTTCAAAGGGGGCCGCCCAGAAGTGCGCGCTGTCCCCCACGGTTGCTCGCCCAAGCGCGTTCACCGCGACAATGGCGCCGACCGTAATGCCGTTTTCCAGTACATGGGAGGCAGACCCGAGACCGCCTTTCAGATTTGCGGTGGTGGCTCCGGTGCCGGCACCGATGGAACCGAGGGAAAAATCATGGCCGATTGCATCAAGTGCAGACCGGCCGAGATCCCGGTAAGGCGCTGCCTGTCCCCAGCTCTTGTCACCGCCGTTCAGGAGGTCGAACAGGATGGCGGTGGGAACGATCGGAACGCGGACCGGGCCGACCTGGAACCCGTAACCCAGTTCGGCAAGGCGTCCCTGGACACCTGCACCGGCATCCAGACCGAAGGCGGATCCACCGGCCAGCACGATGGCGTCGATCTTCTCGACGGTCTGCTCCGGCTCCAGGAGCGCGATTTCACGGGTGCCAGGTGCACCGCCGTGAATGGCCACCGAGGTGACCGCGGGTTCGTCCGGTACGAGCACGGTCGCCCCGGATTTCAGTTCAAGATCGGAAGCATTGCCAACCTTGAGGCCCGGGACATCGGTGATCAGGTTGCGTAAACCGGCCATGGGCAGACGGTCCTCGATTGAAGGTGGACGATAAGGAGTGTGATCGGCTGCGTGTCAGGTGTCGAGGCTTTTGTAGCCGCGGCGGACATAGAGAAGGGATTTGCCGGGATCGGTCATCCGAAGGTCGGTTACGGTGCCGACGATGATCGAATGCGTCCCCATTTCGGTGACTGAATAGACTTCGCAATCGACGCTGAGACGCGCGCTGTCGAGGGCGGGGCAGCCAGTGGCCAGACTTGTCCAGTCGCCTTTCTCGAACCTTTGCGGCATGTCCAGCTTGTCTCGCCCGGCAAAGGTGTCGGAAATTTCCTCGTGATCGTCGCTGAGCGTGTTGAGGCAGAAGCAGCGGTTTTCGAGAACTGCGCCATGGATGCGTGTTTTCCTGTTCAGGCAGATCAGAATGCTGGCGGGCTCGTCGCTGACCGAACAGGCAGCCGAAACGGTTGCACCCATTCGGCCGCCGGGGCCGTCAGTGGTCACCACGTGGACGGCTGCGGCAATCCGGCTCATGGCTTCCCGAAAAATGGCGGTCTCCAGGGGAAGCCTGTCCTGGTCTTCGGATTCTGAAGAGGTTGGGGACATCAAGTCGGCTCCTGGGCGGCTCAGCGGGAATCAATCGTCTGTCGGACGCGGACGGGAGTTTAGGCGGCCACGGAAAGGATGCCTAGACCATGCTGTGCTCGACACGGTGCAGACGGGTTTTTCTGATATTTCAAGGTCAACACCTTATGAACGCACGTCGGAAGGTCTCGTAAACCCATCCAACCGAAGTCGTGGGCCGGAAAGCTCATGAATTCATATGGGGCAGGTGTTCCGCATTTGCCACCTAAGCCACAAGTGCGGATTGAGCTGCGGACCGGGCCGCGCTAGGGGTAGGGGGCGATCACCGGATCTTGGGGAGACGAATGACCTTTCAGCAGTTTCTGGCCAGTGCTGGCCTCCTGGCTTACAGCGTCGTTGCGACACCTGCTGTCGCCGACATCCGGATCGCTGTTGCCGGGCCGATGAAAGGGCAGTTTGCTGCTTTCGGTGAAGAAATGCGTATCGGCGCGGAAAAGGCGGTTGCCGACCTCAATGCGGCCGGCGGGGTCAATGGCGAGACACTGGTGCTGGAAACTGTCGACGATGGCTGTGATGCGGACCAGGCTGTGGCCGTGGCCAACCAGTTGATCGGCAGAGACGTTGTCTTTGTTGCCGGCCATCTTTGTTTCAGCAGCTCTATTGCCGCCGCTGAAGTCTATGCCGGTGCGGGGATCGTTCAGATGTCACCGGCAACGACCTTGCCGAAATTCACCGATGAGCGGCAAGGCGAAGGCATTTTTCGTCTCGCCCCGAGGGATGACCGGCAGGCGGACGTGGCCGGCAGGTTGCTGGTGAATGAATTCGGCGACAAACGAATTGCAATTCTGCATGACAAGACAGCCTACGGCAAAGGTCTTGCTGACGCGGTCAAGGCGGTCGTGAACGAGCTGGGAACCAGCGAGAGCATGGCGCTGGGGTTTGACGCAGGCGGTGACGATTTCCGCAGCCTCGTGTCGCAACTGAAGCTTCAGGCTGTCGATGTTGTTTACCTGGGCGGTTATCACCCGGAAGCGGGGCTGATAAAGCTGGAGATGGACCGTCAGCGGTTGGACGCGGTGCTGGTGGCCGGTGATGCACTGATGACGGAAGACTATTGGTCCGTAACAGGTGAGGCGGGGAATGGAACCTTGCTGACCTATCCGGAGATCCCCCGGGATCGCCCCGAAGCGCAGGAACTGGTTGCTGATCTGGAAGCGGCGGGAGCTTCCGCAGACCGCTTCACATTGACGACCTATGCCGCAATTCAGGCCTGGGCACAGGCTGTCGAGGTCGCTGGTGGTACGGCGTTGCAAGGCGTGGCGACTGCTCTTCAGGAAGGAACCTTCGACACGGTGCTCGGAGATGTAACCTTCGACGGCAACGGTGACAGCAATCTGCCGGACTACATTGTCTATGAGTGGCGCAATGGTGTGCCACTAACCCGCTAGATCTGCCCCATAATGCAAGAGCACGCGGCCCTTGCAGGCACGCGTGCTTCTCAGGAATACAAGGCAAATGGTGGAGGTCAGCTACGTTTTCCGGTGCCTCTGATCTCGAGATTGACCTTGTCGGCGTAGATCGGCAAACCGGCATCCATGCCGTAGAGGCTGCGGAAAAACCCGCCTGACACTTCGAATCCGACCTGACCGTTGGCCTTGCTGTCGGTAATCTTCACCGAAAGCTTGGTGCGTTTCTGCTTTCCGCGAAGGTTCAAGACACCCTCAACTTCCGCCGTGTTCTGGCCGGTAATATGAACCCGGGTGCTCTGGAATGTGGCCACCGGGTGGTTGGCGACATCAAACATGGCCGAACTCTTCAGAAAACCTGTAACCTTGTCGTTGTTCGTGTGAACACTTCTCAGGTCGACCTTCACGACCACCTGGCTCTTCTCCGGACGGTTTTGGTCCAGTGTCATCTTGCCGGATACGGTCTTGAATTCACCCGTTACAGGGCCGCGT
Source organism: Roseibium sp. ROS1 (assembly GCF_054658215.1). Lineage (NCBI taxonomy): Bacteria > Pseudomonadati > Pseudomonadota > Alphaproteobacteria > Hyphomicrobiales > Stappiaceae > Roseibium > Roseibium sp. ROS1. The sequence goes on from NZ_BAAGIG010000001.1 coordinate 1,656,430, forward strand.
CCGAGGACCCGGACAGAAAAGCCGGTGGCCAGTTGAGCCGGTGACAGCAGGTAGGTGCCAGTCAAAGATCCGGCGAATGAAGGCAAAGGTGCCGCGGCGAGTGCGACAAGACAGGCGAAGGTTGCGACGGTTTTTCGAAAGGGGCGATTGAAGCCGCGTGTCGTGGCAGATGTTTGGGTCATTCGACAGGTCCTTGAACAAGATAAACGATGCAACTGGTGCGGCCATGTTCCGCAAGTTTTAAACTCAGGCTCTCTCTTCGAGCCATGGACGCAGTATCTCATGAGGCTCCGTCAGACGCGGTGACGCCTGTCACAGGCAAAGATGCGATTGTTCGACCGGTATTCGCTCACCCCCAGATACCAGTTGGCTCGCCGTATTGTCTCTTCACGTTGGAGTGCTGATTAACCTTTTGGTAAGAAAATAGGCCTGTCCCGGTTCTTTCAAGGGAAGGGGCAAGGTAATCTCGGCGCAACTGCATGGAGTTTGTAATGCGTCTGGTCTCCTTGTTCCGCGTTTTCATTCCTTTGATGATGCTTGTTGCAATCAGTGTTCCGCCAAAGTCTGCCGATGCCGCCGAAGTGGTGGGCTTCTCGGATGCCCGCTTTCGCGCCGGAACTATCGTGATAAAGAATTCCGAAAAGCGGCTTTATCTTGTGCTCGGCGCCAACAGGGCGATCCGCTACAAGGTTGCAGTCGGCAAACGGCAAAAATCCTGGACCGGACAGGCATTCATAACGGCTAAATACGTGAAGCCCGACTGGGCTCCGTCGGACGAAGTCCGTCGAGACTTTCCGCATTTGCCGACGGTCATTCGCGGTGGCGCGCCCAACAACCCGATGGGCGTTGCCGCCATGACGCTGTCCAACGGAAACTACGCCATTCACGGCACCAACCGGCCGGGCTCCATCGGGCGCGCGGTTTCGTATGGCTGCATCCGGATGGCCAATCACGACATCGAGGACCTGTTTCAAAGGGTAACGGTTCGCACGCCTGTGGTGGCATTGCCGTGAACCAGCCAGGTGCATTCGCTGGCTAGCCGGTAACTGGCGAGGAGATCAGTCTTACCTGTCCCGCTTGCCATTGCGTCCGGATGACGGTGCCGACCAGGCATTTTCCGGGGGTTTCTTCCGGTCCAGATAGGTTCCCAGCATCAGGACGACACCCAGCAGCAGGCAGCTTGTTCCCGCGAAGAACAGTTCGAACGGGGCCTGCTCGGAGGGGGAAATCTGCATTTTATGAAGCACGACCGTGCCGATGATCATGGGCAGCAGGTAAAGAGCAAGCGCGGTGAACTGACGGTAGAAATTTGATCTGCCTGGTTGCATCACGCTCTGGAAAGGAGCCTGATTGCGCATCTGGACCAGGAGGTCTACCGACACCAGCCACATGCCGAATTGCGTGATCATCGACAGTTCGTTCCCCCACAGAAAGAACGCATAGACTGTTTCCGCAAAGCCGAAGGACAATACGGCCAGGCAGACAGATACCAGGAGCAGCCTGACGACAGTATGCCGTTCCTGGGAAAGCTCGAAACTGAAGCAGCAAAACAGGAAGAGAGCCGTTTCAATCGAGAACCGGCCGTACATATTGATCGATTCCAGGGAATGGGACAGCCAGCTGTCGGCAAATAGAGTGATCTGATCCGGAAACAGGGCCTCGGCAATACGAAGGCCCGAGAGCAGGATCATCAGGCAGCACAGGGTACCCCTGAGCCAGACCGAGCGCGCCCATTGCAGACGAAAGAAGATAGCTCCGGCCAGAATGAGAAAACCAAGTGCCGTGATTGGATGAGTAGACGGCTTTGGGCCGGAAAAGGGATCGCCGGAAGAAAGATAGACGTTGTGTCCCAGACCAAACAGGATGACGAGCAGAAGCGAACAGCCAATCACTTGATGGTAGACTGTTTTGTCGAGATCCTGATTATTGTTCCTGGTCATAACGCGGCAGCAAATTCAAGAAGTAACGTCTGTTTCACACCACAAAAGTGTAGCGCAGTTTAATCGCGTTTTCGAGGTCAAGTTCATGCGGCAGCGCACACCCTGCCGCAGAGGCAGCATGTCGCATTTAGTTTCATGAAATTGAATATATGGTGGGTCCGAGGCCTGCAAACGACCTCTCAAATGACCCTGTCAACTTCTAGTGCCCCAACACGAAGCTGGCAGGGTCTCTTTGTTCATGCCGTCATTTTGAAGCAGAAAATCACCTGCTTCCAGCCTGCATGAAACCAGGCCAGTCAGGCACCGTCTTCCAGACTTTTGAGTGTCAATTGGACACGTCTGCGCAATGGGCTACCAACGTTACGGTTTCAACCAACGCTTCGGATTGGCACTGCTGTCGCGACCGCCTGAACCCGACAACGCAGCGACAAGATCGGCAACCGCGTCGAGTGAATGAACCGCTCGGAATTCGTCCACATTCGGCAGCATGGCGCGGATACCCTTTGCCTTTGCTTCGAAGCCTTCGAAGCGCAGCAGGGGATTAAGCCAGATTAGTCGACGGCAAGAGCGGTGCAGCCGGTCCATTTCCCGCTCAAGATCCTCGTCCGTATCGCGCTCCAAGCCGTCGGTGATCAGCAGTACGGTCGGCTGTCCCGACAGCACACGGCGAGACCAATGCCGGTTGAAATCATGCAGTGCAGAGGCGATGCGGGTGCCTCCCGACCAGTCCTCGACACCTGACGAGCAAGCTTCCAGGGCCTCGTCAGGATCCTTCATGCGCAATTGTCTCGTGACGTTCGTCAAACGGGTGCCAAACAGGAATGTGTGTACATCCCGCCGTTCCACGGTCAGACCATGCAGAAAATGCAGCAGAAGCCTGGAGTACTGGCTCATGCTTCCGGAGATATCGCAAAGGGCGACAAGCGGCGGCCGTTTTTCCGCCGGTTTGCGGAACTTCAGGTCAATTATGTCACCACCGGCCCGCATGGAGGCGCGCAAGGTTCGGCGTGGATCGACTTTTCCTCTGGACGCCGGCTTGAGGCGACGAAGCCTGATCTTGTCCAAAGGCATTGTCATGGCCCTGAGCGCCAGCTTGGCTTCGGTAATTTCATCCGACGTCATCTGCGCGAAGTCCTTGGTCTGCAGCAATTCCTTGCCGGAGACGGTGAACTTTGCATCGATTTCGATCTGGGGAACGGTTTCCTCTGCGACCCGCTCTTGCGCTGCCTGAAACGCCTGCGAGACCCGTGTCTGGCCGGCCTTCGGTTTTTCAGGCTCACCTCTGGGCGGGGCGACCGGCGACAGGATCGCCAGCATCTTCTCGATCAATCCACGGCTTTGCCAGTAGATCCGGAAGGCCTCGTCGAACAGCACCTTCTGTTCGCGTTTGCGCACGAAGACCGCATGCAGTGTCCAGTAGAGGTCCTCACGGCTTTCGATGCCGGAGACTTCCACGGCCGCAACCGCATCCACCACGGAGGCGGGGCCGACGGGAACGCCCGCCTTGCGCAGCGTTCGCGCGAAATAGACGATGTTGTCCGTGATCCGCGATCGCAACTCAGGAGAGGGTGTCATTGCAGCCTCCCGGATGAGTGCGATGGGACGCTTGTGGTCTTGTCACCTGTTCAAACCGCCGGCATGGATTGCTGGTGCGGAGCGTCCTTGCGGATGTCGTCGATCATCTGGCGCACTTTGGAGCCGCGGACGCGTTCGATGTCGTCCTGGTATTTCAACAGAAGGCCTAGCGTGTCGGATGCCATGTCCGGATCGAGCGCCATTTCGTTGAGTTCGGAAAGAGCTGTCGCCCAGTCCAGGGTTTCGGCGACACCGGGTTGCTTGAAAAGATCCTCGTCGGCACGCAGCTTCTGCACGAAGGCAACCACTTCGCTTGCAAGGCGCTGGGCGGCACCGGGAACCTTGCGGCGGACAATCTCCAGCTCGCGCTCGGCATCGGGGTAGTCGACCCAATGGTAGAGACAGCGGCGTTTCAGGGCATCGTGAATTTCACGCGTGCGGTTGGTCGTGATGATGACGATGGGCGGCTCGGCTGCCTTCACGGTGCCGAGCTCGGGAATTGTCACCTGGTTATCGGCCAGAACTTCCAGAAGAAAGGCTTCGAACGCTTCATCCGCCCGGTCGAGTTCGTCGATCAGGAACACCGGCGCGCCTGCCAGCGAAGGTTCGAGCGCCTGCAGCACGGGGCGCTTGATCAGGAAGCGTTCGTCGAAAATCGATTTGGAAAGCTCGGAGTGGTCAGTGTCACCGGCTGCTTCCGCGACACGGATTTCGACCATCTGAGCGGGGTAGTTCCACTCATAGACCGCGGAGGCGACGTCGAGACCTTCATAGCATTGCAGGCGGATCAGGTCTCTTCCGAGGGTCGACGACAGGACCTTGGCAATTTCCGTCTTGCCGACACCGGCTTCGCCTTCCAGAAACAGGGGGCGTTTCATCTTCAGGGCCAGATGCAGAACGGTGGCAAGCGACCGGTCGGCCACGTAGCCCGCCTGATCCATCAGGGCGAGAGTGTCGTCAATGGAAGCCGGCAGCTGGTTCATGTTTCCTCCGGTGAACGGGTGGTGATCCCGGTTATATAGAGATACTGGCGTCGAGAACATTGGTGTTGAAGGCACATTTTTCGTGGCCACCGTGTTCCCCCTAATGGGTTTCTGTTTCCGAACCTTCTATAAAAGCGAAACTGATTCAAGGGAGGGAAGTAGAGTGTCGTGCAGCAAGCCGTTTTTTGGTGTCGCCGTCATCCTGTTTGCAGCATCGTCCGCCCTGGCTTCTGACGGAGCTTATCCGACGGATCCGGTGAGCGTTGCGACCGGCCGGGAGCTGGCGGAAATCCATTGTGCTACGTGTCATGCAGTCGGCAGGGACGACCAGAGTGCACAGGCCGGTGCTCCTGCCTTTCGTGATCTTTCCAGCCGGTATCCGCTGGAAAGCCTGGAAGAACCATTGGCGGAAGGCATCGTGACGGCACATGACAACATGCCGGAATTCGCGCTGGAGCCGGATGACATCGACGCCTTTCTGGGGTATCTGACCACCATCCAAGTGAAATGATGCTTTTTGCAGCCCATGGCTCCTGTTGTTAGCAGTGCCTGTCGAGTGCTGCTAAATTGCTGTTTTTAAACAGCAAATATCCAAAAGTCGGGTTTGGTTAACCAGATTTCCGTGACAATCTTTCTTTGCACAGAAGAAAGGATTGGCATGAAAACCAGCTCTGACTTTGAAAAACGCCTTCTCGGTTATGGACTGATGACGGCGGAAATCCTCTACCGTCTGCCTGATCATCCGAAGTTGCTGCAGAGTTTCCTGTGGCAAACGGAAGACCTGGCGCCGAAATTTCCCGAATTGACCAGGTTTCTCGTGTTCTGGGAACGGGAGATAGAAGGTCGCATCCATTCCGTTCGCGTTGCGCATCAGACCCTGATCTCGCCGGTTGATTTCCGCTACGCGGACGGAGAAATCGTGGTGCACTGAGATAGGCGGGACAGGAATCAGCGCGCGCTGAGGCCAAGTCCTTCGCCATCACGCATGACGGCTTTTGACTGAGGGGTGAAATCGGATCCGTCCCCCTCATGCAATACGAACCCCGGCATCAGCCGCAAGGGGGCCTTGCTGGCGCGAATGGCGCGCAGCAGAACACGTGTTGCTGCCGCTTCCTGCCTTGGACGAAGCGGAATGACTTCGATTGCGCCGAACCGGCCCTTGAGAACGCTCAACAGTTCCTGCAGACCGTCTGCCCGAAAGATGACGGTCAGGCTGCCGCCTTCCTTGACAATATCCGTTGCTGTTTTCGCCCATGGCTCCAGTCCTCGGTCATCGAGCATATGCGCGCCGGCACGAGCACTGTTGGGCGATGCCCGGAAGCGGTCCGCCTCATAGTAGGGCGGGTTCATGATGGCATGGTCCGCCAATGCGGGGGTAAGACCGGCTGCGTGGCGCGCACTTCCCTTGGCCGTAATATCGGCTTCCAGAAGGGAAACACGGCTGGAAAATGCGCCATTGGCGGGGTCTTCAAGGCCGCGACGGGCGAGGGTGAGCACGGTCTCGTCGATATCAACCAGCGTTACCCGAATGTCCGGCAAGCGCGCCGCGGCGCAAAACCCGGCGGTGCCGACACCCGCGCCAAGGTCGATGACATGCCCCCGGGTACCATTCGGCAGGGCCGCCGCAAGATAAACCGCATCGAGGCCTGCCCTGTGCCGGCCACGCTTGGGCTGATGCACATAGACCTTGCCGCCCAGAAAAGCGTCATGGGTTGTTTCCTGTGATGTGCATTCGGTGCTGTCCGTCGGCGAAGTCATGTCAGGCCCGGCCGCTTTCCGGGCGCAGTTCATGTTCCAGACCGGCGTCTCGCACCAGCTTGCGCGCCATCTGGATCTGGTCTGAATCGACAAGTATGCGACGCGGGATCATGGCCAGCGAACCTTCCAGAATGCTCATGTTGCCGTCTGCGACAAAATGTTTGATGCCGGCATCTTCAAGAATCGATTCCAGAAAGGAAATCAGGACGGGATCGTTTGTTCTGACTAGTTCTTCCATAAGATTCCCGGCGTTAGCGGTCCATGTCCTGCGGTCGAACAGAAAGCCTCATCCGACCCGTTTACAGCAAAACCAGCTGATTGCGGCATTTCAACAGTTTGTCAATGGATTGGCGGCTTGCCCCGAAGGCGTTCGCAACATATTGTCCGCACAAATATTCAGGGAGTGCCATTAGTGGCCGTTGTTGCAACTTATACAGACGATCAGCCGCGCCGTCCGAGCATTCAGTCGCTCGTTGATCTGGTGTCCGGCGGCATGGGCGAGGTCAACGATCTGATCCTGTCGAAGGCAGGATCGAATGTTGAATTGATCCCGGAAATCGCCAAGCACCTGATTTCCTCCGGCGGCAAGCGGCTCCGGCCGATGCTGACGCTGGCCTGTGCCGAGATGTTCGGCTACCAGGGCGATGGTCATGTCACGCTGGCGGCCAGCGTGGAATTCATGCATACCGCCACGCTGTTGCATGACGATGTCGTGGACGAAAGCGACATGCGTCGAGGCAAGCTTGCAGCGCGCAAGCTCTGGGGGAACCAGGCAAGTGTTCTTGTCGGCGACTATCTGCTCGGACAGGCCTTCAAGATGATGGTCGATGTCGGTTCGCTGGAAGCGCTGCGCATCCTCTCCACGGCATCCGCAGTCATTGCCGAAGGCGAAGTGCTGCAGCTTGGCGCTGCAAAGAACATCGCCACGACCGAAGCAGACTATCTGCGGGTGATCGAGGCCAAGACCGCCGCTCTGTTTGCCGCTGCTGCCGAAGTCGGCCCCGTGATTGCCGGGCAGTCAGTGGAAATGAAGCGGGCCGCGCGGACCTACGGCATGGAACTCGGCTATGCGTTCCAGCTAGTTGACGACGCGCTCGACTATGGTGGCTCTTCCGCAGATCTCGGCAAGGATGTCGGCGATGATTTCCGCGAAGGCAAGATCACACTACCGGTGGTGTTGGCCGTTGCCCGTGGCACTGATGCAGATCGCGACTTCTGGAGACGTTGCCTGGAAGGCGAGGAAATCCAGGATGGTGATCTGGAACAGGCCATCGAGCTTTTGAAGAAATACGACGCCTTGTCTGAAACGGTCGAGCGGGCGAAGGACTACGGCAACAAGGCTCTTGCTGCACTGGACACGTTGCCGTCCGGTGCGCATAGCGATGCGCTGGGTGATGCTGTTGCCTTCTGCATCTCGCGTGTGAGCTAACTCTTACAAGTATTTGTTTTTCTGACGAAATTGAAACGCCGCCATTTTTGAAATGGCGGCTTTTTCTTTGTTTTCTAAAAGCCAACTCTGCGTTCTGTCAGGAGAGCGGCCCGGAGGCGATCCACCAGTCGGGATGGCTGCTGCGCAATGCACGTTCGACGTCCATGGCGGCATTCAACTCACACAGGCCGAAGCAGGTCGCACCGGAGCCGGACATCCTTGCAAGGTCGACGCGGGCATCGGCTTCAAGTTCGGACAGAACCTGACCGATTTCAGGACACAGACCCTTGGCCGGGTCCTGCAGATCGTTGCGGCAGCTTGCCAGATAGGCGACTAGCGAGGCCAGCGTTTCAAACTTTTCCGGCATGAGATCCATGGGAGCGTTGTCCCGCTGTTCCATGGACTTGAAGACTTCCGGAGTGGATACGCCAACCCTCGGGTTTACAAGCACGATACCGCAAGGCGGAAGGTCCGGACCGGCACTCAGGTCGCCGCCGATGCCGCGCATGATCTGGGGTTCCGGAAACAGGCAAACCGGTACATCCGCCCCAAGCGTCAGCGCCAGCGCGTGCAGATCTTCCTCGGCAAGATAGGTGCCGGTGAAGTCCTCCAGAAGGCGCAAGGTGGTAGCGGCATCGCTGGAGCCGCCGCCGATGCCGGAAGCGACAGGCAGGCGTTTGGTCAGTGTCAGACGAACCTGTGGAACATCAATACCGGCCTTTTCGGCGAAGCTGCGCACGGCCTTCAGGATAAGGTTGTCTTCGACCGGGCCCGTCAGGTCTCGCGCAAACGGGCCTTCGACTTGCAGGTCGAGCTCACCGGCAGCTTCTATTGCCAGTCTGTCGCCGATCTGGGGGAAGACCACGAGCGAATCCAGCAAATGATAGCCGTCCGGCTGCTGACCTGTAATATGCAGTGCCAGATTCACCTTGGCCCGGGCCAGCTCCACCCGGGGGGAAGACTTTGAGGCGAGGGCCATGGGTGTGTCCGGTTAGCCGCCGTTTTTGCCGGTCTCGGCTTTGGCGGCATCCGTTCCCGGAACCTCCTTCAGGCCTTCGGCAATCTTTTCCAGAATTTTCGGCAATTCCTCTGCGTCCGGACCCAGGTCGCGGGCGTGGTTCCACTGGAACCTTGCCTCGTTGCGACGACCGACCATCCAGTAGGCATCGCCCAGGTGATCGTTGATGACCGGATCCGCCGGGCGAAGCTCGATAGCCCGCTCCAGTTCCTTTACCGCTTCTTCGTAGCGACCAAGACGGAAATAAACCCAGCCAAGGCTATCGACGATGTATCCGTCTGTTGGCCGCAGTTCGACGGCTTTCTTGATCATGCCCAGGGCTTCATCCAGCTTCAGGCCCTGGTCGACCAGGGAATAGCCGAGATAGTTGAGCACGAGTGGCTGATCCTCGTTGAGTTCAAGCGCCTTGCGGAAGTCGGCTTCGGCAAGTTCCCATTTTCCCAGTCTTTCCCGGGCGATACCGCGGAAATAAAGCATCAGCCAATGCTGACTTTGCAGTTCGGAAATGGTGTCGATGCCCTTGGAGTAGGTTGCCTCGGCGTCCTCGTAGATTTCGTGTGCACGCAGGATGTTGCCAAGTGCGATCACGGCTTCAAGATCCGAGGGATCCTGTTTGATAAGCTCTTCCAGATGGCTGCGGGCTTCATCCACCATCTCCAGGGCATTGTAGTTCATGCCAACCTGGATTTCGGCTTCGCGCTTCAGCACGCTGTCATCGGGCACCATCATCAGGGCTTCGATGGCCCGTTCCGGCTGCTCCATCCGCTCAAAGACACTGCCGAGAGCAATGGCTGCAAATTCGGCCTTCGGATCGAGGTAGAGCGCAAGCTGCAGATAGGAGGTCGAAAGCTCTTCACCGCCATCGCGGCCGATTACGGCACCAAGGCCATAGAGGATTTCCGCCATGCCGGCTGCCGGATCAGTAACGAGCGGCGGAATGATCTCACCGCTGCTGATAGCCTCGCGGGTCTGGTCAAGCTTGGGGTGACCGCGGAATTGTGCATCGTATTGATCGAGCGCATCAAGTGCTTCCTTCTGGCGTCCGTTGGCGGCCAGAAGGCGGGTGTAGGCGTCCACGACGCGCAGGGCACCCTGGTCGATGGCATAGGCGCTCTCGGCGGCTTCCAGTGCTTCCTGGTTACGCCCTGCGGCAAACAGAAGATGTGCCTTGTGGGTGGACTTGAACACTTCGAACCAGTCCGGTCCCTCAAGTCCGTCAATCATCGCGACGGCTTCGTCGATCTTGCCGCTGCCATAAAGCGTCCAGGCGCGGGAGATACCGATGGAAAGCTGCGCGAGCGGGCCGTTCCGGCCCCGCTCAAGTTCTTCGTTGGCCTTTTCATAGCGGCCGTCCAGCATCTCTTGAGCACCGAGCGTCAGCTGCGCGAGGAAATTCTGCAGACCGGCGCTTTCCAGCTCCTTGGAGTAGACAACGGCCTGTTCGACATCGCCATTGGCCAACTTCAGGAGGAAAGTGCGTTCGAGCAACATCGTATTGCTCGGGTCGGCGGCCAGGGTTTCTTCGTAAAACGCCGCTGCCTGGGCGTAGTCTTTCTGGAAACCGGCGAGGCGGCCGGAAAGATAGCTGCCGGACAGCGTGAACGGCAGATCGGACGGTGTGCCAAGTGTTTCCGGTTCGGTGCTCGTTTCGGCAAGTGCGGTAGCGGGAAGAAGGGCGAGCACGCTGACCAGCGCAAGCAGTTTCCGGCGGAGAGGACTGCGATCCCTGGTCGAAACGGCACCGGTCGGATTTGTCATCATTGTTCGCACTTCTGTCCCTGAATCTGGTGGGTTTACTGCTTATTACCTTTGACAATGGCGTCTTTAAGGCTGACCGGCAAGGCGCCCGGGATAACTTTCTGCGGGTTTAAATCCTTTTGATTTTGCTCAACGTCGGAAATGCTAAGACTTACGACCAATCATAACCGGTTTCGCTGAAAAAGGGCTTGAAGACAAGCAGTTGCCGTAGCAGGAATGTGCGGTGCAAAAAGATCTGGTGCCGGTGCGGCCCGATTGCTGCCGGAATGATAATGCGAGTTGGCTGCGCGCGAGACGCCGCAGACCGAACTAGGCGAGGAGAGTATCAGATGACCAAGTGGGTCTACAGTTTCGGCAATGGTGCTGCAGAAGGTGCAGCGAATATGCGTAATCTTCTCGGTGGGAAGGGCGCAAACCTTGCCGAAATGAGCAGCCTGGGTCTGCCCGTGCCACCGGGCTTCACCATCACCACGGAAGTCTGCACCTGGTACTACGAGCATGAAAAATCCTATCCGGACGCTTTGACGGCACAGGTTGCCGAAGCGCTCGAGAAGGTCGGCGAGGCGACCAACCGAAAGTTTGGTGACCCGGAACGGCCGCTGCTGGTTTCCGTCCGCTCCGGCGCCCGTGTTTCCATGCCCGGCATGATGGATACCGTCCTGAACCTCGGCCTTAACGACCAGACCGTCGAAGCGATCGCGCAAGAGGCGGGAGACAGGCGTTTCGCCTACGACAGCTACCGCCGCTTCATCCAGATGTATTCCGACGTGGTGCTGGGCCTCGACCACCATGAGTTTGAAGAAATTCTGGAAGAGTACAAGGAACGCAATGAACTGACGCTCGATACCGAAATCGATGCGGATGCCTGGCTGGGCATCATCGAGAAGTTCAAGGCGCTGGTGGAAGAAGAACTGGAAAAGCCGTTCCCGCAGGATCCGCAGGAGCAGCTCTGGGGCGCGATTGGCGCGGTCTTCAGTTCCTGGATGGTGCCGCGTGCCGTGACGTATCGCCGTCTGCACGATCTGCCGTCCTCCTGGGGAACTGCCGTCAACGTTCAGGCCATGGTGTTCGGCAACATGGGCGAGAGCTCTGCGACCGGCGTCGCCTTTACCCGGAACCCTTCCACTGGCGAAAACGCCCTTTATGGCGAGTTCCTGGTCAATGCACAGGGCGAGGACGTGGTTGCCGGCATCCGGACACCGCAGGATATCACCGAGAAGGCCCGCACCGGGGCCGGGTCTTCCAGCCCGTCGCTGGAAGCGCTGATGCCGGAGGCATTTGCCGAATTCCAGACCTATTGTGCCAAGCTGGAAGCCCATTACAGGGACATGCAGGACCTGGAGTTCACGATCGAGAAGGGCAAGCTTTGGATGCTGCAGACCCGGTCGGGCAAGCGCACCGCCAAGGCGGCGCTGAAGATCGCAGTCGACATGGTTGCCGAAGGGCTGCTGGGTGAGGAAGAGGCCATTGGCCGCGTGGAGCCTGCTGCGCTCGACCAGCTCCTGCACCCGACAATTGATCCGAAAGCAAAGCGCGATGTGATCACGACCGGCCTGCCAGCCTCTCCCGGCGCTGCGTCCGGTGCCATCGTCTTTTCCTCCGACGAGGCGGAAAAAGCCAAGGCGGAAGGGCGCAAGGTCATTCTTGTTCGCGTGGAAACCAGCCCGGAAGACATCCATGGCATGCATGCGGCCGAGGGTATTCTGACCAGCCGGGGCGGCATGACAAGCCACGCGGCCGTGGTGGCGCGCGGCATGGGCAAGCCTTGTGTCGCCGGGGCTGGGATGCTGCGGATCGACTATCGCAACGGTGTGATCAATGCTGCCGGACGGCAGTTGAAGGAAGGCGACATCATCACCATCGATGGAGCCACCGGACAGGTTCTGGTTGGTGAGGTCGAGATGCTGCAGCCGACACTCTCCGGCGATTTCGGCACGCTGATGGGCTGGGCGGACAAGGTGCGCCGCATGCGCGTGCGCACCAACGCGGAAACGCCGCAAGACGCCAAGGTTGCGCGGGAGTTCGGCGCTGAAGGTATTGGCCTTTGCCGCACCGAGCACATGTTCTTCGAAGGCGAGCGTATCATTGCCGTGCGCGAGATGATCCTGGCCGAGACCGAAGCCGGACGCCGGACAGCACTTGCAAAACTCTTACCGATGCAGCGGCAGGACTTTACCGATCTCTTCGAAATCATGCACGGCCTGCCGGTAACGATCCGTCTGCTGGATCCGCCACTGCACGAATTCCTGCCGAAATCGGAAGAGGAACTGGCGGACGTCGCAAAAGCCATGGGTGCCGATCCGGAGTTGCTTCGCGACAGGGCGCTGGCACTGGAAGAATTCAACCCGATGCTCGGCCATCGCGGCTGCCGTCTGCTGGTTTCCTATCCGGAAATCGCCGAAATGCAGGCCCGGGCCATCTTCGAGGCGGCTGTCGAGGCTGCCAAGGTAACCGGCGCACCGGTGGTTCCGGAAATCATGGTTCCGCTGGTCGGCCTCAAGGGAGAACTCGACCTCGTACGCCAGAGCATCGAGGCCATGGCAAAAGCCGTGATGAGCGAAACCGGAGCGGAACTGACATACCAGATCGGCACCATGGTGGAACTGCCGCGCGCCGCCCTGAAAGCGGCGGAAATCGCACAGTCTGCCGAGTTCTTCTCCTTCGGTACCAACGATCTTACGCAGACCACCTTCGGTATCTCGCGCGATGATGCGGCTTCCTTCCTGGGGACGTATCAGACGCGCGGCCTGCTGGAGCAGGATCCGTTCGTCTCTCTCGATCAGGAAGGCGTGGGTGAGCTTATCAAGATCGGCGTTGAACGCGGCCGGTCGACCCGTCCCGACATCAAGCTTGGCATTTGCGGGGAGCATGGCGGTGATCCGGCCTCGATCTCCTTCTGCGAAGGCGTCGGTCTGGACTATGTCTCCTGCTCACCGTTCCGTGTGCCGATTGCCCGCCTGGCGGCAGCTCAGGCGGCCTTGAAGTTCAAGTCCGGAAGCTGAATGGGGCGGAAAACTCCGGTCGAGGCCAAGGGGAGCGCGGTGTGAGCGATGCTTACCCCCAGCTGGACACCTTGCGCGCGGGAGGCAAGAGGCAGCTCGCGCGGGTTCTCAGCCGGCTGGAAAGCCATGCGGAGGACGCCGAAACCGCGGCTTTTCTGGATTCGGCCGCTGGTGAAGCCACCGCGAAAGTGTTGGGCCTCACCGGTCCGCCCGGCGTCGGCAAATCAAGTCTGACCGACGCGCTCATCAAGGCGTGCCGGACGGCGGGGCAGACTGTGGCTGTACTTGCGATTGATCCGTCTTCCGCGGTGACCGGTGGTGCCCTTCTGGGTGACCGAACCCGCCTGAAAACCGATCCATCCGACGATGGCGTCTTCGTCCGCTCCATGGCGGCGCGAGATCGCCTTGGGGGCCTCTCCGATCATGCGGTTGCGGCAATCGCCGTTCTCCGGTGCGTGTGTGACTGCGTGATCGTTGAAACCGTTGGTATCGGACAATCGGAAGGTGACCTGAAGCAGGCTGTCGACACGGTTGTTCTGTGTATCCAGCCCGGATCGGGTGACAGTCTGCAGTTCATGAAGGCCGGCATCATGGAGCTGCCGGATATCGTGGCTGTCACCAAGGCAGATATGGGTGTGCTTGCCCGTCGGGCTGCCTCGGATGTCGCGGGCGCCCTGTCGTTGAGCGATACCGACAGCACTGCAGGGTGGAAGGTGCCTGTGTGCGAAGTCTCCGCGCAAACCCTCAGCGGTGTTGATGATCTGGTTGACCACTGGACGCGCCACCATGCGCACATCGCGTCAGGCGAGACCTTGCAACGCCAACGCAAAGCGCAGCATGTTGCCTGGTTCAAGGATATGGTGCGTGCGGAATTCGGTCACGCTGGCCTGAAGCTGGCTGCCGGGGTAGAGCAGGACTGGCTGACATTGGCCGAGACGGCTCCCTTTGCGAGCTTTCACGGGTTTGCCGCCCGGCTCCGTCCGTTGCTCGGTCTTTGAGCCTGGTGGCGTTTCCAGGTCGTTCCTGAACAAATCGAAGACCCGACGTGCAGGCATTTGCCCGTACGAAGTGTCGTCAAGCTTCCGCCGCGCGTACCTGATAGCTCAGGTCCGTACCGTAACCGGGCGTACCGACGCGGTGAAATTCGTCCAGGAACGCGGTCAGGGCGGTGTCCGTCAGCGGCCGGGAAATGTAATAGCCCTGCATTCGGTTGCAGTCGTGTGCCTGCAGGAAACGGATCTGTTCCAGCGTCTCGATGCCTTCGGCAACGATGGTCATGCCAAGCGCTTTGCCGAGCTGGATGATCGACACCAGGATGGCCTCGGCTTCGGCGTTGCCGTTCATGTCGGAAACGAAATCCCGGTCGATCTTGAGCGTGTCGAAAGGAAAGCGGCGCAGGTAGCTGAGGCTGGAATAACCTGAACCGAAGTCATCGAGCGCAACCTTCACGCCCAGGTTCTTCAGCCTGCGCAGGGCCTTCAGCACCGAATCGTTGCGGCCCGCGAAAACACTTTCGGTGACTTCAATTTCCAGGCGCTGTGGCGGCAGGTTGTTGGCGGCAAGGATCGCCATCACCTTTTCGACGAACCGCGGATGCTTGAACTGGTTTGGCGAAACGTTGACCGAAACGGTGATGCCGGGCCATTCGTGCGCCTTGGCACAGGCCTTGTTGAGCACCCAGATGCCCAGTTCGTTGATCAGGCCGGTTTCCTCGGCCACCGGAATGAACTGCGCCGGGGAAATGACGGTGCCGTCTTCCTTGGTCCAGCGGGCCAGCGCTTCAACGCTGACGATCCGCTTGGCCGATGTGTCGGACTGAGGTTGGTAGGCAAGTGTCAGTTCGTCGTTCTTGAGTGCCAGCCGAAGTTCGCGGGACAGCCGGTCCTTTGACTGGACGTGATGTTCCATGTTCGGTTCGAAGAAGGAACGGCGGTTCCGGCCGTTTGCCTTGGCATCATAAAGCGCGATATCGGCCTTGCGCAGCAGCTCGTCCGGATCGTTGCCGTCGCGCGGGGCAATGGCTGCGCCCATCGAGAGGCTGGCGTGAAGTTCACGGCGCCCGATCATTATCGGACGGCTGATTTCGTCCTGCACCTGGTCGAGGATGTATTCCAGCCAGACATCGTCTTCGCAGTTCTTGATGACCATCGCGAATTCGTCGCCGCTGATGCGCGCAACGATCCCGGTTTCGGGAATGACGCGCTGCAGTCTTTGGGCGACCGCAGTGATCACCTTGTCGCCGGCGGAATGGCCAAGCGTATCGTTGATGTCCTTGAAATGGTCGAGGTCGATGTAGACGACGGCCGTATTCGTTCCCTTGGCAACGCTTTCGTCCAGCGTGTCCGTCAAAAGTGCATGGAACCGCGCGCGGTTCGGCAGGCCGGACAGGGCATCATGACGCGAGGAGTGGACTGCCTTGGCTTCGCTGCGTGCAAGACGTTTGGTCATCTGGCGGGTGAAGATGGTCACGGCGATGACCACGGCGGCAATCATGAAAGCCGCCAAGGCCAGGAACGGATTGATCCGGCGTATCATCTGGCTGCCGGGCTCGGTTGTCTGCCAGGCGATCAGGCCGACATCCTGTCCAAGCGGGGACTTCAGCTGAAACCTGCCGACGCCATCGCGCTGGGTCTGGTTGTTGGCGAGAACAAACCCGTCAAGGCGAGACATTTCCGAGATTTCCGTCAGCTTTTCACCCCGCAAGGGTACCAGGCTTACCAGCACTGACGGCGGGAAACGGACCCGGGAGATCGACTGGATCTGCGGCATGATGGCGGCGGCACTGAAGAGATACGGTTCGCCCGCCAGGGAGACGAGGCCGGTTTCGGCAATCGACCGGCGCGCGTCGCTGCTTTGCGGAATGAAACTGTAGAGCCCGGATGGTGTGCGGCGGAAGGAAATGATGTAGCGGGCGCGCACCTTGGCAACGGCGGGCTTCAGTTCCTGAAGCAACTCCTGCGTCATCCACTTGTTGGTGTGGTTCTGCGCGTAGACATATTGCACGCCGTAATCGCGGTTGATCAGGATCGACTTGGAAAAACCGTGGTTCTGGAACAGCCAGTGCATCAGGTTGTTGTAGATCCAGCCTTCGTCCGGGTTGATCTGATTGACCCGGTGATAGGCTTCGTCCCAGATCACGACGCCGTTCTGCTGCTTGACCATGTAATTCTGGGTCAGCTGCAAAGCGCCGGAAATGAGCTTGTTCTGGGATTCGACAGCGGTTTCGTCCGACAGGCGGGCAGACCAGTGCAACAGGCCGAAAATACCGACAACGGATATCATGACGATCACGACCATCGGAATAATGATCGCGTTTGCTATCTGTCCGCCGGAGTTTTTAGACGAATTGTACATATACGAGCCCGATTTCTTTGGCCCGAGTATTGTCGATCTGGGTTAAGGAATGCCGCAAATTCTAAGTAAATTAAGGGTAAAGTCTCGAAACTCCCGATCCGGTTTTGCAAACAGTCTTAAAGAGCTTAGCTGTACGGGCCCCAAGACTTGGCCTGTCGGTTGCTCGAACAGCTCAAATCAGCTGTAAGCTGCGGAAGCTGACGTTTGTACGCAGACCAACGATGATATGGTCATGCAACTCGATCCCGAGTGGGCCGGCAATATCGACGATTTTCTTGGTCATCTGTATGTCGGCGCGTGATGGGGTCGGATCGCCCGACGGGTGGTTGTGGACAAGGATCAGGGCCGTTGCCGAAAGCTCCAGGGCACGCCGGATCACTTCGCGCGGATAGACCGGGGTGTGATCGACCGTGCCCGTCTGCTGAACCTCATCTGCGATAAGCGCATTTTTCTTGTCGAGAAACAGGATCCTGAACTGCTCTACCGGGGCCAGCCCCATGGAAACCTGCAGGTAGTCCATGACCTTCTGCCAGCTGTCGAGCACCTGCCGTTTTTCCAGCCCGGCCTTGTGAAAGCGGATGACCGATGCATGCACCGCCTGTAGCGCATCTATGCTGATGTCGGACAACCCCGGGATTTCCTTGAGCCGTTCCCGGGGGGCGGCAAGGGCTGCCGGAAAGGAACCGAAGCGCTGAAGCAGCGCTTTGGCGATCGGCTTTGTATCCTGGCGGGGCAGGGCGGAAAATAACAGGAATTCCAGAAGTTCATAATCGGCGAGACCTTGCTCGCCCGTTTTACGAAATCGTTCCCGCAGCCGCTGGCGGTGTCCCTTGTGGTCGCTGCCGGTTGCGGCCGGTGCTTCACTGGCGGTCGTCGTCTCTTTCATGAGCTCCTGCGTCAGCCGCTGTCAGATGACGGTGCATCGCCGGTAAACGGACCTCAGGCCGAACAATCAGTCCGTCTGCAGGCCCGGCTTGTGGATGCCTTTGGGGGACGTGGTGAAGATCTGGCAGCCTTCAGGCGTGATGCCAATGGAATGTTCGAACTGGGCGGACAGGGATCTGTCTCGCGTGACGGCCGTCCAGCCGTCGCTGAGAACCTTCACGTGCGGACGGCCCAGATTGACCATCGGTTCGATGGTGAAGATCATGCCCGGCTTCAGTTCAACGCCTTCGCCAGGACGCCCGTAATGCAGGATGTTGGGGGTGTCGTGGAACAGAAGGCCAAGTCCGTGCCCGCAGAAATCGCGCACGACCGAACAGCGTTCAGCCTCGACAAAGGTCTGGATGGCAGCGCCGATATCACCGGTGGTGTTGCCCGGCTTGGCAGCCTCGATACCGCGCATCAGCGATTCATAGGTCACATCGATCAGGCGCTCGGCGGCACGTTTCAACTGGCCGACCGGATACATGCGGCTGGAATCGCCGTGCCATCCGTCCAGAATGAAGGTCACGTCGATGTTGACGATGTCGCCCTCGCGCAGGGCCTTGTCGTTTGGAATGCCGTGACAGACGACATGGTTGATCGACGTACAGGAGGACTTTGTGTAGCCGCG
Source organism: Roseibium sp. ROS1 (assembly GCF_054658215.1). Classification (NCBI taxonomy): domain Bacteria; kingdom Pseudomonadati; phylum Pseudomonadota; class Alphaproteobacteria; order Hyphomicrobiales; family Stappiaceae; genus Roseibium; species Roseibium sp. ROS1. Next base: position 1,674,802 of record NZ_BAAGIG010000001.1, read on the forward strand.
ATAGTTCAGCGTTGCCGGAATGGCGTTGTGATCCATGCCGTACTGGTAGACGAAGTCGTCGATTTCCTGGGTGGTCGTGCCCGGTTTGACGATGTCGGCCAGCTCGTCCAGACAGGCTGCGGTCAGCTGTCCGGCGCGCATCATGCCTTCAAAATCTTCAGGGCCGTACAAACGTACCTGACCCGTGTTTTTCAAAGGGGCTTCCGAAGCGTCGATATAGCTGACCATGGGGTTTACCGTGTCTCACAATTATTCGGTGCCATTCTAAGCCCACAAGGCCCTGTTCGGCACCAATTATCCGTTACCTGTTCTCATACCGCCCAAAGCGCCTATTTTCCAGCTTCTGTTCCCGCAAAATCAGGCTGACGTGGAAACTTCCCGCCTGTGCGCTGAAAAGCGGCAGTGCCTTCTTGCGCTTTTCGGGCAGGAGAGCTAGGGGAAGGGAAAAGCGGGCGTGGTGGAATTGGTAGACACAAGGGACTTAAAATCCCTCGGCCCTAGGCTGTACGGGTTCGAGTCCCGTCGCCCGCACCATGGTTTGTTGCGCTACCGGCCTTTGGCCCACTTGAGCGGCGGCCTGGTTCGAGGTTCCCTTTCTGACCTGTCATTCTTCCCTGTGCTCTTGCCTTTCCAGCCGGTTGAGCGCAGATTTTGTGTCCGACCCTGCTAATCCATCCCTTCGCCTGCAATCTGCAGATTTTTCCGGATTGTCACGGATCCGTTGAACGACTGTCACAATTTGCGCCCGAAAGAGCGCTAGATCATCGGTCGATCAACCGGAAACGCGTTTGCTTCCGGCCCCAGTTCACTCCCGCTCTCGCGGAGTCATATCTCATTGCGGTCCGCTACCGGGCCATCCTTGAATTCGTTCGACCTGCTCGCCGGAAGGAGTTTCCATGACTTATGCCGACAATCGCGTGCCCTCCGGCAGTGCCCTGACAGTTCTGAAAAACGCCCGGCTGGTGCTCGCCGATGAAGTCGTCAACGGTCACATTGCCTTTTCCGAAAGCGGGATCGTCTCGGTGGATCAGGGCAGCGCGCCGCAAGCCGGGTTCGATCTCGAGGCTGATTACCTGCTGCCGGGGTTGGTCGACATTCACACCGACCACTTCGAAAAGCATGTCTTTCCGCGTGCACATGTGCGCTGGGATCCGCTCAGAGCGGCGATGGCCCATGATGCTCAGATCATCGGCAGCGGCATCACCACCGTGTTCGACAGCCTCTGCGTGGGGGCGACGATCAAGAACCCGGAGCGCCGCGAAATCCTGGCGCCAATGGTCGACGCCCTGGAAACGCTTCAGTCCGGAGGCATGCTCAAGTCGGAGCATCTGGTGCACCTGCGCTGCGAGATTACAGATGGCGAGACCACGCGTCTGACGGAAGAAAACATCGGCAAGGACATCGTGCGCATGGTGTCGGTGATGGAACACCTGCCGGGCCGGCGCCAGAGCAAGGACGTCGAGGCCTATATTCACCGCCGCATGGCCGACACGGGCGAAACACGTGCCGTTGCCGAGCGTGAGACGCAGGAGCTGTTGAACTTCTCCGATGAAATCAGCTCGAAGGTTCGTCCGGCTGTGGTCGCGCTGGCGCATGCACACAAGCTGCCGCTGCTCAGTCACGACGATACGGAACTGGAACACATCGACGAAGCCCTCGGCGAGGGCATCAGCGTTTCGGAGTTTCCGTGCACACTGGAGGCAGCCCGCAAGGCCAAGAGCCACGCAATGCACGTCGTCGGTGGTGCGCCCAACGTCATTCGCGGCGGGTCCCAGTCGGGCAACATCGCGGTCAGCGCACTGTTGGCGGAAGATCTCGTCGACATCCTGGCTTCGGACTACGTCCCGCGCTCGCTGCTCGACTGTGCGTTTCTTGTGGGGCTGGACGATGCGTTCCACGCCGACCTTCCGGCAGCTATCCGGATGGTTTCAAAAACGCCGGCCGAAGTTGCCGGACTGTCAGACAGAGGCGAGATCGCAGAAGGAAAACGCGCCGACCTGCTTCATGTCGGCGTCCTCAACGGGCATCCCTTCATCAAGCAGGCCTGGCGGAACGGACAGCGGGTGCTCTGATTATTCGACTGTTCGATGTGCGTTGCCTTTTTTGGGGACTGATCGTGTGGTGAGGTCACGGCCTGGATGCCATGGTCGAGCCATGGCATGACGGATGGGGTGGGGTGTCGAATGTCCTCATCCATGGCCTGTTTTCTGATCAGCTAAGGCGAATTCGGATATGTTGACTTTCCTGTCGACATAGATCGCGAAATGAGGCCGCAGACCGGATGCTGCTTATAGGCATGGGCTTGACGGTAGGTTGGAGTGTTTTGTTCTGAAAAACTCCCGCCGTCATTGCAGGGTCAAGCCCTGCAATGACGGAGTGGTAATTCGACTAAAATTCCTCCTCCGTCATGCCATGGCTTGACCATGGCATCCATGCCAATGCCGGTACCCACGAGCTGACGCTGTTCGTTTTATGGGAAGTTTGTCGCGCACGAACACAAAGTTGCGTAGTGGCAGTGCCGATCATGGATAATCTCGGCGCTCCCCCAGGTGAAAATTACTTTCGCTCCGGTTCCAGGCCGATGATCCGCCGCCGCAGGAAACCGGAGAAGCCGTCGATCAGGTAGACCATGAAGATGATCAGGAAAATGATCGTCCAGGCTTCCGGCCAGCGGTAGGCGTGGATGCGGTCGGCGAGGAGGAAGCCAATGCCTCCGGCGCCGACAATGCCCAGGATGGTGCCGGTGCGGGTGTTGGATTCGAAATTGTAGAGGATGATCGACAGGATCACCGGCAGGGCCTGCGGCAGAACCGCAAAGCGGATTGTCTGCAGGCTGCCGCCGCCGGAAGCGCGCACGCCTTCGACCGGCTTTGGGCTGGTGTTCTCTATGGCTTCCGAAAAGAGCTTCGAAAACGTGCCGACTTCCGAAACCGCGATGGCCAGAATGCCTGCCAGTGGCCCGAGGCCGAAGGCGCGGATGAAGACGAGCGCGAGGATCAGCTGTTCGATCGCCCGCAGGGCGTCGAAGCCGCGCCTGACACCGAGCCGGAGCCAGGACAGCGGCAGGATGTTCTTGGCGCCCAGGAATGCCAGTGGAAACGCAACCAGGGCTCCCAGAAGCGTGCCCATGAACGCCATGGCGACGGTTTCTCCCAGGCCTTTCAGAACTTCCTGCCATTCCGCCCAGCTTGTCCAGATGTGGGGTGGAAACATGAAGGCGAGCACATCGCCAAAGCGGGTTGCCCCGTGAAGAAGTTTTTCCGGCGCAAAGCCGAAGTCCCACAGGCACCAGCCGGTCAAAAGAAGGAAAGCCGACCAACCGGCGAGACGGATCAGGCGCGTCCGGAGCGGTGTTGAAAAGGCGCCTGGTACGAGCGTTCTGGCGCGGGCGATATCAGGAGATTGTGCGGTCATGGTCAGATGCCTCTTCCGGTCAGGCCGATGATGCGGTGACGCACCTTTTCGCTCAGCATGTCGATGACGATCACGGTGAGGAAGACGATCAGGAACAGCGCCGAAAGATCGGTGTATTCCTGCAGGGACATTGCCACGCGGATCTCTTGGCCCAGGCCACCTGCGCCGACGAAGCCGATGATGGAGGAGGACCGTACGTTGATCTCGAACCGCAGCAGCGTGTAGCTGATGATATTAGGGACAACCTGGGGCACGATGCCGTAGCGGATCTGGTCGAACCAGGTGCCGCCCGACGCCTTGATGCCTTCGAGCGGGCGCATGTCGGCATTTTCGTTGGCTTCGGAATAGAGCTTGCCGAGAGCGCCGGTGGCATGAAGACCGATGGCGAGAACACCGGCCAGCGGGCCGACGCCAAAACAGAAAACGAAAATGAGGGCCCAGACGAGATCCGGAACCGTCCGGATGATTTCCAGGAACCGGCGGGTGACATTCAGGACCAGTCTGTTGGGGGAGAGGTTCCGTGACGCCGGGAAACTGAGGAGAAACGCACCGATGATGCCAAGCAATGTTGCCATATAGGCAATCAGGATCGTTTCCAGGAGCAGCCAGAGCCAGACCTTCCAGCGCCAGAACCAACCGGCAAGATCCGCCCCGAGTGTCTCGCGGTGAAGCTCTGGCAAGGTCTTGTAGAGATACTCTCCAAGCCGCGGCAAACCTGCCCAGATCTTCCACATGGACACACGGTCGCCATCGGGCAGGGTGACGTCGGTCATGTCGAAGAAACCGCCTAACCACGCTGTTGCGAAGAAGCAGAGTGCGAAGACCGTGGTCGAGATGAGGTTTACCCGGAGGGCTGACCGGCGGGCGGCAGCATAATCGATTTCGAACCGGTCAATGGCAGGGGAGAGCGCTGTCATGCCTCTAGTTCCAATGATTTTGGGCAGGAGGCGCTGACGCCGCAGCTTTCTGCGCCACAAGTTTATCCAGGCGTCATCCCGGGAGATGCGAAGTGCCGCCCGGGATGACGATGGTCGGGTCGTCGAGAGGAACCCGGATCAGCCGGTTTCCTCCCTCGCTCTGCAAAGTCAGCCGCCGCGGCGCTGTTTCTTCAGCCAGTCGCGCATTTCGACGATCCACTGGTAACGGTCGTGATCAACCTCGATCCACGCTTCCTGGGTGCTGTCTTCGCCGCCGGTCATTTCGATGAAGGCCAGCGTATCCTTTTCCGGGATTTCCATGACCGCGGTGCGCATGGCATCGATCAGGCCCTTAGGCAGGTTGCTGCGGGCAGCCAGCGGACCGGAAGTGATTTCCGGTGACTTCCAGATGGTGCAGATCGCGTCCTTCTCGATCATGCCCTTGGTGACCATGCGCTGCGGAATGCCGTCTTCCTCGTTGGTGATGTAGGTAGCGGCAGCGTCATACTGCTTGTTGTAGACACCAAGCACACCGGTTTCATGGGCCCCGGAGAAGGGAATGGCACCGAAATAGGTTTTCGGCTCGTAGCCCTGTTTGCTGAGGTTGAAGTAAGGCACGGCATAACCGGACGTGCTGTCCGGATCGGCAAAAGCCAGTGTCTTGCCCTTCAGGTCGTCAAGGGTCTTGTAGCCGCTGTCGCAACGCACGGCGACGACCGAGAAATAACCGGTGGAACCGTCCTTCTGCAGGCGGGAGACAAGCGGAACGACACCGCCGTTGGTTTCGGTGTAGGCAGCGGCATAGGAAGACGAACCGAAGAAGGCGAATTCGATCTGGTCGGCCGCCATGGCCTGGATCACGCCGTCATAGGATCCGGCGGTGAAGATTTCGACATCAACGCCGAGTTCGTTCTCCAGGTACTTTTCGAAAGGCGTGTAACGGGCAATCCGGTCCTTTTCGTTTTCACCGGAAAGAATGCCGAACTTGACTGTCTTGTACTGATCCTTCCAGCTGTCCGCCAGGGCCGGGGAGGCTGCAAGAACGGCAGCGGAAACGGCTGCTGCAAAAATGGCCTTCATCTCAAGTCTCCTTTGGTGCCGGCAGATCCGGCGATTTGCGCGGCAAAGGCCGCTTCAAGAGCGAGAGCGGATGATCCGCTTCGCGAAGGTCAGGCCCCGACAGCCTTCATCGGCGGCCGGGAAGTGGTTGTCGAAAGGGAGGTGGAGGTGACTGCTTCGTTGATGTCACCGGAAAGATCGTCGGATCCGTAAATCTGCCGAACCCTTTCACTGGTCAGGGCGTCCGGCGTGCCGTCGAACTGAACCCGCCCGTCCTTCATTGCGATAATCCGGTCGCAATAGGCACGGGCGGTGTCGAGCGTGTGCAGGTTGACCAACACCGTGAGACCGTCCGTCCGGTTGATTTCGCGCAAGGCGTCCATCACACGGCTGGCGTTGGCCGGATCAAGTGAAGCAATCGGTTCGTCGGCCAGCATGATGCGCGGGTTCTGCACCAGCGCCTTGGCGATGGCGACGCGCTGCTGCTGCCCGCCGGAAAGGGTTCCCGCGCGTTGCAGCGCCTGGGGCACAAGGTCCAGCCGGTCCAGGGCTTCGATGGCGCGGGCGCGGTCTTCGTCAGTGAAGGATCGTGTCATGGAGCGCAGGAACCCAGTGTGGGCGATACGGCCAACCATGACATTGGTCAGCACATCCATGCGCTCGACGAGATTGAACTGCTGAAAGATCATGGCGCAGGACGCACGCCAAAGCCGCAGATCGCGACCCTTCAGGGCCGTGATGTTCTTTCCCTCGTTGAGGATCGTCCCCCGGCTGGGGTCGGCCAGCCGGTTGATCATGCGCAGGAACGTGGACTTGCCGGCACCGGACCGACCGATCACGCCGACCATCTGTCCCTTGGGAATGGCAAGGGAGACACTGTCCACCGCGGTCAGGTCTCCAAAGACTTTAGATAATTGCTCAATGACCAGCATCGGGCCCTCCGAAAAACGGAGAGCGAACTAGCAGACATGTGCCGAGAACAGATGTCTATACGATTATACTTTTATGAAGTTTTACGACAGAGACATCGATAAAATTTGCCGGAAAACAAATAAGATCAAGATTTGTCTGGAGGTTCGAAGATAAAGAAATTTTCTGCTTCGTAGATCCGTCTTTTTCTGATGTAAATTTCGTAAAATTTACATAATACAGTCACGTTCCGCGGCGCGCGTGTCGTTACGCTCCTGTTGCCTTGCCGGCTTTGTTTCGGCTGTCTGAGGAGTTCCTGTCATGCGCTTTTTGAAATCCGCCGCACTCGCGGCTGCCGTTCTTGCCGTTTCCCTGTCTTCTTCCCTGGCCGACACGTTCAAACTGGCCGTTACCGATGTTGAGGGCCTGGAGCGGCTGCAGGTTGAATGGGGGCCGTTCAAGAACGCCCTTGAAAATGCAACAGACCACACCTTCGAGTTTTTCCCGGTTACCAGCCGGACCGCGGCGGCTGAAGCCTTGCGCGCAAAACGCGTCGACTTCGTCGTAACCGGCCCTGCCGAGTACATCGTGATCAACAAACTGACCGAAGCCCGTCCGCTTATCGGTCTTGGCCGCCCGGATTATTTCTGTGCTGTCGTCGTGCGAGCCGACAGCGGTTTCACGCGGCCGGCCGATCTCAAGGGCAAGAAGGTGGCCTTCGGTGATATCGGTTCCACCTCGAACATGCTGTGCCCGATGCAGCTGATGGCCGATTATGGCGTCGATCCGGTCAAGGACATCGAGAAGCTGCATACTTCGCGCAACATTGCGCATGAAGCTTTGAAGAAGGGCGACGTTGCCGCCATCGGGATCAATCACAATTCGTGGATTGGCACCCGCAACAAGGATGACAGCGTCCCGAACGGCTTTTTCCGGGTGATCGCCCGTTCCGGCGATCTGCCGAACGACATGATCATGGCCGGAGCCCATGTCGATCCCGCGACAGCGCAGAGCCTGCGCCAGGCGATCCTCGACAACAAGAAGTCGATCATCGCCGCGATCCTGCAGCACGAGGAAAACGACAAGTATTCGGGCATGGATCTGGTGGCGATCGAAGATGGTGCCTATGACCTGGTGCGGTCCATGTACACCACCGCCGGTTTCCCGCAATACGACAAGTTCATCGGCGAATAATGGCGCAGCCTCTGCTCCAGTCCGCCGGCGCAATTGCGCCGGCGGTCCCAGCCCGACAGCCCGTGACGGAGACGCCGTGTGACCTGAAGGTCGAAGGCCTTTGCAAGACTTTCGGCAAGGACCGTAGCGTGCTGCGCGAAGTTTCCTTCTCCGTGGACCGTGAGGAAGCGGTTGCCTTGATCGGTTCAAACGGTGCCGGAAAATCGACCGCATTGCGCTGCGCGCTGCGCCTGATCGAGCCGGAAACCGGTTCGGTTCTGTTGTTCGGTGAAGACATTTCGACTGCGCGACAGCGCCAGCTCAGGCGGATTCGCGCCGAGGTCGGCTTTGTCTTTCAAAAGCACAACCTGGTGCCTCGTGTTTCGGCTTTGACCAACGTAATCCATGGCAACCTGGGCCGCACCGGTGGCATGCGCGGCTGGACGCAGTTTCTTGCCAAAACGGCCTTGCGTGACCGGGCTATGGCGTGCCTCGAAAGGGTCGGGCTCGCGGACCATGCATTGAAACGGGCAGACCAGCTCTCGGGTGGTCAGTCCCAGCGGGTTGCGATCGCCAGAGCCTTGATGCAGCAGCCCAGAATGATCGTCGCGGACGAACCCGTTGCCAGCCTTGACCCGGTTGCCGGCCAGGAGGTGATGGACCTCTTCCGCCAACTCACCCGGGAGGAGGGGATCACGCTCCTGTTCACCTCGCACAACGTGGAACAGGCGCTCGCCTACTCTGATCGGGTCCTTGCGATCCGGCAGGGGGAAGTCGTTTTGGACGAGAAGAGCAGCAACCTTAGTGTTGCGGATCTGGGGAGGCATTATGGCTGATCTCCTGACATTGAAACGCTCCCGCATGCCGGATCGGTTCGAACGCCCGGGTGCATTTCATTTTGTCGCCTATGTCGCGCTGCTGGCCTTCGTTGTCTGGTCGTTTCAGGGGGCAGGCTGGTCGTTTTCCGCTCTGGTGTCTGGTGGTCCGGCGCTGGTCGACTTCCTGTCGAGGGCCTGGCCTCCCTCTCTGGAAAGGTTGCCGCAACTGTCAAAGGCGTTGCTGGAAACGTTTCAGATGGCGCTCGCGGGCACACTTATCGGCATCGTCCTCAGCCTGCCGTTGGCGATCCTGGCCGCAAAAGGCCTGACGCGGCCGTCGATGCTGTCCCGGGCTGTCTATACCTGTGCCCGCTTGCTGGTTGCCCTCTTCAGAACGGTGCTGGATCTGGTCTGGGCATTGGTCTTTGTCATTTCGGTCGGACTTGGCCCATTCGCGGGCACGCTTGCGATCGCCGTCGACACCATCGGTTTTTGCGGACGCTTCTTCGCTGAAGCCATGGAGGATGTGGAGAAAGGACCAACCGAGGCGCTGACAGCGGCCGGTGCAGGGCGTTTCGACACGATCTTCTGTGCAGTGGTACCTGCCGCGATGCCCTCCTTTATCACCACCTCGCTGTTCGCGCTTGAAAAGGCCACGCGATCCTCCGTCGTGCTTGGTCTTGTCGGGGCAGGGGGCATCGGCATCGAACTCAAGGTGGCCATGGACTTTTTCGACTACCAGCTCGCGATGACTATCATCCTGATGATCTTCGTGCTGGTTCTTTGTGTTGAGCGGCTTGGCACAATCGCCCGCAGCCGGATACTGGAAGGATCGTCTCAATGAGCGACACGCACACTCTGGAAAAAACCGATACCGCCCATCTCGCGTGGGACAAGCGCTGGCAGACAGAAGAAGGCCGAGCGGATTGGCTGCGTCCGGAGGCGGACGTTGCCGGTCTTATCGAAAGACTTCAGAAGCAGGGGCCGGTGAAGGCCCTGGATCTGGGCTGCGGGGTTGGCCGACATGCGCTTTCCTTTGCTCGCGCCGGGTTCGAGACCCACGCGATGGATCTTTCCGAAGCCGGGCTGGGTGAGCTGAAAAAGAGCGCGGTACTGGAAAGCATGCAGATCGCGACGCGTCTGGCGCCGATGACGTCGCTGCCCTTTGAGGACGACAGTTTCGACTATGTCCTGTCCTTCAACGTGATCTATCACGGTGATCCGTCGATCGTCCGTACAGCCATTTCGGAGATTGCCCGGGTGCTGAAACCTGGCGGGATCTACCAGGGAACCATGCTGTCAAAGCGCAACGCGAACTTCGGGATCGGGACGGAAATTGCCGCGGACACCTGGGTTCGTGAGGGGGATGACGACAAGGATCACCCGCATTTCTATTGCAATGCGGGTGAGCTGGTTTCGCTTTTCGACCGGTTTGAGCTGAGCTACCTGGAAGACAAGGTGCACTCGAAGCCCGGGTCGTGGCACTGGCACATGATCGCGGAACTCAACCGCTGAACGAGCCGGTCTCGGCGGCGGGCGTTATTCGCCCGCCGGTTCCGGCAGCGGTTCGTCCGTCTCCGGATTGAGTGTCTGGTCGGCATCGGCAGTCGGCTGACGGGTAAAGCCCTTGAGGTCCGCAAACTCGCGGGCGTCCCGCTGGATTTCCACCGGGCTGAGGGCATAGCCGGTCGCCAGTTCGGCGAGCGAGCGCAGCGCGTGCATGTGGATGCGCTCATAGCCGTGGCTGGCATCAACGCCAAATGTGATCAGCGCCGTGCGCACGTCCGCACCCGCCTCGATGGCGGTTGCCGCATCCGAGCGATAGAAGCGGAAGACATCCTTCTGGAACTTGATGTCGTTGTCCCGGCAGAGTTGGACCATCTTGCGGGTGAGATGATAGTCGAACGGTCCGGTCTGGTCTGCCATGGCGATCGTGACGCCGAATTCGTCCGAATTCTGCCCTGGGGCAGTGGTGCCGTTGTCGATGGCAACCAGCGACGCGATGTCTGGCGTCAGGATGGACTGGGCGCCATGGCCGGTTTCCTCTGCAATCGTGAACAGCCAGAACACGTCGACCGTCGGTTCGATGTCGGATTCCACCAGCGCCTTGATCGCCGCCAGCATCACCGCAACACCTGCCTTGTTGTCCAGGTGGCGGGAAACGATGAAGCCGTTTTCCAGGAACTCCGGCGCCGGGTCTATGGAAACAAAATCGCCGACGTCGATACCAAGCCGGTGCAGGTCGTCTACCGACTTGGAATAGGCGTCTACGCGAAGTTCGACATAGGGCCAGCCGACCGGAAGTTCATCCACGCCGGTGTTGTAGGTGTGCCCCGAAGCCTTCAGCGGCAATATGGTGCCGGTGTAGGCGCCGCTTTCGGAAAAGATCGTCGTGCGGGCTCCTTCCGCGAAGCGGGCGGACCAGTGGCCGATAGACACCAGCTCCAGCCGGCCGTTGTCTTTCAGCGATTTTACCTGAGCCCCAAGCGTATCGAGATGCGATACGAAGGCCCGCGCGGGTCGGCGCGACTTGCCGGACACTCTTGCCCGAACGCCGCCACGGCGAGTAATTTCGTAAAATACCCCCAGCGCCTCCAGTTCCTTGGAAACGTGCCGGACAATTTCGTCCGTATAGCCCGTCGGGCTGGGGATTTTCAGAAGTTCCTTCAGTCGATCGTTCAAATAGGAAATATCGATATTCAGCAAGGTCATGTTCCGGCCCGGTTCAAGGTCGTCCTGACGGGTTGAGGCACCGACAGGGGAAACAGGAAGTCCACGAAGCGTTCTGCGGTTGGCTGAGGTTCGTGGTTGGCGAGCCCCGGCCGCTCGTTCGCCTCGATAAAGCGGTACTCCGGTTGTCGCGGGTCTTTGACCATCAAGTCAATGCCTGTCACCGGAATTTCAATTGCGCGCGCTGCCTTGATCGCGGCTTCGATCAGGGTGTGATGGGTTTCACCAGTCACATCATGAATGGTGCCACCGGTATGAAGGTTGGCCGTACGGCGGACCGGCAAGGTCTTGCCTTCTGGCAGAATATCTTCCAGCTGAAAGCCGTTGGCTGTGAGGCAGCGCAGAACCTCGTCGTCCACTTGGATCCTGGATTCCCCGCCTGTTGCCGCAGACCGGCGACGGGACTGTATTTCGATCAGTTCTCCAATCGTGGCCTTGCCGTTTCCGGTGACCTCGGCCGGTTTGCGCAGGGCGGTCGCCACTACCTTGTAGTCGATCACGACAAGCCGCAGATCCTGACCGGTCACGAATTCCTCCACCAGAACATCATTGGAGTAGGTGCGGGCAACTTCCACCGCAGCCATGACGTCTTCGGTCGTTGTCAGTCCGATGGCGATGCCCTTGCCCTGTTCACCGCGCGCAGGCTTGACCACAACCGAACCGTGCTGCTCCAGAAACGCGGCGATCTCATCAGCGGATCCTGCCAGGATCTGGTCAGGCACGTTTACACCGGCCCTTTCGACGATCCGGCGCGTGGTGGCCTTGTCGTCGCAGATGGACATGGCGACGGCGCTGGTGAATTCGCTCAAGGATTCCCGGCAGGCGACCGAGCGGCCACCATAGGACAGGCGAAAGAAGCCGCCTTCCGCGTCGATGATCTCCGCCTGGATGCCGCGCCGCCGTGCCTCGTTCACGACAATGGTGGCGTAAGGGTTGAGCTTGTCTTCAACGGCAGGGCCGGCGAACAGGGCCTCGTTGATGGTGTTCTTGCGCTTGATGGTGAAATAGGGAACCCGCTCGAAGCCGAGTTTGTCGTAAAGGCCAATGGCAAGTTCGTTATCATGAAGCACCGACAGGTCCATGTGCGGTGCGCCTTTGCCCTTGAAGACCTCCGCCATGCGCCGGACCAGGGCTTCCCCTATGCCCGGAAACCGGGCCTGTGGGGAAACCGCAAGGCACCAGAGCGAACTGCCGAGATCGGCATCATTGGTGGCCCGGCTGTGATCGACGCCCATTGCGGTGCCGACGATGACACCGGTCTCGTCTTCTTCCGCCACGAGTACCGTGATGGTACGCGGATCGAGTTGCGACCAGAAAAACTCCGGCGGCACCGGCACCATGCCGCGGGTGAGATAAAGTTCGTTGATCGCCTCCGCATCACTGCGGGAAGACAGGCGCCGTACCGTGAAGCCCTTGCGACGATTGCGCGCCGGCCGGTAGGTCGCAAGATCCAGGCGGAATGTGTGCGAGGGGTCAAGGAACAGCTCCTGCGGGGCCGAGCCAACAAGCACATGCGGATCACGCACATAGAACGCGATGTCGCGTCTGTCCGGTCGCTCGTTGCGCAGGACCTCGACCAGTTTCTCGGTTTCGCCATAGGTGTTGGCAAACACCAGCCGTCCCCAGCCGCAATCGATGAACCGGTTCTTCTGGGCTTCCGTCTCGTCCAGCCGGTATTCCGGTTTGAGCCCATGCTGGCGCATACGCTTCAGGCGGTGGTCAAACGCACCTTTCGGTCGCGAAGGTTCATTCTCGGCCATGTTCAGACCTCCTGTGCCTGCAGCCACATTTCCAGAAGCGCGACCTGCCAAAGCTCGGAACCACGCAAAGGCGTGATGTATTTGGTCGGGTCGGCATACAGTTTCTGCAGGTAAACCTCGTTGAAGAGGCCTCGTTCCCTGGCGGCCTGACTGGAAAGCGTGTCGCGCACCATGTCGAGGTAGTCACCCTGGATGTATTTCAGGGCGGGCACCGGGAAATAGCCCTTCGGACGGTCGATGACGGCACTCGGAATGACCTTGCGCGCAGCTTCCTTCAGGACGCCCTTGCCTTCCTGTGCGAGTTTGAACTCGGCAGGAATGCGTCCGGCGAGCTCGACCAGTTCGTGATCGAGGAACGGAACGCGCGCCTCAAGGCCCCAAGCCATGGAGTGGTTGTCGACACGCTTGACCGGGTCATCCACCAACATGACGTTGGTATCGAGCCGCAGGGCCTTGTCGACCGGATCGGCAGCGCCGGAGCGGGCGAAATGTTCTTCGACGAAGGCAAGGCTTTCATCCCTGGCACAGTGGTAGGCGGGGGAAACAGCCTCTGTCATCTGTGCTTCAGTCCGGTCGAAAAAGGCCGTGGCATAATCGGAAACCGGACTGTTTGAGCCGCTGAGCTTCGGATACCAGTGGTAACCGGCAAAGACTTCGTCGGCACCCTGGCCGGACTGGACCACGGTGATGTGCTTGGAGACCTCACGCGACAGCAGATAGAAGCCGATATTGTCATAGGAGACCATCGGCTCGGACATCGCCTTGATCGCTCCGGGCAGGTTTTCCTGAAGCTCGGAGGAGGGGATGAAGATCTGCTGGTGATTTGTTCCGTAGTGTTCGGCAATCAGGTCCGAATACTGGAATTCGTCGCCCTTTTCGCCATGTGCTTCTTCAAAGCCGATGGAGAAGGTTGCAAGACCCTTCTGGCCTTCCTCGGCCAGCAGACCGACGATCAGGCTGGAATCGACACCGCCGGACAGGAGAACGCCGACAGGTACGTCGGCCACCATGCGGCGGCGAACGGCTGTGCGCAGGCTTTCCAGGACTTCATCGCGCCAGTCGTCGGCGCTGCGGGCAAGGTCTTCCGCCGTCTTTTCAAAACGCGGTTCCCAATAGGTGTACTCGGAAGAGGTGCCATCAGCTTCAAGCGTCCGCACCGTGGCCGCGGGCAGCTTGCGCACGCCGTTCAGGATCGTGCGCGGCGCGGGAACGACAGCGTGCCAGCTCATGTAGTGATGCAGCGCCACCCGGTCGATCGACTTGTCGATGCCACCGCCTGCCAGAAGTGCAGGCAGGGAGGAGGCGAAGGCAAGACGCCCGTTCGCTTCGCTCAGGTAAAGCGGCTTGATGCCGAACCTGTCGCGGGCAAGGTGAATGCGGCCGCTGTCATGCTCGTGAATGGCGATGGCGAACATGCCATGGAACCTGGAAAAGCAATCCTTGCCCCACTCGGCCCAGGCCTTGAGGATGACCTCGGTGTCGCTGGTAGAGAAGAACGAATAGCCGCGGCCAATCAGCTCGGATCGCAGCTCCTGGTAATTGTAGATGCAGCCGTTGAAGACCAGGGACAGGCCAAGCGCCATGTCGGTCATTGGCTGCGTACCACGTTCGCTTAGGTCAATAATCTTCAGGCGCCTGTGGCCAAAGGCGACCCGGCCGCGCTGCGTTACACCCATACCGTCGGGGCCGCGCGCCGCCATGGTGTCCGCCATCCGGCTGACCCGGACAACGTCTGCCTGACTGCCATTGAAAACCACTTCGCCGCAAATGCCGCACATATTGAAAAAAATCTCCGTTTTGTAACTGGACGTGCACTATATAGAGGTCTAATCATTAGAGTTCAAATTAATAGAGGTGTAATAATGCAGGCGATGCAGGCATCGCAAGTGGTCAAGGCTATCCGGAAGATCGTCCGGGCCATTGACTTGCGCTCCAGAGAAGTGTCCAGACTGACCGGGCTCACGATCCCGCAAATCGTTGTTTTGCAAGGGATTCGGGATCTGGGTGAGGTGACGACCAAAGCCCTTTCGGACAACGCTGACCTGAGCTCGGCGACCGTGGTAACCATTCTCGACAAGCTGGAAGAAAAGGGTCTTGTCGAGCGGTACAGATCCGTCTCGGACCGGCGAATCGTCCATGCCAAGCTGACGAAAAGTGGAAAAGAGGTTGCTTCAAACCTGCCTGGCCTTCTGCATGAAGAGTTCGTGCGAAAGTTCGATGATCTGAATGCCGAGGACCGGACGCACCTCGTTTCTTCAATCGAGCAGATTGCCGAAATGATGAACGCGCACAAGCTGGATGCGGCACCCATCCTGATGACGGGAAAGCTCTCGGGATAAGACACCCGGGCAAGATCAGGCTCGTTTCTTGGATGACCGGTCGGAGTCGTTCATGATGCCGGACGCTTTCAAGGTCGCCCTGAAGCTCTGAAGCTGCGATTGAATGAGGTTTGCCGGTACGGCCGGGGAGCAATAATAACCCTGAAGGCCGTCGCAGTGATGGGTCACTGTCAGCGCGAATTCTCCTGCAGTCTCGGCACCTTCCGCTATCACACGCAAGCCCAGGCTGCGTCCAAGCCGAACGATCGCCTCAAACAGCTGTTCGCGTTGCGGGTGCGTATCCGCCCCGGAAATGAAGGCTCGGTCGATCTTCAGCTCCTGGAATGGCAGCCGGTGCAGATAATTCAGGGAAGAGTAACCCGAGCCGAAATCGTCCAGGGAAAGCTGGACACCAATTTGCTGAAGTTCTGAAAGGATGTTCAGAACCAGCTGTTCCCTGGTGTCGACAAAGACGTTTTCCGTCACTTCAAGACACAGGTAGCTTGCAGGCAGGCCATAGTCGTTCAGGGTCTGCCGAACTGTGTCGGCAAAATTGGACTGGCGGAATTGAAGCGGTGATACGTTGATGGAAACCTGGCCGAACTCGAAACCGGCCTGTCGCCACTCTGCAGCCTGCTTGCACGCCGATTCCAGAACGTATTGGCCAAGGTCCAAGATAAGGCCGGTCTTTTCCGCAATCGGAATGAACTCTCCCGGCGGGATGAGGCCACGTTTTTCGTGTGGCCAGCGGAGCAGGGCTTCCAGGCCAATGAGACGGCCGTCGGCAGGGCAAACCTGAGGCTGATAATGCAAGACAAGCTGGCGGGTCTGAAGTGCAGCCCGCAGCAGCGTCTCCGTGAGCATTTCACTCTGGACGCGGTCGTTCAGGGGCGGAGAGAAGAATTCGTATCGTGCACCTGCGTTCCGCTTTGCTGCCCGCAAGGCAAGTCCTGCCATACGGTGAGCCGTTTCCGCGTCCTCTGCATCTTGCGGCAAAAGGGCTATGCCGATGCTTGGTTCTACACGGATTTCGCCTTCTTCCAGCTGGAAGGGGACGGACAGCATGTCGATTGCCTGCACCGCGTAGTCTTCTGCAATCGCGCCCTTGCTGTCAAAGGGCAGGAGAATGCAGAAATCGTCTGCCGAAATTCGAGCAATCTGCGCGCTCGGACCGAAGATATTTGCAAGACGTGCGTAGGCCTGTAACAGGACCCGGTTACCTGCCTGCTGGCCGAAGGTGTCGTTCACCTTGGCAAAGCCATTGAAATCCAGATGGATCAGTGAGGCCGAATAGGTGCCGGACCTTGCCCGTTGCAAGGCTTCGCTCAGATCCGAGAAGTATCTGGCGCGGTTGCCTGCGGTTGTTACGGGGTCCGTATAGGCAAGCTTGTGAAGCTTGTCCTGCAGGTCGGTGACCCTCTCCAGACCATGCGCCAGATCACCGATCTCGTCCCGCCGGTCCGTGAAGGGAATGCGTTTTGGCTGGGTGCCGGTGGCCAGTTCATCCGCTGTCTTTGCCAGGCGGCGCAATGGCCGCAATTCGAAACGCAGGAACAATCCACCCACAAGGATGACAGCAAACAGGATGACAATGGCTGCAGAGGCCATGCGTGTCTTCAGTCGGTTTTCTGCCAATGTCAGGTCGTCTGCCCAGCCGACATCAACTGCGATTGCACCGACAAGCTTACCGCCATCGGTGACAATCGGGGTCATATAGGCGAGGCGGAACCTGCCCTGAACCGGAACATTGCCCGCATATGGCTGGCCTGCAGAAAGACTGGCAAATGCGGGGTGGCGTTCACTGATGGAAAAAGCCGGCGGGGGCTCACCCTTGGGGTGGCTGAAAGTGGTGGCGAAGCGGTCGAAGGATCTGGTCTCGCCCGACCAGCTGAACAAATTCGCCGCGCCCTGATTGGTCTTGCCTATGGTTTCGATCAAGCCGTCCAGCTTTTCGCTTGGCTGGAGCAATTCTTTGGCAGAAGCTTCGGAAACGCGAATGACGATCGGCTCACCGCTATCGGCGAAAACCGGATTGAAGCTTTCATTCGTGCCGTAATGCAGCATTGAAGCAGCGGCACGTGCGGCCCGGTCCAGCCTGATGGTGGCATTTTCCTGAGTGCTTCTGGACAAATCGAGATAGGCAAGCCCTGAGACCAGCCCGATGCTGCAAAGCACCATCACCACCAGGGTGAGGCTGATCCTGAATACAAGCGAATGTAGTCCGAGCCGTTCTATTGCACCAAATCCTTGTCAATTTCACGTATAGGAAGCTGGATTGGCAATTAGCACGTAAAAGTAATTCTTATTCGCTACGAAATCCTGAACAGGGCTAAAAAAATTGGCAGTTTCCCGCGCTGTTCCTGCGTAGCGTGCCCGTGCACAGACGCCAATCAACTTCGTCAGGCGGTTCCAAAATGGAAGGACAAGCTCTATTGGCGGTGTGAGACATGCCTTTTGTTGACCGGGACCCGGATGGTCATCCCCGTCATCTTCCGGGGAACGCGCGCCAAAGCCATTGGAAAATCGGCAGAAAGGCGTTAGGACGAGTGGTTGGTGCGGCAATTCGCGGATCGGCCGACCGACACAGCGTTTTTCGGGAAGACTGATACTTGATTTCTCTCAGACCAGTTTTGAATGTTCTCGGATTTCTGTATGTCGGCCTGGCAACTGCCATGCTCATTCCCGCTATCGTGGACGTTGCCCAGAAAAATGCCGATTGGCAGGCCTTTGTCTTTTCCGCACTTCTGACCGGCATGATCGGCATGCTGTTGTCTCTTGCCGTCGGCGGATCGCTGCGCGAGGGGCTGGATACGCGGCAGACCTTCGTTCTCACGACGCTTGCGTGGACGACGTTGCCGGCCTTCGGCGCGCTGCCGTTCCTGTGGCTTGGCATCGGCTACGCGGATGCGGTGTTCGAGGCGGTTTCCGGTTTCACCACCACGGGATCCACCGTTCTGACCGGCATCGACAGTCTGCCGCCGGGCCTTCTGGTCTGGCGGTCGCTGATGCAGTGGATGGGCGGCGTCGGTATCATCGTTATGGCCATCGTGCTGCTGCCGTTCCTGAGAATCGGCGGTATGCAGCTTTTCCAGAGCGAGAACTCCGACCGGTCCGAGAAGATTGTCAGCCGGTCGGTTGAACTGATCCGGCTGATCGGCCTTGCCTACCTGTTCCTGACATTCCTTTGCATCGTCGCCTATCTGGTCACGGGGATTGAGCTGTTCGATGCCTTCAATCACGCCCTGACCACGATCGCCACGGGCGGTTTTTCCACCCATGATCAATCCTTCGGCTATTTCACCAATCCGGCCTCGGGTTGGGTTGCGATCGTTTTCATGATCATCGGTGCCTTGCCGTTCGTGCTGATTGTCCAGGCCTTGCGTGGTCATCCGCTGCAGCTCTGGCGAGATCCGCAGGTGCGGGCATTGCTGGGATTTCTGGCTGTCGTTGCGTTGACGCTGACCGTCTATCTCGGCCTCAACATGCACTTTCCCTTCGATGAAGCGCTGTTGAGGGCCACCTTCAACGTGGTTTCCATCGTTACTGGAACCGGATATGCGCTGGGCGACTATTCGCAGTGGGGCGCGCCGGTCGTCGGGATCGCGCTGCTGTTGATGTTCGTTGGGGGGTGTACCGGTTCAACGACAGGCGGCATCAAGATTTTCCGCTTCCTGGTCTTCTTCGGTACTGTCCGCGCGCATCTGCGCCGCATGGTGCGTCCACACCGGATCATGTCGGAAGAGTACGGCGGGACAAGACTGACACCTGAACTGTCCTTCTCGGTTCTGGCCTTCCTTGTTGTCTACATGGGGTCGGTGGGCATCATCACCGTTGCCTTGTCCTTCTTCGATCTGGATCTGGTTACCGCCATCTCCGCCGCGGCAACATCCGTGGGCAACGTCGGTCCGGGCCTGGGGCCGGTCATCGGCCCAGCAGGGCATTTTGCTCCGCTGCCGGACGGCGCCAAGTGGCTGTTGTCCTTTGCCATGCTGGTCGGCCGCCTTGAGCTGTTCACAATCCTGGTTCTTCTTGATCCGGATTTCTGGTCAAAGTGACCTTTAAGCTCACCTGAACGAACGGGGCCGTCCGGCCCTGATCTGCACGAGAGAGATCTGCCATGAAGTTTTCCGCGCCCCTTGTCAGTGGCCGTCTGGTCAAGCGCTACAAGCGTTTCCTTGCCGATGTTCTTCTGGACGACAATGGCGGTGCGATCACGGCTCATTGCGCCAACCCGGGCTCGATGCTCGGCTTGAAGGAGCCGGGATCTCGTGTCTGGCTGTCGGCTTCGGACAACCCGAAACGCAAGCTCAAATATTCCTGGGAAGTGATCGAGGCCGACGGGGCTCTGGTCGGCATCAACACGGCGCATCCCAATAAGCTGGTGGAAGAAGCGTTGGAGGCAGGGCGTATTGCCGGACTTACAGGCTATCAGACGCTGCGCCGTGAAGTGAAATACGGCAAGAACTCACGTATCGACATTCTGCTGGAAGGTGCAGACGGCGCGAAGACCTACGTGGAAGTGAAGAACGTCCACCTGATGCGTGAAGCAGGACTTGCTGAATTTCCGGACAGTGTCACTGCCCGCGGGGCCAAGCATCTTGTGGAACTGGGCGACATGGTGGCCGAGGGGCACCGCGCGGCAATGGTGTTTCTGGTCCAGCGGCCCGATTGTAGCCGGATGAGCCTTGCGGACGACATCGACCCTGCCTATGCAGCCGCCTTTGCCGAGGCCAGACGAGCCGGAGTGGAGGCCTTTGCAATTGGCTGCGATGTCCGGCTGGACGGTATTGATGCAGTCAAGCCGGTCGAAATCATCGCCTGAGCGAAGCCAAGCCAAGCCAAGCCAAACCAAGCCAAGTCAAGCCAAACTGATCGGCAGCTGTTACGCCTGCCGCACGACAATCGGCGTGCCGTTTGGCACACGGTTATAAAGATCGATAATGTCCTGCTGGAGCAGGCGCACGCAGCCGGACGACACGGCCTTGCCAATGGACAAGGTTTCCGACGTGCCGTGCAGGCGGTAGAGCGTGTCGCGATTGCCTTCAAAAATATAAAGAGCTCGCGCACCCAGCGGATTGTCGAGACCCGGCGGCATGCCGTTCCTGTATTTCTCCAGTTCTGGCTGACGGTCGATCATTTCAGCCGGCGGCGTCCACTTGGGCCAGGCAGCCTTGCGTGCGATGCGTGCACGGCCACCCCAGGCGAATCCTTCCCGGCCGATGCCGACGCCATACCGCATTGCCTGGCCGCCCTCCATGGTCAGGTAGAGAAACCGGTTGGGCGTATCGACGATGATCGTGCCCGCCGGTTCGGGAGCGGCATAGGTCACCAGTTGGCGGTAGTAGACCGGATCGATCTTCGACAGATCCACTGCCGGAATAGGGTAGGGCTCTTCCGGCATTGCCCGGTACATCTGAAGGTACTCGGGTGAAATGCGCACAGCTCTTCCCAGGCCATCGGCTGGGTAACCAGGTCCTGCAAGTTGTCCGGTTCTTTGACTGGATGCGCAGCCGGTCACAAGAGCGGCGGCAGCGGAGGCGAGGAACAAACGTCTGTTGAGCATTCCGTTTTCCGAAATCGGCTTTCGTAGCGTGTAACGACCATGTTTTCGGAGAGGAAACGCATGACAGGCGACAAAGTTCTGATTTGCCGAATTTTTGTTTCGGCGAGCCGAGATATGTGGGTGGAATGAGTTGACGGCAGACGCAAAAAGACCGGCCAAACGCCATGTCTGACCGGTCGATTGTCGATTTACAAACAGGGTTCCAGCCGAAACGTGGCAGGACCTTCAAAAGTTCGCGACGTCTGGATCAGCCCGCGGTTTCTTTCGAAAGCGGCGGCTGGAACTGCCAGCCCATGTCCCAGGGGAAATAGATCCAGGTGTCCTGCGATACTTCTGTGATGAAGGTATCGACCATGGGCACGCCAACCGGCTTCGCATAAACAGTCGCGTAGTGCGCCTTCGGCAGCATTTCACGAACCACTTTCAGGGTTTTGCCGGTGTCGACCAGATCGTCGATCACCAGAACACCGCTGCCTTCACCGTCTTCCAGGTCGATGACCTTCGGATCGATCGGCTTGATGACCTTGAGCGAACCCTGACTGTCGTAGTCGTGATAGGACGCAATGCAGACGGTTTCGATGGTGCGGATGCCAAGCTCACGCGCAACGATCCCGGCCGGTACCAGTCCGCCACGGGTGATGCAGACGATCGCCTTCCATTCGCCTTCGCTAGAAAGGCGCCAGGCAAGTGCGCGGGAATCTCTGTGAAACATGTCCCAGGAAACGGGGAATGCTTTGTCTTGGGCTGGGTTTTCCATTTCTAGTCCTTCAGATTATCCCGACAGGTCGGCGACAGCTTCCGCGACATCCCTGACCGCGGCCATCAGTATCGCCTCGTCCCGCGAGCGGATCACGATTTGTGTGGTGAACTTGCCGTCCGTCGCTCTCGGATAAGAGCCAATCAAGGTTTGCGGATGCGCGTCCTGAATGGCAGCGAGGCGCTCGGCGATGCGGCTTTCAGGCATGTCTGCGGCAACGGTTTCCGACAGCATCTTCTTGCCAGTCTTCAGCGAGGGCGCAAGCGCGTCCATCATCGCCTGCATGATCGACGGCACGCCTGCCATCACGTGGACGTTCTCGATCCGGAAGCCCGGTGCCTTCGAAACCTTGTTTTCGATGAGGTCCGCGCCTTCGGGGATTCGTGCCATCCGCTGGCGAGCCGGGGTGAATTGGCCCGGCGGGTAGTGGGGTTCCATGATTGCGACAGCGCGCGGATCAAGGTTCAGTGCAACACCAAAGGCGTCGGCGATGCTTTCGGCCGTGATGTCGTCGTGTGTCGGGCCAATGCCGCCGGACGTGAACACGTAGTCGTAGCGCGCCCGCAGCGCATTGACGGCACCGATGATTTCCGGCTTTTCGTCCGGAACAATGCGCACTTCCTTGAGGTCAATGCCAAGCGCAGTCAGGTAGTCGGCGAGGAAGCCGATGTTCTTGTCCTTCGTGCGGCCGGACAGGATCTCATCCCCGATGACCAGAAACGCAGCGGTTACAACGTCATCTGCCCTCTGACCGGTCATCTTCACACTCCCTGACACATGGATGGGGATTGGCTTTATCCCAGCTTGACGCCGGGCTCAAGCGAAAGCGGGTCTATTGCCCGGGAGTCCAGCCATAAATATCGTCAAACCTGGCAGCCAGACTGGTTGGTTTCGACAGGCGCAAAACGGTGTCGCGGGCGAAGGCCATCGCGCCACCGTAGTGGAATGTTCGGGCATTTCTGAAAGAAATACCCTGAATGTGCTGTACCCGTTGTTTGCGTTGCCGCTCAAACGCCCTGAAGGCAGCGGGGATGTTTTCGACATCCTGAGGCATATGCTCAGCCAGGATCGCTGCGTCCTCGATGGACATTGCCGCCCCCTGCGCCATGAACGGCAGCATCGCATGGGCGGCATCACCGATCAGCGCAATATTGCCATGGGTCCAGGGGCCTCCAGCGTCCACGCTGCACAGGGCCCATTTCAACCAGGCGTCAGGGATCGTGAGAAGATTGCGAACTTCGGTTGGCCAATCCCGGAAAATCTTCAGAAGGGTTTCCTTGTTGGCCTTTGCAGACCAGGTCTCGTCCTCCCAGGCCTCTTCGACCAGCCCGACGATGTTCAGTTCCCGACCGCCACGAACCGGGTAATGCACCAGATGGGCGCTCTTGTGGAACCAGAGGCCGGCATCGTGGCGCCAGCGCTCGGGCACCGCATCGATCGGGACCGTGGCCCTGTAGGCGACCTGGCCGCTGTAATGAGCGTCTTCATGTCCGGGAATGAGCCGCCTGGTCCTGGACCAGACCCCATCAGCGCCAATGAGAGCCCTGCAATGAAGATTTCCCGAGATCTCATCGTCCTGGAACACGCAGGTCAGGTGCTCGTAGGGCGAGGATTCCAGATCGATAACTTCGCTTGAAAGGCGGAGGGAGATACCGTCACTGGCCTGGACTTTCTCCAGAAGCACGCGCTGGAGATCTGCCCGGTGGATTTCCCAGAAAGGATAGCCGTGTCGCTCCTTAAGGAAGGTACCCATGGTCACTCTGGCGAGCTCTTCACCAGATTTTGCCGAGAAAATTTTTACGAAGTCCGGGGCGTAGGCATGTGGGGTGAGGTCTTCCAGCAAGCCAAGCTGATCGAGCACCGAGCAGGCGTTGGGAGAGAGCTGAAGGCCGGCGCCAACTTCCGAAAGTTGCCGAGCCCTGTCCATGAGAACAATTTCATGCCCTTGAGCATGCAGGCAAAGGGCGGCCGTTAGACCGCCAATCCCTGCGCCGGCAATAATGATCGGAAGACCGGTCTCACCATTCGTGCTCATGGACAGACCAATAAATTACGCCGCTACAGGCGTCCAGGTGCAGTCTGAAGGCGAGGATTCGGTTGCCTGCAGTGTCTTGTCGAACTTGTAGAGCGTCGAGCAATAGGGGCAGACCACTTCGTTCTCACTACCCATGTCGAGGAAGACATGAGGATGATCAAACGGAGGATTTGCACCGATGCACATGAATTCCCGTGCGCCGATCGCCACCGAATCGTGTCCGCTGGAGTTCTGGAAATGCGGGACGACATGATCCGCCATGTTGAAATTCCTCTGTCTCTAAAGGGTTGAACCCCGATAGCAAATTTTCCGGACCATATCCATTTGTAAAATATATGGGTAGACCCGGAATCTTCGATCCACAACCGCAGCAAGGCTCCACCTGGAGCCGGAAATGGGCTTTACCTTCGCTGCCCAAACCCCTTACTCTACCGTGAAATTGTGTTTTCCGTTTACGTAAGGGTTAATGTCTTAGATGCCTCAGTTCGAGTTCGATGGTGTTAGGATCGCCTATGAGGATAAAGGTGAGGGGGACCCGATCCTGCTGATCCACGGGTTCGCGTCCAACAAGCAGGTGAACTGGCAGTATCCCGGTTGGGTCGATTTGCTGGTCGGCGACGGCAGGCGCGTGATTACCATCGACAATCGCGGCCATGGCGACAGTCAGAAGTTCTACGACCCGGCAGCTTATGGTGCACCGGTGATGGCGGAAGATGCCAAACGCCTGCTCGACCATCTTGATATCGAACGTGCCGATGTCATGGGCTACTCGATGGGCGCAAGAATCTCGGCATTCCTGACACTCAATCACCCGGGCAGGGTGCGTCGTGCGATCTTCAGCGGTCTGGGCTACGGCATGATTTCCGGCATCGGAGATCCGGAACCGATTGCGACAGCCCTTGAGACCGACCGCATCCAGGACATTTCCGATCGCACCGGACGCGCCTTCAGGGCCTTTGCGGAGCAGACAGGGTCCGATCGCCGGGCGCTGGCGGCCTGCATGCGCTCCTCGCGGCAGAAAATCAGCGAGGAAGACGTCGCGCGCATTGAACGCCCGGTGTTGATTGCCGTCGGTACGAAGGATGATATCGCCGGGTCCCCGCACAAGCTGGCGGCCTTGATTCCGCACGCGGAAGTTCTGGAGATCCCGGGCCGAGATCACATGGTTGCGGTGGGCGACAAGGTGCACAAGCAGGGCGTTCTGGCGTTCCTGAACAACATTGAAGCGTAAGGCTTGATGCCACCGGAGGCGCAAGCCGCGCTGTGGTGTGCTGATCGGGTATCGAGGGAGGTTGCATGGGTCCGAAGCGTGTTGAATTCCAGGGCGCGGAAAAGAACGGTCTGGTGGCGGATCGCTACGGGGTAGGGGACTTGCCTGTGATCATGCTCCACGGCGGCGGCCAGACCCGGCATTCCTGGGACGGTGCTGCACGCAGGATCGCGGATCTTGGGCACCCGGTCTATTCACTGGACCAGCGCGGACATGGCGAAAGCGACTGGGTTGCCTCGGGAAACTATGCATTCGACGATTTCGCCAGGGATCTCGTGGCTGTCACCAGTCAGGTTGAGGCCTTGCACAAGGCGAACCCGGTTGTCGTTGGTGCGTCGCTTGGCGGCTTTGCCGGTATGCTGGCGGAGGGCCAGGAAAACAGGGGCGGTCTTTCCGCGCTGGTTCTGGTGGACATCACGCCACGGATCGACATGGGTGGTGTCGCCAAGATCCTGGGCTTCATGGGAGACAGGGTCGATGACGGCTTTGCCGATGTGGAAGAGGCCGCTGATGCGATCGCCCGCTATCTGCCCAACCGCTCGCGGCCCAAGGATCTGTCCGGCCTCTCAAAGAACCTTCGCCTCCATGCAGATGGCCGCTACCGCTGGCATTGGGACCCGGCTTTCCTGAAGTCAAAGCATCATCAGGACGAAGACAGGGCGGTGGAGTCGCAAGAGCGCATGCTGGCTGCGGCGGGCAATCTTTCCGTGCCTGTTCTCCTGATCCGGGGGCAGAACTCCGAATTGGTGTCCATGGACCATGTTCGCGAGTTCCAGGCGCTGGTGCCTCACTCGAAATTCACCGATATCCGTGATGCCGGACACATGGTTGCCGGCGATCGCAACGACGTTTTTGCCGGGGCGGTAGAGGACTTCCTGATCGCACTCAAAACCGATGCCGCAATGGCCTGAGGCAGGTTTGCCGACAAGTCGTCGTGACGTGTTCGGGTGTTCGCTGTGAAGTGAAAACGGGAGTCGTTTCAACTTGCTGGCAGAAGTGGTTGAGAGGTTGATTCAGCTTCGGGGCTTGGCTTGCGATCTTGTCAGACGCCAGTGAACACCGGCGATCTCTTTTCCAGAAAGGCCCTGCAGCCTTCGCGGTAGTCGGCACTGTCGATACAGACCTGCGCATTTGCAAGGTCAGCCGTTGCGTCCGCCTGACTGCCGGGCTGGGCGAGGCGATTGATGGCTTGCTTGGCTGCCTTCAGTGACAAAGGCGCATTGGCGCAGAGTACCTTGCTCAGCGCGTTGATGTGCTGGTTCAGATCCATGTCATCCACCACTTCATTGACAAGGCCCATGTCCAGCGCCTTTTCGGCCGTCAAGCGCTCGGCCGAAAACAGCAATCTCTTGGCGTTGGAAGGTGAAACGGCTTCCAGAAGATCCCCGAGCGCTTCGGGCGGATAGGCAAGACCGAGCCTCGCTGCAGGAATGGCGAAAAAGGCGGAATGGGCCGCGATGCGCAGATCGCAGGCGAGCGCGAGGCCCAGGCCGCCGCCAAGGCAGGGGCCTTCGATCGCCGCAATGACCGGGACGGGCAGCGCCTTAAGCGCCTTGAAGGCGGCAACATTTATGTCATCGTATCTCTTGGCGGCTTCCGGCGTCGAGCGGATGGCTTCGAATTCCGATATGTCAGCGCCCGCGCAAAAGCTCTTGCCACCGGCACCACGCACGATGCAGACGCGCAGATCCGGATCCCGTGCGAGCTCTGCCAGAAGACCGGGAATTGCCTGCCATGCGGCAAGAGGCAGCGCGTTTTTTCTGTCGGGCGCATTCAACACAAGCTCTGCAATCTGACCGTTGCGGATCACCATCGGGTTGCCGGAAGGGGCTGATTGGGACGTTTGTGTTGGCATGATTTAACCTCAAATTGCGATTTCAGTTAGCAAGATGCTGAAAATCTTCAGGTATCGGGGTTCATTCGAAACGGTCATATCTGATATCAGGAAGTTTGATTTGGGAATATCAGACGACAGTCCTATTTTAAGGACCACTCGTGACGGCTTGAAAAGGAGACAGGCCATGTCGGCACCGATCAGCAAGACCGGTTTGAAAGAAGTTCCGACCCATGATCCGGTCTGGCATCAACTGAGGGATGAAGCACAAGCGATGGTCGCGGCAGAGCCGGCCCTGTCGTCCTTCGTCTACGAAACGGTTCTGAACCATGACAGCCTGGAAGAGGCCGTCGTTCATCGCCTTGGCGACCGGCTGGGCCGGGACATTGTTTCCGCATCATTGATCCGGCAAACCTATCTTGAAGCCCTGGCAGACGAGCCGGAGCTGGCAAAGATTTTCCGGGTCGACATCGTTGCCGTCTTCGACCGCGATCCGGCATGCTTCCGTTTCCTGGAGCCGGTCCTTTACTTCAAGGGCTTCCATGGTCTGCAGACGCACCGGCTGGCAAACTGGCTGTGGCGTCGTGGCCGGAAGGATTTTGCCCTTTATCTGCAAAGCCGCAGCTCTGAAGTTTTTCAGATCGACATCCATCCGGCGGTTCCCGTCGGGCGCGGTATCTTCATCGACCACGGTACCGGTATTGTGGTTGGCGGAACCGCGGTGATCGAGGACGATGTCTCGATCCTGCAGGGCGTCACCCTTGGCGGCACCGGCAAGGAAGATGGCGACCGCCATCCGAAGATCCGCCGCGGTGTCTTGCTGGGGGCGGGAGCCAAGGTGCTCGGCAACCTGGAAATCGGACATTGCTCGCGCATTGCCTCGGGGTCCGTGGTGCTTCAGGACGTGCCTGCAAACACGACGGTTGCCGGGGTTCCGGCCAAGATCGTCGGCAAGGCAGGGTGCGCAGAACCGGCCCGCAGCATGAATCAGCTGCTCGGTGAAGACGCCGGCCAGACGAATTGAAATTCCGGTTTCAGGAAGACGGGGAAAGCTTGCGGAAAGGCTTTGGCATTTCCGTTGGCTCCTGTAGGGTCCGCGCCAGATTGATGCTGAAGGCAAAGAACAGGAGAGCGCCGTGAAACCCGATGAAATCCGAAAGATCGAAGCCTATCTGCGTTCGAAGTTCGAGAACAAGACCATCAAGGTGCAGGCCCGTCCGCGCAAGGACGACTCTGCTGAAGTTTACATCGGCGATGAATTCATCGGTGTCATCTTCCGGGACGATGAGGATGAAGATCTGAGCTGGAACTTCCAGATGGCGATCCTTGAAATTGATCTGGACGAAGTCTGAGTTTCAGACTTTTCGATCGTAACGTGAAAAGGCGGCTCCTCTGGTGAGCCGCCTTTTTCATTTCTCCGCCATTCGCGCAAGTCAGGTCACTGCATTCGGTAACCTTCGATGCTGGCAACGATGTCGCCGTCGAGACGGCGCCAGTCCGGCAGCAGCGATTGATCGAAGCTGTAGCGCAGCTCCAGACCCGAGGCGAACACGATGGCACGGTGGCAACCGGCTTTTCCGGAAGTGCTGTCTTTGCGGCATCGTGCGATGAAGCCGTTTTGAACGGTTGGATCGTAGACGATGAGATCCGTCGCAGGCGCGCCACGCGCCGACAATTTCAGCACCTTCAGTCCAGAAGGCCCCTTCATCTCGCCGCCGCGTGCAAGACGCCTGTAGAACGGATCAAGCCTTGCCCGCAGGCTCTCCCGGCCGGGATTGCTCTCAAGGTCAACCTGGATCGTCGCAGGGGTGTCCCATCCCGTATCGTTGTTCTTGGTGGCGCTGGAAGACCAGTGCAGGTTCAGGCGAAGTGTTTCAAACACGGCTTCGGAACCAAGGGCCTGCCGTTTCTGCGAAGCCGTCGCGATCAGGTTCAGGGGAAGCTCAAAGCGGGTCGTGCCAACCGCAAAGCGGACGGGCTGGTCCTGTCTGATGCCTGCCTCCATCGGCCAGCCGGATGACCAGGAGTAGATCTTCCCGCCAACATGAGCCGTGCCCAATACACACATTGCCAACGCCAGCCAGGTGAAGTGGCGGGGATCGGTTCTGATCGGGCCTGGCAAGGAGACAGGTATCACGACTTCAGTCCCTTGATTGGCTGTGCACATATATGGGACAGGTTGTCCTGAAACGGCACAGGTGTCCCGCTTGGGGAAGGCGTTGACACTGCTCGAAGTGGCTCAATTGAGGGGATTTCGCTCATTTGCCGTTCCGGCACAGTCTTTGCTCTTGACCCTTTACGAATTCTTAATCACTTTCCGTGCGAAAGAGTTAACAAGGGGTTAACGGGCGTGCTGTTCAATCTTCTAATCGTTGGATATATCGCATGCGCCGGATTTGTTGCGTCCGGTGTGCTGGGCAGCCTTTATCAGCTGATCACGAAGCAGCCGCCGAAGTTCGCCTTTGACGGAGAGGGCATCCTGTCGTTTATCGCCGGCGTTTTTGTCTGCGTGTTCGCTGGACCCTTCATCATCATGCGCAATGCCATTCGCGGACGCAGGATCGAAAAGCGGCCGTTGGGTTGGCTGGTCGCGTCTTCGACGATTGCCGGCATGTGGAGCATGTGTTCCGGTGTTATGGTGATCAACGTTGCCCTGATCATGATTGGTTACACCTGAGGTCTCATGCCGGTCTTTGCTCTTGATGGACGTACGCCCGTTTTTCCGGAAAACGGGGAATACTGGATCGCACCGAATGCGACGCTGATTGGCGATATCATTCTGCAGGAAGCTGCAAGCGTCTGGTTCAACGCGGTCCTGCGTGGCGATAACGAGCCGATTACCGTCGGCATGCGCTCCAACGTCCAGGACGGTTGCGTCTTTCATACGGACATGGGTTACCCGCTGACCATCGGCGCCAACTGCACGATCGGCCACAAGGCAATCCTGCATGGCTGTACGATCAAGGACAATTCGCTGGTCGGGATGGGCGCGACAATTCTGAACGGCGCTGTCATCGGCTCCAACTGTATCATTGGTGCCAATGCCCTTATTGCCGAAGGCAAGGAAATTCCGGACAATTCTCTTGTGGTGGGCGTGCCAGGAAAGGTCGTGAAAACGTTGCCGCTGGAAGCGGCGAACGGGATTGCGAATTCCGCCGACGGATATGTGCGCAACTGGCGACGCTTCAAGGCCGGCCTGCGGGAACTCTGATCCGCTTTGATCTTGACCCCTTCGACCCGATCCCGATTGAGCTGGGCCTGAAAAGGCGGGAACCGGCCTGCGGGGGGCGGGCCGGTTCCCTGGATCCGGTCGTGGTAGGGATGGGGAGGGTGGGGACGCGACCGGATCGTCCTAGAGGCCGGCTGAAGCCGGACCAATCCCAATCCTAGTTGGACACGCTACTGACAGTCGTCACGCGCGTGTCTGCAATACCTGTCCACTGTACAGGCGAGCTGGCGGACTGACGCTTGATGTAACGGTAGGGTGTCGAATACCAGGGCAGCACTGCCTCGATCTGGTTGTCGAGGATCATGTCGCCATGGTCCGTACGTACCGTCAGAACGGCATGACCCGAGTTCTGGGTATCTTTTGCAACAGTGATCAGAAGGGCGCTCTTCGGCCAGCCGGCTTCTATCAGGACCCGCTGCTTTTCAAGGACGTATTCTTCGCAGTCACCGTATCCGTTTACCGGATAGGTCCAGTATTCTTCCTGGCCGAACAGGTCCTGGTCGGTCATAGGATGAATCCGGCGATTGACTTCCTTGTTGATTGCAATGAGTTCGTTCCAGCGGGCTTCGTCCAGCTTCACGACAACCGGCTTGTATGTTTCCTTCGGACAAGCCGAGACGTTGTCACGGCAGAACTGGTCATAGCCGACGGGTGCCTTGACAACCATTTGCATGTCCATGAAGCGGCCAGGTTCTGCCTGTGCAACCGATCCGATGACGGTGCAAGACAGCAACATTGCAGATGCGAGTAGAGTTCTGTGAAGTAATTTCATCGTAACGCCCTCCCCAAGGCTGACGCAACGATGACTCAATGATTTTTACTTGGAGAAAATCACCAAAGTAAAACTGTATTTGTATTTTATGTGTGTTTGATTTTCTTTTTATCGTTATTTGAATTTACTTTAATTCAAGTTGGAAGAAAATTTTCGTAAAATTTGATGCATCCTCCAGAAGTCATTGAATTAGTGAGAAATTGGTGTTTTTCGAGTGGTGCGAAATCGGTTTTCAATCGCCTGGTTTTCGGTCTGGAGCGGGTCTTGTGCCTGTCCTCGAGGGTGAGAAAAGGGCATGAAAGTTTTTTGATTTTTTTGGATCTGGCCACCAAAAAAGAAACGCCATTACCCGGAAAATTGCGCAGAAACGAAAAGACCCGGCAAAAAGCCGGGCCTGTCTGAAGGCTTCTAAGTTCCATTGCCTTGGGTTAGCTCCCCCGTCTTCCAGACGGGCACGCTTTAGCGGAGCTCACAATGAATGATCATCCTCTGAGGAAAATGAACCGCCGAAGGGCTGAAGGTTCATTTTCCTCAGAGGATGATCATGCACTACGACAAAGGCAAGCATTGCACCTTTCACCACCGCTATCACCTGGTTTGGATTACCAAGTACCGGTACAAGGTTTTGCACGGGGATGTGGGCCTGCGTGTGCGGGAGATTATCCGTCAGGTTTGCTCGGAAAACCGGGTGGAGATTTTGAAGGGCGTGTTGGCGGCGGACCATGTGCACATGTTCGTGTCGATCCCACCGAGCCTTGCGGTCAGCGACCTGATGCGCAAGATGAAGGGCCGGTCGTCGCACAAGGTGCAACAGGAGTTCCCTCAGTTGAAGAAGCGTTACTGGGGCAGGCACTTTTGGGGGCGGGGATACTTTTCGGCCACCAACGGCGCAATTACCGAAGACACCGTACTTCAGTACCTGGAACAACACTCAAACAAATCTACCGGCGCAAGCCGGTAGTGGTTTAAGCACTTGCGATTGATGAGAAAGCTAAAGTCAGCTTTCCTCTGGTGCCGATATGTGATGTTCCAGCAATTCGCGGCTTTGAACAGCAGCAAATTCGACGGCTATGCCACCTTCGATGCGGCGAATGACACGTGCATGCATCTTGCCGAGCGTGATGGCGTCGCCCATCTCCGGCACGATGTCCGTGGCGATGGCCGCGCCGGACAGGGATACGTCTATGATGCGGCAGACATGTTCCGAGCCGTCCGGCAGGATCATCTTCGTCATCGGGTTTTTGGGCACGAAGCGGTCGTGGCGGCGGTCTTCGGGAAGATTGAGTTCGTCCCGGTTCGCAAGCCACGTCAAAACATTGGCGATCTTGTCGCGTTTGCGGACCGTATTGCGCAGTTCAACCGCAAAGCCACCATCGATCAGGCGGGAAATCCTGCCTTCGACGCGGCTCAGGTGGTCAAGATAGGCAATCACGCGTTCGCCGACCCTGCCGGTGACCGGTGTAATCATGGCCATGCCGCCCGGCGACATGTCGATAACCTGACAAGGATATTCGCGCCGATCTTCAAGCATGAAGCGGCCCAGTATATTGACCTGGACCCGTTGATGGCGCCGGCGGTCAGTGACTTGAAGCGATCTGCTTCCTTCGGTTGCTGTTGCCACTCCGGCGCTCATGCCTGTTCTATCCAAAACGGTGCGTAAATCGCATTGTCCCCGGCTGAGATGCGATTCAAAAGACGTCTTTCAAAGCACTTTAGGTAGCTGGGGTTAACGATGTGTAAGAGTGTAGCTCAGAAGGCGCACAGGTCCAGACTTGTGATCGATAAAAATGCGGGTACGGCCGTGATGTTCGGAATTCGAGCGTCCTCTGGCGAGAAAGCACAATAACGCGAGAGTAAAAATCCGGAAGGAAGGACTTCTTTTCAGCTGAATATAGGCTGCAAAACAGCCGGTGCCGGACATGAATTCGGGCCAGCTGATTCTCGGCCGGCCCGATTTCGCAGGTGAACAGGGATGTTACCAGACTTGCTATGTTGTGCGGATCAGGTCTTGCCGCCGGAATAGACGGTCAGATGTCCGACCTTGCGCTCCGCACCGCTCGGCAGGGGCGGTGTCGGCATGGCGATGCCCTCGGCGGTAAACCGCGGCAGGATCGGGTTGAGCGTGGAAGCAGGGGAATCCACGAAATAGGGGCGCTCGTCCGGCCAGACCAGGCGCAGGCTGCTGATCGACTGGCTCAAAATGGGATGCAGGCCGATCCAATAGGGTTTTTCCATCGGGGTACAGCTTCCCAGGACACGGATCCTGCCTTCACCTGGAACATTCAGCGGTACCAGCAGCATTTCCATCTGCAGGATCTGTCCGCGTTCCGTATGGCCGTTGATGCCGATTACGGCCGCGGCCGCATCTTCGGTGATGGCGGCGATCAGGCTTTCCAGGGCTTCACGGTCTTTCACGCTCCAGCCGCGCAGGAAGTTGCGGCCCTTGAGTTCCCGGCAATGTGCGGAACACAGACGTGTACCGGCGAGGCGGTAGCGCACATCCCTGGAACCGTTCGTCTCCAGAATGAAGGTGTCACCAAGAAGGCCGCGGATCTCACCCGGATCGACTTCACTGCGGTTCGGTGCAGGACGGGCGCCGCGAAGATTGTCCCAGTAGTTGTAAAGAGTTTGCGTTACGCCGTGTTTCATCTGGTTCGCCTCTTTGCCATTCTTGCGCCCGGTGTTTCGTCTCAAGACAGTTCTTGTTTCAAAACGGGACGAAAATGCTTCCCTGTTGGTTTTTGACCTTTACAAAGCAGGGCGCGTGCCAAGTGCTTGTTGGCGCGAAAGCTTGAGAGGCGGTCAGAAATTAAGGTTAATTTTCGGTAAAGCTTGTATTGGGGGCGGTTGCCTGTCAGCTTAACACTCAGTTCACATAGACAGCGGGTGGGAGGAACCTGTTGTTGCAGGTCAGGCCGCGGGCCGATAGGTACAGCCGCCAAGAGCTGCCTCGGTAAAACAAGCGCCGGCCAAAGTGAACAACTGTCCTGAACGGGCGTCGTGGGGACGCGACCGGTTTTGGGGGGCATCGCAAAGCGCTGGTCACCTTTAGGTGGCCGGCGCTTTGTATTTTCAGGCTTTTTGGGGATTGTGACCGGTGAAGTCGAAGTCACTATTTCCCGGTTTCGCATGTTCTGGCGGTCGAACCACTCTTGTTTTGTCTTCGATCTGGCTTAGAAGAAAGACAGGAAAGGCAGAGGGTCCATGAACGTTTACCGCATTGATGAAGAACGCGCCCGGCGCGAAAAAGCCCAGAAGGAACAACCTCCCCAACGGCCGTCCGGTCCGCCCGTGTTCAATCTGCCCGGGATCATCGTCTGGCTTGGCGGTATCCTGATTGCGATCCACGTTCTGCGTGTGATGG
Organism: Roseibium sp. ROS1; assembly: GCF_054658215.1. Classification (NCBI taxonomy): domain Bacteria; kingdom Pseudomonadati; phylum Pseudomonadota; class Alphaproteobacteria; order Hyphomicrobiales; family Stappiaceae; genus Roseibium; species Roseibium sp. ROS1. Next base: position 1,708,724 of record NZ_BAAGIG010000001.1, read on the forward strand.
TCCTTCCGGCAAACCTGGACAATCTGATCATCGAACTTTTTGCATTCTGGCCGGTAAAATATGCCTATCTCGGCAGTCTCCCGCCTTTTGATCTTCTCTCCAGCCTCTGGGCCTTCGTCACTTACAGCCTGCTGCATGGTGGCGCCATGCACATCATCTTCAACCTGCTCTGGATGGCGATTTTCGGCAGTGCGGTTGCCAGGCGGTTTGGCGTGGGCCGGTTTCTGTTGTTTTCAGCGGCCTGTTCCGTTGGCGGGGCGCTGGCTCATCTTGCCACCCATTGGGGGGAAGGGGCGCCGATGATCGGTGCATCCGCCGCCATTTCCGGCCAGATGGCTGCGGCCATTCGCTTCGTTTTCGAGCGTGGTGGCCCGCTGGGTGCGATCCGCAGCAACGATCCGACAGCCTATTTCGTACCGGCGCAGCCGCTTGCGGAATGCCTTCGCAATCAACAGGTTCTGGTTTTTGTCGCGGTATGGTTCGGGCTCAATCTTTTCTTCGGCCTGATGAGCGGTCCCGTTGCGGGACAGCCGGCAAGTGTTGCCTGGCAAGCTCATATTGGTGGATTTGTCGCCGGACTTGCCCTGTTCCCGCTGTTTGACCCCGTGCCGCAGCGGCGGAATTCCTGACGCGAAGCGAAAGTGCGTTCAAGACGCAAGGTCAACAGTTTGCGCGATCTGATTTTTTTGCCATGATACCTGACGACTGGAGGTCGTCCTGTCGGATTCGAATGGACGTCCGGCCCCAGTCGGTGCGAAAGTGGTCGAGCAGCTGGAACATCTCCATCCGGAGACCGGCTGGCAGACTACATTAAGGTCGATCAACTATTGACGTTTGATCGCTTCCGATTGAGCGTCGGTTGATCTGGTCCGGTAAAACGGACCGATTGATGCCATGGGAGGTGATTGAATGACCGTAGCCGCTATCCTGAGTGGGAAAGGCCACGATATTATCACAGCGCGCAGCGACGCGTTGCTCAGCGAAATTTGTGAAACCCTGGCAAAACACAAGATCGGTGCCGTGGTCGTTTCCGACAAGGAAGGTGCCGTTGACGGCATTGTGTCAGAGCGGGACATCGTTCGCGTGGTCGGTACGCAAGGCGTGTCGGCGCTGAAAACACCGGTTTCCGGTGTCATGACCAAGAACGTGGTTACCTGCTCCGAAGAGAACAACATCAACGAAGTCATGGCTCGCATGACACAGGGCAGGTTCCGCCATATGCCGGTCGTGAAGGACGGCAAGCTGACCGGTGTGATCTCCATCGGCGACGTTGTGAAGTTCAAGATTGCGCAGGTTGAACTCGAAGCCGAGCAGATGCGCAGCTACATTACTATGGCCTGACGTGAAAAAGGCTGGCTTGTCAGCCAGCCTTTTTTGTTTCGACGTGTGATTTATCAATCTTGCCGTGTTGCCAGAAACGCGGTGGCTTCCTTCAGCATCTTTTCGGGTTTTTCCCCGTGCCATGCCGACTGGGACATGTCCGGCAAGCGATGCGCAATGCCCTTGTGGCAATCGATGCAGGTCTTTTCACCCGTGAACAGGAAGCGTTGGTGCGCCTCCGAGGCCCTTCCACTCTGACGGGTTATGTCCATGGAATCGGCGGAATGGCAGTTGCGGCACTCCAGCGAATTGTTCGCCTTGAGCCGGGCCCATTCGTGCTGGGCCAGTTCAAGCCGGTGTTCCAGAAACTTTTCCCGCGTATTGATCGTCCCGAAAATCTTGCCCCAGACCTCCTTTGAAGCCTGCATCTTGCGGGCGATCTTGTCTGTCCATTCATGGGGGACATGGCAATCCGGACACGTGGCTCTCACGCCCGAGCGGTTGGAGTAGTGGATTGTCGTTTTAAGCTCGGCAAAGACGTTGTCGCGCATCTCGTGACAGCCCGTGCAGAACTTCTCGGTATTGGTCAACTCCAGCGCGGTGTTGAAACCACCCCAGAAAATTATGCCCATGATGAAGCCGCCGAGGGTCAGAAAGCCGAGGCTGTAGTGCACGCTCGGGCGGCGGATGGTGGTCCAGAGCCTTTTGAGGAAGGCCAGCATCATTTGGCCCCCTCTTTGGATTTCACATATTCGAGCACTTCATCGACATCGACAAAGTCGTTCTCGACCAGAGGCCGGGCGTCGGTCTGCGGCACGTGGCACTGATTGCAGAAGTACCGCCGAGGAGTGACGGACGCCAGGAACTGGTTGTCCCGGTTCATGAAATGCGTGATCGACACCATTGGCGCCTGGCTGACTTCGATGGCTGTACGGGAGTGACAGCTCAGGCACTTGTTGGAGTTCTTGTCGATCTGATAGCCCTCGATCGTGTGAGGGATCAGCGGTGGCTGCTCGGGATAGTTCCGCACCTGGCGAATGTCGGAGTTCACCGGCTTTGGCATGGGTGCAGGCGTCCCGTTTTCCGCCAACGGCGTTGCGGGGCGCATGGTGGCGATGTGTTCCTGGGCGGCTGCGGCAGCTGCGGCAACCAACAGGGCGGCGCAGGCAAGGCCGATTGCAAAGCGTTTCATGGCTCACCTCACACTGCTTCTACGCGCACGGCGCATTTCTTGAAATCGGTCTGCTTCGACAGTGGATCGGTCGCGTCCAGCGTGACCTTGTTGATCAACTGGCGGGCATCGAACCAGGGCACGAAAATCAGCCCCTTGGGCGGTTTGTTGCGGCCTCTGGTTTCGACGCGGGTGAGAATTTCCCCACGTCTGGATTTGATGCGCACTTCCGCACCGCGCCTCAGGCCTAGAGCCTCGGCATCGTCCGGATGCATGTAGCAGAGGGCATCGGGCACGGCCTTGTAGAGTTCAGGCACGCGCTGCGTCATCGATCCAGAGTGCCAGTGCTCCAGAACCCGGCCGGTGGACAGCCAGAAGGGATACTCCTCATCCGGGCTTTCGGCGGGCGGTTCAAAGGGCAGGGCGAAGGCGACCGCCTTGCCGTCCGGTTTCCCATAGAAATCGAACGCGGCTCCTTCTTTCACATAAGGGTCGTATTTGCCGTTGTAGCGCCAGCGGGTTTCCTTGCCGTCCACCACGGGCCAACGGAGCCCGCGTACTTGGTGGTAGGTGTCGAAATCCGCCAGGTCGTGGCCGTGTCCGCGGCCGAACTGGGCGTATTCCTCAAACAGGCCTTTCTGGATGTAGAAGCCGAATTCGTCGGATTCGCGGTTTTCGTAGTCTTCCGCCCGCTCGCTGTTGGGGAAGGCGTTGACGTTGCCGTTTTCGAACAGAACCTCGTACAGCGTCTTACCCTTGTAATCGGGATTGTCGGCCAGAAGCTCGGGCGGCCAGACCTCGTCTGTTGTGAAACGTTTGGAAAACTCAACCAGCTGCCACAGGTCGGACATGGCCCCTTCCGGTGCGTCGACGAGCTGGTGCCAGAACTGGGTGCGGCGCTCGGCGTTGCCGTAGGCACCTTCCTTTTCCACCCACATTGCGGTTGGCAGAACAAGGTCGGCGGCTTCGGCCGTCACAGTCGGGTAGGCATCGGAAACGACGATGAAGTTTTCCGGATTGCGATATCCGGGCAGGCCTTCTTCCATCATGTTCGGGGCGGCCTGCATGTTGTTGTTGACCTGCACCCAGTAGCAGTTGATTTCGCCGTCCTTGAGTTTCCGGTTCTGCAGAACGGCATGTGCACCTATCCATTCAGGAACGGTTCCTGCCGGCAGTTTCCAGATCTTTTCGGCTGTTGCCCGGTGCTCCGGATTTGAAACCACGAGGTCGGCAGGCAGACGGTGAGCGAAGGTGCCGACTTCGCGGGCGGTGCCGCAGGCAGACGGCTGGCCGGTCAGGGAGAAGGGGGAATTGCCGGGTTGGGCAATTTTACCGGTCAACAGGTGGATGTTGTAGATGAGGTTGTTCATCCACACACCGCGGGTATGCTGGTTGACGCCCATGGTCCAAAGGGACATCACCTTGGTGTCCGGATCTGCGTAAAGCTCAGCGATCTGCTGAAGCCGCTCCTTTGAAACTCCGGACTTCTCCGCGGCGAAATCCAGTGTGTAGGGTTTCACGAATTCGGCGAATTCCTCGAGAGACATCGGCTCGGAATCGCCGCTGCCGGCATTTGCTGCAGCGGCTTCAAGCGGATTTTCCGGTCGCAAGCCATAGCCGATGTCCTGTGCGCCCTTCCGGAAATTGACGTGGTTTGACACGAACTCCTCGTTGACCGCGCCGGACTGGATGATGTGGTTCGCAATATAGTTGGCGATGATCAGGTCCGTCTGGGGAACGAATACGCCGGGAATGTCCGCCAGATCGAAGCTGCGATGTTCGAAGGTGGAAAGCACGGCAACCTTGACATGGGGATGGCTGAGGCGCCGGTCGGCGATCCTGGTCCACAGGATCGGATGCATCTCGGCCATGTTGGAGCCCCAGAGCACAAAGGCGTCGGCGTTTTCAAAGTCGTCGTAGCAGCCCATGGGCTCGTCAATGCCGAAGGCACGGATGAACCCGACGACAGCTGACGCCATGCAGTGGCGAGCATTGGGGTCGATATTGTTGGAGCGGAAGCCGGCCTTCATCAGCTTGGAAGCCGCATACCCTTCCCAGACCGTCCATTGGCCCGAGCCGAACATGCCGACAGCCTTCGGGCCCTTGGCCTTCAGTGTCGCCTTCCATTTCTCGGCCATGATGTCGAACGCTTCGTCCCAGGATACCGGTTCGAAGTCGCCGTCCTTGTCGAACTTGCCGTTCTTCTTGCGCAGGAGAGGTGTGGTCAGCCGGTCCTTGCCGTACATGATCTTCGACAGGAAGTAGCCCTTGACGCAGTTGAGGCCCCGGTTCACCTCCGCTTCAGCGTCGCCGTGGGTTGCAACCACGCGTCCAGCCTTGGTCGCGACCATGATGGAGCAGCCGGTGCCGCAGAAGCGGCAGGCTGCCTTGGACCACTTCAGGTCAGTCAAATGCGCATGGGTAACAAGGTTCTGTGCGGCCGCAGGCACCGGTAGTCCCGCTGCCGCGGCGGCGGCCGCCACAGCCTGCGCCTTGATGACATCACGTCTGCTTATTCCGCTCATTGTGTGTCTCCTTGAAGGGAGGTCGGTGTCGCCTCGGGCGCACCGTCTGTCTGGTGGTAAACAAGGGATGCGCTCACAACGCCGGTGAGCAGCTGGATATCCGTGAGGGCCTGTACGATTTCCGCTTCGTTCGCGGTTTCCAGTGTCACGATCAGGCGTCCCTGATCATCGGAATGGGCGATCTCGGCGCCGCCGAGTGCAAGAATGTCCCGCTCGACATCGGATATCGCTTCGGTCCGCGCATGAACGAGAAGACTGGCTATGTGGACTGTTGTGCTCATGCTGTCTGGGCATCCTCTTTGGGATGGACAATGGCCAGTGCATCCTGCGGACAGACTGGGAGACAGGCTCCGCAGCCCGTGCAGGCATCTGTTTCGATGCGAAGCCGGCCAAAGGGTCGTTTGGTGAGATCTATGCGGATTGCCGAAGTGGGGCAGATATCCCGGCACACCTGGCAGGCAATGCCATGATCCTGCAGGCAACCCGGCTGAAATTCAGCCTTCATCGGCCAGGCCGGTGTGCGCTTCGTGTCAAAGACGTCCTGTGCGCAGGCGTCTGCGCATTTGCCGCAGAAAGTACATTCGCCGCCGTCGAAGACAACTTCCGGCCGCCCGGTGTCGTCTGGCCTCAAGATGGATTCGGGGCAAGCTTCGCTGCAGGCGTTACAGCTTGTGCAACGCGCGGCAACAAGGGCTTCGTCCGTCCAGGGTGGGCGAAGTCTCTGGATCTCCGGTTGGCTGGGCAGTTTCAGGAATGCTCTGCGGCTGGCCGAAAAATGAGGGTCGGGTGACATTGCATCAGCCCGTCGGCGGCCCAAGGACCAGCTGTGACATCCAGATGATAAAGCCGTAGCCGCCAACAATTGCGACTGAAAGCGCCGGGGCAAGCAAAACGGCCAACAGGATGAACGCAATCCGTTCGTCCCGTTTGCTTGGAACAGTATTGTCCGCCATAGCCTCTCCCTCAGCTTGCGGTCGATAGGGAATCAGGCACGGGGTGTTGATCTTGTTGTTCGCGCCTGACGAAAACTTAGGCGCAAGAGAGGTGGTTGAGATATACGTGATACTACTTAAAAGGTTGTTTCAAAAATTCGCAACTTAATATGTTTCAATGACTTGCAGCAGGGACACAGGTAAAATTGCTGGCCCTGGAGGCCAGGCTCAACTCTTGCCGTAAACTTCGTCGGGATCGTAAACCCGATCGGTTTCCACGCGTTCCAGACGCACCGTTCCGTCGTCGCTCTTCACGGTTTTTCTGTAGAAACAGGAGCGATATCCGACGTGGCAGGTTGCGCCATTGCCGGCAACCGAAACCTTCAGGATCAGGGCGTCCTGGTCGCAATCGGTCAGGATTTCATGCACGGTCTGGATCTGGCCGGAGGTTTCGCCCTTCTTCCAGAAGCTCTGGCGCGAACGGCTCCAGTACCAGGCCTCGCCGGTCTCGATCGTCCGCTTCAGGGCCTCGGCGTTCATGTAGCCAACCATGAGCACTTCGCCTGACGCCACGTCGGTGACGACAGCCACAATCAGGCCGTCCCGGTCGAACTTCGGCATCATCAGATCGCCGTTTTCGACCGTTGCCTTGTCGCCGCGCTCAGTCAGGTGGGTATTGCACATGGGAGGAAAGCCCTTGTCGTCATCGATAACGCAAGGGCTGAAAACTCAGAGACCCTTGCCGCGTACCAGAGACATGAATTTCGCCTGTTCGGCGGGATCGTCCTGGAATACGCCGGTAAACTGGGTGGTGATCGTGGAAACACCGGGTTTCTGGACACCGCGCATGGTCATGCACTGGTGTTCGGCTTCCAGCATCACGGCCAGGCCACGCGGGGCCAGAGCGTCGTCAATGACCGATGCGATCTGCGCAGTCAAGTTTTCCTGCGTTTGCAGACGCTTGGCGTAGATGTCGACAACGCGTGCCAGTTTGGAAAGTCCAACGACGCCTTCTGCCGGGTAATAGGCGATATGAGCTTCGCCGATGAAAGGCAGCATGTGGTGTTCGCAATGGGAATGGAACGGGATGCCGCGCACAAGGACGATATCCTTGTAGCCGCCAACATCTTCGAACGTCCTTGCAAGATGCTCTGCCGGATCTTCGAAGTAGCCACTGTAAAGCTGGCTCAGCGCCTTGACCACGCGCTTCGGTGTTTCCACCAGACCTTCGCGGTCCGGGTCGTCGCCGGTCCAGGCCAAAAGCGTGCGCACCGCAGCTTCCGCTTCTTCACGGCTTGGCCGATGCAACTGATCCGGCGACTTTCTTTCGAAGGTTTTTTCTACCGGCTTGAGGACAGCGTCCATGGGGATCCTCGCAATTTTACCCTTGTCACTCGTCATACGGCGCCCGCTGGTGCACAGATCAGAAGGTTCGGGCTTTTCAAGCCGCGGACCCTTATCATACTCCAGGCAAAAAGCGAACGCACAGTTTCTGAGCGGGAGGAGCCGGTTTCTAGCGTGCAAACGTCATGCGAAAGACCAACTGCGACCACTCTGCCCCTTGCGAATTTGCCGTGGCGTCTGATGTATATATATGAAAGCAGTGCGCCATCAATGTGTCGCGCATCACAGGCATTCACGAAGAGGCGAGTTATGCTCGACGACATTTATAACGCGAAGATCCTTGAATTCGCCGGAAATATCCCGCGGATCGGCCGTCTCGAGCATCCGGACGCAAGCGCAAAAGCTCATTCCAAATTGTGTGGCTCCACCGTCATTGTCGACCTTTCCATGAAGGACGGCGTCGTCACGGATTTTGCTCACGACGTCAAAGCCTGCGCGCTTGGCCAGGCGTCTTCGTCAATCATGGCTCGAAATATCATCGGCGCGCGCGCAGATGAGTTGCGCGAAGTGCAACAGACCATGCGCGCCATGTTGAAGGAAGGCGGCGAGGCCCCCACAGGCCGCTTCGAAGACCTGAAGTTTCTGGAACCGGTTCGCGAATACAAGGCGCGCCATGCCTCGACGCTTCTGACCTTTGATGCCGTTGTCGATGCGCTCGACCAGATCGAGGCGAAAGCCAAGGAAGACAGTGCGGTCGCGTGACCGCGGTTCTGCGTCCGATGTGTTCTTGCCATAACGAACCGCGAAAGCCGGATGGCCGATTGTCACCAATCGGATATGCAGCGATTGGGCTTATCTGGCTTTACCGCCATTCCCTGTCGCTCTTCATGGGGCGCACCTGCCGCTACGCGCCGACTTGCTCCGATTACACCGAGCAATCCATTCGCCGCTTCGGTTTTTGGGCCGGGGGGTGGGTTGGCTTGTCCCGGGTTCTTCGGTGTAATCCCTGGGGCTCCTCCGGTTTTGACCCGGTTCCTGATACCTTGCCGCCAGATGCGCACTGGTTTTTGCCCTGGCGTTACGGTCATTGGACCGGCAAGCACATACCGCCGGAACATCGTCTGGACTAATCGCTCCTCTGATCTGTTATTGACCCGACGTCAGGTTGGTGCAACGCTTGCCTCTCATGCCAGAAGGCGGAGGGAAGAATGAGCGGACGCGACTTCCATTTCGTGATGATCAAGCCGACCCATTACGACGACGACGGTTATCCGATCCAGTGGCTTCGCTCTGCAATTCCTTCCAACACGCTCGCCAGCCTGAACGGGCTCGCAGAAGCGGCCCGCACCCGTCAGGTTCTCGGGAAGGATGTCCGCATCCATCTTCATACCTACGATGAAACCAACAAGCGGGTTCGTCCGGAAAAGATTGCCCGGGATATCCGAAAAGCAGGCGGAAAGGCCCTGATCGCGCTGGTCGGGGTTCAGTCAAACCAGTTTCCCCGGGCGACCGACCTTGCCCGCAGGTTTCTAGGTCTTGGTCTGCCGGTGGCCATCGGCGGATTTCATGTCTCCGGCTGCATATCCATGCTGGATGAAATGCCGGAAGAGATGGTTCGGTTGCAAAAGGAAAGTGTCGTCTATTTTGCCGGCGAGGCCGAGGACGGGCGGTTGGACGATGTCTTCCGCGATGCCTTTTCCAACGATCTGAAGCCGCTTTACAATTTCATGGCGGACTTGCCGTCGCTGGAGGGCGAGCCGACCCCGATCCTGCCCACCCAGCACATTCGCTTCACGGCCGGATCGCATTCCAGCTTCGATCTTGGCCGCGGTTGCCCTTTCCAGTGTTCCTTCTGCACCATCATCAACGTGCAAGGTCGCAAGAGCCGGTTTCGTTCCGCCGACGATCTGGAGCAGATCATTCGCGATAACGTTGCACAGGGGATCGACCGTTTTTTCATCACCGACGACAATTTCGCCCGCAACCGGGAATGGGAGCCGCTGTTCGACCGGCTGATTCAGCTTAGGGAGCAGGAGAGTTTCGACATCAAGTTCATCATCCAGGTGGACACGCTCTGTCACCGGATTGACGGTTTCATCGAGAAAGCGACGAGGGCAGGGGTCAACCGGGTCTTCATCGGGCTGGAAAACATCAATCCGGACAATCTCATGGCGGCAAAGAAGCGGCAGAACAAGATCACCGAATACCGGGAGATGCTGCAGAAATGGCGGACCCACGGGGCAACCACCTATGCCGGTTACATCATCGGTTTTCCGGGGGATACCAAGGAGTCGGTCCTGCATGATGTCGAGATCATCAAAAAGGAGCTTCCGCTCGATCTGCTCGAGTTCTTTTATCTGACGCCGCTTCCGGGATCCGAAGATCACAAGGTGCTTTCAAGCAAAGGCATCTGGATGGATCCAGACCTCAACAAGTACGATCTCAATCACCGGGTGAGCCATCACCCGAAAATGAGCGATGAGGATTGGGAGGAGGCCTACCGGCAAGCCTGGGCAAGCTACTATTCGGATGGCCACATCGAAACGGTGCTGCGCAGAGCCGCGGCGCATCGCAAGGGGCGTCCGGGCAACAAATTGTTCCTGATGATGTGGTTCAAGCTGATGGTCGAACGCGAAGGCGTTCATCCGCTTGAGGGCGGTTATTTTCGCCTCAAATTCCGCACAGACCGACGCGGTGGGCTGCCGATTGAAAATCCGCTGGTGTTCTATCCGCGGTATCTTGCCGAAATCGTCGCCAAACATTGGGTCTATCTATCTGCCGTCTGGCGGGTTTACCGGATCTACCGGAGGGTCAAGGCATCGCCTGGCAGGCGGACGTATTCCGATCTTGCCATTGCCCCGATGAACCGGAGCGAAGAAGAGGATCTGGCGATGATCCGGGAAACACGCGGCGGCGCGGAAGCGGTTGCCAAACAGCTTCGCGATGCCGCGCTTTCGAAGGCCGGAAAAGACAGGGCGAAGGCTGCTTCGGCCCTATGATGGAGAGGCCGTAGCCTTGCGCCGAAGCAGCCGCCAGCCGAAGGTCATGCCCATCGCGGCAATGATGATCGCAGCCGCTCCGACAAGCTGCAGCGGTTTCAGCTGATGGCCGAAGGCTACATAGTCGACAAGAATCGCCACCACCGGATAAATGAAGGAAAAGGCACCTTGCAGATAGGTCGGCAGCTTCTGCACGGCGCCATACATGAGGATATACATCAACCCCGTATGAACGGCGCCAAGCGTGACAAGCGAGCCCCAGGCCATTGTACCTTCCGGCAGAGCGTTCCAGCTGACGAAGGGGGCAAGCATCAGGATGCCGACACAGACCTGTACCAGGGCGATCAGCTGTGGAGGCGTTCCCGTCAGCTTCTTGGTCAGCAGGGCCGCGACAGCCCAGAAAAAGGCAGCGCCGAGCGAGAGTGCTATACCGAGTGCATAATTTGAACCGGCATATTCGACAGCGCCGGGTTTTGCCTGGACGATCAGCAGGACACCGGCAAAGGCAATGACCAGCCAGCCGAGCTTGTTGACGGTGATCCGTTCTCCCAGAAACAGAATGCCGAAGCCGACCAGGATGAACGGCTGGGTATTGTAGACAGCCGTTGCTACGCCGATGGATGCCTCGGAATAGGCAGTGAAGAGCATTGCCCAGTTCACGACGATGGCAACGCCCCCTACGGCGGCAACGGCCAGTTTCTTCCAGGTCAGGTGCCGGCGGAGTAGGCCCTGGGCAGAACAGATGACAAGTAGCGCCAACGCACCGAAGGCGCAGCGCCAGAACACAACGTCGATGGCGCCCTGGCCGGAAAGGACCACGAAAAGTCCTATCGTTCCCAGAATGGTCATGGCGGCGGTCATTTCAGTGGCGCCGCGCAATGTCTTGTCCATTGTTGCCTCCAAGCGTTTCAGGATGGCCTTCATTCTGCCAAGGAGATGGATGCGCGTACTTTTGATAAATCAACAGAAGCTGATATTGTTTTGTGAAATGTAAGCTTATCTGCCGATTGGTGTTTCGAAATGAAGATGGATGAGACGGATATCAAGATCGTTGAAGCCTTGATTGACGACGCGCGCATGTCGTTGAAAGACCTGGCCGCTCACGTGGGATTGTCGTCGCCCGGTGTTTCGGAGCGGATCCGCCGTCTGCAGGAGCGCGGCGTCATTCGCGGCTTTACCGTGGATATTGATCCGAAGGTGCTTGGATACAGTCTGCAGGCGATCGTGCGCATTCGACCGCTGCCTGGAAAGCTGCATATCGTGCAGCAACTCATTCAGGAAATTCCCGAGTTTTGCGAGTGCGACAAGGTCACGGGAGAAGACTGTTTCGTCGCCCGACTTGCCATTCCTTCCATCGATCAGCTCGACGGAATTCTGGACCGGATTTCGGACAAGGCGGAAACCAGCACCTCGATTGTCAAATCCCAGCCGATCCGCCGCCGTCCGCCGCCCTTGGCTGTGGCTGAGAAGGCCTCTTGAGGCCCGCATTTCCGGGCCGTTAAGGCCTGAATGCAAAATGTGTTGCCGCAACGAAAATTCTCAAAGACAGCACCTGCAAATCGGTGTATTCCGCAAAGGCCGCCGACCGGTCCGTGCAGTCTCTAAACTGCCTCAGGGCCGTCGCCAATGTTGGATGGAGACCGGGTGCGGCGCACCGGCCTTTGGGTCTTTCAAGGCACCATGGACAAGGCTTCGCCCCAGGCCGAAACCGGGGATATTCTCATTCGCACTGCCGAGCCCGGCGATCTCGCCGAGCTGTTTCGCATTGAAAACGCCGCCTTTGCCGGCGATCGCATTTCCCGGCGAAGCTTCAGGCGATTTCTGGAGAGCCCTCGCGCACGCCTTTTGGTCGCAACCGGCGCAGACGGGTTGGTTGGGTACGCGCTGCTGCTCTTGCGCCAGGCAACCGCGCTGGCGCGGCTTTATTCGCTTGCTGTGGATCCGGCCTGCCGGGGGCAGGGGCTTGGCGCAAAGCTGCTGGAAGCGTCCGAAGTTGCCGCTTTCGACAGCGATCGCATTGTGCTGCGGCTTGAAGTGCGTGCGGACAATGAGGCGGCCATCGCACTCTATCAACGCAGCGGCTACCGGATGCTGGGCAGGGTAGAGGCCTATTACGAGGATGGCTGCGCAGCGTTGCGCATGGAAAAGCTGCTCCATGGTCCGGTGCTGGGCACCGGCAACGCGCCATATTACTCGCAGACAACCGAATTCACCTGCGGCCCGGCCTGTGCACTGATGGCGGCCCGGCATTTCGACCGGTCGGTTCCGGTAGAACCCTTGACGGAACTCACCCTCTGGCGGGAGGCAACGACGATCTATCTCGCCTCCGGTCATGGCGGCTGCGGTCCCTTCGGCCTGGCCAATGCGCTTGCTCGGCGCGGGCTTTCGGTCGAGGTCAGGCTGTTTCCCGACGAACTCCTGTTTCTCAATTCGGTTCGGAACCCGGAAAAGCGCAAGGTTCTGACCCTGGTACAGGAAGGCTACCGCTCGGAAGCCGCGCAGCTTGGTGTTGCCCGTTCGGAAACCCCCTTGGAAGCAACAGCACTGGCGACCGAGATATCAGCCGGTACGCTCGCGATCGTGCTCATTTCCGGCTACCGCATGTTCGGCCAGAAAGTGCCGCATTGGGTGCTTGTGCATGATGCGGACGATCGCCACCTCATCATTCATGACCCGTGGCTTGAGCGCGAGCGCCATGAAAGTCCGGCAGATGCTGCCAATCTTCCCATTCCCTTTGCCGAATTCGACCGCATGGCCCGCTGGGGCCGCAGCGCGGTACGTGCCCAAATCCTGATACGAAAGGACGCCTGATCCAATGTCTTCCTGGGTCATTCTGGTCGACAACCTCAAAGACCTCTCCAACACGGAAACGCCGCACAAGGTCATGACCGTGCGGGAGTATCTGACGCACCCGAAACTGTTTACCGGTGCCAAGCCGACCATTCTCAATCTTTCGCGCTCCTACGCTTACCAGGGGGCAGGCTATTACGCGTCGCTTCTGGCTGAAGCACGCCAGCACCGCGTGGTGCCGGTTGTCGAGACGATGATCGAACTGTCCCGCAAGCAACTCTATCAGCATGCCTTGCCGGAGCTTGAAGACCGGCTGAACCGCTGCCTTCGCAAGATGGCACCAGAGGCCGCTGGTGCGGTCTCTCGGCTGCTGATCTATCTCGGCCAGGTTGGCGACCCTGCATTTGAACCGTTCGCGCGGCTTCTGTTCGACTGGTTCCGGGCACCTGTGCTGGAGGTACTGCTGGAAGAGGGCGAATGGCGCAGCATCAAACGCATCCGGGTGCTGGCGGTAAATGACCTCGAAGCGGAAGAGCGCGCGCAATTTCTGGCAGCGGTGGAAAGCTATACCACACGTCCCTGGCGGGCGCCGAAACAGCGCGCCCTGATGAAGTACGCGATGGCTGTTCTGTCCGATCCCAAGGAAGAGTTGCCGCCATCCTCCATCGCCTCTTTGAAGCATATGGCCAAGGTGGCGGCGCGCCACGGGGTTGAAGTCGTGCCGATCGGCAAGGGTGATCTCGACAAGCTGGCGCAGTATGATGCGCTGTTCATTCGCGAGACCACCAACATCGACAATCACACCTACCGTTTTGCCCGGCGCGCCGTGCAGGAAGGCATGCCGGTGATCGACGATCCGGTGTCGATGATCCGCTGTACCAACAAGGTCTATCTGACCGAGCTTCTGGCAAGTCATGGCATCGCGACACCCAAGACCATCGTCCTGTCTTCCCTGAAGGAGGCGGGTGACCTGGAAGCCAAGCTCGGCTCTCCGATCGTTCTGAAGATCCCCGACGGTTCCTTCAGCCGCGGCGTGTTCCGGGTGACGGGCGCTGAACCCATCAAGGAAAAGCTGAAAGAGCTTTTCCAGGAAAGCGCCATCCTGCTGGCGCAGGAATATTGCCCGACGGACTTCGACTGGCGCATCGGTGTGCTGGACGGAGAGCCGCTGTTTGCCTGCCAGTATCTGATGGCCAAGAAACACTGGCAGATAGTGCGGCACGAGACCGGCAAGAAGGCCGTCGAAGGCGGGTTCAAGACGGTTTCCATGGCCGAAACGCCGCCAGCGGTGATCGATATCGCGGTTCGGGCGGCGCGGCTTATCGGTGATGGTCTTTACGGCGTCGACCTGAAAGTGATCGGCGAGCGGGTGGTGGTCATCGAGATCAACGACAATCCCAATCTTGATCACGGGGTCGAGGATCTTGCCGAAAAGGACGCTGTCTGGGATCAGCTTATCCGCTGGTTCGTACGCCGCCTGGAGGCGCGCTAGGGCAACACCGCCGGCCAAATCAAGGGAAATGCTTCGGAAAAGGTTGCCGGATTAGTTTGAATCCCGTATGCCCGGCCCGTTCCATTTCCTTTGAACAGCTTACCTGCCTTGTCTGCAGGAGTGAGCAGGAGAAAACCGATGATTGAACTTACTTTCCCCGACAATTCCGTGCGCGAATACGCGGCAGGCACCACCGGTCTCGCCGTCGCCGAAGGCATTTCCAAGTCGCTGGCCAAAAAGGCCGTGGCAATGGCTCTCGACGGGGAACTGAAAGATCTCACCGACCCGATCAGCGGCAATCACCAGATCGAGATCGTCACCCGCGACGACCCGCGCGCCCTTGAACTGATCCGTCACGATGCGGCTCACGTCATGGCCGAAGCCGTGCAGGAGCTGTGGCCCGGTACCCAGGTGACCATCGGTCCGGTGATCGAAAACGGCTTTTACTACGACTTCAAGCGCGTTCACCCGGACACGGGCGCCGACTGGCCGTTCACGCCGGAAGAGCTGCCGGTTATTGAAAAGAAGATGCGCGAGATCATCGGCCGCGGTGCACAGTTCACCAAGGAAGTGTGGAGCCGCGACGAAGCGAAGCGCTATTTCGCAGCCAAGGGCGAGGACTACAAGGTCGAGCTCGTTGATGCGATTCCGGAAGATCAGGAACTCAAGATCTACAAGCAGGGACAGTGGCTGGACCTGTGCCGTGGTCCGCATATGGTCTCCACCCGGCAGATCGGTGATGCCTTCAAGCTGATGAAGGTGGCCGGCGCCTACTGGCGCGGCGACAGCAACAACGAAATGCTGACGCGCATCTACGCAACGGCATGGCACAGCGAGAAGGAGCTCAAAGCCTACCTTCACATGCTGGAAGAGGCCGAAAAGCGCGACCACCGCAAACTGGGCCGGGAAATGGACCTGTTCCATTTCCAGGAAGAAGGCCCGGGCGTTGTCTTCTGGCACCCGAAGGGCTGGGACATGTTCCAGAGCCTGATCGCCTACAAGCGCCGGGTTCTGAAGGACACCTACAAGGAAGTGAACGCACCGCAGGTGCTGCACACGTCGCTTTGGGAAACCTCCGGTCACTGGACCTGGTACAAGGAGAACATGTTCTCCGTGCAGTGTGCCGATCCGGAAGCCGAGGACGAGCGTGTCTTCGCGCTGAAGCCGATGAACTGCCCCGGGCACGTACAGATTTTCAAGCACGGGCTGAAGAGCTACCGCGATCTGCCGATGCGCCTTGCCGAGTTCGGTGCGGTGCACCGCTACGAACCGTCTGGTGCACTTCACGGTCTGATGCGCGTGCGCGGCTTCACCCAGGACGATGCCCATGTGTTCTGTACCGAGGAGCAGATGGCGGATGAGTGTCTCAAGATCAACGACCTGATCCTGTCTGTGTATGAAGACTTCGGCTTCGACGAGATCGTGGTGAAACTGTCCACCCGTCCGGAAAAGCGCGTCGGCACCGACGAGGCATGGGATCATGCCGAAGCGATCATGTCCGATGTGCTGAAGCAGATCGAAGCCCAGTCGGGCGGTCGGGTGAAGACCGACATCTTGCCGGGTGAGGGTGCTTTCTACGGTCCGAAGTTCGAGTACACCTTGCGCGATGCCATCGGCCGTGAATGGCAGTGCGGCACCACGCAGGTCGACTTCAACCTGCCGGAACGCTTTGGTGCCTTCTACGTCGACAAGGACGGCGAGAAGAAGACACCGGTGATGATCCACCGCGCGATCTGCGGGTCCATGGAACGGTTCCTGGGTATCCTGATCGAGAACTTCGCCGGTCACTTCCCGCTGTGGTTTGCGCCGCTGCAGATCGTGGTGGCAACGATCACTTCGGAAGCCGACGATTACGGCCAGGAAGTGGCGGATCTGCTCAAGGCGAAAGGCCTCAAGGTCGAGACCGATTTCCGCAATGAGAAGATCAACTACAAGGTCCGCGAACACTCGCTGGCCAAGGTGCCGGTGATCATCGTGTGCGGCATGCGTGAAGCCGAGGAGCGGACCGTGAACGTTCGCCGTCTCGGTTCCAAGGACCAGACCCCGATGGGCCTCGACGAGGCGATTGCAGCGTTTGTTGAAGAAGCGACGCCGCCAGACCTGAAGTAAGGTTTTCCCTGGCATTAAGGGAAAATCTGACAGCTTGCACATTGCCCTGGCATCAGGGCAATGTGCTGTCACAATCATGAAACAGGGTGTCTGGTATTGGGTTCCGGATTTGCCACCGTTTCATCAGGGTCAAGACGACTGCCGTGAACTACGCTGAATTCAGTTATGCCAATCCTGAGCATCCACCGCTGAAGCGTTGGACCATCCGCACCATTGAAGGTCTCTCCGGCCGGCGAAAGCTGGTCAACATCTACGAGGTGTGGAAGGAAACGATGGTCGGCACGTCCGACTATATCTGGAATGACCTTCTCGGCCTGATCAACCTCAACGTTTCGGTTGCAGATGGCGAATGGCCGCCGAAGGATCTGCCGGAAGGTCCACTGGTGCTTATCGCCAATCATCCCTACGGCATTGGCGATGGTCTAGCGATCCTGGCACTCGCGGAACAGCTTGGCCGCCCGTTCAAGATCCTGATCAACAACGAGTTGCTGAAGGTGCCGGAAGTCCGGCCGTTTTCGCTGCCGGTCGATTTCGAGGAAACCAAGGAAGCGCTCAAGACCAATATGGCCACTCGCAAGGAGGCGCTGCGCCTGCTGCAGGAAGGCACGACCATTATCGTTTTTCCAGGTGGTGGCGTGGCAACGGCTGCCAAGCCATTCGGCCGTGCGGAAGAACTACCCTGGAAGACTTTCACGGCAAAAATGATACGGTCTTCGAGAGCGACCGTCCTTCCGCTTTACTTCGACGGGCAGAATTCCTGGCTGTTCCACCTGGTCAGCAGATACTCGCTGACCCTTCGTCTCGCGCTGCTTGTGCGCGAGTTCCGCCGTATCCTCGGGTCTGTGATGACCGCACGCGCGGGCAGAGCAATTCCGTTCGAAACGCTTTCGGGATTTGGCGATCAGAAGGAGATCATGGATTTCCTGCAGACCAAGGTCATGGAGATGGCGCCGCCCACACGAACCCGGCGTTTGCTCGGCCGACGGCGTTAGACGTCGCTACCTGGTCAGATCGTAAAGTCGCCGGGAACACGGCGCAGGTCAGTTGTTGATGCTGGACTGCTGCTGGCTGGCCAGTTCGCTGATGGAAGTGACCACTTCAACTTCGCGATCTTCACCCGGTTCCACCTGGAACGTGTGCAGGTAGGTGCGGCCATTGTTGCGGGCGAGGGCTTCATATTCGCCTTCTGCGAGCACGAAATCAGGGAAGGCACCTGTCGCCTCGACCACGACGTCCCCCCCCGGGCTCAGGACGGACCACGTCGTGTTGGCAATTGCTTCGCCGCCACGTTCGTTGACCAGTTTGAGCGTGATACCGGCGGCCTTGTGGAAGATCGTCGCTTCAGTGAGCTTGCCCGGCAGCACCTGAATATCGGCCCGGACGACAGCGTTCACATCGCCGTATTTGCTGACAACATGATAGGTGTTGGCGCTGAGACGGAGAATGGAGCCCGGCTTGACGTTGCTGGCAATCAGGTTGCGTTCGCCGCGCTGATTGAACTCCATGCCATAAAGATCGAAGGCCACGGCGCGCCCGTCGAGGTCTTCACCATCCTTGAGTGCCGCACCGAATTTGATGCCGCCCGCATTGAGCGTCACCATCTTCGACTGGACTTCCTTGCCGATGACGATGCGGTTGGTTGCCTGGGAGAAGCCGTAGGCGGTGTGAATCAGGTAGGTGCCCGGGTCGAGCCGGAATTCGGCATCACCACCTTGCGACGTTGCAACAAGTTGCAGGCGCCCGTCGGCATTGGTCGTTTCCGAATAGATCCGCCAGATGAGCCCTTCGTTCAGCGGAGGGCTGTCGGGCGTCAGCTTTGCCATCAGGTAGAGAGCGCCCTGCCGCAGGCCGCCCTTGATACCGGGGGATGATGCCCTGGCCGGCGCGTAGGGGACAAGCGTATCGGAAAAGAGGGGTTCCGGCTCGCGGTCGAGCAGGTTGATGATGGGTTCTTCAGGGGCAGTAGACGGTGCGTTCGGGTCCGGTTTTTCCGCAGGGGCCGGCGGTACGTCAGATGTCTGCGCCAAGGTCGCAGGAGCAAGGCCCATCGAAAGGACGGCGCTCAGCATTATCGAAAATGCAGTGCATCTGACTGCACGCTTCAAAGCCGATTGGCCGGAGAGGGGGGCTGAATTCACCATGCCTACGTCGTTATCATTTTGACTCGCAGACTTTTACCAGTCTTTTGAGGCATTCGTCACCCGAAACTGACCTTGGAGATCCGGTCCGGTTTGCCTGGTGCAAGTGCACCGGATGCAGGGTAACGACTATGTTTCTGTTTCCAGTGCGTTTTTTGGAATTCTCGGTGCAATCTGACCGATCACGGGCCAAGGACGATTTTCCCGAGATTCACCGCACTGCAGCGTTGTCCCTTAATGCGCCCGGAAATTGGGCAAATTCAAGACGCCGCGATCAAAGTTGACAATTACGGTCAATGAATTAGGTGGATCGTACGATTGCAAAACGCCGACAGGATCTTTTCATGCCGAGTAACAGCGCCGGATCGCCGGCAACTCTGGACTTTCTCCGACAGCGGCGCTCCCACCCCTCTGTTACCATGACAGCCCCGGGGCCGAGCGAAGAACAGATCAACGACATTCTGACCATTGCAGCGCGCGTGCCAGACCATGGCAAGCTGGCGCCCTGGCGTTTCGTTATCTACAGGCCGGAACAGGGACGCACGATCGGTTCCTGGCTGGCGGATCGGTATGAAGCACTCAACGGACCGCTCGACGGCGAGCAACGCCAGAAGGAACTGACCCGCTTCACCCGTGCACCATTGGTGATCGGTGTTCTCAGCCAGGCAGCCGAGCATCCGAAAATCCCGGTCTGGGAACAGGAGCTTTCCGCCGGCGCCGTCTGCATGAACCTTCTGACAGCCGCGGCTGCATCAGGATTCGCGTCGCAGTGGCTGTCCGAATGGTTTGCCTTCGATGAAGATGCAGCCCGTTACCTTGGCGCGCGAGACGGAGAACGGTTTGCGGGGTTCGTACATATTGGAACTCCGACACAGCCACCTTTCGAGCGTCCGCGCCCCGACCTTGCCGATATTGTATCCACCTGGACAGAGACCGACTGACCCATGTTCTACGAAACGGAAAAAAACGACCACGGCCTGCCGCATAACCCGTTCAAGGCTATTGTCGCACCCCGGCCGATTGGCTGGATCTCCACACTCGACAAGGACGGCAAGGCCAACCTTGCACCCTACAGTTTCTTCAACGCGGTCTGCGATACGCCGCCGATCGTGATGTTCTCGTCCACCGGCTACAAGGACAGCGTCTCCAACATCGACGCGACAGGGGAGTTCGTCTGCAACATGGCGAACCTCGGCCTCAAGGACGAGATGAACCAGTCCTCCGCCTCCGTCGCACATGAGATCTCCGAGTTTGATCTGGCCGGATTGGAGATGGCTGCCTCAAGACTGGTGAAAGCGCCTCGCGTTGCAAAGGCCGTCACTGCGCTGGAGTGCAAGCACCTTCAAACCCTGCGATTGAAGACGCTGACAGGAGACGACACCGACAGCTACGTCGTTTTCGGTCAGGTTGTCGGTGTCCACATCGATGAAAGCGTCATTGTCGACGGCAAGGTGGATGTAACGCTCTACAAGCCGCTATCCCGGCTTGGCTACATGGACTACGCCGTGGTGAACGAGGTGTTCCAGATGGGCCGGCCCAAAGTTTAACGATTATCCGAACGATTATGACCGAAAAGGGCGCCGGCAAAGTCGGCGCCCTTTTATTGTGACTTGCCGACTCATGGAAAACGGCGTTATTCGAATGCAGTAGTCGATGTTTTTCCTGGTGCGTTTTTCCAAAGGAAATGGCCGGTAGCCTCTTGTCTGTCCACATAACCGGCTTTCGACATAAGTAGTTCTGACCAGGCACAAAAGAAAAAAGACTCGCCTGTAGTTGCTTAGATCCCCACCTGTGTGTTGTTAAGGTTTTGTTAACCTTTTGGGCGTGAAAGTTAACGCTGAAAGTTAACGAAGTGATAATTTGGTTCCGTCGAGGAGACAGGGTCATGCGAGTTGCTGACACCGCCTCGATCGCGTCTAGGATCGAGCTTGCGTTTCAGTCTGCGAGTACTTCAACGGGGACGTCATTCGACTACCTGGTGAAGACAGCTGCGCGGGAATCGTCATTCAACCCAACGGCAAAGGCCAGAACATCCAGCGCCACCGGGTTGTTCCAATTCATTGAATCCACCTGGCTGGAGACAATGAAGGAAGCTGGTCCGAAACACGGTCTTGAAAAATACTCCGATCAGATTCAACGCTCCAAGAGCGGAAAGTTCTATGTAAGCGACCCGCAAATGCGGCGGGAGATTCTCGACCTTCGGAAGGATCCGGAAATCTCGTCCATGATGGCAGGGGCGCTCACGCAGAAGAATTCCCAGTACCTGGAACGCAGAATCGGGCGCGAACCGAGCGACGGCGAGCTCTATATGGCTCATTTTCTTGGTGCCAACGGCGCAAGCAGATTGATTGATGCGGCCGGCGCCAGCCCGGACATGCGAGCCGACAAGGTTTTTTCCGCTCAGGCACGCGCCAACAAACCGATCTTCTATCAGTCGAACGGCAAGGCCCGCTCAATGCAGGAAGTTTACGAGGTTATCGTTTCCAAGCACGATGCCGTCACGATGATTGCGCAGGCCAGCACCAACAAGGACCTGCGGACATCGGGAGAACTCACGCAGGTCGCGACGCTGCCGAATGCAAAGCCTGCGGACGGCGCTGCGACGATCAACCAGAAATCCTTCGATCATCTGGCAGGAGATCCGGCTGCCGCCTTCGCGATGCGGACGAAACCCGCCGGCCCGGGCCAGATCGCGAGAGCTGACAACACAGGCCCTCAATTGCCTCAGGGCGAACTGTTTCAATTGGCAAAGACGGATGTGCCGCTGCCTGAGCGCACGGCAGGGCAGGGGGCAACCACAACGGCAAGCGCAGCTTTCCTGGAAGAAAGTGTCGGCTCTGTGACCCCGGACCGTCCGGTGCCGCAAAACACACGCGAAGCAGCCATTGATGGTGATGATTTCGACGCAAGCAACAGGGTTCTGTCGGCCTTCCAGGCGACGGAAACAGCCAATCCGTTCGAGGCTCTGTTCCGCAATGACGCGGCTTCGAACCAGGCAGGCGTCAACCCGCGCTTTGCGTCGGCTTTCGCCGCTGTGGAAGAAGCTGCCCTTGTCAGCGCCCTGTCCGGAGCCTCCAACCAGGTGCAGGCACAGGAACTGGCGCTGGTGAATCAGGGCGGACCGCTGGACCTGACGCGTTTCCTGCGCCTGAAGGCAGAAGAGGAACAAAAGGACCTGCTGCCACCGGCTTGAGCATGGGCAGTTGAAAGACCCGGCTGAAAGCCTGAAGTCTCATGTCCGCCACCATCGGGAAAGGCGGGCATTCGCCAGAGAACCTGGCAAAATTATGGTGAACCGATCGTTAAGCCTTTGATGTCAGACTCACACTCGACTCTTGGGAAGATTGTTTTACCGCCATGAACGCACATGACTTTCACCCTCTGAACGAAGTTGACGAGCGCACCTTGGATATACGGGCCGCGGAAGAATTCGCGGAACGTTATTTGGCAGCCGAACCTGGCAGCCAGGAACAGACCAGCATGGCTGCAGCCTTGACGATTCTTCTCGACGATCCCAGCCGCGCCGTCCGCAAGGCGATAGCGAGCCTGCTTGCGCCAAGCGCCTACGCTCCCGGTCACGTCGTCCGTTGCCTCGCAAGTGATGTCGACGAAGTGGCGTTGCCGGTTCTCAAGCACTCTCCCATATTGACGGATGTCGAACTGGTCGACCTTCTTGCCGAAGGCAGCGACGCAGTTCAATGCGCCATCGCCTCTCGTGAGGGATTGCCGGCTTCTGTCTGCGCCGCCATCTGCGAGGTTGGCTGCGAGCAGGCCTGCAGACAGCTTCTGGAAAACAGAAGCGCCCGCATCCTGCAGTCCTCCCTCCTGCGTATCGCGCAAAGATTCGAAGACCGGCCGGACCTCTGCGACCAGCTTCTGAAAACCCGGGACCTGCCGCTGACCACGCGCTATCAGTTGCTTATGCGTCTCGCGCAGAACCTTGACGATCATCCGATCGTGCTGGAGCGCGTTCCGGAAAACCAGCGTCATACTTTCCTGAGCGATGCGGAAGACAAGGTCGTGCTGCGGCTGGCTCTCGAAGCCGGTGCAGACGATCTGCCGGAATTCGTCGAGCATCTTCGCGTCAATGGCAAGCTGACCACCCGGTTGCTGCTGCGCGCGGTCTGCTGTGGACGCTTGCGGTTCTTCGCTGCCGCTCTTGCCAACCTTGGCCAGGTGCCGTTGCCGAGGCTGTGCAAGCTTCTGGTCACTGTTCGCCGGTCGGCGCTGCAGGCCATGCTCCGCAAGGCCGGTCTGCCGCTACGGGCTCACCAGGCCTTTCTGCTGGCCATTGACATTGCCCGGCAGGCGGATGCCGACTTCACCTATGATCTGGCGCTGGACGAAGCCCGCATGCTAACGGAAACACTGCTTTCCGAAATGCAGGACGGCGCCCTGGGAGCGGACGAAGACGTGACTGCATTCCTGCGCCGTTTCGCCATCGACGTTGCACGTCTGGAGGCTCGACTATTGGTGAAGAACAGCGGCCTTCAGGTGACAGCCGCTGCTTAGGCCGCAGTCCACCTCTTGGCGGATTACTTCCAGAAACATTTGAACGGATGAACGTTGCTCTGCGGCTTGTTGCAAATCACCTGCCGACCGCACGGATGTGTCGCAACAGCGGTGATCTGCCTATAGTTGAAACTGACCAGCCTTCTGGACGAGGCTGTTGGATCAGCCGGGCAAGCGCCGCTAGATTGTGCCGTCTTAGTGGAGTTGGACTTCTCGTTCGATTTGGAGGGTGTCTCCTGCCGAACGGCGATGCACTTGCCGTTCTTCAGTTCCTGATTTCGGCCACATGTCAGCGGGCACACTCGGCCTGTCGATTGCTTCAGACGGTCTAGAATTGAAGGGTCCGGGTCGAGCGAGGCAAGATCGACACCTGCTTCGCGGCTGAAAGTCCTCAAAGCCTGGCGGCTACGGTTGCCCCAATCACCATCAACACGACCAACCGAACACCCAAGGCGGTTCAATTCGGTTTGCATTGCAGTGGCGAGTTCTTCAGGCGAGAGTGACCGGCTGCTTGTTGATGGAACAATTGCTGGAGCAGGTTCGGTTGATACTGTTTCCTGCTGCGGCAGGGCAGCAAGGGTTATCTCCTGCGCAGGGGACGTGCTGTTGGAGGCATCCGCAGTCTTGGCTGCCTTTGCCGCAGCGGCGGCGGCGGCAGTAGCTGCCGCTTCCGCCTGCTGTTGCAGTGACGATATATTCAGCCTTGCCAGCTTGGCGTAGATCCCGTCCGGATATTGCTCCAGATAGGTTTCATACATTTCCGGACGGGTGGCGTTCTGGATTGATTGCCAGAAAGCGATTTCAGCGGAGGTGTCGGGCTTCGCGTTGCGGGCAGCTTCTGCCTCGCTGCGGCTCTTGAGCTCATCGATCCGGATCTTGGCGATATCCGCGAACTGGCCCTCGGGATATCGGGTCAGGTAGGTTTCGAAATAGGCAATGGATTCGCCGGATTTGATGGAATCCCAGTAGGCCAGTTCGATCTGCGGATTGATCGCGGGCTTCTCCGGTTCGACAGGCTGCACCATCTCAAGCTGCTTGAGGATGACTTCGCCAGTCAGCGAGGAATTGTCCCAGGGAACCTGCTGGCCCTTGGTGGCTTCCAGAACGTCCCGGCGCACCATTACCAGGTCGCGGGTGATGTCCTGACCGGGCGTGCCGAGATGCTTGATCAGGGCAGTTGTAAACGGGCTGTTCTCGCCATCGCCGTCAAGCGCGACATTGCCCGGCTGGGTGGCGAAGGAAACCAGGGAGCCGACACCGGAGCCGATCTTCGCAAGGCCACGACCGACTGCGCTTGAGCGCGTCCCCATGGACCGGGCAAGGTTTTCCGTAAACGGGTTGTTCCGGCAAGCATCCAGAAAGACAAGGTTGACCTTCGTGCTTTGCTCCATGGCATTGAGCACGAGATTTGCGGGCAGGGCCTCGAAATCAAGGTCGAGATGGGTGCTGAGTTCGGCGTCGACCGGGACGAGATAATTCTCGCCGTTCACCTGGATGCCATGGCCGGCATAGAAGAACAGGGCAAGGTCTGCGTTGTCGAGCTTCTTGATGAACTCGCGCACGGTCTGGCGCATGTCCCTCAAGCTCAGGTCGAGACCTGTGACGACATCGAATCCGAGGTCCGTCAGCTTGTCCGACATGCCCTTGGCATCATTGTAGGGGTTCTTCAGCTCCGCGACATTCGCGTAGCCGGAATTACCGATCACGAGCGCCACACGGCGTTCGGCATGTGCCGCGCTTGCGGCAAACACAAGTAGCAACAGGCATGCGATTATCTGCTTCACAAGCGGTTCTCCAAACCTACCGGCCCTCGGGAGCTGCCGGGGAAAACTGTTCCGGGTACTCAGCTGCAGGGCGCTCCGACGGGCAATGATCATCATTCTGATCACGGATACGCCGGAACATCTCAACTTCGAAAGTCTAAAATTCAGGCCTGAGCCAAGTGCTTAAAGCCAGTTACAGGTCAGAACCCAACTGGAATGGTTGCCCACACAGGAGAGCTTTCTGCCACAGGGATGGGTCAACGTCTGGCGGCCCAGGCCGTGAGATTTTCCAATTATCTTGTTGCCATAAGAGCTCGGGTTATTCGGGCAGCTGTCCGTGGTCTTCGTCTGTGTGCTCGGTTTTGTGCTGTTGCCGGAAGGTTCAGGCTTTCTGGTTGCGACACAGCGACCGTTCTTCAGTTCCTGGTTCCGCCCACAGGTCAGCGGGCAAACGCGTCCGGTCGACTTCTTGAGCTGTTCCAGAATGGAAGGATCCGGGTCGAGCGAGGCAAGATCGATCCCGGCTTCGCGGCCATAGGTTCTCAATGCCTGACGGCTTCTGTTGCCCCAGTCGCCGTCAACACGGCCAACCGAACAGCCAACCCGGTTGAGTTCTGTCTGGAGAGCCGTTGCAAGCTCTTCAGGCGATAACAACGATACCGGGGATGTCGAGGTCGTTGACGGCGCCTGATCAGGCGTCAGGGCGGCAACGGTGATTTCGTCTGCAGGCTTGGACGTCGTTCTTTCAGGCGATGCATTCGCTGCTGCCGTAGCGATGGCTTGGGCTTCTGCCTCTGCCTGAGCCTTGCGGCGCGCATCCGCTTCCGCCTGGCTCTTGATAGACTGGATTTTCAGCTGGGCAAGGTCGGCATAGATCCCGTTCGGGTATCTGCCGAGATAACTCTCGAACATTTCCGGGCGGTTCGAATTCTGGATTGTCTGCCAATAGGTGATTTCAGCCGTGGCGTCCGGTTTTGCCTGCTTGGCCTTGTCGCTTTCGGCCTGTGCCTTGATCTCGTCCAGACGGATCCGGGCGATGTCGGCGAACTGGCCTTCCGGGTAGCGCGACAGATAGGTTTCGAAGTAGGCCGCATTCTGTCCGGACTTGATCGAGTCCCAATAGGTCAACTCGATTTGCGGATTGATCGCCGGCTTTTCCGGTTCGACGGGCTGAACCATCTCAAGCTGTTTGAGGATGACTTCGCCAGTCAGTGAGGAATTGTCCCAGGGAACCTGCTGGCCCTTGGTGGCTTCCAGAACGTCCCGGCGCACCATTACCAGGTCGCGGGTGATGTCCTGACCGGGCGTGCCGAGATGCTTGATCAGGGCAGTTGTAAACGGGCTGTTCTCGCCATCGCCGTCAAGCGCGACATTGCCCGGCTGGGTGGCGAAGGAAACCAGGGAGCCGACACCGGAGCCGATCTTCGCAAGGCCACGACCGACTGCGCTTGAGCGCGTCCCCATGGACCGGGCGAGGTTTTCCGTAAACGGGTTGTTTCGGCAGGCATCCAGAAAGACAAGGTTGACCTTCGTGCTTTGCTCCATGGCATTGAGCACGAGATTTGCGGGCAGGGCCTCGAAATCAAGGTCGAGATGGGTGCTGAGTTCGGCGTCGACCGGGACGAGATAATTCTCGCCGTTCACCTGGATGCCATGGCCGGCATAGAAGAACAGGGCAAGGTCTGCGTTGTCGAGCTTCTTGATGAACTCGCGCACGGTCTGGCGCATGTCCCTCAAGCTCAGGTCGAGACCTGTGACAACATCGAATCCGAGGTCCGTCAGCTTGTCCGACATGCCCTTGGCATCGTTGTAGGGGTTCTTCAGCTCCGCGACATTCGCGTAGCCGGAATTACCGATCACGAGCGCCACACGGCGTTCGGCATGTGCCGCGCTTGCGGCAAACACAAGTAGCAACAGGCATGCGATTATCTGCTTCACAGGCGGTTCTCCAAACCTACCAGCTCTCGGGAGCTGCCGTGCAAAACTATTCCGGTTACTCTGCTGTAGGGCACTCCGGCAGGCCGGGATCATAAATCAGATCGCGGCTCGCCGGCACACTTCAACTTTAAACATTCTTAAATCTGGCTTTAGCCGTGTAGCTAAATCCAGTTACAGCTCAATATCCAGCTGGCCTTCGAACCTTTGCAAGCGAGCTTCCTGCCGCACGGGTGTGTCAACGTCTGTCGTCCGACTCCAGGCACTCTGCCGATGATCTTGTTGCCGTAAATAGTCGGGTTTTTCGGGCAACTGTCGGCGGTCTTGGACTTGGTGCTCGGCTTGGAGCCGTTGCCGGAAGGTTCAGGTTTTCTGGTTGCGACACAGCGACCGTTCTTCAGTTCCTGGTTCCGTCCACAAGTGAGCGGGCAAACGCGTCCGGTTGATTTCTTGAGCTGGTCCAAAATAGCGGGACTTGGGTCGAGTGAGGCAAGATCGATGCCCGCTTCGCGTCCATAGGTCCTCAGTGCCCGACGGCTCTTGTTGCCCCAATCGCCATCAACCCTGCCAACCGAACAACCGACGCGGTTGAGTTCAGTCTGCAGAGCCGTAGCCAGTTCTTCAGCGGAGAGCGGTGTGATTGGCGAAGGAATGATGCCTGCCGGTGTTTCGTCAGGTGTCAACGCGGCAACGGTGATTTCCTCGTCGCGTTTGGTAGCAGTTCTTTCAGGCACCGGGTTGGGCGCGGCCGCTGAGGCCTGGGCCTTGCGGAGGCTTTCTGCTTCAGCCTGGCGTTTGATCGATTCAATCTTCAACCGCGCAAGGTCGGCGTAGATCCCTTTTGGATACCGGGTAATGTAACTTTCGAACATCTCCGGCCGGGTCGAATTCTGGATTGTTTGCCAGTAGGTGATCTCAGCCGTTGCATCCGGCTTGTTCTGCTGGGCCTTGTCACGTTCGGCCTTTGCCTCGATTTCGTCGATACGGATCCGGGCGATGTCGGCAAACTGGCCGTCGGGGTAACGGCTCAGGTAGGTTTCAAAATAGGCAATGGATTCGCCGGACTTGATCGAATCCCAGTAAGCCAGCTCGATCTGCGGGTTGATCGCTGGTTTTTCCGGCTCAATGGGCTCCACCATCTCAAGCTGCTTGAGGATCACTTCGCCAGTCAGCGAGGAATTGTCCCAGGGAACCTGCTGACCTTTGGTGGCTTCCAGAACGTCACGTCGCACCATTACCAGATCCCGGGTAATATCCTGTCCGGGTGTGCCGAGATGTTTCAGCAAGGCCGTGGTGAAGGGGCTGTTCGTCCCTTCGCCATCAAGCGCGACGTTACCAGGCTGGGTGGCGAAGGAAATCAGGGAGCCAACCCCAGAGCCGATCTTGGCAAGGCCCCTGCCGACCGAGCCGGAACGGGTGCCCATGGACCGCGCAAGGTTTTCAGCCAGCGGATTGTTCCGGCAGGCATCCAGAAACACCAGATTGACCTTGGTGGAATGCTCCATGGCATTGAGAACAAGGTTCGCCGGCATCGCCTCGAATTCAAGATCGACGTAGGAATTCAGCTCGGCATCAATCGGCACCAGATAGTTCTCGCCACTTACCTGAAGGCCATGCCCTGCGTAGAAGAACAGGGCTATATCAGCACCTTCGAGCTTGGCGATGAACTCCCGAACGGTCTTTCGCATATCCCGAAGCGACAGGTTGGTGCCGGTCACGACCTCGAAATCCAGACTGGCCAGTTTTTCGGCCATGCCTTTGGCGTCGTTGTCCGGATTGGTGAGCTGGGTGACGTGCTCATAACCGGAATTACCGATCACGAGAGCCACACGGCGTTCGGCATGTGCCGCGCTTGCGGCAAACGCAAGAAGCAAAAGGGACACGAGGATCTGCTTCACAATCGATTCTCCAGAGCTACCTGATCTCGGGAGCAATCGGGCACAAAATCGCCTGCTCCCCTGAAGGGTAATCCGGCGATTCGGGATCGGAAATCAGATCGCGGGCTCACCAGAAAAATTCAACTTCAAACATTCATAAATCGGACTTCAGCCGAACGGCTAAAGCCAGATGCAGTTCTTTACCCAGCTGGCCCTAGAACCTCTGCAAGCAAGCTTCCTGCCGCAGGGGTGTGTAAGGGTCTGGCGGCCGAGGCCATGAGATTTTCCAATTACCTTGTTTCCATAGGCAGACGGGTTTTTCGGGCAGCTGTCCGTAGTCTTCGTCTGTGTGCTCGGTTTTGTGCTGTTGCCGGAAGGTTCAGGCGTTCTGGTCGCGACACAGCGACCGTTCTTCAGTTCCTGGTTCCGTCCACAGGTGAGCGGGCAAACGCGTCCGGTCGACTTCTTGAGCTGATCAAGAATGGAAGGATCCGGGTCGAGCGAGGCAAGATCGATCCCGGCTTCGCGGCCATAGGTTCTCAATGCCTGACGGCTTCTGTTGCCCCAGTCACCATCAACACGGCCGACCGAACAGCCGACCCGGTTGAGTTCTGTCTGGAGAGTCGTTGCAAGCTCTTCAGGCGATAACAACGATACCGGCGATGTCAAGGTCGTTGAGGGCGCCTGATCAGGCGTCAGGGCGGCAACGGTGATTTCGTCTGCAGGCTTGGCTGTCGTTCTTTCTGGCGATGCATTCGCTGCTGCCGAAGCGATGGCTTGGGCTTCAGCCTCTGCCTGAGCCTTGCGGCGCGCATCCGCTTCCGCCTGGCTCTTGATCGACTGGATTTTCAGCTGGGCAAGGTCGGCATAGATCCCGGTCGGGTATCTGCCGAGATAACTCTCGAACATTTCCGGCCGGGTCGAATTCTGGATCGTCTGCCAGTAGGTGATTTCAGCCGTGGCATCCGGTTTTGCCTGCTTGGCCTTGTCGCTTTCGGCCTTTGCCTTGATCTCGTCCAGACGGATCCGGGCGATGTCGGCGAACTGGCCTTCCGGGTAGCGCGACAGGTAGGTTTCGAAGTAGGCCGCATTCTGTCCGGACTTGATCGAGTCCCAATAGGTGAGTTCGATCTGCGGATTGATCGCCGGCTTTTCCGGCTCGACAGGCTGCACCATCTCAAGCTGTTTGAGAATGACTTCGCCAGTCAGCGAGGAATTGTCCCAGGGAACCTGCTGGCCCTTGGTGGCTTCCAGAACGTCACGTCGCACCATTACCAGGTCGCGGGTGATGTCCTGACCGGGCGTGCCGAGATGCTTGATCAGGGCAGTTGTAAACGGGCTGTTCTCGCCATCGCCGTCAAGCGCGACATTGCCCGGCTGGGTGGCGAAGGAAACCAGGGAGCCGACACCGGAGCCGATCTTCGCAAGGCCACGACCGACTGCGCTTGAGCGCGTCCCCATGGACCGGGCGAGGTTTTCCGTAAACGGGTTGTTCCGGCAGGCATCCAGAAAGACAAGGTTGACCTTCGTGCTTTGCTCCATGGCATTGAGCACGAGATTTGCGGGCAGGGCCTCGAAATCAAGGTCGAGATGGGTGCTGAGTTCAGCGTCGACCGGGACGAGATAATTCTCGCCGTTCACCTGGATGCCATGGCCGGCATAGAAGAACAGGGCAAGGTCAGCGTTGTCGAGCTTCTTGATGAACTCGCGCACGGTCTGGCGCATGTCCCTCAAGCTCAGGTCGAGACCTGTGACAACATCGAATCCGAGGTCCGTCAGCTTGTCCGACATGCCCTTGGCATCATTGTAGGGGTTCTTCAGCTCCGCGACATTCGCGTAGCCGGAATTCCCTATTACGAGAGCTACCCTTCGTTCGGCATGTGCGGAAGTCAAAGACAGCAATAAAAGAAAAAAGAAACAAAAAAAATGTTTCACGGCCATTCTCCATGAATAGGCCGAATGCTATGCGCGCTTGAAACCTGAGTCAATCAACTCTTTGACGTTGCGGCATAAACCTTGTTGGCAATTGGTCTACTGGTCCGTCAGACGTCATCAGGTTTCGGCGGAAATTGCGCCAGATATTCTTCCGTCACGCCTTGCAGGGTTTTCAGAAGTTCGACGCCGGTCTTGTTCGCTTCGTCCTTTGCACCTTCGGCGACCATTGCGCGAATGGCTTCGACGTAGCGTTCGACGAGGGACAGGGGCAACTTGTCGGGAGACGGCACGGTTTCGATCAGGTGACAGAAGCTGGCGGCGACTTCACCAACCAATGGAAAACCAAGTGTCAGGGCCTGTCCCTTGATGTTGTGAGCAGCCTGAAACAGGGCGGCGAGGGTGTCGTCGTTCAATCCCTGTGCGCGAACAGCTTCCCAGGCGTGGAGCAGGGTGGCGCTCTCGTTGTTCATCCAGGTTCCGAAATGGGAGGACAAGCGTTCGAGTGCTGCTTCAGCCGCCTTGACCGGATCGAATTTCTTGGCCTCGCGAGGTGTCAGTTCCCGCACCTTGCTGCGCAGGTCCGATGGCGGGGACAAGACTTCATATTCCTGGTCCTTGGCAGTGTCGGCCATGACGGCAAATGTCCTCGTTATCCTCGCTCGGTCCTGACTTCAGAACACCCCGGTGGCAAAGCCTTCGGGCATTCGGCCGGAGCCTGTGGCTGGCAGTATCGGCAATCATACTTAACAGGGTGTTTCCGCCAGGATGTTTCGATACTAATAGCGGAACATTTCAGTGAGGATGCGTTCGTCCCAACCGTGATCGGAATCAAACATGATCACGCCTTCCGCTTCGGCCGCCTCCCGGACTGCGACATGGGTAACGTGTCGGATTTCGGTGTGGTCGGCCGACGCGCTGACAGGGCGTTTGCCGGGATCCAGTATCTCGATATCGACCTTGGCGCCGTTCGGCAGGATCGCACCGCGCCAACGCCGTGGCCGGAAGGCGCTGATGGGGGTCAGCGCGAGCAGTTGTGCGGTGATTGGCAGGATCGGGCCATGCGCAGATAGATTGTAGGCAGTGCTGCCTGCCGGTGTCGCAACTATGATGCCATCGCACACAAGTTCTTCCAGCCGGACGCGTCCATCGACCGAGATGCGCAGCCGGGCGGCCTGCGATGTCTGGCGCAGGAGTGACACCTCGTTGATGGCAAGGGCGTGATGGATACCTGCGGACGTCGTTGCCGTCATTTCCAAAGGCCGGATCGTCGTAATGTCGGCCAAAGCTAGCCGGTCCTTCAGGTCGTTTTCCCGGTATTCGTTCATCAGGAAGCCGACCGAACCACGGTTCATGCCGTAGATCGGTTTGTTGCTGCCCATGTGCTTGTGAAGGGTCTGCAGCATCAGGCCATCGCCGCCGAGAGCCACGATGACATCGGCTTCAGCCACCGGAACATTGCCGTAGCGGGCGGACAGGTCTTCCTGAGCCTTGAGTGCTTCCTCCGTGTCGCTGGCGACAAAGGCGAGCTTGTCGGTGGAAACCGGCCGGAAGTGTTCGGCACTGGAAGGAGGCGCAGATTGGTACATGAGCCAAGGGGTCTTTGCGTCTGGCAGTCTGCCGGCCAAAAAGCTGTACGCGTTGCGAAGCTGCTCCGGGCCGAATTCAGGGAATAGCACCATAACCGGGCAACCGGCGTTGGTGCAGAGAAAATTTGTCTTTCGGTTCAGATTATGCCCGTCGGCTGGATTATCGTCAGTTGTCCGTATCAAACGATGACCGGAGTGGCGGGGCTGCCGGAGCAGTGTCACCGCTGCAGCTCGGATTGGCCAAAAGGTCCTGCCATTCCAGGAAAGGCACGATGGCTGAGCGGACGGCGTCGATCTTGGCCGACATGATGCCGGCAACACGGAGCCCGTTCGGCGTTTCCACCAGGAGCGGACCGCCCGATGCGCCGGCTTCCGAGGCGCAATCCGTTACCCAGCTGTCCTCGGCGGTTCCCATGACCCTGCATGCGGGCACGACGGTTGGCAGAAACCGGCGGCTGCGGCGGTAGCCTGCGGATTGAAACCGTGTGTCCTTGGTCAGAACTGTTGCCTCATCCAGCGAAAGCACCGGAACGGGCGGTAATGTGCTGGGTTCCTTCAGCAAAATGATCCCGACATCCTTGTGTACCTCCCGCAACCTGGGATTCTGCCGTGGCTCGTATCCTGCAGCGGTGATGGTGCAGGCAGGTTCCAGGCGGGCGGAGTATTCGTCCCGCCGAACACCGGCCATGAACAGAAGGTCTTCGATCGGAAAGGGCTTGCGGGTCGTCTTGTTGAAGAGGCAATGGGCGGCTGTGAGCACGATATCGGGTGCGATCAAGGTGCCGGTACACATGGCAGTCGACCTGAAGCCGGCAACGTTTACCCGTCCAATGGACGGCCAGGGTGGATCGATCGAGTCGATGACCTTGAGCTCAATCGGGGCCGCGGACACATGCTGGTGCGAGAGCAGCGCGACGAGAGCCAGGCCCATGGTCCGAAGAACACTCCGTCCAATCCCGGTGAAAAGCTGATTTTTCCGCAAAGTCTGACGCATTCTTCAGAGCCCCTATGGAGGGTTCATTCTGTCGTTCGACGCTTAACGTCACGCTAAGCGGACCTGCGAAAGTCCAGGCTATTCCCGATAGTAGTCCCAGACCAGGGTGCGGGCCAGGGTCTCGTCGTTGTGGCGCATCCGGGTTGCCACAAGGGCATCAAGGTTGGCGATCACCAGGTCCGGGTGACTGGCCGCCTCGTTGACCGGCGCGGTGGACGTGCAGGTGGCCTTCATCAGAATGTTGGGCATTCCGGAGAAATGCACGAACTGCCATTCCGGCCCGAGGCGACAAAGTGCTGTGGAGGATCCTTCATGGGCAGATGCCGGGAACTTATCCGGCCATTTCTTCAGAAATTGCCGGTAATCGAACTCCCAGAGAGCAGCATCTCGCCAGGACAGAGGCGTTTGTCCGCTGAGGTACGGCAGCAGGCTGGCTCCGTCCGGGGCATGCTCGGGTTCGATATCCAGCAGATCCAGGAGTGTCGGGAAGATATCGGTCGAGGACGTGAAGGCGGAGACCCGGTTCGCTGCACCGCCACCCGGTGCCCGTATCATGAGGGGGATGTGGTAGCTCTCGCGGTAGAACCCGCTTTTGCCGAGCATCCAGTGATCGCCCATCATCTCCGCATGATCGGAGGTGAAAATAACCAACGTGTTTTCGAGTGGTTCCAGCGCCTCGAAGATCCGGCCGAGCTGTGCGTCAACTTCGGTGATCATGCCGTAATAAAGTGCTCGCAACCGCCTGAGATCGCGCTCCGTCAGATCACGCACGAAGTCAGTGGTTCCAGGT
This sequence comes from Roseibium sp. ROS1, assembly GCF_054658215.1. Classification (NCBI taxonomy): domain Bacteria; kingdom Pseudomonadati; phylum Pseudomonadota; class Alphaproteobacteria; order Hyphomicrobiales; family Stappiaceae; genus Roseibium; species Roseibium sp. ROS1. Next base: position 1,742,936 of record NZ_BAAGIG010000001.1, read on the forward strand.
AAATGGGAGGCCAGCTGCTGATAGTCCTGCAGGGCTTCCATTAGGGGATGAAACGCAGCTTCCTCCGCCGCAGTTGGTGCCCCGGAGAAACCCGGCCCGTCATCCGGATGGTAGAGGGTGTTATAGGAGGCAGGAGCGGCAATCGGCGGATGCGGACGCAGGAAGGAAACATGCGCCATCCATGGCCGGTCTTCTTCCTGTTCTCCAAGCCAGGTGAGGAAGGCATCCGTCATGAAGGCGGTCTGGGTTTCGTCCTTCGAATACCTGGCTGCCTTGAGGCTGACTTTTTCACCTTCTTCGGGTTCCACGTGATGGATGGTAGGCAAACCTGCGGGATCGTGGCCGCGTGAGGCCATCCAGGAAAGCCATTGCTTTTCGTCCTCGGCAAGAGGCTGGCGTACCCAGAAGACGGGCAGAACACCTTCATAGGAAGTCAGGACGGGGTCGTTCGGGTGATGCAGGCGCGGATCGGGTGAGGTATCGGTGTAGCCGAACAACGTTGGCGTATATCCGGCCCGGCGGGCAGCACGGGCGATATTGTCGAACCGATCATCGAGTGGCGCGCCGTTCCACACGACCCGGTGGTTCATCTGGTAAAGTCCGGTATAGAGCGAGGCCCGTGCAGGAGAGCACGGAGCCGTTGCTGCATAATGCTGCTCGAAAACTGTTGCCGTTGCGGCGAAGGCATCAAGGTTCGGCGTCCTGACAACCGGGTGTCCAACTGTGCCGAGACAATCGCCCCGCCACTGGTCAGCGGTGATCAGCAGGATATTCGGACGTGTCATTCCGCTTCCAGTTTCTCGATCAGGGCTGGCAGATCCGCGACCGTATCAATCACGTAATCGGCTCCGGCTTTTTTCAGCTCTACCGTTGCATGCTGGCGCAGGACGTCAACCTGATCTTTCGAAAGTGCAGCGAGTTCCTCCGGTGTCTTGCCTGCATAGTTGCCTGACAGCGCAAGACCCACAGTCAGGCAGCCGGCTGCAACACCCTCGGCAATGCCCGGTTCAGTGTCGTCTACCTTGATGACCGCGCTCGGCGGATAGGCCACCAGATCGACGAAGCACTGATACATGCCGAGCGGACCGGGACGGCCTTCCGGCAGGTCGTCGGCACAGATGAGATTGTCCGGCTCATACCCCTGTTCGGCGGCTTTCGGCAGCACGCGTTCCATGATCGAGCGGGTATAGCCGGTGGTCGAGCCGATTTTCATGCCCTTGGCGCGAAGCAATCTGACAACCTCGGCAGCACCTGGAACGAGATCGGAGAAATCGGCGACGACTTCCTCGTTCATTGGAACGAAGACCTTGTAGACCTTGTCCACATCGGCATCAGTTGGTGCGTGGCCGTATTTGGCGATCCATTGTGCGCAGATGTCCGGATCATCCATCATGGAGCGGATGTGGTCCCACTTCGGTTTGCCCATCGGGCCGCGTGCCTGGTCGATGGTTGCGGTAATGCCGAAGGTCTCGAAGGCCTTTACGAAGACACCCATCGGGGCAAAGGATCCGAAGTCGATCATGGTGCCGGCCCAGTCGAAGACCACGGCTTTGAATTTGCTCATCTTGTTTCCTCACGCATAGAGATCGGCAATGGTTTCCTCGCCGATGGCGAAGGCGGTGGAGGCACCGCAGCCGGCCGTGACGACGACAATGCGGGTAGAATCGTCCGGCGCATCGGTGAAGCGCCAGCGGTCCGGGGCAGAGGCATAGGTGCCGATCCAGGTTTCAGAAATGTCATAGGGGCCGAGATCGAGGATCGTCTCCATCTCGCCCAGGATCAGGTCGTTCACGGTCTTGTCGATGAACGGATCGGGTGTCGCGCTGTAATGATGGCTGTCGCCGACAACGAGACTGCCGTCTTCGGACTGGACAACGATCAGGTGAATGCCGTTTTCCCGGTGATCAGCCATCTCCCGATCCAGCCGGGCTTTCAAAGGCTCTGCTTGGGGGAGTTCGGCATAGCCAAGATATCGCGCAAGGCCGAGGTCAGACATGACTGCGGTGCCAAGGTCGATACGATTGTGAGGGGCGACGCGTAACATCTGCAGTTTGCAGCGCGTGACTTCGTAAGTGGCGATCCGGTCAGCAAAAAGCGTCGTTCCATCGTCGCCGGGGCAGATGATCACGGTCTCCGCGTGCACCGTCCCGCGCGAGGTTTGAAGCTTCGGCGCCTCGACAGAATTGACGCTTGTCTGCCAGAGGAAGTCGACGGCATGGGCTTCTTTCAGCCAATTGGCGATCCGGGGCAGGGCATCTTTCGATTCCACGCGCACTTCCAGCGGTGAATAGAGCGCGCAGGTGATTTTCTCCTGTCGCAAACAGGGAACCTTCAGGGCGGCCTGAGCGGGTGTCAGGCGTTGACACTCCGCACCCATTTCTGTCTTCAGAAACGCGTCGATAACAGCTTCCGCCTCCGGGAGCCTTGCGGTCATGGTCAGACCTTCGTGCAGCAGCGGTATGCGGGCGGCTTTCGCAACTTCTGCCCACACCTGTCGGCTGCGCGACGCTTTCTGCCAGCAGTCGCCTGCCTGTTGGCCGGTGACGGTCACAAAGCCGAAGTTGCGGATCGAGGCGCCATTTGCCTGGCTGTCGCGATCAATGACGACAACTTTCTTGCCGCGCCTGACTGCTGCGAGGGCGTGTGCAAGCCCAACGATCCCGGCACCGACGATCGCAAGGTCATAAGATCTCTGTTCCATTCAGGCGGTCTCTGGAATTGTGCTGGAGCCGTTCGAAGTCAGTATCACGCCTTTGTCGCGGGCGATGGAATCGACTCTGGTGCAGTGGTTTTGAAAACGTCAGGCGTCAGTAATCACGGAAGCGTCTTTCGGTCTATCAAAGATCGAAATGTATAGGTTTTAATTATCAAATGACGGGTGACTTCAATTTGTCATGGGGCGGGCAAACCGGCTCGAAATGCCTCTATGGCGGCAACCGTACCCATATCTTTTTGCCAGACTGCAAAGTGGTTTGCGGTGAGGTTCGCGTCTTCGATCCTGACACCGACACAACCGTCGCGCTCGGTGATTTCCGCTTCCAGCGCGACACCGATACCCGAGCCGGATCTGACCAGCGTTGCGATCGACCCCCACGAGCCAAGAGCAAGTGCGGTCTTGGGTCTTGTCCCGGCAAGCGTGGCAGCGGCTTCGAACAGTCTGCGGGTACCGGAACTTCCTTCGCGTTGGAGGAGGGGGAGCTCGGCGACGTCTTTCCAGGAAGCACTGTCCTTTTTCGCCAGCGGGTGTTCGGGAGGAACCGCCAGGACAATGCGTGTCTTCAGGATCAGTTCGCCTTCGAGACCTGCCGGAATTTCGCGTCCGGTAATGAAGCCGATATCGAGAGAGCCTGTTTCGATCAGGTTGATGATGTCCTGGCTTGCAAGGGCGCGGGCCTCGATCGAGATGGTTGGGTGTTTCGCCATGAAGGACGAGATGATCGGGATGGCGAGCTGATAGGTTGAATAGCCAATCCTGAGTTCACCAGCCGCAAGGGCACGGTGGTGAGACAGTTCGGTTTCCAGATCGCCTGCCAATGCCAGCAAGGCCCTGATGCGGGGCAATAGAGAGACCAGAACCGGCGTCGCGGAAACTGAATATCCGGACTTTACCAGCAGTTTTGTCTTGAAGCGGCTTTCCAGACCCTGAATGTGATTGGAGATGGAGGGTTGGGAGACGCCGATTTCCTTCGCCGCATCTGTGAAGCTCCCGGTGCGTACCACCGCTTCCAGCGCTCGCAGTTGCGCCAGGCTGAGATTTCCTGTGGTGCGGGCCAGTTCCCTTTTCACCGGGCTTCAGGCCGTCAAATTGGCGACGGGCGCGCGGCAGATACCTGTCTGTTCCAGGTGGTGAGCGACACGAAGCGCCAGATCCTCGCGCCAGGCAGGGGCGATCACCTGAACACCGATCGGCAATGTCGCCCCTTCCAGCCAGACCGGTACCGTCACCGCGGGAAGGCCGATGAAGGAGATTGGCTGGGTAAACAGGCCGATGTTGGGACGGGCCGGCATGGTTTCACCGCCGATCGTGAAGGTCTTGGTACCTGACGGCAGGGCCGGGAAGGGGGTGGCCGGGGCCAGAAGAACATCGACATTCTCGAAGATCTTGCGGAAGAGGTCGCGAAACCAGCTCCGGAAGCGCTGAGCCTGCTGGACCCAGATTGCCGGTACCATGGTTCCCGCCAGGAAGCGGTCACGCGTTTCCGGGTCAAAGTCCTGCGGCCGTTCCAGGATGCGGCCGAGATGCAGGGTAGAGCCTTCGGCCGCCGTGATGACATAGGCCGCGGCACGGGCCCGGGCAGCTTCCGGAATGTCAATCTCAAGGCTTGCCCCAAGCGCCTTGGCGACAAGATCCACTGCATTCAGGGCGTCCGGCAGGGCCTTGTCGCGGAAATAGCCACCTGCCACGGCAATGCGCAGCGGGCCGATATCTTCCTGCAGCCGGTTATGGGTCTCGATTTCCGGATGGTTTGCCTGGGCCGGGTCCGCGGGGTCGTGGCCCTGCAGGACGTCAAAGATCAGGGCAAGATCTTCTGCCGATCGTGTGAGTGGGCCCAGGTGATCGAGACTGCCGACAAACGGATATGTGCCTGCACGGCTGAGACGGCCATAGGTCGGTTTCAAGCCGAACAGGCCGCAGAACGAGGCCGGCACGCGGATGGAGCCATTGGTATCGGAGCCCATTGCCAGCGGCACCATTCCGGCAGCCGTTGCCGCGGCAGATCCGGAGGAAGAGCCCCCGGTCATATGACCCGTATCATGAGGATTGCGGCAGATGCCGTCGTGCGCGCTCTCGCCGGTAAAATCATAGGCGTATTCGCCCATGTGGGTCGCGCCGACCAGAACTGCGCCAGCGTCTTTCAGCTTGCGGACCAAAGTCGCATCGGCAGAAGCAGGCGGGTTTTCGCGATTGATCTTCGCGCCGGCGCGGGTTGTCAGGCCTTCGACATCATACAGGTTCTTGACCGCATATGGCACACCGGCGAGTGGCAGTGTTCGGCCCTCTGTAATCGCGTCATCGACAGCGCGCGCTTCAAGAAGTGCACGCTCCCCCAGAACGTCGGTAAAGGCGTTGACCGTCGGATTGAGACGTTCAATGGTCTCGAGAGATGCGTAGGCAACTTCCAGAGCCTTGATGTCGCCGCTGTTGACGGCTGTGGCCGTCTGAGCCGCGGAGCGGGTGTTCAGTTTGCTGTTGTCCTGGCTCATGGAACAAAGACCGGTGCGGCTTCGGCGTGGTCTTCCAGCGGAAAATCCAGGACGGCTTCGGCAGCTTTCTCGATCGCGGCAATATGCATTTCCACAACAGGGCGCCAATCTTCTTCGATCGTCAGCCCCAACATCTTTTCCATGTGGGCCACATGCGCCTTCGGCTCAAACGTGTCCGCCATCCCGCTTTCCTTCATCCTGAATTTTCCCGGTGCATCATTCTAAGGCTGTGGGGTTCTGTCCAGAGGAGAAATCTTCTTTTGGTTCCCGTCTTTCGCAAGTCCGGTTTCACGCGCTCCAGGGTCACTTCAGAATGTCTCCACAGGACAGCGTTGTTGCGGCGCAGCATTTTTGTTGCATAAAAAATAGCCCTGCGCATAATGGCGGCATGAGCGGCGGGCTTTCCATTCTGGTTATAGATGACAACAAGATCCGTGCCTCGATCATCGAGCAGGGATTGCACGATGCCGGGCACGATAGGGTCATTCTTGTTCACCAGATGGAAGGTCTGGTTCGTCAGATCGCCGACATCAATCCGGATGTGATTGTCATCGATCTGGAAAACCCGAATCGCGACCAGCTGGAACACATGTTTCAGGTGTCGCGTGCGGTACGGCGACCGATTGCAATGTTCGTCGACAAGTCGGACAGCCATTCCATAGAGGCCGCCGTCGATGCGGGGGTGTCGGCCTATATCGTCGACGGGCTCAAGCGGGAGCGGGTCAAATCGATCCTAGACATGGCGATCAGCCGCTTTCGCGCGTTTTCCAGGCTGACAGAGGAGCTGGAGGAAGTGCGCTCTGAACTTGCAGACCGGAAAACCATCGATCGGGCCAAGGGCATCTTGATGAAGTCGAAGGGGCTCAGCGAGCAGGAGGCCTATGACCTGTTGCGCCGTACGGCCATGAACCAGAGCCGGAAGATCATTGATGTGGCGCAGAGCCTGGTGATCGCCAGCGGACTTCTGGGAGACTGACGCGATGACAACAAAAAACACCGAGTGGGGAGAAGCGGCCAACCAGGGGACTGGAGGATCATGGATACGAACTTGAAGCCTGTCATTGCCGGATTTATCCCGCTTCTGGACAGTGCCGTTGTCGTGGCGGCTGCCGAACTCGGTTTTGCCGAGCAGGAAGGCATTGCGCTGAAGCTGATCCGCGAAACATCCTGGGCCAATATTCGAGACAGAATTTCGGTCGGTCATTTCGACGTGGCGCATATGCTCGCCCCGATGCCGATTGCATCCAGCCTCAACCTGACCAGTCTTGCCGTGCCCATGCTGGCGCCCATGCTTCTGGGGCTAGGTGGCAACGCAATTACGGTTTCCAACGCACTCTGGGCGGACATGTCGGCTGTCGGAGCCGATCCGGAAGGCGACCCGACGTCGACCGGTGCGGCGCTCGCGCGGGTGATTGCCGACCAGCAGGAGGCGGATGCGCCGCTGCTTCATTTCGGGGTTGTGCACCCATTTTCAGGCCATGCCTATGAATTGCGCTATTGGCTCGCCGCCGCCGGAATTGATCCGGACCGGGATGTCGAGATTACCGTACTGGCTCCGCAGGTCATGGCGGATGCCCTGGCCGCCGGCCAGCTCGATGGATATTGCGTTGGCGAACCCTGGAACACGGCTGCAGTCGACGCGGGAACGGGGCGCATTGCAACCTACAAACAGGCCATCTGGCCGGACAGTCCGGAAAAAGTGCTGGGCGTGACGCGCAAATGGGCCGAAGCCAACCCGGAAACGCTGGCTGCGCTGATGCGTGCCTTTTCGGCAGCCGCCGACTGGTGTGCCGATCCGAAGAACAATGCCGAGCTGGCCGACATGCTCGCAAGGCCCGACCTACTGGCTTGCCCCGCTGAAATCTGCCTAGTAGCGCTATCGGGCCGCGTCAGGCTCGGCCCGGTCTCGGTGAAGAACGTTCCGGACTTCCTGACCTTCTCGGGTGGGCTCAAGGCGGCGCCAATGCCGGTTCATGGCAAATGGTTCTACGAGCAGATGGTTCGCTGGGGGCAGGTGGAGCGTTCGCGAGAGGCGGAAAGCGAAGTTGAAAAGGTCTTTTCTCCGACCGCCTATCTGGAGGCTCTGGAGCTGACCGGCGAAGCGACAGACATGACCATCGAAATGTTTGACGGCGCCCGTTTTTGACTTCCGAGACAGCTCGCCTGGCGCCGGGGCAGTCTGGTTGCGTTGCACAAAATTCGTTCAGTTGCCTGCAAGCTTCGATGATCAAATATGCAGCTTGAGCATATGGTCAAAATTTTCACAAAGAATAAGTATCTGTAAATAAAGAGAAAAGCCAATTTCTTCAAATTGGCACAGTTCGTGCTTTTAAGCAGGTGAGGCCGACGCTGGCCTACCAGATATCGCACCCACTGCCGGGTGCACAGGCAAAGCCGCCGATCTGAACCGCATGGGAATTCCTCCCGTCATGCGGTTCGGTCGGCGGCTTTTTTATTGCTCCTGTGCCCGGCTGAAGAGGGCGCAGGACGAACGAGGGACAGGACGCGACAATGAAAAAGACCCTGAATATTACCCGCCGGACCGCATTTGGCGCCCTGATGGCAGCCACGGCACTTGTGTCCGCATCCAGCGCCTATGCCGAGATGCTGGATGTCGAAAAGGACGAACTCACCTTCGGCTTCATCAAGCTGACGGACATGGCTCCGCTCGCGGTTGCCTATGAGCTCGGCTATTTCGAAGAAGAAGGCCTTTTCGTCACCCTGGAGCCGCAGGCCAACTGGAAGGTTCTGCTCGACCGGGTCATCACGGGCGAACTGGATGGGGCGCACATGCTGGCCGGACAGCCGCTGGCGGCCACCATCGGTTTCGGCACGAAGGCACACATCGTGACGCCGTTCTCCATGGATCTCAACGGCAACGGCATCACCGTTTCCAACGAGATCTTCGAGATGATGAAGCCGCACCTGGAAATGCAGGACGACGGCAAGCCGGTTCACCCGATCAAGGCAACCGCCTTGAAGCCGGTCGTCGACAAGTTCAAGTCCGAAGGCAAGCCGTTCAACATGGGCATGGTCTTCCCCGTCTCCACCCATAACTACGAACTGCGCTACTGGCTGGCATCCGGTGATATCAACCCGGGCTTCTATTCCAGTTCGGATATCTCCGGCCAGATCCAGGCAGACGCTCTGCTGTCGGTCACTCCGCCTCCGCAGATGCCTTCAACGCTGGAGGCCGGCACCATCTATGGCTATTGCGTCGGCGAACCCTGGAACCAGCAGGCAGTCTTCAAGGGCATCGGCGTTCCGGTCATCACCGATTACGAGATCTGGAAGAACAATCCGGAGAAGGTCTTCGGTCTGACGCAGGAATTTACCGAAGAATATCCGAACACCACGCTTGCGCTTACCAAGGCGTTGATCCGCGCGGCCAAGTGGCTGGACGAGAACGACAACGCCAATCGTATGGAAGCCGTCGAGATCCTGTCCCGCTCGGAGTATGTCGGTGCGGACGCTGAAGTGATCGCCAACTCCATGACCGGCACCTTCGAGTATGAGAAGGGCGACAAGCGAGACGTTCCCGACTTCAACGTCTTCTACCGCTACTTCGCGACCTATCCCTACTATTCCGATGCCGTCTGGTACCTGACCCAGATGCGCCGCTGGGGGCAGATTTCCGAGTACAAACCCGACAGCTGGTACGACGAAGTCGCGCGGTCGGTCTATCGCCCGGACATCTATCTGAAAGCCGCAGAAATGCTGGTCGAGGAAGGGCATGTGGCCAAGGAAGACTTCCCCTGGGAAACGGACGGCTACCGCGCTCCGACCCCGTCGGCGGACATCATCGACGGCATTCCCTACGACGGCAAGCAGCCGAACGCCTACATCGACAGCCTTCCGATCGGCCTGAAAGGCAAGCAGGTGGTCGACGGCAACCAGGTCGTGGGCGGCTGAACTTCCCCAAACTTGAGCGGCGGTCTGCAGCCCCGCCGCTCGTTTTTCTCATTCGACACGAACCGACAGAATTCGAACAAGGATTGACGACATGGCCAATGCCGATACCGCAGGCAGTCAGGACCTTGCCCGTGCCGCACGCCGGGAAAAGCTCTTCACACGGATCAACAAGGCCGCCGGCTGGCTGGATGCGCTTGGCCTTTCCTGGACCGTGCCGCTCCTGAAAATTGCCGCAGGCGACAGCCCGAAGGAGCAGCTGGGGGAACTCAAACGCGTTCTCGTGATTCCTCTCCTGGGCATCATCGCCTTTCTCGTCCTCTGGGGAGCGCTGGCGCCCCAGGTACAGACATCACTGGGCGCAGTTCCCGGGCCTGCTGCCGTCTGGACCCAGGCGGTCAACCTCTGGGACGATCATGAGCGCGAGCGTGACAAGGCCGCTGCCTTCTACGATCGCCAGGAACAACGCAACGCCAAATACCAAGCTGAAGGCAAGACCGACAAGATCAAGTGGCGCGACTATACCGGCAAGCCGACCTATATCGACCAGATTGGCACCTCGCTGAAAACCGTCGGCCTCGGCTTTTTGATCGCAACGCTGATTGCCGTGCCGCTTGGCATTGCCTCTGGTCTGTCGCGCTCCTTCAACGGCGCAATCAATCCACTGATCCAGATCTTCAAGCCGGTGTCGCCGCTGGCATGGTTGCCAATCGTCACGATGATCGTGTCGGCAACCTATGCCGATCCTGTCGACTGGCTGTCTAAATCCCTGTTGATCTCCGCCGTCACCGTGACCCTTTGCTCCATGTGGCCGACCCTGATCAACACCGCGCTGGGTGTGGCCTCGGTCGACAAGGACCTGATGAATGTCGGCCGTGTTCTGCAGCTGCCGACCTGGAAGACCGTTACCAAGCTGGTTCTGCCGTCCTCTCTGCCACTGATCTTCACCGGGCTGCGCCTGTCGCTGGGTGTGGGCTGGATGGTGCTTATTGCGGCGGAAATGCTGGCGCAGAACCCGGGGCTTGGAAAATTCGTCTGGGACGAATTCCAGAACGGTTCTTCCCAGTCGCTCGCAAAGATCATGGTCGCTGTCCTGACCATCGGCATCATCGGCTTCATGCTCGACCGGCTGATGTTTGCCCTGCAGCGCGCCTTCACATTCTCGGCCAATCGCTAAGGAGACGGATATGTCCTTTCTGGAAATTTCCGGCGTCTCCAAATCCTATGGCGAAAATGCCACCCGGACGGATGTGCTGGACGATATCAATCTGAAAGTGGAAGAGGGCGAGTTCATTGCCATCGTCGGGTTTTCCGGCACCGGCAAGACCACGCTGATCTCCCTGCTGGCCGGTCTCATCGAGCCGGACAAGGGCGGCATCATCTTCAAGAACAAGGAAATTGACGGGCCGCACCAGGATCGGGGCGTCGTGTTCCAGTCCTATTCGCTGATGCCGTGGTTGTCGGTGTTCGGCAATGTGGCACTGGCCGTCGACAGCGTTTTCAAGAAGAAGAGCGCCGCAGAGCGCAAGGCGATCTGCGACAAGTACATCGAGATGGTCGGTCTGGGGCACGCCAGGGACCGCAAGCCGTCGGAACTTTCCGGTGGCATGCGTCAGCGCGTTGCCGTGGCACGGGCACTTGCCATGCAGCCGGAACTTCTGCTGCTGGACGAGCCGTTGTCCGCTCTTGATGCCCTGACCCGCGCGAAGCTGCAGGACGAATTCGCCGCGATCTGCGACGAAGAGAAGAAGACCATCGTTCTCATCACAAACGATGTCGATGAGGCGATCCTTCTCGCAGACCGGATCATACCCCTGAAACCCGGCACACCGGCAACGCTCGGTCCGGAGTTCAAGGTGCCGTTTCAGCGGCCGCGCGATCGCGGTGAACTCAATCACGATGACGACTTCATTCGGCTGCGTGCCGAAGTCACCGAATACCTGATGGAAGCAGGTGCCGAGCGTGGGGCTGATCTGGAGCGGGAAATCGTTCTGCCGGACATCGTTCCGATTACTCAGCGTCCGAAGCCTGCCGACAAGCTTCCGGTAGCCTATGAGCGGGCATCGGATTCCGCGGTTCAGGACCGTTATCTCGACTTCTCTCAGCTGAAGAAGGTCTATCCGACTCCGAAGGGGCCGCTGACGGTCGTCGACGGTTTCGATCTGAAAATGAAGAAGGGCGAGTTCATCACCCTGATCGGCCATTCGGGCTGCGGAAAGTCGACGGTCCTGTCCATGGTGGCCGGCCTCAACAAGATCACCGAAGGTGCCATCGTACTGGACGGCACTCATGTGACGCAGGCCGGTCCGGACCGTGCCGTCGTTTTCCAGGCACCGAGCCTGATGCCCTGGCTGACAGCTTACGAGAATGTCGAGCTTGGGGTCGACAAGGTCTATCCGGATGCGTCCAGGGCCGAAAAGCGGGACGTGATTGAATACTACCTCGGCAAGGTCGGTCTGTCGGACGCCATGCAAAAGGCTGCTTCGGAGCTTTCCAACGGCATGAAGCAACGCGTCGGCATTGCACGGGCCTTTGCCCTGTCGCCGAAGCTTCTGCTACTGGACGAACCCTTCGGCATGCTCGACAGCCTGACCCGCTGGGAGTTGCAGGACGTCCTGATGGATGTCTGGAAACGCACCCAGGTGACGGCTGTCTGCGTCACGCATGATGTCGATGAGGCCATCTTGCTCGCCGACCGGGTGGTGATGATGTCGAACGGGCCCAATGCCCGCATCGGCAACATCATGGAAGTGGACCTGCCACGCCCGAGGTCGCGCAAGGAATTGCTCGCCCACCCGGATTACTACGCCTACCGCGAGGAGCTTCTGGACTTCCTGGAAGCCTATGAGGGCGGCGCGGACCCGAGCGAAGACCAGTTGAAATCCATTCAGGAAAAGCGGGCCGCACGGATGGCCCGTCAAACCGCGGCGGCCGAAGCAGCCGAATGAAAGTCTGGAGAAAAGCCATGACAAAACAGAAACTTGTCATCGTCGGCAACGGCATGGCACCCGGGCGGATGCTCGAAAACCTGTTCGAAAAAGACAGGGATGCATATGACGTCACGATTTTCAATGCAGAGCCGCGGGTCAACTACAACAGGCTGATGCTGTCGCCCGTGCTGTCAGGCGAGAAGTCATACGAGGACATCATCACCCATGGCGACAACTGGTATGCCGAACATGGCGTGACGCTTCACAAGGGAGCACGGGTTGCCGAGATCGACCGGGACGCCAAAACGGTGACCTCGGAAAACGGCGTTACCGCCTCTTACGACAAGCTGGTGATCGCCACGGGATCTTCCCCCTTCATCATTCCGCTTCCTGGAAAGGATCTGGACGGGGTTCTGACCTATCGCGATCTGGACGATGTGGAAAAAATGCTGGATGCCGCCAAACGGGGCGGACGTGCCGTCGTCATCGGCGGGGGGCTCCTGGGTCTTGAAGCGGCAGCCGGTCTCAAGATGCAGGGTATGGACGTAACTGTTCTGCACCTGATGCCGACCCTGATGGAACGCCAGCTCGACCCGGCTGCGGGGTTCCTGCTCGAAGCGGAATTCAAACGCCGCGGCATCGACGTGCGCACTAAGGCAAACAGCCATGAAATCCTGGGTGATGATGCCGGCAAGGTGAGGGGCATCCGCCTTGACGACGGCACCGAGATCGAAGCCTCGATCATCGTCATGGCCGTCGGCATCCGCCCGTCGGCCGACCTTGCCAGGGCGGTCGGGCTTGACGTCAATCGCGGTGTGCTGGTTGGCGATGACATGCGCACCAGCGATGCGGACATCTTCTCGCTCGGGGAATGCGCCGAACACCGTGGCATGTGTTACGGGCTTGTCGCGCCGCTTTATGAAATGGCGGGTGTGATTGCCGACAATCTGCTTGGTGCCTCATCCGAATACACGGGCTCGGTCACCGCGACCAAGCTCAAGGTGACAGGTGTCGATCTCTATTCGGCAGGCGATTTTTCCGAAGGCGACGACCGGGAAGAGATCGTGCTGCGCGATGCGTCGGCAGGCGTCTATAAACGCATCGTCCTGAAAGACAACAAGATCGTCGGTGCCGTCCTTTACGGTGAGACTTCCGACGGCCCGTGGTTCTTCGACCTTCTCAAAAAAGGTACCGACGTCTCGGACATGCGCGAGACGCTGATCTTTGGTCAGGCTTACCAGGGAGGGTCCCCGCTGGACCCTACGGCGGCCGTTGCAGCCTTGCCGGATGATGCGGAAATCTGCGGCTGCAACGGCGTATGCAAGGGCAAGATCGTTACGACGATCAAGGAGAAGGGCCTGACGACCCTGGACGGTGTTCGGGCCCACACAAAGGCCTCGAACTCCTGCGGCACCTGCACGGGGCTGGTCGAGCAACTGATGCAGGTGACCTTGGGCGATGCCTATAACCCGGCGGCCGTAACGCCGATGTGTGGTTGCACGCACCTGGGCCATGACGAGGTCCGCCGCCTGATCAAGTCCAAGGAGCTGAAATCCATTCCGGCAGTGATGCAGGAACTGGAATGGACCACCTCCGGCGGCTGTGCCAAGTGCCGGCCGGCGCTCAACTACTATCTGGTCTCCGATTGGCCGGATGAATATGCGGATGATTACCAGTCCCGTTTCATCAACGAGCGTGTCCACGCCAACATCCAGAAGGACGGCACCTATTCGGTGGTCCCGCGCATGTGGGGCGGGATGACCTCTTCCAAGGAACTGCGGGCGATTGCCGATGTGGTCGACAAGTTCAACATTCCGGCGGTGAAATGCACCGGTGGCCAGCGCATCGACATGCTTGGCATCAGGAAGGAAGACCTGCCGGCAGTCTGGGCGGACCTCGGCAAGGCCGGGTTCGTTTCCGGGCAGGCCTACGCCAAGGGTCTGAGAACGGTGAAGACCTGCGTCGGGACGGACTGGTGCCGCTTCGGCACGCAGGATTCCACCGGTCTCGGCATCAAGCTGGAAAAGTTCATGTGGGGCTCATGGACCCCGGCGAAGTTGAAGATGGCGGTCTCCGGCTGCCCGCGAAACTGCGCGGAAGCAACTTGCAAGGATATCGGCATCATCTGCGTCGACAGCGGTTACGAGATCCATTTCGCCGGAGCTGCCGGTCTTGACATCAAGGGCACGGAAGTTCTGGGCCTGGTGAAGACCGAGAATGAGGCGATCGAGCATGTTGCTGCGCTCACCCAGATGTACCGCGAGCAGGGCCACTACCTGGAGCGGATCTACAAGTGGGCGAAACGCATAGGTCTGGAGGAGATCCGTCGCCAGATCATGGACGATAAGGCGATGCGCGTAGCGTATTTCGACCGTTTCGTCTTCTCCCAGAAATTCGCCCAGGTCGACCCATGGTCGGAGCGTGTCTCCGGCAAGGACAAGCATGAATTCAAGCCGATGGCTGTTCTGACGAAGGAGGCTGCCGAATGACTGCCGACATCCGTAACTGGGTCCATATCGGCACCCTTGAAGACATTCCTAGGGAGGGAGCGCGGTGCGTGAAGAATGGCGACATGACCATCGCCATCTTCCGCACCGCCAAAGACGACGTCTTTGCGCTGGAAGACAAGTGTCCGCACAAGAACGGGCCTCTCAGTCAGGGCATTGTGCATGACGGATGTGTGACCTGCCCGTTGCACAACTGGGTGATCTCCCTGGAAACGGGAGCCGCGCAAGGAGCTGACGAAGGCCGCACAGCGGCTTTCCCCGTCCGGCTGGAGGATGGCCGGATCCTTGTCGACCTTTCCTATTCCCACGAAGCCGTCTGACCGGCCGAGCACTCTCGCGAAAGGAATTCAGATGTCATATGTAACGCCACAGGAATTTGCCACCAAGATGATCGACGCCGGTGAAGCGAAGATCTTTATGTCCACAAAGGACACGCTCATCCGGGCCTATATGGCAGGCGCCATCCTTGCCCTTGCCGCCGCCTTCGCCGTGACCATCGCCGTCAATACCGGCAATTTCCTGGTCGCCTCGATCCTGTTCCCGGTCGGCTTCTGCATGCTCTATCTGCTGGGCTTCGACCTTCTGACGGGCGTGTTCACGCTGGCGCCGCTGGCCGTGATCGCTAAACGTCCGGGCTGCACCTGGGGCGGTGTGTTCCGGAACTGGGGCCTGGTCTTTACCGGCAACTTTGCAGGTGCCCTGACGACGGCGGTGTTCATGGCGATCATCTTCACCATGGGTTTCAGCCAGGAACCGAACGCCGTCGGTCAGAAGATTGGCCAGATCGGTGAAACCCGGACGCTCGGCTATGCCGCCGCCGGCTGGGCGGGACTGCTGACAGTCTTTATCCGCGCAGTGATGTGCAACTGGATGGTTTCAACCGGTGTTGTCGCCGCGATGATGTCGAACTCTGTCTCCGGCAAGATCATGGCGATGTGGATGCCGATCCTGGTGTTCTTCTATCTCGGCTTCGAGCATTCCATCGTGAACATGTTCCTGTTCCCCTCCGGCATCATGCTGGGCGGTGACTTCACCTGGTTCGACTACTTTGCCTACAACGAAATTCCGGTTGTTGTCGGCAATCTGGTCGGCGGGCTGACCTTCGTCGGCGGCATGATCTACGCCACCCATTACAAGACGTCGCCGTCCCGCAAGGCAGGCTACGAAAAGGCGCCGATCGCAGCGCCAGCCGAATAAGTGTGAAGCTCCGCCGTCACCGGCGGCGGAGCGTCTTTTCCGGAGGATCGTTTTCCCGTGCTGATGCAAGTCCGTCATACCACCTTGAGCGTCGAAACCGGCCAGCATTCGTCTGCCGGACGGAAAGCCCTGAACCAGGACTTTCATGGCGTCATGGTGCCGGACGGCCCGGCCCTGGTGCACAAGGGCATCGCACTTGCTGTCGCGGACGGCATTTCCTCCAGTCCGGTTGCGCATGTCGCAGCCGAAACGGCCGTTAAATCCTTTCTCTCCGATTACTATTGCACCTCTGAAGCCTGGACAGTGAAGACCTCTGCCGTCCGGGTGATCTCTGCCGCCAATTCCTGGCTATTCAGCCAGACGAAACAGGCCGACGATCTCGACAGGGGCCATGTCTGCACCTTTTCTGCCCTGGTCCTGAAGGGGAGCAAGGCTCATCTCTTTCACGTCGGTGACAGCCGCATCTGGCGTCTTTCCGGCCAGAGCCTGGAACAGCTGACGGAAGACCACACTGTCCGGATTTCCGAACACGAGAGTTATCTCGGCAGGGCTCTGGGGGTCGGGCAATCCGTCGATATCGATTATGCCGTGTTCAATCTTCGTCCGGGCGATCTGTTTGTCCTCACAACGGATGGCGTCCATGGTTTCTTGCGCGCGAAGGACATGGCTGACGCCGTTCTGGCTGGCGAAGCTCTCGATCAGACAGCCAGGACACTTGTCGAAAAGGCGCTGGCTGCAGGCAGCGACGATAATCTGACCGTTCAGGTCGTGCGGGTTATCGACATCGCGGAACCCGGTGCAGATGATCTCCTGAACGGGGAAGGCACCTTGCCACCGGCGGCGCTGCCGAAGGTGCCTGGCACCCATGAAGGGTTCCGATTGATGCGCGGTCTGCACGCCACCAGCCGCAGCCACATATATCTGGCGGAAAACGAAGAAACCGGCGAACCGGTGGCGCTCAAGTTTCCGTCGCTCGATTTGCGCGAAGAGGAAGACTATCTGCGCCGGTTCGCGCTGGAGGAGTGGGTTGCCCGCCGGATTTCATCGCCGCATGTGTTGAAGGCTTCCACCTATCCACAAGGCCGGCAGACGCTTTTTCTGGCAACGGAATTTGTCGAAGGCCAGACGCTTCGCCAGTGGATGATCGACAATCCTCACCCCAGCCTTGAGACCGTGCGCGGGATTCTGGAGCAGGTGGCCAGGGGATTGATGGCCTTCCACCGCAAGGAAATGGTCCATCAGGACCTGCGGCCGGAAAACATCATGATCGACACGTCCGGCACGGTGAAAATCATCGATTTCGGGTCGGTGCGGATCGCCGGCGTGATGGAAGCCGCCCCTTCGCTCGACAAGGGTGAGATCCTCGGCACCCACCAATATACCGCGCCAGAGGTGTTTCTCGGCTACCTCGGGACCGAGTACAGCGACCAGTTTTCGCTCGGTGTGATTGCCTATGAAATGCTGACCGGGCGTTTGCCTTATGGTGCGGCCGTTGCCAGGGCAACGAGTGAGCGGGCTCAGGCTGCGCTGCGCTATCGCAGTGCGACAGCTGTCACGGAACGGGTTCCGGACTGGGTCGATGGTGCGCTTTGCCGCGCGGTTCATCCTGTGCCGGGCAAGCGCTACGAAGCGCTGAGCGCCTTCCTGGAAGATCTTCGCCGCCCGAACCCGGACTTCAGTTCAGATCGTTTTGTCCCTCTGGCGGAACGGGATCCGGTCCGTTTCTGGCAGATCGTCTCTGCTGTTCTCGCGGTGCTCTGCGCCATCCTCTTGTTTCAACTCTTCGGTAATACATAGGAGATTTTCATGTCCGCTCTTACCCGCGAAGACGTTACCAGCATGATCCTGTCGGCGAAGCGCCAGGCGGGGCTCACATGGGAAGGCATTGCCGAAGCGATCAGCATGTCGCCTGTCTGGACCCATTCGGCGGCCATGGGCATGAACGCCATGCCGGAAGACAAGGCAAAGGCAATCACGGAGACACTCGGTCTGCCGCAGGAAGCGGCTCTGGTACTGCAGGAGAGCCCTACAAAGATCTGGTCGCAGACTGTGCCGACGGATCCGTGCATCTACCGTCTTTATGAAATCGTCGGTGTCTACGGCCCGACAATCAAGGCTTTGATCCATGAGAAATTCGGCGACGGCATCATGTCCGCCATCGATTTCGACATGTCGGTAACCCGTGTCGAGAACCCCAAGGGAGACCGGGTGAAGATCGAGATGTCGGGCAAATACCTTGGCTACAACGCCTGGTAAATCAAGAACCGGGATTGATGGCATGACCGAACAAGAAAAAACAATCCGGACCACCTGTCCCTATTGCGGTGTCGGCTGCGGCGTCCTCGCGACCCGGCACCCGGACGGGACGGTGACTGTTGCAGGTGACCCCAAGCACCCATCCAATTTCGGTCGGCTGTGTTCCAAGGGGTCGGCCCTTGGAGAAACGCTTTCGCTGGATGACAGACTGCTCTATCCGGAAATCGACGGCGAACGCGCCAACTGGAATGACGCGCTCGATCTTGTCGCGCGCAACTTTCAGGATGCCATTCGGGAACATGGACCAGATAGCGTTGCGTTTTATGTGTCCGGCCAGATCCTGACAGAAGACTATTACGTCGCCAACAAACTGATGAAAGGGTTCATCGGTTCGGCGAATATCGACACCAATTCCCGTCTTTGCATGGCATCTTCGGTTGCCGGGCACCGGAGGGCATTCGGCTCGGACACGGTTCCGGGAACCTATGAAGATCTTGAACTGGCAGATCTTGTTGTGCTGGTCGGCTCCAATCTCGCCTGGTGTCATCCGGTCCTGTTCCAGCGTCTCGAAGCGGCCAAGGCTGCAAATCCGGCGTTGCGGGTGGTCGTGGTGGACCCGCGCAAGACAGCGACCTGCGCCATCGCCGATCTGCACCTGCAATTGAAGCCCGACACGGACGTTGCCCTTTTCAACGGTCTGCTCGCCTTCCTGGCTGAGGCGTCTGTCGTGAATGAAAGCTATGTCAATCGGTTCACGGAAGGCCTTGAAAAGGCAGTCGAAGCTGCAGGACCTTGTGAAATTGGCCAGATAGCCGAAAAGACCGGCCTGTCACGTCAGGATATCGCACTCTTCTACAAGATGTTTGCCCGGACGGAAAAGACGGTCACCGTCTATAGCCAGGGTGTCAACCAGTCAGTCGTCGGGACTGACAAGGTCAATTCCATCGTCAACACACATCTTGCAACAGGAAGGATCGGAAAGCCCGGCATGGGTCCTTTTTCCGTCACGGGTCAGCCGAACGCCATGGGAGGCCGGGAAGTCGGCGGATTGGCCAATATGCTCGCCGGCCACATGGCTTTGGAAAATGCCGAGCACCGCGGGATCGTACAGGACTTCTGGCAAAGCCCGGTCGTGGCTGATCGGTCAGGCTTGAAAGCTGTTGAGCTTTTCAAGGCCGTGCGGGAAGGCCGGATCAAGGCGCTCTGGATCATGGCGACAAGCCCGGTAGACAGTCTGCCGGATGCAGATGGCGTGGCAGAAGCCCTTGAAACATGCCCCTTTGTAGTTGTTTCGGAAGTGACGCGGGCGGCCGACACGGTTTCCTATGCGAACGTGTTGCTGCCTGCAGCTGCCTGGGGTGAAAAGGACGGTACGGTTACCAATTCCGAGCGCCGCATATCGAGACAGCGTGCGTTCCTGGATTTTCCCGGTGAGGTTCGCCCCGACTGGTGGCACCTGAGCGAAGTCGCAAGGCGAATGGGCTTTACCGGGGCCTTTTCCTATGAAGGGTCTGCGGCGATTTTCCGAGAGCATGCGGAGCTTTCCGGTTATCGGAACGAAGGCAGCCGGGATTTCGATATCGGTTCTTATCGGGACGTGTCCGATGCCGATTTCGATGCCATGGAGCCCTTTCAGTGGCCTCAGCCGGCGGGGGCACTACCAGCTGATACGAGGTTCTTTGCTGGCGGAGGATTTTTCACCGAAAGCGGCAAGGGGCAGTTCGTGCCCGTCGTTTTCAAGGCACCGCGGCAAACAGAGCGCCGCTATCCGTTCTCCCTGAATACGGGCCGGATCCGCGATCAGTGGCACACCATGACGCGCACCGGCAAGACGCCGCGCCTGACCGCGCATTTCGCCGAACCTTTTGCTGAACTCAACCCGATCGATGCCGCAAAGCTCGGGATCGACCCGGCAGACCTGGTGACGGTCAAAAGCCCATATGGGGCCGTAATTGTGCGGGCACTCCTGACAGACCGGGTCGCCCCGGGAGAAGTCTTCGTGCCGATGCATTGGACCGACCAGCTTGCATCGAAAGCCCGTATCGATGCGGTCATGGCCCCTGAGACAGACCCGCATTCCGGACAGCCAGGATCCAAGTTCACGCCTGTAGCTGTGACAAAAGCGAAAATGGCCTGGTTCGGTTTTGCCGTCTTGCGCCAGCGACCGGAGAAGATCGCTGCCGACTATTGGGCCCTTGCTCCTGTTCCTGGCGGATACCGGCTTGAGTTCGCGGCGAAAGCCGATGCGGATTTCGCGGAAATCGCAGCTTCGTTGACCTCGTCCAGCAACGAGACGACAGATATATCGGACGGTGCCGCTTGCTGGAGACGTTTGGCCGAGTGGCGGGACGATGTGCTGCAGGCAGCGTTCTTCTTTTCCGCATCCCCGGTGGAAGTCTCGCGCCAATGGGCTTGCGGGCTTCTGGATGAGGGGCCCGTTTCGCCGCAGGAGCGGGCAAGGGTTCTTGCTGGACGGGTGCCGGCAGACAGGCCAGATCCGGGGGCGCTGGTCTGCTCCTGCTTCCAGATCGGCTGCAACCAGATTGCCGAAGCCGCACGTTGCGGTGCGACGAGTGTCAGTGCAATCGGTGAAACACTGAAAGCCGGCACAAATTGCGGCTCCTGCCGCTCGGAAATCCAGACGCTTCTGGATGAAATTGCAAAGGAAAGCCTCGATGATGCCGACATTGCGCAAGCCAGCTGAGGTAAAGCGCCGGAGCCGTCCGGCACGCGTGGGGGCTCTTGCAAGCCTGCCGCTGTTCTTTCCGCTTGAAGGAAGAAAAGTGCTGCTGGCAGGCGGCACGGAAGCCGCTGCCTGGAAGGCGGAGCTGCTGGCCGCTGCCGGGGCAGACGTGCATGTTCATGCACAGGAGCTGGAGCCGGCTTTCGAGGCACTTCTTGTGGCCGGCAGCATCAAGGGACGTTTCATACATCACCGGTCCTGCTGGTCGCAGCAAGACTTCGAAGGCGCAGCCCTTGCGATTGCCGACGCAGAGAGTGACGAAGAAGCCGCAGCGTTTGTTTTGGCCGCGCGACGCATGGGGGTTCCGGTCAATGTGATCGATAACCCCGCGTATTGCGACTTCCAGTTCGGGTCCATCGTCAACCGGTCACCGGTCGTGATCGGTATTTCGACCAATGGGGTCGCGCCGATTCTTGGCCAGGCGATCCGACGGCGGATCGAGACGCTGATGCCTGAAAGTCTGCAAGGATGGGCGCAGCTGGCAAGCCGGTTGCGGGAAAAGACACTTTCCCTACTGGACGCGGGGGCACAGCGGCGCCGGTTCTGGGAGCGGATCTCCGATCTTGCCTTCTCGGGCAAGTCGGCGCCTGAAGAAGAAGAGCATCTCGCCGCAGCACTTCTGGAGGATGCAAGGACGTCTGCCGCAGGCAAAGTCACCCTTGTGGGTGCAGGTCCGGGCGATGCGGAATACCTGACACTGAAAGCCGTGCGTGCGCTGCAATCGGCTGATGTCATTCTCTTCGATGATCTGGTCGATGACGCGGTTCTCGAACTTGCGCGTCGAGAAGCCAGACGGATGCTGGTCGGAAAAAGAGGCGGCCGGGAAAGTTGCCGCCAGGAAGACATCAACGACATGATGGTTTCGCTGGCACGACAGGGCAAACACGTGGTGCGGCTCAAATGCGGTGATCCGATGATCTTCGGACGTGGTGGCGAGGAACTCGACCGTCTTGCTGCCGAAGGCATCCCGGCAACCGTGGTTCCAGGCATTACTGCGGCCTCTGCCATGGCGGCACGCCTGGGCGTTTCCCTGACGCACCGAGACCATGCTCAATCTGTCAGGTTCGTCACCGGCCACTCGCGCAAGGGCGATTTGCCGGAAACCGTAGATTGGCCTGCGCTCACCGATCCAGCCACCACGACTGTTTTCTACATGGGTGCGCGCATGGCCGGCCGTATCAGAGACCGGCTTGTTGCCGAAGGCTTGTCAGCAGAAACCCCCGTCGTTGCCGTTTCGGGAATATCCCGCACCGACGAAAAGCGCTGGTCGGGAACACTGGACGAACTTGAATGCGGTGTCGATTTTCTCGGACTGGAAGGTCCGGTCCTCATCGGAGTGGGGCAGGTCTTCCGGGCAGCAAGCCTTCAGGCCGAGCAAGTTGAAGGATTTGAATTCAATCAGGTCTTTTCTGTGCGAGGGGAAATGGCCGGAGCTGAAAATCGAGGCATTCGGACACTTGGCAAATCTGCAGCTATTTGATTTGTTTGAGCGGCAAATCAGCTGGTGATCCGAAGCACTGATGAATCGTTCCGAACAAATTTGCGCAGCCCTGCGCAGTGCCATCCTTGAGCGTGCCCTGTTACCGGGCATGAAACTGCCGGAAGATTCGCTGGGTGAGCGTTTCGGGTCGAGCCGAACAATCGTGCGCCAGGCACTGGAACGGCTCGCTGCGGAAGGCCTTGTTGAACTGCGGCGGAACAGGGGAGCTGTTGTCGCGACCCCCAGCCTGGAGGAGGCGCGGGATCTGTTTGATCTGCGATGCCAGATCGAAGACCTCGTGGTGTCCCGGCTGAGCGCTGAATTCTCCCAGAAGCACCTTGATGCACTGAATGCGCATCTCGACAAGGAAATCGCCGCTGAAAAGGGACCAGAGCCTGTCTCCATCCGGCTTGCCACGGAATTCCACATTCTCATGGCGCAGCTCACGGAAAGTCCGGTTCTGATCCGCTACGTGGAAGATGTCGGCTATAGATGCGGGTTGACGCTGGCGCTTTACTCGCGGCCGCATTCCACTGATTGCGGGATCCAGGAGCACCGGGAAATTATTGATGCTCTTTCCAAGGGCGATGAGGATCGGGCGAGAGACCTCATGCGACACCACCTGGGGGCCGTGGCTGACCGGGCGCTGATCAAGCCCGAAAACAAGGGGCAGGGCATCTATCTCGATGCCCTGGAACCTTACGTTCGCGCCGTTCGAGGAGACGACTAGGCTTCAATGCCCATGCGGGTGAGAATTCGCTCCGCGCTGTCGTTCCAGACATCCATCTTTGTGATCTTGCCGTCATGCACTTCGAACCGGTCGACATACCGGTTGCCTTCGAAGGCGGTTCCGTCCGGCCATTCACCGTAAAGCGTCCCGACAGAGTAGACGACAACCCCGTCCGCCCCGCGGGCAACGTCGAAACGGTCCATCTTCTTCTTCACCCAGTTGTACCGCTTCGCGTTAAAGCCGGTCGGACCTGACGGATGGTTGAATACCCGTCCGCCTGTAAACGTGATCGTCACATCGTCGGCAACGTATGTCGCAGCGAGATCCGGATCGGGTTTCATGGAAGCGTCGAGATATTCCCTGACGATCTGCGCTTCCTCGGGAAGGGTGTCTTTGTTTTCGTCCAGCATGGGGCGTCCTTTTCAAAATGGCCTTCCGGAGCATAAATCCTGTCCGGCTTTTTGCATGCAAGTTTTGTATGCAAAGATTGCATGCAATTTAAGCGAAATTCTGATGTCATCGAAGGCCTTTAAAGGCTGAAATTAGATAAGTAATTGAAATGTATAGAGATCAGTAAACTGGCATCTGACTTGCTCTTGATATGGCGTTCGGACGTGTCGTCCGGAAAACCAGAGGAGCCGTTCATGAAATCCGCTTGCAAATTTCCGAAGGTGACACGCCGCGTCCTGATGTCAGGTGCTGTCGGCCTCGCCCTGGCCATCAGCCTGCCGGCCTTCGCCGCCGATACAATCAAGATCGGCCTTGTTGCCGCGCTAAGCGGTCAGTCCGCCAAGTCCGGACAGGCAATTACACGTGGCCTGACCATCGCGATTGACGAGATCAACGAGAAGGGCGGTGTCCTTGGCAAACCGCTTGAACTTGTAAGCCGCGATGACGAAAGCAACCCGGGCAAGGGGCTTGTCGCCGCACGTGAGCTTGTCCAGCGCGAAGGCGTTGCGGCTCTGATCGGCGGTCTGGACACGCCGGTCTCCTTTGCAATCGTTCCCTTTGCAAACCAGTCAAAGGTGCCTTTTGTCGGCCCGTGGGCTGCAGGCACCGGCATCACCAAGAACGGTGCTGAAGAGAACTACATCTTCCGCGTTTCCGCCGTTGATGAATATGTCGATGAAGCGATCACCGAGTATCTGGTCACCAAATACGGCTCCAAGAAACCGGGGATGATCCTCATCAACAACCCATGGGGCGAGTCCAACGAGAAGGGGCTTTTGAAAGCGCTCGAGAAGCGCGGCATGGAGCATGCGGGTATCGAGAAGTTCGAGTCCAATGACGTCGATGTCGTACCGCAGCTCACGCGCCTCAAGGAAAACGGCGCGGATGGCCTGTTTGTGGTGGCTAACGTTGCCCCGACCGCACAGGTGGTGAAATCACTCGACCGGATGGGCTGGGACGTTGCCATGGCATCGCACTGGGGCCCGGCAGGCGGACGGTTCACGGAACTGGCCGGCAAGAGCGGCGAGAAGCTCCACTTCATCCAGACCTACCTGTTCCGGGAGGGCGATGCGAAGGGCGAGGCCATGTTCTCGAAGCTCCAGGAAAGCTTTCCCGAAATCAAGACCATGGCCGATGTGACACCCGCAACCGGTATCGCCAATGCCTATGACGCCATGCTTCTGCTGGCTGCTGCCATCGAGAAGGCCGGTTCCACCGATGGTCCGGCTATCCGACAGGCGATGTACGACATCGAGAACATCGAAGGCCTGATCAAGACCTACACCGACCCGTTCTCGCCGGAAGACCAGGATGCGATCGCGCCTGAAGACTATGTCTTCGCGCAGTTCGTCGAAGGCGAAATCATCCCGATTGAAGATTGATGATATCACCTCCCGCGGCAGGCCCGCGGGAGGTTTCTTTCCTTTGAATTAGCCCTGATCCCGTTTCACCCGCCAGGACCCACCCATGACCCTCTTGATCGCCGCCCTTGTCACCGGCATTGGCCTTGGAAGCATGTACGGGCTGATCGCGCTCGGCTTTCAGATCACCTATTCCGTTTCTTCCACCGTCAATTTCGCGCAAGGCAGTGTTGTCATGCTGGGCGCGGTTCTGGGCTTTGTCTTTACCGAACGGCTCGGCTTGAACTGGCTGATCGCCTATCCGCTTGCGATCGCCTGCTGTGGCCTTTTTGGCGTGCTTGTTGAAATACTTCTGGTTCGTCCCTTCGTGGAACGCAATTCGGAGGCCTGGCTGATGGCGACCGTCGCGGGCGGCATCTTTCTCGACAACGCCGTTCTCTTCAGCTTCGGCAACGAACCGCGGACATTGTTTTCGCCTTTGGCGCAGACCACCTGGCAGTTCGCCGGCACGGGCATCTATCCGCAGCAACTGCTTATTCCGATTGCCGCCATCGGTGTTGCTCTGGCGCTGCACTTCCTGTTCCGCAAGACCTTGCAGGGCAGGGCGCTGCTTGCCGTCGTCCAGAACAATCAGGCAGCACGGCTCATGGGGATCAATACAACCATGATGGTGTCCGGTTCCTTTGCGATTTCGGCCATGCTTGCCGGATGTGCCGGTCTTTTGATCGCGCCGCTGTTTTCCGTGCATTCGGACATGGGAACGCTCTTTGGGCTCAAGGCCTTCGCGGTGGCAATCCTGGGCGGCATGACATCGGCAGCCGGCGTCATGCTGGCAGGCTTTCTCTATGGAGTGACGGAAGCCCTGGTAACGGCCTACCTGGGCTCCTCTTCCACCTACATCGTTGTCTTTGCGCTGATCATCCTTGCACTGACATTGAAGCCGGACGGTCTCTTCGGTCGTCCCGCCGTAAAGAAAGTCTGAGGAAGAGCCGTGCCCTTTCTGAACCAGCGAATTCTTCTCGACGGCGCGTTGCTCGTTCTGACTGTTGCAGCCTGTGCGATGGCCGTGACAAGCGGTGGCTACACGCAGTTCGTCATCGGCCTTGTTGCAATCACGACCATCCTGGGGACAGGTCTCAACGTTCTTTATGGTTTGACTGGTCTGGTCTCACTTGGCCAGGTGGGTTTCTTTGCCATCGGCGCTTATGGTGTGGCGGTGATGACCCTGGCTGGCCTGAGCTTCTGGCTGGCACTGCCCTTGTCCGCGCTCGTGGCGGGGATCGCGGGCGTTCTGCTGGCGGTGCCTGCCGTCCGTATGGCGGGGCCGTTCCTGGCAATGGTCACGATTGCCTTCGCGTTCATTGTCGAACACGGCGCGGTGGAATGGCGTTCGCTGACCGGTGGTCAGAATGGCCTCATGGGCTTTCCAATGCCGGAGATCCTGGATTTCGTGTTCACCGAGCGGGAACTGGTGGTGCTGGCCATCCTGCTTGCCGGATTGTCTCTCTACCTGTTTCGCCGATTGGCCGAAAGCGGTTGGGGCATGGCAATGACGGGCGTACGCGATGCTGAAACCGCAGCCGCCTCGCTTGGATATCGGCCCTTCGCGGTCAAGGCGGCCGCGTTCGCCATTGCGGCGGCGATGGCCGGGCTTGCGGGCGGTCTGTTTGCACCGTTGATGATGTTCATCGCGCCGAGCAATTTTCCGTTCTCGCAGTCGATCCTGTTTCTCTTCGCAATCCTGATCGGCGGCGCCGGCACCGTGCTGGGGCCACTCGCCGGTGCGCTGGTAACCGTCCTGCTGCCGGAGTTCCTTTCAGATCTTGCAGAATACCGGCTGCTGTTCTTTGGCGGTTTGCTGGTGGGCGTGCTGCTGATTGCGCCTCGCGGGCTGGTCGGCACGGTGGCGTCTTACATCCCGAAGTCGAGCCGAAGCGTGACGCCGATTTCTTCCGCAGACATCGAGCAGTTCCTCCAGGGCGGGCTTTCCTCAAGTGCACTGGAAATTGAAGACCTCGGCATTTCGTTCGGCGGTGTTCGGGCAGTCGATGGTGTCAGCTTCCGGATCGAGCCCGGCGAGGTAACATCCATCATCGGTCCGAACGGTGCGGGCAAGACAACGGTTCTCAACATGATAGGCGGGTTCTACCGTCCAACGCAGGGAAAGATCTTGCTTGGAAGCCGGGACCTTGCCGGGCTGCCTGCCCATGCGGTTGCCCGATCCGGGATTGCCCGGACCTACCAGACGACTAAACTTTTCGAGAACCTGACGGTGCTTGCAAATGTCGTCTCCGGGCTGGGGCGCGGTGCCTTCGGCGACCCGTGGTCCGACATTCAGTCGCCAGATCGTTTGTCGCTGGCGGCAGGACTTTTGCGATACTGCGGCTATGAAGGTGACTTCGACAAGCGTGCCGGTGATTTGCCGCATGTCGACCGCAGGCTGGTGGAGATCGCACGCGCGCTTGCCCTGAAACCTGACATCCTTCTTCTGGATGAACCGGCAGCCGGACTGATGCGTGCCGACAAGGACAAGCTCGCCATGCTGCTGCGGGATATTGCCGACCTGGGACCTGCAGTTGTGCTCGTCGAACATGACATGGAGCTGGTCATGGGGATTTCGGACCGGATCCAGGCAGTTGACGCCGGCAAGCCTATTGCCTTTGGTTCTCCGACAGAGATCCAGGCAAACGATACTGTGATTGCAGCCTACCTCGGCACCGGTGGCGCCACGGCATTCCCGCGCATAAAACCGCTGCATACGGAAGAAACGCCTGTTCTTTCGACACAGAAGCTGACCGCAGGATATGGCGCGGCTCCGGTGTTGAAAGAGGTATCACTCAAGGTGCGGCCAGGTGAAATGGTGGCTCTGCTCGGGGCGAATGGTGCAGGAAAATCGACGTTTCTTTCTGCCGTTTCGGGTCTGCACAGGCCGGTCA
Source organism: Roseibium sp. ROS1 (assembly GCF_054658215.1). Classification (NCBI taxonomy): domain Bacteria; kingdom Pseudomonadati; phylum Pseudomonadota; class Alphaproteobacteria; order Hyphomicrobiales; family Stappiaceae; genus Roseibium; species Roseibium sp. ROS1. Next base: position 1,770,640 of record NZ_BAAGIG010000001.1, read on the forward strand.
CCGGAAGCATAATCCTGAACGACGAGCAGACACAGGCCATGCAGCCGCATGAACTCGTCGGGCGTGGTCTTGTGCTGGTTCCCGAAGGCCGCCAGGTATTTCCGGAACTGATGGTGCGCGAGAACATCGAACTGGGTGCCTACAAGAGACATTCGGATGTCAACAGCTCGGAACTGGAAGCTCATCTGAAGCGGTTTCCGCGCCTGCGTGACAGGTTGCACAGCCGCGCAGGGCTTCTTTCGGGCGGTGAGCAGCAGATGATGGCAATTGCCCGCGGTCTCATGGCGAAACCCAAGATCCTGCTCCTGGACGAACCTTCGCTTGGTTTGGCTCCGGCGATGGTTGAGGAGCTTTATGCGATCCTTGGTGAGTTGCGGGACGAAGGCATCACCATTCTGCTTGTCGACCAGATGGCAACGCTTGCTCTCGCCGTTGCAGATTACGCCTACGTATTGGAGCAAGGCCGTATCGTGATTGAAGGCAAGGCTGCGGATCTGGCTTCGGACCCGCGGCTGACGGCTGCCTATCTCGGCGCCACCAATGAACAGGAAACTCGCATGGAGGCGAGGGTATGAGCGGGCTAGTAATCCGGAACGTCCTGCTGGATGGCGCTGATGCGGCTGTCGATATTGCTGTTAGGGCCGGAAAGATTTCGGCGATAGGAGCCGACCTGCCCACGAGTGCGGAAGAACTGAATGGCAACGGCGTTCTCCTGGTGCCGGGATTTGTCGAGAGCCATCTTCATCTCGACAAGGCCTGCATTCTCGACCGCTGTCGGAACGAGACAGGCACGCTGGAAGGAGCGATCTCGTCAGTTGCGGAGGCAAAGAAAGGGTTTTCGGAAGAAGACGTCTACGACCGTGGTCGAAAGGTTCTCGAAAAGGCCATTACCCAGGGTACCAACGCCATCCGGACGCATGTGGAGATCGATCCGGGCATCGGCCTGACGGGGTTTCACGCCATTCAGCGGCTGAAGCAGGATTTCGCCTGGGCGCTGGATCTGCAGATATGTGTCTTTCCGCAAGAAGGGCTGATCAACAACCCGGGTACTGCCGAATTGCTGGAAGAGGCGCTCACCGCCGGAGCGGACCTGCTGGGCGGGTGTCCCTACACGGACAGCGATCCGAATGGCCAGATTGCCTGCCTGTTCGAAATGGCCGAGCGCCATGATGTCGATCTCGATTTCCATCTGGATTTCGATCTCGATCCATCCTGGCGTCATCTTGATGAAATCGCCCGTCAGACAGTCGCTTTCGGCTGGCAAGGAAGGGTCGCGATCGGCCATGTCACCAAGCTGTCGGCCCTTTCCCGAAAGGACCTTCTGGAGGCGGTGCAAATTCTGAAAAACGCTGAAATCGCGCTTACCGTCCTGCCGTCGACGGATCTGTTTCTGATGGGGCGTGGCAGCGAAAGCCTGGTGCCACGCGGGGTCGCGCCGGCGCATGTCTTTCATGAACACGGCGTTTGCTGCACGGTCGCAACAAACAACGTGCTCAATCCCTTCACGCCCTATGGCGACTGCTCCTTGCCGCGCATGGCCAATCTTTATGCCAATGTTCACCAGCTCGGATCAGTAGAAGACCTGAAGGCCTGTTTTGACATGGTAACGGCTGCACCACGGCGGCTGATCAACAAGGCTCACAGGATCGAAGTCGGCGAAGCGGCCACCTTCGTGGCGCTGCCGGCCATGAGCGGACATCAGATCGTTTCGGAAATCATCCGGCCGGTCTGGGGGATGAAGAATGGAAAATTCACCTTCGAGCAGGCTCCGGCCAGGTTGATGGGACCATTGGAAGCGCAAGGCCGGACCGAGGAAAGGCGAGCGGCTCTTGTGCCCTAGCTGCTCGTGGACGAGACCACTTGCGCCGTCGTGCTGCCGCGTGTGCGCATGGCGGCACGTTCCTTCATGTATTTTTCCGCCTCGATCATATGACCACGCATGATCATGCGGCAGAGCTCGGCATCACCCGATTTTATCGCCCGCAGCAACTGCACCTGATAGTGCAGTCCCGTTTCGCGCAGGGCAGGGTTCGGTTCCTTGTAGATCGAGCGGCAGACCGTCATGTCGCGTAGAAGGCTGAGCAGGAAGGAACATGTGAAGGCCAGGATCGGGTTCTTGCAGTGCCGAGCCAGTTCTTCGTGAAAATCAAGCTCGGCCAGGCGCTGCGAATATTCTTCTTCCGCCGTCTTCGGCTCGTCCTCGTAAAGCCGGATGCAGCCTTGCAAGGCCTGAAAACCCTCGTCTGTCAGTGTTCCGGCAACCGAGGCGGCAAGTTCCGGCTCAAGCTGTTTCCGGAGTGTGTAGATGTCGGCAATCGTCGGCTGGTCGAACAGGAACAGATTGTCCAGCATGCGGATGGCTTCACCCGGCTCCACCGATGCGACGAAGACACCGCCGCCCGGACCGCTGCGCGTTGAAATCAACCCCTGGAACTCCAGAACCTTCAAAGCCTCACGCAGTGAACCACGTGACACCCTGACCGTTTCCGGCTGAAGCCATTCGCTGGGGATCCTGTCACCGGGGCGCAGACCGGCTTCGACGATCTGTTCGCGGATCTGCTGGGCAACCATGTCGGGCCGCCGCAGGCGTTTCCGTGTCTTGGGATCTGTCGCTCCTTCGGGAATTCTCATGGCCGGTTAAACTGCATTGCCTTGTTTTTTGGGGAGCCTATGCCTTCCCGAGTGGGTGATAGCAAGCCGCAACGTGATTGTTGCCGCCTTTGGCCTCGTCTGGTGACGGTTTGCCGGCAACGCAGATATCCGTGCGGTGCGCACAGCGCGCGGCAAAGGCGCAGCCTTCAGGGGGATTGTAGGGATCCGGCAATTCGGCAGAGGCGTCTTCCGACATCAGGTCGTGCCGCCCGGGGGCGGGCGCGGAGCGCATTAGCAGATCCGTATAGGGATGTAGCGGCTTGCGGAAGATTTCTTTAGCTGGACCCAGTTCGGCCATCCGGCCGAAGTACATCACCGCCACCCGGTCGCTGACACTTTCCACCACCGAAAGATCGTGGCTGATGAAGATGTAGGTGAGGCCGAAGTCGTCCTTCAGCTTGTCCAGCAGGTTCAACACCTGGGCTTGCACCGACACATCGAGGGCAGACACGGGCTCATCAAGCACGATCAGCTCCGGCCCGGCCGCAAGGGCCCGCGCAATGCCGATCCGCTGCGCCTGGCCGCCGGAGAATTCATGGGGGTAGCGTTCCAGGAACTCCGGCGCCAGGTTGACCGCCTGCAGCAGCTCGGCAAGGCGCTTCTCGCGACCATCGGAATTCAGGTTTGTCAGGTGCTTGAGCGGCGCTTCCAGGATGGTCCTGATGGTCTTGCGCGGATTGAGCGAGGCAACCGGATCCTGAAAGACATATTGAACCTTGCGGGCGAGAGCGTTGCGGTCCTTTTTTGCCAGTGCCGCAAGATCCTCGCCGTTGAAGGTGATCGAGCCGGAAGTCGGCAGATCGAGACCGACGACGAGGCGTGCGAGGGTGGACTTGCCGCAGCCCGACTCTCCGACGACACCGAGGGTCTCTCCCTTCTTTACATCGAGACTGAGACCCTGAACCGCGTGCACGGCGGGAAGATGACCGCCAAAGAGCTTCCTACCGCCGCCGAAAATGCGCTCGACATCCTGAATGGTCAGAAGGGCTTCGCTGTCCAAGTGGTTCTGGCTTATCTCGTTCATGCGGTCGCTCCGGAATTCAGCGGAAAGAGGCAGCGCACACCGCGGATTTCGGAAGACATCTCAAGCTTGATCTCGCCGGTCCGGCAAGAGGCCTGTGCGTGCGGACACCGTTCGGCGAAGGCGCAACCGTCCGGCAGGTTGTTGACCACGGGCGGGCGGCCCTCGATTGCGTCCAGACGACGGTCCGGCTCGCCCAGAACTGGCACGCATTCGATCAGCTTGGCGGTGTAGGGATGACGCGGGTTCGCCAGAACCTCCTCCGTCGTTCCCGTTTCGACGATCCGGCCCGCATACATCACCGCAACACGGTCACAAAGGGCGGAGACAACGCCGAAATCATGGGTGATGAAAAGGATTGCAGCGTTCCGTTCGCGGCGCAGGCCGTTCATCAGAGTCAGGATTTGCGATTGCACGGTAACGTCGAGCGCGGTGGTTGGCTCGTCCGCAATCAGCACCTTGGCATCGTTGGCGAGCGCCATGGCAATGCAGACCCTTTGGCGCATGCCACCGGAAAGCTCGTGCGGGTAGGCGGACAAGCGTTCCTTCGCATTCGGGATCCGCACAAGCGAAAGCAGTTCAACGGCCTTCTCCCGCGCTTTCGAGCCGGACATGGGCTGGTGGGTGGTGATCGCTTCCGTCAACTGATCGCCAACGGTAAAGAGCGGGTGCAGCGTCGAAAGCGGATCCTGGAAGACATAGGCAACCGAACCGCCTCTGAGGTCCCGGATACGCCGGTCGCTTGCCGCAAAAAGATCTTCGCCGTCGAGATAGGCGGCACCGCCTGCAATCCGGCCGGGTGGTGTCGGCACAAGGCCCATGATGGACATGGCTGTTACCGACTTGCCGGATCCGGATTCTCCGACCACGCCCAGGCATTCGCCCTCTTTCAGGTTCAGATCAACCCCGCCCACAGCCTTGTAAACGGAGCTGCCTATCTGGAATTCGGTGCGCATCTGACGGACATCCAGCACACCGCCCTTTTCCGAAGGCGCGGGGATCTCGTCGGGCTTGCGATGCACCGCTGTTCGAGAGACCGGCCGGGTGAGGGACCCGGCACGCAGGCGCGGGTCGAGGATATCGCGAACACTGTCGCCGAAGAGGTTGATACTCATGACCAGCGCAAAGATCATAAGGCCCGGAATGATGGAGACATGCGGCGCGGTAAAGAGGATCTTGCGGCCTTCACCCAGCATGGAGCCAAGGTCTGCCTGTGGCGGCTGGGCCCCCAGGCCGAGGAAAGACAGGCCGGCCGTTTCGAGGATCATCCAGCCGACGGTCGTCGACATGGTGATGACGATGACCGGCAAGACGTTGGGCAGAATTTCCAGAAACAGGATTTGTACCGGTGATTTGCCGGACAGCCGTGCCGCGTCAACAAACTCTCTTCGGGATAGCCCGAGCGTGATACCGCGAATGTTGCGGGCAAAGAACGGTATGTTGACGAGCGCGATGGCGTAAAGTGCGTTGAGCAGCCCAGGGCCAAGCACGGCGACGATGGCCAGTGCCAACAGAATGTAGGGAAACGCCATCACCATATCGATGCCGCGCATGATCAGAGTGTCTGTACGACCGCCGGCGTATCCGGCGACCAGCCCCAGAAGCGAGCCGAAGAAGGCAGCGATTATTGTTGCCGACAGACCGACGGCAAGCGATATGCGTGTCCCCCAGATCAGCCGTGAAAGGATGTCCCTGCCCAAGTGATCGGTGCCAAGCAGGTGTCCTTCGGTAAGGACCGGCAGAAGACGGTCTGCCGGGGCGGTAACGTCCGGGTTCGCCAGCGGCAGGATCGGCGCTGCCAGAGCGATAAGACAGATCAGCACCAGAACGACAAGGCCGCCGGTTGCCAGCGAATTGTTGAGCAGCAGCGCAAGTGTCCCCGGGCGCGAGGACTTTGCCTTCTCCTTGGAAGGGGCGCTCATGGTCGTGTCACTCATCAGCGCAACCTCGGATCAAGAATGGTCTGCACCACGTCTGCGAGCAGATTGAAGAGAACATAGGCGGCGGCGACCACCAGAACCCCGCCCTGGACCAGCAGCAGATCGCGGGTGGAAATGGCGGTCACGAGCATGGATCCGATGCCCGGCCACTGGAACACCGTCTCGATATAGACAGCACCGCCGATGACAAAGCCGGCCTGGATGCCGATGACCGGTACCACGCCGACGAGGGCCGACTTGAATGCGTGCTTGTAGATGACCTTGCGTTCCGACAGGCCCTTGGCGCGGGCGGTGCGGATATAGTCCTGACGCAGCACTTCCAGCATGGCGGTGCGCGTCAACCGGGCAATGACGCCGGTCGCGACCACCGAAAGCGTCAGCGCGGGCAGGGTGAGGTGATGGATCAGGTCGGGCAAGTCGCCGCCACCATAGATCGCGTACATGCCGGACGCCGGAAACATGCGCAGATTGACGGCAAAGACCAGGATCAGCAGCAGGCCGAGCCAGAAAGATGGGGTCGAGATACCGATCAGAACGAGCAGCGTGATGATCTTGTCCGCCCAGCCGTACTGACGGACAGCAGAGACAATACCGGCAAGAAGGCCGAAGATCGAGCACAGGATGAGCGAGGTTCCGGCCAGAATGAGGGTTGCCGAAAAGCGCTCCATCACTTCATCCAGCACCGGACGATTGAGCGTGTAGGAGCGGCCGAGATCCCCATGGAACAGGTTGCCGATCCAGATGACGTATTGCTCGAACAGGGTTTTGTCGAGGCCGAGATCGCGGTTGAGCTTGGCGACATTTTCCGGTGTCGCGTAGGAGCCGAGAATGGCAGTTGCCGGGTCTCCCGGGATCATCGCCATGATCAGGAAGACGATGATCGTCAGCCCGAACAGGACCGGAATGGCAGCCAGCAGACGCTTGGCGATATAGGAAGCCAATGGTCTCTCCCTCTTTCTGAGTGCGGCCGGCCATTTCCTGAAGCCTTGCCGCCTCCGCAACCTCATCCTGAGGAGCGCATTTATGCGCGTCTCGAAGGATGGGCGGCACACTCCGGAGCAAGTGGCCCATCCTTCGAGACAGCGCCTTGCGCTTCCTCAGGATGAGGGAGTGTTGTGTCGCCGGGGTGCGCCTTTACGTTTCCTTCGGCACTTGCTGCGTGCAGGTCCGAATACGAAAATCCCGGCGAACCGTTCAAGGTCCGCCGGGAGACGTGTCGTCTTATTGAGGCTTCTTGACGTCCTGAAGCATCAGGAAGAAGGAGGGTTGCAGCTTGAAGTCTTCAACCGATGCCTTGGTGACGGCATTCTGTTTCCAGTTGGCAACGAAGACCCAGGGGGCGTCCTCCTGGACGATTTCCTGCATTTCCTTGTAGAGCCTTGCACGTTCTTCCTGGTTGGTTTCCTCCCGGGCATTTTCCAGAAGCTCGTCCACCTTGGCGTTGGAATAATAGCCGGAGTTGAACCCGCCCTGTTCGGGCATCGCTTCGGTGCGCAGGGCCAGGAACGGAAGCGTGTCCGGGTCATTGGTCATCCATGCCATTTCCGCCATGGAAGCCTTGCCTTGCAGACCCGGGTTCACCTTGCCGAGGAAGGTGTTCCATTCATAGGTCTCGATCTTGACCTTCATGCCGACGGCCTGGAGATCGGCCTGGATGGCCGTGCCCATGGCAACCGGGTCGAGCATGCCGGAGCCGCCTTCGGTGACATAGAAAGTAACTTCCTGTCCGGCGTATTCAGCTTCCTTCAGGAGTTCCTTGGCCTTTTCCGGATCGTAGGGATAGGGTTCCAGGCTCTCGTTGTAGGCCCAGGCAAAGGCAGGAGGTGTCGGCCCTGCTGCGACGTCGGCCGTACCTTGCAGGATGTTTTCCACCAGCGCCTTCTTGTTGATGGCGTAGTTGGCGGCCTGGCGTGCAGCCTTGACGTCAAACGGTGCTTCGCGGGTGTTCAGGATCAGGAACCAGACGTGAGGTCCGGCCTGTTCCAGCACCTTGAACGTTGAATCGTCCTTGAACTGCTGCAGGCTGTCCGGCGGGACTTCAACCATCACGTCCAGTCCGCCGGAGAGCATTTCGGCGATCCGGGTGTTGGCGTCGGTGATCGGACGGTAGATCAACGCTTCCAGGTCCGGAGCGCCATCCCAGTAGTCTTCGTTCTTGACGGCAACCACCTTGGCGTTGGCTTCCCATTCGGCAAACTTGTAGGCACCGGTACCGGACGGATTGCGGCCGAAATCCTTGCCGTATTGCTTGACTGCCTCGGGCGAGACGATCAATCCCGTCGGATAGGCAAGGTTCGACAGGAACGGCGCGTAAGGGGCACTGAGGTTGAAGGTGACGGTGGTTTCGTTGTCGACGACCACGTCCTCAACAGTGGAGAAGAAGAACGCGAGCGGGAAGGGACCCGTATCGTGATAGGGGTTTTCCTCGTTCAGCATACGGTCGAAGTTGAACTTCACCGCTTCCGCGTTGAAGGGGGAGCCGTCGTGGAACTTGATGCCTTCACGCAGCTTGAACGTGTAGGTCTTGCCGTCTTCCGAAATGGTCCAGCTTTCGGCAAGGGACGGTTCGACTTCCAGGGTGCCGTCCTTGTAGCGCACAAGTCCGTCATACAGGTTCACCAGAATGCGGAAATCGTTCACCGCGGTGACGGCGTGCGGGTCGAGTGACTTGGGTTCCGCGATCTGGCCGACAACCAGAACATTGGGCGGAGTTTGCGCCTGCACCTGGGGTGCAAAGGCGAGGAAGGCCGAGGCGAAAGCCGCGGCTAGGAATCTTTTCATGACCATTCCCCTCGTTGTTTCTGACGAATAATTAATCATGATTAATTGCAATGCTGCAATAATTATTTCATATTTATTTTCGCTCGAGGGTTGTACTCTCGATGCCAGATAAACGCTTAAGCGCTGATAAATAAGGGGGAAACAAGGATGCCGCAGCACGCAATCCGGATCGACCCGGAGCGTCTCAAAACGCTTCTCAACGGAGTGAATCGCTTCGGCTTTGTTCCTGAAACCGGCGGTTACACGCGACCAGGCTTCACTCAGGTCGATCTGGAGTGCAGGGATTGGTTCGAGGCACAGATGAGGGCCGACGATCTGCAGGTGTGGAGAGACGGCGCACTCAACCTGTTTGGCCGGTATGGACCTGAGGACGGGCCGTGCGTCATGGCCGGATCGCATCTCGACACCGTGGTCAATGGCGGGGCTTTTGATGGAGCGCTCGGCGCCTGTGTTGCGCTGGAATGCGTGCGAACGATGAAGGATGCCGGAATAACGCCCCGGACAGCGATCGAAGTTGCCGCGACTTCCGAAGAAGAGGGCCGTTTCGGGGGCATGCTCGGCTCACAGGCCATAGCCGGGGCGATCACTCCGGCATGGATCGAGCAGGCGATTGATGCCGACGGGATCCGGCTGCGCGATGCCATGAACAGTCTGGGTCTCGAGCCGATGGACATCCTGAAAGCAGCCCGTCCGGCCGGTTCGATAAATGCCTTTCTGGAACTCCATATCGAGCAGGGGCCGGTTCTTGAAGCCGAAGAATTTCCTATCGGCATCGCCGAGGAGGTTTCCGGTGTCTGTTATCTGGAGTTGGAACTGACGGGAATCGCCAATCATTCCGGGACAACACCCATGCATCTGCGGGCGGATGCATTTGCCGGGCTTTCCGAGCTTGCCGGGACAATTCCGGATCTGATCCAGATGCACGGCACCGACCAGAGCCGGTTTACCATTGGTCATGTCGAACTTTCGCCGAACCATCCCCACACGATTCCAGGTCGTGCAGTCTTTTCGGTGATTCTGCGTGACACGTCGGAAGAGACAATGGTCGGGCTGAAATCGCGTTTTCTGGAAAGCGCCGACATTGTCGCCAACCGGCACCGACTGAAATTGAACAAGACCGAGAGGAGCTGGTTGTCACCGGTTTCGCTGGATAGCGAGCTTGCCGAAAAGCTCGCCGACCTTGCCGAACGCAACGAATTACCGGCGCGGCGTATGCCTTCCGGAGCCGGTCACGATGCCCAGACAATGCAGTCTTTCTGCCCTTCCGGGCTGATCTTCGTTCCCAGCCGGGCCGGCATAAGCCATGCTCCCGAAGAACACAGCGACTGGTCGGATATCGAGAAGGGGGCGAACCTCATGCTGCAGGCGTTGCTCGACTTGTCCGGCTAACCTGTTTGCTGGTGTCTGCCGGCTTCTGCAACTTTCGCTCTTTCAATGCCGCGCGGGCTCGGCTAGGCTTTTCAAAAGTAAAGCATATCGTTCCTGGCGGGCGTGCCGCCACAAGTGTTGCAAACAGACAGTCCCTATCCATTTTTCAACGGGGGTGCCATGGTTGATCGGATTGCCGGACTAAGGGTCCGTATTGCCTTGAGGTCTGCCGCGACGGTCGGCCTCGTATGCCTTTTCCCGTTGTTACAAGGTTGTGCGCTTTCCGATGCGCCGGTGCTCTTCCCGAAAGGGCCTATTGCGTTGGCGGAACGGGATCTGCTGTTCACGGCATTCGGTATCATGATGATCGTCGCCATTCCCGCGATCATACTAACGCTGCTGTTCGCCTGGCGATATCGCAAGCGTAATGGCAACACCGCGGATTATGCGCCTGAGTGGGATGGTTCCTGGGGCATTGAAGCCGTGGTCTGGCTGGTTCCAGCTGCAATCGTGATTGTCATCGGAACCATTGTCTGGGATGCGACCCACAGACTTGACCCTTACAAGGCCCTGGCGTCCGACAAACCGGCTTTCAAGGTGCAGGCGGTCGCACTCGACTGGAAATGGTTGTTCTTATACCCGGAACTCGGCACGGCCAGCGTGAATGAACTGGCCTTTCCCGCAGACAGGCCGCTGACCATCGAGATCACTTCCGACACGGTCATGAATTCACTGATGATCCCCGCACTTGGTGGCCAGATCTACGCCATGGCGGGCATGCGCTCCGAACTTAACCTGATCGCAGATGGTCCAGGCACCTTCAACGGCCGCAACACAATGTATTCCGGCGACGGCTTTTCCGACCAGCACTTCAAGGCTCATGCCATGAACGAAGCGGATTTCACCGCCTGGAAGGAAAAGGCAACGGGATCCGCTGACGTGCTGGACGCCAAGACGTATGTGGACCTGCACAAGCAGAGCGTTGCCGATCCAGTCCGGCATTATTCGTCTTACGAGACGGATCTCTTTTCGATCATCCTGCGCAAATACGCGCCGATTGTCGGCCCTTACGAAAGCAAGGCTGCCGAACTCATCTGCCGGGGGGCTGTTTGATGCTGGGACGTCTTACGATTGAGGCCCTGCCGTTCTATTCCTGGGTGGCCATGGGTGGGGCGGCAGTAACTGTTGGCGGCGGCGTTGCCGTGTTCCTGCTGATCACCTGGCTGCGCGCTTGGAAAGTTCTCTGGACAGACTGGCTGACCAGCGTCGATCACAAGAAGATCGGCATCATGTATGTGGTGCTGGCTCTGGTGATGCTGGTGCGCGGGTTTGTCGATGCCCTCATGATGCGGGCGCAACAGGCGGTTTCCCTGAACAGCGAAGGTTACCTTCCGCCGGAGCATTTCGAGCAGATTTTCTCCTCCCACGGCACGATCATGATCTTTTTCGTGGCCATGCCGTTCCTGACCGGGCTCATCAACATCATCGTGCCGCAACAGATCGGCGCGCGGGATGTCGCCTTTCCGTTCCTGAATTCCGTCAGCCTCTGGATGACGGCCGCCGGTGCGGCTCTGGTGCTGATATCGCTTGTGGTCGGCAAGTTCTCTCAAGCCGGCTGGACCGGGTATCCGCCATATTCCGGGGCTGAATACAGTCCGGGCGTGGGGGTCGACTACTGGCTATGGGCGCTGATCATCAGCGGGGTGGGCAGTACGCTTTCAGGCATCAACTTCATCGTGACCATCGTCAAGAACCGCTGCCCGGGCATGACTTTCATGCGCATGCCGATGTTCACCTGGACGACACTGTGCATTTCCATCCTGATTGCCTTCGCCTTTCCGGCGCTGACGGTGGTCGCCGGTCAGTTGACACTCGATCGCACGCTTGGCTTCCATTTCTTCACCAACGGTGACGGCGGCAACATGATGATGTTTGCCAACCTGCTGTGGATCTGGGGTCATCCTGAGGTCTACATCCTGATCTTGCCGGCCTTCGGTATCTTTTCCGAAGTGGTGGCGACATTCTCGCACAAGCGGCTGTTCGGTTACACTTCACTGGTCTATGCGACCGCCTGTATCGCGCTTCTATCGTTCACTGTCTGGCTGCACCACTTCTTCACGATGGGCTCGTCTGCCAATGTGAATGCCATCTTCGGCATCGCAACGATGATCATCGCAGTGCCGACGGGGGTGAAGATCTTCGACTGGCTGTTCACCATGTACAAGGGCCGGATCGAGTTTCACACGTCCATGGTGTACACCATCGGCTTCATGGTGACCTTCGTCATCGGTGGCGTGACCGGGGTGCTGCTGGCCCTGCCGCCCGCCGACTACCTGATGCACAATTCCACCTTCCTGGTGGCGCACTTCCACAACATGCTGATCCCGGGCGCTCTTTTCGGTTATTTCGCCGGCATGAACTACTGGTTCCCCAAAGCCTTCGGTTTCAAGCTGGACGCCAAATGGGGCATGCGGTCCTTCTGGTGCTGGATCATCGGTTTCTATCTCGCCTTCATGCCGCTCTACGTCCTTGGCTTCAAGGGCATGAGCCGGCGGATGGAACATTATGCCGACCCCACATGGCAACCCTATCTGATCGTCGCTGCGATCGGGGCTCTGTTCGTCCTGTGTGGCATCGCCTGCATCGCCATCCAGCTTTACGTTTCGGCCAGAAAATGGGGATCCGCCAGGGACATCACGGGGGACCCGTGGAACGGTCGTACCCTGGAATGGGCGACGTCCTCACCGCCAGCTGCCTATAACTTCGCGGTTCTGCCCGAGGTGACCGATATCGACGCGTTCCACGATATGAAGATCCGGGGGGAGGCTTATCAGCCGCCGCAGCATTACGAAGACATCGTCATGCCGAAAAACACCTGGATCGGCCCGGTGCTTGGTGCGCTGGCCTTTGTGCTCGGTTTTGCCTTCATCTGGTACATCTGGTGGCTCGTCGCCCTGAGCTTCGTGCTGTCTCTCGTATGTGTCGGTATCCGGGCGTCCGACGACAACAGCGAATTCGTGTTGCCGGCAGCAGAAGTCGCCCGGATCGAGCGTGAACGCCTCGCTCAGATCTCGCCGGCCGACCTGCACGACATGCGCTATTTTGTGCCGCGCGGTGCCGCCTCTGGCGCACCGTTGTCCGGAACGGTTTGAGGGAGGGGCCGATGTCTGCTGCAACCATCCTTGAAGAGGAAGAGAAGCACTCCCTTCATTCCAGGGAATTCGGGTTCTGGATCTATCTGATGACCGACGCGGTCATCTTCGCGCTGTTGTTTGCGACCTACGCTGTCCTGTCGGAAAACTCCGCAGCCGGTCCGACGTCAAAAGAGCTCTTCGATCTCAGCAGGACTGCCGTTGAAACCGGCTTGCTGCTGGTCTCCAGCCTGACCTTCGGGATGGCAAGCATTGCGCTGATGAACGACCATAAGGGCCGCGTGGTCCAATGGCTCTTTGTGACCTTGCTGCTCGGCTTCGCGTTTCTGGCAATGGAGCTGAGTGAATTTGCCGGCATGATCGAAAAAGGTGCGGGTCCGGAGGTAAGCGGTTTTCTGTCCGCGTTCTTCACGCTGGTGGGCACACACGGACTGCACGTTGCGTTCGGGGCACTCGGGATCGTGGTTATGATTGGCCAGATCATGGTCAAGGGCCTGACGCCGCCGGTTCGTTCCCGGTTGATGCGGCTCGGGCTGTTCTGGCATTTTCTCGATATTGTCTGGATCGGGATCTTTTCGGCGGTCTATCTGCCGGGCGTTCTATAGGGGGCACATATGAACCATTCCGCTGAACGCAGCCTGTCTACCTATCTCACCGGGTTTGTGCTTGCAGTTGTGCTGACGGCAATTCCCTTCGCCCTGGTCTGGGGCGGACTGCTCACAGGCAGTGCCGTATATTTCGTCATCGCCGTTGCCGCGGTTCTGCAGGTGATCGTTCACCTGGTCTTTTTTCTACACATCGACCTGAAATCCACCCCGGTCGAAAACCTGTTCTTTCTGGCCTTTGCCGCGGTGCTCATTTTCATCATGGTCGGCGGCAGTCTCTGGATCATGATGGATCTGCACCACCGCATGCAGTGAATGCCTGGTCGCCATTGAGGCGTCTCGCCGCAATCGACGACCAGCCTGTCCGAAAGGGAGAATGACATGAGATGCTATCGCAATCCGCTTGCCGGAGGTCTTCTGGCCGCAGGGCTGATGCTGGCCGCTACCAACGGTGCACTTGCCGACTGTCAGGCGGACATCGACAAGGTTGAAAATGCCGTTACCCACTCCGAGAGGGAAGGTATCGACATCACTGTTGCAGAGAAGATGCGTGCACTGCTCCAGGAAGCGAACAAGGAACGGCACGCAGGCAACGAAGCAAAATGCCAGGAACTGATCAACCAGGCAAAATACATCGGCGACGTGGAATGACGACCGATAATATATCTGTTCCACTGGTCGGTTTGGTGCGCTTGAGGTAAGAGAACCCGTTCCGGAACAGGTGTGGGGAAACATGATTTCGGTCGTTCTTGGATGAAATCGTGCCGGGACATGGCGATTGTGGGGGCCGGCATTGCCGGCTCGATCGCAGCTCTGGAGCTTGCTGATCGCGGTAACCGCGTCGTGCTTTACGATGCCGGGGCAGAACCGCTGACTGCGGCGTCGCTGGTCAACGAAGGCAAGATCCATCTCGGGTTCGTTTACGGCGGGGACAGTTCAGGTCTGACCGCGCGGCGCATGATCGACGGCGCGCTTCAGTTTCGGTCCATCGTGTGCCGGTGGATGGGGCAAGACCTGTTCGCTTCTTCCGTAACGCAGCCATTCGATTATGCCGTTCCCGAGGGGTCTCAGCTTTCCGCGGGTGCGGTAGAACAGCACTTTGTGCTGGTGCAGGATATCCTCCGCGAGCGGCTAGCGGCACCAAATGCAGACTACCTCGGCGAAGTGGATCTGCCCGCCTTCCGGCGCCTGACCTCCCATCCTTATGGCTCCGAAGCTGGCAAGATCGAGGTGGCCTTCGGAACGCCTGAACGATCCGTCGACACGCGAGCCATTGCTGCTTCACTGCGCGCAGCGGTTCTTTCTCACCCGCGAATCGAGTTCCGGTCCAATCACAGTGTGACGCGTTTCGAGACAAGCCGGTCCGGATGGCAAGTGGTTGGTGAACATCGCGCTGACGGACCATTCGACCGGGTGCTCAACGCCGCCTGGGAGCAGCGCCGCTTTCTTGATCATGCCAGCGGCTTTGCTGATGATGCCTCGTGGTTCCTGCGCTACAAGATGGCGGTGCTGCTGCCGGATGTTGTCGAAGATCTGGCGAATGTTACGCTCATGTTGGGGCGATACGGGGATGTCGTGCGGTATGAGACAGGCCGGGTGTATCTGTCCTGGTATCCGTCAATGATGCTCGCCAGCACACGCGACCTTTTGCTTCCGCACCCAGAGATCGCTTCTTCCCGAAAGGCCGAAATTGTGCGCAGTTCCGTTGCCGCACTTGCGGCCTACTATCCGAAGTTAGCTGAGTTCCTGCGCTTTCCCGAGACGGACGAAGCACCGTTGATCGGCGGAGTTATCGACGCAAGGGGCGCAAGTGATATCGACGATCGCGTAAGCGATCTGCACAAGCGCAGCAGAATAGGCCCCAGCCTCCTGGCCGATGGTTATTGCAGCCTTGATCCGGGCAAATACACGACCGCACCGATGTTTGCGCTTGAAGCGGCGGACGCGCTGGCATCTTCAAGCCAGGTTCATCAAGTCATTGCCTCATGAAGTTTCCTGCAATATGGCCATGGAAACGGCCACGTCTGACAATCTGTATTCCTGCCTACCGGCCGAAGGGGTTTCTGGGACAGGTGCTTGCGTCGGTGCAGGAGCAGAGCTTTCGCGACTTTCGTGTTGTCATTTCCAATGATGGCGGTTTCGAACGGGAAACCTTCGAACCGTTCCGGCGTATGGCAAACGTGCGTATCTACCATCAGCGGGGACGACTCGGCTGGGTGGAAAACGCCAATTGGCTGATCAGAAGGGTGAGGACGCCGTATTTTGCCATCCTGCCGCAGGACGACACTATTGAGCCGGACTATTACGCCGCGCTTGTGGAACTTCTGGAAAAGACGCCTGCTGCCGGAAGCGCTTGCACCGCAATTCAGACCGTCGGCAGGCCGGATGAACACATCATTCGCAGCAAAAGTGTGAGCGGAGACCTGCAAGAGCGGATCAGTCAGGTGTTCGGGATGAGTTATGCCGGCGTCAGTTTTCGGGCGGTCAACCGGACACCGCCAAACCTACGTGATCTGACCGTTCCCGGAAACCGGTTCGACAACATGTTCGCAGACAGTACCTGGATCATGCGCCAGGCGATCCAGGGTGAAATGCTTTATCTCGACCGGCCGCTCTACAGGAAGCTCTACCACGACGGCAACACTCACACGAGCTGGCTGGAAACACCGGCCAAAACCCTTGCATATGCCTGGATGCGTTATTGCCAGCAAATGGCACTCTATGCGGCACGGTCCGTGGCTGACGAGTACCAGCGCGAGGCCATATTCGATCTTGCCTGCGAGCGGGTCTTTTCCAGAAACAGCGAGTTGAGACCGCTAGCCGTCGGCACAGCATTCGACGCGACCTGGAGCCAGAGTGAACTGGATTTGCGCCAAAAAGCGATGAAGAAGATGCTGCGGCGTTCATTGATGCAGCGCCAGGGTAGCTGCAACGCGTGGCGAGAACATATGGTCCGTGTCGCCCGAGGCACGCGATAGCACAGTGCCTGCGGCGAGCGGCACAAAAGAGTTTCAAGCTGAATGGGGGGAATGGTGCCGGCAGCAGGATTCGAACCCGCGACCCCGAGATTACAAATCACGTGCTCTACCAGCTGAGCTATACCGGCGCCGGGGATGGCTTCTACCAGATTGGGCGCACTTGTCCATGCCCTGATTTGCATTTTTCGATTCTGATTCCGGAAAACCAGCTAAACCTCTGTGATAATTTCAAAAGTTGGGTAGCCGCTGTGGATAGTTTCGCGTGCGCAGAGGCTCAGCGATGCAGAAATTCTGTATCGCGACATCTCGAATCCAATGTCATTCCTGCAAATTGACGGAAGCAGTTGTGCTTTCGGTGCAATCAAGAGGCATTGAGTTCGGTCAGCGGGACAGCGCGCGGCCATCTTGCAAGTTCCCTGGAACGGAATCATTTCCTTGCCTTGGCATAATATGCTCGCGCAGCACATCAAGCTCTGACCCGCATAGCCGATTGTGAGACAGAACAAGGTGGACACAGGCGACTTTCCAACCGCGGCATCCGACAATTCAGCTTTCGCAAGCGCTGAAGGGGCTCTGCGAAGAGCGGGGGGCAGCTTGCATGAACCGAGTTTTGCACCCATAAATGCGCACTCTGAATATCAGCCTGTCGCTTTCTGCGCGGGCTCCTCTGGTTTTACCGGAAGGCAGGCTGGATAGACCAAACACTGTTCGGTCCCGTCATCACTTCCGTTTCACCCTCAGTGGAAAATCTGCCGTGCCACATGTGGTTCTGCTCGAAATCATGTGCGCCAATTGGACCGATTTAAATGACTGAAGCGCAGCGCATCTGCCTCATTTTCTATCTGCAGCCGATCGCACTCGGGGCTTGGCTGCCGCATATTCCAGGTGTCCAGACCGCGCTTGGACTGACCAACAGCGAGTTGGCGATTGCGCTCGTCGGGGCGCCGGTCGGCACTTTGACAACCTTGATGATCGCGGGGCGAATTGCAGGCTGGATCGGCGCCAAGCGGATCACGCTGGTCTTTTATCCGGTCTTTCTTCTCGCCATGCTGTTGCCCTTCATGGCGACAACCCAGTGGCTTTTGATGGCGGCGCTCGCGCTTGTCGGTGGATCGATGTCCATCCTAGAACTTGGGCTCAACGTCCTGGCTGACGATTACGAGACCCGCACCCACCACAAGATCATGAGCAGAGCACATGGCTGCTGGAGCTTCGGACTGCTGTCTGGAACACTGATTGGCTCGGCTGTTGCGGGTCTTGCCCTGTCGCCCCTTCTGGCCGGTATCGCGATCGCGATCCTGGTTCAGGCCCTGGTGCTGCCTGTAATCCTGCGGTTGCCTTTGCCGCCTGAAGGGCAGTCGGCCAAACCCGAGCAGCGCGGTTTCCGGTTGCCACATCCGGTTTTGCTTGGTGTCTGTTTTTTCACTTTTGGAACGACCTTGGTGGAAGGGGCCGTTGCGGATTGGGCCGCGGTCTATCTCCGGGATGCCTTTGCCGCCAATCCAGGCCTCGCCGGGCTGGGCATCTCGATCTTTTCGCTGTGTCTGGCTTCTACCCGGCTCATGGGAGACCGCTTGCGCCAGGTTGCGGCGCCAGGACGCCTGGGGCAGGTGCTTGCGCTCATCGGACTGATTGGTCTGAGCCTGATATGGCTTGCACCGAACGTGCCGATTGCGCTTGTCGGTCTGGGAGTTCTGGGATCAGGAGCCGCGCTCGCGTTTCCCCTTGGAGTGACCGCGGCATCCGCAGCGCCTGGAGGAAGTGCGGCTTCCAATGTCGCCGTGCTTTCCTTTGTGGCTCTGCTTGGCTTTCTGGTCGGGCCGCTCACCATCGGGCCGCTCGCCGATGCCTTCGGTATTCGGGCGGCGCTCATGGTGCTGGCACCAATGATCGGTATCAGTCTGCTGCTGGCGCCTTGCCTGACCCGGTCGGAGGCGACGCGGGCGAACAGAACTGCTACCAGCTCCGTGACTGCGGCGCACGGAGAGGTACACTGAATCGGGGGCTGAAAGGAGAGGGGCCTTACAGCCCCATTTTCATCCGCGCCACATAGAGTGACAGTACAGCGGCATTTGAAACATTGAGCGAGCGAATCTCGCCCGGCATGTCGAGGCGGGCTGTCAGGCCGCAGGCTTCGCGCACACCCTGTCGGACGCCTTTGCCCTCCGAGCCCAGTACCAGAACTGTCCTGTCGCTGAACGGTGTCTCTTCAAGACTTGCAGCGCCATCGCTGTCGAGGGCAATGCAGGAAAAGCCTTCGTCCTTCATCTCGGCAATGAAGCGGGCCATGTTTTTCACCCGGACATGTTTGATCATGTCGAGTGCACCGGAAGCGGATTTCGCCAGAACGGAGCCTTCTTCCGGTGCGTGGCGTTCGGTCGTTACCACCGCATCGGCATCGAGCGCGACAGCCGAGCGCAGGATTGCGCCGACATTGTGCGGATCCGTGACCTGGTCAAGTGCCAGCACGAGCCGAGCACCTTTCAGATGCTCGGCGCCATAAGCGGGCAGGGGATCGGCTTCCAGAATCATGCCCTGATGGACAGCATCCTTCGTCACCATCCGGTCCAGTGCGCGGGGCATCATGGATTCGACAGGGACATCGATTGTCACGCCGCGTTCTTCGAGGCGGCGAACGGCATTGTCCGTTGCGAACAGCTTCAGCCGTTTGCGGTCCTTGTTGGCAAAGGCCGCTTCCACGGTGTGGAGACCATAAAGCAGCACCGGGCCTTCCGGCGGCAGGCCGGGCCGGCGCGGCGCAGGCTTGCCGGAGAACTTTTTGTTGCCGCGAAAGCCCGGCTTGCCGCCAGCACGGAATGGTTTCTTGTCGTCACTCATGGCGCATGCTCTAGCGGCAATTTTCGTGGAGGGGAAGGGGAACTTCTTCCACATCCGGTTCCGAATAGTTTGTATGGAGGCAATAACGGTCAGTTAGTTTTTGGTCTGACCTTCTTGTTGGCTAGATCTCTCTTCTTTGAGAAGCCATTGAGAAGTCGCTCCCAAGAAGACTGCTGGTGTGAGGGTCGAAATCATCGCAACACCCAAATACCAGGAAATGTTAAAGAAAAAGGGCCAGACTTCTTTGCATTCACCATGAGCGCATACAAAGTGCTGGTCTCCGATAACGTGTCCGTTGAGTGCGTCTCCTCCTAACAAAATTGAACATATTAAAAATAGAAAGAAACTGGGTACACCAACCAACGACGATAAAACGCCCAAAATTAAAAACAGTTCGCCGATCTTTGTTTTCATGTTTTTCCCAAGGCAAAATTTGTCTCGAAATTAACACTATATTTCGAGTGGGGTCCTCCAATAAGTCGATGAGCAATTCAGTGACTTTCGACTAAGCAGCTAGTGAAAAAGCCTTCGCAAATTCAGAAGGGCTTCAATATCATGCAGCTGACAGTGCCATGGGCGATCAGTTTGCCGTTCGCGTCCCGCAGATCACCTTCGGAGGTCGCCAGGCGGGAGCCGCGGTGGACGATCCGCCCCTCGCAAACCACTTCGCCGCTGGTTTCAAGCAGCGGGCGAACCATGTTCACGTTGAGCGATGTGGTGGTGTAGAATTCGCCGGGCTGCAGCGTGGTGTGTACAGCGCAGCTCAGCGCCGTGTCGATCAGCGTCGAAATCCAGCCACCATGGACCGTACCGAGCGGGTTCAGGAACTCGCGTGCCGGCTGGCCGGTGAAGACGGCGCGGCCTTCGGAGAATTCCTTCATCCTTATATTGGAATGCACCATGATCGGCGGGGCAGGCAGATCGCCTGCCATCATGCGCTCGAAGATATCGAGCCCGGTCATGGTGGCAAAGGCTGCCTTTGGAAGCGCACCAAGAGTGTGGGTCTTGCCGTTTTCGGTCAGGGAATGGGGATCGCTCATGATTGGTGTCCTGAAAGGGTAGTCTCGTCGGGGGCTGAATGGGAGGCGGTGTCTGCGGCGGGTTTTTCCTGGCTGTCCAGAATGTGAACCGCCTTGCGCAACTTGGACATCTGGGTGCGAACGGCATCTGCGCCGTCCGGGCCGAGCAATGTGCTGACCTCTTCCTGTGCCTTGAGCCAGGTGCGGTGGATCTCAATCACCTTTGCCTCGCCCAGTTGTGTCAGCACTGGAAGAACCTTTCGGCCTTTGCCATCTTGCCGGCTCACAAGGCCGGCAGTTTCCAGAGGCTTGAGGTTTCGGGCCAGCGTGGATCGGTCTATGCCGAGAAAACGGGCGATCTCTGCCGCCGAACTTGCAGACCCGTCGGCAATCGCAGCCAAAAGCTGGGCCTGGGTCAGTTCAAGGCCAAGCGCTGCCATGTGCCTATTATAATGACGGGTCAGAAGATTGGCGGTGCGCCGGGCAGCGTGACCGAGGCAGGTTCGGCCCATGTGCTGGAAATCGATATCTTTAAGAGAAGAGGGCATTTGTTGTAGATACAACAACTAAAGAATCTGCTCAAGGGTGCAGTCGTGTCCGACAGGTTTTTCAAAAGGGCAGCAGGTGCAGGCATTGGCACAAATGGCCTCGTCAAAGGAACGGGCGCGTTGTTGAAAGTTGTCCACAGGCTGGGGTCGCGTGATGCCGGATTTTCAGCAAAACGCAGGGGAACCGTGACATCGCAGCCATGCTGCGGCAATCTGGTGGTGCCATCGGCCTTGGCAATAGCTCACGTTCGAAGCCTCTGTTTCGAGCGTCCTGCTGATTTTGTTCATTTCTTTGCAAAATCGGCGTTGACAGGGCGGGGCCCTATCTGCATAACACGCGCCACGGGATTGCTCGCCCCTTCCGGGCGGGCTCTTCGGTAAGCCATCCTGATCGCTTCGGCGTGAAGCAGGACGAGATGGAGGAGTGCCCGAGTGGCTAAAGGGGACGGACTGTAAATCCGTTGGCTATGCCTACGTTGGTTCGAATCCAACCTCCTCCACCATCGTTCCTGGTTCTCTCGTTGTGCGGGTGTAGCTCAATGGTAGAGCAGCAGCCTTCCAAGCTGACGACGAGGGTTCGATTCCCTTCACCCGCTCCATCATGGGTGCTGATCGGAGTGTCCGGAACGGAAGGCTCTTTCGCCCGGAAATCCTGACAAGAAGTTCAACGGGAAGCAATTCGTCGCTCGCGGATCTGTCCAAGGCGCCGGAACGCGTCCCGCCTCGACCTAATTCGACCGAACCGAGTATTGGACAGAGAGCGACGCCGATGGCGAAGGAAAAATTTGAGCGCAACAAGCCGCACGTTAACATTGGCACGATTGGCCACGTTGACCACGGCAAGACGACGCTGAC